>JAZKHP010000032.1:0-137814 GCA_040385335.1 Pseudomonadota bacterium
CTTGGGCCGAGCGAAGCTCTGGCGTTATAGTACGTTTAGCCATGATTGATACTCGTCTTATCGGTTGTGGTTAGCTGCCTCTGGGTGTTGACGCACTCAGGGGTGGCGACTCTTTAATTTCACTAAGTTTGGAATTTACAGTTAGTAATACCTCCGATTGAATAAAAACTGCACGCCTATAAAACACTAAAACTCTGGATGAATCAACAGGTTTTTTGCGAAAGTTTGAAAAATATTGCGGGGAATTTAAATATTCGCTTCACAATATATTTTTAACCCACTTAATCTTGCTTTAATTACCTTCGAAAAATACCAGCCCGCTATAAATTCAGAAAACCAAGGCAATGCCCACCATTTTGTTTTTATCGAATAAACAAATCGCGCGTTTGTTTCCCGCACAGAAAGTGATTTAAAAATCCAGCTACCAGAAAAACTTTTCAGAAAAAAAGGGCCCTTTGTCATAGTAATAACTGCCGTAGTTGGCGACAAGACTTGAACAAATTTCACTTCCATTTTTAATCCATTTTTTGCAACCACCAAAACCTGAACACCTTTTTGGATATTGGTAGCGCCATGCAGCAAGACTATATTTTCCGGAAATGGATCCCAATGATAACGAACCGAATAATCTTGTGAGGCTTCGTACACTTTTTCTATGGGGGATTGTATATTTAGTTGAAATTCAATGCGAGCCATTACTTATTCCGATATCAATTAATAGGTTCTGTTCGAATATAGCTAGGTTCAATATCAGCAAGAATGCATAAACCGCCGCTCGATCTAGCCTAACTCCCTACCCGCACAAGATAAGCAGCCAACTCAGCAATTAACTTGTAGGATTCCTTCGAGTAACCCCCACTCGTCATTACCACGGTAGGTATATTACGCGCACTCAGTTGATTGATAACAAACTTATCTCTTTCAATTACCGCTTCGTAACTAACGTTTAAGCCACCCAATAGACGCAAAAAAAAAAGGCTTTCTTTCGAAAGCCTAAAGTGGAATAACGCAAAAAAATAAAGTAAAACATTGTCTTATAAACAGTAATCCTTGCATCACACTAACTCCTATTGTGAAAGCTTTATGAAAATTTAAATAAATTGCATAAATCATCCATGCTACTTACGCTTTATACTGAATTTGTCGCATAAATATTCAGAACCAAACACTTGCCTGCGACAATGCTCATATGGAGCTATTCAAGTGTAGGCGCCACATTAAATAAGTAAAGGTGACTGCCTAAAACATCGATATATTTTGTAACTTTATTTTGGTCTTACCTTTAGTTTTTTTATTACCTTCTATTAAAGCTTCTATTCAGTCATCCTAACTTTTAATTAAAAAATCATAGCGGCCTCAAAAAATCATTGTGACTTAAAGATAAGTGAATAAATAATGATGTGATGCCTGATAAAGGTACTAATATGCAATGTTACAAACTATTTTAAAATCTTAAATAATATATTTCAGAGAACAACTTTAAGAATCTATGTTGGATAACGCACTGTCTGTTTATAACCAAGTTGCTATTAATGCACATCCTTCATTAGGCGAATTGCTGCGGAGAAATATCATGCCCAACATTGAAAATTCTATAGTTTTAGACTGTATTGAAAACTGTTCCAGCTGTCATGAAACATGCACCTATACCGCACTTAATCACTGCTTACCTATGGGCGGAAAGCACGCCGAGCCAGAACATTTCAAATTAATGTTAGAGTGCGCACAAATTTGCGAAACCTCTGCTTATTTCCTGCTAAGTGATTCGTCGTTTCGTACAGAAGTCTGCGATTTATGCGCAGATATATGTGAAGCCTGTGCGGAAAGTTGTGCCGATCTTAGCGGCATGGAAGACTGCGTAACGGCATGCAACCTGTGCGCTAATAGTTGTCGCGCGTTAGTTGATAGCAATATGGCCGAGATGTCTTTGAAATCTTCACTGGCTATGGAGTAAGTAACCATCCCCCGTTCTTTTACACATTTATTCCGCGCTACCCTGCATTAATGACCGGTCGCCATCGCCCCGATGGCGACTAGCAGCAAGCTTGATTACTATTTGACCTTCACATATCCCTCTGACGGGCCATCTTTCTTTCGCTGGATTCATTAAATACTGCGTGTTAGTCTTCCGAAAATTGTCATGGCATGGGGCTATGGCTTCAAAAAACTCAAAGTGTTCAATATGTTGACAGTACTTATTGTTGTTTTTATTTTGGCCTACGCAGCGATTGCTTTAGAACATCCCCTTAAAATTAATAAATCAGCTTCAGCTCTTGTGGGTGCGGGACTGCTCTGGACGCTATACGCCCTATTCGGTGATGCACATAATATTTCACACGAACTGTCAGAGACCTTAGTGAGTACGGCGCAGATAGTATTTTTCCTGATAGGCGCAATGACTATTGTGGAAGTGATTGATGCCCACAATGGCTTTGATGTGGTCACCAGTAGAATTAAAACCACCAAATTATCGTCGCTTATGCTTTTGATAGGTTTAGTGACTTTTTTTCTCAGCGCTATTCTCGACAATCTCACCACTACCATAGTGATGGTGTCTCTGATGAAAAAATTATTAGATAAGAGAGAGGACCGGCTGTTCTTCGCAGGCATGATAGTGATCGCTGCAAATGCTGGCGGTGCATGGTCGCCTATAGGAGATGTTACCACCACCATGCTATGGATTGGCGGACAGATAACGCCGGTCAATATTATCACGGGGGTTTTCCTACCATCAGTAGTAAACCTACTAATACCCATGCTGATTACCGCTTTTATATTGCGCGGTCGGCTTGTTGAAAGCCCAATTAATACAAATCAAAATGAAAGCTCACTAACGTCAAGTGTGGAAAAAAATATAGTTTTTTTCCTGGGTCTAGGCGTGTTAGTTGCAGTTCCACTATTTAAAACCATCACCCATTTACCACCGTTTATGGGAGTTTTGTTTGGCTTGGGAATCCTATGGATGGTTGCCGATTTAATGCACCGAAACAAAGACGAAGAACAAAAAAATCAATTAACACTGGTGCATGCCTTAACGCGTATTGATATGTCTTCCATTGTGTTTTTTATCGGAATTTTATTAGCAGTGGCTACCCTGGAGCATTCGCACATTCTAGCTTCATTAGCGAAATGGCTGGATGAAACTGTCGGGCGTCAGGATATTATTGTTATTTTAATTGGCTTCGCCAGCGCAGTGGTAGATAACGTGCCCCTGGTTGCAGCGTCTATGGGAATGTACAGCCTTGAGCAATATCCTCCAGACAGTTTCTTGTGGGAATTCTTGGCTTACTGTGCCGGTACCGGTGGCTCCATTTTAATTATTGGCTCCGCCGCTGGTGTAGCCGCAATGGGTTTAGAAAAAATAGATTTTATTTGGTATGTTAAAAAAATTAGTGCGCTCGCGACCGTAGGGTATATCGCCGGGGCACTGGTTTATATTGTTCAATTTAAATTATTGCATTAAGAGCTTTGCCTAATCTACCGAGCGTTTAAATCAAGGATGATGACGCGATAAAAATATACGATTTGTTTTAGTTCCACTCACGAGTAACAAGTTATCAACCAACCTATCCAATGGGCGTAAGTATCCTGGCAATTTGTTAAAAAATCCCACAATCGCTAAAAACTCATCGGGTGCAACCTGCGTGAGCGCGCGGCTATAATTTTTATAATTTTCCAGCTGTAAGCTTAGCGACTTATTAGCAGAGAATCGCAAGGTTTTTTGCTGATGATCTGCCCAGCGTGAAAAATGTATAAACCCGGGAATTTTTTCTGTGTGGGTAAAAAATAAATCTATTTGTTGGCTCTGGTTTTTGTGATTGAGTAAATACAACAAGCGATTTAGATTATTGCTTAATACCAATTGTTCACCGTCATTACTGTTACAAAAATGATCCGCATTGACAAGAATGATTATACGCGGAGGAGCAAAACGCGAGCCTTTTAGCTGCGCCAATTGTAAGCGTACTCTGGGCGAATCATTAGTTAGCAAGGCTGGCGAAAGCACTTGCGGTGCAAATGTTTCACTGAGCTGTGTATTGCTGTAATGCTCGATAAGACTTTCTTGATCAACATGCTGATCACTAATAATCAAAAATTTTGGAATTTGGTTCATCACCCAAAAACGATAAGCAAGAAATGTACTCACACCTATTAACGACACAAGTAATAGAATGGCGAAAGCTTGCCATACCCAGACAATATATATCTGCGGATTAAACAAAATGATAAGGGCTCCGATTAGCGCCGCAATAACGTAACTATAAAGTAAAAAAATGGTTAGAAATTTATTCATGACTTTCGCTACCTTAAGCTTCAACAATCATTTGTCCGGGCATTTTTATACTGATTGCTCCTGCCCACATACACATCAATTGGCTGTCATCAGTCAGTATGGGGAAATTCGCTAACAATACCGTCGGGTTTCCAGCAGCCCATGGGCTAACTGTCATAGGCACGCAGGGTGCAGGTGTCGGTACACCCATGGCCGCTGCCGTTAATGCAATTACCAGTGGGTTCGCTGGCGAACTACACATACCAAAGGGCAAAATATTAACGAGCGGAATAAAATCCATTATGTTTGCACCCGGGCTTCCTTCCATAACCTTGTTGGCAGGTAATATAGTTAGTGTCGATGGTGCAACACCAAAGGTACATTGCATCATAGCTCCACTACATACGCATTTAGGCATGATTATTCACCATTAAGGTTCTTCACAGGTTTGAAAAATAATACTGCCCTCTTCCAGCCGTACCATTTCAGTATCTTTTTCCTTGCAACGTTTTATTTCAAACACCGGCTTACTGTCTTCGTATATATGGCTTAATGAGGTTTCATCGCCACTTTTTTTACCAAACAAAATGTGATTAGCCTGAGTATCAAGCGGTGTTATTTTTACCCCTTCACCCCAACTCAGCACTCTTTGAATTTGGGCGCTATGCAAATCCAAACTCAATAACAATTTTGTATCGCGGTAAAAAGGAAAGAAAAAATGACTGTTAAGAAAACTCGGATCTAAAGTGACTTTAATAGTCTTATCCCACAAGGGAATATGAACCTTATATTCGAATTGGCCTGAGTCATTATTTTTTACAATATCAAAGGTTTTTTCATCGTCTTTTCCTTGATCACTTACTATCAAGCCTTCAGCACATAAGGGGTAGCATGGTAACTCGTGACGTGGAAGAAGCGATTGTTGGTTCCCACTTTTATGAGCGATAACATGATAATTCAAATGGTACTGAGTGTTATCCAAATCCAGGTCATGTTCGGGCGTACTATCAATGGCTGTTGCAGAAATAAAAAAAGCAACGCTGCGATAAGCCTTACCTGCATAAAAATACTTGGATCCATAGACACTCGTGTTAAAACTCAATTTACAGTCGGGGAAAAATTTCTGCTTCGGCCATGTTTGCAGCTGTGCGTGTAGCAACTCACCTTCAATGAACAGGTGATTGTCTTCAATGGCTTTTTGCTTAAGGAATTGGCTTTGTATTGGCTGGCGCAAAATAATGTCGTGCTTGATTCCAGTCAAAGCATGATCATTTTTTACCGATCGGATTTCACTCCCGTAAGCAATTCCGTTTAATAAGTTAGTGATTGACCGCTTGGATGCAGGCCAATGCATGCCTATCTCAGCAATATCATTAGGTAAAAATGACTTGGTCTCGGTTAAAGATGGGGGTTTAGCATTTAATGAATAAGTGTGTTCACTATAATCGTAATGAAAAAAAGCATTATTTCGGTAACAATAATTGATTACAAAATCGTAAAAACTGGCGGTGTTACACATGCCCGTTTCACCTGATCTATTATGTTCGGTATTTCCCAATGCTAAACATATCATCGGTAGTACTTCGTCGGCAGGCTCAAAATCTATAGCCAGTGTGATGGGCGCTATTACCTGCGCATTGATAACCGAGGACATTGAGTCATCCACATATAATTCACTGGGATAATGTTGCTGCCACAAAACTTGCGCAGGGTCAGCAAACTGAATTTGATAATAGCGATAAAGCACGGGCTTGCCAGTTACCTGCCCATAAGCTAACTCCGAAAGCGACTTTTCTTTGACAAGTCCTTTCACGCTAAATTTTTCTGGAATTGGTTCCAGGTTACTTACTGCCGCTATACTCAGCTCTACAGTGATCAGGCTTTGTGAGGTAAAAACCGCTAGCAATTCGTCTGGTCGTTGCTCTATTGGTAGAAAAAAACCTAACACACAAGAAAAACCATAATTAAATGCATGCAATTCACATTGCTTAATATTGGCCCCCGGAATTTTATAGTTCTTGCCTTCTATGTTTAAATTTAACGTAAAAGCCATAGTGTCTTGATAGCTGCTGTTACCTTCACAATTGCTATTTTCCTGAGTGTTTTTTTGTTCACGGCTGTTTAATCGTTCATGACTGTTTACTCGTTCATGACTGTTTACTCGTTCATGACTGATTTCCCACTCACGACTGTTTTTCCCGAATCCGCCAGGTAAAAAACGCTCAAAAGACGAATTAAAATATTTATGCATTTCTTTAGTCATCATATCCATTAACCTCATAATCGCTTTCGATGACGCTGTAGCTTTCATCAGTCAGGTTTTGTTCTTCAATTCCTTGTTCAGGAGTGTGCCAGGTGCCTGGTGTCTGATGAGCGCGCGATGCACCGGAATCATTTTGCATCTCTGCAAATGCGGTCATATCAGCATGATAATATTCGCTTAAAACTTTCCATTGATAAGTGTTATGCCCTGAAAAATAGGGTTCTAATTTATTGGCATGTTCCGCCCTTATACGTGCAAAATTAGCAAAATACTGCGGAAAATAAATCAACGGATTAAAATTATCCAATTCATTTTGAATATCAGCTAACACGATAGAAGCTTTAAAATCATCACTTCTCTCAATTAATTGTTGTAGCACACCTATTCTCTGCAAGAGTAACTGCAAGGAATAAGAGGTGTTAGTTGAATGGCAACTGGAAAAATCCTTGTTTAGTAGATTTAATGTTTTTAAAACATCATGACCGTTGATTTGTTGATTCACAACGGTGGTTTTATTTGCAAACTTTTGAATTTCAGCTTCATCAGCTATAGATTTACTGTGCTCTGCGTCCTTACGTGAATTTTCAGTCATTGCAATATCATTCTTATCGATTTCAACTTGAATTTCTAAAAAATATTTATTAAGTTCGCGAAGTAAATTATAGACTTCTTCGCCTATACTAAACTTCCCAGAATTTAGCACATCCTTTAATTGTTCCAATACTTGAGGTGCTTGTTGTATATTCTCTCGAGTTAACTTATTTTTTACTTCTGGCTTTTCAAGACGAGTCACAAGTTTTCTAAAAAACAATCCGATACTGTTGTTCAATATTTTTTCGTGAGCTATGACCTCTTTTCCACTCAGTGGCAATAGCCTCTGGTGCTGGTGTTTTAGCACATTTATTAAAATGGCTAGCAGCCGTTCAATGGCTTGATTATGTTGGGTTAACCAAAAGCTGTACAAGAAATATATACAAATACGAATATCGCAAAGATGACTTAGTGGAAAAGTATCAGCATATTTCACTATATTTTCATAGCTACCTTGCTGCCAATAAGATGATAACTTGTTAAAAGCTTCATTCACTTGCTCGGCTGCACTTTCACCAGTGTTTTCCTGGCCCAGAGAAATACCACTAACTTTTTCCAGCAAAAGTTCCTGTGGCACAGCTTCTAGTGACAAGGATTCAAGCTTCTCAATAGCTGAGTTTATAATTGAAGTCGACACGAGTCCTCCCATACAATACTGTGTTGGTCGTGTTTCGCAATGGCTGCATTATTAGTTGTGTTAATAGATGATGCAGAGACTGAAAGAATATTTTCGTAGACATTTTCGCCCACAAGACCAGAGTGCATAGAAATAGATTGCATGGCGGTACCATTTTCTTTATTTAAAAATTCGCCACCCTGAATGTATAAAGGGTCGTAACCCAAAGCGCTTTGCGCAAAGAGCTTAAGGTGAGAGCGATGCGCGTGCAAACACAAATCCACTTCCAGATAAATGAATAAGCTCTTCAACCAGGGAAATACCCATTCGTTTAAGCGCTGTCTTATTTGGCTTTGCCAATCATCCAGACTTTTGTTCCATTCGGGCCGCTGGAAGAGCGATATCTTAAAACCCTCCGCTAAGTTTTCTTGCACACTATTGTCGTGTTTTTCCAACATCATGCGCCCCAAAATTTTTGGCTTAGCACTTTGTTCAGAACGAACTACAGTGTGTGTTATCAAGATACTGAATTCAGGAAACGCAGATTCAAAGAGCCAGTGCAGAGTGCATTCACTGCGCATATTTTGTAGCTCTGTGTAACACTTTTTTGTCTGCGGCCAATGACGGAAATAATTTTTATTAATCTCGGGATATAGTTGACCTAAATAATGACTGATAAGTAGGTGATCAAAAAGTTGAAAAAAGGTTTGAATACCGCTATCACTGACTTCAGGCCGCTCCATAAATTTTCGGATATGACTGGGAATAATTCCTGTAGAAGCTAAAAGGCCGAGATTTAATTCGATAAATGCACAATTTTCGCGAATCTTTAGCGACTCTATCACTCTATTTTGCGAGGCAAGACTATTATGACTTGAGAACCAAATATCTTGCGTTGCAATCCCTTCGTGTTTTAGCAAGCGCAACAATGCAATAAGATCGAAATTACCTATTTGCGCAGAAATTTGTGCTGCAAGATCATATTCAAGTGAATATTCAGCTTCTTTTATTTTAAGCATAGGTCTCATTTACGTCTCCTAAGTGCAAATTAGTTTTTGGCATGCACAAAAACAGGTATTACTTTAAAAGCTCTTAAATTCTTACTATCAAATCTAAATTCTGAGCCTGCGAATGGAGATTGCATCAGTACAGCGTTTTAAATAGGCTTTGATCTTTTCCGGGTCATCAAAATAGCAACCCACAAAACCCTGACTTAAGCAAAAAAAATAAACCTCGATAGCCAAACTGTAATTTCTGCTATGTAAAAGCATTTCATCCAGATAACGAAAAAAACGCTCACCGCCATTTTGGCAATGGGCAATTTTTTTTTGGATACTTGGCCATTGATAGGATTTTTTTGGTATGCAATGACGGTCAAGTTTTTTGGTTACAACCGTTTCATCGCAATGAAAAATCAGCGCACTGATCAAATACTTTAATTCTTTTTTGGTGATCAAGGGTTTTATATAGCTGTGGCATTGTTTGATATTTTCTTCAATTTTCTCGCATATGGGTAGCAAATCCAATGTTTCGCCAGTGCTTGAATCATGGCCTTTACTAGCCCCGGCGATTGGTTTCGATTGCGCATTTTCGTAGGGCCCAACAAATTGTAAAAAGATCTCATCCAGTGCGGAAAAATACAGATAAAGATAATCCCAGGCCTCACTCTTCATAGCCATTGCTCGACTTAAATAAAAATGAATTCACATTTTGCTCGCCGATAAAAAACAACTGTTCCGGAGATTGTGGTATCAACCTGTAATCCGCTTTATCAATTACATCAGCATCATTGTCGTGAATCGGCGTTTCAGAGTAACCAATAAAATTATATTGATTAGCAGGTTGTAAAGACGGCTCTTCAGTTGCGGGCATAGGGTTTTGTATACTGACGTTAATCCTGATATTAGCCAACCAAACATTCAGTAGTGCCTCCAGCTTGGCAAAAAAAGTATTGATCAACGGCAGCGAATTTGCCGGAATAGCGTGCAACGAAAAATGATAATTAACGCACTTACGGGATAATTCCTGTTCCAGCAGATTGCTCCCGTTATTTTTACCCGCCAGTGCAATATGCAAACTTTTAAGTAAAGGTTTTATTGGCTGAAATTCCCTTTGGAATACAGAACCAAGGCTTTCAAGTAAAAATAGTATTTCGTCTAGCGATACTTCACTTTTATTTTTCAGCAAGCTTAACTCCAGTAAACTTTGCGGATCATTGTCACGTAATGGAATGTAAGCAACGGGTGCGGTAAAGATATTCCATATTAACCCTGGAATATCCAAATGATGAGTGCGAACGGCTAATTTTTTCCATAAACTTTTGCTAAAATCCGGCTGGTGCCAAAGTCCATCAACAGTAATTTTTACCGGTTTTTTAAATGCTTCAGGAAGCTGAATGTCGAGCTGTGGGTAGGCAGGGCCTTGAGAAGATCTACTCTGAAACTGAAGCTCATAAGCATCGCTACCACCTTTCAATATACCAGGGCGTAAGCTAACCCGATCTTTTAATACGCCCTGATAAACACCCAGGCATTTAAGCAAGTGCAAATCAGCTGCTGTAGAGGGAGGACGAACCGGGCAGCTACTCTGGGTGGCATTATACTGAATGGGTTCAGCGTATTCCTGCAGTATATTTTCTACACTAATAACCGCTAATTGGAATAATTCAGAAGATATTTTTAGCTGTTGTGGCCATTGGCCTCTAAGCGTTAGCACCAGCTCACAGCTTTTCCATTGCTGGGGTGCGTCAGTAAAATACAGATTTAAATAATTTTCTTGCTGCGGCAATTGGAAGAAGCGACGAATTTTTTCTATTGGGTGCGAGCCCTCTGCTTGCTGGCTAGCTTGTAACAATTTATGTTGCGGCAATATTTTATCTGAAAATTCTGCTATTGCCTGACAAGCTCCCAGGCTAAATTGACCGTCAAGGTTGATGCTCTCATCAAATATTGCTGATACTTTTATCAATTGTTTTTTGAAGAGCTCTTTTAACACCAACGACATATTAAAATTTTTATTCACCGTTAAAAAAATCGGTAAATGCACCAATGGCCCGGGGGCACGCACATGAGAAATTATTCTGATAAACACCTGATTTTCTATACGGCCATTAGGTTTACAACCAACGCGTTCAATGGCGATGGGAGCTAGCGGCATACTAGCTATACTGCGATATTGCGCTTGTTCGCCATCATCACTACTCAGCGTAAACAGGCTACCTGATTTTAATTCAACGGCTTCGGTTAAATAGCGAGTATTCGCTTGCACCAGCGCCATAGACGCCACGGGCGAAGTTAAATAAGGTAACAGCTGTTGGAATACGCGTTGATGTAATTGATCAATTTGCTGTCTTCCCGCCATGCGTCCCTTCGCCATAAACGCAGCCATAACTTCTGTCAGGTGTTTAACATCTGGATCATCCTGCGCAACAGGAATGCGATTATGCATATTAAAAAAACGCGTTTGAATACTTGAAAGAAACGCCATTTCTTCATCAAAAATAGTTAATTCATCCGGGGATACTGTTTGATTGATTGTTGACATATTTATCCCCAGTTATTGCAATTTAATAATGGCTGCGGTGGCACTTATCTGCGCAGAGCCTGAAAGTTTTATCTCAGTGCCTTCCATGACAATGCTCGTGGCTTTGACACTCATATCTGTAGCTTTAATAGCAACATCAGTGCCTTTAACATTTACCGCGTCGGCGGCTTCTGCTTTAAAATTACTGTCGCTTTTAATGGAAAAATCGGTGCCGCTTGTAAAACTCGTGGTTTTGCTGGATTTACAACTTATATCATCGGCGGTGAGTTCAAATGTTTTGCAGTCCATGGTAATTTTTTCTGGCGTCTGCGTAATAGTACTGGTTGCCGAATCACCTTTACTGGTGGTAGTAATCGCATCGCTATTGAGCACTACAGTGTGCGTAATTTTTCCGTCTTTGTTATCGACAGTAATGGTTATACCACCAATTTTATTCAGCTCGATTCGACATAAAAGTGTGCTCATATAAAAAGCTCACGTCTGTTTTTGTAGCTGTTTTGATAGTTCGCTTCACAGCTTGGTTTACGCACTTTTTGCAAGCTCCAATATAAAACTAAGATTACCTTTTACATCAGAAGCGGGTTTGCTCACCAGGCGCGCTGCAACTGAAATATGCCAACAGTTTTTTTTGCTGTCGAACAAACTGACTTGCACATCACACAAGCGCTTTTCGTGTTGCTGTATTTGCTGCTGAATATCGCAACAAAGCTGAAGCATTAAAGAATCGCTTAGCGAATGTTCGCAAAAATCCATTAATCCAAGATTGCTGTATTTATCTGCCGTTCTCCGGGTTTGCAATATATTTTGTAAATTCCATAAGATACTTTTGATTTGGCTCGACTCGCCATTAGGCACTGGGTTTACTCTATGTTCGCGTGTACGCGGGTCAATAAATTTATCGAGAAGCGCCATCATGACCCCGCGTTTTTTGGGGTGATACCGGTTGATAAAACACGTAAAAGTTGTAGTTTGCGAACTCTGGTTGCGCCAAAAATGCGATGCTGTGATCGCGTTTAATATGCATGAGTTCTTCACCGTTCATTAATTGAAAGCACTGGGTTTTTTCACCAAAGTAATGCGTCATTGCGCTGTGTTTAACAGGCTTTAATGCCGCCCCACTCAAGGCATAATGATATAAATTAGCAATTCGATCAGGGCTGCTCAGGCAAGGCAAAGCATTGTCCGGTAAGGACGGCTGTTGATCGCAATTAATAATCAAATACAGCTTGTCATCCTGGTGCAAGCTATTGGGTAATTGAGCCCGGTAGCAACCGTCTTTTAAATGCATAGTAAAGCTTTGATTGTTGCGGCTATGGTGTTTTAAATTCGCGATTATATTGCGAAACAATAGTTTAAATATTCCGTGTAAATCATTATGGCGATAATTTTTTAAGTTAAGTGCAGCCCACTCGCCACTGAGTAGCGCCAGCTCGCGGTTGAGTTTTTGTAATTGCTCGTATAAGAAATACGGATGCAAACAAACTTCCCCACCAATTTTTTCGTTACCTATGTGATTGGCGAGATATTGCAAACTTTGGCTTATGGTACTGGCGCAAAGCTTCATTTCAAAATGGCGCATATCGGACAACTGCTGCCGCTGGCAAACCTTGTAAGTTTCCGTTAAGTAGCGACTGAGCAAAGCACTCAGTTGTCGTAAGGGGCGTTGCAAAAACTCACTAGTACCAATTTGTATTAAAGGCGGAATATAACGTTCAGATAACTGCCACTGTTTATTCACTGCCTGCTCAAATTCTGCAAGCTTGCCCTGATCGATAAGTGTGTGGCTGCCAATCAATTTTTCATATTGCTCTGGCAAGCTAGGCTGCTGAGCCAAAATTAATTTAAATAATCGCTTCGGTAAAAGTGCAACATCGCCAGCAGGTATTGACGCGAGACTTGAATGCATATTTGCATTTATGTTTTGAATAATATTTTCTTGCAACACAAAATAATAAACTGGCGCACGCAGGCTCTGGACAAAAGCCAATGGCGAACTGATCAACAGACTATTTCCGGGGTAATCAACCAGCAAGTTTTTATCGCGAGTAAAAATGCGCAAGCTTTCAATATTGAAGGTTCCTTGCGCAAGCAGATACCTATCCCACTCCAACCTGGCGACGCCATAACCAGGCAAGCCCTGCGCCTGATACCGCAGGCGGGCTTCTCCCGTTAAAGCATCTTCCTGCGCAAGCAAATGATCGGGCAGTAACGTCTGCCCCATTTGCCAATGCACAGGCGCAAGTTGATGAATCGACATGGTTATAGGCTCTAAAGATTCAGTGATTATTTAATTTTTTTACGCCGCCATCACACAGTTGAATAACGGACAGCGGCGTAAAAAAAGCTAACTATGCAGCAACAGTAACACCCCAGGCTTTGGTGAATTTTCCTTTTTCAGAGACAGCGTATTGAATGACTTGCGCTTCCTCTTGAGGCATAACACTCAAATAAAGCGCGAAATTTTTAGGCGATACAACTTCTCTAGATTCATCCATTTCAATTCCAAAGCTCAGTTCATCACCGGATTTTGCAACTAAGCCCTTTAAGTCTTTAGAATCGGAATGAAATGCCTTGAAATACACCTTTTTAATTGGATCAAAATCGTAAATCACATAGCTAAATTCCACAGTGGTATCGCTCAAGTTTGAATGCTGAAGGATAGTCGCTGACGCTTTATTAATGGTTGAAATCTGGCAGTTAAAACCTATCTGTTCAGCGTGACCACCATTCCAGAAAATTCCAGACATCACGCCCACCACTTTAATTTTTGTTTTATCTTGAATACCTGTGGGGTCAAGCACTTCAATATCTTTGATGAACTTTTCCTTGTCGTTACCAATTTTTAAGGATGTCAAATGTCCAACAAGTTGTTGTGAATCTTTTTGAAAATTAAAACCCTGGGAAACGCTACAGTTAAACGAAGTACTAGCCATGATAAATTCCTCAATATTTATGTAAAAAACCATTAATTTAATCGTAGAGATGCACTTAAATACGCACATCCATTTTCAGTTCAACATCCAAGCCTTCAAATTGAATATGCGGCAAAATAGTAATTTCACTGTTATACCAACCAATCATTCCCTCTCTCGGCGCAGTGATGACTTGCGCCGCTTTAAATGGGTAGTAACGCAGCGTTAAATCGTCAGGGTTCACCACAGTGGTAACGTATTGCGATAACCAGGTTTGCAAAACATTATTAATATAAGCATCGTCGGCAGCACTACCAATGTTGTCGCGCATAATGCATTTCACATAATGTGCAATACGGGTAATGGAAAAGGTGTACGAGAGATTGGTAACCAGCTGAGAATTTTCTGAATCCTGCGGATCTTTAAAACGTTTGGATTTTTTTATAGACTGACTGCTAAAAAAACACGCCTCGGAACCACCCTTGCGATAAATCAACGGAATAAAACCCGCATTGGAAAAAGCCAGCTCGCGATAATCCGGTATCACCATTTCAATGGGTGCTTTAAATTCTTCCTGGCCATTTAAATTGAACGCATAGCGCGGCAGGTGCTCAATCCGCCCACCACCTTTAGGCCCACGCAGATATTGACACCAACCGGAATGCGCAAAAGAATGGATCATATTTTTGGCAAACAGTAAGGCCGCATTACCCCATAAAAATTCATCACCACCACGCTGCACATTCAATTGCTCTTTAAAGGTTATGCCTGCGCCAGCGGGGTTCATTTCAGGGTCATAGGGGGCGCGCAATAAAAACCGGGGCAATGTTAAACCAATGTAGGCGGCCTCTTCACTGTCGCGCATTTGTTGCCATTTTTCAAAACGCGGGTGATTCATATGCGCAGCAAGATCTTTGATCTCCGCCATTTCTTCAATATTTTTGCAGCCAAAAAATTTGGGACCAACGGAGCTGATAAAAGGCGCGTGGCTTGCATTGGCAAGCTTACCCATGGTGCTTAACCATTGGCGGTCCTCCCGCGTATTTTCAAACTCATACAAGCCCACAATTGCGCCATAAGGCAGGCCACCAAATTGATCGTATTCAGCAACATAAACTTTTTTGAACATATCGCTATTAATTAAATCAACTGCGTTGTTTTCCAGGTCTTCACCCAACTCAGCTTTGGTGCAATCAATCATGTCAATTTTTACATCAGCGGACCAATCAGTACTGGCAATCAGGTTGTATATGCCCAACCAGTTAGCTTCCATTGCCTGGAATTCATCGTCGTGAATAATTGCGTTTAAATCGCGGTTGATGCGCTCGTCTATATCAATGGAGAGGCTTCTTACTTTTTGTCGGATAGCAGCCAAAGGTGTGGCGTCATCCTGATCCGTGGGCAAAATATTATTAAATAATGCAGTCGCAAGGCTTCCTAAAAAATAATCAACCGCTTGTTCGCTTTCATCGAGCACTAAAGTAGAATCTGATACCAAAGATTCATTAATTTTTGTTTTTTGCTCGCTTAAAGGTTTCATCTCTTTAGTGAATTTTATAAAGGCATTTTTTGCTTCTTCGGTGCTTGAAGCCTTGGTATCTTCATCTGCACTTTTTGCTGCAGTTACCAACACACTGGTGGATTCAGCAAATTTATTAATTGCCTTTAAGTTTTTATCTACCGCATGAAACAGATCGACTTTAATGCCGTCTTCTGCATTGTCCAGAAAACCTTGCAACACGCTGGACTGCTCGGTAAACGAGCCGAGCATCTTGTCGAGTTTATTTAAATCGACATCGTCTTCCACTTCTTCAATAGGGCTAAGAAGTTTATTAAGATTTTGGTTAAGCTCGCCATAACTCTGTTGATTTTTCTTTTTACTCAGCAGAGATTCCAAAATGGCCGGTTGATAATTTAAACTCTCCCCTAACGCCGCTAAGCGAGAGTTGGAGGTTGCAGCAGTTGATTCGCTCATAGCCTTCTTTCCTGTAGTTAATTAAGTTCAGTAGAAAAATTAAGCGGCCGCCGGGCATAACTGCTCGGGCAAGGTTGCGCTTTTTTCGTAACCGGGGGCCATGATTTGTTTTAACTCTTCTTTCGCTGCTTTATCAGCAAGCAATGCGGTGAGTGCGGTGCGAAATTTGCTACTGTTATTAATACTGGAGAGCAACGAATTCAGCAGATCTTTGGCTTTCACCATTTCATCCATGCTTTTTATCGATTTAATAATATTGCCAGGTAAAAATGAATCCACGTTATGTATGGGAATAATGTGCGGCTCACCTTGGCTATCTTTTACCTTTAATTGAATCTTCATTTTTTCCATAATGCTATTCAGGTTTTTACCATCAAAGCTCAGGATTTTTCTTTCATCAAAGGATTTTTTAACAGTATTTTTTCCAGAGAAATCGCCCGAAATTAGAATGCGCAATGGCAGTTCTATATCTTCTGGTTGCCCGTTAATTTCTGTGCGATAGCGCAGAGTTAAACGTGACTTAGGTAAAGTGTCTTGAATGGACATGTTATCTCCTCATGGGTTTGCACCCTGTGTGTTAGCATTTTTTTACTGCCCGAATTGTTGCGAATGCGAGCGAATTGTTTTGGAGGTGTTGGCCTTCGTAGAGGAGATTATGGAGATAGAGGGGGGATTTATATTACGGTTTATTACCCAGGCTGATGGTAATAAGGAGTAATAAGGTTATTGCTCGTGAAACCCAATTCAAAACTCCTTAGCCATTTAACAAAAATGGATATTAAACCGCTAGGCCATGAAGAAGGGCTTTGCGAAGCGGCATACCTAACCATCGCCGCACAGGCCGGAATGAGGTACCCAAATGGCGATTACTAGACGCCCCATCACATCCGGTGCACAACAATGGCTGGCACTTGAACGGTTTGATACGCACGCATTACCCAAGGGCGATGAAGGACGGTTTCACTTACACAGCGCCTGTGGATTATTGAATGCTGATTTCAGAATGCCCAGCTTGGACTACGAAGATCTTATCAAGGCCAGCAGCCTGTTATGCAAAAGCCCCCGCGCCGGGCAAACGCAATTTCGTCGCGCTATGTTTAATTTATTTGCCTGCAACCAGGATGATCACAGTAAAAATTGGGCTTTTTTACAAAGCGATAATGGCCAGTGGCAGCTTGCTCCTTTTTACGATGTTACTTTTAGCCCATCGCCCTATGGTGAGCATGCAACAGCATTTTGCGGTTTTGGGAAACAGCCTTCATTAAAAGCAATTCAACAATTAGCTAGTCACGCTAACTACGCTAATTGGTCACAGGCGCAATCTGTGATTGCTGAAGTTGTTGAAGCCATTAATTTGTTTGCAAGCACTGCGCGTGATCTTGGTGTAGCTAAGGAAACTGTTGCACTGATTAGTCGGCAGCTGAATCAGGTGTATGAAGATAATAAGATTTTGATGCGGAAAATTTAATTTTTTTCGAAAACAATATTGCAAATGGTGGGCGAATTTACTGTTGTTATTCATGCTAGAGAGCGGTGAATCCAGCAAATTTTTCGCTTTAACAATGTTATCCATTTTTTTAATCGACTTAATAATATTGCCAGGCAGAAACGAATCCATATTCGCAATAGAAATTGTGTGAACCTCATCCTGACTATCCTTCACTTTCAGCTAAATTTTCATTTTTTCCATAATGCTATTGGTATATTTTTATCTGTTAGCAAACAAACGAACATTCAACACTAGGGTATCATTACGCTCGTTAAAATATTATTTAAGGATAAATTTTTTATACCAAAAAAATATAAATTATTACTTCGAAATCTAGTTCTATTTAGAGTATTAATTAAAGTTTAAAACAGATTTTAATTGCAAAAATAGCCAACTCACTTAATTTGTTAAAACGTATAACTACTGTTGTCAGTATCAATTATTATCGAGTTAAGATATTAAATATGTTACGGACTATTACCTTGAAAATATCCAATAGCGAGACGGGATGTACTGCGGGCGAACACCATTGGAAACTTTACTCGATAGTAAACCGGATTGGCTGAGAAAAATTTGGCTCAGATCTAATCTGACAGATGCCCATACAAACCGGTAACTGTCAGATCAGGTCTCAGCTAGTAAAGATGAGTCGTGAACTCGTACGATAGTATCAAGGTGAAGGTTCGCCAGTTAGCTTGTGTCAGATTGAGACTAGTACAGATATTCCCGTACCATGCATATTCAATCGGTGCTTAGTCACTACATTGTTTAACAAGTTAATACCTTGACTTGGCTCCATCACTTGGTTATTCGGTCTCACCATAACGTAATGTAATTGTAGGTCGCGAATATTACACCCTGGCCGATTTACCAAAACTTTTATCTCTCTTTCATTTTGTGCTGGCATTAAATCCGAGCGAGATCCTCCACGTTCCTCTAACGCATTTAAGTTTCGCAACCGTGTTATTTCCAATGGATACTGCCATCTTAGCAACCGCACTGACCATGTACTATAAACTATAACCCTTGCGTTCAAACCAAGCATCGTCGCACATCTAACGATACCCGACGGCAAACTATAGCCCCAACCATTTGCGTCTGCATCATCGCCCCAGGGATTATCGCTAGTAACCTGATAAATCCTTGTTTCACATTCATCATCATTTAATAGCGGAGTTTCATCGATCCATAGGGAGTAATGAGGATCCTGAGGTATTAGCTCTATTTCCAACTCCAAAGCCGCACACAATAACGATGCCGCCCCACAAGAATTATCATGTGCCTGTATTTTTGCTACCATATATATACCTACTTGAAATAGACCACTGCACCTGCTAGTAATGATTAAAATGCGACAAGGTGCATATCTTGTTTTTGCTTTCTTCTCTTCCGTAGTACCTTTAACTCAACAACCACCTGCTAAAGCAGGTGGGTTAGTATTACGGACTGAAAGTCCCGATACGGGTCAAAGACCCGTCTATTCCTCTGCTCTAAAATTATCGTCAATTCTTGGCTCAAAATGATGCTCTAAATAGTTTTTAATCATCTCTTCCGTTAACTCACCCGACGTCACGCAAAAATATCCTCTCGCCCAAAAATGTCGACCCCAATATCGTTTCTTAAGATCTGGATAACTCTCGAAAAGTTTTGTCGATGAACGACCCTTAACTCTTCGCATTATTTCACTTGGTGCCATATTGGGTGGGGCCGACACTAACAAATGCACATGATCTTTACTCACCACATCCTTTAAAATTTCTATTTCAAATGCTTGGCATGTCTACCGAATTAGCTCCCTTACCTTTAATCCAACATCACCCTTCAGAACTTGGTATTGATACTTCGTTACAAAGACAAAATGATACTGAATTTTGAAAACTGTATGACTACCGTATCTATAGTCCATAGCACCCTCCAGCTTTAACTTTTACCTCTAGCATTGTAGCTAAAGCCGATGGTTTTAACCTTTTAGGTGACTAATAAACCTAAAAACTGACGCACATAACCTTCAGGCAGTCACTTTAACTTTTTCTGGAATTGGTAGTCTTGGGTAAATTTCAAGATAGCCGAGATCTTTAAAATATTTATTCGACCCTTGAAATTCCTTCAATTTAAATTTTTCAGGCGGTATGCTAATCAATTTTCCGGTTCCATCTTTATACTTTGCTTTGGGTTCAACAAATGTGCCTTTGTTACAATTTAGCGCTGTGTGACGAGCATCAACATTAAAAATAATGCCTTTATTTCCACACGCGATTGATTCCTCTTGAATGCTCGCTCCACCAGAAGGAATAAGATGAATCTGTGGATAAAAATCTCCCTTTTCCGGTGGGGAAGCGCGCAAGCGGCTTTTAAAGTGATCTAAACAAATCTCTAATCCAAAGTGAACTCCTTTCATCTCGAAATAACCTTGCCCACCCAAGCCACTTTTTGTTTTTTCTTTTCCTTTACCAACTTTGTTTATCTTCTTGGATTCAAGATCTCTTGATCCTTCGGTGGGGCGCAATAAGCTCATATCACGATCTCGGCCTAGTAAAAAGCTCCACCAACTTTCCCGGCCTATAAGTGCTCTTCTATTCTTACCCCATTTATTTGCCTTGTCTCGAATAAAATCCATGTGCGAAACATATTCCTTATATACGATTAAGGCAGGGGGGAAATCGACCGACTTTGTCCAACCACTCTGAACCATCGCAATATTAAAAACCTCTTTAGAATCGACATTTGTTAAATACGCTATTGCTGTTCCAAATATAAATAGCCAATCTTTAAAGTGCATTTCATTTGTCTGTTCGCGAAGTGTTTCCATAATAGATGACACAGCCTCGATGGGGTAAGCTCCATTTGCATCACGAAAAAAAAACTCTGGCGCCATAAATATCTTTAGACAATTAGAGTCGTTTTTTTCAGAGGCTTTTGCCAAAGCCTCCAACATCGCGTTTTTCATTATGGTGCAACGATTGTTAATATCGATAGTTGATACGGCACCAAGATAATTATTTTTTTTATCTAATTCTAATGTGTTGATTTTATAACCGATACATTGTACGTGTGAGTAACTCATAACCCATCTCCAAATATTGATTTTCTGTTTAAAAAAATTCTCAAGACTAAGTATGCGGCCGTCCCAGGGTTGATCAGTTAATTTAGCGAAATTAACATAAAGGGGCAGGTCTTGCATTTGCCTTTTTCTATTCAGCCCTGCTGAAACGAATCAAAATTAACTCGTACCAAAAATCTGTAGTGCAGACCAATCATCGTTGTGGCTATTTTTAGTGAGATGAGGGAGTTAAATATATTACCGATTATTACGATGAGCTAAAGTAATAATCGGTAATAGAATTGCAGGAGGTAACTATTTATACTTACGCTGGCTGGAGCTTCATATCACTTGCTTCTGATTATGAAACCCACCTTTGATTTTAATATTGGAATAGGCAAAACGTAATTCACCCGGCCTTCGCTCTATCACTTGATGTAAGGTCGCAGAATGCGGCAGTGTGCTGGCGGCTTGTTTACGGAAGCGATAAATTTGAATATTAATATGTTGCTCTGCCATGCCGAGCATGTGCACGAGTACATCTTTTTTGATCCAGCCCTGCTCCATTCTGTCGATCCCTTTTTCTTGATCGTTCAAACGTTGGCGAGCCATGAGCAATAATAAATAATGATGATTGCGCTCGCCAAATTCGATAATGGAATTGTTGACCACGAGTTTCAGTGAAACGTGCTCTTCATTTTGGCTGACTTCAATTGAA
Source organism: Pseudomonadota bacterium (assembly GCA_040385335.1). Classification (GTDB taxonomy): domain Bacteria; phylum Pseudomonadota; class Gammaproteobacteria; order Pseudomonadales; family Cellvibrionaceae; genus Cellvibrio. The sequence continues at coordinate 21,421 of JAZKHP010000032.1, forward strand.
TTCGATATCATCGGGTGGTAGCGACATATCCATAGCGGCTGTGGCCACACTGGGCGCGCATCAATAAATTGCCACAGTGAATTTTTATAGCCCACGGGTTTACCGGTTTTTAATTTTAGCGAACAGAAGTATTAAATATATTACCTGCTATTACCGACAGTTCCGGTAATAGCAGGTAATAGGCACGCAGAGGTTTATTCTAGAGTTTATTAATAAGTAGCGCTGGACGAAGGCAGCTTTGATTGTGAAAGCCAAGTTGAAGAGCGCACTTAATTAAATAACCCTAGTTATAAATTAACCATGTGACCGCCGATGCCAATAAGAATCCATTTAAACTTTTGTAAAAACTCAACAATTAAAGAAACCAATATTTCGAATTTAGCAGCCGGTTATTTTTCTTTTCTTGCAGGTATAGCGATCAGTTTGTTTATACCTATCGCTAGCGCTAACTCATCTCGTTGCGCCGAGCATTTTCCTACTGCATCCAAAATTGTAAAACTGGGTATGAGCACAGCACTAAGCGGCCCTATTCAATATCTCGGTTTAGCTATGTCCCAGGGTGTGCAACAGAAAATAGCAGAAGCAAATTGCGATATATTTTGGCGCAGCCAAGGAATTCAATTTGAGTTAACTATTTTGGATGATAGTTATAACCCCGAAGTAGCAGCAGCAAACACGAAAACACTTATCGATAAACATAAAGCCATTGCAATAATAGGTAATGTTGGCACACCCACAGCGGAAAAAAGTTGGAAAATTGCTAACGATAATCGCGTGATATTTTACGGGGCTTACACGGGTTCTAATATGTTACGACTTATTCCACCCGCTCCTTATGTATTTAATTACCGCCCTAGTTACGATCAGGAAATGGAAGCTATAGCGCGGGATATTGTCAAGCAAGGTGTTTCCATTAATTCCATTGGTGTATTTCTCCAGAACGATGCGTTTGGAAATTCCGGGTTGGCGTCATTGCGCAATGCCTTAAAAAATATTTGTAATAATTGCAGGAATAGTATTTTGCAAATGCGTTATGAACGCAATAGCCTGAAAATTACTACTGCGCTTAAAACATTTATTGCTGCCGACATAAAGCCGAAGGTAGTTATTTTAGTTGCTGCAATTACACCTACAGCTGAATTTATTCGTTTTGCGCAGCGAATAGCACCAGCGACCCGCTTCTATAGCTTGTCTTTTACTGGCGCAACAAGTTTGCGACGTAAATTATACGGTAGCACATCCAACCTCACGCTTTCGCAAGTTGTACCAGACCTTCAGAAATTAATAGACGTTCAGAAAAACCCAGACACTAACAAAAATCCAGAGCTTGCAAAGAAAACGGACTCTCCAAAGAAAGTGGGCTCTACGCAGAAACTCGAATATGAAAACAAACCGAACATTGAAACAAAACCTGATGAAGCTGCAGAAAATGTCGTGTTTCAGGAGGGATATATGGAAACGCAACTCTTGCTGGAGGCGATGCGCAATATAACCGGCGAAATGACTAGCGAGAAGCTACGTACCAGCCTTATTGAGCTGGAGCAAAAATTGCCAGGTACACCGGGTGATCAACAAATGATGAACGACGTCTGGTTGATATCGTTACACAACAATAAACAACTAGGACAAGGTAAGGTGCTCTATGCAGAACAATGAGAAATCACGAATTGTGTTTATTGCCCTGGCGGCAATGACGCTGGTACTCACAATATTCATTGCCATTCAAACAGGCTATGTTGTTATGGATTATCAGGAAGAGCAAGGCAACACCAGGAAGTGGGCTGAGCAACACACACAAAAAATAGCGAAGGATTTGTCAAATAAAATGATACAAACCTCAACTATTGCAGATGAACTCGCAAAGCGAATTAGCGAAGCTGATTGCAGCCCCTGTGATATAGAAAATAATCTCCGCGCTATGTATTTACAACATACGGATTTTTTTGCGCTCGGTGTGGCATTTAATGCCGGTCAATCAGGCACTGGATTACACCTCTACGCGCCGTTTATTCGCGAAAATTCCGCTGCTACGGCAATAGATCGTTTGGATAAGTATTACGATTATCTGGCCAATTCCGCAGGTTTTACTTCAGCGCAATCTTCTGTAGCATCTGCAACGAAATCTTCAGTACAGCCTTCAGCACAAAATGCGGACATACTCGATAACGCTGAATTATGGTATCAAATTGCACAAGTCAAAGAGCAGCAATGGTTAGGACCTTTTTATGAGGCAGGATATAACCACTATATTATTCGTTACAGCACGCCTATCTATAACGCAAAACAACAAAAAATCGGCGTCGCATTTGTGGATGTCAGTTTGGATTGGCTGCATAATCAGATAGAAAAATATGATATTAAAGATAATAATTATTTACGCCTTATCAGCCCGCAAGGCAGTGAGTTGTACCACAGCTTAAACAGTATGGATAAAACAATTAAGAATTTGCGAACACGAAGTGAAAATATTCCTGCAGGCAGCAGTACAACAATCAATGATTTAACGAAGGGGCCTGCCTGGCAGAATAGCACCACAATTTCAGCCACCCAATGGCACCTGATCAGTGTTATCGCTAAGGCAACTTTGGTTGATGTCGCTTTGGCTGATATAGCTCTGGCTGATACAGATAGTATCGCCGAAAAAAATAATGGGAAAAATTCCGGGCATTCTTTGCAAAAGCTTACCAAAAATAACTCGGTAGGATGGGTAAGCGTGCTTGTGCTCGCTGCGTTTTTTTATTACACCCTTTGGCGCTTGTATCGTAAAAGAACCAGTAAATTACAACTTTGGCTTGATACCGCTATTTACACTCTGATACTGATGACCGGCGTTATTAGTATTTGGATATTAGAATATGGCTCCATTATCGAAGCCAAAGACAAGCCGCTTATTCTTGCCAATAAAGCCATTATAGAAAAATTTGAACGTGAATATGCGTTGCGTGCTTTGGCACTGCATCAGGAAGCTCCTATATTTGTGCGGGTTGGTTTATTTATTCAATCCATAGAGTTTATCAGCGCAACTAACGTTAATATTACTGGCTATGTATGGCACCGTTATCAAGCGGGGCAAGATTCTGATCATAAAATTGGTACACTATTTCCTGAGGCTATAGAAACCAGAATAAATGCGGCCTATGAAAGAAAGACTGGTGGAGAGACTTTAAAAGGTTGGTATTTTGAAACAACCCTGCGCGAAAATTTTACGCCTGAGCGATTTCCACTTGACCGACAATCAGTATGGATAAGGTTATGGCATGAAAAAATTGGCGAAAATATTGTGTTGGTGCCCGATTTAAAAGCCTATGACAATCTCGATACCCGTGCCCTGCCCGGCCTCGAAAAAGATTTTGTATTATCGGGTTGGTCATTGTTTCGTTCGTATTTTGATATGCATGAAAATACTTACAACACCCGCTTGGGTATGGAAAATAACTCATCCGATACTGTGTCTGAGCTGTATTTTAATATCGAAATCATGCGTAATTTTATTAACCCATTTCTTGCGCATTTGTTTCCGTTGCTGGTCGTTGTGTTGATGCTTTATGCAATTGTTATTACTATGTCTACTGATGAAACAAAAAAAGATTTTCTGGGTTTTAACGCGGCGGGAGTGGTCGCTTCCTGTTCGGCATTATTTTTTGTTGCTTTAGTATCCCATATGCAAATGCGCGATGAATTGAAATCCAATGCGGTAGTATATTTGGAATATTTCTATTTAATAACCTACGTCATTATTTTACTAATAACCGCAAATGCCATTTTATTATCATTAAAGGTTCAGGTGGCTTTTGTGCAGTTCCATGATAATTTATGGCCTAAATTGCTCTATTGGCCCGCAATATCCAGCGCACTCTTTTTATGTACTCTGTGGGAATTTAGAAATTAATGCCTTGCGTGAATAGAGTGGCTATTCACGCAATAATCAATATTACATAACCTGACTTTTATTCTGAAAACCGCCCTTGATAGTTATGTTGTTATAGGCAAAGCGCAACTCACCCGGCCTCCGCTCAATGACTTGATGCAAAGTTGTTGAGTGCGGAAGTGTACTGGCCACTTGCTTACGGAAACGATAAATTTGAATATTAATATGTTGCTCTGCCATGCCGAGCATTTGCACGAGCACATCTTTTTTGATCCAGCCCTGCTCCATTCTGTCGATTCCTTTTTCCTGATCCGTCAAGCGTTGGCGAGCCATGAGTAATAATAAATAATGGTGATTGCGCTCGCCAAATTCGATAATGGAATTGTTGACCACGAGTTTCAGTGAAACGTGTTCTTCATTTTGGCTGGCTTCAAAATTAAATTGGATATCATCAGATGGTGGGGGCAAATCCAATGAGGCAGTAGCCTCGCTCGGACGGGCATCCACAAATTGCCACAAGGATGTGTTATAGCCAACTGTATCGCCCGTTTTCAATACCGAATGTTCACCGTTAATTTCACAATGCCAAAATCCGTCTTCCGCTAGATAAATCATTATTTCTTCGTCTTCCAGCGCTATTATTTCTATGTCGTAAAGGTGAATTAACGCAAGCGAAGCATGGAGGGGGATAAGACAAGTCACAGGATTGTGCAGATCAAGCACTTCCCAGGTTTCTGCGGGTTGATTTCCAAATTGTATTTTGGCCCCATCTTTGAGTGTGTGGTAGGTGCCATAACCGATTCGTGCCCGGTTAATACAGGTGCCGTTTGTGCTGGAATCTTTTAATCGCCATTGTTCACCATCCCAGGAAATGACGGCGTGATTGCGCGATGCACTAACGCTGTGCAGAGCAGTGATGTTAGTTTGCTGATCACGACCAAAGGTATGGTTGACGCGCAAAATAATTTTTTCGTTGGTTTGTTTATTGATGAGTGTGGCCATTGCCATTCCTTTAATTTGCTTAGTTTCAATTGCGTTTGAATAAAAAATTTATAAGTCACATCTTAATAAATCAACTACCAACAATTGCCCAGTGTGCCCACCTGCATACCGCCATAGCGTGCCACTATACAATACACTGGGTGTTTTGATCGCGATCCAGTGCATCAAACACTTCGCGATCGCTCAAGATTCAGCCGGTAGAATGCAGGCTTGGAACGATGCTCATGACGGTAATTTGTTTTTGTTCTGTTAGCCCCGAAGATTTCACGGCCTTGGGAAATGAGTTTAATGCCATAACAATTTAAAATCTAAAGTGTCCTTATAGGTTCACCTATAAGCTGGCGGAGTTATCTTAACCTGAATTAAATATATTTAATCTTTTTATCTATTTTATCCTTATAATATTTTAAATATGATATTTTATGCGCCATCTATTTACTAATCCTAAAAAGATTCCAAACAAAAGTTAACTGCAATATTTTTCGGAAAAAAATCTTTATTATTGATTGGTATGACTAGCAAAGTAATACTTTATTTTCATAAAATTCGAGGTAGGCCATGTCCACTGGCAATACATCAACGCCAGTTGCAGTAAAAACCCTGGTCGAGTTTGCGGCAAAGGTTGGCAGCCTTGATCGTAAATTTACGCCTGCGCCCAGTGGCCAGGAAGGCATTGAAGGTCATAAGCGGGTTGTCGCAAATCGGCCTCATCATTATCAAGCAGAAATTAGTCTTAGCATTGACTATGGCGGCCTTATGATTCGCGGCCGCGCTGATGGCTACTCACCGGATAAACATTGCATTGAAGAAATTAAAACATTTTACGGTGATGTCGAAAAAATTCGTGAAAACCACCGCGAATTACATTGGGCGCAGCTTAAGTTTTATGGCTGGATGTACTGCGTAGAAAAACACTGTGAAGCTGTGAACCTTGCGCTTATCTATTTTCATTTGGAAGATTATAAGGAATATCGCTTTGAAGAGAACTGGAGTGCTGGTGATTTAAAAACTTATTGCGAAAAGTTGGCTGACAAATATTGCCATTGGCAAACACAGATTAACCAACGTCAATTACAACTACACACATGGATTGAGCAATTACAATTCCCTTACGGTGCGATGCATAAATCGCAACGGCACATGGCTGAAGCAGTTTACAAAGCTGCGCTTACCGGTCGAGTTGTATTAGCGGAAGCACCCACAGGTACGGGCAAAACTCTCGCCGGTTTATTTCCCGCAATTAAAGCCATAACGCGCACCCCGGTGGACAAAATTTTTTATCTCACCGTTAAAACCACAGGTAAACAATTAGCGCTGGAAAATATCGCGTTAATCGCCAGCGATTCCCAACCCGAAGCCACATCAACACCGCTGCGCACACTGGAACTAATTGCGCAAGAAAAGGCCTGTTTGGAGCCTGATAAACAATGTAATGGAGACTCCTGCCCCTATGCTTTTAATTTTTACTCCAAGCTCGAAGCCGCACGCCTGGCTGCATCTCACTACGTTGTTTTGGATAAACAGCGTTTAGTAGAATTAGCGCAAGAATTTGAAATATGCCCGTTTTATCTCAGTATGGAAATGAGCCGTTGGGTGGATATCGTGGTTGCGGATGTAAATTATTATTTTGATGGCACACCCTTGCTGCTGGGCTTAACCAAAGAATTTAATTGGAAATCCTACGTATTGGTTGACGAGAGCCACAATTTAATTGACCGTGGCCGACAAATGTATTCTGCTGAGTTAAATCGTGGTCAGTTACTCGCTGCAAAAAAAAAGGCACCGGCATCTATTAAAAAAACCTTGGAACGCGTTAACAAGCAGTGGTTATTGCTACTGAAGTTATTACCCGACAATCCGAATCAGCTTGCACTTATCGCATCACTACCCGAAAACTTTACCTTGTCATTGGTGGAATTTACCAATCAATACATTGAGCTTCTACAGCAAAATCCCGAGCACCCCATTCAGCATACCTGTGCGCAGGAATTCTTTTTTACAGCGCTCAATTACCAAAAAGTGATTGAGATATTGAATGAGGATTTCTGTATTGATATGCAAAATCTGAATTCCAAAGAAGAAGTGCTAACGCTGAGAAATTTAATTCCAGCATTACCCTTAGCTGAGCGATTAAAGCACGCCTACTGCGCATGTTTTTTTTCGGCGACTTTACAGCCCGCACACTATTATCAAACATTATTGGGTTTACCAGAAAACACAGTGCATATCAAAGTGCCCTCACCTTTTAATACCGCTCAGCTCACTGTGAAAATAGCAAGCAATCTGTCAACGCGCTTCAAAAACAGATCGACTGCCATCGATCCCATCTGTGAGATTATTCAAACACAAATTGTCGTGGAACCTGGCAATGCCCTTGTATTCTTTTCCAGCTATGAATTTTTGCAGCAGGTAGAACATAGAATTCGTGCATCACTTATCAACATGGATATCAATATAATCACTCAATCCAGACGCATGAGTGAGCAGGATCGAGAAATTTTTATTGAGAAATTTTCTACACATAATAATTTGCTTGGTCTGGCAGTACTGGGTGGTGCATTTAGCGAGGGAATAGATTTACCTGGCGATGCACTGAAAGGTGTATTTATTGCGACGCTGGGTTTGCCACAAGTAAATCTTGTAAACGAGCATTTGCGTCAGGTTATGCAAGCTACCTTTCAACAAGGGTACGACTTTACTTACACTTACCCTGGCATTCAAAAAGTAATCCAGGCGGCCGGGCGTGTCATACGCAACCAAACCGACACCGGATACTTGTGGTTATTAGATGAACGGTTCAAGCAGAGTGATATTAAAAGGTTATTGCCAGAATGGTGGCACACAGAAAATTGCTGAGTGAAAATATCTCACTAAGGGTATAAAAATTTCAAAAATAGACTTAAGCTTATGTTAATTTTTATTACTTTTCCTCGGTGGAGCTGGTCCCCGAACATTTTTTTCATTTTCGGATTCAACACTTTTGTCGACTTTCGCCCTATTGTTTCTGATAACAAAGGCAACAATCCATACAATGATAAATACTAGCATCGCTAGTAATGCCCACTGAAAATTTTCGTTTAACCAATTCATATATCCTCCTGCTAGCAATAAAACAAATGCTTACCCCAACTGCGTAGAGAGCGAATGGAATGACCGACCAATCGGTTCTTATCAATTTTGCTACTACTTGTAGCATACAAAATTTCTCTAACAGTAAAGTCTTCTACCAGCTCTTTAAGAATTACAATTGACGGACCTACCGGCATGATTATCTCCTCGCCAATTTTTTATCGTCAGAAGATTCTGGAGCTAAGGCATTTTTTTAATAATGTATGGATTATTTTTGGTGCTCAGTGTTCCAGCATACAAACTGCATTGAATTGTCGATCGAGTTTGACAAAGAACGATTATTTATAGCGGCATTAACACAGCACATCGCGCAGGTATTAACTAAAAAAATCCAATTGATTATCGTCTCTTTTATTCTTTGCTGGCACATTAATTGGCTTACGAAATTTTGCAGTATCCAGGGCGCTAAAGCGTGCGCTTCGGTTTATTCCTAAACGTGAAATTGTTTTTTCAAAACGCTGGTGAATCATGTCGGCCCAGAGACCTTCGCCGTGCATACGTGATCCAAAATGTGCGTCGTAATCTTTGCCTCCACGCATATCGCGAATGCGGTTCATCACCCGCTTCGTTCGCTCGGGAAAATGTGCTTCTAACCATTGCTGAAACAGCGGGTTAACTTCCCAGGGTAAACGCAAAATCGTATAACCCGCACTAGTTGCACCCGCTTCTATTGCAGCAGTGAGTACCTTTTCCAACTCCTGCTCTGTAATAAAAGGAATAATCGGTGCAACACTCACAGACACTGGAATCTTCGCATTTGCCAAGCGACGAATGGTTTCAAGCCGACGTGTGGGTGATGCTGCGCGCGGCTCTAAAGTGCGCGATATATCGTGATCAAGCGTGGTAATGGTAATAGCGGCCACGGCCAGCTGCTGGCTGGCTATATCGGCGAGCAAATCAATATCGCGCTCAATTAAGGCTGATTTGGTAATAAGTCCAACCGGGTGCTTACATTCATGAAGCACTTCTAAAACCTGCCGGGTGAGCTGAAGCTTGCGCTCACAGGGTTGGTAGGCATCGGTGTTTACACCGAGGGCGATAGCACTTGGAACATAGGAAGGAACAGCCAATTCACGCCGTAACAATTCAGGGGCGTTCACTTTCGCAAACAAGCGTGTTTCAAAATCCAGCCCCGGTGACAGGCCAAGATAAGCGTGCGATGGACGCGCGAAACAATAGATACACCCATGCTCACAACCACGATAAGGATTAAGCGAAACGCTAAATGGCAAATCGGGTGATTCGTTGCGGGTGAGAATGGTTTTTGCCAGCTCATGCGTAACATGGGTTTTTGTCAGGTTGTTTTGGTCTTGATCGTCATGCTGCCACCAGCCATCATCAATAATTTCAGTGGTTTGTGTTTCAAAACGCCCTGCTAAATTGCTAATAGCTCCCCTTCCCTTTTGCGCTTTTAAAGGAGCAACTATCCAGGGGCTTGGGTCAGATGTATCAGAAAAGTCATCGTCAGTAGAAGCCATATGAATCACCGTAAGCTGTGTTTATATACAGCTTATTGTGGTGTTTGTAAGGCGAAATAGCAAGCATGTATTTCTCTGCTTCTCTAGGCTATCCTTCTTTAGTAGTTATGGTGCGACTTAACTGCCAAGCAGAGTTATTGATTACTCCAATTTACTTTTATGGGTAATCTTGTGAGCATTCAGTTCCCAATTTTGGCCGTCAAAATCTACGACATTAATATGGGCAGGTTTTGTTTTTAAGCATCTCAGGTTTACATCCACGCCGTCTGGATTCGAACGTGGAATATAAAATGATTTTATACCGCATATTTTGCAAAATTTATGTTCAGCCACACCCGTATTAAATTTATAGGTAGATAAATTTTCCAGACCTGAAATTAAGCGAAAATGTGTGCTTGGAACAATTAAATGCAGGAAGCCAGACATTTGGCAGACTGAACAATTGCAATTTTCAACCTCAACAGAATCTGCAGCTTCCACTTCAAAAGTAACAGCACCACAATGGCAACCGCCTTGATACAACATATAAAACCCCTGTATAACCTTGAGAAACACTGAATATAGGCAATATCCCATAGGATTGCGCTGGTGTATACTTCGCTCGCAATTTTATCTGCAGCCTAAGAAAAATAATATTCTTACTAAAATTTATCCATTCATTCAGCCAGGTATATTTTGTGGATTATGGAATAGCGTTATTGCCTTTTTTATTTTTTCTGGTTGCACTCCTCTATGCGTGTGTTGGTCATGCGGGAGCTTCCGGTTATCTTGCAATAATGGCATTGATAGGAATAGCTCCAATAACGATGAAACCTACCGCATTGGCACTGAATATTTTGGTTGCCATTATTGCCAGTTTTAAATTTTATCGCGTTGGTGCCTTTTCTAAAAAAATATTTCTTCCCTTAATCATCACGTCTATTCCCTGTGCTTACATCGGCGGGCTGATTACTTTACCGGGTTATATTTACAAGCCGCTTATCGGCGTAGTGCTGATTTATTCAGCCATACAATCCTTTTATACATCCCAGCAACAAGTCCTGGTAAATCCTATTGATATTAAACGCACCTACCTATTATTGGCAGGTGCTGCACTAGGGTTTCTATCAGGCCTTTCAGGCGTTGGCGGGGGCATTTTTTTAAGCCCGTTATTATTATTTATACGTGCCGAACAACCCAAAGTTATTTCCGGGATTGCCGCTGCATTTATATTGGTGAATTCAATCTCTGGACTAATGGGAGCCGTAGCAAAAGGCGCTGCTTTACCTCCAACATTCTTTTATTGGGCAATCGCAGTGGTCATTGGTGGTTATATTGGTGCAGAAATTGGCAGTAAAAAATTAAGCAATCCCATGATTTTAAAAGTGCTCGCCATTGTCCTGGCAGCGGCAGGTATAAAGATGCTATTAACCTTATAGGATGCTTTATTGAAATTTTTTAGAGTGATTTTATGAATATTTTTAAGAAGTCCGCTCAGTAGTTGCACAACTACTGCTAAATCACCCCACCATACTTACACTAACATCTTACTGGCACCCTTATTGCTGCATATCTGCCAACTAATGGCTGGATTATGATCCATCCGGCGTCTCGATTATCTTTTATTGTGCCCTTGAAGGATGCTTAATCACCAAAGTTTGCACAGGTAGCGGGGTCAACAAATAAACTATGTGTACGGCTGCGGACCTATTATAAGTTTTCAAGCAAGCCAAATAATTTTAATTAAGAATTAATCATAAAAGCATGTTTAAAAGGGTTAAAATATCAATACTAAACAGTTTAAAGAATATGAAAGTTATTCACCGCTCATTCGCTACCGATGTGCACAGCATCCGATCTCAAGTTAAGTTTATAATTTGATAGGATTCAAAACTGTATAAATTGATTTTAAATAGGCTACTTTACGGTTCGATATGAAGCAAACCCAACTGTTAGAGCGTTTATTCGCTGAAATCCAGGCAGTCATTCTCAACCGTCAGCATCCTGTTACAGGACTTTTGCCCGCGAGTACCAGCGTAAATGTTCACGGTGATTATACGGATGCGTGGGTACGGGATAATGTTTATTCAATTATTTGCGTATGGGGTCTTGGCCTTGCTTTTCGTCGCCAGGGAGATGAAACGAAAAGCGATCATCTTGAACAAGCTACCATCAAACTTATGCGCGGTTTGCTGCAAGCCATGATGCGGCAGGCACATAAGGTAGAAACCTTTAAACATACCTTGAATAATATTGATGCGCTGCATGCAAAATACGATACGGCAACCGGCTTACCGGTAGTTGCTGATAATGCCTGGGGGCATTTACAAATAGATGCAACTTCACTTTATTTGCTGATGCTTGCGCAAATGAGCGCTTCTGGCTTGCGGATTATTTGCACTACTGACGAAGTCGATTTTATCCAAAATCTGGTTTATTACATTTCCAGCGCATATCGTTTGCCTGATTACGGTATTTGGGAGCGCGGCAATAAAGTTAACAATGGCCGCACTGAAATTAATGCCAGCTCGGTGGGTATGGCGAAAGCTGCGATGCAAGCACTCGACGGTTTTAATTTATTTGGCAAGCATGCATCCAAACGCGCTGTCATTCATGTTATTGCCGATGCTATTTCAATGGCGCGCACCACTCTAACCTCGCTACTACCACGTGAATCCTTGTCAAAAGAAGTGGATAGTGCTCTTTTAAGTATTATCGGGTTTCCTGCGTTTGCTGTTGGCAAAGAAACGCTCGCCACACAAACACGCGATTCCATTCTCACCAAACTGGGTGGCAACTATGGATGCAAACGTTTTTTATGGGATGGTCACCAAACTGTATTGGAAGAAAGCTCAAGGATTTATTACGAACAAACGGAAATGGTTAATTTTGAAAATATTGAATCAGAATGGCCATTATTTTTTACTTACCTTTACATCAGTGCATTGTTCGATGGCAGTGAAGCAACGGCAAAACATTACCGTAAAAAATTAGAAGCGTTAATGGTTCATGTAGATGGTATTGGTTTACTCCCGGAACTCTATTATTTACCGAAAGAAAATATTGAAGCAGAGAAGAAAAACCCGCGCTCACAGACCCGTGTGCCCAATGAAAACGTTCCGCTGGTCTGGGCACAAAGTTTATATTTAACAGGATTAATGATCGACGAGGGATTATTGCGCTCGGAAGATTTGGATCCGTTAAAAATGCGTCGCCGCTCTACTAAATATGTAAAATCACAAATTGCATTAGTGGTGCTCGCGGAAACCGAAGAAGTAAAAAATATTTTAACTAAACATGGAATTATTGCGGAAACATTGCAAGATATTAAGCCCATGGCAGTTATCTCTGCACCAAACCTAATGGAAGCCTACGCGCATATTGGCGAAAATAAAGCACTGGGTTTAACTGGCCGCCCACGTCGCCGCTTACAAAGCCTAACGACCTCACAAGCGCATGACATTAATAACAAAGTCTATTTATGTTTAAGCTGGCTGCAAAGTGAAACTGAAGACTACCGTATGTTTGATGCGCATATGCTAATCGAATATGTCACTGAAGAAGTTCAATATATTCATAAACACTGGCTAAACTCCGAAGTTGCCGTGTTTTCATTTTTAGTCGACAAGAAGCTTTGCCAAATACCTAACGTCAGCAATTTCTTCGCTATTTTTCGCGATTATCAATTGCGCACAGAACAAGAATACGTAGGCTACGCATCTGCCAATTTGGCTTATCGTGCATCGCGCGTTAATCATTTAACCACTCCTTATTTTCATGCAAATTCTGTTACGTCTTTAACTAATAGTGCTACACAAAATAAAGAGCTGGATAGTACCTGGCTGGAACCAACCGCTAAGTTTATTCTGGATAATTTTGCCAATGAAAACGATATATTCACCTTTCGCAAAGTAGTGGATTATCTCGCCCCTCAGCCGATGGATTATGGGATTGATGGACTTAATACAGAAATCACGGTCAAAGATTTCATTAAAGAAATTTACAGCAGATCACAAAGCAAAAACAATTGGCTGCTGGCACGTTACTGCTTTTCAAAATTAAATTTTTCACCGGTAGACTTAAGTGATAGCTTAACGATTATTGCTGCACGGAATTTATCTATCAGTGTTGGCGACAATAACGATACCATCATCAAAGTAGACCCGTCTTTCTCCAACACTGAATTCTTTCATGGTATAGATCAAAATTTTAAAGACCCGCTGGAACGTACATTGGTTTTAGAATTGCTCTCTTCGATAGGTTCGCTTATTCGCACCGACCCAAAACTGTTCGATGGCTTGCGCTCCATCCAATTGCGTAATTTTCTTATGCTATTTGCTATGGATAAAGGCGATGCTGATGATGTCAGCATGCTGGAATGGATTGGCTTACAATCCCCTTCGCGAATTTATAAAAAATTAAAAAATGTATTAATTTCACGCACTAAAGTATTCTCCCAAGGCATCAATCACGTAGTACCGCGAAAGATATTTATCGATGAATACGCAATGACAGACGATGCCATTGCTTTTGATATCACCGATACTGATTGGATGGAATGGCGCTTATCTCGCGGACTGATTACCCACTTCGACAATCATTTCCTCAAAGAAATCTGGAACAGTTTGGGACAAGCAAAACAACTTGTCTTTGGCCAGGAAAGTTCAAAGATATATGTATTGGATTGCGAAATAACCAGACGTTCGATGACCGCAGGCGAAGAAAGTTTTGCTCATCTCATTGATCAACTAACTTATCAATTACATCCAGCTTACTACAAAAGTGCCGTCATTGAAGCACTCTATGCCTTCACACAATTCTGTGCCAACAACTCTCTCGCACGGTTCAAAAAACCCGTTATTTTTAGTGAAGTATTAGATCGCGCCGCTAAAATTTATGCGCTGGAGGTACTAAAGGATCGGATGCCAAATTCAACACGTTACCTCGAAATATTTATGCAGCAATCGCCGCATGTCCTAAATTTGTACATAACGATAATTTATGCCGCCATGAGTAAACCCGAAAATTTCGAACCGGTGTTAACTTAGTACAAACATTTAGTTGAAATAACTCACTAAAATCAACCATTGAAATTGCCTGTGGGGTTACTTACAAAGTAACCCCACAGGCTCCAACTTGCGTATTGCCGAATAACAGAAAAATTATTACTGTCAACTCACAATGGGCAACCAAATTTGCATTCCGCCAAGGCCTGTTTGTGAATTATAATTTTCATCGTAACGCTCAAAAAAATGTACTGATTGATTGCAGTGTTGATAAGCACTATGTGGTAGCCACTCATCAAAAACAGCATCAATTGTTTCCCTAATCCGCGACACATGCAGGTTGTGCATAAATACCGCATAACGCTGGGAAGGTATAATCAGCGGGCTAAGTTCTGATGGCAAACCATCAAACTCAGACACGGCCAAGCCCGCCATATAATAATAAACCCCATTACTACTGGAATTGCTGGGAACACACAAACCAAAAGTCACTTGTCCTAACTGATGAGGAATATTTCCGACAAAAGGTGCAATTTTTTGCCACAGCAAGGGAATAGCTTGCGCGCTATTTTCATTTAAGGGCTCACGAATTCCAGCAATTAACAGTGGCGGCGAATCGACAAAGTATGGAACAGATAAATTTGCATTAGTCATAACACTAGCTCAGTTATATTTCAAAACGTTCATCTTTTTCTGGATCTAGTTCGCGAATTGGTCGAATTTCAATACAACCCAAACGCGCCGGAGGGATTTTACTGGCGAGCTGGATAGCTTCATTTAAATCGCGAGCGTCAAGCATATAAAATCCCGCCAACTGTTCCTTTGTTTCAGCAAAGGGGCCATCGGTAATAACCATTTTTCCATCTCGCATGCGCAGGCTGGTAGCTGTAGTAACTGGCTGTAATGCGTTCCCGCCAATCATATGACCACTAGCACGCAAGCCTTCTCCACAAGCGACGCACTCTTCATTCAGCAATTTCCATTCATGCTGAGTCATGGCATTGATAGTTTTTTCTTCGTAATAAACCAGGCAAAGGTATTTCATAATTCCTCTCGATTCATTGATTTAGTTGTTTTTAAGCAACTAAAGTTTATTTAGCTAATTTGGATGTGGCGATTATCTCTGCGATAAAAATTAATAAGTTAATTGACCGTAGATTTTGTGAGAACTTCATTCATATTATTAAGTCCGGCCTCAAGATTTTTACCAACCATTTTATCCATATCCACAAATACACTTATTAATTTACTTATGAAATGATAGGGTCCTTCCATAAGCCAGGTGATTTGCGTCGTTTCGCCTTGCGGGACTAAAGTAAAGACTACAATATTACTGGAGACAAAGGGTTCGATAAAATTGAGCTGTATCTTAAGCATTGATGAAGGTTGTGATTCAACAACTTCCATATTACCTTTACCCACTTTTTTATTGCCTTGCCATGCGTATTTCATACCTGCACCGGAGACGGACCCGCTGTATTCGCGCTGTAAATTTTCATCCATTCGTTCCCATGGCGACCAGGCTTGCCAGCGATGAAAATCATTCAGTAACGCAAAAATACTTTCCGGACTAGCTTTAATGTCAGCTATCCTCACAACACGAAAAATAGCAGGCTTGGCAAAAGCTAAAATAAAAATCAGCATAATAGCTACAGCAACAACCAACAAAATTATTTTTAACATACCAGGCCCTTTAATTTTTTTACGATATAGCTATTGTGGAGGAATCGCATTAGGATCCATAAAAGCGAGCTCCCATTGATGCCCGTCTAAATCTTCAAACCCATGCCCGTACATAAATCCATGATCCTGTGGATCGTTATAAATTCGCCCGCCAGCGTTAACTGCCTTACGAACAACGGCATCGACTTCTTCACGACTTTCAGCCGAAAGACAAATAAGCACCTCCGTGGCTTTTTTCGCATCTACAATTTCTTTATTGGTGAAAGTTTTGAAAAATGGTTCAGTTAAAAGCATTGCATGGATAGTATCGCTGATAACCATACAGGCACCAACTTCGTTTGTGTACTGTGGATTAAATGTGTACCCTAAAGCAGCAAAAAACGTTTTCGATTTCTCCAGATCTTTTACAGCGAGATTAACAAATATAAGTTTCGGCATTTTCTTCTCCAAATAATTATAAAGATTTACCATCGTAATATTGCACCGGAATACTAAGTGGATCTATATTTTCCAGGCAACGAATGTTAACAGCGAAAATAGCATTACCTTTGGGATCAATGCCTTCACCAAAAGGCTGCACACCACAAACGGAACAGAATTGATGCTTAATTACATGCTTATTAAATGTATAAGTGGTGATAGTTTCGCGGTTTGTTAGCATTTTAAAATTAGCGCTGGGCACAAACCATAACAGTGAACCCTTACGCGAACATATTGAACAGTTGCATGCCAAGGCCCCGGACAATTCGCCTTCCACTTCAAACGCAATCTTGCCACAGTGGCAACTACCTTTATAGTTCATAATATTATTCCTGGTTGCTGTCATAAGCTTTTTGCAAACCTGTTATATCAATTTTATGTATTTTCATCATGGCTTGCATAACAGCTTGGGATTTTGCAGGATTGCCGCTTCTTCAACATTATCGTTAAACCACAAAAACGGAGTTATCTTTTGCATAAGATTAAATCCTCTTTGGCTGTATCAACGAATAGTCGTTTTCGAACAAGGTTAATCGACAAACCATGCAAAATATTTTTATTCTATGGACAGCTGGGATATCAAGACTGGAGGGAAGCAATTTTTTTGCGTAAAAAACGCCGTTCAGGTTCCTGTTGCGTCAATTGCAACGCCTTTTCATACGCGGTTTTCGCAGATTGCATATCACCCAACCGACTCAGAAAATCGGCACGGGCCGCATGCAGCAAATAATAATCTCGTAAGTCGCCACGCGCGACTACGATGTCAACAGCTGCCAGCCCAGCTGCTGCGCCGTCGCGCATAGCCAGGGCGACTGCGCGATTTAATTCCACCACAGGCGACTGAGTAAAACGTAACAATAAATCATATAAGCCGATAATTTCCGCCCAATCAGTTTCTGCGTAACTGGGAGCTTCAGCATGAACTGCAGCAATCGCTGCTTGTAAAGTGTAAACGCCAACACCACCCATACCCAGCGCACGTTTAATATAAGCTGAACCCTCTGCAATTTGGGCATGATGCCAAAGGCTGCGGTCTTGCTCTTCAAGTACGATTAGATCACCATCAGCCGAGCTTCGCGCCGCATGCCGTGCATCCTGCACTAACATCAACGCTAGCAAGCCCAAAACTTCCTGCTCAGGCAATAATTCCGCCAGTAAATAACCCAACCGAATGGCTTCACGGGACAAGTCATAACGCGTGAGTGTTTCACCGGAGGACGCAGAGTAGCCCTCGTTAAATAGCAAATAAATAACCCGCAACACTGAAGATAGCCGCATTGGTAATTCTTGTTGCGTGGGGATTTCATAGGGGATAGCGGCGTCGCGTATTTTAGCTTTGGCGCGCACAATCCGCTGGGCGATGGTAGTAGGTGACGCGATAAAAGCGCGCGCAATTTGTTCTGTGGTAAGCCCACAAATTTCACGCAGTGTTAACGCCAGCTGCGCCTCGGGTGAAAGGCTTGGGTGACAACAGGTAAATATTAAACGCAACTGATCATCTTCAATATGCTCATCCGCCCAATCTTCACTATCGCTGACGGCGGCGTCCAGCTCCTCCGCAATATGTGTCAGTGAATGATTAAACCGTGCGCGACGTCGCAAATGATCGATGGCTTTAAACCGCCCGGCAGAGACCAGCCAGGCTCGCGGATTATGTGGCACACCTTCAGCGGGCCATTGCGCGAGAGCTGCAGCAAAAGCATCATGCAAAGCTTCTTCTGCCAAATCGAAATCACGCAACAAGCGGATGAGTGTTGCCAGCACACGGCGCGCCTCAGCTTGATATATATTGGCAATTTTCTGCTGATAATTAACTTCAGAATTCAGACTCAATATGACTCCTCAAATTATGCAATCCACTACACATTGACAAAGAAATGACATAGCCAATATTCTTTGTTACAGCTTATTTTAACCTTTTTATTTATGCTAACTCTAACAATACAGACTAGCAAACAACAGTTTATTTTGGCATTTAATGATGGAAGGTATTATGGCATCTGATGAAGATTTTGTTTTATATCTAGCAGAACAAATGCACACTGCGGGTGTCATTCGCTACAAAAAAATGTTTGGTGAATACGCATTTTATTGCAATGAAAAAGTTGTGGCGTTGGTTTGCGATAATCAGTTATTTGTAAAGCCAACCCAAGCTGGTCGACTGTTTATTCACGATATAAAAGAAGCTCCTGCTTACCCCGGCGCAAAACTCAGTTTTTTAATTGAATGGCAATACGAAGATTCAGAATGGATCAGTGAATTAATTAAGATTACGACTAAGGAGCTCCCTACACCCAAACCAAAAGCACCTAAACTAAAATCCCCTAAACAAAAAAAACCTAATACAAAAGATAAAGAAGTCTAATCATTAAGTCGTTCTTGCAAGTGTTTTTATGGATGACTTGTTGTACAGCGTATTTTTATTGCGCAGCTATGACCCAAGGCTAATAGCCGTGGCAACAAGCACCTGTACTGCCACATCTCCCGCGCTCAACCACAAAGACTCATGCCTATTTGACATTAATGCATGCGGAATAAATATCGCTGTTTCCGCTACAACATTAAGCTCAAACGCGGCGGATAGAATATTGCACGGACCCGCAATAGGCATAACCAAACCATAACTATCTTGTGCAGGCAATGAATAGGTTGCTAACGCAGCCAGACTGACGCGAACCAGACAAAAGTCATCAAACCTGACAACCTCTTCTACCTTGATGGTTTCATTTTCTGTTGCGAATAACATAACTAATGCTGCAGCCTCAGGCGCGTCACATAAGGCATTTTCTAATGCCTCTTCTGTATCCCAATGCGATTGCGTTAGCACTCTTTGAGCGAAAGATAAAATTTTTCGCTCATAAACCGGTGTTTGAAACTCTAAGGTGCGCACCCCGTGTTGTAACGCATGGGGCACGTAACATGGCACTTTAACAACATCACCCACCGCAAGCGGATATAAAGCGGAGAATGTGTTCATGTAATCACGCGCTTGCTGTTCTTGTTCTATTAATGCTAAGGGCAAGTTTTTTTGCCATTGCGTTAAGGTGTCACAGTCAATAGCGACATTTAAAGCAATTCCATTTTTAACTCGTTCCAGATCAAATAACACATCAATAGTACGGCGAATTGTTTCATATTCCTGCGTAGCTTTTAAATAAGCTGCTTTAAATTGCTTGTCATCCTGATATTGCTCACGAAGGGTTTTATCGAAACCTAAACGAATAGCGCCAATATTATTTTTCCATGCTTGCTCATCGATATGAGTGACTATATAAACTTCTTGTTTTTTCTCATGCAATTCAAAATATAAATCCCCATAAACTTCAGCGGGCAAGGGATCTAATGTTTTTAACAGCGTTATCTTTTTATGCAACCCAGCGGACAAATATTCAGGCATTAATGCCAATACCCAAGGTAAAGGTGTAGCGAAACCCTGGGCAATAATATTTGCCTGGCCGCGCGCTTCAATACCCGTGTACCAAATTTCTTGCCCCCAGGGCTTGGGGATCTTAATAGGCTCGAGTGTAAGCGGCGTCGATAGATTTAACCAGGGAGTCTGATGCTTTTGCGCAAAGCTCTGCAATGCCGATAATTCATCGCCTAAGGATTTTATCGCTAGCCTTAAGCTTTCATTATCCAAAAATATCGCCGCACAGATTTCAATACATGAATTTTTTTTAGCGAGATGCACCAGCGCTATCAATTCAATATCACTAGGCTCGACCAAATAATATTGGTGAAAATTGAATTGAATTGCACACGTGTGATCGAAATCATCTTGCGCAAACAACTTAGCTGTTTGTTCACCAATAATAGCTTCAGGATTTTCCGAAAAATAAATAATCAAAACGATGGCTCATGCTGCGTGATAAGTACAAACTATTTTCCAGAAAACAAAAACTCGACCGAAGCCGAGTTTTTATTTCAAATATCAAATAGATAAATAAATTTAATTTAAGCGTTCAATAACAGTTGTAATGCCCTGCCCTAAACCTATGCACATGGTTGACACACCCAAGGTTGCATTTTTTTCTTTCATCACAGTTAACAATGAACCCGTAATTCGTGTGCCAGAGCAACCAAAGGGATGTCCAAGCGCAATTGCGCCACCGTGAAGATTCACTTTTTCATTCATCACGTCGAGCAATTTCAAATCTTTTAATACCGGCAAGGCTTGCGCCGCGAAGGCTTCATTTAACTCTACAACTTCAATGTCATTAATGGTCAAGCCTGCAGCCTTAAGCGCTTTTTCTGTTGAGGGTACGGGACCATAACCCATGATAGACGGATCAACACCAGCAATGCCAAGAGAAATGACTTTGGCGATTGGCTTAAGTCCCAGCGCTTGTGCTCGCTCGGCAGACATTACCAACATCACCGAAGCGCCATCTGAAAGCTGGGATGAACTGCCTGCTGTCACTTGACCATTCTTCGGATCAAATACCGGCGGTAATTTACTTAAGGCTTCTACAGTTGTTTCGGGGCGAATGGTTTCATCTTGATCTACCATCATCATAAATCCGTCGCTGTTGTGACCTTCAACAGCAATAATTTCTCGATCAAAACGACCTTCGGCACGCGCTTTAGCCGCCAACTGGTGCGAACGCGCGCTGAACTCATCCATCTGCTGACGATTAATACCGTGTAATAAGGCTAAATATTCCGCTGTCATACCCATATTGCCAGCCGCCTTTGCAACCGAAAGCCCGAGCAGTGGATTGATGCTAACGGATTCGTACATGGGCAAATGCCCCATGTGCTCAACTCCGCCAATCAAATAGACATCGCCTAAGCTTGCGCGAATATTTGCCGTAGCTATGTGCAAAGCTGACATGGACGAACCACATAGACGGTTAATCGTCTGTGCTGGAACTGTGTGGGGCAAACCCGCCAAAAGGAGAATATTTCTAGCCACATTAAAAGCTTGTTCTTCACGCTGCATAACACAACCCCACAGCATATCGTCGATGCTGGATGGATCTAAGGCAGTATTTCGAGCAAGCAGACCTTTAATAATGGCGGCAGATATATCGTCCGCACGCACATTGCGAAAGCAGCCATTTTTAGACCTACCCATAGCACTGCGGGCATAATCAACTATTACGGCATCTCTTGGTTGTAAACTCACTATTGTTCTCCTTGGCCGAAGCTCGTAGCTTTTAACTATAAAAAGTTTGGTTGTTAGCAGCTTTTGACTTCAAGCTCGCAGGCGGTTCGTAGAGCGCACCGAGATGACTGAACTTTGCTGCCATGCCACAAAAAACCTGGGCACTAATGGAATCTATCCAACGGAATACACCACCACGGAAAGGAGGGAAACCTGTTCCATAAACAAGAGCCATATCAGCTTCTGCTGCAGTTTCAACGATACCTTCTTCCAAACAACGCGCCAACTCGGTAGCCATAGGCACCATCATGCGCGCAACAATATCTTCGTCGCTGATTTCAATTTGATTAAGCACCGTGGGCTGAATAATCTCCACCGCTTCTGGGCTTGGTAATTTAGCGAGCTTGCCTTTCTTATCCAGCGCGTAATTATAAAAACCTTTTTCAGTTTTTTGTCCCAACCGACCTGCCGCAAAAAGCACATCAGTACAGGAAGTAAAGCTACGTTGCATACGCTCGGGAAAACCATCAGCCATAACTTTTTCAGCGTGAACGGCGGTATCAATACCAACCACATCGAGCAAATAAGCGGGACCCATGGGCCAACCCCAGGTTTCCATTAATTTATCAATACGCTGATAATCCACACCATCCCGAAGCAAATAAGCAAAACCGGCCAAATAAGGAAACAAAACACGATTCACCAGAAAACCAGGGCAGTCTTTCACTACAATCGGTTTTTTCCCCATAGTGTTTGCGTAAGCAACCGTGCGAGCTATGGCATTGTCTGATGTTTTTATGCCACGAATAACTTCCACTAAGGGCATCATATGAACTGGATTAAAAAAGTGCATGCCGCAAAAGTTTTCCGGGCGCTGTAACGCTTCGGCAAGATAACTAATTGAAATAGTGGAAGTGTTGGAAGCGATAATAGTATCTGGCCTTATTTTTGTTTCAACTTCCGCCAGTACGCTGCGCTTAACCTTAGGATTCTCAACTACTGCCTCCACCACAATATCGACTTGGTCAAAGCCATCATAAGTAAGTGCCGGCTCAATACGATTTAATACATCGCCCATTTCGCTGACAGTCATTTTTTTACGTTCGACACGCTTACTTAGCAATTTGTTGGCTTCAGATAAGCCCAAATCTATACCTGTTTGCGCAATATCTTTCATTTTGATGGGAACACCACGCGAAGCAGATTGATGAGCAATACCGCCCCCCATAATTCCTGCTCCCAAAACCGCAGCGCGAGCAATTTTTTTATCGGCTTTTTTCTCCCAACCCTTTGCTTTTTTCCCCAGTAATTGTTCGCTGACAAAAAGTCCAACCAAGGATTGAGCTACCGATGTCTGTGCCATTTTGGCAAAGGCTTCAGCTTCAATTTGTAAGGCCTCATCGCGGCTTTTATCAGCCGCTTTTTGCATTGCTTTAATCGCAGTAACTGGCGCCGGATAATTGCGTCCGGCTTGTGCGCCGACAAATGCTTTGGAGGTTTCAAAAGCTAACATCGATTCCATAATATTTAATTGCAGTGGTGCTTTTTTCTGAGTGCGACGCGCTTGATAATTAAATTTTCCACTAATTGCTTCAGTCAAGGTAAAAAGTGCGGCTTCTCGCAGTTTTGTCGGTTCGACTACGGCATCAACCACGTGTGCCGCCAATGCTTGCTCGGCAGTGTTTTCTTTTCCACCGGCTATCCATTCAACTGCAGTATCTAACCCTGCGACACGCGGTAGCCTTACCGTACCACCCCAACCAGGGATGATTCCTAACTTGGTTTCAGGCAAGCCTATTTTGGTAGCACTTGTGCTGGCTATACGGTAATCGCAGGCCAGACAAAATTCCAACCCGCCACCTAAAGCAATGCCGTTAATAGCAACAACGGTAGGAAAAGGTAAATCTTCCAAGCGGCAATTATTACGATTATTGCTAGCAAGGTGACCAATAATTTGTTCCGGGCCGGCAGCAAAGACGGCACCAAACTCCATGACATCAGCACCGACAATAAAAACGTCTTTGGCACTGGTAATTAATAAGCCTTTGATATCTGTCGCTTGTTCAAGCAAGCTTAAAACTTGCTCTAGTTCGGCAACCGCCAGTAAATTAAATTTATTAACCGACTCGCCTTGCAAATCAAAAATTATTTCTGCAATCGCATCGGCATGCTTAACGAGGGAGAGCGTTTTTCCTTGAAACATAAGCGTTTTCTCTTAGATATTTAAAATAAATTCTAGGATTAGTGTAGCAGGCTCAAACAGCGATGGGCTAAAAAAATGATGGCAATTTGCCTAGGCTTTACAAATAAGTAAAACGCATTCCTGGGTGACGGATAAATTGCGAAAGCGATAAGCTTGGGTAGCAGGAAGCGCAAAAGCATCGCCTGCCTGTAAAGTAGAAACTCGTATATTAGCAGTTAGCTCAAGCTGGCCAGAAATAATAATGCCACTGATATGCTGGCTAGGGATTAACGGGGCGGCACCTGTATCGGCACCCACACACAAAATAAGTTTTTGAAATAATACATTACAGACCAGGTTTGTATGAGGAATGTTATGAATAGTGATTCCAAATTCATTTTCTCGTATAACAACCAGTTCATTAGAACGGTGAACGACTTGGCTTAAATGACTCGGGTCACAGATAAAAAACTGCGCCAATGTCATTGGAATACCGCCAAGAATTTTTTCAAGCGAATTGATTGAGGGGCTATTTTGCCCCTGTTCAATCATAGAAATACTACTGTGAGTTACATTTGCTCTTTTTGCCAATTCTCTTTGTGACAAACCATTCTGCTCACGTACCAATTTTAAACGTGCTCCAACACCATTGGTGCCAAGTGAAGTCGACGCAGAATTAGTCAAAGAATCAAGCATTTTTTAGTAGTTGTTCACGCTCTGCATCCGGCAAATTACTCACAATTAAATTATATGAATGATCAATCATGTCGTAAATTTCTTCATCGGGAACGCTGTCATCAAAAATAACAGTATTCCAATGCTTTTTATTCATTTGATAGCCAGGCTGAATGGCATCATATTGCGCGCGCAGCTCCAAGGCCAGTTCCGGGTCACATTTTAAATTAATGCGCGCAAATGCAACTCCCGATGTCAAGGTAGCAAACATTTTATGGCAAACCTTGAAAACCCCTACAGAGGGATCGACAGGAAATGTTTGCACCGATCGGTTTTTACTTAATAGATATTTTTGTGCAGAAGAAAAATCCATCGTGCAATCCTTTTTTAAACATCTCGATAAGATATAGGGTTAAAGATCACATGCATCCCCAAGAGAATGCACATCTAATGTTCCGAACACGATTATGATAAGTGAACAGAGCAATGGTTAATGAATCATGTTAAATCAAACAATTTTTTGATGTAGGGTACATTATTTTTGTAACCCGTAAAACAATCTCTTCACCACTTAAAAATTACTACATATTCTGCAGCAGTTAGTTCAAAAACGATAGAGAGAATGGCGCATTATTCATCTTAAAACACATTTGTCTTGTAGTAAATGTCTATTTAAGGGTTTGTTATGACCTGCACCATGCTTATAAAGATCTGTATACGGATACCTAGCTTATTTCTGGGGCCGAAGTATAAAGCGATAATTATATATTAGTAATAGCAATCCCCTAAAGTTTTAAAATCTTAGTGAAAAACAGCATATATTTCCGTAACCTGGCACACATTAAGGAAAATAGTCCTTATAAATAAAAAAAACTCATACAAAACACACACCAACTCAAAAAGACGTTCGCCGGTAATCGCGATATTCAGGTTGCCAAAAGTTCGCTTCGATTTTCTCAACCATTAACTCTTCAGGTACTGGCATGGCTACGCCGTCAAGTACAGCCTGTTTAAATACCGCTAATGCAATGGCTTTACTGATTTCTCGAATATTTTGCAAAGGTGGCAACAAAGCTCCCCTGCCTTCTTTAACCATTGGCGATGTATTGGCCAAAGCGCGACTTGCCACCATCATCATTGCATCGGTTATACGCTGTGCTTTCGCAGAAATGACTCCCAACCCCAACCCTGGAAATATGTAGCTATTATTGCATTGCGCAATTTCATAATGCCGACTACCCATATCCACTGCGGCAAACGGGCTGCCAGTTGCAATAAGCGCTTTGCCAGAAGTCCAGCGCAGTAGATCGACAGGCTGGGCTTCAACTTGCGACGTAGGGTTGGATAAAGGCAAGACAATAGGATATTCACAATAACTTTGAATTGCTTCAATAATTTTTTTGGTAAACAATCCAGGCTGACCAGAAACACCAATTAATATTGTTGGTTGAGCATTAACAACAACATCAAGCAAATTGATAATTCCCTCATTTTTATTGTGGGTCAAAGTCCATTGCTCTACGACAGCATCGGGTATACATAAGGTTTTTTGAAAATCGAATACATCTTTAGAACTGGTTTGCAACAAGCCATATTTACTGATTAGGAAAATTCTACTGTGTGCTTCTGCATCAGTTAAACCTTCATCTTTCATTTGACGCATCAGGTGCTCGGCAATTCCCGTTCCGGCAGACCCGGCACCGGCAAATAAAATTTTCTGGTCACGTAGCCGCTCGCCCTTGGCAGCGCAAGCTGCCAAAAGTGTACCCAATGTTACAGCAGCGGTACCCTGAATATCATCATTAAAACAACATAGCTCGTTGCGATAACGGCTTAACAGGGGTGTAGCGTGGTCCTGAGCAAAATCCTCAAATTGTAAAAGCGCCTTAGGCCAACGCAACTTTATACCCTGGATAAATTCATCAACAAACGCGTAGTAATCCTCACCGGTAATACGTGGATGCTTCCAACCCATGTACATCGGGTCATTAAGCAGTGACTCATTATTAGTCCCGACATCCAGCATAACAGGCAAAACATAAGCCGGGCTGATTCCTCCGCAAGCCGTGTACAGCGCAAGCTTGCCAATCGGAATACCCATACCGCCAATGCCCTGATCACCCAAGCCCAGAATACGTTCACCGTCGGTTACAACAATGACTTTTACATTTTGCTTGGTCGCATTTTGTAGCATTTCATCAACGCGGTCTCGCGCTGGATAGGCAATATACAAACCGCGTTTACGACGATACATCTTGGAAAATTGTTGACAGGCAAGCCCCACTGTTGGGGTGTAAATGAGCGGCATTATTTCTTCAAGATGATCAATAACCAAACGGAAATATAAGGTTTCGTTGGTATCTAACATGTTGCGCAAATAAATATGTTTATCAATATCACTTTGAAAAGCACAAAGTTGTTGGTAAGCGCGAGCCTTTTGTTCCTCAATCGTTTCTATTTTATACGGAAGCAAACCTTCCAAATTAAATTGTTGCCGCTCGCGTTCACTGAAAGCGCTACCCTTATTTAATAAGGGTGATTCAAGCAGCGCTGGGCCAGCAAAAGGGATATAAATAGGTCGCTTTTTCATCAACATATAGCTGCTGCCTAATTAAAATTACATTGTTTAAACATAACGCACAATAAGGCTGATAGCCACCAAATACGCAATATAAGTAATGCGAGCACCGTGACTTGCAGGAGATTTAAACGTTAAAATGGGTAATCTATTTTTTCCTTGAATGAGATTGATATGCCACTAAACGAATTTTTATCAACATTAATCAGCAATCCACTCGATATCACTTTCACCAATACCATTGCCGTCATAGATGCAAATTATTTATTTACGGCAACGGCTTTTCGTAATGGCGAATTGCAAAATGAAGCAGGTCAAAATTCTGGCTCATGCAAATTATTTTCTTTTGCACAACTGCATAAGCTAACAAAAGAACAAACACTGCAATGTTTCGGTGATTATTATCGTATTGATGTGCAACAAAAACCCACTGCTAATGATCATCAAAATATTCGTAATTTTATGCAGTTTGGTTGGGAGGGAATTGAGTTTTCAGGACAAGCATTAAGCTAAGAGCGATAGAATTTAATTGCCTGGTGCGAAAAGTTTGAAATATAAAACACCACCAGCACCAAAATGCTGGTGGTGTTTTCATTTAACGTCTTGGTGGCATACCGCCCGGAGGCATTCCACCCATACCGCCCGGCAGGGCACTACCTATGCCGCGCATCATTTTGGCCATACCACCACCTTTCATCTTACCCATCATCTTTGCCATTTGTTTATGTTGTTTCAACAAACGATTAAGATCCTGAACTTGTGTACCAGAACCAAGCGTAATGCGGCGCTTACGCGAACTGCTAAGCTCATCTGGATTGCGTCGCTCGTCTGGTGTCATGGAGCCGATAATAGCTTCCATGGTTTTGAATTGTTTATTCATAGTAGAAGACTGGGCTATTTGCGCAATATTGCCCATGCCCGGCAGCTTATCGAGCATCGAAGTCAAACCGCCCATATTGTGCATTTGTTGCAGTTGATCACGCAAATCCTCAAGATCAAACTTTTGACCTTTATTTACTTTCTTTATCAGTTTATCGGCTTTTTCCTTATCGATGGTGCGCTCTACTTGCTCAATGAGAGACAGCACATCACCCATACCAAGAATACGTGACGCAATTCGATCCGGGTGAAATGGCTCAAGCGCATCTACTTTTTCGCCCATACCTAAAAATTTGATTGGCTTGCCAGTAATATGACGCACAGACAAAGCCGCACCACCGCGAGCATCGCCATCCGCTTTGGTGAGAATAACTCCAGTCAAAGGCAATGCATCATTAAACGCTTTAGCGGTATTCACAGCATCCTGGCCAATCATTGCATCTATTACAAACAATGTTTCAACGGGTTTAATCGCCGCGTGTAAATCTTGAATCTCAGTCATCAACTCGCTGTCGATGTGTAACCGACCTGCAGTATCCACAATCACCACATCGAAGAATTGGCGCTTGGCATGATCAATAGCTGCCCGCGCGATATCGACCGGTTTCTGTTCAATAGTCGAGGGGAAAAATTCCGCCCCTACTTCCGCAGCCAATGTTTGTAACTGTTGAATCGCCGCTGGACGATATATGTCCACACTCACCACGAGGACTTTTTTCTTCTCACGCTCTTTTAAAAATTTTGCCAATTTGGCAACCGAGGTAGTTTTACCAGCGCCTTGTAAGCCGGCCATAAGTACAATTGCTGGCGGTTGCTGAGCAAGATTAAGACTTTCATTAGCCTGCCCCATCATTTCAACGAGTTCTTTTTCGACAATTTTAATGAACTGTTGGCCAGGATTGAGTGCTTTGCTGATTTGTTGACCAAGTGCGCGGCTTCGCACCTGATCAATAAATAATTTCACTACCGGTAAGGCAACATCCGCTTCAAGCAATGCTTTTCGCACATCGCGCAAAGCGTCTTTAATATTGTCTTCACTCAAACGCGCTTTACCGGTAATACTGCGAAGCGTGTGGGATAAACGGTCCGTTAGATTTTCAAACATAACTTATCTCAATCAACTACTGGAATTATAAAGGGGGAGTGATTTGCAAAATGGCCGTGATTATAACCGCAAAAATGGCCTAGGGACAAACTCAGACCAAACGAATTGCGAGTGAGCAATAGCATTTGACGAAACCTTATGACAAACTTCCAATTAAGTTCGACTATCCAGTGTTCATCCTTCATTTATTCTTTTGTAGAGCCCAGCAGAATATGATTTTCGTTATTGCCAATATCATCGCCGCAATTTTCTATGCAGCATTGGGGGTTACTCTAGCAGCTCAAGTCATCCGCCAAACCATACCCAATGTTAGCCTATTGTTAAGCGCGATAGCGCTAACCTTATGTTTTCATGCGGTAGGTATCTATGGCATTAGCGTTAAACCTGAAGGAATCCAGCTAAGTTTATTTGCGGTATCCTCACTCATTTTTTGGGTTATCAATTGCGTTGTGTTACTGAGTAGCTTAAAAAAACCGCTACACAATGTATTTATTTTTTTACTTCCGCTTTCCGCAATTGCTGTTGTGGCAGCAGCACTCAGCCGTAGTCAGAGTTCGATAATACAGCTCGACAACAAACTTGCGAGTCACGTGGTGCTATCTATTCTAGCCTACAGCCTATTGGCTATAGCAACCTTACAGGCATTGCTCCTTGCTTATCAAAATCGGCAACTCAAAGTTAAAGCGGGATTACATAGTTTGCGTTATTTGCCACCTTTGCAAACCATGGAAGCACTTCTATTTGAATTTTTACTTGTTGGCGAAATCTTACTGACACTTTCAATCGTCACCGGTTTTATTTTTCTTGAAAATATTTTTGCACAACATTTGGCGCAAAAAACTTTTTTCTCAATAGTTGCGTGGTGTGTATATGCATTTTTATTGATAGGAAAATATAAACTAGGCTGGCGCGGCAACACCGCCATTCGCTGGACCTTGGCCGGATTTCTCTTTTTAATGCTGGCGTATTTTGGCACAAAATTAGTATTGGAAATTATTTTGCAGCGCGTATAACTACTATAAAGATCGTCACGAAGGTTGGGCCGGGCCACGCTGGCTAAGGAACGCAGTCCAACACTTCGTCCTTGCAAACCCACCCAATATAATTTTAAATACAAATACAAAAGTTACAGAATTTTTTATGGTTTGTAATTGAATATGGGCATGTTGGGCTGCGTTCCTTAGCCCAACCTGCCTTATTCCCTACGCCATTGAGTTCCGCCGGCTTTCGAATCTTCAAGCACTACACCCTGAACTAATAATGATTTACGAATCTCATCAGCTCGTGCAAAATTTTTATCAACTTTTGCCTGGATGCGCTCAGCAATTAATCCTTCAATGTTTTCAGCGCTTATTGCATCGCTGTCACCAGCCTGTAAAAAAACTTGTGGATTTTCTTGCAACACACCTAGAATCAAGCCCATTGCTTTTAATTGTCCAGCAAGATTATCCGCAAGTAGCGCATCGCTTTTGGCATTATTTAAATCGCGCACCAAATCATACATACCCGCTAAAGCAACGCGGGTATTAAAGTCATCATTCATAGCTTCAACAAAAACTTTGTAATAGTTACTTTCTTGCATAGCGCTGAAAGCAAGTGGAGTCACGTCAGCGTAATCGCGCAACGCACCATAAAAACGCTCCAGACCTGTACGCGCTTCAATTAAATTATCTTCCGAGTAATTTATTGGGCTGCGGTAGTGGCTGCTGACCAAAAGAAAACGCACGACTTCCGGATGATATTTTGCTAATACATCGCGAATAGTGAAAAAATTGCCAAGAGATTTCGACATCTTTTCGCCATCAACACGCACAGCTCCAGCATGCATCCAATAATTCACATACTTGCAACCATTAGCCGCTTCACTTTGCGCAATTTCATTTTCATGGTGCGGAAAAGGTAAATCAGGGCCGCCGCCGTGAATATCAAAAGTATCGCCGCAGCATTTTTTGCTCATGGCTGAACATTCAATATGCCAACCAGGGCGACCATTACCCCAAGGCGAGAGCCACGCAGGCTCACCAACTTTTGCAGCCTTCCAAAGCACAAAATCACGTGGATCTTCTTTTATTTCATCGACTTCAATACGCGCACCAGACAATAGCTCATCAACATTTTTATTGGTGAGTTTGCCGTAATTTGCAAAGCTTGTTACTCGATAATAAACATCACCATTACTTGCAGCATACGCATGTTCTCTATCAATAAGAGTTTTGGTGATGGCAATAATTTCATTAATATAGTCAGTTGCTCGCGGCTCAATGTCCGGATTTTTGATTTCTAAATTTTTCTCGTCTTCATGCATAGCCTGAATAAAGCGTGAAGTGAGGTTCGTATACTCCTCACCATTTTCGCTGGCGCGCTTGATAATCTTGTCATCAATATCAGTAATATTGCGAACATAGTTTACATCCCAATTTTGACTACGCAAAAAGCGTGTTACTACATCAAATGCAACTAACACGCGCGCATGACCAATATGGCAATAGTCATATACGGTTATACCGCAAACATACATGGAAATTTTGCCCGGATTGATGGGTTTAAAAATTTCTTTTTGACGAGTTAGCGTATTGTAAATTTGAAGCATAATTTATTCCTTATAAAAATATTTAATGACGGCCAGGTTAGATATGATGCAAATTCGAATATTCAATCATCCATTTTTGCAAAACTATCTTTCAAACTAATAGTACGATTAAACACCAACTTATCCGCACTGCTGTACTTAGCATCCAAACAAAAATAGCCTTGGCGTTCAAACTGAAAATGATCAGCAGTTTTTGCTTCAGCTAAACTAAGCTCGGCCTTACATTTTTGTAAAATTTCCATACTGCTCGGATTAATGCAATCCAGAAAATTTTTGCCACCAGCATCTGGAGCCTCATCGGTAAATAAACGTTCGTACAAGCGCACTTCACAATTAATATGCTGTGTTGCTGACACCCAATGAATTACCCCTTTGGCTTTAACACCATCTTCTGGATCCTTCCCCAAGGTACCCTCAATAATATGTGCAATAACTTCAACAATATTGCCTTGTTCATCCTTAACAATAGTATCCGCTTCAATGACATAGGCATTGCGTAAACGCACACGCTTACCTAACACCAGGCGCTTATATTTTTTATTAGCCTCTTCACGAAAATCTTCTTGCTCAATAAATATAGATTGCGTAAACGGAATACTACGATCACCTAACTCTGCACGGTTAGGATGATTATGCACAGTTAATATTTCAACTTTATCTGCAGGGTAATTCGTCAATGTAACCTTTAAGGGTTGCAATACACACATCGCACGAGGTGCATTTTTATCCAAATCGTCACGCACACAGAATTCTAAAACACCTACATCGACAATGCCATCTGAACGAGTTACACCAATACGCTCACAAAAGTCGCGCAATGCAGCGGGTGTGTAGCCACGACGACGCATGCCAGAAATCGTTGGCATGCGCGGATCATTCCAGCCATCTACATGATTTTCATCGACCAGTTGTTTTAGTTTACGTTTACTAGTTACCGAATAATTTATATTTAATCGCGAAAATTCATATTGATGAGGTATTGCTGGTACGGGCAAATGTTGAATAAACCAATCATAAAGTGGTTTGTGGTCTTCAAACTCCAATGTGCAAATAGAATGCGTAATACCCTCAATGGCATCACTTTGCCCATGCGCAAAGTCATATGATGGATAAATGCACCATTTATCGCCCGTCTGGTGATGATGTGCTTTCTTAATGCGATAAATAATCGGATCGCGTAAATTAATATTGGGTGACGTCATATCGATTTTTGCGCGCAATGAACATGCGCCCTCAGCAAACTCGCCAAGCCGCATTTTTTCAAACAACGCAAGGTTTTCCGCAATACTACGATCACGAAATGGACTATTTTTACCCGATTCAATCAAGGTGCCGCGATACTCACGCATTTGGTCAGCATTTAAATCACACACAAATGCCAAACCACTTTCAATAAGGTGAATGGCCCACTGATGTAATTGATCAAAATAGTCAGAAGTGTAGCGAACCTTATCATTCCATTTAAAACCCAGCCATTCCACATCCTCCATAATTGAATTGACGAATTCTTCATTTTCTTTTTCAGGATTAGTATCGTCAAAGCGCAAATTGCACGTACCCCCAAACTCTTCCGCGAGTCCAAAATTTAAGCAAATAGATTTTGCATGACCTATATGCAAATAACCATTTGGCTCCGGCGGAAAACGCGTAGCAATCTTTTTATACACGCCCTGCTCAACATCTTTACGAACAATTTGCTGTAAAAAATGTAATGGTTTTTTAGATTCAGTGGCGCTGGTGTCTAATGAAACTTGATGATCGGTCATGCGTTAAATATTCCAGGTTAAAACAAATTGGCTAAAGTGGCTATTGTATGTAAGCCAGAGGCTGTTGTCATGGTGTGACATTACTTTGGCGCAGACCGATAATCGCTACGCCTTTTAAGTTGATACCGCACTACAGCCCGCTGATGCTCAATCAAGGTCGCAGAAAATTCTGAAGTACCATCACCCTTGGCTACAAAAAAAAGAGCATTACCGGGTGCAGGATGCAATGCTGCATACAATGATGCTTTGCTCGGCGTTGCAATAGGAGTAGGTGGCAACCCATTTATCACATAAGTATTGTATTGGTTTGCGCGCACCAAATCATTTTTGCTTATTTTACCGGCATAATCAGCGCCCATGCCATAAATGACAGTTGGATCCGTTTGTAATCGCATTCCCTGCTGCAGGCGGCGCACAAAAACTCCCGCAACTTGCTCGCGCTCACCGGCCCAACCAGTTTCTTTTTCAACAATAGAAGCCATGATTAAGGCTTGGTAGTCATTAGCATAAGGTAAGTTAGCAGCTTTAGTAGCCCACATTTCATCTAAGGTTTTACGCATAACCTTGTAAGATTGCCGCAACAACTCAACGTCCGAGGTACCTTTGGTAAAACGATAAGTGTCTGGATAAAACCAGCCTTCTACATGCGATATGGGTAAATTCAAAATAGCCAACTGTTCTGCCATGGTTTTATGTGTAAGTTGGTGTGTTAATTCTGGCTGCTCGTTGAGCGCTGCTATTATTTGGCGAAAAGTCCAGCCCTCTAATAAAGTAACTTGGTGTAAAACCACATCACCCTTGTTAAGCTTTTCCAACAATTGCAATGGAGTAATGCCGACAGGAAAAAAATACTCTCCGGTATGAATTTTTTCTTTTTGATAGTACCGCGCGTACCAGCCTAACCAGCGCGGGTGGGTCAATATATTTTTATTCGCTAAATCTTGCGTGAGGTGCGAAATCGATTTGCCACTGCCTAAATCATAATAATATCCATCGACTGGAATTGTTAATGGCATTTCCAGCCAGCGTTGAAAGCTGAACCAATTACTTACCAAAAAAAACATCACAGCTAATAAAGCTGCAATCTTCAGCAACCCAAATCTTCGACTTTTTTTACGTTTAAGAGACATGATTATTCTCTATCAGTTGGATTAATTTCATTATGATGAACGATTAACAAGTAACTTTTGCAAGGCTGTAGTTATTTTTCCAATTGCGAATAAATTATCCTGTTGATCAAACACATTTATTACCGGCCAAATTCCAAAATTGCTATTGCATAGAAAAATTTCATCAGCGGACATTAAATCAGTGTGCGATAATTTTTTAACATTAACAAATATCTTTAGCTGAGGTACTAGCTCATCAATAACCAGACGACGCATAACGCCAGCAACACCAGCTTCGGTTAAATCAGGAGTGCATAACTCTCCGTTAATGATTATAAAAATATTACTCATAGTGGCTTCGATAAGGTTGTTACTGGTATCAAACAACAA
Source organism: Pseudomonadota bacterium (assembly GCA_040385335.1). Lineage (GTDB taxonomy): Bacteria > Pseudomonadota > Gammaproteobacteria > Pseudomonadales > Cellvibrionaceae > Cellvibrio. The sequence goes on from JAZKHP010000032.1 coordinate 56,427, forward strand.
GCCTTCAGCAAATTTTTCATCGCTCCATTCAGCTCGCGCCAAAATATTCTCTAACCGATTAAGATGTTTTAAACCGGCAAGAGTAGGATTGCAACCCAAACGTTGCGCGCAGATTCTTACCGAAACGCCTTGACTATAATTACGTTCGGGATAGCTGCCGGGAGGAAACACACCAATGCAAATTGTAGGTTGCATGCTATTCGATATACTGAAGCCTCGACCGCCCTGCCCGCGCGTGACAATGATTTTGACCACAGCCGCAACTAAATTTTCCGGAGCGATTTGTGAAAGTAATTGCGCAAGGAAATCCTGTACCAGATTATCTGTTACTGGAATAGATAATTTTTTGCAGCTTGAAATCAACCGCTCAACATGTAAATTCCATAACGGAATTTTGGCATTAATCATACGACAAGTTTCAAAGACCCCATCGCCATAGGTAAATCCGCGATCCAACGGCGATACTTGTTGATCAATAACACCATTGATAGCGATAGCGGGAAGCTGATGTTGCATAGGCTCGCTTTCCTTTTTATCAAATGACCACATGGGGCGATCTTCATACGAAAACGCCGAACAGTTGTCCGGCGTTTTTTAAATCTACAACTGGCACAACGGAATTAAATTTTGCGAAAAATTAACGATCCATTAGTTCCACCGAAGCCAAACGAGTTGGACAGCACTGCATCAATTTTACGTTCTTGTGCAGTATGGGGCACTAAATTAATATTACAACCTTCATCTGGATTATCTAGATTAATGGTGGGCGGCGCAACCTGATCGCGAATTGCCAGCACACTAAAAATCGCTTCTACCGCACCCGCAGCACCTAACAAATGGCCGATCATGGATTTTGTAGAGCTCACTGCCACCTGCTCCACCGCAGAACCCAAAACCGACTTAAGTGCCTGACACTCTGCTTTATCACCAGCAAGCGTGGAAGTCCCATGAGCATTTATATAATGAATCCCCGCGACCGGTATTTGCGCATCTTTAATTGCATTTTGCATAGCCGCAGCAGCACCAGTACCATTTTCGGGCGGCGAAGTCATATGATAAGCATCACCGCTCATACCAAAACCAATAAGCTCAGCGTAAATTTTTGCGCCTCGAGCTTTAGCATGCTCATATTCTTCGAGAACAATTACACCAGCCCCGTCACCCAGAACAAAGCCATCACGATCTTTATCCCAGGGGCGGCTAGCTATAGATGGATTATCATTTCTGGTAGACAGCGCGCGCGCCGCCGCAAAACCACCCAAACCAAGGGGAGTGGTTGCCATTTCAGCACCACCCGCGATCATTACATCAGCATCACCGTATTGAATCATTCGCGCAGCGAAACCAATGCTATGCGTACCCGTAGTGCAGGCTGTGGTAATAGCAATATTGGGACCACGCAGATTATGCATAATCGAGAGATTACCAGAAATCATATTAGTAATCGCACTAGGTACAAAGAACGGGGAGATACGCCTTGGACCTTTTTCTTCCAAAGTTTTAGTACCCTCCTCAATAGTCCCTATACCACCAATGCCGGAACCTATAGATACCCCCATACGACTTGAGTTCTCTTCCGTAACTTCCAACCCCGCGTCGTTTATAGCTTGTATACCTGCGACCATTCCGTATTGAATAAACGGATCCATTTTGCGCGCTTCTTTACTGGGAAAGTAATCGTCAACAATTAGATTTTTTACTGAAGCACTAAATTGAGTTGAAAATGCTGAGGCATCAAAGTGTGCAATAGTAGCAACGCCACTTTTGCCATTCACGATACCATGCCATGTTTCAGCAACCGTATTGCCCAGGGAACTAATCATGCCAAGACCAGTAACAACAACTCTTCTACGTGACACGTATTGATAACTCCTCAGATGAGAACGAAAACTGCAAATATTTTATGATTATTGAAACAATAATAGAAAATCGCAGCGCTAGAAAAACAATACTGTTAAAAAAAAAGCCGTATTATTTCGCAATAATACGGCTTTTGAGAAGCTAGGTAATCAACTAACGTAAAATATTATGCTTGATTAGAATTAATATAATCAATGGCTAATTGAACGGTAGTAATTTTTTCAGCTTCTTCGTCTGGAATTTCAGTTTCGAATTCTTCTTCAAGAGCCATTACCAACTCTACGGTATCCAGAGAATCAGCGCCTAGATCTTCTACGAAAGAAGCTTCGTTTTTCACTTCATCTTCTTTCACGCCCAATTGTTCAGCTACGATCTTTTTTACGCGTTCTTCAATGCTACTCATGATGTTATGTAACTCCTAATATGTTAAAGACAAAACCGTCAGATTTAGTTAAAGCTGAAATTTATCAGCCATTATGTTTCGGTCAAAATCGACGCGCATTTTACATCTATTTGACCAAGTTGTAACGTACTCGACAAAAAAATTTATACTTTACTATCAAACTCTTTTAGAAACAGAGAGTTAGAGCTTAGAAACAGAAAGTTAAAAGAAGCAATCAGGCCATGTACATGCCGCCATTTACATTAATTGTCTCTCCACTAATATAACCACCAGCATCACTGGCTAGAAAAGCAACAACAGCTGCAATCTCTTCCGGAGCACCCAAACGCCCCAAAGGAATTCGCGATAAAAGTATTTGTTTTTGTTCTTCCGGCAACACCTTAGTCATATCCGTATCAATAAATCCCGGCGCAACTGTATTAACAGTGATACCACGCGATCCCACTTCTGCAGCCAAGGAGCGCGCAAAGCCAGCGACTCCAGCTTTAGTTGCAGCATAGTTAGCTTGGCCAGGATTACCCATAGCACCAACCACAGAACTAATATTAATAATTCTGCCCCAACGCGCCTTCATCATACCGCGCAACACACCTTTGCTTAAACGAAAAACAGCACTTAAATTAGTGTTTACCACATCAAACCATTCATCGTCGCTCATGCGCATTAATAAATTATCTTTGGTAATGCCAGCATTATTGACTAAAATTGCCGGCGCACCAAACTCTTCAGTAATATTTTTTAATAGTGCTGCTACAGAGTTTGCATCTGTTACATTTAATACTTTGCCTGCACCACGAATATCCTGCTCAACAAAGCGAGCGGAAATTTTTTCTGCACCGGATTCACTCGTTGCTGTACCTATAACAATTGCACCAGCTTTACCTAATTGTTCTGCAATTGCAGCGCCTATACCACGACTTGCTCCAGTTACCAGTGCAACTTTATTATTGATGCTCATAATAATGCTCTCTCATTATTTATTAAAAATTTCACGCAGCTTATTAAATTATTAAATAGCAAAAAATTATTGGATAGCGGCCAAAACGTTAATCACTTCTTCTGAAGCCTCAATAGAAAATGGTTTTAATGCAGAATTGATACGCTTATTTAATCCTGAAAGCACTTTACCCGGGCCGCACTCTATGGTCATCAGAATGCCATTTTGGCTCAGCGTATTGACGCAATCTACCCAACGTACAGGGCTGTAAATTTGTTCAATCATAAGCGTTTTAATTTTTTCAGGATTAGATTCAGTTTGAGCAGTTACATTGTGTACTACTGGGATCACAGGGGTATTAAACAACGTAGAAGCAATTTGCTGTGCTAAACGATCTGCGGCGGGGCGCATCATCGACGTATGAAATGGGGCGCTAACCGGTAAGGGCAAGGCGCGCTTTGCTCCCGACTCCTTACAAAGCAGACTTGCACGCTCAACAGCCGCCACTGCACCAGCGATAACCACTTGCCCTGGCGAATTAAAATTCACAGCAGAAACCACTTCTCCTTGCTCAGCTTTTTTACAAGCCTCAACAATTAACGCATCACCCAAACCAATAATTGCTGCCATCGCACCTTGACCTGCAGGTACAGCTTCTTGCATAAATCTACCGCGCTGCTGCACCAACTTTACTGCATCTGGAAAAGCCACAACTCCTGCACAGACCAATGCGGACCACTCACCCAAACTATGTCCAGCCATAAAAGCTGGCTGCGGGCCATTCACTTCTTGCCAAACACGCCACACGGCAACACTTGCCGCCAGCAATAACGGCTGCGTGCACTCGGTTAAATTAATATTTTCTTGTGTGCCGTTTTGTACAAGGAACCACAAATCATAATCTAAAACCTGCGATGCCTCGGCAAAAGTTTCCAACACAATTGGATAGGTAGCAGCCAAGTCAGCCAACATGCCAATTTTTTGAGAACCCTGACCTGGAAATACAAAAGCAATATTTTGTTGAGTCATAAAATTTCTGTTTACCGTAATTTAAGGACGAGTAGATGTAACTAAAAATTGCTGTTGGATTTGTGCAGGTATTTGTTGGATAACTTGCTCGCGAGCAACTATCAGCGCTTTCATAAAAGCTTTTTGATTTGCATTCCCATGACTTTTCACGACGGTTTTTTGTAACCCTAAAAAGCTTGCACCATCGTACATAGAAGGATCTAACTCAGCCCGCAATCGATTTAACAATGGTAATATTAATAAACCAAGCAATTTATGCAGCCATGTTTTAGAAAATGCATAATGTAATTTTTTTGCAATAAACCGCGCGGTGCCTTCACTGGATTTTAATGCAATATTACCGTGAAATCCATCGCACACAATGACATCCATATTACCCAAAAATAGTTCATTCGCTTCTACAAAACCGCAATAATGTAAACGTGAATCACGCTGCAATAATATTTGCGCAGCTTGAATGATGTCAGTACCTTTAGTTGCTTCTACGCCAATATTTAATAATCCAACACGCGGTGAAGTATTAACGTCTGACAAAGCCAAAACGCTTCCCATAATTGCAAATTGATGGAGCTGTTCCGCACTGCAATTAATATTAGCGCCAAGATCTAGAAGGTAAGTATTATTTTTTTCAGTCGGCATGAGCTTGCATATCGCAGGGCGCTCAATGCCAGGAAATGTTTTTAGTAAATGCTTACTAATCGCCAGCAAAGCACCAGTATTACCAGAGCTAACGCAGGCATCGGCAAAATTATTTTTAACACTTTCAACAGCTCGCCACATCGACGAATCTTGCTTATGACGCAATGCCATTACTGGATCGTCGGCCATAGTGACTATTTGAGTAGCATTAACAAAGGCAATTCTATCAGAGGGGAATATTTCTTTTTTCGAGAATAAAGAAGGCAGAAGTCGCTCATCACCTACAAACAACAAATCAACATCATCAAAAGTTGCGATAAACTTCTGACCTGCCGCTATAGCAACGCGGGGACCTAAGTCCCCGCTCATAGCATCTATCGCTATTCGAATTCTTGCCGACAAGATCTTATAATCTTGTTGAGAAATTACTCGTTGCCACCCTTATCAATCACTTTGCGGCCACGATAAAAACCGTCAGCCGTGATATGGTGGCGCATGTGCTTCTCACCACTAGTTGCATCAACTGACAAGGTTGGACCTGTCAATGCATCATGAGAACGACGCATGTCGCGTTTTGAACGAGATTTTTTGTTTTGTTGTACGGCCATGATTGGCTCCTATTACTGACTTACTTACTCGCCGGAACCGAGGCGCCTCTTTTATTTATTGCTGTTTTTGTTTGCTACTGTTAATAGCAAGCAACAATAAATTTTATTTCGGCGAGCTCTTAAGTTGCTCCAACACCTGAAATGGATTTTTTTCTTTCTTTACTTCAACTGGCTTGCCGCTCTCAAAAAGCTTGTTATTAACACAAGGCTCTTGATGATAAGCAACAGCAGGCAAACTTAACAGCATTTCTTCTTCGATCATCTCGTAGAAATCTGCAGCTCCTTCACCCGCTATCCAAGGATCAAGATACTCCGGCAGCGCCAAAGCATGCTCTTCGTCCCAAACAATGCCCAAAGAAATACTACTTTCAACTAACACCGTTACTGGATTTAAACAACGCTGACAAACAAGAGAAATATCAGCACGAGCAGATCCAGTAACAATTTTCTTTTTATCTTCACTGAAGCCAAATACCAAATCCACCTGAATCTCACCAGATGATTCTTCTATGGCATCAACCAGTCTTGGCAAGGATGCTATGGGCACCAACCCTTGCAGTAAAATACCTTGCTGGGCAAATTTCCGCGGGTCTCCCTGCCTGGGCAGTAGGTTCTGTGAAGTGGTCTTAAACATAAGCGCGCAATAATAGGGATCTGCTTTGCGTCTGTCAAAGAAAAAAGATGTAATTAACGCTATTTAGTGGCTTAAGGGTAAAATTAACCCCCTATTTATGGTTTTCGATAAAGGCGACGCCAAAATGCTTCCAATTCTATTAGCCTCCAGCTCTACTTACAGACGGGTTCTTTTTGCCAAATTAGGCTTGGCATTTGATTGGGCATCCCCTGACATAGATGAATCATCGCGGGAAAATGAGAGCGCAGAAAGTTTAGTTATGCGATTGTCACACGCCAAAGCCAAGGCTTTGGCTAGTTCGCACCCAAACAAACTTATTATAGGTTCCGACCAAGTAGCGATACTTGACCACAAAATCCTTAACAAACCTCACACATATGAACGCGCCTTCGCACAACTACGCTCTGCCAGCGGGCGCAACCTAATATTTCACACCGGTTTATGCTTGCTCAACACTCAAACAGGGAAAGCCCAAATTGCGTTTGAGAATTTTTATGTCTATTTTCGCGCACTAACTGATCAACAAATTCATAACTATCTGACACTAGAGCAACCCTATGACTGTGCTGGCAGCTTTAAAGCAGAAGGCTTGGGGATAAGCCTGTTTACTAAACTCAGCGGCAATGACCCCAACGCATTGGTAGGCCTACCCTTAATTCGCTTAATAGAAATGCTAGGAAATGAGGGTGTGGACCCACTACTTTAGATTTTTTATCGAATGCGATGCCAATTTAGAATCTCATCAATCCTATCAACACACAATTCCGGGCCATACGGATACAGCCGATCAACTTGATGCGCACCATAACTCACTGCAATGCGTGGCATATTGATGTTGCGCGCCATTTCCATGTCGTAGCTAGTATCACCAATCATCACCGCATCCGAAGCTTGTAAATTAAATTCTTGCAATAGCTCTTCTAACATAAGCGGACTGGGTTTTGATGCTGTTTCATCAGCACAACGCGTTGCATCAAAATAGCTATCCATGCCCAACACACCCAGAATTCGATCCAAACCTTTACGACTTTTTCCAGTTGCAATGGTTAGCAAGTGGCCCTGCGCGCGCAAAATCGACAGCGTCTCATTAACCAAAGGAAACAAATCAGACGCTTTTTGCTCATCCAAACGCAGGAAGTTTTCCGCATATCTTTCACGCAACTGAGCCCGCTCAACGACGCCCACCGCAGGATACAAATACAAAATTGCCTCAGGCAAACCGAGACCAATAATGTTATGAATAAGATGGTCAGCTAGAGGCTCCCACCCCATATCCTGCGCAGCAAATTGCATTGAATGAGTAATTTTGGCTTTTGAGTCACTCAGGGTGCCATCCCAATCGAAAATAAACAGCAAGATAATCTCCGAATCAACTAGGCGTTAGCCGGGGTCAGTTTTTGTAAAAGACTGGCCAAATCGGCCGCTAACGGTGCCTGCACAAACGTCAGCTCCTTGGCGTCCGGTAAATAAAAACCCAATTCAACCGCATGCAAAAACAGACGCTTCAAACCCAAACCACGCATAGATGAGTTAAATGTATCATCACCGTATTTTTCATCGCCCACCAAACTATGCCCAGCATATTGCGCATGCACGCGTATTTGATGCGTGCGGCCAGTGATAGGGCGAGCTTCAACAAGCGTACAATTCAAGTAAGTCTTTAACACTTTAAATTCTGTAAGACTCGGTTTTCCATCCGGGTGAACACGGACAATTCGCTCATCATTCACCACTTCAGTTTTTAGCAGAGGGGCATCAATACGACGGCTGGTTTGCGGCCAACGACCAATCACCAATGCCTGATAAACTTTGCGGATACCACTATTATTTTTTTCACGCAAAGCTGCTTGAAGATGACGCAACATACTGCGTTTTTTAGCAACCATAATGCAACCAGAAGTATCCCTATCAAGGCGATGAACAAGCTCAAGATAACGAGCATCGGGGCGCATTTGACGCAAGGTTTCAATCAACCCCAAGCTTACCCCACTCCCTCCATGAACAGCCAGACCGGCAGGCTTATTAATCACTAGCAAGCCGTCATTTTCGTAAACGATGGATTGCTCCAACAACTTGGTCATAACATTACTGGGCTTGGCGGGAGGCTCCTTTTCAGAAACTCGAACTGGTGGAATGCGAATCTCATCGCCAAGCACAATTTTATAATCGGGTTTAACGCGACCTTTATTGACCCTAACTTCACCTTTTCGAATGATATTGTAAATCCTGGACTTGGGGACTCCCTTCAAGCGTGCCATCAAAAAGTTATCAAGGCGCTGTCCAGCTTGATCGTCATCAATCAGGGCAAAACTTACCTTGGCTGGCAAGCCCTGGTCAGTTGGTATTAAAGTCGAGGGAGAGTGATTTTTCATGGTGCGCATAATACCTTAAAAGGCGCGATTAAGTGTTCTTCGAGGGCAATCAGTAGGTTAGATTGCCGCAGCAGCAGATAGCTGCTATAGTCAGATCGCTAATACAGGCAGGTTTCCGGGTCGCGCACTCAAAGGCGCACTACTAGGAAATACCGCTGGAAGCATAGTAAATCAGTTTCGCCACGCCCTGGAGCAAAAGGCGATCTGAATTGCACGAGTAACCAACAGGGTGACCTTGACTAACAGTAGTTTAGGCACCGTAACAATTGTGCTAGTAAAGAAGCGGCTTTTGTTAAAGTAAATGTTTTGTTGAACTCTGCTTTCTATTTATTAATTTATGGATTCGAGGCAAAAGCTTTCAGGATAAGTTTTCTTAAAAGCGGCCCTACTCTCCTAGAGATTTTGTACTTTTAAACGCAAATCACACATTAACCGAAAATCGTAAGTGTTTGATTTACAACTGATTTATTTATTAAGCTCACGATATGAGTCAGTTCAGCTGTTTATAGCTGTGTCGCAAACGGATACTACGCCGCTTGCTAACTGGTCGCAAACCAGCACAACGATAAAAACAAAATAAATAGAAACAAGGTAAATCTAGATTTGCCTCATGAGTTAAATGGGATCACCTTAAACTCTTGGTTTTTGGTGCAAACTCTTAGCGCTGCGTAGCGACTTCCCCTAGAGTTATCCCTGATCAACCGCTGTTGCGAGCCATTTGTAGCGTAGCAGTCTACCAGGTTGCATAAACATTCATTTTAATCTAACCGTTAGTTTGATCGCACATTAACTAATTGATTAGGTAAAACATGAAAAGAATGCTCATCAATGCAACTCAACCTGAAGAGTTGCGCGTCGCGTTAGTAGATGGCCAATGGTTGTATGACCTGGATATTGAGAATCGCAACCGCGAACAAAAAAAATCCAACATTTATAAAGGTAGAATTACCAGAGTAGAACCCAGCCTTGAAGCAGCCTTTGTGGACTATGGCGCAGATCGTCACGGCTTCCTTCCGCTAAAAGAAATCTCCCGCGATTATTTCACTAAAAATTCCGGCGATCCTGATGGTCGCATAAAAATTAAAGATGTATTGAAAGAAGGCACAGAAGTAATAGTTCAAGTTGACAAGGAAGAACGTGGCAACAAAGGCGCGGCATTAACAACATTTATCAGCTTGGCTGGTCGCTATCTCGTCCTTATGCCAAACAACCCTCGCGCTGGTGGTATTTCTCGTCGCATTGAAGGTGAAGAACGTGCCGAACTAAAGGATGCTCTCGGTGCGATTGAAGTTCCTCAAGGCATGGGCGTTATCATTCGCACCGCAGGCGTCGGCCGTAGCGCTGAAGAGCTACAGTGGGACCTAAACTATTTGTTGCAACTTTGGGAATCTATCGACAGCGAAGCAAAAAAAGCTCCAGCTCCTAATTTTTTGTTTCAAGAAAGTAACGTTATTATTCGTGCAATCCGCGATTATTTACGTCAAGACATTGGTGAAGTTATTGTAGATAGCAAAGAGGCTTTTGATTTGGCTTCAGGGTTTATCCAACAGGTTATGCCAAATTTCCGCAGCAAAGTTAAATTGTATACAGATGATATTCCGCTATTCAACCGCTATCAAATCGAAAGCCAAATTGAAACTGCGTTTCAACGTGAAGTTAAATTACCATCCGGCGGCTCTATTGTTATTGATGTAACCGAAGCAATGATTGCTATCGACATCAACTCTTCACGCGCCACCAAAGGCAGCGATATTGAAGAAACCGCACTAACAACAAACCTTGAAGCAGCCGATGAGATCGCTCGACAATTGCGGTTGCGCGATATGGGTGGACTAGTAGTTATTGATTTTATTGACATGCAGCCAGTGCGCAATCAACGCGAAGTAGAAAATCGTGTTCGCGATGCTCTTTTAATGGATCGAGCACGCGTACAAATTGGACGCATCTCCCGCTTCGGCTTACTCGAAATGTCCCGTCAACGTTTACGCCCATCATTAGGTGAAACTCAATCGAAAGTTTGTCCTCGTTGCGAAGGACAAGGCACTATTCGCGGCACCCGCTCAATTGCATTGTCTATCTTACGTTTAGTAGAAGATGAAGCACAAAAAGAACGCAGCGTAGAAATTCGTGCTATCTGCCCCATTTCTGTTGCTACTTATTTACTGAATGAAAAGCGCAAAACTATTTCCAGCATTGAAATGCGCAACAATACCCGCGTAGTAATAGTGCCAAACGCTGACATGATGACTCCACATTTTGAAGTGCAGCGCTTGCGGGATGATGACGAAGGAACATTAGAAACCAGCTATAAAATAGTGTCGCACATGGAAGAAACTGACGATGATGAAAAAGAAATTAATACGAAAAGTTTAAATGCTCCAAAGCCTGCGGTACAGCCTGTCGCACCCACTCAACCAGCGCCAGAGCCCACCAAAAAGCCAGGCTTAATAGCCCGCCTAATCGCATCCATCGCGGCATTATTTTCTGATGAAGCCCCAGAGAAAAAGAAAAGTGTTACGCGCGACGCAAATCGCAACAATCGTGCGCGCAGCCAAAACCGCCCACGTCGCGACGCAAGAGGACGCAGAGATCATAAAGATGATCGAGAAATTAGCGATAATCTTGAACCGAGAATCGCCTCCGAACGAACTGTGAACGAAACTCGTGAGCCGCGCGACACTCGCCCCCCACGCAACAATCCACGCGACTCACACAAAGAGGGGCAGCGTGACGCAACAGAAAACACAACTGAAGTTCGCGACAATCGCAACAATAGAAATCGCCCGCCCCGTGAAAATCAACCAAGGGAACCTCGTCGTCAACCGCCGACCACAGAAGAAGTAGTGGAAAATTTGACCACATCTGAATCACCTGCTGTCGAAGCACCCCTTGAGAATGATGATCAACGTCCGTCAAAACGTCCAGCAGGCCGTCGTACTCGCTCGCAACAGCGTCGTCGCTCACCAAGACGCGATGAAGCACTTACAGATGGACAGCCAATTGAATCCCCTGTGAACGAGACAGAAGAAATTACCCAGACTAACACTGCGCCAGCAGTTGTTACCCAAAGGCCGGCAGCAAATCAAACATCAGAACATAGTGCTCCAAAATCTATAACTGCCCAATACATAGCAAAATCTGCAGCATCTGAACATGACTTGGCAGCAATAGAATCAAATTTGTTGGCAGCTATTTCCAAAACAAATATCACGCAGCAAGCAACTACTGTCGCAGACACAACAGCTAAAACTTTTACCGCTGCGCCGCATGAGAAATTGGAAAAAACAATCACCACAACAAATGAAGATGTTGCAGTTAAAGCAACACCAGAGGCAGTGAGCACTCAGAAAACCAATAGCGCACCTCAATTTCCATCAACGCAGCAACTACCGTTAATCGAAGTTGTCGATGAACCCACAGCGCTTGGTGCGCGAGCAAGTAATGATCCACGCTTAGCACCCAAGCCTTTGGCTACCATTCAAATCGTAACTGAAACCCTCACACCAAAACAATCAAGTGCTTTAGATACAAGCTTGCCCCCTGAAGTTACACACAATCCTCGTCCGATTTCTCGGCCCGCTAATGACCCCCGGATGGCGAAACAACAACAAGCACCAGAAGCAAACGAGTAGCGCTATTTTTATAAAAAAATCCAAACAAGATGTTTGGATTTTTTTATAAAATGAATGAACAAAAAATCAAATTTTCTTCCATTAGATATTGCTGATATCGAAAACCCATGTATAATTCGCGCCTCAACGGAAGGGTGGCAGAGTGGTTTAATGCACCGGTCTTGAAAACCGGCGTAGGTTTATAGCCTACCCAGGGTTCAAATCCCTGCCCTTCCGCCATAATACAAATAAAAAAGGCACCTTAAATGGTGCCTTTTTTATTTGTATTTTTTAGGCGAAACTCCGTAAAATCACTGCAGCTCATTTCTCGACATCGAATAGGTTATGATATTCTCTCTTGCAATTTATGCCGCACCTTATTCATCACAAGCAAGCGATACAGCGTATCGTTTTGCCACCGCAGTTATCGCAAACAGACATCAACTTTACCGCGTATTCTTTTATCATGACGGAGTGCATAATAGCTCAGCATTAATTACCCCACCCCAAGATGAAATAAATTTAACACTTAAATGGCAACAGTTAAGCAAAGACTATAATGTTGATCTAGTAGTGTGTGTTGCGGCCGCCTTAAAACGTGGCGTACTAAGCGAACTCGAAGCCAAACGTTATGGCAAACCTTCGCATAATTTGCATCAAAATTTTGAAATTAGTGGCTTAGGTCAGCTGATCGATGCAGCCGTCGTTTCTAATAAGCTAATTACCTTCGGCAACTAATCCAATGACACCAATCAATCAAACGATGGTACAAAAAAAAATTCTATTTATTAGTCGTCACGCCCCCTATGGAACGTCGCTTGCGAAAGATGCCTTAGAAGCTGTTTTAGCTGCATCTGCTTACGATCAAAACTTAAGTTTATTATTTATGGATGATGGCGTATTCCAACTCTTGTCGACACAAGATTCCAAAGATTTAGAACAAAAGAATTTTGCCGCGATGCTATCCGCACTAACCTTCTACGAAATTAAAAATATTTTTGTGCATCTTGAATCTTTACTCGCGCGGCAAATAACTATAAATGAAATCGCTATCGATGGTATTCAGATTGTAGATAGCGCAGCTATTTGTAATCTACTGATCCAGCAAGAGCAATTGTTGAGCTTTTAAAATGAGCATTTTACACACGGTCAACAAATCACCTTTTTCTCACACCATATTATTGTCTTGCCTTCAACTTTGCGGAAAAGATGATGCAATTTTGCTTTTGGAAGATGGCGTGCTCTGCGCAATCAAAGGATCACCATTTATTCAGGAACTATCTACGGCCATTGAAAAAGGCGTAAAAGTTTATGCATTAGCAGGGGACGTGAAGGCTCGCGGATTGCAGGAAAAACTTCACCCCAATATTTACACCACTGACTACAATGGCTTTGTAAAACTTAGCATAGAGCATCAATGCGTACAAAGTTGGTATTGACATGCAATGGCTTATTAACGAAAAAATTGTCGAGTTAGACAAAGAAGGATTTTTAGAAAACCTAACAGATTGGAATGAAGAAGTTGCAACCGAGCTCGCCCAACAAGAAAAGATTCAATTAACCGCCGCTCACTGGGAAATTATTGCACTAGTTCGTGACTTCTATCAACTTTATCAACTCTCACCTTCAATGCGAGCCCTTGTAAAACGCACAGAGCAAATGCTGGGAGCAGAAAAGGGCCGCAGTATATATTTGCTGCAACTTTTTCCACCTAGCCCTGCGAAATTAGCCTGCAAAATTGCAGGCTTACCGAAGCCATCCAATTGCTTGTAATATTAGTCAACCAGAATCAAAGACCAACCAACAAACCTACGCGAGTGAGCTATTAAGCTGCTTCAATTGATTTGATCGTACCCTTGGGCAAAACAGCCTGAACTGCCACTTTTTGGAATTTCAATTCAATATTATTACCTGTCTCTATAACAATATAATTGTCATCAACTTTTAAGATTTTCCCCAACATACCGCTAGTCAAAACCACCTCATCACCTTTTGACAAAGCCGTGACAAGATTCTGATGTTCTTTTTGACGCTTACGCTGTGGGCGAATAATAAAGAAATACATGAAGGCAAATAGCCCACCAAACATTACAATACTAATAAATGGACTTGCAGCTGGTTGTGTTTGTGCGGATTGCGCGTATGCAGACGATATGAAAAAACTCATTTAGAACCCCTAGAAATTAAAAAGCGCTAACTCTACCCTTTTTATAAAGGGCAGGCAATTAGCGCTATTCATTTAAGAGATACTATTTAAAAAATTAAGCGTAATCCCTAAAGAGCTTACGGAAAACACTTGGTGACAAGCCAGTCCAACGCTTAAATGCATTGGTAAAACTCGTTCTGTCTGAAAAATCGAGTGCTTTTGAAACCAAATCTACACTCATATGATCGTTAATTAAATACTTTATTGAATAGTTGAACCGAACATCATCACGCAGCTGGGCAAAATTAGCATTCTGCTGCTGCAGGCGACGCTGCAGTGTCCTTTTAGACAAACCAATATCCTCAGCAACACGGTCAATTGATAAATCAGAATGACCTACTCGTTGGTGAAGTGTGGTAACGACGCGCCCTGACACTCCTTCACAATGAGGAATTCTGGCCAAGGATAAATACTCTTCATAAGATCTAATTGCCGAATGAGCAAACTCACCATTGGCGGTAAAATCTTCATTACGATAATTGCGTTGTAACTGAATCATTAAGACCTCTCTTTCTGCTTACTAAGGCATGAGAAATATGAGCAGTTGATGACAGAACCAATTAAGGTTACGCGATCACTCTAATTTATTATCCGTACGACCATTATAGGTAAATAAAATTTAAGTGCCACCAAAAAGTCTAAAAACAATCTGAAAGTCACAAAAATTAATTTAATATATCATAAAAAATTAAAAGTTGTCTTTTATATAGTGAATGGCATCTAAATTATGAGTTTTAGTATTTACCTTAGCAATAATATGCCTCAAATAACCATTAATGTCGACAATAAAACTTGTCCGAATAATTCCCATAAATTGTTTTCCCATAAAACTTTTCAATGCCCATACACCATAAACTTCAGCAACATTATGTATATCATCAGATAAAACTGGAAATCCAAGATTATATTTACTATCAAATTTTTTAAGTTTTAACGGCAAATCTGGACTCACGCCTAAAACGATAGTATTTATGGCATCAAAATCATCCTTAGAATCACGAATCGCACAAGCCTGAATAGTACAGCCTGGAGTAGACGCTTTAGGATAAAAGTACACGACAACATTATTTTTGCCACGAAAACTTTTAAGTTCTACTTTTTCTCCATCTTGATTTGACAATATAAAATTAGGTGAAAGCTCACCAATTTTTGGAAAACTCATAAACTTCAACCTCAATATTTAAATATTTCTGTTAAGAGCATCAGAAAAAAGTGCAGCTTTTTCTTCTAAAGTGACAGCCTCGATTTGCGCTCGCTCGATTAAAACCGGATGAGAAACTTTGTTACGGCCATTGTGCTTTGCCTGATATAACCAAGCATCAACTCTTCGTATAAACTGCTCACAACTATCACTTATGCACATTGAAAACTGATCAACGCCAAAACTTGCAGTAAGGTAAATTGATGATTGACCATTTAAAATTAAAGGTGTTGTTGCAATCATTTCACGCAGACGTTCAGCAACAGGCACAGCTTGAAATAAATCCGTATTGGGCAACAGGATTATAAATTCCTCACCACCAAATCGGCAGCCATAATCTAATTTACGAATAGCAATTTTAATAAGATTAGCAATATGAATTAAAGCTTGATTACCTAGCTCATGCCCCCACTCATCGTTAAATTTTTTAAAATGGTCTATATCCAACAAAATCATAGCAAGGGGTTGCGCTCCACGTCGCGCTCGCTCCACCTCCACAGCAATAGTTTCATTGAAAAAACGAAAATTATACAAACCTGTTAAAGCATCTGTTCTCACTAAATTTTTTAATAAGCCGACTTCCTGGCGCAAATAATTAAGTTCATTTATGAATTTGCAATTGTTATCGCCATTCAAGCATATTAGATTTTCTGGCGAGCTTTCATTAATTATTGATGTCATAAGCGATATAAAACCTATTTACTTACTATCTTTAAATATTAAAAACCTAAGGCACCTTCTGGTAATTGCATAGCAATTCGATGCAAGCTTCCGCCCTGCTCTACCAATGTCTCGCTAGGAATACCCATGATATCGAACCCGGGAAAAGCCTGAAATACAACCTCTAAGGCATCTTCATCACTTAATGCATTATAAATCGGCACCAATACAGCCTCATTCACTATTAGAAAGCTAGCATAAGACACTTGCAATCTTTCATCTTCATCATTAAACATCGCGCCGGGCCAAGGTAATGGCAGCAAACGATAGGGCTCGCCCGCAGCGTTTTTCATAAAACTTAATTCAATTTCCATTTTTTTCAATCCCTTATAGTATTTGTCTTGCTCCTCATCACAAGCAGTGTAAACAATTGTATTATTCGGGCAAAAGCGTACCAGCTGATCTATATAGTGACAGTTCTCACACATACTGCCACTCACAAGCCAAAGAATATTACTCACGCCGAATGCATTTTTTAAACGGCTTTCTATTTCATCTTTGGATAAATTACTACTAGATTCTTTGCTCAGAAAATATGATTCTTTAGCAAGCAAAGTACCCTGCCCGTCAGTGCCTATTACCCCAGCTTCAAGCGACCAATTTTGATCTTCATAACAAACAGCAGGAAAAGCATTTTGCAGTCGCAATTGTTTAAATACATTATTTGCATCAACTTTTTCCCCACAACCGTTTAACGTAAAACTTAATAACTTCAAACCTTGTTCAGATTCAATCGCAATAGGGCCGCAATCCCGAGCCCATAAATTACTAAGTGCATCTCCATAAGAAACAGGGTAAAAATAAACGTGCTCCAATGGAATTGACATAGCTTCAAGCCTAAAACGCACATTATCTATTTCGGTTTTAGATAAGGCTATCACTACGTCAGTATAATCACATATCACTGAAACCAAAGCCTCATAGAGTTGCACAATTGTTAGCTGCATCCCATCGACACCTTTGTGCGGCCACAATAATAGAATAGCGTCTTGAGGTTCCCATTCAGCAGGTAAACGTTGGCCCAGCATAGCTATCCTCAATTAATATGTATTTGGTTAAAAATAATTTACTTAACTACGAAAACATAATTAATTGGCATTAATAGTTTCTTGTGCGGGAAGTGAAATAATATTTTCATCAGTAACGGATTTCATCATTCGCAATGGTACTTGGTTAGCCTCATCAGGAGAACCCACCTGAACAATAACGGCTAAACCACGCGAAAGAACATTTTCAGAGTTGCCGATGATCACTTGTAAATTTAAATAATAACGACCATTGCTTGAAGCCAGTAAGCTAACCGGCAACTGATAGTAGCCATCCTCATTTAAATGCACATTAAGCAATTCAGTACGACTCAATATCTGCAAGCCTTCACTGGGGCTTATTTTTACATCAATGGTTCCACTCGCTGATTGACCGTTTAATAAAACAATTACAGTTGACTCTTTATTTTCACTAATCGTTACCAAATTGGCAGATGCTAAACTCACTGGCGCGCCGGGTTTCGCGGTTTTGGTGCGTTTTAACGATTGTGATGTTTCAAGCTGAACCGCGATTATTTCTTGCTTGCTTTTTTGCTGACACCCAACAACGGGGAAACAACAAAAAATTAACACCATTAACGATCTTTTTCTCATAGCGAATCTCAACACCTTAGTTAGCTATCACTTGAACATCAAAACACAAAGTATTAACTTGTGAATTTGTAGGATTAATATTACTCAAATCATAGACTTCTAAAATATAATTCCCATTGGATAAGCTTACCGTACCATTAACAGCGTTATTCGTAGCATTTTCAAGCTTTAATAGGGAATTACCTTTGTTGTGAATAATTATCTCAGGCTTTGAAATTGTGCCGGAATCACCCGATATTGCTGCATTAATAAAATAAGCACCATCTTGGGATATCGCTAATTTTAAAAATTGCGAATTCCCCAATTTATTAACTGTACCAAATCTTGACGAACTACAAACATTAGTTACAACATTATCGGGATTAATTTCTTTATAGATCGGCAAACTTGCTGTCAAGTCACCATTATTTATTTCGTTTGTACCATACTCATCAATACCGTTGATATTTTGCTCCAACATCAAACTATTAAACTCTGCCGCTTGATCACTTAATAAAGCCTTAAGCTGGCCATAAAATAAAAAGATAGTAGTCAATGTATCGTGCAAAAGATAATTGCTATTACTCAACACAAAAAATATTGGAGCGAAGTCATTAGCCGTTTTGTTATTTGAACTATTGTAATAGTTATAAAATATAGCTCCCACCGAACCTTCGCTAAAGAACCCCTTTGCACTACGAACTTTATTACTGATATTGATAGCAAAACCTGAACTTTGCGCACTACCCGAAGTATCGGCATATATAGGATTATCTAACATC
This sequence comes from Pseudomonadota bacterium, assembly GCA_040385335.1. Classification (GTDB taxonomy): domain Bacteria; phylum Pseudomonadota; class Gammaproteobacteria; order Pseudomonadales; family Cellvibrionaceae; genus Cellvibrio. The sequence goes on from JAZKHP010000032.1 coordinate 75,048, forward strand.
ATTGCGGAAAACGCATTAGCAAATCCTTCCGACATAGCGAGTCGCATATCCAATTTTTCACCATCCGAATGTTCGCCACCCATGCTATCTGAACGTGAAAGGACCTCCTCTATATAATGTCCCCACTCGTGAAGAATAACGTGCCCATCAAATTCATCCGTATCATTATTTGCATCACCTAGGATATAAATAGCATCGACATCATAAAAAGTAGTGCCAATTTCGCCCAACGCATAAACCCCATCTGCTTCATTATTTTTTGTACTCCATCGCAACTCAAGCGGTTTATAATCGCGGTTATTTCCTGCTTGATTTAAACGCATAACGCCAATATAAATATCATCTAAAATAGCAAAAGGTGCCGCTGCGCGAGCAAATAAATAACTACTACCGCCCCAACCCGAAGCTGCATTTAACATGCGCTGAGAATCAGCACCGCCGGTAGACGTTAATGAACCAACCAAAACATAAAGAGCATTATTGTTCGTATTGTCGGTTACTTTAAAATTCCAGCTGGGTGACATGTTATTTAATAGTTCAGCTTTAACGCGAATTTTGACGAGAGTATTAGCGGGCACACTGAAAGAGTAACTACCGTCGCTTGCAGTCCTGCTAACAGCGAGAATAACGTCACTTTCACTGAGGACTTCAATCGTTGCACCACGAATAGGCCGCTGCTCAGTTGCCGGATAATTTAAACCAATATTATTATTTTTATGGGGGACATAGTCGTATGTTGCCGTACCACTCAGTAATACCAAGGCCGTAGAACTGGCTGCTGACGATATAATATTGCTAACTGAAGAGCTGGCGACGCTTGAAGTTTGGGATTTATTAGCCCCACCACCGCACCCAGTTACGGACACAATCAGTAACAACAAGAACCACGATGAAATATCGCTACTAGAGTTGCGCAAATTTTGCATTGAAAATTCCATATCTATATCAATTTTGCAATCATAGACAACCCGACCTAATAGACCAAGCACTAATGCTTCAAAAAGAGATGCGTAACACAGGAATGGTTTTGTTAAAACGGTAACGCGCGCGCAAAAGTTATTACTCTAAAGGAATTAGATAGATACGCTGGCAGTGCGGGAATCAAAAAATAAAGCCGACCTATGCCGGCTTTATTGGGTATTTTATAGGGTGGGAATTTTAATATCCTTAAACAACTCATCCAGCTCCATTCTCGAGTGACGGTTAAACGCCTCATTTACAATGTCTTTAGTTAAGTGTGGAGCAAATCTTTCGATAAAATCGAACATAAATCCACGCAAGAAGGTTCCGCGGCGGAAACCAATTTTAGTGGTGCTGGGTTCGAATAAATGACTTGCACTCAAGCAAACCAAATCGGAGTCCACTGCCGGGTCGTATGCCATCTGTGCAATTATGCCAATTCCCAGACCAAGGCGGACATAAGTTTTTATAACGTCGGCATCAGCAGCGGTAAAAACCACACGCGGAGCCAAACCACGGCTAATAAAAGCTTCATCCAGCTTGGATCGGCCAGTAAATCCAAATACATAAGTCACAATGGGATATTTAGCAATATCTTCAAGCGTCAGGTGCTGTATCTGTGCCAGCGGGTGATTTTTAGGTACAACCACACAGCGATTCCAGCGATAGCATGGCATCATTATCAAATCACTGAATAGCTCCATTGCTTCAGTGGCAATGGCAAAATCAACTGTACCATCAGCCGCCATTTCTGAAATTTGCATGGGTGTACCCTGATGCATATGCAGGGCAACTTCCGGATACTTTTTAATGAACTGGCCAATGACTGGCGGAAGCGCATAGCGAGCCTGGGTATGAGTTGTTGCAATAGTTAAAGTACCCTTACGCTCATTACTAAACTCTTGCGCAACTTGCTTGATACTTTCTACTTTTCGCAGGATCTCCCCTGCTTTTTTCAAGATGGCTTCACCTGCGGGAGTGATACGAGTTAAATGCTTCCCGCTCCGCGAAAAAACTTCCACGCCCAGCTCATCTTCCAACAAGCGAATTTGCTTGCTGATCCCCGGCTGGGAGGTATAAAGACTCTGTGCAGTGGCCGACACGTTTAAATCGTGATGGGCAACTTCCCAGATGTAACGCAACTGCTGTAGCTTCATAAGCCCTCCAAATGGCTCATTGGATCGGAGGTTCTTGTTGATCAGGCAATGATCAACGGTTATAAAAACAGGTAAACTCTATGTAGTTGAAGAATAGACATCCATTGCGTTTAATTCCAATTTTTATTTCATCTTTCACATAAAGAATATTTCTTACAACTTTAGACCATATCCACAGATATATAGTTTTCTCTAACAATTATTATTACAGACTTATTAATAGCTTAATTCACGGTAAAAGTAGCTGATTGGCAATACCATGTGGCACATGCCCAGTGGCGACGTGCTCACTGGCAGAATCGCAATGTATACGCTGGTCATCAAAGAACACATCAGCGCCGTAGGCCTTCAAAAAAGCACCTTTTTGGAGCCCGCCTAAAAATAAAGACTCATCAATACGAATGTTCCATGCCCGCAAGGTACGAATAACGCGTTCATGTGCAGGAGCTGAGCGCGCTGTGACTAGCGCAGTACGAATTGGGCAGCTATGTTCGTCAAACTCATGCTGCAAACCCTGGAGAGTGGCAAGAAACTCTTTGAACGGACCACCACTTAATGGCAATTTCGCAGCAGCCCTCTCACTTTCCGTAAAAGCGCTCAAGCCCTCCTGCTTGTATATACGTTCTGCTTCATCCGAAAACAGCACGGCATCACCATCAAATGCAAAACGTAAAATATCGTCATGGTCCACTTTGCTTTTGGATGCTAATAAAGTAGCAGCCGCAATACCGTGATCCAATGCGTCACGTACATCGTCAGCATTGGTGGATAAAAATAAGTGGCAACCAAATGCGGATGCATAACCATAGGGCGAAGTGCCACTGCAAAACGCTGCGCGGGTAATATTTAAACCATAATGTTCAATAGAGTTAAAAATGCGTAGACCGGTATCTGCACTGTTGCGTGACAGTAACAACACCTCTACACGTGGCTCACCACCTAAACTTTCGTTCAGACGCAACAATTTCTGCACCATTGGAAAGCCATCACCCGGCATTAGAACTTCGTCTTCGTGTTCAATTTGATAACGCATATAGGCGTCCAAGCCTTCTTTAACAAAAACCTGATGGCTTTCGTCTAAATTAAACAAAGCACGTGAGGAAATCGCAATAACTAATTTGTTACCAAAATTGCTTGGCATGAAAAAATTCTCTGAGAAATAAAATTTTAATTTAAGCTAGACTTTTGCTCACAACCTCAAATACATCTTTCGATAAATTGGGTTCCGCCAAAATACGCTTCAGCTCAGCGATCATTAAATGTTGACGAATTGCATTATATTTTCGCCATTTGGTTAAGGGAGTTAACAAACGCGAAGCAATCTGTGGATTTTGGCTATTCAGTTGAATTATTTGATCCGCCAAAAATACGTATCCGGGCGCAGCGCCATCTGCTGTTAAATGATGAAAATTAATAGCGTTGGAATTACAGAAAGTGGAAATCAATGCGCGAATTTTATTCGGATTTTTTGCATCGTAAGCCGCATGTTGTTGCAAAGCTTTTACACACGTCAAAGTATTGGGTAACACGCAACTTGCTTGAACACTCAACCATTGGTTGACCACTAATGATTCATGTTGCCAACACTGATAAAAGCCAGTCAGGGAACTTTCAGCAAGTTGTTGCGCAAGAGATGATTCAGCATTCACCAATTGAGTTAATGCAGCCATTACATCCGTCATATTATTAGCTGTGGCAGATTGTTGCTGGCAAGCGCTAATAATTTTTTCATCATCGAGCAACATTAAATAAGCAAGTGCGACATTTTTTAAACTGCGCGCAGCAATCGCAGCAGCGGTGGCAGAATAAGCTACTTTATGATTATAGTTATTATAAATACGTTCAAATTCACTGCGTAATTCACGAGCAATAATTTTTCGCACAAGGCTGCGACTATAATGAATTGCTTCTACGTCAACCACATCGGCTAGCTCACTAATGTAAGCTTCAGATGGCAAACTCAGCATATAAGCAACCATGGCCTGATCCAGGCTCTCATCTTGCAATATATTGCGATAAGCGTTAATTAAACGTTCATCGATGCTAATCGTTTTTATATCTTCACCGCGTTGATAGGTAGCAACAAAGTCATTAATAACCTGCAGCGCCAATTGCTGACTGGCATCCCAACGATTGAAACCATCGCTGTCACGACTCATTAACAACATTAAATCTTCGCGGGAGTAATCGTAACTTAATTTAACCGGGGCAGAAAAGCCGCGCAACAAAGAAGGCACTGGCTTTTCTTGAACACGAGTAAAAACAAATGTTTGTTCTGCCTGGGTTAACTCAACAACCGCATGAGTATTATCACTGGTTTCGAAATCAGGCTCCATGTCCTTTAAATATAAGGGTAAATCACCTGCACTGCCAAGCAAACCTATAGCGATAGGAATATGAAACGGTAATTTGTGCTGGCACTCGGGTGTAGCTGGACAAGTTTGTTTAATATGTAATGAGTATTCATGGGTGTGTTCATTATATTCGTCCGTCACTTGCAAACGCGGTGTGCCTGCTTGCGAATACCAACGTTTAAATTGGGTAAAATCCTTACCTGATGCATCTGCTAGCGCTGCCACAAAATCGTCAGTGGTTACAGCTTGCCCATCGTGTCGTTTAAAATATAGATCTGTGCCTTTACGAAAATTCTCTTTACCTAATAAGTTGGCGAGCATGCGGACAATTTCTGCACCTTTCTCATAAATTGTCATGGTGTAAAAATTTGAAATTTCGATGTAAGATTCTGGACGAATGGGATGCGCCATAGGGCCCGCATCTTCTGCGAATTGCAGCGTGCGTAATAGCGAAACATCCTCCACCCTCTTTACCGTGCGCGAACCCATATCCGCGGAAAATTCTGAATCGCGATAAACCGTAAAACCTTCCTTTAGACTTAATTGAAACCAATCGCGGCAAGTTACGCGGTTACCTGTCCAGTTATGAAAATATTCGTGAGCAACCACACCTTCTACTCGCTGAAATCCAGCATCCGTCGTAGTTTCTGGTTTTGCCAGCACACAAGACGTATTAAAAATATTGAGGCCTTTATTTTCCATAGCGCCCATATTGAAATCATCTACCGCGACAATCATGAATATGTTTAAATCGTATTCGCGACCATAAATTTCTTCATCCCAACGCATAGAGTTCTTAAGCGACGCCATTGCATGCTCACATTTATCTAAATCTTTTGGCTCCACAAAGATTTTTAACGCAACTTCGCTATGAGAACAGGTTGTGTATTTGTCTTCGATGTATGCGAGATCACCTGCAACCAAAGCAAATAAATAGGCAGGCTTTTTAAACGGATCATGCCATGTTGCAAAATGGCGATTGGTATCAATATCACCTTGTTCAAGCAAATTACCATTAGATAACAATACGGGGTATTTCTTATCAGCAACAATAGTAGTGGTAAATTCGCTCATGACATCCGGGCGATCAAGATAATAGGTTATTTTGCGGAAACCTTCAGCTTCACACTGAGTACAATACATAGTGCGTGACTTATACAACCCTTCAAGAGAGGTATTGAATTCTGGTTTAACGCACACAACACTGGTTAAGGAAAACTGCGCCGGAGTATTGCGAATAGTAAGGGTTTCTTCGCCAAAACTATAATCCTGTGGACTTAATCCTTTTCCATCAATAGCAATAGAAATAAGTTCTAAATTGACACCGTGTAAAGTCAACGAACTGACCTGTTTTTTTGTTGCAGGATTTAGACGCAATTGCAAGATTGCCGTAACTATAGTTCTTCCGTCGTGTATATCGACATGCAATTTTGTTTTATCAATTAAATAATCAGGAACTTGATAGTCTTTTAAATAAATTGCTGTAGGTTGTTGTTCTATCGCAGACATTGGACTTCCTTAATTTATTGATAAGTGACAAAAGCTGGTCATTACATATTTTGAATTAACAAAACTTATTCAATCCATTTAATAGGCTTTTCTTGTTCCACCGGATCGTGATCATCACCGCAATAAGTATGGGGTTTTGGTGGAATATAACCTGTATGTTTTTCTGGTGATAAATGCTTATGTTCATAAGCAATTACCGCTTGCATACAAAGATTGCGCTGCTCTGCGCTAATTTTTTCACCATCGAGCCATCGACCCAACTCAATAGCTCGCTTTAAATTTTCATAAATTTCAGGAGTGATGCTATGCAATAGTTCTTGTAAATTCATTATGAACCTCTAGCAAATTTTAAAAATTTGGTCGTCACCAGCGCAAATGCACAGCCCGATAACAATCCTCCAAGATGCGCTGCATTAGCAATACCTATCCCTAAATAATCCATCACATTGGTCATACATAAAACTAACCACGCAAGCATAAAAATGATAACACCGGAAGGAACTGCCGTAAGCCTGTGTGGCGCCAACTTATGGCTCACCATGACAAATCCAACCAATGCATAGACAAAACCTGACATGCCGCCAAATAAGCTTGGGCCTGACCACAGATATTGGGCAATATTAGAAAGAATACCGGTACTTATAAAAAAAAATAGATACCACCCCTTGCCGAGCAAAAGCTCTACACGGCGACCTAAATCCCACAACCATAGGCAATTAAATAACACATGAAAAAATCCAAAATGCAAAAAAACAGGGGTTATCAATCTCCACCACTCACCGGCAGCGAGTGAGGTATTCAGCGGAATAACACTCTGATGCGTGAACTCTTGAAATGTAAACCACTGTAAATTTTTATCAAAACCGACTATAACAGTGCCAATAGCGCTTAAGAAAATCAATGCGCTGGTAATATAAGTGGCATTGATGTTGTTCAACAAAGATGGCTCTGATGACTGAGGAATAGATTGTAGATTATCTGACTCAATATTAATTTTCCCCTGCATGACACCTTCTAAAAACTGCAACAAAGGCTCAACAAAGGATGAATCAGCAACAGCAATAATTTGCTCGCCTCGCTCCTCATAAATTTGGTGCACAACACCACGCTGACGCAAATATGCCGTGACGGCAGATAAATCTGTTTCCAATGGAAACTTTTTAACAACGATCCAACTCATCATAGTTCCTTAGAAATTATACGGTTAAGGATCTACATATTCCCATACAAAATTCTTTGCTTGCAATTGCTGCTCCCCATCCATACGGTAAGCGACTAAACGCCCATATTTTACCGCACTGTAATCCAAACAAGCGATATTATTTGCAATAGGTTTTGGCTTTCCTTTTAGCCAATAATGGCCAACAAATAAAGGCGGTTCATCAAGACCATAATTAATCATTTGCGCGCGATGATGTTTACTAATAGGTTCGTTTGCAATCGTGTGCGGCAAAGGATCTGGCTGGAAAAGTAAATCGCCATAAGTTTGTGCATGATGCGCCCAAAACTTGGTACGAAAATTACTGCGTTCATAGCCATCACTTGATAACACACTTATACCCGGCGGCAAAGGCATATCTACGCCGCTGGTTAAACGTTGCTTAATACGTGCAGCCAATGAATTTTTTTGTGCAGTTTCAATAATAAATTGTTTGTCGAAATGGCCGCTACCAAACCGTTCTTTATGGACTGCAATTAATTCATGATCCCAACACGCATGCACTACGCGGAAAGCATTGCCAGCATTTGGTTCGCCAAACTCCATAAATAAGGGTAAGGTTTTGAACCATTCAACATAATCATTCCATTCTGTTGCGTAGTGCACGAACTGCTCGAGAGTTTCGCTAATTTGACGCGTATGGCCAGGTGTGTGAGCACGTAGATATTCAACTTTACCGAGTATCGGCAATTCAACTTTTGTACAATAAGTAATAGCATTAAATTCATGATTCCCTAACACCATATGCGCGCTGCCCTTTTGCACCATTCCATGCACCAGTGCAAGTGCTTCACGGATTCGCGGGCCGCGATCAATAATATCGCCCACAAAAATAACACGACGCTTTGCATGTTGATAAACACCACCATGCTTGCTGTATCCTAACTTTTGCAGTAATCGTTCAAGCGTATTTGCACAGCCGTGCACATCTCCGATTAAATCATAACCTTCTACGGGAGAAAAAATTATCGCTGCAGGACTCATAAATATATCGCGTTCAGCTCTATTCAGTATCTAAAAGTGTTCCACCCCAGCCAAGCTTTGTACGACACCGCTCATAAAAATTGTAATCTTCCGGATGCAGTAATTTTAGTAAATCCGGCTTTTTGGCGATATGAATTTCATCGCCCAAACACATTTCAAAATGAGTGTGTCCATCACAAGATATCATTGGAATTGCACGGCTATGCTCACCAACACGAATCATAATTTTGCTATCACCAGTCACTACCATGGGACGACTACTTAAGGTGTGTGGATTCATAGGTACGAGTACTATGGCATCTAATTTGGGATGCATTAAGGGTCCACCACCACTCAATGAATAGGCCGTAGAACCAGTGGGCGTTGAAACAATAATGCCGTCTGATGATTGTGTAGTGACGAAATCACCATCCACATAAATTTCATATTGCAGCATATGTACAAACTGACCCGGATGTAACACGGCTTCATTTAAGGCTTCACTGCTTTCAACTACTTCACCATTGCGCTTAATGGAAATATCTAATAAAAAGCGCTCCTCCAGTGTATATTTTCCGGACAAAACTTCTGCAACTTTCACTTCAATATCTTCAGGCATGATATCGGTTAAAAAGCCTAAGCGACCACGATTAACGCCGAGCAAGGGCACATGATGTTTTGCCAAACCGCGAGCACCACGCAACAAGCTACCGTCACCGCCAACCACAATCACCAAATCACATAATTTACCGAGTGCCTCAATATCCACCGCCTGACGTGCGGTATTAAACATGGGGTCATTTTTCAATAATTCTGCCGTTGATTGCTCGAGTACAAATTGTACATTTCGAGCCTTTAGAAACGTAATGAGTCGTTTGAGCGAATAAGTTGCCCGCTCATTGTGTAAATGACCTATAAGGCCAATCATCGAAAAATACGTCATGCTAGTCACTATTTGTTGGGGTGAGTGTTATTTATAGAGTGTTAGTTGATGGAGCTATTTAAGGTGGTGCATCACTGTGCAATTAAGTTCAAACCTTACCTTATAATGTATGGCCACAGATAGCAGTCGCTCACGACCTATCGAACCCGGTTTATTGCGATTATTATAGCTATATTATGGGACGTTTATGCAAAGTCTAACCGCCAAATAGCTGATCTTCAATGCGAGGTTGAAGTTATCTACCGCAGCTGAAGTAATCTATCCGCGAATAACAGGTAATGTTTATGCAAAAAAAAATTATTATAAGCTTGGTATTTTGCTTAACTGCTTGTAGTCACTTAACGGGCTGTAATAACAAAGACAGCGATCAGGCACTGGGGACACTTGAGCGTGACAGGATTGTTCTCAAAGCTACAGCTGCAGAAATTATTATTGCTTTGCCCATCCGTGAAGGAGTTGCCGTTAAAAAAGGTGATCTGTTAGTGCAATTGGATGATACACAACAACAGGCACAAACTGCAAAAGCGAAAGCAAATGTTGCTGGCGCAAAGGCTGTGCAAAGTAAATTACGCAACGGCGCACGCCTGGAGGACATAGCAGCAACCCGCGCGCAACTTGATGCTGCTGAAGCACAATTATTACAAACTGAAAAAATGTTTAGTCGCACCGCCATCTTAGTAGGTAAAAAATTATCGGGTCAAGCGGAACTAGACCAGGCTCGCGCACAACGCGACTCAACAATTGCCGATGTACGTCGAGCTAAACAAAATTTATTATTGTTAACCAACGGGACTCGATCTGAAGATTTAGCACAAGCAGATGCGTTAGTTGCCGAAGCCGAATCAGCATTAACATTGGAGCAACATAAACTACAACAACTCAGTATCACCGCCGCTAGCGATGGTATCTTGGATCGTTTACCAAAATATTTAGGCGAACGCACTAACATCGGAGAAGCTGTCGTTTTATTATTGGCAGGTGGCGCACCTTATGCGCGTGTATATATTCCAGAACCGGTACGAACCCAGTTGAAGGTAGGACAAAACTTAAAAGTGCATGTAGATGGATATGAAAAAGTTTTTGCTGGGACGCTACGCTGGGTATCACAAGATCCAGCCTTTACTCCTTATTATGCGCTGAACTCAAAAGACCGGGCACGTTTAGTTTATTTGGCAGAAATAGATTTACCCGCATCAGCCAATGATTTACCAAGCGGCATACCTGCCCAAGTGGACTTGAGCACAGCAACTTCCAACACTACCGAGCAGATGAAATGATTTCACCTGCTATTGCAATAGAAACAGAAAATCTAACGCGTCGCTTTGGTGACTTCACTGCACTAGATCAGGTTAATTTATCTATTCCCACAAAAACTATTTACGGTTTTTTAGGGCCCAATGGCAGCGGAAAATCGACGTGCATGCGTTTAGTGACGGGATTAATTTTGCCTACCAGTGGCACCATTCGCGTATTGGGAATGAATATTCCAGAACAAACTGAATCACTGCGTTTGCGCATCGGATATATGACACAAAAATTTTCGCTCTACGACGATTTGAGTGTAATCGAAAATCTACGATTTATTTCACAGATTTACAACCTGGAGTTTCACCTCAGCAAACAACGTATTCACGAGCAATTACATGCTTATGATTTAGATCAACGCCGCACACATTTAGCGGGCACTTTAAGTGGCGGACAACGCCAGCGCCTCGCACTGGCGTGCGCAACTCTGCACAAACCAGAACTTCTTATTCTCGATGAACCTACGTCTGCGGTGGATCCGGAAAATCGCCGTGATTTTTGGGAAAAATTATTTGATCTGTGTGACCAGGGCACTACTATTCTAGTATCGACACATTACATGGATGAAGCAGAACGTTGTCATGGGATCGCTATTTTAGACAGCGGGAAAAAACGTGCCGATGGTTCACCGGCACAACTCATGAAAGACTTGGGAGCAAAAGTTATTGAAATTGATGGCGATAATTTACGGCAATTAAAACAACAACTAATCACTCATCACAATGTAATTTCAGCAGCACAACAAGGTACACATTTACGCGTATTAATCGATAATCGTATTGAGTTTCCCCAACAATGGCTAGAGCAGACATTGCCAGAATTGATGCAAAACCGCTCTATTCATTTAGTGCGCCCCAGCCTTGAAGATGTGTTTGTACATTGCACTGGCGAGGAACGACAATAATGCTTCCGCTGGTAAAAAATATTCAACATAGCTTGCAACGCATGCAGGCGATCATGACAAAGGAGTTGCGGCAACTATCGCGTGACAAACCTACATTTGCAATGATCGTTATGATTCCGCTTATTCAATTATTGTTATTTGGTTTTGCCATTAACACGAATGTACGTGACTTATCTGTTGCTTTAGTTGACCAAAGCCATAGTGAAATCGCACGAACATTAGTTGCCGATCTAGCCGCAACCCAAGTAGTGCATTTTGTAAAAACCTATCAGACTCCGAATCAGGCAAGCGCTGCAATTACACGCGGTGAAGTACGCGCTGCTTTAGTCATACCGAAAGATTTGGCACAACGCTTGAGCGATGAGCGGCCACTCGCGCAATGGCTAATTGATGGCTCGGATACTATGGTGGGTAGCGCCCTGCTTGCGCTAAAAAATATGCCAGTGACAGCACTTAACTCACTTAATTTAGCAGCAAGTACAGCCAACATAAAACCCACTTTTGAGATGTCGCTTTTTTACAATCCACAACGAAGTTCAGCGATTAATATTGTGCCGGGCTTGGTAGGAATTATTTTAACCATGACGATGGTGATGTTTACGTCGGCCGCGTTAGTGCGCGAACGTGAACGTGGCAATCTGGAGCTACTCATCACTACACCGGTTAAACCCATGGAGTTAATGATTGGTAAAATAGTACCTTATGTATTTGTCGGATTGATTCAACTAGTCATCATTTTAGGGTTGGGACATGTAATTTTTGATGTACCCATTAATGGTCATCTGAGTCAATTATTGTTATGTGTACTTTTATTTATCAGTGCCAGCCTAACGCTCGGCATGCTGATTTCTACCATCGCCCAAACCCAATTGCAGGCCATGCAACTAACTGTATTTATTTTAATTCCATCCATTTTATTATCCGGTTTTATGTTTCCCTACGAAGGTATGCCGATTGCCGCACAATGGATTGCAGAAAGCCTACCCGCTACCCATTTTATTCGAATGATTCGCGGCATTGTTTTGCGAGGTGCGGTGCTAACGGATTTGTGGCCAGACTTGCTATGGCTAGCAAGCTTTACCATCCTAGGCTTGATTGTTGCCGCAAAACGGTTTAAAAAGCGGTTAGATTAATTTTTTGGTGACCGTAATTTTCAACATTTAAGTACGGCATTCATTTTTACAGCGGAGGCGCACTATGAAATACAATAATATTTTAGAAACCATTGGCAATACCCCTCATGTTCGCATTAATCACTTATTCCGTAGCGATATCGAAGTGTGGATGAAGGTAGAGCGATTCAACCCTGGTAGCAGTATCAAAGACCGTATTGCCTTAGCAATGATTGAAGATGCCGAAGCGAAAGGCTTAATTAATAAGGACTCTGTGATTATTGAACCAACCTCTGGCAATACCGGCATCGGATTAGCTATGGTTTGCGCCGTAAAAGGTTATCGCTTAATTTTAACCATGCCCGAATCTATGACTATAGAGCGCCGCAAATATATGAAAGCTTTAGGCGCAGAACTGGTGCTAACGCCTAAAGAACTTGGCATGGGAGGCTGCATCGCCAAAGCCAACGAATTATTAGCAGAAAATAACAATAGCTGGATGCCACAACAATTTAATAACCCCGCTAACGTTGAAATACATCGCACCACCACCGCGCAAGAAATTCTTAGCGATTTCCCGGAAGGGATCGATTATTTGATTACCAGCGTAGGCACAGGTGGTCATATCACTGGCTGTAGCGAAGCCCTGAAACAAAAGTTCCCCGCCTTAAAAACTCTCGCTGTAGAACCGGAGAAATCACCAGTGATCAGTGGTGGCCAGAAAGGCCTGCACCGTATCCAAGGTATAGGCGCTGGCTTTATTCCTCAAGTTTTAAACAAAGAAACCTTGGATGGCACAATTTTAGTGAGTGAAGAAGCCGCATTTGAAATGACACGCCAGTGCGCGCTTAAAGAGGGAATTTTTGTGGGTATCTCTTCTGGCGCAACGCTTGCTGCGGTTGCGCAAAAGCAACACGAATTAGCTGCTGGCAGTCGCGTCGTTATTTTTAGCTACGATACGGGCGAAAGATACTTATCGATTGAAGATTTATTTATTTGATTAATAGGCAGACCATTTGTCAGTTGGCAAATGGTCTGCTCAGCATCAATCTGGTTTACTAAATACGTCAATTTAAGAATTTTTGCTAAATCTCACTCTTCCTCTCCAAATATCCCATAGCTTATAGCGCTCTTTTCGCTACATTATCAAATCCCGCCTATACTCCACTCTACAATGATCACAACCTAGCCGAGCTGCAGATGGATTCTCCCAATCAACCGCTTCCCAAAAATCGGGGGTCTGACCCCATACGGCCGAACATTGACGAAATGCATTCGCTCTATAGCAAACAGGAGTTTTGTATTTACCAGGATGCCATTGAAAAAATGCGAAGCAATGAAGACCAATTGCCGAGCTTGCCAACGATTACTCTTGAAATACGCAATGCAACTAGCAATCCTAATATTTCCGCGACTGACTTAAGTGTACTCATCGCAAAAGACCCTAGCCTAACAGCAATTTTAATGAAACACGCTAGTAGCGCATTCTATCGTACCGCTGACAAGCCAAAAAATTTACATGATGTTATTGGCCGCTTAGGCATGCGCACAGTAGAAAACATTACGCTCGCCCACAGCATTAAAAGTCTTTTTGTACTACGCGATCATCAGCTTAAAAATTTATACAAGCAAGCGCTAAGACGCCAAACCTTAAAAGCGTCTATGAGTTATTATCTCGCTAAAGCCATTCATTTTCCCGGTGCCGAAGACATTTTAATTGCTAGCTTATTAAGCGAGGTGGGGACACTTACACTACTCGTTGCTTTGCAAAATCATGATGTACCAGCAGAGCAAACTTACAAAGTGCTATGCCAACATTACAGCAAGCATTTGGGAGCTATTCTGCTAACTAAATGGGGGATGGCACCCATATTTTTGGATGTTTTACGTAAAACAGGGGAGTGGACATTAAATACAGGATATAGGATGCAACTTGTAGATATTATTAATATGGGGTTGTTTCACAGCATACATCAACTCAATCCGAATAATGACCTAATGGCAATTCAATCCTTAAGTGCTTTTAAAAAACTAGCCCCGCAGTACAGCAGAGTTAATAAGGAAAATAAATTATCGATTATTGAAGACAATATGGATGCTATAAATGACCTGATTGAACATTTTAGTTAATCGCAAAACTTTTAGCCTAATAAGTTTTTGTGATTAAACTCTAAACAAGTAGGGAAATAAACTATATTTTTCTTCCGTCGTTAATTCCTGGACACGCTTTTTATTGCGTTCGGGTATCCCCTCTACATCATCAATATAATTCAGCGCTGCGGTCAAACTTTCTTCTCGAATAATATGTAAAATTGGATATGGTGAACGATTCGTGAGATTTTCTATATCATCAGCTTCAGCGCCCGCAAAGCAATATTGGGGATGAAAACTTGCCAATTGATAAATACCTTTCCAACCTCTACTTTTAATACGCGACTCGGCCCAAATTAAAAACTGGTTATAATCAAAAAAATCGTGCAGCACATCAGAGGTAATTAACAATGTTGTTTCGATATCTGCGGAAGAAGTTTTATCCAGCAGCTCCATTTCCAACATTAAATCCTCTAACAAACTTTCTTCATCAGTTGCAAGGCTGACTTGAAAACGCACTCGGTTCTCACGTGTAGGCTTGACTGAAAAAGGGCAAAGGTTCAACCCAATCACGACAGAATTTAACCAAACAACTACTGATTGTATAATCGGATCCATTACTAGCTCAATAAATTTCTATAAAATTCGCAAATATCACCCATAAAAAAAGAACTGCGCTCAGATTTAACCTGTCCGCAATTCTTTTTATCCTAAGCTTCACTATCAATATTTATCGATAGCGATGATATTTATTTATGTTTAATTTTCGCCACTTCTTCCAGGTGTGATTGAACACTCTTCATATCAAACTCACCATTAATGTTAGCAAGTTGCGTAGCTATTGAAGTTTTTTGCTCAACAGGAACTTTGTCTTCGCCAGCCAAATTAACAGCTGTTAGAGCTACAACTGCAATATCCCCTTTAGTGGTTTTCACACTGCCGACAGTAGCTTTGCCCGGCACAGGATTAGCCATAGTAAAGGCGAACTGCAAAGCATCTCGATCTGTATCTTGATCATTACGCCCTACAGCTGAAACTGTTTTTACCGTTAACCCTAAAGACTTTGCTTGATCAGCTATGGCTTTACCAGAGTTAACAGCTGAAATAAAATCTTTAGCTTGCTGCGCCAAAAGCGCTTGAGTTTTTTCGCTGCGAACAATTGCAGCAATTTTCTCCTTTACAGAATCCAAGGGTTCAAGTTGACTTGGTTTACGATCAGTTTTCTTCAAAACGACAACGCGAGTAGGTTCGAGCTCAATAACTTCACTGGCATTATCTTGCTCCAAAACTTCAGGAGAAAATGCTGCATTAATAAACAAACTATTTGCCATTAAATCCTTGCCACCCGTTTTTGCAAATAGATCAGAATTTTTCACAACTAACCCTAGCTCATTTGCAACATCTGCCAACTTGTCAGCATTATAAGAAAGCTCACCTAATTTTTTAAGCTTAACGCTAAATTGATTATCGGCTTCTGCTTGTTTTAACTGCTCAATTATTGCAGGTTTCGCCTCTTCAAATGAAGGTGCTTGAGCACCACGCTCAGCTAACAGTTTTATTATATGTATTCCAGCATCAGTTTTTACTGGTGCGGATGTTTCACCTACTTTCAGCTTAGCCAATGCCGCTTCAAACTCAGATGGAAACGCGTCGCCAGAACTAAAGCCTAAATCACCGCCCTGTTCTTTTGAGCCAGCATCTGTTGAATATTCTTTAGCTAATTTTGCAAAATCTTCGCCTTTAACTAATCTGGCCTTAATTTCATCAGCATTTTTTTTGGCATCTCCCTCTAACAAAATGTGTGCTGCCTGGCGTTCAGTTTTAGCAACGAAAGATTTTGAATTTTGTTCAAATTGCTTACGAACTTGCTCATCCGTAATTGCAATATTTTTCATTAACTCGCTTACACTTAGCTCAATATAATCAACTGCTACACGCTCAGGTGTAGTGTAAGCTTGGGGGTTCGCTTCATAATTTGTTTTAATATCGGCATCATCAACGGTAATATTTTTCTCCGCATCAGCAGCAGAAATTATCACATAGTTAAAATCGCGAGTTTGAAAGCTGAGACCAATAATTGTTTTTAATTCTGCTGGAGTAACAAAAGCAGTATTAACTATGCCTGATTGAAATTGACTAATTATTTGATCTTCAGCAATGGCTTTTTGATAAGTAGCAGGCGTAAAACCTTGGTAGCTTAATAAGGTAACAAACTTTTCCTGATCAAACACCCCGCCCTCTTTTTGAAATGCAGGAGTCGCAACAATTTCTTTGTTGAGGCTATCAACACCAATGGCGAGGCCGCCTTTTTTTGCTGACTGAGTGATGAGAGTTCTTTGAATTAGACCATCAATGGAAGGTTGGCGTAATTTCTCATCAGTAAGGAATTCCGCAGGAACAGATTCACCATATCGACTCATAATTTGTTGTTTACGATTAGCTATGGCACGCGCAACATCTGTTTCAGAAATTACATCACCATTGACAGTAACCGTTTTATTGCCAGACACATCCTTTTGAAATAACGCTTCAGCACCCGATATAGCAAAAATAATAACGAGCAATCCTACCAAAATACCCGAGATCACGCCTTTAGAATTGTCCCGCATGTTTTGTAACATATGTAGCTCCAAACAGTTTCTTATTTATCAGTACAAAATTAAATTAACGCAGCCTGATTGCGACTGATTAATTTTATTCGCTAACATTCGAGTCGTAAACAAACATAACATTATAAAAAAAAGGCGCACTTATTAAGATGCGCCTTTCCCTACCCTACCACCCTACGTGATAAACAGAAGGCGGGCGAAAATGAAATATTAGTTAACTGCGTCTTTCAATGATTTGCCAGCTTTAAATCCTGGAACTTTGGAAGCAGCGATTTGAATTTCTTTACCAGTTTGTGGATTACGACCAGCACGAGCAGCGCGTTCTTTAACCGAGAAGGTGCCAAAGCCCACCAACACAACAGAATCACCACTTTGCAAAGCATTAGTAATGCTTTCTACTACTGCATCTAAAGCCCGGCCAGCTGCTGCTTTTGGAATATCTGCTGATGCTGCGATTGCTTCGATAAGTTCAGTTTTATTCACACGTAACCCCTTTCTCATTATATTAGTTAAACTATTTATGCGATGGCTTTTTAAAAAGGCACCGGCATAGCCAATACTTAAATTAATTGTGATTTATACCAACTGATAACTTAAGGGTCAAGGAAACATCCGGTTTTCTATTCAGCAATTTGAATTTAGTACGTTTTATAATCGCCCTCCATAGCGATCATGTGTCATTTCAACACCATTTAATAAACCAACAATTTAATGTGTGCTAATTCGAGCTGACTCTGATTCTTTCGCTTCTTTTTGCAAAGCTAGATATTCTTCATCAGAGAGTGGCTTTGGCATACGCTGCAAAGCAACCTCCAGCACCTCATCAATCCACTGCACCGGCTTGATCGTCAAATCGGCTTTAATATTAGCGGGAATTTCTTTTAAATCCCGCTCGTTACCCGCCGGTATGATAACCGTTTTAATGCCGCCACGATGTGCTGCCAGTAGCTTTTCTTTGAGGCCACCAATACGCAGAACCTCACCGCGAAGTGTAATTTCGCCGGTCATAGCGACATCCGCACGAACTGGAATACCAGTTTGAACAGAGACAAGTGCAGTGCACATAGCAACACCTGCACTTGGACCATCTTTAGGTGTAGCGCCTTCAGGTACATGAATATGAATATCAACCTTTTCATGATAATCAGGAGCTATGCCCAAGACTTGAGAACGCGACCTAACAACTGTAATTGCCGCCTGAATAGATTCCTGCATTACATCCCCAAGTGAACCCGTTTTTATGAGTCTACCTTTGCCTGGAACAGCTGAGGATTCAATTGTTAGTAACTCCCCACCAACTTGCGTCCAAGCCAGGCCGGTCACTTGTCCAATTTGATCTTTCACTTCAGCCTTACCGAAATCGAATTTGCGCACACCTAACAAATCTTCAAGCACCGATGAATCAATGATATCCGCCGTCAAACGTTTGTCTTTTACATGCTTAGTTACCACCTTACGACACAATTTAGCAATTTCACGCTCTAAGCCACGCACTCCGGCTTCGCGCGTGTAATAACGGACCATGTCACGGACTGCCTCTGGCTTAATATCAGCTTCATTTTCGCTTAAGCCATTCGCCTTCATTTGCTTTGGAATCAAATAACGCGCAGCTATGCTAATTTTTTCGTCCTCGGTATAACCAGGAATACGAATTACTTCCAAGCGATCCAACAACGGACCGGGAATATTCATAGAGTTAGACGTACAGATAAACATAACATCGGAAAGATCGTAATCCACTTCCAGGTAATGGTCGCTAAATTGATGATTTTGCTCTGGATCAAGGACCTCTAATAATGCCGACGCAGGATCGCCACGATTATCCATACCCATTTTGTCAATTTCGTCCAGCAAAAAGAGAGGGTTTTTTACCCCAACTTTCGCCATTTTCTGAATCAACTTTCCGGGCAATGAACCTATATAGGTACGCCGATGGCCGCGAATCTCAGCTTCGTCTCTTACCCCACCGAGAGCCATACGTACAAACTCACGATTAGTAGCGCGAGCAATAGATTCACCCAAAGATGTTTTACCCACCCCTGGTGGACCGACCAGACACAGGATAGGACCCTTAATTTTTTTGACACGTTGTTGAACTGCCAAATATTCAAGGATACGTTCTTTAACCTCATCTAAACCATAGTGATCTTTATTCAAAACTTCTTCAGCTCGTGC
The DNA here is from genome assembly GCA_040385335.1 of Pseudomonadota bacterium. GTDB lineage: Bacteria > Pseudomonadota > Gammaproteobacteria > Pseudomonadales > Cellvibrionaceae > Cellvibrio. Next base: position 94,349 of record JAZKHP010000032.1, read on the forward strand.
CAAATCGTAACGAACCTTACTACGCTTAGCCCAAGGTACTTTGACCATCCAATCAATATAAGACCGCAACACTGACGCCTCTGCGGACATAGGCGACATCATTTTCAGTTTATTGGCTTCTGCACGCGTTTTTTCAGCAGCGTCTTTAGGCATATTAGCTGCCACGATTTTGCGTTCAATTTCATCAACTTCAGTAACGTCTTCGCCCATTTCGCCAAGTTCTTTTTGAATGGCTTTAATTTGCTCATTCAAATAATACTCGCGCTGGCTTTTTTCCATCTGCTTTTTAACACGGCCACGAATTTTCTTTTCGACGTGAAATACATCAACTTCAGTATCCATCAAACCCAGCAAATGATCCAAACGCTCACGAACATCAATAATCTCAAGAATGGCCTGCTTCTGTGGTAACTCAAGAGAAATATGTGCAGAAATTGTATCGGCCAAGCGACCCGGGTCATCAATCCCTGAAAGAGAGGTAATGACTTCTGCAGGCACTTTTTTACTAAGGTTTACGTATTGTTCAAATTGTGCGACAGCAGCTGAAACCATTGCATGTGCTTGCGAACCCGAAACCCCTATCTCTTCCAAGGGACGAACCTGGGCGCGAAAATAGTCATCCATATCGTCAATTTTTTCTATTTGAGCACGTGCCTTGCCTTCAATTAAAACTTTCACTGTACCATCGGGTAATTTCAGCAATTGTAAAATTGATGCAACAGTCCCGATACTATAAAGATCTTCGGCTTTAGGATCGTCAACAGATGGGTTTTTCTGAGCAACTAGCAGAACCTGCTTATCCAAAGACATGGCTTTTTCAAGCGCCTCAATGGATTTTTGGCGCCCGACAAACAGCGGGGTAACCATATGCGGATAAACCACCACGTCACGCAAAGGTAACAGAGGTAATTCATTTAAGTGCGCTGAACCAAAATCTTGTGTTTCCATTAGGCATCCTCTTTTAGTGAAGCTAAAACTTCATAAACATGCTCTAAGAATGGGGGATATTTCGTGAATTACAAGTATATAAATCCACAAATTAAAATAAAAGAAGGCCACAAAGGCCCTCTTTTTATACAAATTAATAAATTTTATTAAACGATTTATTCAGCAATCTTTGCCAATTTTTCCGGATTCTCATAAACCAATAAGGGTTCAGATTCACCCTTGATTACTGATTCATCAACTACAACTTTTACTACATTCTCTTCTGACGGGATGCGATACATAGTATCCAGGAGAACATTTTCCATAATGGAGCGTAAACCGCGGGCCCCGGTTTTTCTTTCCATTGCCCGCGCCGCTATAGCTTCTAGTGCATCAGGACGGAAATCAATGGAAACACCCTCCATCTCAAACAAGCGTGCATATTGTTTCGTTAAGGCATTGCGCGGCTCAGTTAAGATTTGAACTAAAGCCTGCTTATCCAGCTCATCCAAAGTTGCCAGGACTGGTAACCGTCCAACAAATTCTGGAATCAAGCCATACTTAACTAAATCTTCCGGCTCAAGGTCACGCAATGTTTCCCCAAAATTACGCTTTTCGTCTTTACTTTTTACTTCTGCTGAAAAACCTATTCCACCCTTTTCAGAGCGATCGCGAATAACTTTATCTAATCCCGCAAAAGCACCGCCACAAATAAACAGAATGTTAGAGGTATCGACCTGTAAAAATTCCTGTTGTGGATGCTTACGACCACCTTGCGGAGGAACGGAAGCAATTGTGCCTTCAATTAATTTTAACAGTGCTTGTTGCACGCCTTCGCCAGAAACATCACGCGTTATCGATGGGTTATCTGATTTACGCGAAATCTTATCAATCTCATCAATATAAACAATGCCTTGCTGAGCCTTGTCCACATCGTAATCACATTTTTGCAATAATTTCTGGATAATATTCTCAACATCTTCACCAACATACCCAGCTTCAGTAAGAGTCGTAGCATCAGCTATAGTGAAAGGTACATCAAGCATGCGCGCCAAGGTTTCAGCAAGTAGAGTTTTACCACTGCCCGTTGGACCCACCAGTAAAATGTTACTTTTACCTAACTCGACCGGCTCCTTATCTTTTGACTTGGCACCTAAACGTAACCGCTTGTAATGGTTATAAACAGCAACTGCCAATACCTTCTTAGCACGACGCTGCCCTATAACGTACTGATCCAAAATTGCAGAAATTTCATGTGGTTTAGGTAATTTATCAGAGGTACCTTCAGCGACATTTTCTTGAATCTCTTCGCGAATAATATCGTTACAAAGATCCACGCATTCATCACAGATAAACACCGAGGGGCCTGCAATCAACTTGCGGACTTCATGCTGGCTCTTTCCGCAAAATGAGCAGTACAATAATTTTCCACTTTTATCGCCAGTATCACTTGTGTGATCGGTCATTGGAGCCACTCCGTCTAAAGTAAGCAAAAAATCTGCTTAGATATGCTTGGTACATAAACACAATAAGGTCAAATTAAACATTATCAAGGACAAGCGTAGTGAATCAACCCGGACGCTTACCTATTACATTATCTATTAGGCCATAATCTTTAGCCTGATCTGCAGACATAAAATTATCGCGTTCTGTGTCTAACTCAATTTTCTCAATCGTCTGGCCAGTATGCGACGCCATTAATTGGTTCAGTTTTGTACGTATAGTTAAAATTTCTTTTGCTTGAATATGAATATCAGAAGCCTGACCCTGAGCTCCACCACTCGGCTGATGGATCATTACCCGCGAGTTCGGCAAGCAGAATCGTTTGCCTTTAGCCCCGGCATTCAATAAAAATGCTCCCATGCTACACGCCTGACCAATGCACATGGTGCTCACGTCTGGCTTGATAAATTGCATAGTGTCATAGATGGACAAACCGGCGGTTACAGAACCACCCGGTGAATTTATGTACAGGTGAATATCTTTATCCGGATTCTCAGCTTCCAGAAACAGCAATTGGGCAACTACCAAATTGGCCATGTAATCTTCCACTGGACCCACCAGAAAAATTACCCGCTCTTTTAGCAAGCGTGAATAGATATCAAAGGAGCGCTCGCCGCGTGCCGTCTGCTCGATAACCATAGGCACAAGACCGCCAGCGCCCACCAATTCATTGGTTACAATTGACGATGTTTTTTTTGAGTAATCGTAAGACATAGTGCCTTTTACCTTATTCGAGGGTTACAACAACTTTAAGTGCCGCTATCAAATAGGAAGCGCCAAAGTGGACAGAATTGACAATATGGAGCTTAACCTGTGATTTGATTATATGCCAGTATCAAGCGTAAATTGAGCAGAAATTACTAGGAAGGAAGGCCGCAAAGCAAACGCTTTGCGGCTTTTTTAAGCTGCCTTTAAAACTTAACGCTGAGCCTTAGCTTTAATGATTTCATCGTAATTTGATGCAAGCTCAGTTACTTTCGCACCGGCAAGAATATGATCAACAACTTGATCTTCCAACACCGCGGATTCAACACCAGCCAACAATTCACGGTTACTACTGTAATACTCAACGACTTCTTTAGGTTCTTGATAAGTAGCAGCTATGTCCTCAATCATTGAACGCACACGCTTGGCATCTGGAGTTAACTTGGCAGACTTAATAATTTCGCCAACGATTAAGCCCAAAGTTACACGACGCTGAGCCTCTTCCTGAAACATGGTGTCAGGCAACAAAGACTTCACATCAAAGTTTTGTTTCTGACCACCAAAACGCTGCAACATTTGCTCGCGCAATGCATTTATTTCGTTGCCAACCAAAGCCTTTGGTAACTCTGTAGTGTGCGAATTGATTAAATGATCCATCACTTGAGTTTTTATTTTCGCTTTTAGTGCGTTAGATAATTCGCGCTCCATATTGGCTTTGACTTCTTTACGGAATTGCTTTTCACCGCCCTTTTCTACACCAAACTTGGCAAAGAATTCTTTTTTCAATTCAGGCAGTTGTGCCTCAGATACAGAATTTACTTTAACAACAAATTGTACTTCTGCACCTTTTAATTCCTCAGCTTGATAATCAGCTGGAAAGGTGACCTTAATTGTTTTTTCCTTACCAGCTTTTAAACCTACTATGCCTTCTTCAAAGCCAGGAACCATAGCTTTGGAGCCCAACACCAAATCGTGATTTTCCGATTTGCCACCAGCAAACTCAACGCCATCTTTGGTACCAACAAAATTGATATTAACTTGATCGCCTTCAGCTGCAGCTCGATCAACGCCACTCCAAATAGTTTGCTGCTTACGCAGAACTTCTACCATATTATCAACGTCGACCTCAGTCACTTCAGCGGTATGACGAGTAATCTCATAAGCTGATAAGTCACTTAATTTAACCGTTGGATACACTTCAAAAGTAGCAACATACTCAAGATCTTTACCCGCTGCCAATTGCTTGGGCTGGATAGACGGTTGACCCGCAGGCTTCACATTTTCTTTTTGCACTGCATCGTAAAACGAACGATTAATAACGTCGCCCACAACTTCTTGACGAATGCTGCCGCCAAAACGTTGTTTCACAACAGACATAGGCACTTTGCCCTTACGAAAGCCATTAATGCGCACATTAAGAGAGGCTTCTTTTAAACGCTTTTCAATTTCCGTTTCAACTTGGGCAGCGGGTACGCCAATAGTTAGACGACGTTCTAGACCAGAAGTGGTTTCAAGAGAAACTTGCATGTCTGCCTCGCGAGATAGATGTGAAGATATTAGATGGAGCCGCATGGGCGACTCCGAGAAATTTAAATGGTGCGGACGGAGAGACTCGAACTCTCACACCTTGCGGCGCCAGAACCTAAACCTGGTGTGTCTACCAATTCCACCACGTCCGCATGCTTCAATAAACGAAGCGATTCTACTTGCAAGCTAACTGATTGATTTTTATGCGAATATTAAAATTACGCATCAGCCCTACGCTTGAAGGGTGCGAATTGTGCCATAGAGCAATGCACTGTTCAACCGCTAGAGGGATTTAGTATTGAAATACCTCTAAAATTCAGCACTAGTTGCGCGTTGGCGCAGGACAAGCGCTATAAAACTCTCACACCAGGATGCAATTAAGGTCGAATCAACCTGCATTAGATTAAAACTGGATTCAAGATTAACGATTTTAATTAAGAGCTCATCGTTTTGTTTATCGTTTACGGCGACTGTAGGTACAGACCAGAGTGATTCATAGTAAGTGTGTAGTTGCGTTAGCCAGGAATTTACTTCCTTGCGTAAAGTGATTAACTCTTCAGCCTCGGTAGGATGCTTTTTTGCAGCTTGAAACGCGGCAATTAAGTCAGCCTCTGTTTTGATACTGGCGCTATTTTTAAGCCAATAAGTTTCCGCAATTTCACGTAAATAATGATGATAGGCACACATTAAATGGAAGGCAGCAGCCTCTTTAAGCGAATTTAAGCATACCGGTGTCAATGTTGACTCATCCATACCCTGAAGTAAGGATTTAGCGTATGCCAGTTTTTGATTGACGCAAGTTAGGGATAAATTGGGCATATACAGTGCCTGGTGAATAACATGAACTCCAACATTCCCTTTAACGAACAAGCTCGTAAGTGAATGTCGGAGTTATGTAGCTTTGCTTGTGTGCAGTAAACTAAAGCAAAATTATTTTGCTGATGCTTTCCACTTACCATTTTCATAAAAAGCTTTCCAGCCTGTGGCTTTGCCATCCACTTCGGTCTGTACATATTGCTCTTTGGTTTTGCGACTAAAGCGAACAATGGATTTAATACCATTAGGATCAGTAACAGGTGCGGACAATAAAAAATGATATTTTGGATCAATTTTATCTTTAACCGTTAATAATTCTGCCACTAAAGGTGCGCGAGTTTCACGATTTTTGGGGAACTGGCTGGCCGCAAGAAACAAACCTGCCGCACCGTCGCGCAATACATAGTGATCGTCAACTTTTTCGCAACGCAAATCGGCCATAACGATAGGATCAACTTTCGGTGGCGCAGCTTCGCCGCTCTTTAAGAGTTTGCGAGTGTTTTTACATTCATCGTTGGTACAACCAAAATATTTACCGAAGCGACCCGTTTTGAGCTGCATTTGGCTACCGCATTTATCGCACTCAAGTGAAGGGCCTTCATAACCTTTTAGTTTATAGGTGCCCTGCTCAACCTCATAACCTGGACAATCAGGGTTGTTACCGCAAATATGCAATTTGCGCGATTCATCTAACAGATAAGAGTCCATCGCTGAATTACAAATTTTGCAGCGATGTTTGGTACGTAACTGCCTGGATTCAGCTTCTTCATCTTCATCAGCGTCTACAGCTTCATCGCCAGAGACTAAATTCATAGTGTTTTTGCAACGCTCTTTCGGCGGTAGGGCGTAACCGGAACAGCCTAGAAAGACGCCGGTGCTGCCCGTGCGAATTTGCATATGGCGGCCACACAGGGTGCAAGGAATATCGGTTTCAGTTGGGTCATTAGCGCGCATACCTTTGGCTGCACCAGAAGCTAATTTAAGTTTTTTACTAAAACCAGAGTAAAACTCGTCCAACACTTTGCGCCAGTTTTTACCACCTTGAGCGACCACATCCAGCGACTCCTCCATATTTGCTGTGAAACTGTAATCCATTAAATCATCAAAACTTTCCACCAAACGCTCGGTAACAATATCGCCCATTTTCTCCGCGTAAAAACGGCGGTTTTCAATACGCGCATAACCGCGATCTTGAATGGTAGAGATAATCGCCGCATAAGTAGACGGACGGCCTATGGCACGTTTTTCTAACTCTTTAACCAAGCTCGCTTCACTGTAGCGCGCAGTAGGCTTGGTAAAATGTTGTGTTGGATTAACTTTAATAAGCGGTAAGACTTGACCTACTTTGAGATCAGGGAGCACCACGTCTTCATCTTTTTTCACAACTTGCGGCAGGACTTTTGTAAAACCATCAAAACGTACCACACGGCCACGAGTGCGTAGTTCGAATTCACCGGCATTAACTACCACACTGGTGCTCGTGTATTCCGCAGGACTCATTTGACAAGCGACGAATTGTTGCCAAATCAAGGTATATAGACGCTCAGCATCGCGCTCCATAGCAGCCAACTGATTGGGCAATACACTGACATCTGAGGGGCGAATCGCTTCATGCGCTTCTTGCGCACCTTCTTTACTAGAATATGCGACGGGAGTTTCAGGCAAGTAACGTTTGCCATAAGTTTCTACAATGTAATCGCGACAGGCTTCAACAGCATCTTTGCTTAGATTTGTAGAGTCAGTACGCATGTAGGTGATATAGCCACCCTCATACAAACGCTGCGCCATCATCATGGTTTTCTTAACACCAAAACCTAACCGAGTGCTGGCCGCCTGCTGCAAGGTAGAGGTAATAAAAGGTGCCGAAGGTTTTGATTGCGTCGGCTTATCTTCGCGGCTAACAACGGTATAAGTTGATGCTTGCAAACTTTTGACAGCGGACATCGCCTGGGCTTCATTGACTGGCTTGAAGGCTTCGTCATTCTGTTTTTTGACTTCAAAAGGGACAATTTCACTTTTGCCAGATTTCAAATCTGTAAATACTGTCCAATATTCTTCAGGGATAAATGCCCGAATTTCTCGCTCGCGCTCTACCACTAAGCGCACAGCTACGGACTGCACGCGACCTGCAGATAACCCACGCGCTACCTTTTCCCAAAGCAGAGGGGACACCATATAACCCACAACACGATCCAAAAAACGGCGCGCTTGCTGAGCATCCACCCGGTTTTGGTCAATGGGACCGGGATTTTTAAATGCGTTTTGAATCGCGGTTTGTGTAATTTCATTAAAGACTACTCGGCGATAACGGGCCGAATCACCGCCTATTGCCTCACGCAAGTGCCATGCGATGGCTTCTCCCTCTCTGTCCAAGTCGGTTGCGAGATAGATGATGTCGGCTTTTTCGGCGAGCTTTTTCAGTTCTTCCACAACTTTTTCTTTACCGGGAAGAATTTCGTAATGCGCTTCCCAATTATTATCCGGGTCGATACCCATACGGTTAATGAGTTGCGTTTTACCTTTCTTAGCTTGATAAACCGCTTTATCTTCAGGAGACATTTTGCGTGTCGCTGCGGCCTGTTTAGCCCGCTCCTTCGCATCCACGGGTTTAGCACCGCCACTGGTGGGCAGGTCGCGAATATGACCAATACTGGATTTAACAATAAAATCGTTGCCGAGATACTTATTAATTGTCTTGGCTTTAGCGGGTGATTCTACAATAACTAAGGATTTGCCCATGGTTAAAATATCTTTCTCATCGAATAAGTGTATAGAGGCGATAGAGCAGGTCGCCCGAGGTAAAGCAAAGCATAGACATAAGTTGACTGTTTTGCCGCAAAGGTGCGCATATATAAGACCTGCAGCTGCAGGGGTCAAGTAAATGTTAGCGGTAGTTGGACTTAAACCTGCTCTTTTGGCTTAATTTGCAATGCATTAAGCACTTCCAACAACTCAATAATTTGTAACAACACCCGGTCACCGCCTCGTTCTTGCCAATACACACAAACGCCTTTGCTGCCCACACTCACCCCACGCACAGACTCTGGCAGCACTGGCAAATATTTTTGGAGAGCGGCTTGCTCCTTCTCTGTCGCACGCAAATCGCCCTGCCACGCCCAGGAATCTAAAAAGTGAATTTCATGGGTATAACTGGCGCGCAACAAAAACCAATCATCATTTAGTTGATGATCCGTTGGCGCAATAAAATACACGGGTACAGGAAATGGCTGTTCACTTTCTGTTGGTTGTTGCGGTAAATTTCTAACCGTAACTCGGATATTTTTTGCAAGCGCTAGGGCACGTAACCGAGCTTTATTTTTTTGCGCAGGACTCGGTCGCATCATCATGGCTGGACCAACAACCAAAGCCACTGCTATGACTATTATGATAAAAATCCACATTTATATATTTCTCTGCAACTGGATAGGTATTAAATAACTGGATAGCTGCTCGTTTTCTGTCTAGCCTGTAATTAAGATTTAGTTTGATCAAAAGAGGTAAATTATGACTTCATCTGCCAATAAAGATTCTGCATGCCTATATCGTCACATTTTAGTAGGTGTAGATTTATCGGAAGAAGCATCCTTGGTACTCGGCAAAGCCGTAACAATTGCTCGGGCGTGTAACGCGCAATTAAGCATTGCTCACGTACTGGAGCCAATCACCTTTGCCTATGGCGGTGATATGCCGTTGGATATTTCTGAAGTGCAACAACAACAAATTCAACGCGCAGAAAAAACACTGCAAGCACTAGCACAAAATATTGACATGCCGATTCAACAGGAACACGTTTTAGTAGGCCAACCCGCTAATGAATTACATTTCCTGGCGCAGCAACAAGGTGCAGATTTAATTATTGTCGGCAGTCATGGTCGCAAAGGTTTTGCACTCCTGCTCGGGTCAACCCCGAACAGTGTTTTACACGGAGCAACTTGCGATGTGCTGGCCGTTTTTGTCCCCCACAAGACTGATTAATTATTCTGCTTGTTGCAGATCTTCCAGCTCAGCCCAGCGCTCAAAATAATTCTCCAATTGCAACTCAGCCTGCGCTAATACTTGCAACTTTTCTTCGCGTACTTTTAACGCTTGGGAATAAAAGTCTGCCGCAGATATTTCTTTTTTTAATTCAGTTATTCGTTGCTCGACAACCTCGATAAGCTTTGGCAATTCATCAAACTCTTTTTGAAATTTATAACTCAACTTTTTCATGCGAGCTTGAGCTTTAGGTGCAGCATTAACGGCTGCCTTTTCTACCACAGCATTTCCCGAACTCGCTGTTGCCACTGGCTGCACGGCAGGCTGAGCGAGGTTTACATCTTCCTCAGGCAAATCAGATTCAGTCCATTTGCCGCCCTGGCGCAACCAATCATCATAACCACCTACATATTCAAGTACATTTCCTCGCCCTTCAAAGGCAATGACACTGCTAACAATGTTATTGAGAAATGCGCGATCATGGCTAACTAGTAATACTGTACCTTGATAATCCGTTAAAATTTCTTCAAGCAATTCTAAGGTTTCAACATCTAAATCGTTAGTCGGTTCATCGAGCACTAGCAGATTCGCTGACTTACTAAATAGCTTTGCTAATAAAACGCGATTGCGCTCACCGCCAGATAGTGCACGTAACGGAGTCCGCGCGCGCTCCCCACTAAATAAAAAATCACTCAGATAGGAAAATATATGTTTGGATTTTCCATCGATTTCTATAAATTCGCGACCTTCGGCAATATTGTCTACCGCACTTTGATTTAAATCCAGTTGATCGCGGAGCTGATCAAAATAAGCTACGGATAAATTTGTACCCAGGCGCACACTGCCTTTCTGCGCTTGCAGCTCACCCAAAATCAATTTAAGCACCGTACTTTTTCCCGCACCATTGGCACCAACCAAACCAATGCGATCACCGCGCACAATAGTGGTTGAAAAGTTTTCGACTATTTTTTTATTGCCCCAAGCATAAGAGACATTCGTTAGCTCAGCTACCAGCTTGCCGGAGGCCTCTCCACTGGCCAGTGAAAAGCTCGCTTTACCTATTACTTCACGGCGCTCAGAACGCACATTGCGCAATTCTTTTAACGCGCGGACACGGCCTTCATTACGAGTACGACGCGCCTTAATACCTTGGCGAATCCAAACTTCTTCTTCTGCGAGTCGCTTATCAAATAAGTCGTTGTGACGCGCTTCTTCGGCAAGGGCTTGTTCGCGGTAAACCAAATAGCTGGCGTAGTCGCCAGACCAATAACGCAAATTACCACGATCCAATTCAACAATATGGGTCGCCAAATTTTGTAGCAGCGACCGGTCATGCGTAATAAAAACCAAGGCACCATTAAAGTTGAGTAATTGTTTTTCCAACCAATCAATAGCAGCAATATCTAAATGGTTGGTGGGCTCATCAAGCAACAATACATCCGGGTCTAATACCAGCGCCCGCGCCAGCGCCACACGGCGGCGCCATCCACCTGATAACTCGCTCATAAATTTTTCGGCAGGCAAATCCAAGCGCGTTAAAATCGATTCCACTTTTTGTTGCATTAACCAACCATCACGCGCCTCAATATCGTGTTGTAGCTTTTCCATGCGGGCCATGATTTCATCGGTGAATTCTGTTCCGTGAGCAAGATGATGATATTCACTTAACAGGCTACCCAGACCAGGAAAAGCGCTAGCTACCAAATCAAATACCAGTTGATCATCGGCGTCCGGCAAATCTTGCTCCAGACGCGCAATTCGCACACCATTTTGTAAAACTACTTCACCCTTATCCAAATCAACTTCGCCGGCAATAACTTTTAATAAACTGGATTTACCCGCACCGTTGCGCCCAATCAAACACAGACGCTGGCCTTTTTCCACAACCAATTCAACGCCGTCAAGCAACACTTGCAGGCCGTAACTTAAATAAGCTTTTTCGATTTTAATAAGAGACATAGAGATAACTACTAAGGAATATTTGAGGAAAGCTAATGCACTTACAAGAAGGACAGAAACATAAATAATGAATTTTCAAAAGTTGCATGAACAATATTTAAATACAACTTCTTTTATTTTTGTAACAAAATTAATTTGGTACCACTTAACACATCATGCAGCATTCGCTTTTGTGGATGGAAAAACCTGCACCAATAACCAAAACCTAACAGTAATAAAGATAATATCGCGGCCAAACTACGGAGTGCACATTGCTGATAATTAGCAGGCTGATTTGTTTGTGCATCCACCATTTTAAAACGCCAGGTTTTCATCGCCAAAGTTTGGCCAAACCTGTGCCAAAAATACATGTAAAACAACACCAACATCGCCAGCCAACCCAAAGTGATTAAACTTCCGGACACTATATTCCACTGAATTCTCTGCCCTACTTCAGGCTGCCCCTGAATGAGCACACGTAACCCCACCACTATAGCGCCGTAAGCGATACTAACGGCCGCCAACAGCAAGCTGTCATAAACCATTGCCGCGATAATTCGAAGCATACCTGGAGTTTGATATTCGGTAGGTGAAGTTGATTGTGATATTTTCATGCGACTCGTAATGACGAAACTCGTAATTCTGGTAATTAATGACTGTAATGAATGAGCGATGGGTTGTTTAAATCAATATGCCGACCAATGCCAATGACTCCGTGCCCTTGTAAAGTTGTTTCCTCACGGCGTAGATAGATGGGGGACTTATGCTCTGCACACACATAAGTGCCGTTAGTGGAGTGATCGATCAACACATATTTTCCCCGCCTAAATGCAATATGGCAATGTTCGCGTGAGCAAAGCACTTCATCAAAAAAAAGATCTGACTTATTCGCATCACGCCCAATAAAAAATGGGGTTTGATCTGGTAGTAAGCTGATCGTTTTATTACCGAAGGTTAAGATAAGTTGAAAATTAGCAACAAAGCGCGAAAGCTCCTGGGTCGGCATCAATTGCGTGGAAGAGTCTTGCTGACCAGCCACCTCCCATGCCAACCGATAAATAATCGTCTTGTGGCTTTCCCCTTTAATATGAATACGATCAAACAGTTGGCATTGTTGAACCAGTGCATTATCAAGGTTATCCACAACCCCTTGAGTCAACACAATCTGATTTGCTCGAGCGATATGTGCTACATAGGCCGCATCATTTACCGTATCACCAAAAGCATCGTTGTGAGTTAACACCGTATCACCAAAAGAAATACCAATGCGAATTCCCAAACCCGTTTCAGCGAATTCAAGACTAGAGCGTTGTTGAATGGCAATAGCCGCTTCACAGGCTGCGTTAGCGCTATCAAAACGCGCCATCACCTCATCGCCAATCGTTTTTACCACGGTACCATCACGCACAATAGTGGATGAGGCCATAAAGCTTATTGCGTTATCCAGGAGGGCTTTTGCTTCCTGGTTGCCCAGATTCTTATAGAGTGCCGAGCTACCTGAAACATCAGCAAACATAATAGCTTGTGGGGTATTAAGATCAGACATACGTAGAAAATAGCTCTGAAATAACAAATGGGGATTCTAACAGGCACAAGGGTTAAAAAAACAATCGTTATGCAAATTAGCAGCCATAGGACATCTAAAATGGACAAATTACTCATAAAAACAAATATCGTCAAATAATCATTCCTAAAATAATTTAATTTTCTGCTTTATGTTGGATCTCACACGGACTGGTCCTGCGCAGCATCTATAAGCTTATTTTTCTTATTTTAAAAGGTACTGCTTAATTAATAAGCGCTTCGTAAGCCATGTACCGACAGCAGATCCTGTCCTATGCAAGCGTTTAAACTCATATCAATATTTTTTGCGTTGAGGTCTATACCACTTATTTATAGGAACCCATTATGGATATTTTCTCCTCCGCACCAACACTGCCAGTTGATGAGCTGCGCAAAATAAATGCCTATTGGCGCGCAGCTAATTACCTCTCCGTCGGACAGATTTATTTATTTGACAACCCGCTACTCAAACGCCCCTTAAAACTCAGTGATGTCAAGCCTAGTGTGCTGGGCCATTGGGGAACTACGCCGGGGCAAAACTTTATCTACGTTCACTTAAACCGTGTGATCAAAGAACATAATTTAAACATGATCTATATTTCCGGCCCCGGCCACGGTGGGCCTGCCGTAATCGCCAATACCTATCTTGAGGGAAGTTACAGCGAGGTGTATCCCGATATTAGCCAGGATGAGGCTGGCTTACAAAAATTGTTTCTGCAATTTTCTTTTCCAGGCGGTATTCCAAGTCACGCCTCCCCCGAATGCCCTGGCTCGATTCATGAAGGTGGCGAATTAGGTTATTCCCTTAGTCACGCCTTCGGTGCCGTATTTGATAATCCTTCATTAATCGCTGCCTGCGTTATTGGCGATGGCGAAGCAGAAACCGGACCGCTCGCTACGGCATGGCATTCTAATAAATTTCTCAATCCGACTGCCGACGGTGCAGTGCTGCCAATATTGCATCTCAACGGTTACAAAATTGCTAATCCGACTTTATTAGCTCGAATCAGTCATGAAGAGCTTGAGCAATTATTGCTTGGTTATGGTTGGACACCTTACTTTGTTGAGGGCGATGACCCCGAGACTATGCATCAAACAATGGCGCTTACACTTAGCAAGGTCATCAATCAAATTCAAAATATTCAGCATGAAGCACGTAACCCTCCCCTAAAGCACCACTCCGCCGAACGTCCCCGCTGGCCAATGATTGTACTGCGGTCACCGAAGGGATGGACTGGACCGAAAGTCGTGGATCACCACCAGGTAGAGGGAACATTTCGTTCGCACCAAGTCCCAATATCTGCACCGACTTCTACTCTCTCGGCATCCAGCTCGCACCCGGAACACTTACTGCAGATTGAAGATTGGCTTAAAAGCTATAAGCCTGAAGAACTGTTTGATGGAAATGGTGGTTTAATTGCGGAGCTCGCGGAGCTTGCGCCGCAAGGAGAATGCCGCATGGGAGCTAACCCACACGCCAATGGCGGTTTGTTATTAAAAGAGTTATTCCTGCCCGATTATCGTGACTACGCCGCCGATGTGCCCGAGCCGGGTGTACGCGGCATAGGTGATACACATGTGCTCGGGCCATTTTTACGCGATGTCATAGTTAAAAACCAGGAACAGAAAAATTTCCGCATCTTTGGGCCCGATGAAACTGTGTCTAATGGTTTAAGCGCAGTGTTCGATGTCACTGAACGGCAATGGAATATGCCAACACAAGTTAACGATCAATGGCTGGCACCTAGCGGTCGTGTACTTGACTCTATGTTGAGTGAGCATCAATGCCAGGGCTGGCTGGAAGGTTATTTACTGACTGGTCGCCATGGGCTATTCAACTGTTACGAAGCTTTTATTCACATTATTGATTCCATGTTTAACCAGCATGCGAAGTGGCTAAAGGTAACCGCTGATTTACCCTGGCGACCCAAGATCGCCTCGCTAAATTACTTGCTCGCATCACACGTATGGCGCCAAGATCATAATGGTTTCACGCATCAGGATCCGGGTTTCCTCGATCATGTTGTTAATAAAAAGGCTGAAGTTGTAAGAGTTTACTTACCGCCTGATGCAAATTGCCTTCTCTCGGTTATGGATCATTGCTTGCGCAGCTACCATTACGTCAACGTGGTAGTTGCCGGAAAACATCCTTCACCACAATGGTTAACCATGGAAGCTGCTGTTAAACATTGCGCCGAGGGAGTTAGTATTTGGCAATGGGCGAGCAATGATAAAACCCTTGCACCTGACGTAGTAATGGCTTGCTGTGGTGACGTACCAACGGTAGAAACACTCGCCGCAGTAACTATTCTGCGTCAGCATTTCCCCAAATTGAAAATACGTGTGATTAATGTCGTGGATCTGATGCGTTTACAATCGCAACATGAACATCCGCACGGATTGAGTGACAGTGATTTTGATCAATTATTTACTCGTGACAAACCGATTATTTTCGCCTTCCATGGTTACCCGGCACTGGTTCACAAACTCACTTATAGACGCACCAACCACAACAATATCCATGTACATGGTTATCGCGAGGAAGGCACTGTCACAACGCCTTTTGACATGACGGTACTCAATCAATTGGACCGCTTTCATCTGGTTATAAATTGTATTAACCGCCTACCGCAAGCTGGTGCAACAGGAACTCACGTAAAAAAACTATGCGAGGGCAAGCTCATTGAGCATCGTGTTTACATTAATCAATACGGACAGGACCTTCCTGAAATTCGCGATTGGAAATGGGAAACACCTTAATGACGCAACTTTTTTCGACATCCGGTCTTTTTATTCTGACTTGCGCTCGCGTTAACGAAATGTTTTGCACCACATAACTTCACATGATTACAGGTTTATTTGACAATTCGTTTTTATCATTATTCGCTATTGGAAAATGTTTCTTTAGGAGCTGCGTGACTGCATCAATCCCGGCAGTAACACCTTGGTGAAAATTATTTTCTTTAAAATAATTTTCCATAATGACACATATTTTTTCCCATTCTTCCGACCCCACTTTGTTGTAAATACCTCGATCAGCAATAATTTCTATGTCTCGATCAGCAAGCAGGAGATAAATGAGTACACCATTATTAAGCTCAGTATCCCAGATACGCAATTGCGAAAAAATATCTATGGCGCGGGCTTGAGCAGTTTGATTTTTAAATAATTGAACACCATCCAGCGCACCTTCAACGACAAATCTGATTTCTCCCGAATGAAGAGTTTCGCTAGTTTTAATTTCTTGTTCTATAGCAGTCAAGGTTGCAACAGGAAAGTGACGATGCACTTGCCACTCGCTTGTTAACAAATGTTTAGTCATACGTTTTATATTCATGGCTACCATCTCCCCGAAGCACCGCCGCCGCCAAAACCACCGCCGCCTCCACCGAAGCCACCTCCGCCACCAAAACCTCCCGAGCCAAACCCACCGCCGAAACCACCCATTCCACGCCCACCACCACCGCCCATCAAGGTAAATATCAATGCAATAATACCCGCAAGGACAGCAATAGAAATAACACCCACCAACATCCAGGCAACCACCGCAACTATTCCGCCGGTCACCAGGGAACCAAAAACCTTACCGAATATGGATCGCAAAATTCCGCCTACTACTAGTGCTGCGACAATAATAACGGGCAAATATTGCTGAATGCCTTCATTGGCAGTACCACCGACTGCGCGAGGTTCTGGCAGAGGTTCGCCGTCTATTACGCGTATGATTTGGTCCACGCCAGCCGTTATGCCATTATAAAAATCGCCTTGTTTAAAATAGGGAGTAATAGTTTCGGCGATGATGCGTTTTGCGGTTGCATCATTCAATGCACCTTCAAGTCCGTAGCCGACTTCAATTCGCAGCGCGCGATCATTTTTAGCAATAATCAGTAAAACGCCATCGTCCACTTTTTTGCGTCCCAATTTCCATTGATCGACTACACGCAACGCGTATTGCTCGATGGCTTCGGGCTCAGTAGTAAGCACCATAAGTACAGCGAGCTGGCTGCCTTTACGAGTTTCAAAAATTTGTAACTTTTGTTCCAGAGTGGTCAACTGTTGACTATCAAGTGTGGCAGTTTGATCTATCACACGAGCGCTTAATGGTGGCACAGGAACCTGCGCCAGCGCGCCATTTAGCCATGAGCACACGAAAAGGATAAATAAAATATTTATCCTACCTAGCCCTTTTACTGCACTGCCATAACTCATCGCGACGTAGCTTCTTGTGGACTGCTTGGTTGCGGACTGATTGGGACAGTATCAAAATTAACTGCGGGAGGTTTAGCAATTTCTTTTTCGTTCTCCACCGCAAAATTGGGCTTAGTGTCATAGCCAAAAATTTTAGCAGTTAGATTGGAAGGAAAAGAACGCACAGTGACATTGTATTCTTGCACTGATGTTATATAACGATTTCTTGCAACAGCGATACGATTTTCCGTACCCTCCAATTGCGCTTGCAAATCGCGGAAATTAGCGTCCGATTTTAGTTGTGGATAGTTTTCCGCCACCACTAATAACCTGGCAAGTGAGCTTGATAGTTCCGCTTGTGCCGCCTGAAATTTGGCGAATGCTGCCGGGTCATTGATAAGTTCCGGCGTGGCCTGAATACTGCCAACCCTGGCACGCGCATTAGTGACTCCAAGCAATATTGCCTGTTCGTGCGCAGCAAAACCTTTCACTGTATTCACTAGATTTGGCACTAAATCGGCACGACGCTGATATTGGTTAAGCACTTCAGACCAGCTGGATTTCACTTGCTCATCATTGGTCTGGATTTTGTTATAACCACAGCCAGAAATATTGAGTACAGCAACCAACGCCAGCACTTTCCACAAATTACCCATAATTATTTCCCCGAAAATTAATTAATTTTTGCGCTGCTTCATTTTCGCGAATTTTAACTAGCGTAAAAAATCAACGCAAAAATTACAAAAGAATTATTTCTTTAAAACACGATCAGCATAAGCATCGTAATTTTCACTATTCACCCGATCTATCAGCATTTGCATCATAGCTTCCATCATTTCCATTCGTTTTTCCAGCATTTTATTGCGCGCTGCCAATTCACAATGCATATCGCACTTCATAGCAGATTTTTTTTCGCCGCCGGGATTATTTGTCGCTAACATATCCATCTTTTGCGCACTGCACATTTTGGCTATGTCGTTCATCATCGCCATGCCACCTTGCATGGTTTGCATGTGTTCAGTCATATGCGCCTTGCGCTCTTCAGGCGTTTTTGCACTCATCATTTTTTCATGCATTTCGTGCATGGCTTTCATATGGTTATCCATTTTCTCCATGGATTCCTGTTCCATAGATTTATGGGCCATAGGTTTATTAACTAACACTGTTTTGCTATCAATTTTTGTTATCTTACTGGAAGCTGCGTCAGGGTGATGAGCTTTATGGTCAGCTTGGTCGGCAGCGATGGCGTGGGTTCCCAAAAAAGTGCACACACTCAAAACTGCAATAGAAAAAATAATTTTCATAATAAATCCCGATAATGAGTTGGATATTTTTTAACAAAAATAGAAGTTAATTTATTTCATTGTCAAAACGCTAAGAAAAAAATCCGCATCCTAACTTTACCGGTTAACAATGGCACAAAGACACGACCTGAAACAAGATGTGAAATTTAATCTACATCAAACAAGACTGATATAAATTAAGACCGTCGCCAAAACAGAGGTCATGCGCAACATCTTAATCTTCCCAATATCCCTTACGCCCATAATGTAAATGAATACCTTTTTCGTGTTCGCGGTTGAAAGGCACTTCGGGATCAAAAAGCGGCGCATCTTGCACTTGTTGCTGCGTTAAATTGACATAAACTTTGGAATCCACCCAGTTAACTTCTTCAATCCACTCTGGCGCTATTAGCACTTGATGACCAGACCACCAATTACTGGTATCGGCAATACAATAGCGAATCGCCCAGGTCTCTTCATCAAGGAGCATATCCTTAATATGGCCAATATCGCCGTCGATTGCATGAAGATGATAGCCAGTCACTTCTTCGTAACTGCGAAGATGGTGATCGTAGTGTTGTGCGGTTTCTTTGTTTGCTTTGTCGAGCCCAATTTGCTGTGCAGTGGGATGATCGGGGACGAGCAAAAATGGACTTGGATAAGGCCCCCAAAGACCCGTATTACCCCAGTAAAAGGGGAAACCGTAATAACTGAGAAAATCTATTTCGTATTGTCGAGAAACTGGCTTTTCGGTATCAATATCCGGACAATTTTTCACTTGCTCCATAGAAATGGACACATGTAAAGTTTTGGCTTCACGATCTATATTTTTTATCGCAATGGGTGAAAGCAGAACTTTGCGGCTCGAAAGCCAGGAACCGGTTTCCACTACCAGGTAGCGAACAACCCATCTCTTATCGTCAAAATAAAAGTCTTTTACATGACCAAGTGTGCCGTCAGTGGCATGAATGGAGAAGTTTTCTAAATCATGCAGAGTGTGCAACATAGGAATACCTTATTGATGTCAGAATAATTAAGACTCGGAAGCTGAATTTGCGCTTAAAACATAGTTTCAATCAGTTCGCTGGCGAACAAAGGCCAAAACCCCTCATCTACATTTAAAAAGTCCATTAACAACATTGAAATGAACCTGTATATAATGACGCGTTGAGAATTAGTGACGCAGTCGGCAACTACTCAAGCTTAAAATAAACAAATTTATATACGATAAAATTAAAGTGAGCATTAAATGACGTTTCCATCTTTGAATGACTTATTTACGGATATTGGAATTGCAGAAACAACCTGGCAAGGTAGCATTAAAATATTTTCAGTTGTTTTACTCACCTTTTTTGCGAGCTTCGTGGCGCTTTGGTTCTTGCGAATTTTGAAGAGACGTTTTGCTCGTACCGACAATCCCTGGGATGATGCTTTACTCTTAGCCGCCCGCAAGCCTCTTACTGTAATTATTTGGATCATCGGCTTATCGTTTGCGGCCTCTGTAGCAGACGACGTATCCGGTATAAAATTTTATAGCTTCGCTGCGTCCGCAAGGCATCTTGGCATTATCCTGATGATTGGCTGGTTTATTCTCAGGTTCATTAGTGGTGTTGAAAGTATTTTAATTTCACCCACTGAAATGAAAAAACCTATGGATCAAACCACAGTTTCAGCTATGGGTAAATTACTGCGCGGTTCAATCGTCATAACCACCGCTTTAATCGTTTTGCAGTCGCTGGGCTATAGCATTGCGGGCATCTTAGCGTTCGGTGGAATTGGTGGAATTGCCATAGGTTTTGCGGCAAAAGATTTACTGGCAAATTTTTTTGGTGGGTTAATGATTTATCTGGATCGCCCATTTAATGTAGGTGACTCAGTTCGCTCGCCAGACCGAAATATAGAAGGCACGGTTGAAGTTATTGGCTGGCGTCTCACCACGATTCGAACGTTTGATAAACGCCCACTGTATGTTCCCAACGCTACCTTTGCCACTATTTCAGTAGAAAATATTTCGCGGATGAGCCATAGGTTTATTAGCGAAAAAATTAGCATACGCTACGAAGATGCACACCTGATGGATAAACTGGTTACTGATATTAGAGAAATGTTGCTTGAAGATGAAAAAATTGATAACAGTCAAAATGTGATCGTAAATTTCACAGAATTTAATACATCATCGCTGAACTTGTGTGTTTCTGCATTCACTGAAGCGACTGATCAAATCGAATTTTACCAGGTTAAACATAATATTTTATTAAAAATTTATGCCATTA
The DNA here is from genome assembly GCA_040385335.1 of Pseudomonadota bacterium. Taxonomy (GTDB): domain Bacteria; phylum Pseudomonadota; class Gammaproteobacteria; order Pseudomonadales; family Cellvibrionaceae; genus Cellvibrio. The sequence continues at coordinate 115,047 of JAZKHP010000032.1, forward strand.
TTAGCTCTCTGGGCGCAACTATAGCTTCGCCAACGCAAACTGCTCCGCAAGTCGCCAAACTGTCGTCAACATCAAACATTGTTGCTTAAATTAGCCCTTATTAAACAACATTATCTTGTGACTATTGTGAACGCATATCCGTAGCTCATACAAAGTTGCGAGAAACTGGAGTGAAAAAGATAAGAAAAAATTAATAGCGAGTTTTATAATTTATGTCAGCCAGAGTGGAGTCTCACATGACCGCATTTCGCACCGAACATGACACTATGGGTGAAGTACAAGTGCCCACCTCCGCGCTTTACGGGGCGCAAACACAGCGTGCCGTTGAAAATTTTGTGATTAGCGGGCTGCAGTTGCCCGCGCGTTTTATTTGTGCCGTTGCGCACATCAAAAAAGCTGCCGCACAAACCAATTTGCAATTAGGTTTATTGGACACACAAATTGCTCAGGCAATAATAAAAGCGAGTGAAGCAATCATCGCCGGTGAACATGCCAACCAATTCCCGATTGATGTATTTCAGACAGGCTCCGGCACCAGCACCAATATGAACGTGAATGAAGTTATTGCACATTTGGCAAGCGATCTCACGGGACAAAAAGTACACGCTAACGATCATGTCAATATGAGTCAAAGCAGCAACGACACCATCCCCAGCGCCATTCATATCAGCGCCGCATTAGCATTTGAACAACAATTAATTCCCGCGCTGGAAAAGTTACACACTAGCTTGCTCGGCAAAGCCGAACAGTTACAGGATATTGTTAAAACTGGGCGCACTCATTTAATGGATGCTATGCCGCTTACTTTTGGACAGGAAATTAGTGGCTGGGCCAACCAAATTGAAAGTAACTATGTGCGACTACAAACAGCATTGCCACAATTATTGCAACTCGCACAAGGCGGCACCGCGGTTGGCACTGGTGTCAATGCGCACCCAGAATTTGCACTTAAATTTGCTGAAAACCTGAGCGAAAACACTGATTTATTTTTTACTCCGGCAGATAATTTTTTTGCACTTTTAAGTGCGCAAGATATTGCAGTAGGCATATCCGGCCAACTGAAAACATTGGCGGTAAGCCTGATGAAAATAGCCAATGACTTACGCTGGATGAACTCCGGCCCGCTGGCGGGAATCGCGGAAATTAATTTGCAAGCATTACAACCTGGCTCATCCATTATGCCCGGCAAAGTAAATCCGGTGATCCCCGAAGCAGTTTGTATGGTCTGCGCTCAGGTGATGGGCAATGATACGAGTATCACTATTGCTGGACAATCGGGCAACTTTCAATTGAATGTCATGCTGCCACTTATTGCTTATAATTTATTGCAATCCATTGCGCTATTAAGTAATGCCTGCACTCAATTAGCCGACAATGCCATCGCGGGCTTTACAGTAAACCTGACCAATATTGAGCAATCACTTTCGCGCAATCCAATTTTGGTTACAGCGCTTAATGCTATGATTGGTTACGAGAAGGCTGCCGCTATTGCAAAAAAAGCTTATCAGGAAAACCGGCCAATCATTGACGTGGCAGAACAAGAAACGCAAATTTCTCGCGCTGAGCTGGAACGTTTGTTAAATCCAAAAACTTTAACTGGCCAGGATTAACTAGTGAGTGACTCTTTACGCAAACGCGTATCAAACCTATCGACAACCGGCGCCCAATCCGCATCATCTTTTATTCCATCACGTAAAAATTGCGCTTGTGCAGGAGTCCAAAAAGGCGCTTTCCACAGCATTATTTCCGCATCCAACGGGCGATGTTCCTCGATAAACGCATCAATATCTTCGGGGGAAGATGGCAGGCCAAGCTGATCAAATAAGGTTTTAAAACTAGGTTCTTGAATATCCATGGTAATTTCCTGCTGCGATTAAAATGAATTAAAAATGTAACACCCAGCATTAAATTTCACTGTTAACCAACCAACTGAACTTATCTTTTTTCTTTATTAATATCGCTTAACCTTCGTTGCTTTACATCTTACATTCAATTAACACCCGCTGAGCGCAACCATTGTTGTAATTGTGACAATGTCATAGCACCTGAAATTCGCGTCGCCTCTTTTCCCTGCTTGAATAGAATTAATGTTGGAATACTGCGTATCGCCCAACGTTGCGCAATACTCGGCACCAACTCCGTATTAAGCTTTGCCAACCGCAATTTAGGCTCTAATATTCCTGCAGCCTGCTCAAACACTGGCGCAAAACTTTTGCAAGGTCCACACCAGGGCGCCCAGCAATCTACTAATACAGGAATATCATTTTTTTCTAAAGTCGTAGCGACATTACCCGGATTTATCTCCAGCGGTTTAGCAATGAATAATAGTTTTTTACATTTTCCACAGACTGGCTTATCACCCAGGCGATCTTCAGGTACGCGATTAGTAGCAAAACAATGGGGGCAATTAATTTGCAGTGAGTTCATTGGCAGTCCTCTTTATTTTGCGTCAGCCTAACCTATTTTGATTGAGCTATTGTTTTATTAAACAACTTTTCGAGATAGGCAACTATAGCGAATACTTGGGCTGGGATTAGATATATTCAACAGTCGTTATCATGTGCAAAGTCCCATACCATGAATCTTTTCAGGTCAGGTCCTGTTTTCCAATTGGTTTTAATCAATATAGGCACCAAGCCCCCGATTTTAAGCCTCAATCAGTAATAGTCTTATTGACTTGAAGCTTTTGCTAAAGCACTGTGGTAATGTTTCGTCTCCGTGCTGGCGGTCTAGCCGTTCGCAGGATCAACCCAATAGCAAATTGCTTCCCTTATAATTTTTATAAATTAGGAATTGCCATGAACGACACATCCAATGAGAGGAATATGTCCTCTATTGTCCTTATTAGTATTATTGCCACCCTCGGTGGCTTTCTGTTTGGTTTCGATAGCGGAGTTATTAACGGTACTGTTGATGGCCTTAAATTGGCGTTTCAGTCGGAATCTGCGGGTGCAGGTTTCAACGTAGCCTCCATACTATTAGGTTGCGCAGTGGGTGCTTTTTTTGCGGGTACCCTGGCGGACACTTATGGTCGTCGCAGCATTCTTATTGTCTCATCGGTTCTGTTTATACTGTCGGCATGGGGTGCTGGCATTTCCAACACATCGCTAGAGTTCGTTATTTATCGATTAATTGGCGGCTTGGCGATTGGTGCAGCAAGTATTATTTGCCCCGCCTACATTAGCGAATTAGTGCCCGCCGAATATCGTGGTAAACTCAGCTCAATTCAGCAAATCGCCATTATTTCCGGCTTGACGGCGGCGGCGCTCAGCAATTACTTTTTAGCGACTGCCGCGGGCTCCTCGATAAACGAGTTCTGGCTTGGTTACACAGCGTGGCGCTGGATGTTTTGGATGGGTATTATTCCCGCTGTCATCTTTCTTATTACATTGCTGACCATCCCGGAAAGTCCACGTTATTTGGTCGCCAGAGGTAAAAAGGAAAAGGCATTAGGAGTATTAACAAAACTGTATGGTGCTAAAACTGCGGCTAAAACCGTAACTGATATTTATGACTCTATTGCTCATGATCATCAACCCGCCTTTTCTGATTTAATCGATAAGAAGAAAAACCGTATTCGTCCCATTGTGTGGGTGGGCATAGGATTAGCAGTGCTGCAACAATTTGTCGGTATCAACGTAGTGTTTTACTACGGGGCTGTACTCTGGCAAGCAGCAGGTTTTTCTGAAAGCGATTCTCTTTTTATTAGTGTGGTTTCCGGTGCTGTTTCCATAGGCGCATGCTTAATTACTTTCTTCCTGGTGGACAAGATAGGTCGCAAGCCACTGCTATTGATAGGTTCTGTAGGCATGACCATTACTCTTGCTTTGGTAGCTTTTGCCTTTGCCGGAGCACCATTGGACGCCAAGGGTAGTCTGATCCTAACCGGATCCATGGGTTTACTCGCACTGATTGCCGCTAACCTTTATGTGATTTTCTTTAACATGTCCTGGGGTCCTGTGGTGTGGATTATGTTGGGTGAAATGTTTCCCAATCAAATTCGTGGCACCGGCTTGGCCATTGCAGGATTGGCACAATGGATTGCGAATTTCATCATCACCCTTACCTTCCCCATGCTGCTTGCTTCAGCGCTGGGCTTAGCGGGCGCTTACAGCATTTATGCAGCCTGCTCATTGTTTTCAGTGTTTTTTGTAATTTGGTGGGTAAAAGAAACCAAGGGTATAGAGCTTGAAGATATGCAAGGTTAATATTTTATTAACAATTAAATCATGGTGTTAATAATTTGTTTTGCCTCATTGAGAGGCTATTTAACAAGAGCATTTATATCCCCATAAAAAAACCACCTTCGGGTGGTTTTTTTATGGGAATTTTTCGACATACCGGCTGCGATAATTAATTGATGAGCTTATAAATATAAGTCAACTTTTACAGCAATATGAACGCTGGTCATATAACTTAAAATAAACCATAACAATCACATCTTCTTTATATTCTTAATATTATTTATGTAATGCCCGGACGCATTGCTTCTATACTTAAATAGGATTTCAGGACAAGTAAATGAAAATTTTCCTATATAAAAACGCCTCCCTGTCCCTAGCATTATTATTAATAATATTGCTAATGCCCGCGTGTACTATTAATCCGCAAAAAATGACCGCGGTGGAATATCCCGCTGAAATGTTTAACTTACTATCGGGACGAGCACTGATTGGCCATGAAATCAAACAAGACGAGCTGCCAAATATAAACTTGCTCGCCATTACACCGGAAATGGCGAGATTTGCTGAACAAGCCGTAACGAATAAAGCAGATCTATTCGACAAAGTAAAAGCATTGCATATGGCCTTACTCAAACCCATAGCGCAAGGTGGTAGAGAAATCACTTATAGCGCGTTTACCACAGAAACACCCATTAAAACATTTAACGATCGTAAAGCTAACTGCCTTAGTTTTACTTTGCTTTATGTGGCATTAGCCCGACATTTAGGAATTGATGCGCATGTTAATGAGGTCGTAGTACCACCTAAGTGGGATATGCGAGAAACTGGCCAGCTGTACTATATGCAACACGTTAATGTAAAAATATCCCTTCGCAATGATAGAAGCATGCAGCACATTGGTTCTTTTTCATTAATACCAGATCAAGCCATTATTGATTTAGCGATGAGCTTTTATAGACCGACTTACCCCCAAAAGACCATTACCGATGAATTGGCTGCGGCGAAATTCTACAGTAACCGCGGAATGGAATTTTCTGCTGCAGGTAACTACCGCGATGCGTTTTTATATTTGCGCAAAGCATTACAAATAAACAATCAGCAAAGCTATATCTGGAACAACTTTGGCAGTCTCTATCGTCGCAATGAATTGCTTCAGGCAACAGAGATTATTTATTTACACGGTCTTAAACTGAACCCCGACGACCTGACCATCATGAACAACTTGTCAGGAATTTATCAAAAAACCGGTGATACTAGCCAGGCCACTCTTTTCTATAATCTGGCCACACGACATCGTCAAGCAAACCCATATTATCAATATATTTTGGCGCACTCCGCCTTTGATAGCGGTGATTACGCAAAAGCACTTATGTATGTAAAACGCGCAATTGATCGTGAAAAAACCGAACCCCGTTTTTATCAGCTGACTGCCAGAATTTATGAACAACTTGGCGAACCCAAACAAGTTGAAATAATGACGAAAAAATACAAATCATTATCCGCAGCAACGCATTAAACTCGACTGGGAAATATCGATATTTAAAATCTTCTCTAAAGAGGGTAAATTTACAGTCCAGCATGTGCGTCGCTTAAATCAGTGCCCCGCTTACTTTATATTTATATTGAAATTAATTCTTTTATTCTGCTACCTACAACCATAGCAATTTTCTGCACGCTGGTTTATCTTCGCTGCATCTTAACTTCATGGTCGTGACCCCTCATGATTAACAAAATTAGTATGCGCACCAATGCTATTAACTCTGCGAGCGTCGAAGAGTTACAAGATACCATCACGCGTTTTCAGCGGATTTTTAATGGCACTGGCTACGGTTTTTGGGAATGGGATTTGAGTTCTCAACATATTGATTGGTCCGGTGGTTTTTGGGAGCGAATGGGCTACACCGAAGAAGATGATAAAGATCTTAGCAATGCCAATACAATTTGGGGTTACATGCATGAAGATGATCGCGAGTTTATCATTGAATCAGCACGCCACCATTTCCGCACCGATGAGCCAATTGATTTTACGTACCGCATTCGCACCAAAAAAGGTGAGTACATATGGACACACGTGCGCGCTAACTCGGTTCGCGATGAAAATGGTCGCGTTATTTTTATGTCGGGAATTAATTTTGATGTTAGCGCCCTGAAAGAAGCTGAAGAAGCACTACGTGAATCAGAAGCACGGCAAGAGCGGATTATTCAATCTACCAATGATGGCATTTGGGAATGGTACGCGCATGGCGGTTTCCATTTTTCCAGTCGGTGTTGGGAGCTCATTGGCTACGATGCTAAAGATGATGAACTCACCGATGGCGAAGATAGATTGCAGGTGTGGCGAAAACATATACATTCAGAAGATTTACCAAAATTCGATATTGCTTTGGCGGAGCATTTGGCGGGAAAAGGCCCGTTTGATCTGGAGTATCGCTTAATCGGTAAAAACAAAGAAACCTATTGGGTGCGCGCCCGCGGCCGAGCTAGTTTTAATAATCAGGGAAAACCAATACGCATGTCCGGTTCGAACATGGATATGACGCGAATTAAACGCGCTGAAGAACGCGTTATGTTAGCAAAAGAAGCAGCCGAAAAAGCTAACCAGGCAAAGTCAGAATTTTTATCGAGCATGAGCCACGAATTGCGCACGCCCCTCAATGCTATTTTGGGTTACACACAATTATTTGAATACGATTTGAATTTAACGCAGCGACAAATAACCAATGTGCGCGAAATCCGTAAAGCTGGCGATCACTTATTGCAATTAATTAATGATGTGCTTGATCTTGCAAAAATTGAATCCGGAAAAATGACCGTTTCTCTGGAACCAGTACTGGTAGCAAGAATCGTTGCCGAAGCCTTCACTCTCGTACATCCACAATCAAATGCGAAACAAATTAGCTTATCGGCTGCAATGAATAGCTTTGAGAATTTATATGTTACTGCTGACAATGTTCGCTTGAAACAAGCATTGATTAACTTACTTAGCAATGCCGTTAAATATAATAATCCAGGTGGCGAAGTTGAAGTGCATTTGCAATTAATTGCCAATAATAAATTACGTATCACCGTGCGCGACAATGGCAAGGGCATTCCTGCCAACCGTCAAGCTGAAGTGTTTCAACCGTTTAATCGATTAAATGCCGAATTTAGTAACATTGAAGGTTCAGGCGTTGGCCTGGTCATTACCAAGCAGCTGGTTGAAATGATGAATGGACAACTTGATTTCCACAGTACGGAAAGTGTAGGCACAGAATTTTGGATTGATTTGCCGCTGGCAAGCGAATGGAATGAAGCACCACACAGCGCAACCAAGTCAGCAGATTACCAACTGACGGATTTAGCTTTTCGAGACAATAAAAAAATTCTCTACATCGAAGATAACCCTACCAATATACGCTTACTGGAACAATTCTTTTCGCAACACCCAAATATAACCCTGGATATCGCTGAGGAGCCTTTTTTAGGTATTTACAAAGCACGCAGCGCGCCACCGGATTTAATTATATTAGATATTAATTTACCCGGCATGGATGGTTTCGAAGTGCTTGAGGTTTTAAAAAATGATGCGGGGACAAAAAACATTCCGGTTATTGGTTTATCCGCTAATGCCATGCCTTACGACGTAGAACGCGGAATGAAATGTGGTTTTAATGATTATCTGACCAAACCGGTAGATATCAATCGTTTGATTAAAACACTGAATCAATTTTTGTGCACATAAACCTATAGCAGAAAATATTACAAAAAGATAAAAAAAGGGTGCGACATGTCGCACCCTTTTTTAATTAGCAGTTCTTACAAAAATTATTTTAAATGGCCTAAGTTCTTTTGCACAATTTGTAAAATTGGCTTGAAGACTTTAGGTCCGCAAGCAACAATATTGCCGGAATCCAAAAATTCCGCGCCGCCATTAAAATCACTGACCAAACCACCCGCTTCGGTCACTAACAAAATACCCGCCGCAATATCCCAGGCATTTAAATTCATTTCCCAAAATCCATCAAAGCGCCCTGCCGCCACATAGGCTAAATCCAATGCAGCCGAGCCTGCACGGCGAATACCGGCTGTCTCACCGGCAATTTCTTGCACACACGCGAGATAAGGTCCTATATGTTCGAGCGAATAACCACTAAACGGAATACCAGTACCAATTAATGCACCTTCCAATCCCCGGCGTGGAGAAACGCGCATGCGGCGATCATTCAGCTTGGCGCCACGGCCACGACTGGCAGTAAATTCTTCGCGCTTAATCGGATCGATAATAACTGCGTGTTCAAGTTGGCCTTTATATTTGCAGGCAATTGATACGGAAAAATGAGGTACACCGTGAATAAAATTTGTGGTGCCGTCGAGCGGGTCAATAATCCATTCGTAATCTGGATTTTTGCCAGGTTGCACACCGCCCTCTTCGCCACGAAAGGTATGATCGGGATAAGCCTTACGGAGATGGTAGATAATTTCTTTTTCGGCGGCTTTATCAACTTCGGTTACAAAATCATTGTGACTTTTATATTCAAAGGCAACTAAATCAATACGTTCAAATGCGCGTTCAATCAGTTCAGCTGCTTTGCGACCAGCGCGTAAAGCAATCGTTAACATGGGTTCCATAGGGGCACCAATAGCAAAAAGGGGGTGGGTTGTAAAAGAACATGGCCGCAGACGCATCAATTAAATAACGTCTCTCGCCGAGGGCGCGCAGTATACCAGCCAAGTTGTTTCATCTCTAGCTGCTTTTAACTAACTTGACTGGGATTAATCAGGTTGCTGGCATAGTGTTTACCGGTGCAGATTTAACCCGGCTAAAACTCAAGATCGCTAACGAAATAATAAATAGGTTAACAATAAATATCTGATGGTAACCGTATAAATCAGCCACAACTCCTACCATTAAACTACTGATTAAATTGCCCATATGAGTTGTGTTAGTGTAAAACGCCGAGGCCACGCCAGAACGCCCAGGCAATAAGTCCTGAATAATAGAAACACCCAAACCGGCCAAAACCCCAATAAAGATTGCGTTGAAAATCTGTAACACAAAAAGTTGCCAAAGTGCGGCTGCAAAATAAACTCCCAAATAAAGAATCAATGCCGATATTCCAGCCAGCTTAATCATGCTGATGACTTTAACCCGCGCGGCGTAATGGCCAGCCAAGAGCATGAAAGGGATCTCCAAAAAGGCTGTGGTGCCCATTACCCAGCCAAGCCACTCTGTACTCACGCCAAGGTTATCCTTAAGGTGCAACGGAATACTAATCAGATAGGCATTATTGGCCCCCCACATCAGCGAAAAGCCAATTAAACTCAGCCATAAGGCTTTGTTTTGGATGGAATTGAGTGGCTGCAATGCAGGTTTTTCAATTGCCAGAAGACGATCACGAGGAGAATCCAAATGTGGCAATAATTTCATGGCCAGCAACGCGACCAAGGTAAACAGTGCGGCCGCCAAAAAGTACATAAACCTGAAGCCCATAAAATGCGCTAACAGAAAACCTATTGGTGGCCCAGCAACCCAGGCAATAGCAATTTGCGCGCGGACAATGGCATTGAATAGAGGGATTCTTTCCGTGGAAATATTGCGCTCAGCATAATCAAGGCTGTAGGCCATTATTTGCGGAAAAGCCACCATGGCTAAACTGAGTAGAAAAATCACTGTGGCGGCGACTAACCAATATAGACGTGAGTAAGCTAAAACTACACACACCAGCGCACCGACCAAACAACAGCAAGTGACAAGCGGACGACGATCGCGCAACTTATCTGACCAATGCCCAAGAGTATGGTTATAAAACATGCTTGCCAGGGCAATGCCAGCAAAAGGAATGCCGACCAGTAAAGGACGGACACCTATTTCTTTGGCTAGAAACAGGCTTAAGGTAGGTAATATCAGGGCGCCAACAAAACCAATCGTACAAAACAAGGCGTAAATGCCCAAAGCAGCAGGGCGAAATAATGGCGTCACGAGGATAATCCGACAAATGAAATTACTAGAGGAAAACAACTTGCGCTAGAATAGCCGAAAATTTTATAGCTTTATTAATATTTTCATTTCTATACACATCATTCACACCAATATCTTCAAAAAAATGGTTTATTACATGTACTGCATTAGCCTTCAAATTCAACCGGAATTTTTAGCAAGCTTTAACAAAAGCGATTTTCTGTTGCGGGTAAGAGCTGCAGGCCGTTCACCAGAAATAGATGATTTCGAAGAAAAAGGTCAGCGTTATTTACAATTTAATTTTTTTTCTGAAAGGCCAAAATCGCTCTGGCAAGAATTGCAAACGGCGCTTTTCAACAACCCTGAATACAGTGAAATTATCAAGCCAATTTCAATCGTGATTTGTGAAGATGAAAATGCGAGTGAATGCTTTTTGCTACATCATTTTGATAGCAATGAAAAACTTAATCAGCTTTTATAAATTAGTCAGTGTTCTTAAATTAGCAAGCTCTCATAAATCAGCAAGCATTCTTAATTAGCTAGCTTTCGCAAAAGGTCTATATGTCAATAAATTGGTTCCCTGGTCACATGCACAAAGCGCGCAAGGAAATCGCCGAAGTGATGCCGCAGGTCGATGTCATCATCGAGGTGCTCGATGCACGCATACCCTTCTCCAGTGAGAATCCCCTTGTGCCATCTTTGCGCGGTAATACGCCCTGCATAAAATTATTAAATAAAGCCGATCTAGCAGACCCGGACATCACTGCCCTTTGGGTAGCGGAAATGGAAAAAACACAGGGTGTAAAAGCGCTGCCAGTCAGCCAACAACACCCCGAGCAAATCCGGCAATTATTACGACTCTGTGAAACGCTGTTACCGGAACGCAATTTAGTATTACGCCCTGCCCGCGCAATGATCATGGGCATTCCCAACGTGGGAAAATCTACCATTATTAATACACTCGCGGGACGTGTCATCGCCCGCACTGGCAACGAAGCAGGCATCACCAAGTCCCAGCAAAAAATTAAATTAGATAACGGGATTTTATTAACCGATACACCCGGATTTTTATGGCCAAAACTAAGCCCGCCAACCTGCGGTTATCGTTTAGCGGTTACCGGCGCAATTAAAGATACGGTATTTGATTATGCTGACATCGCATTATTTGCCGCAGAATACTTATTGAAAGCTTATCCCGAAGCATTAAAATCACGGTTTAAATTAGAAGAACTACCGGAGAGCGACCTGGAGTTACTCGATGCAATCGGCGTAAAACGTGGTTGCACGCGAAAAGGTGGCGGCGTTGAGATTCAAAAAGTTTCCTCATTATTGATTACCGAGCTACGCGCAGGCTTGCTCGGCAGAATTAGTTTTGAAACTCCTGAGATGACAACAAAAGAAGAAGAGGATTGTAAAATTTTCGAAGCGAAAAAAGCTGAGGAGAAAGCTGAAAGTGACAGGATTCGACGTTTAAAAACCAAGAAAAATCGCCGTTAAAGTGGCTAACAAGAGAAATTAATTTGATCCATGTAACATACCTTGGACATAACGCACAAGCTCTTCGTTACCATTGGCAATTTTTATATCCGCAGGGAGTTTCCGGGTATGCCATAACACCTCCCAATCCAGGTGCTCGCCAGGCGCCAAGGTAACCAGTGCGCTTTGTTGATTCAATTCCATATAGGTTTTTTGATCATTCACATAGAGCTCTATCTCGCCTTCACCAGCCGCCACCAACTCTACCGGCACATCGTTAAATTCTTTCACTAATAAATAGCCATTATTGGCATAAGCAAGCCAGCCCTCTTTCCCATCAGTATTAATTTTATGATGATTATCAAGGATTTTGCTTGCATCATAAGTGAACCAGGAAATGTCACGAATAGACTCAACGACAATCGGATAAAAAATACCAAATGAAGCTTCTGTATCACCTTGAGGAAAAAAAACAGTGCCCTTGGGTGGTACTCGAGTAACTTCCCATGCCGCTACATTTTTTTCTACATTACTGCGGTTATAGATTGAGTATTTAACGCTGAGGCATTTTTTTTTCTGATTAACGCCATAATTTTTTACGAATTGATAACCCGTCGTTTCATCAATAGCACTGGTGAAAATAATATGATCACTATCCAATGACACTTTATAAGGCTCACTATCTAAAGCGGCAACTGGAGGCCAAAACCAATCGCTCTGTGGACTCGACCAAAATGTGCCTCCCCAAACCATAGTGTGCGTAAGATCGGCAGTGAACAACATTTCCTGGCCAGCGACTTTCAGCGATGAGATCCGCCCGCCAATATCTGCCACAATCGTTAATTGAGTATCGTCCTGGGTAATAGTGTATTTATTTCCTTTTTGCGTAACGAATGCTGGTTGTTGATGAATAACATCCAGAGGTTTTTCGCTGCGATCACAGGCAACCAGTAACCCGGCCAAGGCCAGCATCAGCGTTAATTGATAGAATAATTTCATTAAACCCCAAAATCTCAAAACCCTTCGCAACAGGAAGGGCGCGTCACGCAAAAATACATAGCCTAGCAGAAAATCGGGACTTTACTGACGCAACGCCAGCAAACACGTATTTTATCCCATTAACTAATGAAATAAATTTCTCGTTTAGTAAAGCAACGTAAATAATTTGCGCTGAAACTCAATGGCTAGCGGGTCGCCCTTACCTAGTAATACTAACAAGTCAGTTAGGGTTTTTCGCGCTTGGCCATCGCCGTAACTACGATTTTTTCGCAGAATGTTAATTAACAACTCAAGCGCTGGGCGGTAGTCCTTCGCTTGAACATACTGGAGAGCTAACTGGTAAGCCGTATCCATATTGTCGGATTCACTGGCATAGGCGGCTTCAAGCGCAAGCAATTCAGGGGATTTGGCTATCTGCTTCTTTAATGCTATTTGAGCAATAAGTTCATCATATTGCTCATTTCGATCCACCGCTTTAATCGTACTTAAAATAGCTTCTGCACTTTCAAGGCGATTTAAAGCAATATTACTTTCAACCAGCAAAAAAGCTATAGCGGCAAGATGTTTAGACTCGTCATAGGCCTTGCGTAACAGTGGTAAAGCGCTTGCATAATCACTGGCAGCCATAAGTTGTTGCGCTTCTGCGAGCGGCAGCTCCCAAGGCTTGGGTAAATATTTCTCTAATAAGTCACGCACTTGTATTTCAGTTTGAGCACCGCTAAAACCGTCGATAGGCTGGCCGTCTTTTATCACCATCACGGTAGGCAAACTGCGCACGCCAAATTGCGATGCAATCACATTTTGTTCATCGGCATTTACCTTGGCGAGCAAAAAAGCACCGTTAAACTGTGTCGCAAATTTTTCTAAAATCGGCATCAGTGATTTACACGGAGCACACCAGTCAGCCCAAAAATCAACGACTACCGGGCGCTTGAAAGACTCGTCAATTAATAATTGCTGAGCATTTTCTAAAGTGATATCAACACTGTTCATTTATAGCGACTCCATCTCACGTAAAGTTACCGCAACGTTTTCCAGCGCACTGGAAACATATGCCATCGTTTCTGTAATAGTGACGGTTAGATTCATGGTTTTATCGGCGAGCTTACACAGCTCTTGCAGCTCATCTGCGGCAAAAAAATAAATGCTAACTTTGGGTAATGCATTAATTGCTGCGGCATTGGTTTTCCACCACACATCCAAACCGCGACCATAACTAAATACTTTTACTGCAACCGATTGGCTGGACGCCTTTTTTAAACGATCGGGTGCTGGCTGACCCACTTCGATCCACTCCAAAATGCGCCCATCATCGTGCTTGAGCCATAACTCAGGATCTTCAGCTGCGGACAAGCCCCGCGCAAAACTTAAACTTTCCGCAGCGCGATAACAAAAGGCTAGAATACGCACCATCATGCGCTCGATAGTTTCCGAGGGATGCAAGGCAATGGTTAAATTGTAATCACCATACACATTGCGATCCATATCAGAAAGCGTAAGGTTAAGTTTATGGATGGTCGGCTTTTCTGCCACAATTTTTCTCACTTATTAAGTTGATGGTGCTACACAATACTAATGACTAACACTTCTTTTGAAATACCGCAAAAATTTGCGCTCACTGTAACAAAACCTGAGCAAACCGCACTGGATTTATTAGCCGAAGGTACAGGGCTTTCCAAGCAGCGGATTAAAGACGCCATGAACAAGGGAGCCGTTTGGTGGACGCTAAAAGGTAAAACGCTACGTATGCGTCGGGCCACCAAAGTATTAAATAAAGGCTCGAAAATTCAATTTTTTTACGACGAGCAAGTTCTCGCACGCAAACCCGAAACACCTACATTAATTTACGACGCAAACCGTTATAGCATATGGTTTAAACCTGCAGGAATGTTAGCGCAAGGCTCACAATGGGGCGACCACTGTAGCATTTTACGTTGGGTTGAAGTGAATGGCCAATATAACCCGGCCTCCAAGCGCGAATGTTATTTGGTACACCGGCTGGATGCGGATGCAGCGGGATTAATGATCATCGCTCATGATAGCCAAAGTGCAGCAAAACTATCAGTGTTATTCCAGGGTCGCGATATCAAAAAATATTATCAAGCCTGGGTAGTAGATGATTGTGAAATGCCCGAAGCGGGACTGACATTAACCTATGAGCTGGATGGAAAATCGGCCATCACTCACATTAGAAAAATCGGCTTTGTACACAATAAAACGCTGTTAGATGTACATATTGAAACGGGTAGGAAACACCAGATTCGCCGGCATCTTGCCAACATTGGTCACGCCATTGTTGGCGATAAATTATATGGGGCTAAATCAAGCTCACCTTTGCAATTATTGGCTTATAGATTGGAGTTTGAATGCCCATTTAACCTGCAGCAATTAATCATTGAACTACCAAAAGAGCAGCAATTTTCCTTAACAACTAATTTTTGATCCTAGTTAAATACAAAACAACATTCAGCATTTCTGCACACCGCAGAAATGCTGAAAATGTATTTAAAATTGATAATAAAGACTTAACCCTGTTTGAAATAGTTTTACTTTTTTATCTGTGTAGTAATCATCTACGTCTTCTAATGTAGCCTTGGCCTGATCATAACTAAGGCGAAGCCTTAAGCCATTATTAATGCGATATTCACCACCGACACCAAATGTGCTGCCAACACCTGCCCATGATTCATCATCATCTGCATACCAACCGCTGTTTCTATATTCTTCCGTGTAAGCTATGGAGGAAAAACCAGCTTTAAAATAGAGAGCTACCTGGTCATTTATCGCAAGCGTAAATTTGGGAGTTAGTGATGCACTTGCAAAACTAGCTGAACGAATGCTTGAGTTTCTTTCATCTGTCTCATTACCCAGGAATGAGCCCTCTAGCCCAAACCACGGCGAAAAATTATAGCCACCAAACACGCCAAGGGTCGCATCCGTATTTTTCCATGTACCATAATCTTTTAACTCGGACGATTGACTACCGAGATACCCGCCAACATACCACCCCGTATCATTTGCAACTTCTTCTTGCGCAAAGACGCTAGTAGAAATAGCAAAAACCAGTGAAGTTAAAGCAATTTTTTTAAATATCATACGATCCTTCCTCAACAATGTAATTGGAGATGAAAGTCTATTCAGTTGTGGCAATGGTGGCTACTGATAATTTGTATCAGAGTGTATCTGCCTGAGGGGATTAGATTTATTAGATGGCGATCTTATAGCAGATCATTGTGAACTAAATATTTCTCTGTGAATAAAAAATTTTCCCAAAAAGAAATAGCGCCAGAAGTAAGGAATTAGAATTTAAGCTATGAATTTTTTGATTTATGTATGACTCCGGTAAGCGAAGCTTCAACCACACCCTTGACACCTCAATAGTCATTTACAATTTGTCTCTTTAAAAGACTCGCATGCGTTTTAAAGTATAAAGGGTTGGGAACGCGTTCCCAACCCTTTATGAAGGGATTTTCTTTCTACCTATGGAATTAAAACTTTATCAATAACTTGGCTGCCAGCCGAATTGTGCATTAAGTAAACCGATCCGTTAAAAATATAAATAATTTTTGGATCGGAAACACCGGCCTTAATTACAGATTTTTGCATTAGCGTTGTCAAATCATAGCTAACCAAATCCAAATTCGAATTCACTACTACTAATAAATTATTTGTAGGATCGAATGCTAAAGTCTTAATGCTTAAATTAGTTGTAGTTAAACCACGTACATATGTCATATCCGAAGTGAGCAGTATATCGCCGCCACCAGTGATAAGGTATTTGCCATCGGGCGTGATCCAGATATCACCATAAATTCGATGGTCACCATGATATGGCGAGTCGCCAAGACTTTGAAGGTTAGCGCCTTGTGTATCGTATTTATGTACATCTGATGGTGAAAGTCCTGTATCCATTGCAAATACCCAGCCATTGGTTGGATGCGCCGCTAGCAAAGCATTTTGATAAATAGTTGAGCCTCCAAGTAGCTCTCCAGTTGACGCGTCGTAAGAATTTATTTCCGTCCATTGACCCGAGCCTGAGCTCACAACCAAACGATTATCTTTAGACATGACTAAATCGTAAGGATCAATTGTGACTGGGAAAGTTTTCACATAAGCCTGTAATGAAATATCGATAACACCGATATAACCGCTTTGATCTTCAGCCCATACATAAGACGAATGCTCTGCAACAGGCAAGCTCACGTAGATAAATTTACCGTCTGTAGAAAGCGCCATTCTTTCCGGGCCAAACTGAAAGTCAAAATACTTTTCTGTAAGCCCGGTTGTTAAATCAACGATATAAACACGTTTTGCACTTTTATCCGACACATACAGCTTTGCATTATTCGCATCTTTAATTACGTCAGTCGCGGTGAGATTTAACCTAAACGCTGTACTATCGATAACGGCGGTTCCAAGATCAACGCCTTGAGCAACACTAAAGGCTTGCGAATAGCTGCTTACTGCTCCTTGTGGATCTTTTACTTGAACGCGCACTAACTTATTTCCTGGCAATAAGAATTTATAGCTTTTAAGCGCGCTACTTGCCCAGTCTGTATCCCAGATATTATCTCCATCAATATCCCAACGATAAAAGAGTATAGATGCCTCAGGATCTGTACTGCTTGATGCGTTGAATTGGTAGGTATCTGCGGTATTGCCCGTCGATGCAATCAACGCGAATTTAGCTGTAGGAGCTTTATTGGTTGCGCAGGCTGGACACGGGTGATCCTGTTTGATTAAAGCGACGTTCGTCGACGTAGTATTCAAAATATAAAGCGATGAGTTAAGCACCACAGTATTACCTGGCACGCCAGTTATCTTTGTTTGAGCAATAGATTCTTGTGAAAGCAAATTGATAGTTTGCACATAGCCTGACGACAAACTTAAAAATGCTACTTGCGCTTGAATATCAAAAGTGACTGATTCTATAGTGATTCCAGATATAGTTAAACGTTTTACAACACTCAAATCGCTCGCATTAAAAAGAACACCACCCTGAGTGATCACATATTTTCGATCAGGTGAGAGCCACAAATTGTTACCAACTGATTCATTAGTTGATGAAGATGATTGGGTATGTTCTGCACCGATTATATCGACCTTTTTAACACCAGAATCTATGAAGTAGGCGATATTTGTTGTGGCATCCAACACGAAACGTGTACGTTCATAAACTTGAGCAAACTCAGTAATTTGTTGGCCGTTGGTCGCATCATAAATATGAAAGGTAGTCCATTGTCCTGAGCCTGCAGATACAACAAGATGATTATCCGTAGTCAGCGCTAAATCATATGGATCTACATTAATAGCTAAGGTGTTCACATAGGCCGCTGAAGCGAGATCAATTACGCCGACATATCCTGCCTGTTGTTCATCCCACCAATAAGAACTGTGTTCCTGAACAAGCAAAGCAAGATACAGTTTGGTTCCATCGACTGACAGAGCCATATTTTCAGGCATGTATTCAAACTCGAAATACTTTTCAACCAACCCTGTTAACACATCAACAACATACAACCGCTTAGCCACTTTATCACTCACATAAAGTTTCCCGCGCACAGTGTCGGTGACGCTATCAGTTACCTTAAAATTAAATTGATTTGCTATGCTATCGGTAACTGCCACACCATTATCAATGCCTTGAGCGACAGCAAAGCTTCCCGATAAAATTGTGGTCAAACCCTTCGAGTCTTTTACTTGCAAGCGAATATTTTTAGTGCCGGCAATAATATATTTACGAGAAGCGATCGCTGTAGAAGTGAAACTTGAATCCCATACACCATCCCCATTGAGATCCCAACGATAGCTGAGACTATTATTTTCAGGATCACTACTGGTTGCTGCGTTAAATTGATAAGTCGAGCCGGTATTACCACCTAAGGGTGTATAGGTAAATGCCGCTACCGGTGGTTTATTTGTCGCACAATCGAGGCACGGATGATCAAGCTTCACGATATTGGAGAACCCAACTAAGGTGCTGACCATGTAAAGATTATTTCCCACAATACTGTTGGAAACAGTTCCTAACGAAGTGATTTTTTTAATCGACTCTAAAGATAAAAGATTAATGACATCAACACTTCCATCAGACAATGTAAGTATCGCAATTTGATTCACGGCATCAAACGCAACATCGTTAATAGTTACATTGACTGACGTTTTTGTAATCGCTAACTTTAGATCTGACGTCGTAACAATATCACCACCTTGTGTAATTAAATATTTTCCATCGGGCGTAGGCCAAACACGTGTACCAACGCGATAGTTGACAGAAGAGTCATACTGATTGATTAGCGAAGGTGTTGCTCCACTCACATCATATTTTTTTATGTAGGAGTCCACAAAAAATATAATAGTGCCCGTTGAATTAACAGCCATGCGTCCAGTAGCAGAAGTGTACGCGCTATTACCAACTATTTGTCCGGTACTCAGATCATATATTTGAATATCAGATGACTGATTTGAATTGCCTATAACAATAACTCTATCGTTATTAATACCTACGACGCTATAAATATCTTTTTTAATTACAAAGGTATTCACATAGGTCTGTGTGTTGGTATTAATGACGGCGATGTAACTTAATTTTTCTTCATTCCAATAATAAGCATTATGATCTTTACTCAATAGCGCAACAATTAACTTAGAACCGTCGAGGGAAAGCGATAAGCTTTCCGGCACTCCTTCGAACGTAAAATACTTTTCGGTTAAACCCGTTACGATATCAACTACATATATTCTCTTTGTATTCTTATCTGAGATGTAAAGCTTTGAATTGATTTTATCGGTCACGACATTGTTGATAGAAAAATTTAAAATATTCGGAACACTATCAAGAACTACAACTCCGGCATCAACTCCCTGAGAAATATCTATAAGTTGCGTTTGCGTGCTGACCATGCCATTTACGTCTTTGACCTGCAAACGAATATACCTAACACCAGGAATAGCAAAGCGCTTTTCATATTTGGGGTTCGTGGAAAATATCGTATCCCAAACACCATCACTGTTGATATCCCAACGATAGGATAAGCTATCACCATCTGGATCAGAGCTAGTAGACGCATCAAATGTAATTGTTTTCGATGTATCTAAAATGCTTGGAGTGAAAGTAAAAAGTGCTTGAGGTGCATTATTATTTGCGCAATCGCACGGAGGTTCTTGAGTTAAGAGGCTAGTTACACCTCCCGACGTTACAAAAATATAAACGAATTTATCTGACTGAGCGGTAAAGTTCACAGATCCAAATGTCTTAAGTGTTTTAATCGGTTCAAGCGAAGCTGAGTTTAACGTTAGCACACTATTGTTAGCTAAAGTAACAAGCGCAACATTGCCTAATGGGTCAAAACTAACGTGTTTAAGAGCGTCATATCCTGCGGTGATGCTACTTACATAAGTCATATCGCTCGCTAAAAATATGTCACCGCCTTTTGCGATTAAATATTTGCCATCAGGCGTTGCCCATACTTCTCCAGAAATACGATGATCACCATGATAGGGAGAATCAGCAACATATGTGATTCCAACACCACGAATATCGTATTTGTTCATATCCGATGGCGATGAATCTGTGTCCGTGGTAAACACCCAATCTTCAGATGGATGAAGTGTAAGGTGAGACATTTGGCGAATATTTGCATGACCTAACTCAGCACCAGTCGATGCATCATATGCATAAATATTAGTCCATTGGCCGGAACCGGACGTTACAATTAACTTGCCGCTTTTGGTTACCACCAAATCGTAAGGGTCAGTATTGATGGTTAATGTTTTGGATAGGCTTAAGGTATCGAGATCAATAATCCCAACCGCACCACTTTGAGCATCAAACAAGTAGGAATTATGTTCCTGCTCTAATAGAGCGACGTAAAGTTTGGATTTGTCCTGTGATAAAAAAAGACTTTCTGGCATTTTCGGAAATTTTATTGTTGTGACTACATCGCCCGTCTGCACATTCAAAACACTTAGGGAGAAATCCGATTTATTCGAGATATATACATAATTGCGAGTAGTATCAAAAACATACTCAGTTGTTGAAGAAAGGCTACTGGTAAGATCCTTTACGAGAGATTTTAAATCATCTTTATCATCCAATACGCCGTCGTTATCATCATCAACATCAGCGTTATCGCCTATTCCATCGCCATCAAAATTCGCGGATTCAGAATTGTCCAGTGGAAATGCATCCTGCACATCGAGAACACCATCACCGTCATCGTCAGTATCCGTAGTGTCAGGAAGACCATCGGCATCAGCATCGGCACCGACACCGACATCAATTAGCGAGGATTGAGTACTTGAATTAGTCTTAACACTACTGCCGCCACCGGCACCGGCATCAATTAGCGAGGATTGAGCACTTGAATTAGCCTTAACACCACCACCGCCACTACTGCCGCCACAGGCAACAAGACTTATAACGCCTATACAAGTTACAAGCATTCTTATTAAGTTTTTCATCATGAACATCCTTTATTTAATAATTTCAATTGTCACATATAGAAATAGCGCTCTGACGCGCTATTTTCATTCCAAAACTTTTACTTAAGCGCATAACCTCATGTTACAAAAATAAATCTTTCATAACGGAAATCTCTTGCGTGTCCGCACGAAGGATCAAATATTAACCCATGGCGCCTAAATCTTCAACAATGCTCTTACTCAGGTCGCATATGCGGAAATAACAACACGTCGCGAATTGACGGTGCATTGGCAAACAACATCACCAAGCGATCAATACCAATACCCTCACCTGCAGTTGGTGGCAATCCATATTCCAGGGCGCGTACAAAGTCAGCGTCGTAATGCATCGCCTCATCATCACCCTCGTCTTTTTCACGCACCTGCTGCATAAATCGTTCGGCTTGATCTTCGGCATCATTCAATTCAGAAAAACCATTAGCAAGTTCACGGCCACCAATGAAAAATTCAAAGCGATCAGTCACTGCCGGGTTATCATCGTTGCGGCGGGCCAGTGGTGAAACTTCAATAGGGTATTCAGTAATGAACGTAGGCTGATCCAATTTATGTTCAACGGTTTCTTCAAAAATTTCGATATGAATTTTTCCGAGACCGTAAGAATCCTTAATATGAATTCCTAAATCTTTTGCCACTTTAGTAGCGTCTTCAATAGTGCTTAATTGTTCGCGGGTAATGGTTGGGTTGTACTGCAACACCGAGTCAATTACCGACAAGCGCGCAAAAGGTTTACCGAAATCATATTCACTTTCCTGATATTTCAGTGTGGTAGTTCCCATCACTTCCAAACACATTTTGCGCAGCATATCTTCAGTTAAATCCATCAAGTCTTTGTAATCTGCATAAGCTTGATAGAATTCCATCATGGTGAATTCCGGATTGTGACGAGTTGAAACGCCTTCGTTACGGAAGTTGCGATTAATTTCAAATACGCGTTCGAAACCACCGACGACTAAACGCTTTAAATATAATTCGGGTGCAATACGCAAGTACATTTCCATATCCAGCGCGTTGTGATGCGTAACAAATGGCTTAGCCGATGCACCGCCAGGAATAACATGCAGCATGGGCGTTTCTACTTCCATAAAATCGCGGCCCACCATATATTGGCGAATAAAATTAATGCATTTTGACCGCAATCGGAAAGTGTCACGCACTTCAGGGTTTACAATCAAATCAACGTAGCGTTGACGATAACGAATTTCCTGATCGTGCAAGCCGTGATATTTATCTGGTAAGGGTCGCAGGGCTTTGGTGAGCAGTTGATACTCTTCCAGGTTCACATACAAATCACCTTTACCGGATTTATGCAGTGCACCTTTAATACCAACGATATCGCCGATATCCCACACACCCCATTTGTCCTTAATGACTTCTTGCGTAGTTTTATCCGCATATAACTGAATGCTGCCGTCGCCATCTTGTAATACTAAAAACGGACCTCGCTTCGCCATGATACGACCGGCAACACTCACAACATGATTTAATGCTTCCAGTTCTTCTTTGGTTTTTTCACCAAAGGCATTTTGCAACTCAAGGCTTTTGTGCTTGCGTTGGAAATCATTCGGAAAGGCATTGCCTTTTTCGCGAATTGCATCGAGCTTACCGCGACGTTCCGCAATAAGTTTGTTTTCATCTTGCGCTGCTACTGGAGTATTTTCGTTAGTCATAGTGTTCACTGCTTATGTAG
>JAZKHP010000032.1:137824-166706 GCA_040385335.1 Pseudomonadota bacterium
GCGCCCTATTGTTTTTAGGGCGCAGCAAGCGGCGCCCCTACGGATGTTTAAATTTTGGGAGCAATAAACCGCGCCCTGTTGTTTGCTTTTGTTAGGGCGCAGCACGGCGCCCCTACGGTGATTAAATATTGACGCAGCGAGTAGCGCCCGTAAAATTACAATCCTGCTTTTAGGCTTTCTACCATAAATTGATCTAAAGCACCGTCTAATACTGCTTGGCAATTACTCGTTTGTACGTTGGTGCGTAAATCTTTTATGCGCGAATCGTCCAATACGTAAGAGCGAATTTGACTACCCCAACCTATATCAGATTTGTTGTCTTCAAGAGTTTGTTTTTCAGCATTGCGCTTTAGCATTTCATGTTCGTACATGCGCGCGCGCAACATTTTATAAGCTTCATCACGGTTCTGGTGTTGCGACCGCTGGTTCTGGCATTGCACAACTATATTGGTTGGAATATGCGTAATACGCACCGCAGAGTCAGTTTTGTTCACATGTTGACCACCGGCACCACTGGCGCGATAGGTATCGATGCGTAAATCTGACGGGTTGATATCAATTTCAAAACTATCATCAACTTCCGGTGATGCAAATACCGAGCAAAATGACGTGTGGCGACGATTACCGGAATCGAATGGCGACTTACGTACCAAACGGTGCACACCGGTTTCCGTGCGCAGCCAGCCAAAGGCATACTCACCTTCGTAATGGATAGTCGCACTTTTTATACCCGCCACATCCCCTGCAGAACATTCTTCGAGGGTGGTTTTAAAACCTTTGGCTTCGCCCCAACGCAGGTACATGCGCAGTACCATTTCCGCCCAATCTTGCGCTTCAGTACCGCCGGAGCCGGATTGAATATCGAGATAGGCATTGTTTGGGTCCATTTCGCCAGAAAACATACGGCGAAATTCTAAAGCAGCGAGCTGTTGATCAAGGCGTTCAATTTCAACTTGCACATCCGTAACACTGGCTTGGTCGTCTTCTTCAACGGCCATATCGAGCAGTTCCCGGCAGTCACTAACGCCTTTATCCAGATCATCAATGGTTTTAACCACCATTTCTAACGCAGAACGTTCACGACCCAAGGCTTGGGCACGCTCGGGGTTTTCCCAAACGTTGGCTTCACCCAACTCTAACTCAACTTCATTGAGCCGTTCTTTCTTGATTTCATAGTCAAAGATACCCCCTAAGCACATTGGTGCGCTCATTGAGGTCTTTAAGAGAATTGAGTAGCGGATTAATTTCCATAATAAATTGACTGCAACGATAAAAAGTTGCGCATTCTACCTTAGCGCGCACGTGAATTCTATTTTCACAGCGATTTAATGACAACTGAAAGGCTTATGCGCAGAGATGCCGAGGGCTTTCCTCATTTTCATGAAAACAAATAATTTATGCTAACTACTCATAACGCAAAGCTTCGGCTGGCTGGACACGACTGGCTCGCCACGCGGGGTATAAAGACGCAAAAAAACTAATAATCAACGCAGTTGATAGCACTTGCAGAACATCAGACCATTGCAAATCTGAAGGTAAATAGCTTATTGGATACACATCTGAGTGTAAGAATTGCACACCACTTAATTTTTCAATTCCACTCACGAGATCAGTCACAACGAAAGAAAGTAAGACCCCCACCACGCCGCCAATGGCCGTACCTATAAAGCCGATCAACCCCCCCTGCACCATAAAAATTCCGATGATTTCAGAACTCGACGCGCCAAGCGTACGCAATATTGCAATGTCGCCTTGCTTATCGACGACCACCATAATTAAGGTTGATACCAGATTAAACGCGGCAATGGCAATAATTAACAGCAGCAACATACTCACCATCTGTTTAGACATATGGATAGCGTGATAAACATTGCCATAAGTTCGCGTCCAGTCTGATGGGTAGTATCCACTGGGTAAATTACTCACTACATCAAACACAATATTAGATGCTTCAAATAAATCGTTAACCTGCAAACGTATGCCACTAACCTTACCGGGAAATTGCGAAACTTGTGAAGCTGCTTCCAAATTCATCAACGCCAGAGACTGATCAACTTCGGTATTACTTTTTAAAATAGCCAATACTTCCAACATCAATACACTAGGTGTTAAATCATTTGCAACACCACTTGAGTTGTTACTAACATTACTGTGCGGAATAATTAACGTAATTTTCTCACCGACACTTACGCGCAATTTATCCGCAATGCCTTGGCCAATAATAACGGCTTGGGCACTATCTTGCAGCGCCGCAAAAGTACCTGCGGGCAAGTATTGTTCGAGCACACTGAGCTTGGATTCTGCCGCCGGATGAATGCCGAATAAATTAATAGGTGATACACGCTTTTGATAAGACAACAAGCCTTGAATTTGCACAAAAGGCGCTGCCGCTATGACATTTTTATTCGTTTTTATTTGCGCAATTAATTCTTCATAGTTATCGATACCGTCGCGATGGTAAATCATGGCTTGGGGCATAATGCCAAGAATACGCTCGCGCAATTCCTTATCGAAACCATTCATAATCGACATAACGACAATTAACAAAGCAACACCAATTACCAAACCTGCGGTAGAGAGTCGCGATATAAAAGAAACCAATTGACTGTGACGACGGGAGATGCCGTAGCGCGCGCCCATCATAAAAGTGAACTTATTAAATATTTTATTGAATAACATTAAATCAACTCATCATTTAATAATTTATCGCCAGACAGTTTATTAGCAGGCACTGCACCAATGGTCAGCTCACCATTAAACAGTTCGCCATCAACAATAGTCAGCGTGCGATCCATTTTTGCAGCGAGTCGTAAATCATGTGTCACTACAATAAAACTTGTGCCTATGGACTGATTTAATTCCAGCATTAATTCTTGAATACTATCCGCTGAATGCGTATCCAAATTGCCGGTGGGTTCATCCATTAATACGCAAGCGGGCGAAGTAACTAACGCCCGTGCAATGGCTACACGTTGCCGCTCGCCCCCTGAAAGCTCTGAAGGTTTGTGCTCCAGCCGATGACCGAGGCCAACGCGCTGCAACATAGCTATGGCTTTTTCTTTTGCTTCCTGGACATGCATTTTGCCAATCAATAATGGCATGCTTACATTCTCTTGCGCGGTAAATTCCGGGAGCAAATGATGGAATTGATAAACAAAACCTAAACTGCGATTGCGTAATCTCCCACGCTCATCGGCATTTAAGCTTGACAACAATTGCTCCACTACTTCCACTTCGCCAACATCCGGAATATCCAAACCGCCTAAAATATTGAGTAAGGTAGATTTGCCCGAGCCAGATGCGCCGACAATGGCAACACGCTCACCGGCGCGTATCGCCATGTTAATACCGCGCAAGACAATGACCGACAAATCGCCTTGTCCATAATGTTTATTCACGTTGCGACAGGATAAAACGACAGCTTGATTATTCATAACGGAGGGCCTCAGCCGGCTCAATTTTTGCGGCGCGATAAGCGGGATATAATGTTGCTAAAAAACTTAAGACAAGTGCGGTGGTACAAATTACCAGAATATCCTGCCATAACAATAACGACGGTAAACCGCTGATAAAATACACTTCAGGGTCAAAAAAATGTATGCCAAATATTTTTTCAATCAGCGCCATAATCGGATTGATAGTTTTCGCAATAATGCAACCGGCAAGAGCACCCAGGAATGTTCCGAAAAAACCTATGGCACTGCCTTGCACAATGAAAATCGCCATCACCTGCCGTGCGGTTAAACCCAGAGTCCGCAATACGGCAATATCAGCGCGTTTATCTGCAACCATTAATACCAGGCTGGAAACTATATTAAACACCGCAATAAAAATCAGAATATTTAATAAAACACCGGTAACAATTTTTTCCATTTTAACGGATTGAAATAAGTTGCCTTGGGTTTTGCTCCAATCGGTGACTGCATATTCGTTAGCATTTTTTTGATTAAACTGTTGTGCTAATTCGCCCATCACTGCGCCTGCTTCATACAGGTCTGTCACTTTTACATGCAAGCCTTGCGGACCTTGCAGGCGGAAAAATTTTTGCGCATCCTGCAAATGAATAATGGCGAGCTGCTGGTCTATTTGCGCTCCCACCTCGAACACACCTACCAGGGTAAAACTTTTAGTGCGTGGGTAAATACCGGCAGGAGTAATGGTAATTTCCGGAGAGGTAATCATTACCTTATCACCCAGAGCCAAACCTAAAGAACGCGCTGCCAGGCTACCCATCACAACGTCAAACTCGCCAGCTCGTAATTCTTGCAAAGAGCCCACCAGCATGTGTTCGCCAATGACCGAAATTTTAACTTCTTCTTCCGGCAAGATACCTTGTAATTGTATTCCTTCAATACCACCGGCATAACTAATCAGCGCATCACCCGCAATATAGGGAGCAGCACCTATCACTTTGGGGTGCTGTTTAACCTGCAGCGCAGTTTCTTGCCAATGTTCTAAATAAGGCGAGTGATCAATGTAGCCATGGGGAACAACGCTCAGCAAACGTTGTTTTATTTCGCGATCAAAACCATTCATGACCGACATGACGATAATTAAGGCCATTACACCTAGCGCCATACCGACCAAAGAAAAGGTACTAATAAACGAAATAAATTGGTTGCGGCGCTTGGCTCGGGTGTAACGCAAGCCGATATAGAGGGGAATATTTTTAATCATGGGTTTAGTCGTTTTTAATAATGGACGCATTAAACCTAAGTCGCCGCCATAGCACAAGACACGGAGCTGAAAGAGCAGCAAAACATAGAAGAATGGCGACTTTGTGCTATGTTTAGGAAGGCCCGGCTATTTATGGGAACCCCACTATTAATACAATGCCTGGAACATTCCACTGAGTGCAGAACATGTCTGAACGCCGTAGCTATTTCCGTATCGATGAGAGTATCGCCCTCGAATACAAAGTCATCGATGTAAAATCGGCAAATTCCGTTGTCCCCGAAACCTTATTTGGTAATGCCAGCTCACTCAAGCTTTACAGCGAGCTCAAAAAAATAGATCAGGATAACGCCCAGCTGTTACATCAAATTAAAGAACTGAGTCGACCGCTTGCCGAATATTTGCACAACCTCAATCGCAAAATGGAGCTGCTAGGTCAGGAACTAATGGCCGAACAAAAGCCAAAGCCACCCGCCAGTACCATCCGCCAGGTTAACCTCAGTGAAGACGGTATTTCTTTTGGCAGTACTCAATCTGTGCCAGCTGCCCAACTTATTGCCTTGCACCTGGTCTTCTTGCCCAGCAATGCCGGTCTGGTTTTACTTGCAAAAATTATTCGGTGCGATGCCAATAACAGCGGTGAATATCAAATCGCAGCAAAATTTCATAAGATCACTGAGACCCAGCAACAACTTATCGGTCAGCAAATTATGCGCGCACAAATGGCAGAAAAACGTCGCCTTCAACAATCGCAGGAGTAAACGAGATGAAAAAAATATCCAGATTCGAATGTATCCTTATTGCGTTATTAGCCAGCCAAACACTCTTTGCAGATTTACTCTATGCTGAAAATATAAAAATTCCCGTTGGCTCACAAATGCCGGAGCTCGACAATACCGCTCGCCCTAAAACCGGAATGACGAAAAGCCTGGTAAAAAATCAATTTGGTGAACCCACAAAAGAAAACCCGGCTAAAGGTCAACCGCCTATATCCAGTTGGGAATACGCAGATTTTATTGTTTACTTTGAATCTGACCATGTGATCCACAGCGTGTTGAAACCCAAGCACCATGAATCCACGGAAACCGTTATTGAAGAAACCGTTGAGATGAAAGAAGAGGATTTGATATTAAAATAAAATGTAAAGATTAATCCCCTGCCCTTAGCACGGTATTACAATGCAGCCAGCCATTCGTCCGATTGAGCTATACAGCAGCTTTTCGCTAAAGGAATTAAAAGCATTGCGCATTAAAATGGCAACAACAGGAGAAATTACATTAACCCTCTAGACACCGCACCCCTGGCACCAGGCATACATCTGTTAATTGACTATTGGGGCGCACAGCACTTACAAGACGTTGCCGCCATTGAAGCGGCATTTACACTTGCAATTAAGGCTTGCGGAGCCACACTATTACATATTCAGCTACACTCGTTTGGTGAAGAATCCGGTGTTACGGGTGTTGCGGTATTGGCTGAATCACACATGAGTATTCATACTTGGCCAGAAATAGATTATCTTGCACTGGACATTTTTATGTGTGGTGCATGCAACCCCTATTTAGCTTTAGAATCACTCAACAATTTTTTCAAACCACAGAAAATAAAGGTTATTGAACACAAACGTGGAACGCTTTAATCACCGCAAGTAGCAGCTAACATTTACCTTCAGGAGCAACGCATGGATCTTTTCGGTTTTATTAAAAAACAATTTATCGACGTTATTCATTGGACTGATCCTGCGGACGGTATGTTGGTATATCGCTACCCTATGCAAGATTTTGAAATTCAGAACGGTGCACGGCTCACGGTTCGCGATACCCAGCTCGCGCTGTTTGTTAACGAAGGGCAGATAGCGGATCATTTTGCTGCTGGAAATTACACGCTTAACACGCAAACCTTACCGCTGTTGACCAACCTGCAAAATTGGGACAAGTTATTTGATTCGCCTTTCAAATCTGACGTTTACTTTTTTAGTACCACGCAACAACTTAATCGCAAATGGGGCACCAGTAATCCCATCACTCTGCGCGATCCTGAATTTGGTATCGTTCGCCTGCGTGCGTTTGGTATTTATAGTTATCGCATTCGCGATTGCGTGACTTTCTACCGTGAAATATCTGGCACTCGTGCGGCGTTCAGTGTTGATGAGTTAGATGGTCAGTTGCTCAGCATAGTGGTCGCAACCTTGAGCGACCATATCGCTAACAGCGGCGTCGCCTTTCTGGATTTAGCTGCACATCAAGATAAGCTCGCCAATGCTTTGCAAGAGCGTTTGCAAGAAGCCTTCCAGAAAATTGGCTTGTTTCTGGAAGAGTTTGTTTTACAAAATTTATCCTTACCCGAAGAATTACAAAAAGTGTTGGATCAACGCATCGGCATGGGTATTGCCGGCAACTTGCAACAACTTACTCAGTACCAGGTAGCGCAAAGTATTCCCATTGCAGCAGCCAATGAAGGTGGCCTTGCCGGCGCCGGAGCAGGTTTGGGTGCGGGCATGATAATGGCCCAAAATATGATGGAAGCTACTGCTAACATGCCTAAACCAGGGCCTGGCGCCAGCAATAACAATCCACAAGTTACCGCCGAAGATCCTCTGCAACTTTTGGAAAAGCTACATGGTTTGATGACGAAAGGCGTGATCAGCGAAGCCGAATTTTTGGCAAAAAAGGCCGATATCTTGAGCAAAATGTAAGAAGGATTATTTACCCATAGTGATAATAAACAGCTCAATTAATGTCGGCTTAATTTATGGTATCTGATAAACCAACAGCGGTGCGCAACACCGCTTGTTCATCCTGTGGTGCGCAAGTGCCCATATACAGTCGCGCCAGTGTACAAGCGGTCTGCCCGTTTTGTCGCAGCACATTAATCCGCTCTGATTTACAGTGGGAAACCATCGGTAAGATGGCTGCCTTAGCAGAAGATCTCTCGCCATTGTATGTTGGCTTGCGCGGTAACTATGGCAAAACCAGTTTTACGATTATTGGCCGCCTGCAACAACAATACGGTGAAGGAATATGGAATGAATGGCTGCTGCAATTAGAGAATCGGCGAACGGCGTGGCTGGGCGAAGGGTCAGGTTTGTTTTACCTCACGGTGCCAAGTACTACGACAGAAATCTTACCCGAGTTTGAAAGCTTACACCTTGGTCAATCCCTAAGGCTCGATGGCAAACAGTACACCGTCAGCAATATTGAAAACGCGCGCTGCATTGCTACTGAAGGTGAAATCCCTTTTTCTGCTGACCCTGGGCACTCCGCACATTTAGTGGATCTCACTGGCGAAAACGGCGGCTTTGCCAGCCTTGATTACAGCGATGAGCAAGCAAAGCTCTATACCGGAAAAACACTCAATCTCAATGATCTGCAACTTGACGCTATTGATACCAGAGAACTGCAGCAACAACCCAGTAAAGAGCTGCGCTGTGCCGGATGTGGCAACGCCGTCACTTTACAAAACCCCGCATCCCTGGTGATTGCCTGCGCTTCTTGCAGCTTGGTAAATAATGTTTCGCCAGGCGGCAAACTTGCCGTTGCCTTCGCGCAAACCCAGCAAAAGTTGCACCCGAAAATTGCCCTCGGTAGCCATGGCATTTTAGAGGGGAGCAGTTATGAAGTTATTGGGTTTATCGGCCGTTCAGGTGGCGGCGATGCGTGGGATGAATACTTGCTCTACAACCCAGCCCAGGGAACCCGCTGGTTAGTTTGCGCTGATGGCCATTGGTCATTTATAAAAACCTGTTCAGCACCAGCGCTTGCTACAGCGCTGCAAAGAAATTCCGTATTCCACAAAGCCCGGACCTACAAACATTTCAGCACTTACAGCGCAAATGTTCAAAGCGTTTTAGGCGAGTTTTATTGGCGAGTGAAACGCGGAGAAAAAAGTGATTGCAGTGACTACATTTGCCCCCCCTATGTTGTGTCCTGTGAAAAATCGGAAAAAGAAATCGTGTGGAGTGAAGGCTGTTACATTGACGCCGCCGAGATCGCGCAGGCTTTCGCTAGTGAAAAAACATCTACCTCAGGCGTTGGTATTAACCAGCCATCGCCAGAGATTTTAGGCTATGTCGCAACCTTTGTGATATCAATGGCGCTAGCGGTTCTCATCGGCATAATCTTTAACCTGCAGTCGCAGCACATTAGCATTGGCCGTTTGGAACTCACCAAACAGGACAAAACTGCCAAGCTGGTCAGCGAACCCTTTACGCTGAAGGCGGCGCATGGCTCTTTGCAAATAAAAACCAATACCAGTGTCAGTAATGAATGGGCGAATTTTGAATACTCATTGGTTAATCAGGGCACGGGTGAAACGCGTTTAATGAACCGCGAAATCGCTTATTACTCAGGTCACGATAGCGATGGCAGTTGGTCTGAGGGTTCTACCAATGATGTTGCTGTGCTAGCAAATGTAACAGCGGGTAGTTATGTGTTAGAAGTCAATGCGGAAACGGAGAATGCTGCCGTCGAAAATTTACGCCCCATGATTCGCGCCGACATAAGCGCAACTCACGCCAATAGCAATTCTGGAAACACCTGGCTGCTGTTCCTGGGGCTTGGTATTTTTCCGCTGCTGGCAGCCATTCGCAAATACTTTTTTGAGAAAAAACGCTGGGATGCCAGTGACCACCCCTGGGAGTATTCGGAAGATTGATGCTATTTAAAGAGGCCAGTTTACATTGAGACTATTAAATTGAAATTATTTAAACAATTCACGCTACTGCGCTTGTATATCGCCATCTGCGCAATGGCGCTTTCAGCATTTACCTATGCGGAATATTACGGTTATCTACTCACTGGCTCAGATGAAAGTACACAAAAAATGAGTGGCGTCCACGGTTATTCCGGCTCTCGCACGCATCATAAATAATGATTAACAGTAGATTACTTCCCCTAACATTCATTAGGAAAACACTATGAACGATATAATTACCCTGCACTACCTCGGCGCTTCTCTAATTTATTCGCTGATGGGCGTTGGTATCTTTTGGATTAGCTTTATTTTAATCGACAAACTCACACCCTATAATTTATGGAAAAATATTATTGAAGATAAAAACCAGGCATTGGCAACGGTGGTAGCGGCCATGTGCATTAGCATTGCGATTATCGTTGCGGCATCCATTGCGGGTTAAGTCATTAAAATGGTCGAAGAATTCAAACTTATTCGTTGAATATTATTGAAGAGTGCTTGTTGTGTGAGACCGTAGAAGGCATGGATGCCGACTCGAGCCTACATGGATGTATTTACGGCGAGTCTCACTCAACAAGCACTCTTCAATAATCTCCCGCTATCTAGTTATTTTTAGGGCAGCCCATGCAATTTGCGTTGTTATTTTCTGTTTTTGTTATTGCATCCTGCGGTTTAATTTATGAATTAGTGGCCGGAGCACTGTCAAGTTATTTGTTAGGCGATTCGGTCACCCAATTTTCCACCGTGATTGGTACCTACTTATTTGCCATGGGCATTGGTTCCTGGTTATCGCGGCACATTCATACACGCATTCCCGAACGCTTTATAATCATTGAAATAATGGTCGGGCTAGTCGGTGGTTTTTCGGCAGCAATTTTATTTTTATCCTTTGCTTTTGCCGGCGAACCTTTCCGTATTATTTTATATTTTTTAGTCACCTTGATTGGCATTTTTGTCGGCATTGAAATTCCTCTCGTAATGCGTTTACTAGAGAAGGATCTTAAGCTCTCCGAACTGGTTTCATCGGTGCTAAGTGTCGATTATCTCGGCGCCTTGCTAGTGTCGGTTTTATTTCCCTTATTGTTAGCCCCGCACCTGGGATTTATACGTACATCATTACTGTTTGGTGCCTTCAACATTATTGTAGCCTTATGGGTGATTCATCTTTTTAGAAAAAACATTACTCACCCAAACCGTTATTTTGCGCTTGGGGTTAGCTCACTCATATTATTAGTTGCAGGGTTTGTCGGCTCCGAAAAATTGATGCGTTTTGCTGAAATACAAATGTATGGCGATGAAATAATTTATACCAAATCCACACCCTACCAACGCATAGTTCTCACTCGTTGGCGTGATGACTTTCGCTTATATTTAAACGGCAATTTACAATTTTCATCGCGGGACGAATATCGTTACCACGAATCACTGGTGCACCCCGCACTCGCAACACTGCCCCATGCCCGCGATGTTTTAGTGTTAGGCGGTGGCGATGGAATGGCAGTGCGTGAAATACTCAAATATCCCCACATTGAACGCATCACGGTAGTGGATCTCGATCCGCAAATGACCGAAATGTTCAGGAGCGATACAGTGCTCAGCAAATTAAATCACCTAAGTTTGCAATCTCCCAAGGTCTCCATAATTAATGCTGATGCATTAACCTGGATGGAAGCACAATCACAAAGTTACGATGCCATAGTGGTAGATTTTCCCGACCCTACCAACTACGCACTGGGCAAACTTTACACCGTCACTTTTTACCAAATGTTGCGCCGCCACATACGTCCGCAAGGGCTTGCCGTAGTGCAAACCACCTCGCCATTGTATGCGCCAAAATCCTATTGGATGGTGCAAAACACAGCGCGCGCAGCGGGGTTTATCGCCATCGGGTACCACGCGCTAGTGCCCTCGTTTGGCGAATGGGGTTTTATGTTGCTCAGCCAAAAAACTTATCAACCACCCGCACAAATTCCAGTGCCGACGCGCTTTCTTAACAGCGCCATTCTGCCAACATTATTTATCTTTCCGCAGGACATGCAGTCAGATATTCAGGAAATTAATCGTCTGGATAATCAAGCCTTGGTAAAAGTATTTGAACAGGAATGGGGAGTGGCACTGCGTTGAGTAGCCGCAAATCCAACGGGATTTTATCCGACAGCATTAGCCGCCGTGATTTTTTAATCGGCAGCAGCGGAATCATGCTGCTTGGTTGCACGCCAGATACAGCTAGGTTACCGACCGGAGCCTTGCTCGGGCCAGATCACACTATCGGCCATAAACTGCGTGACAAGCAGTTTCCAGCGGCAACACGCGAATTACACACCCCTGTTTTAATTGCGGGCGCAGGTATCGCCGGGCTTAGTTGCGGTTGGTGGTTGGAGCGCAATGGCGTAAAGGATTTCAAACTACTTGAGCTTGAAACTGTTGCTGGAGGCAACAGCCGCTCCAGCACCAATTCGGTCAGCGCCTTTCCCTGGGGAGCGCATTACTTGCCCCTGCCCGGCCCCGATGCTAAATACGTGCGAATGCTGCTTGCGGAACTTGGCGTATTGCACGGCGATATAGATGCAGTGGCTCCCATCTACGACGAAAAAATGCTGATACAAGCTCCCGATGAACGTTTGTTTATCAATGGCGCCTGGCAGGATGGCCTTGTTCCCCAAGCGGGTATTGGAGCAAGTGCGCAGCGGGAAATACAAGGCTTTGAAAAGTTAATGAAGTATTGGAAGGAACGCAAAGGCAGCGACGGTCGTTACGCGTTTACAATTCCGGCAGACCTCAGCTCAACTGACCTTAACATTCTTGCGTTGGATAAAATCACTTTTCATGAATGGCTGCAGCAACACCACTTCACCAGTGAGCCACTGCAATGGTATGTGAGCTACAGCTGCCGCGATGACTTCGGAGCGGATCAACACCAGATTTCCGCTTGGGCCGGGCTACATTATTTTTGCTGTCGCCATGGCCAGGCAGCCAATGTTGACTCTGATAACGTATTAACGTCGCCACAGGGTAATGGGTGGATAGTTGAGAAACTCAGCAACAAATTGCAACAACAATTGCTCACTGGCCACAGCGTTGTGCGTATCGAAACACACGCTGACCGCGTGAGTGCTGATGTTTATAACAGCGCGACCGGGGAAGTAGTCCGCATTCACTGCAAGCAATTTGTGTGGGCAGCACCTGTGTTTGTCTTGCCACGTGTCTGGTCAGCCATGCCAGAAATTTCTATCCCTGAATATGCCCCCTGGTTAGTAGCGAATCTTACGCTTAACAAGGTCGAGGATTCCGAATTTTCCACGTGGGATAACATCATTTACCAAGGCCAGGGCCTGGGTTATGTGGATGCTACTCATCAAACAATGCAATTTCATCGCCCGCAACGTGTACTCACTTATTACCATACCCTCAATCGTTTGCCACCTCGCGAAGCACGCCAATATTTGCTGGAAACATCTCACGAAACCTGGACCAACCAAATCTTTGCCGACTTACATAAAGCTCATCCGCAACTTGAAAAGCAATGCAGCGCAATCGATATTTGGCGCTGGCCACACGCCATGGCAATTCCTTCCCCCGGTTTTTTAAGCAGCCTACCCAGCCGCCAACAAAATTTGCACCCACGTCTACATATTGCTCACAGCGATCTCTCAGGATTTTCGTTGTTTGAAGAAGCGCAATATTGGGGCGTTAAAGCAGCGCAAGCAATATTGAACTCATAAACATAAAACACCTCTCGGCAAGCAGCGAGCTATATTTTTGTTACAAAGATCTATTCCGCAGCAAGCCCTAAGCAATTCAGCACTCGCCTGCGATTCAAATCCTAAATTCAAATGATAACCAGTCAACGTTATTTAAATTGGCCACGTTGACCAATGATTCATCCTTGACTAACCTCAAAGAAGCCTAAACAGGCACGCGCTTACAACAAAGCTGATGTTGAGCACCTTGGGCAAGA
The DNA here is from genome assembly GCA_040385335.1 of Pseudomonadota bacterium. Taxonomy (GTDB): domain Bacteria; phylum Pseudomonadota; class Gammaproteobacteria; order Pseudomonadales; family Cellvibrionaceae; genus Cellvibrio. The sequence goes on from JAZKHP010000032.1 coordinate 151,149, forward strand.
CAACTCAGTCTGCAACTTTTTCCCATTAGTAGGTATTAATCATTCTGGAAAACTCAGCTTACAGCAGCAGTAAGGACCGGTAATAATGCCAATTAAAGAAGTACCTAATGTGATGCAATTAATAACAATATTATTATTTGTCGGGTTTGGAGTTTCCCTAAACAGCCACGCTGAAAACACTATCAATTTACTTTCTCGCGATGATCTAAATTCTCATTATGCGATAGGAATTATAAAATTGGGCCTTGATAAAGCTCAGTACCCTTATCGATTTGAAATCAATCACAGCAAGTTTAGCGAAGAGCGATATCGGCAAGACGCGCAGGATGGCATTGTTGATATTATTTGGTCAGCAGCCAATCAAACCCTGGAAAAACAGCTTATTCCCATAAGAGTTCCTTTATATAAAGGTCTGCTAGGTTATAGAATTTTTATGGTACATAAAAACAATAAAAATATTTTTGCCAGTGTTCATACATTAGAGGATTTACGGAAATTCACCTTTGGGCAAGGTCGCCTTTGGCCTGACACATTAATCTTACGAGCAAATAGTTTAAAAGTTGAAACCAGCAATTATGAAGGCCTTTTTTTAATGTTGGATGGCAGTCGCTTTGATGCATTTCCTCGCGCAATTTTTGAGCCATGGGCAGAAATAGAAGCGCGACCCAACCTCAACCTCACAATTGATGAAAATATTATATTAGGTTATAAGATGCCTTTTTATTTGTACGTAAGCCCTAAAAATCCCGCATTGGCGGCGGCATTAGAGAAAGGTTTATTGATGGCCGTTGCTGATGGTAGCTTTGATCGCTATTTCTATAATGATCCAACCGTTAAAAAAGCGCTGGAAATATCCGACATAAAAAAACGTCGGGTTATAGAACTAAAAAATCCGAACTTATCCGATAAAACACCCGTTAACACCGAAGAACTTTGGCTAGATATTTCTCAATTCAATAAAACCCATTAATAAACAATGCGCACACCACAGGATAATGAACGTAATGAAAAATACACTTACCTTAAAATTAATGATTTCGGTAACTGCCGTTCTTATGTTTATGACCTGTTTCATTTTATTTGCCAATAATTATGTGCTGAAAATACATAAGATGAGTGAGTTTAAAAATACCACGGCTGCGCAAATGAAACTTGTCAACTCAGCATTTGAGCAATCCTTATTTACTTATGATCTACCGCAATTAAAAACTATCAGCGACTCAATAGTCGGAACACCTATTATTAATAAAGTGGATCTCTTTGACCAACAGGATAAACCCTTAGCCTCCTCCAAAAAAACTGATATCAATCCATCAGAAAAAATCCTCTACGAAAACGTAAAAATCTATCGCACTGAAGACAAGCGCTACATCGGTTACTATCATATTGAATTTTCAACCCAGGAAATCCAATCGAGTTTATCTAACCAATTTAAAACTACCCTTATTACTGTTCTGGTTTTATTGATTACCTGCTTAATAGCGCTCTATATCTTTTCTAAAAAAATGGTAACCAAGCCGCTGCTTTACGTGAGTAATTTATTGGAAGATATGGCAGCTGGGGGCGGAAATCTTACGCGTCGGCTACCTGTCAGCGGAGATGATGAAATTGCCGATCTTTCCAAAAACTTTAATCGATTTATTGAACTCATCAGCAACATTGTTGAGCAGGTTAAGCAAGTTTCTGAACATGTGAGTGATAAAACCTTGCTCATGACCTCAGTCACTGATGGCACAGTGACATCCAGTACTCAGCAGGTGAAAGAAATCGAACTGGTATCCACCGCAATTCAGGAATTATCTGTCTCAGCCATTGAAGTGGCCAAGCATGCAAAAACGACAGCTGATGACACGCAAGAAACGTTGCATTTTACCAATGAAGGATCACAAGTGATGAAATCTTCCATCGCTTCCATAAATCGACTTACACAACAAATAGAATCGACCGCCGATAAAGTGCAAACATTAAAAGAAAATAGTGAAAGTATCGGCAGTGTGCTTGAGGTTATTCGTACGATTGCAGAGCAAACCAATTTGCTAGCGCTTAATGCGGCCATTGAAGCAGCTCGCGCAGGCGAACAAGGTCGTGGCTTTGCGGTAGTTGCTGATGAGGTTCGCTCGCTAGCGCAAAAAACCCAAACCTCCACCAAACAAATTTCTGACATTATCGGTCAATTGCAAAAGGCCTCAGGCGAAGCCCATTTTGCCATGAAAACCAGCGTAGTCTCATTGCTTGAAACCGTTAGCTCTTCCGCGAAAGTGGATGAATCGCTTACGCGAATTAGAAATAATGTGAATAAAATTAATTCGATGAACCAACATATATCCACTGCCGCAACCGATCAAAGCGGTGTGGCCAGCGAAGTCAGTAAAAACATCTCCGCGATTCAGGCTCTCTCAGGAATTATTTTTACCAATGCCGATGTCATTCGCGAAAACAGCACTGAACTTGAAAATGAGAGTAAGCAATTACAAACTCAGCTGAATAAATTTAAAACGCGCTAAACAAGAGCCGGTTAAAATGCGTAGAACCTTCTGTTGCTTGCAAGGATGAATATTTCCCTAAGCCATTAACGGTTAACTAAACCTGTTTATTTACGCAGAACAAAAAATAAACAGGTTTAGAGCTGGCAACCCACGCCAACTCCCTGTAGTATGCCGCCCCGATGCGCTTAGGTCAGCATCGCCCTCCCTTTCTAGCAACCTGCTATTTAGCATGCTAGCTCTTAGTGCTCGCCAGACCTTACCCACGTAATTATATTGCCATGGGTGGCCGAGCCACAGGAAATCATTATGTCTTTCGAATCACTCGGCTTATCCGCCGATATTTTGCGTGCTATCGCCGATGAAGGTTACAGCACCCCTACTCCTATTCAACTTCAAGCCATTCCCGCCGTGCTTAAAGGCGGCGATATTTTGGCAGGTGCCCAAACCGGCACGGGTAAAACGGCTGGCTTTACGCTGCCGATGCTGGAAAAGTTGACTAACTCAACCAAACAACTCAATGGCCGCCGCCCGGTGCGTGCGCTCATTCTTACTCCTACCCGTGAACTCGCCGCGCAAATTTTTGAAAGCGTGCGCACTTACGGAAAATATTTACCGCTGCGCTCAACCGTTGTGTTTGGTGGCGTAAGCATTAATCCACAAATGATGAAACTGCGCGGCGGTGTCGATATTTTGGTAGCAACACCAGGTCGCTTGCTCGATCTTATCGGCCAAAACGCAGTCAGCTTAAAAGAAGTTGAAATTTTAGTGCTCGACGAAGCCGACCGCATGCTCGACATGGGTTTTATTCACGACATCAAAAAAGTATTAGCCCTGCTGCCAAAGCAACGTCAAAACTTATTATTCTCCGCAACTTTTTCCAATGAAATAAAAGATCTCGCGGATAAATTATTAAACAAGCCAACCTTAATCGAAGTTGCCCGTCGCAACACCGCGAGCGAACAAGTTGAACAACGAGTTCACCCAGTTGACCGCAACCGTAAACGTGAGCTGTTATCTGAATTAATTACCCAAGGTAACTGGCAGCAAGTATTAATTTTTACTCGCACTAAACACGGCGCAAATCGCTTAACCGAACAATTAGCTGAAGATGGCATTAGTGCCGCCGCTATCCACGGCAACAAAAGTCAGGGTGCACGCACTAAAGCCCTGGATGATTTTAAACGTGGAAAGATTCGCGCATTAGTTGCCACTGATATTGCTGCGCGTGGAATTGACATCGATCAACTACCCCACGTTGTCAACTATGAATTGCCCAACGTGCCAGAAGATTACGTGCATCGCATCGGCCGTACGGGTCGTGCAGGCAGCGAAGGCGTAGCAATTTCTTTAGTGTGTATTGATGAACAACGTTTCTTATACGACATTGAAAAATTAATTAAACGCGATATCGAAAAAGAAGTCATCGTTGGTTTTGAACCAGACCCCACTATTCGTGCCGAGCCAATTGTATTAGGCCGCAGCATGACTATCGGCAGAAATAACGGCGGCGGTGGCGGTAACAGCAGAAGCGGTGGTGGCGGCAAACCATCCTTCGGTGCAAAACCAAGAACACCAGGCCAAAATACTTCTGGCAAACCGAGTCATAAACCTGGTAGTAGCTCAAGTCACGGCGGAGCAAAAACTGGGAATGGCGCAAGCGCAAAACCTGGTGGCAATCATGCACCGAGAAGAAGTGGAAATACGCAGAGACCGGAGTTTAAGATTTCTTAAGCTTTAATTTTTTCTAGCCTCAAAAGCTTGGGGCTAGAAAATTTTTATATCGCGAGATAGTAGGTTGGCGCTGAGCTTGCGAAGCCCAACATTTCAACCAATTACCCATAAATCTGTTATTACAACTTCAACTCAAACCCATCCGCATTAATAAACTCCGAAAAATTATCGCGAGACTGTTTTAATCTATCCATTAAAATTTATATTAAGCCTCCGGCAACCTCAACAATCTTTCACTACGCCAAACTCTAATAATTTGCACCACACTTTCTTCTCGCAAATAAACAATTCGAAAGGGAGAATGAATTATTTCGCGTATGTGTTCTTTATCAAACTCAGGTACTACTCGACCGATACTGGGATAATCTGCCAATGTTTGAATGTGCTCAATAATAGCCGCTACAAAATTTTGTCCAATGACGGGTACGCCTTGTTCGGTGTAATAAGCTTTAATATTTTCCAGGTCAGAAAAAGCAGATTCAGCAATCAAAATTTTCAATTACACAATTCCAAGCCGCTTTTTAGCTTCACTCAACTCCATTGTTTTGCCTTCATTTATTTCCATTAAACCTTGAACTATGGCTTTCACGAAGGCTAACTCTTCTGCATTTTTTTCGTATTCTTCAAGCCCCTGAACAACAGCTATGCCCCGTCCTCGACTGGTAAGGAGAATGGGTCTGTGTGTATCTTTAGCGTGGTTGACGACTTTCCCAGGGTTTATTTTTAAATCTGACAGTGGAATGACATCTTCGGAGAATTTGGTTTGCATATTACTAGCCTCAATTACATACAGCACCATTAATAGCACCTGACTACAGGTCCAGTCAAGAAGTATCTAAGGGGGAATATAAGTAGCAAAGCTTGGTGATAAAGCTTATTTATGGGAAATGCAGATTGATTGCAATACCTTTACACCCTTAACTCAAACCCATCCGCATCCATAAACGCCGGAAAACTTTCGCGATACTGCTTTAATCTATCCGCAAAAAGTTCCAGCACAAAAACACCTGTTTCTTGCGATTGCAATAACACCTCACCTGCCGGACCAAAAATGCCAGAGTCTCCAGAATAATGTTGATGCTTCTCATCCATGCCCACACGATTAACACCAGCAACATAACTTAAGTTTTCAATCGCTCTTGCTTGCAACAAACGATTCCAATGTAAAGCGCGAGCACTTGGCCAATTGGCGACGTAGAGCGCAAGATCGTAATCATTGCGATTGCGACTCCACACGGGAAAACGTAAGTCATAACAAATTAGCGGTAAAATTTTCCAACCTTTTAATTCGACTAACACGCGCTCATTACCAATGGCATAACGTTCGTGTTCACCAGCCATACGAAATAAATGGCGCTTATCGTAATGAAGGTAGCTGCCGTCGGGACGCATCCATACCAGACGATTAAAATGCGTATCATCTACTTTTACGACCAAGCTTCCGGTAACCACGGCATTTAATTTGTGCGCTTGTTTTGCCATCCATTGGTAGGCCGCACCATCAACCTGTTCGGCATAGTTACGTGCATTGGCACAAAACCCGGTGGTAAAAACTTCTGGCAATATGATTAAATCCACATTATTTAAGTGCTCCATCGCTTTGCTAAAAACATGGAGATTATGATGCGGATTATTGGGAACAATTTCTTGCTGAACTAAAGCAACGGTTAAATTCTGCATAACGATTACTCTTTCAAAGTAGCTGTGGCATGGTTTAAATGTAGCCCAAAATAAGCGATAACGAAAGCGATAAGTGCGGACGTACTCGACATTAAAAAGGTAAAGCTGGCGCTGTGATCCCACAACAATCCGCTGATTAAAGCACCCAGGGCACCGCCAGCACCAAAGCTAAAGGAACTGTACAGTGCCTGCCCCTGCCCTTGCTGTGCGCCGTGGAAATGCGTGCGTACAATTTCTATGGATGCCGCATGAGCCACACCAAAACTAAACGCATGAAGTAACTGTGCAAATAACAACAGCCACAACCAATTGGCACCGTAGCCGATGATGCACCAACGAATTGCCGTTATAAAAAAACTCATTAACAATAAATTGCGCAGGGTAAATCTATGCATTATTTTCGGCATAACTAAAAATATGGCGACTTCCGCCAATACCCCCAGCGCCCATAACAAACCCGTGGCGGTACTGGTATAACCATAATTTTCTTGCAAATATAAACTATAAAAAGTGTAGTAAGGACCGTGACTCACTTGCAGTAAAAAACTGGAAAGCAAAAAACACACTATAGCTGGCTGCCATACAACCTTTAAAAATCCGCTTGAGTGTGTCGTTTTTTTTGGCACCGCCTTTTCTTTAAACGAAAAGCTGGACAACCAAATCAACACCAAAAAGCTCAACATGGCAATCGGCAAAAAACGAATAGTAAAACAATCAAATAGCCAACCCAAACCAACTACAGCTGCTATAAAACCAATAGACCCCCACAAACGAATCTGACTATAACGGTGATGTTGATCACCAAGATACGTCAGTGTAATTACCTCAAATTGTGGCAATACCGCATGCCAAAAAAAAGTGTAACAACTGATAACAATAAGCAACCAGGTATAATGATGACTCACTAAAACGCCTGCAAAAAATAAGCAGGAAATTGCACTGCCCTGACGAATGATACGTAAACGCTGCTGGGTTTTATCGGCAAGCCAACCCCAAAAATTGGGTGCAACCATGCGTGTGATAAAAATAATAGCGGTGATAACACCTATATCTTTTGCATTGTAACCAAGGGATTTTAAATAGACGCCCCAATAAGGCGTGAGTGAACCCACCACGGCGAAATAGAAAAAATAGAAACTGGAGAGGCGCCAATAAGGGAAGGCATTAGCGTTGTTATTTTTTTCGGGCATACAAAAATCATCATAAGCGGAGCAAAAATATTCAAAAAAAATTTAAACTCCGTAGTCTCGCTCAACTTTTGCGATTCTGGTTTTGAATGAGCTATACCACTTTTCATGGCCCATTTTTTGCGCAACCAAATGCTCGGCGTTCGCTTTCCATTTCTTTATTGATTCCAAATCTGCCCAGTAAGAAACCGTGATACCCAAATCTTCACGCACCGATTCGACGCCCAAAAATCCTGGTTGTTGCGCGGCAAGCTCAATCATTCTCATCGCCATTACCTCATAACCTTCATTAACATCAGTGCGATGATTGGAAAAAATCACTGCGTAGTATGGCGGTTCAGGGGTATTGGCGATCAAGTTCAATTGAATGCTCCTTTCACTAAAAATTATTTTTTTACACTGCCCGGAATCACCGGAACACTGTGATGCACTCCACCATTCTGGGCACGCTGGCGCAACATATGATCCATTAACACCAGGGCCAACATCGCTTCCGCAATCGGCGTTGCACGAATACCCACGCAAGGGTCGTGGCGACCTTTAGTGATCACTTCTACGGCATTACCATGCACATCCACACTGCGACCGGGAATATGCAAACTGGATGTTGGCTTTAAGGCGATGTTAGCAATAATATCCTGCCCCGAAGAAATACCACCGAGAATCCCGCCGGCATTATTGGAGAGAAAACCTTCGGGCGTCATTTCATCGCGATGCTTGCTGCCCTTTTGTTCGACAACCGCAAAGCCTTCACCAATTTCTACACCTTTTACGGCGTTAATACTCATGAGTGCATGGGCGATTTCTGCATCCAGACGATCAAAAATAGGCTCGCCCAAACCGGGCGGAACATTAGTAGCAATCACGGTAATTTTTGCCCCTATGGAATCGCCTTCCTTGTTAAGCGCTTTCATATAATCTTCCATCTCTGCGACTTTACTAGCGTCGGGACAGAAGAAAGGGTTTTGTTCGATTTGATCCCAATCGATTGCCGCAACTTCTACCGGATTAATTTTTATCGGTCCAAGCTGCGATAAAAAACCGCGCACCTGAACTCCGTAAAAATCCTTGAGGTATTTTTTTGCGATTGAACCTGCCGCTACGCGCATGGCCGTTTCCCGCGCTGACGAGCGACCGCCGCCGCGATAATCGCGAACACCATATTTTTGCATATAGGTGTAATCGGCATGTGCAGGACGAAATTGATCTTTAATATTGGAGTAATCTTTTGAACGCTGATCGGTGTTTTCGATGATCAACCCTATAGGCGTACCCGTAGTTTTCCCTTCAAATACACCGGAGAGTATTTTGACTAAATCGTCTTCCTGACGCTGGGTAGTAAAACGCGATTGGCCCGGCTTGCGACGATTTAAATCGATCTGCAAATCAGCTTCTGTTAACGCTAATCCGGGTGGGCAACCATCAACAATACAGCCCAATGCAAGGCCATGACTTTCACCGAAAGAAGTAACCGTAAATAATTTGCCATAAGTATTGCCAGACATAAGTATCTCTGCGAAAAAATGTTTTAAAAAAGTGGGGGAATTATACGTGAGTTATCGGCCAGTACGAAGGTTGAATGCCTGTTATTTCAAGACCGTCGGAGGCAGGAGCCGACGTCGAGCTTACAGGGATGTATTTACAGCGAGTCTTGAAATAACAGGCATTCAACCGGAGTCGCACATTGCTGCAGACGTCACAGCTTATTTTCTGCTTTCGCTTTCACTAAATCCTGTGCCGTCAACATAAATACCCCGTGTCCACCGCGCTCGAATTCAATCCAGGTAAAAGGCAAGCCTGGATAAGCCGCTGCAAGCGCAACCCATGAGTTACCGACTTCCACAATTAACACACCATCATCGGTTAAATAATCGCTGGCTTCACGCAGCAACCGACGCGTGAAGTCCAAACCATCTTCTCCCGAACCCAAGCCTATTTCTGGCTCAGCATGGTATTCATCGGGCATAGTGGCCAAATCATCGGCGTCCACATAAGGCGGATTAGAGACGATCACATCAAATTTTTGACCTATTAAGTTCGTAAATAAATCAGATTGCATGGCAAACACACGCTCTTCCAAGCCATGCTGCTGAATATTTTCCTCGGCCACGGCCAGCGCATCAAAAGAAATATCGCTTAATTGCACCTCAGCTTCAGGAAAAAAATAAGCACAGGCAATGCCGATGCAACCACTGCCCGTGCATAAATCCAGAATTTGCTGTGGCTCACTCGATAACCAGGGTTCAAAACGTTTTTCAATTAATTCGCCAATGGGCGAGCGCGGTACCAATACCCGCTCATCGACAATAAACGGAAGACCGGCAAACCAAGCCTGACCGGTGATATAAGCCGCTGGAATACGCTCTTCAATACGGCGCTGTAAATTCATCAATATCCTTTCGCGCTCGACTCGGGTTAAGCGTGCGCTGAGCCATTCGTCACTCAGCGGTGGCTGCAAATGAATCGCATGCAGCACCAGCTGTTCAGCTTCATCCCAACGATTATCGGTGCCATGGCCAAAAAATAATTTAGCGGCCGTAAATTCACTAACACCCCAGCGAATAAAATCGCGCAGGGTAAACAGCTCATCGCAAATACTGGGATTGATAGCGGACATACGCATAACTCGATAAAAAAATGTGCCGCTATTCTACCGAAACCCGGCAGGAGGAATGAAACTTTATATAAATTGAGCGACGAAAAATGTAAACTGCTTTAGGTTGAACCGTGCCAATAGGAACGGTTGACTGTCGTTTTACGAACTTTTATGAAAGAGCATGGGTATGAAAGAACATTTTGCAAATATTATTGCTGGCATTGGTGAAGATTTAACCCGCCCGGGCTTAGTTGATACTCCCGAACGCGCCGCAAAGGCATTTCAATTTTTAACACGTGGCTATCAGCAAACGATTGAAGATGTCGTCAATGATGCTCTCTTTCCTTCTGATTCCGATGAAATGATTATTGTAAAAGACGTGGAGCTTTACTCGCTCTGCGAACATCATATGCTGCCGTTTATTGGCAAAGCGCATGTAGCTTACATCCCCACCGGGAAAGTATTGGGCCTATCCAAAATTGCGCGAATTGTGGATATGTTTGCGCGGCGCTTACAAATCCAGGAACAACTTACGTTGCAAATAGCGAAATCTATTCAAGAAATAACGCAAGCTTCCGGGGTCGGCGTTATTATCGAAGCCAAGCATATGTGCATGATGATGCGCGGTGTTGAAAAACAAAACTCATCCATGAAAACCTCAGCAATGCTCGGCACCTTTCGCAGCAATCAAGCGACACGATTAGAATTTTTATCTTTAGTAAGTTAAAATTTTTTCATTTATTTTTTATTTTAATTATTATTTTCTTGCATTTGCAACGCCCCTCTTGACAGGGGCTAATCCCGCCAATAACGCAGCCTGAATGTGTTTATAGCTACATTTCCAGACTAGGCGCAATGGCTGACACTAAAGCATGACCACTGCGTGTCAATCTGATTGATAATTTAAATCGTTATTGATTTATTTTTACGACTTCCACGCGAATATCCCTATCGCCCCGCCCCGCAGGAGCCAAGCTTCCGACGCCAAAAGTTTGGATACGTTTTGGATCGCCCCCCTGCGCTACTAATGCGGCCTTAACTTGTTCGGCATATTTTTTTGATGCTAACTGTTGTTGCTCAAGCGGAATTGGAGAATAGTCGTGACCGACCAAGGCTATGACTAAAGCTGGCTGTAAATTAAGTAAATTTGCCAGTACCTGCACATGAGCCGATTTAACGCGTGCCAACTCAGTCTTATTAGATGAATCACCAGCATTAGGTTGTGTAGTTTTATTTTGTAAGGCAAAATCCGGAAACACAAAATAGCCATTTACATTCAATAATTTTAATAAAGTTTCCGGGCTGGAGGCCACTCCAATATCATCGACCTTATCGACTTGCAAAATTTCCATTTGCAAGTAAGCACGCTTATTGCCACGCACAACAGCATAAAGCACCACATAAAATGGATTCTCATTGGCGCTGGTGATTTCATAAGCCGCGTAATGCTGATATTGATCAAGGCCGTAAAGTTGGATTATTTTAAAATGATTATTAGCCCAGCTATTACTCGTCCCACAGTCACGCGCCTTACAATGAAACAGCTCGCGTAAATTATATTTTCCCAATTGCTCTTTATAAAAATTAAATCCATTTTCAGCATTGTGGTCAGCAGGCAGTTCAAGTGTGATGCGTTCCAGGGCACCACTTAACCGTTGTGATCTATCCACTATCCAATTGCTATCTACTTTTTTGTAGCTACCTAATGCCAGCAAATATTCATTGGTAGTGGTAATGGTGCGAGTAACTTCGCGAGCATTTGGATAAGGTTGTAGATTTAATTCCACCGCAGCCGTAACATGCATAGACAGTAGTGCTATAAAAACAGCGAATAGACTCAAGCAAAATTTCATTTATGGTCTCGTTGCAAAAAAATTATTAAATATGTTTGCAACCGCATCCACCCCTTGCTCCATATGCAGGTGATGATTACCTGGAAGCATATGAACTTCGATTTGCGGAAAGGCTTCAAGAAAGGAAAGATACACAGGAAAAAATTTTGGCATGCCATCTTTAGCCAGAATTAATTTTATCGGGGCTTTCACTTGCTTAATAAAAGCCGCCATTTGCTCCGGAAGGAATTTAACCGCAGACGGCGCCAGCAAACGCTGATCGGTACTCCAACAAACACCTCCGGAAGTGGTTTTCAAGCCACGCTCAGTTAATGCCTTGGCCGCACTATAACTTAAAGGAAACATTCCGCGTTCACGTGCGGCAATGGCACTGGCAACTTCAGGATACACAGAAAGTGGTTTTGCTGATTGGGTTTTAATGCCTTTAATAGATAAAGCCAATTGCTTGGGTGCATCCTCGGCGAGAATGGACTCAGGCATTATTCCTTCAATGAGCGCCAAATGAGTAATGCGTTTAGGGAAAGTTCCGGATGCAATAGTGGCGATAATTCCTCCGCGCGAATGCCCAAGCAACGCGAATTCTTGCCATCCTAATTGATCAGCTATCGCAAATATTTCTGCGACATCCTCCCAAATATTGTAAGGTGCTACACCATGCCTGTGACTACTTTGACCATGGCCCGCCATATCAATAGCAACTAGATGAATATTTTTTAATTTGCCAGCCAATGCGGAGAAACTCGCAGAATTATCGAGCCACCCATGCAAAGCCAGCACGGGTAACTGACCTTTTTCACCCCATTCCTGCGCAGCAAAATGCAAACCATCAATGGCAAAAGATAATTGTTTTGGCTCACCAATTTCCACACATTTATTATCCATTAACATGCCTCAACCAACGCAGTTTACCCATATTCGCAGCAACGCTTTCACAATCCACGCAAGCTAATGAACTAGTGTTCATTGGGTGAAATCCATCATAAGTACCACATAATAAATCAATGATCTGCCCTACAAATGGCTGATGACTTACCACTAAAATTGCTTGCAGCTGAGTAGCCTGCAATGCCTTGAAAAACACATAAGGGTCTGCTTCAGGCACAATTAAATCTGTTGTTTTTAACACAATATTTTCACTTTCCGGTGTTAAAAAGTTATGCGCAATCTGTGCAGTTTGTTGCGCGCGAACTAGCGAGCTGGCCCAAATTACCTGCACTGATTTTAATTCTTCCGCTGACGATTTTAAGCTAAGTGCAACATCAACTCTTCCCTTAGCGGTTAAATTGCGCGCTTCATCCGTTGTTAATTGTGATTCTGCCTGACCGTGACGCAAAATATAGAGCTGCATTTTATTTTCCCAACGAGTTATTTTTCCAATGGGTCTGTTACCACTGGGTCCTTTGTCACCGGCCAATCAGAAAATGGAAATGGTTTTTCTTCGCTGTTGTAGCTAAGAAATTTTAAAGTGTGAAAGATATAGGTAGAAAGCGAATGACCAAATTTTCGTAAATTAATATTATCTTCACCGGTAAATAATGAAAAAAGAAATTGTGCGATAACTAGAATCCACATCACAATACTTGCAAGCTGTAAAAGCGCTGCGAATATCAGCATGAAAACAAGGCGTAACCAATGTTTGCTGGATTTTAAATTAGAAGTAAGTTGTTCGTTCATTGCTAGACCCCCATATAATCAACATCAGTATTCTGCTCACCTAACATCAAGCTACGGGCGACTTCGGCAATGGATTTTTGCTCAAACAATACTCCGTAGAGACCCGCCACCAAGGGCATATAAACGCCCATTTCGTCGGCTTTTTTCTTCACTTGCTTAAGCGTATTAACGCCTTCAGCAACTTGGCCTAAATTGGCTACAATTTCATTGAGCGGCTTGCCCTGCCCTAGGGCAAAACCAACCTGATAATTACGACTTAAATTAGAAGTGCACGTGAGTATCAAATCACCAACGCCTGCCAAGCCGAGAAAAGTCATAGGATTGGCTCCCATAATATGCGCAAAACGTCCCATTTCAGCAAGACTACGTGTTAACAACATAGCTTGAGTATTCTGTCCCGCCCCCAAGGCAGCAGCCATACCACAAATAATCGCGTAAATATTTTTTAGCGCGCCGCCCAATTCCACTCCGTAGCGATCATGGTTAGCGTAAACCCGAAAAGTTTCCGAACACAATGTTTGCTGCACACAGCTAATCACTCGTTCATCTTCGCTTGCAATAACACTACCGGTTTGTTGTTGACGCACAATTTCTTTCGCAAAATTGGGACCGCTTAATACACCGATCGGATGATTAGGGAGCTCTTGCTCCAAAATTTGGCTCATTAAGGTAAAGCCCTCAGGCTCTATTCCCTTGGCGGTACTAACCACTATGGCGTCGGGTCTTAACAATGAGCTAATACTGCGGGTAACTGCACGAAATGAGTGGCTTGGAATGGATACAAAGACCAAATCACTCTCACTGATAGCGATCTTCAAATCCGAGGTAATAATGAGGTTATCCGTCAAACGATAGCCAGGAAGATAATGAATGTTCTCCCGGGCCTGCTCACAAGCTGCTGCGCGTTCAGCTGAGCGCATCCAAAGGTAAGTTTTGTTTTGATTGTAACTAATGATATTCGCAATCGCTGTGCCGAAACTTCCGCCACCTAAAACGGCAACAGTTAAACATGATGTCATATTAAAAACCTGGTTAAAAATGAATAAAAATTAAATTTTTTTGTAGATTTTAAGTGCAAAAAGGTCAGACAAAATCAAAATTGTAACTTTATTGCACATATTTCTTCATCAAAAAATTGTCCACATTTTCTGTGGATAACTTAGTGGATAGATTTTGGGAAACAGGAGCAAACCCTTATTAAATCTGACAACCCCTTAAATTGATCGCTTTTTAACCTCAACAATTATTTCTTTATTTATCAATAGGTTATCCTGTTTTACTAGCATAAAATTAACTTTTTTGTTTTCAAATTTAATTTTGTGCTCAGTACTCAAGCAATACCTTGCAGATGTGCATAAGAAAGATGAATGATTATTACCGTAAATCCTTTGTAGAAATAAAAGTTTAATAATGCAAGATATTTTATAGTTTATTTTCTTAATGATATTTTTTACTTGATATTTACCTAATACCGGCATCTTAAATTTCATGTGCCCACAAAATGCCCATATTTGCCGTCGGCATACAGCAGGGGAGCAAAGGGAATTTCCCCTACTTGCACATTATTGATGCGCGCTATAACAATTTGATGGGTACCATAACTAATGAACATATCGGTTTCGCAATAAAATACGACTTGTGCGTCTGCCAAATAAGGGCAAGCCAAATTCTGTTTCCAATCGCCCAGACTAAATCTATTTCGCCCGGGTTCTCGTCCCGCACACAAATTGGAGACCGCCTGATGCCCTTCTCCCAACACATTAACTGCAAAAACACTGCCCTGAGTAGAAAAGTATTCCTGCTGCGAAACTAATTTATTAATGCATACCAGCAAAGATGCAGGATTATCCGAAACCGAGGTTACTGAAGATGCCGTCATAGCAAAACCTTCACCTCCAATCCGCGCAGAAATCACACACACACCAGAAGCCAACCGGCGCATCCCTAATCTCATCGCCTCGCTGACAGACTTGTCGGACATAAAAACCTCGATTCCATAAATGAAGTCTTCATTTTGAACAGAGAGATGCATTGAAACAAGTAAAACTATTCATTCAGGTTATTAAGCATCCAACTTAGTGATAAAACCACATGATGCCTTGTGCAAAACAACTGAATGCATCCGGCAAACCCTGAAAAATTTCTGAGAGAGCACTTAAAGATTGTTAGCAAGACAGCTAAGCCCGCGAATAAGTTGAATATTTTTCATTTTTCCGTTGACGTGTCGGATGCCCGTGGATATCATGCGCACCTCTTGAAATGCTGAGCATCTCAAGGTTTCGGAGTGTAGCGCAGCCCGGTAGCGCGTCTGCTTTGGGAGCAGAATGTCGGGGGTTCGAATCCCTCCACTC
>JAZKHP010000033.1:0-86756 GCA_040385335.1 Pseudomonadota bacterium
CACGTACGGTTCTGTGAGGGGCTGACGGGGAAGTGCCGCTGGTCTACTCGACCTTTTTGCGTTTTAAATCTGAAGCAACATGTAAGACTTGACCCTGGTTTTGTTAATAATGACAATTGTACGAAAATAGCTGAAAGGTATAGTGATGGCTGATCTAAACAATCTTTCTGCGATAGATTTTGAGGATCTATGTCTGGATATCGCTCGCGAAGAGTTTGGTGTTAGATTTTCATCTTTTGGGCCTGGTCCTGACGGTGGAATAGATGGGCGACACTCAAAAGGAAATGGCTTCATTATTCTTCAATGTAAGCACTACGCGAATTCAAAATTTCAAGACCTTTTAAATTCTGCAAAAAAGGAAATAGAAAAATTAAAAGCTCTAAATATTACAAGGTACGTATTCTTTACTTCATGTTCGCTTACTCCATTAAGAAGTAATCAGCTATATGAAATTTTTAAACCGTACATGAAATCGCCTAATGATGTATGGGGAAAAGAAGATATTGGCGCAGCGATAAGGCGATATCCAAAAATTGAAAGTTCTCACGTAAAGCTATGGCTCTCTGGAGCCAGCGTACTCAAAAGGGTATTGCAATCCGGGCTTGAAGAATTTACTAAAGTAACCGAACATGAGATTAGGGAAGAAGTAAAAGTATATGTGAAAAATCCAAGCTTTGATGAGGCTGTCGCAAAGTTAGAAGGTGAGAAAGTCCTGATCGTTTCTGGTTTTCCCGGTGTAGGAAAGACGACGTTAGCTAAAATGGTTTTGTACAAATATCTTCATGATGGCTGGCGATTTTATGAAATAAGGACGTTGAGAGAAGGGTTTGTAAATATTGATGATGGCACACCTACCATTTTCTTTTTCGATGATTTTCTGGGACGAATTGAGTTAGATCGACAGTCATTGTTGAATCAAGACAGCGCTCTAGCAAAATTTGTAAAGAGGGTAAGAGACTCAAAAAATTCACGCTTCGTCCTTACCACGCGCGCGCACATTTTTGAAGAAGCGCGCACGATATCTGACTACGTTGACAATCCGCGATTTCAGCTTTCAAAATATTTATTAGATGTGGGTCTGTACACGAGAAGGGTTAAGGCACATATTTTGTTTAATCATTTGGCGGTATCTGGTTTTAGTAAGCTGCATTTTGCAGCGCTTTTGCGAGAAGATTGGCTTATTAAAATTGTAGATCATAAAAATTATAATCCTAGAGTAATTGCATCTGTTTCAAGCGATTGTATCGAGTCAGTGTCGCCTGAAAATTATGCAAGCTATATATTTCAAGCATTGCAAAAACCTGAGCTCATATGGAAAAAGCCGTTTGAGGCATTAAATTTGGCATCAAAAAATTTACTTACAGCACTATTTTTTGGAAATGAGTATAGTCAGGATATTGAGGATTTGAGAGATGTTTATCAATATTTTCATCGTGCAATAGCATCTTATTATGGGCAATCGGTTAATCCTAACGACTTTGAGAATTCACTAAGGTTGTTGGAGTCAGGGTTTTTATCAATATCTGGAAAGAATACGTCGTTTGTAAATCCATCATTGAAGGATTTTTTAAAATTATACTTTACCAATAAGGAATTTATAAATGTGTTACCTTTAGGCGTGAAGCGGGTAGATGTGGCGAAAGCTGTTTGGAGTTATGGCAAAGCCATTTTCAGTGGAAATAAAAATTATTTGACGGACTTCGCTAATAAATTTATCGAATTCTCATCA
Organism: Pseudomonadota bacterium; assembly: GCA_040385335.1. GTDB lineage: Bacteria > Pseudomonadota > Gammaproteobacteria > Pseudomonadales > Cellvibrionaceae > Cellvibrio. The sequence goes on from JAZKHP010000033.1 coordinate 1,730, forward strand.
AAAATAGAAGTCACCTCAGTCAATAAAACAGAAATAATAAATGGGACTGTTTATCTGTATAGAGATGATCTTACACTGCCTAACAGGATTGAACTACTGATCGAATGGTGGGTAAACTCGCGGAATGAGCAATATCTCGCGAAAGCTACAGCATTGCTGAGTTCAGATTTTCCAGCTTGTAGAATGTGGAGTGAAGCGAGGGATTTACCAGCACTACATATGATGGTTATGGAAAATCTTGATGATAAAAATAAATATAAAAGCAACATAAAAAAACTCGTAGAAGAAAGGTTGTATAAAGTGATAAGTGAAGGAATCCCGCTAGATGACCTTTCTTGCGTTTATAAGAATATCGAATGTTATTTTCACAATCCAATTTTAGATGAATTAAAGCGAGCATTAGATTGCGATATATCTAATCGGATAAATAACACAGACGATGAAATACGATATTTGGGCACTGAGCGAGAGCTCACAGAACATCTTGAGATTTTGGAACAAATTTCAAACGTCTCGGGGCATGATATTTGTAAAGCCAAGGAAGTTATAAACGAAAAAATAAGTAATTTGGACGAGTCTTCTTATGAAAGCCAGACATCAAGTTATACATCAAGGCGCTTACGAGAAAAGGAAGATTTCAAGGATAATGATGTGATAAGTCTTTTTTCAAAACTTGTCATTGATTAAAGATTAGGACAAGAGCTTAAGGACTCAACTGAATCGATATTCTTAATGTCAGCTCTTGGCTGTGGATTCAACCGGTCAGCGCAATACTATAATCTTTTAAAATAAAAAATAGGTGTTGCAAGCATGACTTATCAAAGCAGGCGACCATAAAAGGGGCTGAGGAGCTTAATTTTGGGCAATTTAGAATGTGAAGACCGAACCCCACCCCGACCCTACCCTTGGCAGGGGATGGAGGTGATAACTCACTTTGAAAAAGGTTAGCGATTTAGCTGCAATAATTGTTCAACCCTCAAAATGTTCGCTTTTGGCCGATGGTTAAAGTGTCTGCTTTTTAGGGTAAAACCAGAGTAAGAAAATTATGGCTGGGCCAACAGTAGGGATTTTAGTCCCCATTAAAATAGATCAAAAAATATCGGATGAAATTTCAAAGTACATCTATGAAAGAGCAGACGAGGTTCGTCGGAGTGACTTTTGGATTGATGGTCATCCTTTAATTTACAGTCTGGGACCAGATTATCCTGAAGAGCTTGATGATTATTCTGGGATAGAAAGTTCGCTGGGATGGCAACCTAAAGATATTATCGGTTTGTGTGCAATGTGTAATGGTCGTGAAGATCATATTAAATTGGGAGAAATAACGCTAGCTGTGGCCCGAATAGTTAATGGGTATGTAATGTTTGGCAGCTCACTTAATTTTTACACTTCAGATCCGGCCATTCTTGAAAGTGAGGACTTTTTTGAATTTAAAGATGAATCAATTATAGGGGTAGATCTTTTTTCCAAATGGTTAAACCATAAAGATTTCTACATGGTCAAATAACTCACCAAATAATTAGGATGATAAAGGGATGTAGTTTAAGTCAGAATGACTGTGTGATAACTCTACCGTTACGTTAAGCAGGACCTATGGCTGAAATAATTTTATATTTAACTGAATCAGATGCGAAAATAATTATTGATTGGGTAAATGCCGATAGCGATATTGCATGGATAGTAAAGGATTCTCAGATTGGAAATACTTATCGCTGGAAAGCAGTTAACGAATTACATAGTGTTGAGTCAAAGAGCTACTGCCTTTGGTTTATAGGATCCGGTCCACTCAGAATTCCCTCTGGTAGTGTTAATGTTAAAGATGTTTTAGTGTTGAATCCATTTGTGGGTTGGGAACAAACTCTAAAACATGAATTAGCTGAGGTTCCCTGGTTTGGTGCGGCAGCGCCGGAAACATTTCATTTTACATTTCGGGAATTCAGTAAAAGGAACGAGCATGCTATTGGTAGATCCGGGTTTAACTGGATTGGAAATTACTTTAGTGTTGTGGGTACTGTGGCGCCACCCGAATGTAAAAAATGGTGGGAAAAATTAAAACGTTTTGTAAAGAAAAATTCTGTTGGTGTCCCTTGGCCTGGTGAGCTTGGTAGCGGTAAGGTTGGCGCATACGCTTTTCCCTGCGCATATAAAAAACTGGTTGAAGGTTGTGAAAAGGATGTAAATCCCTAGAGTTTTTTTATAGTTCTGCTCGCTTAGATTTTTAAAAAGGTAATGCGCAAGATAAAATTTAACATTAAATAATTAATTATTTATTAATATCATTGAGGTCCAAATGAATGTAGTTTATGAAAAGAAAGTTTTGCTTGCAGCTTTAGACTTTATTGAACAGCCTGAAATACGCTTGAAAAATTCAAAAAAGGTACAACTGCTGGCTCTTATTTTTTGTTTACTTGTCGTTATAGCTTTATACGCTGGGTATAGATTTCATTTAACAGATACTGCATCTTTAATGGTCTATTCTAGTTTTGCTGGGTTTTTCGTGGGTGTCTTATCAATGGTTTCTCATTCAAGTGAACAAAGCCGAATTATTTTTAGCTACTTGGATAAGGATGCTATCGTGACGCGGCTTAGTGAACTTGAATAATAACAATTGAGTTTTTGTAGTAAATAATTGACCCATTATGGCGAATGTTTGGACTGACAAGAGTAAAAATTATGAATCTTGATGAGCTTTTAAAAGAAGTCAATGATGAAAAAAGTTTTTTGGATTTCATCCAGGCTCTAGCGGAAGATTTTGAAAACGAGCGAGAGCTTGAAATTAGAAATCCATCTCCTCCCTATTCAAAAGGAGCTTTGGGCTGGGAGAATGGATCTATCGATAATATGCTGAGTGCAGCTGCTGCTTGGGGCAACTCATCTTCCTTTAATAAATCCAACAAAACAGTTGAACAAAATCCTTGGTATAGGTGCGCGCATATTATTTATGCTGGAAAATTTTATGAATAGCTAAGGCTTGCAACAACACTTTTGTTTTGGATTATAGTGCCGCGCCGACTAATTCAATCCACAACCGATTACATGGTTGAATACATTCTAAGTTCCGTAATCAATTGCATTGATAATGCTCGATAGCTAGTGCGGGTAATGTATTCAATGTTCCTATTTAAAAATAATAATAAGTGTAAAAATTGAAGAATCAACTTAAGTAGATGCCATTCCGCTGATGAATCTACCGTAACCTTAAGGTGGGTCTGGGAATTCTCGCTTTTTTTGCGATGTAGTAACGGTAATTGTTTTTAATGAGATCAAACTGCAACTGATGAAAGTAAAACCCTCCCTGGCCGGGCGCCCCTAGCCCTCCCTTGAACTAAGGGAGGATGGTTGTGTGCTTTGGAAAAAGATGGGTGTGGTCTGAGATATTTTTTACGTTGGCTTTAAAATAAAATCAAAAATTTTTAAATTTCGTAAAAACCTGTTGATTCAACCAGATTTTTAGTGTTCTATAGGAGCGCAGTTTTTACTCAATCGGAGGTATTTTTGAACTGTAAATTCTAAACTTAAAAAGGCGCTACCCCTGAGTGCAGCAACACCCAGAGGCAGCTAACCACAATCGATATCAAGAGTATCAATCATGGCTAAACGTACTATAACGCCAGAGCTTCGCTCGGCCCAAGAAAAATCTTTTTATACCCGCAAACTTAAAGTCCGCATGGGCTTTTACGATTATGTTTTAAGCAGTAGTCCCAGCACTTACAGAGCACCACCTCCTGTTCCCTATATGTTGCTCAAAGGGTTTTGGCTGAAGAAAGCAGGCTTTACTATTGGCACCGCTGTTGATGTCGAAGTGAGTGATGGCTGTCTGGTGATCAAGGCAATTCAAAGTTCCGCTAAGAAATAAATCGGGGTATATTGAGTCACATTGCCAAGCTCGTGAGGGCTTGGCTTTGAATAGCTTGATGAAGAAATGTGCAAGTCATACTGTTGTAAAAAAGGCGATCCCCCTTGTTTAGTTTTTCTGAAAAATAGAGATTAATTAATATGATAGTAAGTAAAGTAGTGATTGAAGATGCAGAAATTTCAATTACTCATCAGAAATGCAATGACGCATCTTTGTATAAAAGCAAAGAGCTGTTTATTGAGTCTACTGGATCTAAAAACAATACAATTTCCTGTATAAATTATAACGGCTACCTCGATATTTATTTATTTTGGGAATCGCATTCATCTGCTAATTCTGTAGAAGTTTTGTTTGTGCCAGAAACCGCAATTTTATTTATAGGTTTTGGTGAGATTTCTGCCAGGGTTTGCGTTAAAACAAAGACAATAATAGGCATCGAACGAATCGCTTTATTTTGGTATTTTACCAGGCATAAAAATTACGTTTTAGAAATGGGCGAATTGCAATGTTTTTTATACGCATTAGATGGTAAAAAAGTTGACGAGGTGGAGGTTGATCCACCCTATGAGACGGAGTATTTAGAAAATGGTATTAAATTCGAATCAAGTATTTTTGGTACTGGTTGGCTACTTTACAATTAAAAAGCAGGCTTTTTGCCAGCGGGTCTCTAACGTCCTAGCCGAAATGCAACATTGAAAAATACATTGATAGGTTTACATAGTATTTCTCATAATAATTAAAATGATGCAAAGGAGCGAAGTAATTTCTGCAGATAGTGCAACGTAGCTTGATTTCCCATACAACTAAATAAGCATTCTATACGACTGGGCAAGAGTTAATTTTTTGCACTTGCACCCGTGTTAATCTTAGTCTTGAAATCCTAGACTTGCTCCGTATTAGTCTCGGGTCCGTCCGCATATTATTTATGGTGCTTCAATGAATCTCGACGCAGCTTATATCAAAGATCTACAAATGTTCCTCACTGTTGTTGATGCGAACGGCATCGCCAACGCTCAGGCGATGCTGAATAAAGATGCATCGACTATCAGCCGTTCTATTAGCTCTTTAGAGACCAGACTTGGCCTTAGGCTCTGTGACCGTGGCCGCCAAGGGTTTAAATTAACTTCTGAAGGAAGAGTGCTCGTAGATGAAACAATAAAACTTTTCTCGTCATTTCGCACCTTTGAACATCGAATAGAAGGCATTGGTGGGAAGGGAGCAGGAACCCTTGCAATAGGTGTCATAGACAATATTATTACCGACCCAAACTGTCACTTGGATAAAGCCATTGGCGAGATATCGACCTACTTTAAGAATCGGGTTCACATCGATGTATTAATTAATAACCCTTATGATCTGGAAAAATATTTGTTGGATAAGCGAATTGATATTGCGATTGGCATATTCGAGAACCGTCATGATTCAATTTGCTATACCGGGCTATATCAAGAGACAGACTATTTGTATTGCTCGCCTGATAACCCCGTGGCCAGGCCAATACGTGAAAATGCAGATCAGTCAGAAATATTAAACTTGCTCAAATCACAGAAATTTGCTGCCCGAACGTTCCTAAATGAAAGCGATGTACATGACGTTGGTTTTCAGATATTGGGCGAACTTAGTTTCACCTCTAACCTGGAAGCAATTGCTTTCATGTTGCTTTCAGGGCAGTTCGTTGGTTTTCTCCCTGCCCACTATGCCCAGCGTTATGTGGACGCCGGGAGGCTTCAACCTATACTTGCGAACTCCATTTACAGAACGTCGAATATTGAACTTGCGCATCGAAAGAATGAAGAGCAAACAAGAATAATTATCGCCAAGTCTTTGGAACTTTTCGGTAATATTTAAACCTGCATTTTTTGCACGTTGGCTTGCTCAAATAATCATTTTTCCTGCTGAATTAACTGCTTATGCTGGGCTTTCAATTCTTCATCCCCAAGGTAGCTGATATGCAGAAAATTCCTAGCGTCGTACGATTGATTTCAATGTGCTTGATATTGATGGCGGTTTCTCTTCAAAGCAATGCAAAAGAAACTTACAAAATCTCGTGGACTATTTATGCCGGGACAATGCCGCTAGGCTATGCTCAGCATCAGGGCATACTGAAAAGATGGGGCGATAAATACGGGTTTAATTTAGAAGCTGTTCAGCTTAATGACTACATGGAAGCACAAACTCAGTTTACTGCGGGCCAACACGCAGGGACAGTTGCGATAACACTTGATGCACTCACTATACCGGCGAGTTCTGGCGTTGATACAAGTGTAGTTGTTCCTCTCAGTACTTCGGTTGGCAGTGACGGCATTGTCATTCGGGGCAAGGGTAAAAAGATCGCTGATTTAAAAGGTAAGTCAATCAGTCTGGTTGAGCTATCAGGGTCTCATTACCTGTTAGTCAGAGCGCTTGAGTCGATTGGCTTAAGCGAAAAAGATGTAAAGATAATAAATACCTCCGATAGCGATATAGGTGCAATTTTTGGCCATAAATCTACGCAAGTTGTTGCAACCTGGAAGCCGCAACTCAGTGCAATACTCAAGCAGTATCCTGATTCGTCTTTAGTGTTCGATTCATCGAATATTCGCGGTGAAATTGTAGATGGCTTAATTGTAAAAACCGCGACCCTCAAAAAAGAGCCCAACCTTGGAAAAGCAATCGCCGGAGCCTGGTTCGAAACAGTAGCAATGCTTTCGCCTTCTCATCCAAACCATAAAAAATTTATTGAATACATGGCAGAAGAATTAAATACCACAGATGCAGATATTGAGTCTCAATTGTCGACCATTGAATTTTTTACGCCCAAAACTGGTTTGGACTATATAACGTCCGAAGCATTTAAAACTAAGATGAAACAAATTAGTTCATTTGCTTTTGCTCACGGTTTATTAGGTGATAAAGCAACGAGCGCTACTTATATCGGTATTGAAGCAGGTGATGGAAAAGTCATTGGTGATGGCAAGAATGTAAATCTGCGCTTCCCAAGCGAATGGATCAAAGGGGTTACCCAATGACTTTCCTTCGCTCAATAAAAAACTCTAAACCCTATGAATGGCCCTTGGAAGGCGAGTGGAACTTAAAAAGCACTGCGGTAATTGTTATAGATATGCAACGAGATTTTCTCGACCCTAAAGGTTACTTTGGTACTCTAGGTGAAAACACCAGTCATATTGCTACCGCTATCGAGCCAGCAAAAATATTTTTAAATAAAATCAGGCAACGTAAAATTCTGATTATCCACACACGTGAAAGTCATCGTCCCGAATTGGTTGACTTGCACTTAAATAAACGTTTGAAATCAGAGCGTCAAGAGGCCGCAGTTGGCTCTCTAGGGCCGTTGGGAAGACTTTTAGTTCGGGGAGAAATTGGTTGCGATTTCTACGAGGGATTCGAACCTGCTGAAGGCGAAATTACCATTGATAAACCGGGGAACAGCGCTTTTTATGCTACAGATTTGGAACACATTTTGCGCGTAAAAAGAATTAAGCGGATTATTATTCTCGGAGTTACTACCGACGTGTGCGTGTCATCCACTATGCGGGATGCAAATGATCGAGGTTTTGATTGTTTGCTGCTGCAAGATTGTTGTGGCGCTGCGACAGAACAACTTCATCTCAGTGTATTCGCAGGACTAGAGCGAGAAGGTGGGATCTTCGGGGCTTATTGCAACAGCGAGGATTTATTGTCGGAGCTTAACGTAAATGAGGAATTTTTAAGTCCGCTTGACGAGCTGTACTTCTAAATACTGGAAACTGTTGGTCAGAAATAAATGACTTCAATCGCTTAATTGTTTCCCGAAAAATAATACCAATTAACCTTCAATAAATTCTGCTACAGATGCTTGCCACTTAAGTTAATGGAGGCGCTGGTTAATTTGTCTACGATCTCAATCAAGTGTAGAGTGCGCATTTTACACCCCTGATATGGAAGCTTAGCGAAATGCCAATACCTGAAAAGCAGACGCAGTATTACGAAAAGAACCTCCTTGATCATGTCATTGATAATGTGGCCTCTGAAGAAAATCCTTTAACGGCATCAAATCTTAATAGGGTCGGTGTAGCTGCCCAAATTCAAATGGGCATTGATCGATACCGTATGGCTGCAAAGGGCATGACAGAAGATCAATTATTGGAAGAAGGACATAATTCTGCATTACTTGGCGCTCATTTAGAGCAGGCTTGGGGGACTAGGCCACCTCGATGCCATGCACATGCACTTGTAGCAGGTAAACATACCTATGCCGCCGAACTACGGCTTAAAATGGCAATTCTTAAAATTCGAATAGATGATGTGGATAATGGTTGTTGGCTACCGGAAAATACAGCAGCAACACCACATCCATCCTTTCCTGGTGCGGTACCTCATAGCCGTATCCATCGTTACAATTATTTTTTTTGGCTATTCTCGCGTCTTGGAAGTCTGGACGATGTAGGTTTATTTAGAGTAAACCTAAAGATCGTCGGCAATATGCTTCAACAAGGGAAACTACCAAGTTATGTAATGTTACCCAAAGGCGTTGGATTGCCATCAGGCTGGATGAAATAATATGATTTATAGACTGCGCTTTGACCGCTTCAACTATCTGGTTGGTGATATTTCACTGCGAGAAATAAAAGCAAAAATGGGTGATTACTTTGCTCTTAAGGCTCCTTTGTGGATAGATATTTGGAATCCGGTAGATATCCAATTTCGAGATGACAGCGATAAAAAAAATGTAGTAACGCCACCTGATATTACTTGCTGGTTTACCAATGAGTTGATCTTAAATAAAAAAGCTTATGATGCGCTCGGCGAAAAGCTAAGCTCCTACGGTGAATTATTACCCGCCTTTTGCGAAGGGATACCTTATTGGGTGTTACACGTTACTAAAAAAACTGGAATGGAAGCGGTAGATACAGATGCAAGCAAACGTATTGTTGAAGAAGGTGGCTTCATCGATATGCAAACATTGGAATTCGAAGAAAGCGTAATAAAAGATTTATTAATTTTCAAAACTGAGTTTAGTGGCTATCGAAATATCTATTGCACGGAAAAATTTAAAGCTTTGATTGAATCGTTGGGATTGAAAGGACTGCTTTTTTCTACTGATCTTGCTTGTGTCAAAGAACCGTAGTGTTTGAAAAAATTTTTTGATTAAAAGCTAACGGAGTATTTAATTTTAAACAATTTTATGATTTAAAATCCCTCCGTCAATTTTTTAGGAGAGGCAACACAAAATAATTTTACTCTGACCCGAATTGCGAAATCGATGCACGGCACTTTGTTCCAGAAAACGGGCAAGCACTGAGAAAATAATCTATGGCTAAGTACCAACCGCCGTTCAACCTAACCCCCGATATTCTCGGTTTAGTCGCTGCTATTGCCGAACAGGTTGGCCGCTTAACCGTACGCGAAGAACTATCACCGAGTTTGCGCCTTAGGCGGCTTAACCGTATTCGCACCATTCAAGGTTCTCTGGCTATTGAGGGCAATACTCTAACCGAAGCCCAAATTACGGCAATTCTGGACGGCAAGCGGGTGCTGGCGCCACCAAGGGATATTCAAGAAGCGCAAAATGCTATTCAGGCTTACGAGCATTTGCACCAGTGGCAAGCTCAAGACGAACACGATTTATTGGCCGCCCACCAATTGTTAATGTCCGCGTTATTAACCGATGCAGGGCGCTACCGCAGCAGTGGCGTAGGAGTAATGGCAGGCGATAAAGTAATTCATATGGCACCCCCTGCAAATCGTGTGGGTGAATTAATGCGAGAACTATTGAGTTGGTTGGGTGAAACCACCTTGCATCCACTGATTAGCAGCTGTGTTTTTCACTATGAGTTTGAATTTATCCATCCCTTTGCCGATGGTAATGGACGTATGGGACGTTTGTGGCAAACATTGATCTTGTCCCGCTGGAGTCCCTTATTCGCTTACATCCCCGTGGAAAGCTTGGTGCATGCGCGCCAAACCGAGTATTACCAAGCCATTCAACAAAGTACTGATGCTACTGACTCTGCACCTTTTATTCTTTTTATGTTGCAGGCTATAGCTTCCGCCTTGGCCGAGGTACAAGCTGTCGGTGTAGACGAAAGTTCGGGGAAAAGTTCGGGGAAAAGTTCGGGGAAAAGTTCGGGGAAAATTATTGCGCTCATTCAGGCTAACCCCAACATTAGCGCACCGGTAATGGCTGAACTCTTGGGAATCTCTGTGCGTGCGGTAGAAAAACAACTTGCCAACCTGAAAGCCGCTGGCAAGCTGCGCCGTATCGGTGGCGCAAAAGGTGGGCATTGGGAAGTGATAGGCGATGTCTAACAAGAACCTCGCATCAATATAAAATCAGCGCAGTAATCTGTGTAAATAAATAGAAAAAAGATTCGATATGTCAGGCCAATTTGTCGGACATATATTCAAAATGACACCATTCACAAATGTTGGCTAACGGGTGATTTCTGCTTCAATCTGAAGGTGTGATAACTAAGTAGAAAATTGTTGCGACACTGTCGCAACTGCTTGGATATGGGTAATGGGTTTTCTATTTTCATTCCCAAGGGGCGAGCGGTTAATCCTATTACCCATTCTAATTGGGAAGGTGTTGGGGTTAAACCAGATGTTGAAGTCCCATCTGGCAATGCATTAATCACCGCGCAACAATTAATTTTAAATAATCTTCCACATTAGGGAGAAAAAGCGACCCCACCCCTGGCCGGGCGCCCCATCCCTCCCCTTGGCAGGGGAGGGAGTTTTGAAATTTTATCAGCGAATAAATAAAGCAGCCTTAAGCGAGTTACACAATGAAAAATGGATAAGTGGAACAATGTCCGCTATTGGGCCGATAAGCGTCCATACAAATATACATTATCAATTTAACGTCGGTCGCATTAGACAATTTAGAACTTCCAGCAATGCTCCTATCGTTTATGATGCGCAGGAGAAACTATTGAACTGAATAATTACAACAATACAATTTCTCTCCGTGTTGTAGACATAACTTAAAAAATAGAAGCGATGGCAGGTAGAAATGATTCCTTTTGATTTACAGCGGATATTGATTGATGAACTTCCAGTTTCGTTCCTTTATGAAGTGGCGTTTCGTGCAAGTTTAGCGTTTATCGCCGTGTTTTTATTTTTGAAATGCGCCGGTCGACGTGGAATAAGACAGCTTTCGTTATTTGAACTCGTAATAATTCTAACCTTGGGTTCTGCTGCGGGTGACGTATCTTTTTATCACGACGTGGGCTTATTACCAGTAGCCGTTGTATTTCTAACTCTGCTAATACTTTATCGTTTAACCATTTTTGTCATGAGACGGAATAAACGTTTTGATGCTTGGATCGGTGGTGTTCCCGTCACCGTTATTAAAGAAGGTCTTTACGAATATAAATGTTTTAGGCAGCTAAATATTTCATCACGTGAATTGTTGATGGAATTTCGGCAACGGGGCGTAGAGCACCTGGGACAAGTGAGATTAGGGATAATGGAAATAGATGGTGACGTTAGTCTGTACTTCTTTGCTCCAGAAGATGTCCGGCCAGGTCTTTCTGTATTGCCGCCCGAACACCGGGAAGAATATAGAGTTGCTACGCAGTCTGGACTTAATTGCTGTGTTAATTGTGGCTTCACTCAGCCAATTGAAAGCGGAAGCAGAGCTCAATGTGTGCGGTGCGATGGCGACATTTGGTCCCCAGCGCTCACCAATCATCGTTCCAATTAATGTGGCGGTGAGTAGCCTAGAGCTTCGCTACTCACCAACAGTAAACAATATTTGTTTTTTTGCTTTTTAAAGAGAGCAAAACGTAGGACATAATCCTAGCCTTTTAAAACTACAAATTGCAGTTTTCCGCTTCTAATAGTATTGCTTTGATATCTGCAAACTTAACGGGTTTTGAAAAGATTTTATCAAAACCACTAGCCAAGGCTTTTAGCCGACTTTCATTATCGGTTCTGGCGGTAATTGCAATCATGGGAATTGCATTTAATTGTTTATCCGCGCGAATCAGGCGAGCAAATTCGAAACCATCCATACCGTCGGGTAAGCCTAAGTCACAAAATATAATATCAGGTTTGCTCGAACGCACCTTGTCTATACCTTGTATTGCTGAAAATGCCGTGGTGAATTTATAACCCAGAGCATCTATTAAATAACTTAAGATTTGCAGAAAATCCTGGTTATCATCGATACATAACACGTGGAATTTTGTATCGGAGAGTCTACTTTCAGGTTGCATCTAAAACTCCTATAAGCGTGAGGTCTGGTGACTTCTATCGAGCGCTAATGGTAGTGGTTAAGCAAATACAAAATTTTCCTAATAAAAAAATCGGTCTCAAGATTCTTTTTTAAAAAGTCAGTCATTTATGAAACTAACTTTTTTGAGCTTCAGCTACTTCATGATGAATGGGTAAGTGAATAGAGAAGACGCTACCTAGCTTATTACCTTCACTATAAACCGATATTTGACCATGATGCAGCTCGACGAACTTTTTCACTAGCGACAATCCTAACCCGAGACCTTCGGAAACTCTTCCTTCGACTTTATCGGCCTGCGAAAACATAGTGAATAGCTGTTCATAGGCTTCTTCAGTAATACCGATACCGTTATCACTTACTTTTATAATCACTTCATGCTGATCATTTTGAACATCAATACCAAGCTTGCCATTCTTAGGCGTGTACTTGGCTGCATTTTCAAGCAAATTACAAACGATTTGTGCGAGTCTGGCTTCATCCGCAACTAAAATTAAATCTGGTTCCGCTACACTTACCTGAAGCATATGATTATGACTATCAATGATCGCTCTCGTCATTTCCAAAGCGGCATCAATGACGTCTCCGATACGTACTGGTTGAAATCGAAGTGATATTTTTCCTTGAGCTACACCAGATATATCTAATAAATCATTAACCAATTTTGTGAGATGGTTTGTTTGGCGTTTAATCGTTTGCTGCGCTTGGGTTGCCGCGCCAGGAGCAACGTTATTCAGCATCTCCTGTAATTCCACCGCCAAGGTAATTGCGCCTAAGGGATTACGTAGCTCATGAGCCAGGGTCGCTAAAAAATTATTTTTATATCGGTCTGCTTCGATTAATTTGTTTTCTGCAATTATCCTTTGCGATATTTCGCGCTCGGCAGTGGCAATTGCACTTTTCAATTCATAATGCTTTCTGTTTAACGCTGCGTTAAGTTCCTGGGCTTTTCCTACTGCTTCTCGTGCCGCTTGCGCATGACCGTTAGCAGTGATAACCACTCGTTCATCTATCAACTTTCCTGCTAAAAAAGGGAGTAGATGCTTCATCATGTTGAGCGCTGATACATCCGGCTCCCCATCTACGAAAACTAAAATACAACGCTTATCAATATCAGCGATTCCTAACGCTGTCAGCTCTTTCCCTTCATCTATCGGCAGCACATTAGAAGCTTGTCCTGATCTCTCACATTCCAATAAAAATTTTTGCCACAGGAAGCCCTTAGGTAAGGTTTGGTTAGTCCCAATTGCAGGCAAAAATACTTCAACCTCGACGTCTTTGACAAAAACTAACACCTGCTGAACGTTTAGCATATCCGCTAATGTTTGAGAGGCTTCCGTTCGTTTGGACGGAGTTTGTATATTTTGAAATACCTCGATGAGGTCGAAAATATTCATGACTATTTCGGTATGGCACACACAATTGCGGTGCAATTGTGAAATCCATTAAATTGACCTTCAGCTCGAGCGATCTGACCGTAGGTATTACATCCTGCAAAATTTTCCGATCCAAGAATTTCAGCGATTGAATCTAGTTCCTGCCCGAATTCAGCGCCCAAACGGAGGCGAGTGGCAGCACAATCGAAGACTAGGGAACCGGCTAATTCTGAATCACCTAACACCGCTAACGCGTTTTTTGCAGCATGTCGCGCAGCGTCTATGGCTGAAGATGTACTTGTGCTCATGATGCACACTGTCGCACCTACCGGCACCTCAGAGGCGCAGGTAATAGATCCGTCATCGTTAAGCGATAAGGGAACGCGAAGCTTGAAGCCGTCACCCGTATCTATGCCAATTACGTTGTGTAGAAAAAATGGTAAAGGATCCTCTCGGTTGAATATCTCTCCTTTGTCCTTTGCATGTTGTTCATACACATCTGCGGCCGTAGTGGCGTTAATACTAATGATACGTAAGCCGTCAGCTTCGGTTACCCGCATCAGCTTGCTACTATTAGTCCAACCATGTTGAACACCTATTCCTAAAGGCTTTTTAGACAAGATTCCAAGTGCTACCACCGCATCAGACGCTGACTCCAGGCCATGGAATACGTGGGTTTTACTGAACTTTGCATCATCCGCAGCGCCGCCCCCGAAGAGCTGGAATGTGCCGCCTGTGTTCACTGTAATTTCATGGATTAGATCATCTGCAAATCCGGCCAATACATCTGACAACACCAATGCCGAGCGATAGGGATAGCTATCGTGTCCACTAATCGTAAATGCCGGCATTAGCTCCTCGACCGCGTGTTTGCGACTTGCCTTAACGTTGCGACCTAACGCGGCATGAAAAATCATGTCATCTGAGCGAATCGCCATTACAGAAACGGAAGATATACCGTTGTAACAACCACTAAATTCTCCTGCAGACGAACAGCCCACCAATATTTTCGGCGAGCAGGAACTGTATAGGGATTCAATTAGCGCATCGTAGGGAAATACAGGAGAAGCAAAAACAATCAATACGTCGGGATATTCACCGTCCAATCGTTTTACAATTTCCTTTCCTAGATAATTGCCCGCCTCTTCACCAGAGGCTATAGAGCTGTGACTTACGGCAACTTTGGTAGAGCTCATAATTAACCTTTCGTAGTTTATAAATATAACAATATGATGTGTTTTTAATATCTTCGGGATTCTAACACCAATTTCGCATCCTTCACGGGATGCTAGCTAACAGTTCTCGACAAAATCGAACGCAGAATCGCTTTTAATTTTTTCGTCTATGTTGTGTACTCCGGGTTCGCTTTACTCTTGGCAAACTTAGTAGCTTCCTCGACTATTTTTTGCATGTGATTGATAAAAAACGTCAGAGCTCGCTCGAACCAGGAAAAATCTTTTTGTACCCGCAAACTTAAAGTTCGCCTGGGCTTATACGATTATTTATTAAACAGTAGTCCAGCACATACAGAGCACCAGCTTCTGTTCACTAGATGCTGCTCCAAGGTATTGGCTTCACAAAGCAGGTTTACTATTGGCACCGCTGTTAAACCTATCGCCTGCACAACGATGTAAATACTTTTCGCAAAGCCTTTAAAGATTTGAAAAACTTACTCATCTAATTTAATGAGTTAAAAGTTTGATTTGCAAATGTTAAGAAAAATGAATAGTCCTACAAAAAAGTCTGAAAAATATACGGCGCGCAGCGAAAATAGTAGGAAATAGAACTTGTGGGATATATAGTCTGCACTGCTCAATCAACTGTTATGTGAGAACCATGCTCAAACAAATTGAAAAATTGTCCCGTTGGAAAAGTGGAGATTCTCGGCCAGTAGCAACAATAGAGTTAACTGATCAAGAGATTATTAATGCCACTGGATTAGATTTTAGCTCGGGCTGTGAAGATGGTTGGGGTGAGTGGTTAGCTGTTGGCGGCGAGTTATCGACAGGGGATCAGGTAGAAATAATTCGTTACCCGGAATCGCCTTATCCCGATCACTACATAATTCGAATAGATTTTGAGGCTGATATCAATAGGGTATCCGCTTTAGTTTTTAAAGAGCTGGGCATAAGTTTAAGTACGGTGAGATGGCAATGCGAAGAACTTACGCTGTATTAGTTTTGTTTAGTAATTGTGGAAAGAAAAAAATGTTTGCTTTTGGCCGATAAGCTACATTGGAATTCAGGTAATAATTTATGGTGGATTTACCTGATGTAGGTTGTAAACTCTCCTGCCATATTTCTAATTAAGGAACTAATAATGATTCGCAAGTTTTCCCATTTGATTTACTTAGGTTTTGGTTTTTGTGTGGCCTGCTCAACCCCAATTAATCCTACTTCGATACAGCCCACGACTAAGCCGGTTGTGATGGAGGCCAGTGAAGTTTCAGCCTTTACCGCGAGTAATCAGCGGCAATATCGTATCCAGGTCCGCTTTCCAGGTAACTACGCAAATCAAACCAGCAAAAAATATCCAGTGATTCTTAAAATTGATGGTCAATGGGATTTCCCGCTAGCGGCCAGCGTGGTGAACAACATTTATTTTGATGGCCAGATGCCTGACGCTTTGGTGATTGGTGTGGACTGGTTAGATACCAGTCCCAATTTAAATGCAGCTCGCATGCGAGATTTATCTCCCGTTTCTGTTGAAGGTGTAGAGTCGAGTGGGCAAGCAGCCATTTTCGCCAAATTACTAGCGGAAGAGATTGTGCCTGAGCTGGCAAGGCGCTTTCGCACTAACGGGCAAGTGTATTTAGTAGGAGGCTCATTAGGGGCCAACTTTGCAACCTTTGCTTTGTTTGAGCAGCCCCAAGCTTTTAGTGGCGCGATAGCTATTGGTGGTAACTATCGGAATTCCAGTGCAGTGTACGAACAGCTGATTCAAAAAATGAAAGGTAGCAAAGCATTAGAAAATAAGCGTTTGTACTTGGGAGTAGGCGATGCAGATGCGGCTGCCTTCGACGTAATTGCGCTGGCGGAAAAAATTAAAAAGGCGCAATTGACTGGTTTAAATCTTAAATTGGATGCGCTCGCGGGCTATGGTCACTCTGGTATGAATGTGCCCGGCTATGCTGCAGGTTACAAATACCTTTTTGAACGACCACAAATAAAATTATCTACAGAATATTTAAAAATATTGGAAGGCACTTACAGCTCAGTGGATGGGAGTGATACACCACTTAACTTGCAGTTAACTGAGCAAGGCTTGAGTGTGATGTTAAATGGCAAGGCAAGGCCTTTATCTGCGCAAAGCCCGCAAGCATTTTATTATGATGGTGAATTTTATAATCTCATCTTCACAATAACGGAAACAAAAATAAATTTAAGATTAGAAACTTTTTTTGGTGTTAGTGAATATTCTCGAGTAAAAAAATAAATGGGACGGAGGAGTTTAAATTTAGGCGATTTAGAATGTTAAGAGCAAACCCCACCCCTAGCCGGGCGCCCCGACCCTCCCCTTGGCAGGGGAGGGGGCGATAACTCACTTTGAAAAAGGTGAGCGGTTTAGCTGCAATAATTGTTCAGTCCATGCAATGTCCGCTTTAATTTAATTCTTCGGGAGAATCACATGAGCGCATACGACTACGATCTGTTTGTCATCGGCGGGGGATCAGGTGGAGTAAGAGCTGCTCGCGTTGCTGCGTCAATGGGCAAACGAGTCGCCATTGCTGAAGAATATCGATTCGGAGGCACATGCGTCATTCGCGGTTGTGTGCCGAAGAAGCTCTTGGTTTATGCATCCCAATATCGTGAACATTTCGCAGATGCGGTCGGCTACGGGTGGGACGTCAGCAAAAACACTTTTGACTGGAAGAAGTTGATTGCTGCCAAGGATAAAGAAATTGCTCGACTCGAAGGCCTCTATCGCAGTGGCCTGATGAACAACGGAGCCGAGATTATCGAAAGTCGCGCTGAGTTGATCAATGCGCACACCATCCGCTTGGTTAAAACGGGCAAGACTGTGACGGCTGAAAAGATTGTTATCGCCACTGGCGGTACACCAAATCTACATACGGCCTTGCCGGGTCATGAATTTTGTATTTCTTCCAACGACGCTTTCGACTTACCGAACTTGCCGCGTTCAATCCTGATTGCGGGTGGGGGTTATATCGCGGTTGAATTTGCCAATATCTTTCACGGGCTTGGTGCAGATGTGGCACTCATCTATCGTGGCAAAGAAATATTGTCGCGTTTTGACAAAGACCTGCGGCTAGGCCTTCATATAGCGATGGTGGAGAAAGGAATTCGTATCATTCTTACTGACGTTATAGAGCGTGTAGAAAAGACTGCGGCTGGTGGCCTATTAGCTAAGACAAAGACGGGTGAGACCATTGCCGTTGATACTATTATGCTGGCGCTAGGCCGCGATCCAAACACCAAGTGTCTCGGCCTGGAAGCTGCTGGTGTCGATATTAACAAACGCGGCGCTATCATCGTGAATGAATACTCGCGCACCAGTGTTCCCAGTATTTATGCGCTGGGAGACGTCACCGACAGGGTACAGCTGACGCCAGTGGCAATCCATGAGGCCATGTGTTTTATAGAAACCGAATACAAAAACAATCCAACGGCACCTGATCATGAATTGATTGCGACAGCGGTATTCTCACAGCCGGAAATAGGTACTGTTGGTTTATCAGAAGAAGATGCTGCCAAGCGCTATAGCGAGCTTGAAGTGTATCGCGCGGAATTCCGCCCAATGAAGGCAACACTTTCCGGGCGTATGGAAAAGATGATCATGAAACTGATCGTTGATGCAGTAAGCCGCAAAGTTGTCGGAGCCCATATTCTCGGTCATGAAGCTGGCGAGATGGTACAGCTCCTTGGAATTTCGCTGAAGGCAGGCCTCACTAAGGAAGATTTTGATCGCACTATGGCGGTTCATCCTTCAGCTGCTGAAGAGCTGGTAACCCTGTATAAGCCAAGCTACAGGATCAAGAACACTCAGCGCGTTTGATTTAACGCAACTCACTATCGTGTAGAATTCCAAGCATTTCATTTTCTTTTCATTTTACATGAGGCTATTGATGGCACTTCTTCCTTTTCTGCACCTCTCCACTCGCCATCCGTCGGCACTTCTGTTGCTGGTTCAGCTAGTGGGAATGCTGCTGTATCCCTTTCTTGAAGGAACGCAGGCGGGGCTGGTTGCCATCAACGCTTTCGGTGTGACGGTGCTGACGCTCACCACGCGAATGGTGCGGCGCACCCCTGGACAAACCTGGATTAGCGGCAGCCTGGCAACGGTCATCATAGTGCTGTTAGTGCTACAAACTTTTTTTTCGATGAACCAGTTGCTGCCCTGGAGTGCGGGGCTGGAAGCGATTTTTTACTTCTATGCCGCAGGTAGTCTGATCGCCTACATGTTGGAAGACCTGCGTGCAACGACCGACGAACTGTTTGCCGCCGGCGCGACCTTTACCTTACTGGCCTGGGGCTTTACCCACGTGTTCATGCTGCTTCAGATACTTCAGCCGGGCACCTATGCCGCCGCCGTCAACCCCCACGACATGCGCACCTGGACCGAGCTTAACTATCTTAGCTTTGCGCTGCTGTCGAGTACCGGGATTGGCGATGTTATACCGCTGACACCGCATGCACGTGCGGTGGCCAGCGTCGAGATGTTTGTCGGCTTGCTCTACCTGGCTGGCGTGGTTGCCCGCTTGATCGGCCTGACGCAATTGCAACATGGTGACGCGCCTAAGTCCTAAGCGGCTCGACCCTGTAGTTGGCAATGTTACAAATTCAAGATGAGTCTTTTTCGATAAACAACATGCAGCCAACGACTAATCTCAAATTGAGTCATAAGCTCGTATGACCGGCTCTACTGTAGCCTTCACATCTCAGCGACTTTTTAGTTACATTTGCGCTGCTAACCTCTCCGCGTTCATCACGTAAACACGGCCGATTTTTGGAGGATAGTAATATGAGCAGGCAATTGAATAAAATGAGCAGGTATTTCGGACAGCTATCGGGGTTGGCTTTGTCGGCGCTCCTGATTGGCTTTCCGCTTCCCACCCACGCAGCAGAAGCGCCCGGTGGAATGACTGTCGTTGTAAAAGATCAGAATACTGATCGGCCACTCTCAACCGTGCAGATCACGATCACGAAACGGGAAACCAATTCCACGCGATCTGTAGAAACCGATGCACAAGGTCGCATCGTCGTTGAACAGCTCGACCCCGGTCTTTACTCGGTGAACCTGACCAAAGATGGGTTCGCATCATCCTATGAGCCAAGCGTGCGCGTGATTACGCGCAAAAATATCAAGATTGAATTTGAACTTAGAGAGCAAGCAATTGAGGAAGTGCTGGTGCTCGGAAAGCAAGCTGAAGCAATTGCATCCGTTAACGGCACCTATCTCGATAGAGAAGCCTTGGCAAGTGCCGTTGGCGGTGGCGCAGATCCGCTGCTCTCGCTGGACGGTTTACCTGGCTTGGCATCCACCGGTGAATTCGCGAACTTTAGCGTACGCGGTCGTGGCCCAAGAGATAATTTGTTATTCGTTGATGATTTTCCCTTTGATAAAGCGGTGCATTTTGATGCGTCACTCGGTGAACAGGAAGATGTCGGTGGCGGTGGCCGCTTCTCGATTTTCGCACCGAATGTTATCAGTGGTGCAGAATTTTCACCGGGTGGGTGGGGGGCGGCTTATGGCGGCCGGGCGGCATCGCTACTCAAACTGGAAGTCGCCGATGGCAACCCAAGCCCTTCAGCGAGTTTGCGCTACGACCTTGCGGGTTATGAAGTTGGTTACGACGGCCCTACCGGCATCACTGAAGACTCAACGATGCTCGTTTCTGCTCGACGCCTGGATTTCGGCGCTTTATTTGAAACTATAGGAGAGCTCGACATTGGCGAGCCTGTGTTAAGAGACATTATCGTAAAGTCGGTCATACCCATCAACGAGAACAACACGGTCGAAGTTCTACTGATAGATACACACGAAGATTACACTCGCGGCGTGACTAACGTTTTCGAGTCGCCCAATTTCGAAGATGCTGCACTTCAGGATTCTGAACAAGATAGTGATTTGGTTGGTCTGACATTGCGATCATTGATCGGTGAAAAAGCTGTCTGGAGCAATAGGGTTTACCACCGCACAAGTGACAAGGTTAGTTCAGAGGGTGAAGCATTTCCTGATCTCGTACCTGTGGGATCACCTGCGTCCAGTTTTCCAGTGCGGGAGGACATTATTACCATCGGTGAAGATGAAACGGAGATCGGCTGGCGAAGCGATTTTGAGACAGGGAATCAATGGGGTGTGTTCAGTGCCGGTGTTCGCGTAACGCAAATTGAACTGAACTACAACACTGTCCTAGATGGCGATTGGAATCGCTTTGTCTACGACGACGATGATGTTAGACCAGACCCCGAACAGCGTTTTATTGTGCTGACTCCCGAGAAGATCAACTCTTCAATCAGTCAGAAAGAAACGAGTTATGCGGGCTACGTAGAACAGGTTTTTGAACGCGGTGATTGGGATTTTGGCACTGGCATGCGGTTCGAACGCGACGGTTTTGCAGACGAAAGCTTCGCGTCGCCCAGGTTCAGTGTCAACTGGCAGCCGAGTAAAACGGTTAGATATTTTGCGACCGCCGGGCTCTTTCATCAGTCGCCACGATTTTTAGAGCTTGCCGCTAACGAGTCAAACGACCTTAAGACCGAAAAAATCACGCATGGTAGTATCGGTTTTCAATATTTCCCGAACAACAAATGGTCGGTATTAACTGAAGCCTACTATCAAAACCTCGACGACCTGGTGGTAGATCTTGATCGAGCAAGCGGTACCTTTGCCAACATGGGTGACGGCACATCCTACGGCGTCGATATAGTGGCCAAGGGTACGATTCGCGAAGGTATTTACGCTACCGCAACCTACTCTTACAACGATATCGTCATCGATCGGAAGGACGGTCGCGGTGAACTGCCCGCCGACTTCAGCCGCGAGCATGTCGCGACCTTCGGCCTGACCTGGGAAATCAACGACCGCTGGAAGATCGCCGGGCGCTACAAATATCTTTCTGGCAGGCCAGACGAGAACTTTGTTATTCATTCAAACGTGTTGGGCGCCGGACAACCGCTGCGCTACTCGAAAGAGATCACAGAGCGCAATGTCGGTCGCAAAAGTAGTTACAGCTTGTTGAACCTTCGCGTTGACTACCGGCGCGCACTTGGCCCCATAGATCTAACAACCTTTCTCGATGTCATCAACGTAACGGCAGCATCGTCGAGTGACGACACCGAGTTTGACTACCGTCGCGGTATTAACGTAGAAGACGAAAACGAAGCCGAGCCGCTTATTGGTCTGCGGCTGGACTATGGCTGGTAAATCGTGGTTGGTAAATCGTGCCTGGTAAGGGGGAACAGCAGATGGTACACGCGCTTGGTGCCGTGCCGATTAGAGTATTAATTGTCGAAGACAACCGCGACATTTGCGAGAACATTGCTGCGTATCTTGAAAAGCACAGCTATGTTTTGGATTTTGCCTATGACGGTATAAGCGCGATGCACCTGGCGTTGACGAATCGGTTCGACGTTATTGTTCTAGACTTGATGCTACCAAGGATGGATGGCCTGAGTTTTTGCCACAAGCTGCGAACTGATGCCGAAGTAGAAACGCCCGTGCTTATGCTAACGGCGCGAGACACGCTTGACGATAAACTTAAGGGGTTTGCGGCGGGAGCCGATGACTATTTGGTCAAGCCGTTCGCGTTACAAGAGCTGCATGCGCGACTGCAGGCGCTGTACAAACGTAGGCACGGAAAAACCGACAAGCTGCTAACTGTTGGTGATCTAACTATGAATAGGTCCACTCTACAAGTGCATCGCGCGGGACGGCGCATCGATCTCACTCCTGCTGGCATGAGACTTCTTCAACGATTGTTGGAAGAGTCGCCGTCTGTTGTGACTCGCGAAGATCTCGAAACTCTGTTGTGGGCTGACGAGCGCCCCGATGGCGATGCGCTTCGCTCGCACTTGTACAAGCTGCGGCAGGCTATAGATAAGCCGTTTGATAGCCCGCTAATTCATACCCTGCATCGCATCGGGTACCGAATTGCAGAGGATAGTCAGTAATGTACCGGCACAGTTTGCGCACGCGTGTCGCAATCGCATTTGCGTTATGCGTTGCTGTACTCAGCGTGGCCTGGGGATTCGCTTTTTTCGCTGCGATCAGGTTGAGTGAAGACCGTGTGCTGGTGTATCAGCTACAGCGTGCCGCCGCAAGCTATCCCTCTCTGACGACGAACCTTCGTGTATACGATGAGGTTGGTAGCCTGCCGGAGTCACTCAGGGAATGGGCGCAGACAAACCCCGCTGAAGGATTATACGAATTCGAATCTGAAGAGTTGCATGTCGCGGTTCTATCCACCGACAAGGGAAAGCCGGCTACCAACAATGAAGAGACGTCAGCCGACAATAAATCGCCGCGCGCATTTATGGTTTTCGACGTTGCCGGGATTGAGGCTGCGTCGTCAGAGGATTGGTGGTGGCTGCTCCTTATCACTGGTGTCGTGGGTACGCTCGGTGCTATTGGTTTCGGGTTGGGACTGGTTGTGATGCGCAGAGCTATTGCCCCTGTAGCTCTACTCGCCAAAGTGGTCGCGGACATCGACCCGGAAAAGCTATCGGACGAAGATCATAAACGCATAGAGTCTAGCCGGTTCGGCGATGATGAGGTTGGCGTGCTCGCCAGGACCATTGAGAAGACTCTTGAGCGTATCAGCGCATTTGTTGAGCGGGAGCGATACTTCACCAGTTCAGCCAGTCATGAATTGCGAACGCCGATCACGGTGATCACAGGCGCACTTGAGCTGCTGGAACAAAGCAATCTGTCAGCGGCCGATGCGAAAGTGGTAGATCGAGTGCGGCGTGCGACGCTCGACATGAAAACCACAATTGAAATGTTCTTGTGCCTCGCTCGCGAAACCGACGACGGTTTGTATGACAAGCAGTTTTTGGTGATGCCGCTGGTGAGCCAGGCAATAGAACAGCAGCGCCACTTGCTGAACGGCAAGTTGGTCGATGTTGTAATCGACCAAATCGCAAAACCCAGAGTCTGCGGGCATCCACAGGCTTTTTCTATCGCGGTCAATAATCTGGTGCGAAACGCGTTCGAGCACACGCTCGCCGGGCAGGGACCAATCACAATTCTCATCAAAGAACACGAGCTATTAATCACCAATCAAGTGAGCAGTGACGCTGAAGGACGGCACACGCCGATCGAGGTGTCGTCGCCGCACGGATATGGCCTGGGCCTGGGTATCGTACAAAGGTTGTGCGAGCGTAATGGCTGGTCGTTTGCATTGCAGGCGGATGAGTCGCGTGTAGCTGCCTGTCTTTCATGGTGATTACTCGCGTGCGATGGAAAAATTAAAAACCATGATGGGGGAATGCAGCGGTTTATATCAGTTATCAGAATAGTCGCGTACCTGAACTCACCAACGCAATCCACTTGCTGAAAAATGTCATCAACAATTAAATGTCCGCTTTTTGTCGAAAGTAATAGGAAACGAACTGGAAATTCAATGGAAAAATTTGTATTGTCACTTTATGTTATCGGGACGGGATAATTATTAAATCTGTTTTTCGCTTCGGAATTGTGGATGGTGCTCTATCGATTCTGATTGGATGCGCACTGATAGTCGCTGCATATTATATCGGCAAGCACTCCAGGTGGTATTAGCTCAATGCTAACGTTCGCTCTTGGCCGAAGATGTAATTTATTTTTTTACAAAAATATTTCACAGGATCACAACTTAAAAACTATCATTTGACTTGATGTGAAAACGTTGGTCAGATAATTCCTTATTTCCACGAGTGAGCCGGGCGCCGCCTACCGCGCTTCTTTTTTCCTTAAGCCGCATTTCCACTGAGAAGAGCTGGCCACGTCAATTCGACTGGTTGCTAATCTGCCCAAATAAACGTGTATAACACACGCTAAATTTCAGGAGTTTGTATGGATTTAATTTTATTGCAACCAGGTGATCAAAGCATATTTGGTGGCAGCGACAGCACCTTACTGGATAACAGTCGCTGGGATGCAGGTGCCGGTCCCACTGGTTTCTGTATTGAGCTGGTTTCTATGCACCAAGGCATGAAGCAGCAGGTGACCACCGATGTAAGTAACCAGGCGCGCACCTCGGGGCGTCCGGTGATTACTGAATTCACCATGACTAAATATGTCGATCAGACTTCGGTAAAACTTTATGATCGCTGTCTGCGTGCTGCGCTACTGAATACGGCGGCTGGGCCATCGAGTTTTATTTATATTGCGCGCAACTCCGGTGACAAAACGGCAAACATTATCACTATCGAATTGAAGCATGCGCTTATTAGTGAGATACAGCTACAGACCCATCCGAATGATATGCCAACTGAGCAGTTCAAACTTAATTTTACTGAAATTGTATGGACATTTACGACACAGAAAAATGATTTGACTCAGCCTGGTAGTGTTATAGCGGGTTGGAACCTCGCTAGAAATATGCCAATTGCCGCCATTAGTTATCCGTAATTTCCCAATATATTAAAACCTATATTTCCATTTTTATTTGCGTGAAAAGTAAAGGTGTTGTTACATAAATATTTTTATGTTGTTATGACTTAAATCATCTGTAAATATACGCTTAAGCCGCCGGATAAACTGTTAGGCAACACTTTTTGCGGCGCCTTGCACCCATACATTCGGAATAAGATAAACAAACAATCCAAGAGGAAAAAATATGGCACTTATCAATCCCTACATTAACTTCAACGGGAATGCCGAAGAAGCATTCAATTTTTACAAATCAGTATTTGGCGGCGAGTTCGCAAAGATAATGCGTTTCAAAGACCTGGCAAGCTCTGATTTTCCAGTCGATGAAAGTGAAGCAAATAAAATAATGCACATTGCTTTGCCTATTGGTAAAAACGTTTTAATGGCCAATGACGTTCCAGAAAGTATGGGGAAAACAAATGAAAACGAAAACAGAAGTAAAATTTCAATAAGTGCAGAAAGCAAAGAAGAAGCAGACAAATTGTTTAATGGACTTTCAGCAGGTGGACAAATTGAATTTCCTATTGCCGACAGTCCTTGGGGCTCATATTTTGGAATGTTTAGAGACAAATTCGGTATTGAATGGATGGTGGATTTTGACCCGAAATATAACGGAAAAATATAAGCAAAAAAATAATTTAAGGGCTGAGCGGTATTCGGGGTTCACATTAAAGGGGACGGCGGAGTTTAATTTGAGCGATTTAGAATGTGAAGAGCGAACCCCTCCCCAGCCCTCCCCTTGGCAGGGGAGGGAGGTGAGAACTCACTTTGAAAAGGGTCAGTGGTTTTACTATGACGACTCCATGTTTTATAAGCAGCTTTTAAGCGGCTTTAATCTCATCCGTTAATAGGGCTGCAATCGCTTTGGTAACATCAGAGCCTGGAATCGTTTCTCTTTTCAATAATTCGCCAGCAACATCGTGAAGTACTGGCTCAAGGTCTTGCATCATTTTCATGCAGCGTTGATTCAACTTATCCAGCAATGAATTAGCTTCTTCCAAATATTTGGCATGGTCGGGCGGAATGCGCAGATCTTCGAAAGCTTCAATGCTAAACAAGGTTTCCTTTTCGCCCATGCCTAATGATGACACCATGCTGTAAGCTATTTTGGAAGCCTCTTTCAAATCGCTGGAGGCACCCGATGATACTTCACCGAAAATTAATTGCTCGGCCATGCGTCCCGCTAGCAACATTTGTATGCGTGACTCTAATGCGGTTTTTAAATGCAGTTTGGTGTCGCGCTCTGGCGCTATCAGCGTGACGCCCAGCGATTCGCCGCGTGGGATGATAGTCACTTTTTCTACGACACCCACGTTTAAATAAGCACCAATTATCGCGTGGCCTGCTTCGTGGTAGGCAATGCGACGGCGTTCGTCGACGGTCATCATAGCGGCAGAGCCCGCAGAGCCGCCCAGTCTAAAGGTATCCATGGATTCAAGTAATTGCGCTGTGGATATTTGTTTATCGCCATTTTTTGCTGCATCAAATGCAGCTTTGGCAATGACGTAAGAAATAGATGCTGGCGACATGCCAATAGACAAACGTGCCAATTGACCACAGTCCATATTCACCACCGCTTTTGATTTTGCGAGATAAAATTCGAACAAGGCTTTGCGATCATCAAGCCCCGGCAGTGACACGTTAATTTTTTGATCGAAGCGACCCTCGCGGGTTAGCGCAGGATCAAGCGAGCTCGCAAAGTTGGTGGCGCCAATAACAATAACGCCGTCAGCTGGATTAAAGCCGTCCATCTCTGCAAGAATTTGGTTAATGATGCGGTTGGATTCTGCATCCGATGCGCTGGATTGGTCTGTGCGACGACCAATGCCATCGGCCTCGTCAATAAAAATAATGCAAGGCGCTTTTTCGCGCGCGGTTTTAAAAAGGGTTTTTACACGCTGTATACCTGAGCCGTAAAATTTTGATGAGAAATCACTGCCGGTGACTGAAATAAAGTTCGCGTTGCATTCGCCGGCTAAGGCGCGCGCTAAGATAGTTTTACCTACGCCTGGTGGGCCCGAAAGCAAAACACCTTTTGGTGGTTTCGCACCCATCTCGGCAAAGCGTTCAGGTGATTCCAAATAAGCGACAACATCGGCTAACGAGGTTTTAGCTTCGGTCGCACCAATAACATCCTTAAATCGGATTTCAGAGCCTTTTTGCAAAGGAAAAATTTGTGCGAAGCGATTGTAAACTACATATCCAATCACCAAGCCAACAATTAACAGGGGACCAAACAGCAATTGAAACCATTGTGCTCCATTCATTTGCGATTTCCCCGTGCCGGATGTGCCGGATTTTAAAATCGCAAAAGGGAAGGTGTTAGCACCCGCATTGGCGTAGTCACTTAAAAATTTGAGTGAGAATTGGCCCCACTCATCAGCGACCATATATTTCTCACCACCAGAGGTGGTAATCAACAGGGCTCCATCGGATATGCCGGCAGCCGCGATATTTTTGTTATGAAGATCTGACAAAACATTTGAAAAATCTTTTTCAGTATTTTTCCAAGCGGAGATGTCCTGGTTCATTTCCTTAATTAGCGCACTGCGGCTGTCCAACATTTCTTCCTTGGCGAACAAAGAAAAGCGCAACGGATTCCACAGCGCAAGGACAACGGCAAGCGTTATAAGGGTAACTGCTAATACGGCGAGCAACTTGGACTTAGGGGACGGCTTGTTAGGATTCATATTGAGATTTCAAAAATTGTTAGGAGTATAGGTAATTTAACCAGCTAAACTTCATGCTGGGTTTGCAAAGATTTGCGGGGAGCGGAAGGCGTTAAGCCATACGATTAAGATTTCAAGCGTAAGGAAACTTTCCATATGCCTCGCAAGATGTTGCGCGAAACAGGTACTCCTGCAAACGGATCGAACATCTGAAGCCTAGCAATATTTTTGGCTTGTGCCAGGCAAACGGTCGTAAAATTTCAATCAGATGTTTAAAATAATTGCTTTGCTTCTATTAAGGTATAAGAAAATAATTTTAAGAGTTTTTCTGGTGTTATCGTTAATGCTTTTAAGTGCATTAAAGGGAGTGGAGGAGTTTAATTGAGGAGTTTAATTTTTCTTATGGCTAACCAATGGTAAAGGGCTCGGATACAGATTACTTAATACGGCAATGAATTCTAAGGTCTGTGGGCATTGCTCGTTGGATCTTTAGATCAGATAATTGAGGTCATAGTAAAATCACCCAATAGTTTTACCAATGGTGTATACAGATTATCGATATAGCTCAAAAATTAATAAAAAATTCAGAAAATGTGCAGTACGTTCATAAATAATGCTGATTGTAATTACTGATTATTTAAGGAAAAAACTTGAAATGAAACATCTTTTGATAAAACGCTTGCTGGCAATAATTTTTTGTATTGGAGCGTTATTGACAAGCTTTACCTTATATGCGGCACCCAATCCCGAAGAGTTATTTGCTACACAATTCTCTGAAGCACGAAGAGAAGCGAATAGTGGTAAGAAATATGCTTCATTCAGTATCACCAACAAAGGTAACAAAGATATAGATGACATAATAGCTTCAGCGGAACTTGTGGATGCCGGAGGCAACCGGATTTCTTTTATGGTAATCAGTGATTTAACGCCCGGAAGGGTCTGGCTGGAAACGGGAAAGTCGAGGCAAGTTAGTTTTCCATTAGATGCTTATCCGAAAGAAAAAGAACTAATTGACGCAGGGTTTTCGACTGCAAAATTAAACATAAAAATCAATAAAATTAATTTTATTAACGAGCTAGATGATTCAGGGAAATCTGTAAGTTCCAAAAAGAAAAAAGAGAGAAACTTAAGTCGTAGTGCGGACATAGTCTACGACCCCATTTATGAACGCATCTGTCAATATGGTCACCCCATATTTGTAACAGGGTCGTCGCTGGATAAAGGCACCCGTTTTGTTCATTTTAAAAATTCTGAATATGAAAAAAACCAGCAAAAAAATGCTCCCTATTTTTATATTGCATTAAATAATGAAGATGGAATAACAACACAATTGTATTACAGCGACCTTGAGCAATACAAAGAGGATGCAACTTATGACGAAGATCTAAAAAAATTGAACAGCATCCCAATTATCACTCATGTTTCCGCAAAAGAATCGGATATAGCCAATGTTTTTGGCAAGTGGGATTACAAGCACAAGCGAAAAAATGGCTATAAAATTGTTTTTGCAAAGCCTTTTTGCTTTCATAACAAGCTACTTTTTGGTTTTTATTATGAGATGGAAAATGGCTCGATGAAAAAAACTAGCGGCATAGGCACCAGGAAAGGATTAATTTCTGATATTCATGATTATCGAACATTTAAGGGATCGACTTATTCCACATATTTTAATGACGGTGTTCATCATTATGGTGATGAGCCCCAATTAAAAAATGGCCCTATTGATAATTTGCTCGATTTCATTTTATTTAAGGAAATGGGAGATACTGATAAAGCCAGTGGATTACTGACGGATGAATTGAGAAATAATCAACAACTTTACGGCCAGACTGAA
Source organism: Pseudomonadota bacterium (assembly GCA_040385335.1). GTDB lineage: Bacteria > Pseudomonadota > Gammaproteobacteria > Pseudomonadales > Cellvibrionaceae > Cellvibrio. The sequence goes on from JAZKHP010000033.1 coordinate 31,278, forward strand.
GCGGAGATAGAAATAAATACCCACACTCTCACTTATCAAGCTAATAGCCGTGATAAGAACTCATATAAGGTGCTTATTAAGTATTCATTAAAAAATGGAAAATCTATTAAAAATACTTATGAAATGCTATTTGTTGATGGTAGATGGAGAGTTAGTCAATAGTATTATGGTCAGTTTGATGCTCGGCAATATTAATTTCTTTGTTTGCTGTTTTTAAATCTGCCGGTGTATTAGGTATTAAAGCAAATTGTATACGTACGCAGTCGTGGTAATTATTTTTAATATTACTGAACGGCAACTGATGAAGAGTAAAACCCTCCCCTGGCCGGGCGCCCCAGCCCTCCCTTGAACTAAGGGAGGGGATGGTTGGGCGCTTTGGAAAAAGATTGGTGTGGTCTGAAGATTTTTTTAGGTTGGTTTTGAAATCGCATCAAAAAAATTTAAATTTCGTAAAAACCTGTTGATTCAACCAGATTTTTAGTGTTTTATAGGAGCGCAGTTTTTACTCAACCGGAGGTATTTTTGAACTGTAAATTCTAAACTTAAAAAGGCGCTACCCCTGAGTGGACCAACACCCAGAGGCAGCTAACCACAATCGATAAACAGGATATCAATCATGGCTAAACGTACTATAACGCCAGAGCTTCGCTCGGCCCAAGAAAAATCTTTCCCCGCCCGCAAATTGAAAGTCCGCATGGGCTTTTACGATTATGTTTTAAGCAGTAGTCCCAGCACTTACAGAGCACCACCTCCTGTTCCCTATATGTTGCTCAAAGGGTTTTGGCTGAAGAAAGCAGGCTTTACTATTGGCACCGCTGTTGATGTCGAAGTGAGTGATGGCTGTCTGGTGATCAAGGCAATTCAAAGTTCCGCTAAGAAATAAATCGGGGTATATTGAGCCACCTTGCCAAGCCGCCGAATGCAGACTGTTTGGCGAAACTAAACCTAAAGGATATTCAGTGAAATCTATGAAGTTTTATATTGTCAGTGCGGGTTTAGTTTTCGCCATATTGTTCTATTCATTTATCACCAACGCAATTGGTTTTACATCTGACTATAAATTTTTATTTCGCAAGATTTATAGTCAGGAAAACAAGGTTTACCCCACACGAAAATCCGTTTATGAACTGGCCCCCTTAATTCAGGGGAGTATATACAAACCCAATTATTTTTATTTGCCTGATCGCAACCAATATCTGGTTAAATCATCGGTTGAATTTGCTGATGAAATGGATACGGAAGCAGGGTGGTCATATAGCCGAAAACCAACATGGCGCTATCTGTTGTTGAATCATCAGGGTCAGGTACAGGAAAGCTTCGACACAGAAATTTATTTCTCCCGTTATAGTGGCATTTTCTTTTCACCCGATTTTTATATTGAATGGATTGAGTCACGTTCTACAGCGCCTAAATCTTATGCGCGAATTGTCAATCATGATTTAAATCTTTCTCAAGCGGATTTTGTAAAAGCTTTTCAGGAAATGCATGCTCAGGCCGAATATGTGGAGTATGTTTATTTGCGTGGCGAGGGTAGTCAGTACGAAGCGGGTGTGGTGTTTAAAATTGAAGGTCAATGGGCAATTCTCTTGTCTGGCGTCAGGCAGAGTTATATGAACCAGCTTGATACTGAGGAAAATCCTAAAACCGGAATATGGGATCAGAATTATCGAGTCATGTCTGGTGCTTCTGCTGCAGACTTTCCTCCATCGCCACCCTTGATACAATTATTGCCATTGGAGTCGGATATTGAAGACCCTTACGTATTTCGCAACTATCCGGGTGCAGGTGATATTAAAGTCAATAAGTTTGAGAAAACCCATTCGGAATCTATCTTTGAGGTTGCGGGTATTGCTTACGTCAGCATTAAGGTGAATCAGTCGAAATTTAAAATAAAAATCCCCGATGTTTTAAAGCTGTCGATTTGGCCAATTTATAATTTGGGCGTGCGCGTTTTTAAATCGCCGAAAGCTGATGTGAAAAATTCGTTGGCTTTTGTAGAAGTGACACAGAATGCTGGAGGTTCTGAAATACGCGAAGGCTTGGGTGTTTATGTTGTTACTGAAAGGCAAGGTGAAAATTTTTCAGTAGTAAATGATTTACCTGAAGGCATTACAGAAGATCGTTTTAATCAATTGCCCATAGCTTTGCAGAAGGCATTGATTGCGCGCGAAACCGCTCGTAGCTTGGTAATTGAGCAGGGGCTTAGTCAATGGTTACCTGAAATTGAGTTGCTAGAGAATCTGACCTATTTAAGTATTCGTGGCAGGATGACGCAATTACCCGAAAGCATTGCCAAGTTGAAAAAACTTCAGATGTTGTATTTGTCAATGAATCCGATCAAACAGCTACCAACCAGTTTCAGTCAGTTAACCAATTTGCGTTATGTCGATTTAAGCTTTACCGAGTTGGAACATTTTCCGGAAGTTTTATTGTCTTTACCTGAATTAAGGAAGTTGGCTTTGGGCCATAATTTCTTCACGGAAATTCCAGCGGATATCAATAAGCTAACCCATTTGATTGAGTTGGATTTGTCGGGTGCGGAAATAACGTCATTGCCAGATACCATGGTGGACATGAAACAACTGACAATTTCAACCGGCCAATACAGTGAGTTTCATGAGCAATTTCCTGATAAATTCCAGCACCTGTTTGTCAGCAAGCTGCCGGATTATTATGAGTATTTGGAAGCAAGAAAAAATCTGCCGGAGTGAAATTCACTCCGGCCCTTTTTATTCACATCCCTTTTTTATTTATAAGCGGCTGTTAATTCAATGTGCAACCGATAGTCGTTATGGCCGTGGAGGCAACAAAATTACTAACCCCAATGATCGTGCCTCGCAGTTCAACCGCTTTGTCTCCACAGGCAATCCCTGTCTCACTGATGTTAAATCTCATCACCAAATCATCGATGCCATCGCCGTTGCGGTCTTGCCTGGTATATCTGAAGGGCACGGCACCGCCAGAACCTAGTCGCAGCGAGCTGCGGTCCACGTCGACAAGAGGCTCGAACGGATTAGTCGAATCGACACGCGATAGTATGGCCAAAATGAGGGTGCCGGTTGAGTTCGGCTCTATACCAAATTGCCCGGGGAGGAGTATCAATTGAAGGTCTACCGGAGGAATTGCGGCAGGGGCATCGACCGAACCTCTATCGCAACCGGTTCTGACTCTACTGCGCTGATCAATCGCGATGGGCGCACCCGTAAAATCCGTGCATAGCTTTCCTGCGTTATCAATAGCCGGGCTACCAGGCCGCAACGCGTAAGTCGGGGTGCGACCGCCATAGCCTGATAAGGGGGCAATCACCTCAGTGAAAGTGGTGGCCTCAGCTACGACAATGTCGGTTGGCGAGGGGTAGCAGTTTGATTCCTCTGTGATCAGGTTGTTTTCCACCAGGAATAGTTTCTGCGCGTCGTTAGGGCCGAAGTCGTAACAGGATTGGTCTTGCCTGGTGTTCGAATGTCCTACGATTAAAGAGCCTTTGATGTAGATGCGCGCGGTGCCGTCGGCATCGGAGGTCGCAGCAATGGCCGAACCCAAGCCTTCGGAAGTATTTTCAGCGATCGTCGAGTTAGCTAAATACAGGGTACCACCATAGTTGAAGACGCCACCGCCGATGCCATTCCCCTCAACCTTCCCTCTAGCGTGATTCTGGGTAATCGTTGCGTTAATAAACGTCGCCTTTGCACCCTTTGCGCTATAGATCCCACCACCTCTAACCGCTGTATTGCGGAGAAGGGTGCTCGCCCGCACGGTCAGATTACCGCCGTTATAAATACCACCCCCTTCAAATCCGTCCCCATCACGCACGGTCGTACGTTCAACCACAAGCTTCGCGTGGTTTTTGATTCCAGTACTGCCAAGATTTTTTTCGATGATGGAGTCGGTTATGACTAGAGAGGCGTCGGAGGGCGAGCCCGCAATGCCATTGGCAATAATGCCACCAAAGCCATTGTTTTCATAAAGACGACTTCGGGTTACCCTCATGATGCCTTCGTTGAAGATCGCGGCCCCACCGTAATTTTCTCGCTCAACGCTGTTGTAGAAAAACTGGGTGTCACTCACGAAAGCTTTGGCACCTGGCGCGTTGTAGATAGCACCACCGCCAGATAAATTCACAAAGTTATCATTGATACCATTACCTCTGAGAATGCTGCGTTCGATGTTAAGGAGGCCTTCGTTGTAAACACCTGCACCGCGTTGCACTTGATCCGCGATAAGCCCGTGAAGATTCGCGTCGGCAATCACGATATGACGCAGGGTAAGTGAGCTTCCGGGGTTAACATGAAAGAAAGCGCAGGACCCTTGCGCCACCAAATAGGTATTAGCGCTGCTAGCGCCGATGATGGTGATATCGCCCACAATGGGCGGCGCGCAGCGCGTCCCGAAAGGTGTGGTCGAATAATGGAATCCTTCGGAGAATCGAATAACGTCGGCTTCACTGGTTTGGTTGGCAGCCGCGACAGTGTCATAAAGGCAATTGTGCGGACCCGGTTCACAAGTGAATTCTGCTGCGCCAACATCGGAGGAAAAGACAACAACCGCAAGATAAGCTAAGCCGCATAAACGTGATGCAATGATTTTCATACTATTGTCCTCGCGTATGTCCATTAACGAAGAGCGCTACTTGCCAATAACATCTCCAATCGGCCCTCGCTCCTCACAGTGAGGCGCGTTGAGCTTCCAGCACCGCGCCGATTCAAGTTCAACTTCGTTTGAGAGATCTGTAGTGAAATGAAAATGTCTCCGATCTCACGAAGCTTAACGTCCACGCAATACTAGCGGATAGTTTTTCTTCTGAAAATGCTATTTTTATAAATTGATTTGTATCCGACAAAATATTTAATATTGGTCGCCTCAACTTCTTTTTGCGATCATTTGTGTTATTGCAGTGGACTAAAATTTTTTATATTTACTGAATAGCTTGTTGTAGAAAAGCTATTAGAAAAAAATTTAATATTTCGTAAACGTTAAATAAAAAATTGAAAATTGTTTAACGTAATAAAGTGGCGTATGAACTGTTTAGTGTGTGGTATGGTTGATGATTTTTGTGTGCCACATTGTTACAGCGATTTGCATCAAAAAAAATAAGGCAGTGACTACTTTTATAATATTTTTCAGAAAAAATAATTTATGTGATGCGGCTTCATTATTACTAAATATGTTAAGTTTTTTTGGTGCGACCCCACCCCAACCCTCCCCTTATCAGGGGAGGGGGTCAGATATTCGCACGATTCTAACTCCTCCCCCTGCGAAGGGGGAGGTGGGAGGGGGTTGCTTCGAGGATCACTTGACTAAACATTAATCAACTTAGAGTCGTACGATTTAAACTCCCTTATCAGGAGTAGGAGTTAAAAATTCGCACGATCTAACTCCTCCCCCTGCGAAGGGGGAGGTGGGAGGGGGTTGCTTCAAGGATCACTCGACTAAGCATCAATCAACTAAGAATCAATTGACGTTATTGAACCAATCTGCCAGGTCTATTGAAATTTTTTAATAAAAAAGGCGCAATCGCTTGCGCCCTTTCAGCCGGGAGTGCTAGCCAGCATCCCATTCATGGAAAACCTAGTTACCAATAATTAAAAATTAATGTCCTTTTCAATATCCTGGAGTTTACGTCTTGCCATGGCCAGGTTTGCTTTTGTCTTATCCAATACGAAATAAATAAACACACCTTCTTTTCGCGACATAGGGCGAATCAAATGATACTGTTTGCCCAAAGTAATTAAAATATCTTCAATGACATCGTTTAATCCTAGTGAGCGCATTGTTTTTAACTTTGCGCGAACCACTTCGGTATTGCCCGCCGCTGCCACTTCCAAATCGACACCTGTCCCAGCCGATCCCAACATCATGCCGCTGCTTGAATCCACAACGGCACAACACAAACCGCCATCCATTGCTAAAAGTTCATCCAAGCTTTGTTTAATAGTAGCCATAACATATTCCCGATAGTTGATTGTTAATAAAACACACTGTTGTTAACTCGATATTTCAAATTGATTGATAGCATTGCGCAAATCCAGCGTTGTGGAGGGCCACTCATTCCATCTGGACTTTTTTGAATTTGCCAAAGTAATTAATAACATTTTCTCGCCGCACGCTTGTATGCATATTGTTCCTTTAGCATGCTGAACAAAAATATTTTTTACCGCACCGATTGCATCAAAAATTTTTCCATTGCGATGATGGAGAACCCAATAATCTCGTGCACCTTCAGCCATAACTTCGAATTGCGCCTTAGTCGAAGTTGACAGGAAAATCATGCCTGTATCTATAGCGACGAGTGCGCAAGAAATGATGTCTGGTGACGTAGCTACTTTGGTTAATTCAAATTCTATCAATTGATAATTCAAATGCTTTTTAACCTTTTAACTGTTTCGCTGCAGCGATAAATCACTTGCGCCAATATTGCAGATTTATCGGCAATAACATTAAGAACATGGCTAACACCCGCCAATTCCAAGTAGGTAATGTAGACAAAACCATCTTCCGTATTCACGGTAACGCTTTTACTTGCGCCAATATGAACCTCTTGCGTTACCACTGACCCAATCGCAGCTATAGAGCTGGCCATAGCTGCAATACGCGAGGCATCAAGTGTTCCAGAAACAGAACTTGCCAGATCAAAACCATCGACGCTGGCGATGACGACTGCGAGAATGCCGCTTTGCTCGCTTAAAAAATTATCACTCTCATCTTTTGCTGCTTTAACAATATAGTCTGCAATGCTCATAGTTTCCTTAATCCTTAAATCAATTTTGGAATATTAAATTAATTCTGCCTCAGTCTGCGCCATCAAAATACTAATCAGCATGTTGACATCATCTTTATCGCGCACATCAACAGGAATAACTGGCAGAATTAAGTTTCGCTTTTCAAGCGAGATAGAAAAATCATCCAACGAGGGATGAATATGCGTTTCTGTTCGTCCCACACCAATTACGCAAGGTGTAGTTAAAAGCTCTTGCGAAAATCCATTTAAATAAAGATTTAAATCAGAAAGAGGATCATTGCGTGAATTATCAATTAGAATAATAATTCCGAATGCATCCTTAACCAGTATCTTCCACATAAAATCAAATCGGGTTTGTCCAGGTGTGCCAAACAAGCGTAGGCGATCGCCATTCAGCAAATTGATTTGTCCATAATCCAAACCTACAGTAGTTGATTCCTTATGAAGACTTTCATCGGTATTGGCGACGTCGGTTTTGACCGGCGGCGCTTCACTTATTGCGGCAATGGCAGTCGTTTTGCCAGCGCCCGTTGTACCTGTAAATACTAATTTATATTCTTTCATCGCCGATTCTTCTCTTTTTATTATGATTGGCCGATTCCCAATCGCGATTTCAACAGCGATAGAAATGTTTTTTTAGATTCTACTTGCAGTGTCATTGTGGCCCTTAGGGGTTGGTTTGCTTTTATCTCTTCTTTCACGAGACCCTGTTCCTCAAGAATTTTTATAAATTGTTGACAAAATATTTCATTTTGACCGGATAAGGTAACGAGATTATCAATGGTTTTAGCTCCGCGACTTAAATAAACCGCTAGTAACATAAAGTGCTTATTCTGTGAAAGCAGGTTTTTGGAAGGCCATTTTGTTAGGCTATATAGTTTCTGATAAGTTGAATATTCACCGGCAGTTGCTGATGACGCATCAAGATTAGTTTTAATTAAAATTAAAGTATCTACCAATTCATCGGCGCGAAAGGGTTTAAAAAATGCGTGCCCGGAATGACTATCACCCCGACGCTTGATCATGATTAATTGGGTATTAAATTTAAGGATAAATGGCGGGAAATTTTTTTCGGCCTTATAAATCAGTAACGCGTCGCATTCACCGCTATCAACCAAAATCCAATCTCCCTGTAGTCGGGAGCTGTTACGCAAAATCGTATTAATTAAGTCAACTTCTGGTTTGATTAGGCCAAAACAACCCAAATACAATTTTCCCTCCATACAGCCTCTCTAGGGTCAAAAGCCAAAAGCAGTAATACACCTTGATATATGCGGGCAATTACCTAAGCACAAAACATAAATTGAAGAGTAGACCAGTTTTGTTATTTCAAATTAAAAATGGAAAGATTCCGTCAATTTTTTTCGGATTGTGTAAATAATTTTTAATCCTTAGTAGGAAAAGCATATCTTGAGGACTTTTTCATCATCATATGAAATAACCAATGACAGCATTCTGGCCATTTTTGCGGAAAGTTGATTTTTATCTGAAACATGACACTTTTTTAGCTACTACAAAATTCAATATGGCTCGGCCATTAGGTAAGCATTGAAATGTTTTTAAGATATTTCTTTTATAGTGAAAACTGCTAAGCAGTACCTCCGTTTAGCAAAACTGATTAAAGTTTATGTTTAGATGAAATTGATGTGTGGGTGCAGCTGGACTTTTGAAATGAATGACATGGTTGCAGATATTTAAAAGCCAGATCAGGTTAAGCCTGCTCTGGCTTTTTTCGTATTATTTTTTGGATAATCGGCTTTGGTAGCGACGCAAACCAATAGCAATTAAACCTAGGCCGATTAACGTCATGGGGAATGGTTCAGGAACATCGACATTACCGCGTAATAATTCAAAGTTCACAGTAACATCACCCAGCCAGGCACTTTCTTCGCTCACTGTTACATAGGGTATTAGCCGCCCGCGTTGGTTAAAGGCGGCGTACCCTACCCAGTCTTCCTCTCCCACTCGTCCGAATTGTCTGGCTTGATCCATAAATATACTCAGAAAAGCGGAGTTAAATGGGTCCGAGCCATAATCGCGAAATTCAAATGTTATGCTGCTGTTTGTAATCCATTCTCCAACTCTGTCTTTTCCAGCAACAAATCCATAGTCAGCTAAATCAACAAATATCCAATGAAATGAATCACCCGCTTCAAATGTCTGGTTGAATGTTTGTACTTTGGTAATCGGAATAGCATTGGCCGCAGGAAATACACATAAAGAAAAAATAGTAGCGACAATTTTTAAAAGTTTCATGATCAACTCCTATTGCAGTGGATTAAAAGACGATTAATGGATTGCGTGATAATAAAATACTTACCTGTGATTATTCATAAAATCAAATGGCATTTTTGCGAAGTATTAATAGTGAATAATACTCGTTCAAAATATACTCGCTTTATGCTTGGATAAGCAAGTAAATGCAGTCAAGGCTAGCATTTAGCGCAGAAAATTTGCAGTAATAGATTAAAATGTTAAATGCTTCACATGAAATTATTTTAGTTCATGAGAAAGTTTTTTCAGTTGAATTGGTATGTGACACTCAATATTGATTTTGGAAATTATTTTATGCATGATTCATTATGATAAGAGCCTGCTAAGCAGTAAAAAATGTGGGCTTTGCGGTTTTACTTCCATGGTTAGAGCGAAAGGCAATGCTTAATAAGCTGTCATGTGAGATTTGATGAAAATAATTATCCCAATATTAATATTTTTGGTTTTACTTTTTTCATATGCATTTGTATCTTTTTATGTCTTACGGTATTTCGGTGTTACTGAAAGACTAAAGATAAGAGCCATCAAGTTTGGTTCAGTAATGCTTTTAATACAGACTATTTTTCAGCAAATTTTTTTTTATTTAGGCGCTGGCTGGCTTGGCGCTATTGTTGGTTTAATTGGATCTTTCTACTACGTAAAGTCCGTTTTGAATATTCCAACCTTATCTAAGTTAATTATCATATGTATCATGCCGACGGTGGCATTAATGTTAGCTGCGCCCATTTTGTTTGCAACTTTTAAAATTTTATAGTGAATTACAGCTCACCCTGTGCTGCAATAATACTCACGACAAATATGCCGTAATGAATGTTTAAACCCAATATTTTCATATATTGGATTTTTCTGTCGTCTCGTTATGTGCGCACAGATCTAAGCCCAAGTTTGTCAATGAAAGGTATGAAATCTTTATCTTGGAACAGAAGAGCATGTTTGCTTTCAATGCAAAATGTTGCAATTATGCAGTCAATGGTTTTGCGAATTGTAATACCTTGTTTTCTTAAGTATCGATAGTTTTCTGCGGTTTTAATCGCATTCCTTTCTCCCAACATTTCAAATAAAACAAACCCTGAAAAAAGTTTTTTTGCTCTTTTAAAATCTGCATCGTTTGTAAAGCCTTGCAATACTTCGGTTAAAATAATATCTCCTATGCCTAAGGGCTCTAGACCAAGTAAGGAATCAAGCTTATCTGTTTGAGGCGTTGCAACACCGTTGAAGTAGTCTATCCAGACGCTACTATCCACGATTATCATCTTGCATGTCTCGTGGTGGCTAAATCTCCTTCCCACGCTAATTTACCGCGCCATTCTTTCACTTCAGCTTGCTTTTTCAATTGAATCAGAGTCTTAAGCCCTAGTTCTACAGCTTCCTTCTTGGTTTTTACACCTGTTACCTTTAGGGCATCATTCATTAAATCATCATCTATTACAATATTGGTTCTCATGTCGGGTTGCCTCGTGTGTAAAATACCTATAAAGTCTACACATTAAGTCTGGTATTTGCAGCAAAATTTTCATATCGCTTAAGCGAGCAATTCCGTGTGCTGAATTTGTGGTGATGGTGCTTCGGCAACAAGGCAGCTGCATCTTGATGAAATGATTTTATTGATACTTTGCTGCATATTTTTCTTACCTTGAGTACTGGCAGATTGTCATGTCGGGCGCGGCGTTCACCTTAGTCAACGTGGCCCGCCCCAACCTACGATTTGCAGCGAGATTTTACTGGTGCAACAAAGTATCTTGTGTGTGATGTTTACTTTATTAATGTTTTTGTTGAGAGCTAATTTATGAATTTGGAAAAGTCAAAAAAGCGTATAACAAAAAGAGCAAAAATGGGATTTCAAGGCTATCCTATGATTTCGTTTACCTATTACGGTAAAGCTACCAATCTGGCAAACGAAGTGGTCGTTGAATTTGTTTTAGAAGAAAATGCTGAAGTTCAAATTGAAAGATTTTCCAGTAAGCTGGATGCGCGCGAGGATGAAACGATTCAATCTGCGCTGGTAAAAATAATAGAACGTTCCGGTGCTAAAACGGTTTCGCAAGCAGAAGGTGTTTCTGTAGTTGTGTAAAAAAATTGAAAACATTGGCTTCTTTCAACTGTGTAATTTCAGCAGCTCAATTTGGCCGCAGTGAAATGCTGAATCACGCAAACTGATTAGCTGAAAATAATAATCCGTGCTGGCAAGCACGAATGATACATTCGCAACAAAGATAATTTCCGGAGCATTTCGTGGATCAACATCAAGACTTACTACATGCAATCTATTATTTGCTTGCGGCGGTCATTGCAGTTCCATTTTTTCGGCGCCTGGGTTTAGGGGCGATACTCGGGTATCTGGTTGCCGGTGTGGTGATTGGCCCGCAGGTATTGGGCTTGATTTTTGAAACTCAATCGGCCATGCATTTATCCGAATTTGGTGTGGTGATGTTGTTGTTTGTGATTGGGCTTGAACTTAATCCTGAACAGCTTTGGAAGATGCGTGTTGAAGTAGGATTGCTGGGCGGTTTGCAAATGTTGCTAAGCGCGCTGGTTATTGCGGTGTTTCTGGTCGCATGCTTTCCGCTTTCTTTGCAGCAAGCATTGATTATTGGTTTAACGCTCGCGCTGTCTTCGACGGCATTTGCCATCCCCCTGATGGAAGAGCAAAAAGTGATGGGCTTACCTTTGGGGCGCAAGGGTTTTTCCATGCTTTTATTTCAAGATATGGCCGTTATCCCCATTCTTTTATTACTTGCTAGCTGGTCCCCTGTAGTGAATGAAACGGGCCATCGTCTGCCTTGGTGGGTAGGCGTTTTAACGGTGTTAGGGGTTATTGTTGCCGCTCGGTTGCTGTTTAACCCCTTATTAAAAATCGTGGCCAAGTATGGTAGCCGTGAAATTCTCACGGCAGCGGGTTTATTGATTGTGTTGGGTGTATCGCTGTTGATGCAGCTAGTGGGTTTATCCATGAGTTTGGGCGCATTTTTAGCCGGTTTGCTGTTGGCGCAATCCAGCTATCGTCACCAGCTTGTAGCGGATATAGAACCTTTTAAAGGCTTGCTGCTGGGGTTATTCTTTATCGCCGTAGGCATGTCACTCAATTTGAAATTACTGTTTGCTAATGCCTTATTGGTAATGGTGTTGGCGTTGTTGCTAATGGCGATCAAAGTTGCTGTGATCGCGCTTATTTTAAAGCTGCGCAAGTTTTCATTTCGCGACGGTATTTTGCTGGGCATCATGCTGGCGCAGGGCGGCGAATTTGCGTTTGTGCTTATGGCCTCTGCGGAAGAGTTGAGTTTTTTGCCGAGCGATATCACTCAATATGTGGTGTTGGTAGTGGGTATTTCCATGGCTTTAACGGGTCCTCTAGTTATTTTGTTTGATGCTTTAATCCGACGCACTACCTTGCAGGAAAAAGCTCTTGCCGATATGGCTTTGCATCAGGAGTCGCTCGCGGTATTGACGCAGCCAAACGAACATAAACCTGAAGTAATCATCGCCGGGTTCGGTCGCTTTGGGCAGATTATTGGTCGTATTCTCACCGCCAATAACATTCCCTATAACGCGCTGGATAGGAATGCAGATCACATTGAATTTCTTAAACAGTTTGGTGTGCAAAGCTACTATGGCGACCCCGGACGCCTGGACCTTCTCGAAGCGGCAGGTATTCGCGACGCTAAGGTGTTGGTAGTCGCGGTAGATGGGGTAGAGGAATCGCTGAAAATTGTGCGCCTCGTTAGTGAAAAATATCCGCAGGTTTCCTTGATTGTGCGCGCTCGTGATCGTGCCCATCTGTATCGGTTAGTTGAGTTGGGGGTTGCTGCACCTATCCGCGAAATGTATGAATCGAGCTTGTCTGCCGCCATGAAAACGCTGGTGGAGCTTGGGTTTACCCAAGGACAATCGCAAAATACCATTGATATTTTCCGTGACCACGATGGCCAGTTGCTAGAAAAATCATCGCACAATTACACGGATATCCCTGCGCTGATAAAAATCGCTGAAGATGGGCGGAGGGAATTGAAAGAGTTGTTTGGTAAAGATGCCCAGGTGTAATGGATAGCGCTTTATCCCTTTAAACAAACAGGAAACCCAGGCCCCACATCAGACCGTCAATAGTAAATTAAGGTCGGTCCAGAGGCCGACTAAACGCCGAATAGCTATTTCGTTTCTGCTTGATGGTACACTCCACCTTCAATGGTCAGTTGTCTTGCGAAAATATGCGCAGCAGCTGATGTTAATTATTCACTCAACATGCAGGAACCCATGGACATCTTTGTTTTAGTTGGTCTGATTTTATTGAACGGCTTATTTGCTATGTCTGAAATCGCCATAGTGACCGCAAAAAAATCTCGCTTAACGGTATTGGCGGCAAAGGGTAATAGTTCTGCCCAGGCGGCTATCGACCTTGCAGAAGATCCCACGCAGTTTTTATCTACTGTACAAATCGGTATTACTTCCATCGGTATCATGAATGGTATTTTCGGCCAATCGCTGTTGGCGGAACCTTTTGCTTTATGGATGCAAACTCTGGGTGTGCCGGTCGCGCTTAGCGATAATGTCGCTACAGTTTTGGTCGTTATGGTTGTCACTTATTTATCGATCGTGGTCGGTGAATTGGTACCGAAAAGAATAGGTCAAGTTAGCGCTGAACGTATCGCCTGTTTTATGGCAAAGCCCATGCAAGTTCTCGCTGTAGTGACAAAACCCTTTGTGAATTTGCTATCGGGCTCAACACGCACCTTGATGCGGATTTTGGGTTTTAACCAGAATAAAAACCAAAGCGTCACGGAAGAAGACATACATGCAATGTTGGATGAAGGTTCAGATTCCGGTGTGATCGAACAGCAAGAGCACACCATGGTGAAAAATGTATTGCGTCTTGAAGGGCGATCAATTTCATCCTTGATGGTGCACCGTTCCGATATTATTTATCTCGATACCGCATTGAGTTTTGAAGAAAATTATCAACGCGTTACCCAATCACCACATTCACGTTTTCCGGTTTGTAATCGTAGCCACGATAATTTAATCGGCGTAATTGATTCAAAAGAATTATTGGCTCATGCCGTTGGTAGTCAGGATATTGATTTAGCTGTTCTCGCTAAACCTTGTCACTTGGTGCCCGAAAGTTTAACGGCCATGGAGCTGTTAAAAGTATTTCGTTCGTCCCACAGCAAAATGGTATTTGTTGTAGATGAATACGGTGATCTCAACGGCATAGTCACGCTGCAAGATTTACTGGAAGCGCTGACGGGCGAATTTATTAGCGAAAGTGACGGCGATGCCTATATAGTCAGCCGTGAAGATGGCTCCTTATTGCTAGACGGAATGCTTCCGATTTTCGAATTAAAAGATGCCTTGGGTCTGCGCGATTTACCCGATGAAGGTCATTACGAAACGCTCAGTGGTTTGCTGATGCTGTTAATGGGGAAGGTACCGCAAACCAGCGACAAAGTTGCTATTCAAGGCTGGAAGTTAGAAGTTGTTGATATGGATGGTCGGAAAATTGACAAGGTATTGGCTTATAGGTTTGAGGATTAAATAGTTTTAATAATAAAATTATATTTGTCGCCGATAAAGTAGAGAGCTAATCAGATAGCTACAGCGCCGTATGCTTCGATAATATGCTGTACTTCAGACTGATAATTTAATTGTATTCGCTGGTAGTGAGCCAGGGTTTTAGCTAAATAGTCAGTAATGTTTTTTAATCCTTCCGGCGTATGACTTTGCCAAATTAAATTACCGACAGGGTTTATTGTTAAGCAGGAGCTATGTTTTTTTGGTGAAACTAATAAAATTTCATAAAAACGTTGGTTTTCGCTAATTAAGGCCTCGGTGTGCAAACCGAAATCAAATTCAATTAATTGCTGTCTTAGTGCAAATTGATGATGTATCGGACTCAGCAAAAAATCTATATCTGCTGTCGGGTGTTTTTGAAAAATCATTTTGACCAACTCAGTCATCAAGTCCCCACCCACCCCGGCGATAATAATTAAATGTTTTCCATTGAATTTGTGTAAGGGTATTGTTGATGTATCCATACAATGAACTTGCCACTGCGAATGTGACTTTAATTTGGAATTCTCTGGATAAAAGCGAAACAATTTGCTTTCCAGTTGCTTCATAAGTTCGGGCACTATATCCACAAAATGAATGTAAGGTGCCGCTTGTCGGAAGAGTAACGCAGCGCCTAACAAACCATGGTCGCAACAACAATCCCAAATGTGGTCGTATTTTGCAGTCACCATGGACTCAATTTGTTTCAACCTTTTACCAAGTTTCAATGTTGATATTTCTCATATTGTTTAAGGATTTTTTAGCGTAGTTCTCAATACAGGTGATTAGACTGGCTATTGTAATACTTTTAAATTATTTGATTGAATTGGTTAAGACGCAACCTTGTGATAAATCTATTTTTTGCTGTGGTTTAAGTATTAAGTGATTTTTTTAGTACGTCAACGCACTGATAGCGCATCAGTATCCACCTAGCATTTGTTTTGTTATCTTGGCTTAGTTGTTCTGTCTATGACCTCTCCGATCATAATGAGGATCAAAAAAATGAACATATTAATCGTATTAACTTCTCATCAACAACTCGGCAATACTGGTAAAAAAACCGGCTTTTGGCTAGAAGAACTTGCTGCGCCCTATTATGTATTCAAAGATGCCGGTGCGGATATGACTTTAGCTTCCCCTCAGGGTGGTCAGCCACCACTCGATCCTAAAAGCGATGAGCCGTCCTCGCAAACTGAATCCACCAAACGCTTTAAAGCTGATAACAATGCCATGACACAATTGGCCACCACATGTAAGTTGATGGATATTTCGCCAGACGATTTTGATGCGGTATTTTATCCTGGCGGTCATGGTCCATTGTGGGATTTGGCTGAAGATCCCATATCCATTAAATTAATAGAAACTATGTTGCAAGCAAATAAACCCGTGGCAGCTGTGTGTCACGCACCCTGTGTGTTGCGTCATGCAAAGAACGCAAACGGATTATCTGTAGTGAAAGGAAGAAATGTCACGGGTTTTTCGAATACCGAAGAAGCTGCGGCAGGTTTAACCGACGTGGTACCTTTTTTGGTCGAAGACATGCTTAAGGAAAAGGGTGGCATTTATTCAAGAGCAGCCGATTGGCAATCTTATGTTATTAGCGGCGGATTATTAATTACTGGACAAAATCCAGCTTCTTCGGAGCCAGCTGCCAAAGCGCTATTGAAACAACTTTCTGTTTAAAGCGTTTTCCGTCCAATATAGATGCGGCTTGGCAGGGCAGATAAGAATGTTTAAATTAATTCCTTCGTTGCGCGAAAACCAAAATATAGCAACGGAGTCCCGTGCTTATCAGCTCGTGATTTCTGAGAGGTTCTGGTGCCAGGAATGAAAATCTGCTTCCCAGTATTGCGACTTGATAATGGTTTTAACTTCTTCTTCACGCTCAGGAATTACGTCAACCATCAATAGTAGCTGACCGCGTTTAATGGCATCGTCAAATTGTTCAAGACGAGAATTCGGAACACTGACACCAATCAGTCCGCCAGCCCAGGCTCCAATACCGGCCCCGGTAATGGTTGTTGCCAATATTGCTCCTCCGGCAATGGTCAAACCTGCGGGCGGGAATGCAATCGCGGCAAGTCCGGCAAGCATGCCCGACAAACCGCCCACTGCTGTGCCACGCGTTACAGCTGCCAACAAATCACTTTTGTGAGCTATATCTGCTGGCGGAAGGTCTTCCAGGGAAATATTCGGGTTGGCTAAAACGTGTATGTTCTGCCAATTAATATGCGCAAGTAATAAATCGTCGACAATGCGTTTGGTTAAGGCTACATCAGGTAGAAGCACATAAATACGTTTCATAAGTTTCCCCAGTTAAAAACGATTATTAGGATAAAACCAACTAAATTTAAATCCCAAATTCCGGCAAGGTCTGTTCGCTGCTGCACATTTTTTACACGACAATAATGCGATCTGGCTGATACCTGACTAAAAAATTAGTCAAAAAGGTGAACTAAAAAATTAGTTAGATACGTGAGCTAAAAAAACAATTAGCATAAAAACGGGCAAAGCCGAAGCAGCTGCAGTTCAGGCAGTTGAAGCTTTGAAATACTGTAAGAAGCTAATGATTTAAGGCATATGCCGGTGTGACGATCGCAAAACCGCGGGCTAATTGCTAAGCTTGCCGCCTTGTTTTTATAAGGTGTCCCCATGACTGATTTCCCCATGCATCCCTATCCCTGGCAGTTGCCAGAATGGCAGCAGCTTAATCAACAGATAACCGCCAATAAGTTACCTCATGCTATGTTATTTGCCGGGGCAAAAGGCATCGGCAAGCGGCAGTTGGCAGAGGCCCTGGCCCAATTGCTATTGTGCCTTACGCCTATGGAAGGAGTGGTTTGCGGTAAATGTCGCGGTTGCCAATTGAATAAGGTAAATAATCATCCGGATTTAATTCGTGTGGAGCCGGAAGAGGGCAGCAAAGGGATTAAAGTTGATCAGGTGCGGACGTTGATTGAGGAGTTAAGCAAAACCTCGCAGCAGGGCGGATATAAGGTGGTGATTATTGATCCCGCTGAAGGAATGAACGCCAATTCAGCTAACGCTTTACTTAAATCCTTAGAGGAACCAGCAGCTAGGACTTTATTGATATTGGTGAGCCACTCGGCCAGCTCGGTCTTGCCTACAATCCGTAGCCGCTGTCAGCTGCGGCTGTTGCCAACACCTGCTAAAGAGCAGGTTGCGCTTTGGCTTACACCGTTGATGGCGGGTAGCAATGTGGAGCTTGAAAAGTTGCTAGAGGCAGCTGGCGGTGCGCCCTTAATAGCGCTTGCCTGCCTGGAAGGCGATGCCATGGAACGCCGCAATACCTGGCTACTGAATTTGGTGAGTTTAAGTTTAGGTCAGGCATCTGCGATAGAAATTGCTGGTCAGTGGCACAAGGGCGACGTTACTGCGATTGTCGAATGGCTGTTGGTCACGTTGCATTCAATGATGCGCTGGCAAGTGGGCATGCCTAATGTCTTGATCGATCAGTTATCGCAGGATATGCGCGACCGTCTCGCACGAATTCCTGCGGATATATTGCATCGTTATCTGGAGAAAGTGATGGTGGCTAAACGGCAATTGTTAGGTAGTTCTAATCCCAATAAACAACTGTTATTGGAAGAGATGCTGTTAGATTGGGGGGCCATGTTGCGTGCCGGTAACCCACGAAAAATGTGAGAGTCATAAGCTGAAAATGTAAAAGCGTGAAAGCTCTATCAGGTATTTTTGGTATTTAATCGTGAGAACATGGGCTGGCGTCTGGACAGGCATGGGCTAATCTATTAAGGTTCAACATCGAATCCAGACGGATGCTTATATGCAAGCTATAGCCGGTAGTGCCCGCAACGGCATACTCTCTCTCACCATCAGGGACAAAGCAGTACTCTATGCTGCCTATATGCCTTTCGTTAAAAATGGTGGCATGTTCATTCCCACCAGCAAAAGTTACAACCTGGGCGATGAAGTGTTTATGTTGCTCAGCTTGATGGATGAGCCAGAAAAAATTCCCGTAGCAGGTAAGGTTATCTGGATTACTCCTCGTGGTGCTCAAGGCAATCGTGCCACTGGCATTGGTGTGCAATTTACCGATCAGGAAAATACGGCGGTAAGCAAAATTGAAACTTACCTGGCCGGCAGCTTAAACTCAGATAAACCCACGCACACTATGTAGTTTTTCATCGACCCGCTATTGAAAATGTACAGTTAAAGCCAGCATTTAGCTGGCTTTTTTATTTCAGGATTTGCGGATTTTTCCTTTATAATCGCTGCCTCCTTCTTTCAGATTTATTATTTATGTTAATCGATTCCCACTGTCATCTTGATCGCATCAATCTCGACCGTTATAACGGCAGTCTAACTGAAGCTATTGCCGCCACCAACGCACGCGGTATTCAGCAGATGCTGTGTATTAGTGTCAGCCTTGATAATGTTCAAACCGTTATTGATATAGCTCAAGCACATCCTTCTGTGGTCGCTTCTGTTGGCGTTCATCCTTGCGATGTAAAAGAGGGCACGGCTACTGCAGATCAGCTAATTCAATGGGCCGCGCAACCCAAGGTCGTCGCCTTGGGTGAAACCGGGTTGGATTACCATTACGAAACCGAAAGTAAAGCATTGCAACATGAAAGTTTTGCCTTGCATTTGCAAGTAGGAAAAAAAATTGGTTTGCCGGTGGTGGTACACACGCGCGAGGCGCGAGCAGATACGCTGGCGTTAATTAAAGAGTATGGCAGTCTTGAGCATGCCGGTGTGTTGCATTGCTTCACTGAAGATTGGGAAATGGCTAAAGCCGCGCTGGACTTAAATTATTATGTTTCAATTTCCGGCATTGTTACGTTTAAAAATGCGGAGCAAATTCGCGATGTGGTGCGCAATATGCCTATCGATCGTTTGTTAGTTGAAACGGATTCGCCTTACCTTGCACCCATTCCTTATCGCGGTAAGCCTAATGAGCCGAAATACGTGCTGGAAGTGGCGCAATTTGTAGCTGATATCCGAGGCATTTCGCTGGAAGAATTAGCAGCGAAAACTACTGAGAATTTTTATCGCTTGTTTAATAAAGCTAAACAGTATTTGCCGACCTAAGTAAACGGCAGGGCGCGGCTAGCAGCGCTCTCACGTGAGAACATCATGTGCGGCGAGTAGTGCTTTTAATGTAATTTTTTTATTAAAAACAAAAAAATTATCAATTCTACCCGTAGGGGCGCTGCTTGCTGCGCCCTTGCACTTAAAATAGAGAACATATATGAATGCACAACAAATAAAAATCATGCTGCAGCTGCAAGACGGCATGAATACCAAAGTCAACGCGCAGTGGCAACAACAAGGTTATGAATGGTATCGCGCTATTTGGGTGGAGTGCGCGGAGTTATTGGATCACTACGGTTGGAAATGGTGGAAAAAACAATCGCCGGATACCGAACAAGTCGCACTTGAATTAATTGATATATGGCATTTCGGTTTAAGTATTTTATTGCAAAGCGGAAAATCAGAAGCCGAGATTATTGCGCAAATAGAAACGGCGCTTGTGATTAAAACAGATGCAAAAGATTTCCGTTTGGATCTTGAAAAATTTGTTGCCGCCACTTTAAGTGATCATCAATTTCATATCCATTTATTTGGCCGCCTAATGGCGGGAATTGATATGAGCTTCGAGCAACTCTATCGCGGTTATGTGGGTAAAAACGTGTTGAATTTCTTTCGCCAGGATCACGGCTACAAAGATGGCTCTTATCGCAAACATTGGCATGATGGCCGCGAAGACAACGAACATCTAGTAGAAGCAGTGCAAAGTTTGGATACAACCAGGCTGGAGTTTAAAGATGAGTTATATGTCGTGTTAAAAACACGCTACGCAATTCAGTAATTTTGCAGCCCGTATAAAGCGAAGCGAAATACGGGAAAAGCGATGCGATACTTTAAAGGCCGTTAAACGGCCTTTTTTATTCGTCAAAAATATTTATTCTATATCTGTTTCGCTCACACCATTCAATTCCATCAATACTTTTACTTGCTGTTGTAAACGTTTTACCTGGCCTTCAAGGTTTTCAATTTTTTGCTCCAATGCAGGAATGCGATCATCCTCAACCGGGCTGCTGCTTTTTGTTGAGTTGGTCATGGCAGCAATAGCGGTTAAATCCGGTTTGCCACAGAGTAAATGCATGTAGCGATCTTCACGTTGCCCTGGCATACGCGGAATATGCACAACCACCGGTGTTGTTTTGGCGCAGAGCTGTTCCATTTTTTCTTCAACGGCTTGCAGGTTGGCAAACTCGAACATGCGTTGGGTGCGTGTTAATAATTCTGCCAGTGTTTGTGGGCCGCGTAACAACATAACATTTAACAATGCTTGCGTTGCTTTATCCACGCCCAGTACGCGGGTAATACGTTGACCGTAACGCGCAGCGCGTGAACCGTAGTCTACTTCAACCCACTTAAGATCTTGCATTGCGCTTAGGCAACGTTGCACTTCGCCGGGCTCATAATTACTAGTGGGCTCCCGACTGGTTTTTTGATTGCAAGCCAGCACAAGGCTATTGAGGGTTAAGGGGTAGGCATCGGGTGTGGTGAGTTGCTTTTCCATTAATGCGCCTAAAATTCGCGCTTCAATGGTGGTTAACATAGGTTTCGAATCAGGAATATTATTTTCTTGGCTTGGTTCTGTGTCTTGCGTATTCATATCGTATAACTCCAGAGGTTTCACCTTGGTGTAAAAGCCAGGTCGCTCTACATTAACGGGCCACTCTACATTAATTAATGTGAATATGACTTTAAATTAACGAGAAGTTTAGTTCTAAATGTGACTCTTGGCTGTGCATTGATCAATGTTGGATTAATTTCTAAATGTTTCCTATTTAATTCCAGCGCAACCCTGGCAAATACAGCTAGTGTTACGCAAATGCTCTGGTATTTTGGCAAGCACAGCGGGATCAATTTTTTGTTCCATACACCAACAGAGCATTGCAATATCGCCGCTAACAGCCAGAACACAATCATTGGGTTTTCCACACAAGGGACAAGCCAATGTAGAGGCAGAACAAGAGTTGGGGGCAGAGCAGGAATAGGGAGCTGCGCAAGTATTGTCTGTTAAGAGGGTCATTTATTCGTTCACAAATGCTTCAAAAGCATCTATCACAATTTCTTCATCTGCTGTGGATAATTCAGCCAAATCCATAATGCTGGGTTCATTAACACCCAGCAGGTTTTCAATTTCTTCCAGTGTTAAACTTGCAGCGGTCGCTTTTAATAAATAGCCTTGAACGGCTTGCTGTAACCCAGGTAAATCGCCCTGAGCATTTTTAAGTGCTATGACTGTATTCGTACTTAACCATTCAATAAATTCTGCGTGTTTTTCTGGCGACGAATCGACAACAGAGTTGTAGTCCATAGGGGCTCCCGAGTGAAAATTATCGTATTGAGGCGTAAGTGTAACCGCGGATTCGTCGCAAGGCTAGAGTCGTTAGGCTACTGCAAATGCTTTCCCGTATTGTGAATTTTGCTGCAGATATTAACGCTAGACTATGAATAATGGTTGGACATTTTTCGATTGATAAATTGATAGGCTAGGCATTTATAGCCTGAACCCGGAGCTGAGTATGTTATTGATATCAAGTTATAAAAAAATGATAAAGCCCATGTTGTTAATGGTATTTACGCTGGGAGTTCCCTTTTCTGCAACTGCCTTATCGCTTAACGACCTTACTAATAAAGATGCCACTGCCGGTTTAAAAGCGGCTTTAGAAAAAGGTTCTTCTGCCGCTGTTGCCAAGCTTGGCGTGGACGGCGGATTTATGGATAATGAAAAAGTTAAAATAAAATTACCGGCAAAATTAGATAAGTTGCGTGCTTTTGGACAGATGACAGGGCAAAGCAATAAATTGGAGCGTCTTGAGGAGTCCATGAATCGCGCTGCTGAAGCTGCTGTTCCTTTGGCAAAACCTTTGTTGATCAATGCCATTAAATCCATGTCGGTGACTGATGCCAAAAATATTTTAATTGGCGGTGAAACTTCGGTAACCGATTTTTTTAGACAAAAAACGTCAGAATCACTGCGGATTAAATTCTTGCCTTTAGTTAAAAACGTAACTGATAAAGCCAAGCTCGCTAAAAACTTTAATTCAGTTATGTCACAGGCACAGCAATTTGGTTTGGCATTAGACCAGGAGCCCACCGTAGAAAGTTACGTGACTACACGCACCATTGATGGCTTATATCTGATGATTGCTGAAGAAGAAAAAGCCATTCGCGAAGACCCCATCGGTGCTGGCAGTAAAATTATTGGCAAGGTGTTTGGTGCATTGAAATAATTTATTTTCTACGTAAGGGTGAAGCTTTAGTTTGTTTTTTTGGAGCTGCTACATGGATGTTTGCCGGTATGTTCATAAGTGCAAAAAAATCCGCAGGGGCAGGGGTTTCGAAAATTAATTCCTTGCCTGTTTTCGGGCTAATAATTTTTAGTCGTAATGCATGCAAACCCATGCGATTTCCTGCGGTGCCATAGCGCGGATCACCTACCACGGGGTAGCCAAGCCAGGCTAAATGCGCACGTATTTGATGCTGGCGTCCGGTTTCCAGCTGCACGCGCAAGAGTGTGCGCTCATTGGTTGTGCGCTCTGTTGTAAAATGTGTAATGGCAGGCTTAGCATCCGGATGCTCACCCACATGCATGCGATATTCCACATCATCGAGGCGTAAGGGCTGGTTAATTGTTCCCTGTGCCGGGTTCGGGCAGCCCACCACAATCGCTAAATAATTTTTTTCAGCCTGGTCCCATTTAGCCATTACTGCTTCGCGTATTTCCCGTGAGGTCGCAAATAATAAAACACCGGAAGTATCACGATCAATTCTGTTTACTGGCCACAATTTTACCGCTTGCGAGCGACGCGATAATTGATTGCGCAAGATTGCTAATGCATGTTGCTGAGTTTCTTTCGCAGTACCTACAGAAAGTAAGCCCGCTGGTTTATTAATGGCAATTAAATCGCGATCAGAATACAAAATATCTAATTGCGATGGTGAATTGTTGGCAACCTTGGCTGTTGCGCCAACCTCTACCAAATCATCCACATTCAGTGCGTAATCATGTTGCGTCACTGATATGCCGTTTACGCTAACACAACCACTTTGTAATCGTTGCTTAATTTTACTGCGTGCCCAGCCTTGCAGTTGAACACTGAGAAATGTTAAGAGTCCAGTGGTTTCTTTAACGTGTAACTTTTCTGACATGGTGAATTAGCCTTAATTTTTTAAATCAGCAAATGGATAATTGAACAGCTCTGCAGAATAAAGTTGCGCAGCGGTGGTTTCATCATCTGCATCGGTTATTAACAATAAGTGTATTCTGTTGCTGATTATTTTTGCTTGTACGCCTTCCAATTTAACGACTTTGTCGACGCTATGCATGCTGTGTAATTCTCCATTGCTATTGATGATGCCTATGGCTGAGCCCAGACAAGCACCATCCAGGTAGGCATCGGATGTGTTTTCAGCAGCAGCCGTAAAAATAATTTCACCATTGGGTAAGGTTGTGGCATCGGTGAAACAGAGCGGAACGCCCTCTATTTCACCTAGCTCATAGTGTGTGATTTTAACCTTGAGCTTTTTATTATCTGTATGTCCAGTCAATTCTGTGTCTGGAGATAAAATATGGTGGTAAAAATGTTCGAGCGGAAAACGAATGCTGGCGTTGACTTTGTTTTTTTTATTGCCGCGTTGAAATAAAATGATATGTTCAGCAATAATGACTGCACCTTCAATGTTTAATTTTCCAACTTCTTTTTTGAGTTGCTGGTACAAAGAGGTCAGATTTATAATTTCCACATCAGCGTGTAATTTCCCCTGATGATGAAAAGGTATAATAATGCCTTGAGCGCGAGTTTCCTTTGACCCCGAACCCAATCCCAACAGCGCACCCTGCGGGTATTTTTTGGAAGGAGGCACTAGGGTCAGCACCTCCAGATCAGGTTTTTCGGCCTTACGCTCCTCCAGAGCGAGCGGTAAATCTCCAGAAAAAAGTCGCTGTAAAATTCCGTTTTCGTGAGTGTGATAATTAAAAATACCCAGGTGATTTTCGTCGTCTGCAACTATATAAATCCAATCATCTACTTGCACTAAACCGCTCGCAGCGCTCAGGTGTGCATGCCGATGTTCACGCGAAGGATGATTGAGTGTCAAGGCCCTCACTGGGGATAAAGAAAGCCTCGATAAAAAACGCGGCGATGAAAGATTAAGCGATGAAAACATCATAGGATGAGCCTTACTTCGTCTTGCCGATAAAAATATGACACATCCGTTTATGGTTCTTGATAGGTACTATTCTTGAGGTACTATTCTTGCTCAATTTCGTTTACGTCAACTTGTCCGCTCATGCGGCGCGATACATGCGACCAGCTCATGCCAAGCGTAAGCAGTACGGCTACTAAAATTTCAATTATCCAGGCCATTGCGGATATATTAGTCGTGCTCAGTAAGCCCCAGTAAATGAACAGCCACATCAAGCAGCCAAGAAAAGCGGAGGACAGCACAATGCCAATCAGCCCTAAAGAATTAAAAGTCGCTTTAAGATAAACTGCCCACCCTATGAGCAGTACTAGCCCTGCGATAACTATATAGGGCGTTATACTGTGCATACTGCTATATGCCCAATGGAAGTAGGAGTGACCAGTAGGATTGTAGGTAAGCATTACCAACAGCAGTGCAAATAAAAAGCGGAACGTGATATTAGTCAATGAAAGCTTCATCGTGTAATTCCTAAGTAGCGGAATGTATTGGGATCCAGAATTGTACAGTCTATCTTACCTTGCTGGCTGAAACGAACATCAAATTATTGTGGTGCAGCCCTCTTTATGTGAGGGACTTGCTACGGATGAATAAAAATGCAAAGAAACCTTTCCATTGATCTATTAAAGTTTGGTTTAGCCATCCTGGTGGTGGCAATTCATACTGGCTTTTTAGGTGATGTGAGTCAGCAGCTGTGTTATATCCTTATCAGTGGTATCTTTAGAATCGCTGTACCCATTTTCTTCGTAATCAATGGTTACTATTTTGCAAAAGTGCTGTCCTCGCCGTCAGCTTGGCTTAAACGCGGCCTTATTCTTTACCTGGTTTGGATGCTTATCTACAGCTACTACTGGTTTAATCCTTCCGGAATAAATGCTTATTCTCTTTTAAAAATAGTCAAGACATTATTGGTAGGTTACGAACACCTTTGGTATATCGCGAGTATGCTAGGTGCTGCAGTGTTGCTGTATTATTTACGCAACCTTTCGTCAACGTTATTGCTAGTATTGGCAGTGGTTTTTTATATTGCGGGGACGATGTTTCAATATCTTGGCAATTATCATGTTTTTAAGGGCTCTTCGCTCGATGTATTTTTTAATACGTTATGGATTTATCGTAGCCCCGTCTTATTTGCGTTTCCATTTTTTTGTATCGGATATTTGATTGCGAAGTATCAAGTGCAGCAAAAAATAAAGCCCCTCTATCTTGCTATTGGTGTCGGCGTTGGTTTAATACTGGTTGCCAGTGAAAGCTACATTAACTTTACTTCTATGGTGAAGCGAGAGGGCTTTGATATGCTTTTTTCGCTATTATTGGTATGCCCTTTAGTGTTTATGTTGTTTTTAGGTTTTAATGTACCGGGAAAGAGTAAGAATATCGCCTTCTACTCGACGGCGATCTATCTTGTGCATTTTTTAATAATCATTCAGTTAAAGGCGCTAACAGAGCTTCACCACAGTATCTTGACCTTAGCTGCCATTGTTATTTCACTGGCAGTATCCTTTGTGTTAGTGATGATCAATCAGCGTGTGAAATATTTGTTGTAGTTCATCCTGCATGAATTGTTTTGCACTAATGTTTAGTTAACTAGTGTTCGCGTAAAATATGGCAGCAAGATTCGGGTCGAACTCATCAATTAAGTATTGTAGTCTTCTATCTTTCTGAACCAGCGGTTGAGCCATGAACGAGCAAGAACCTACACACTATGAGCGAATTGCGGATGCGATTCTTTACATAAGAGAAAATTTTAAGCGTCAGCCATCCTTACAAGAAATAGCTGAGGCGATAAATTTGAGCCCGTTTTATTTTCAGAAATTATTTACTGATTGGGCAGGCGTAAGCCCTAAAAAATTTATTCAGTATCTGAGTATTGAACACGCCAAAATACTTTTACAAGCAGAACAATCAACGCTGCTGGATGTAGCTTATGAAACCGGGTTATCTGGCACAGGCCGGTTACATGATTTATTTATTAAGATAGAAGGAATGACACCCGGAGAGTTTAAAAATGGCGGTGAAAAGCTAACCATAAATTATTGCTTCGCAGAAAGCCCTTTCGGAACTTTAATGGTGGGTTCTACCGCTAAAGGTATATGTCATATCTTTTTTGAAGAAAATGAACTGCAAGCATTAGTTAATTTAAAACAACGTTTTCCGCAGGCAACTTATCGTAATCAGATAGATAATCTACAACAGGGCGCGCTATCTATTTTTGCTCAGGATTGGAGCCAAATAGAGCACATTAAATTGCATTTAAACTCCACACCATTTCAATTGAAAGTGTGGGAGAGTCTGTTAAAAATTCCGTTGGGAGGCTTGGCTACCTACGGCGCTATCGCAGAGAAAATTAATAACCCTAAAGCTTCGCGTGCTGTAGGTACCGCAATAGGTAGTAATCCCGTAGCCTTTCTTATTCCGTGCCATAGGGTGATTCAGGCTACCGGTAATGTTGGAGGCTATATGTGGGGCAGTGCCAGAAAGTCAGCCATGATCGCGTGGGAATCAGCGAAGCTGAATCGTTAGGTAGATGTAATATCCAGGTAGCACCTAAAATGAAATCAACATATAAATCTACCCATTATGTAAATACTGCTGGAGTAAAGTTCTTGCGAAAATCGTGCAATAAGAGCACATAAAATGGATTTATTTGATGACCCCACAGCTCAACCAAGAAACTTACTGCCTAACGACGGCACTGTTAATTATTACGATCGATTAATGTCGGTTCGAGATGCCAATTTTTATTTGGAAAGTTTGCTTAATAATATTGAATGGAAAAATGACGAAGCGCTGATTTACGGCAAGCGAATTGTCACCAAGCGAAAAATTGCCTGGTACGGCGATAAACCTTTTCAATACACTTATTCCCACACCACAAAGCTGGCTTTGCCCTGGGTGAGTGATCTGCTCGTTTTAAAAGAAATGGCGGAACAAAAAACGGGTGAAAAGTTTAACTCTTGTTTGTTAAATTTATATCATACTGGAGCAGAAGGAATGGCTTGGCACAGCGATGGAGAGCGAGACTTGCAAAAAAATGGCGCTATAGGTTCGCTGAGTTTTGGTGCAGAGCGTAAATTTTCTTTTAAACACAAAAAAACCAAAGAAACAATTTCTTTGGTTCTACAGCATGGAAGTTTACTTGTTATGAAGGATGTAACCCAAACCCATTGGTTACATCGTTTGCCCCCAACAACAACCATCACTACACCGCGCGTGAATTTAACATTTAGAACTATTGTTGATAGAAGTTAATTATCACCGTCTCCGTCTTCTCCTAAGTGCTACCGGGTTGCTAACGACTTCCG
This sequence comes from Pseudomonadota bacterium, assembly GCA_040385335.1. Lineage (GTDB taxonomy): Bacteria > Pseudomonadota > Gammaproteobacteria > Pseudomonadales > Cellvibrionaceae > Cellvibrio. The sequence goes on from JAZKHP010000033.1 coordinate 59,400, forward strand.
AAGCAGCTTTTATTCTAAATAGAATTCGATCCGGGTCTTCAATAGTGATTTCAGCACCTAGCTTAAAACAACCAGAACCAATTAACGGAGTTGTTTCATTTAAGACGCGAAAAGTTTGGGCGCGATTTAGCTGAACGAAGGTACCGTTGCGACTAAAATCATTTAGCATAAATTTACCACCCTGAAATTCGATAGCGCAATGTTGCCGTGACGCAAATTCACAGCTAATGGCTAGGCCTGAATCAGTATTATCTCTACCTAACTGAAACGGAGTTTGCGCAGGCGTAATAATAATTGAAGAGTTGCGATAATAAAGCTCAATAACAAGGTCATCGGGATTTGTAAAAGAGTCCCTATTAAGAGCGGTGGGCTCTATCATTTTTTATTCTCCAACGATAAAAAGGGGGCAGTGCCAGTATTGCTTATAGATAGCTATTTTGTATAGAGTCCAAACCAACAAGACACACTTGATTATGGATATCCGTTTATATTCGTCATTTTACCCTTATACAGGGACTAAAGGTTTATGATCTGAGGTTAGTGGTGATAAATGTTGTTATGCAACACACTTAGCTTGGCTTCGATAGCCTTTTAAATCGGTGCGACTGCGTACAGATAGCTAATGCTAGCTTAAATTAAATTACTTTAAAATTATAAGGAGAAAATATGAACAACTCTCGGTTCAAGTCTACTTTTATTATTGGCCAACGCAATGCCTTAAACAATAATGAGCAGTCAACTTATTTCGCTCATATTGTAAAAGGGTTGATGATAATAGGTATGGCGCTTGCCAGTTTAGTGCTAGTTGCCTGCGTTGGTAAACCAGCAAATGTTAAACCTGTGGAGAATTTTAAGGTCGATAGATATTTAGGTACCTGGTACGAAATAGCGCGTTTAGATCATTCTTTTGAACAGGGCCTTACAAAAGTTACAGCACAATATAGTTTGCGTGACGATGGAGGCTTAAGAGTCGTTAATCGTGGCTATTTGGGTGAAAAAAACACATGGAAAGAATCGATTGGTAAAGCTTATTTTGTTGGACGTGAAGACCAGGGCTATTTAAAAGTGTCTTTTTTTGGGCCATTTTATGGCTCTTATATTATTTTTGAGCTGGACCATGAGGGCTACCAGTACGCCATGGTGACTGGCCCGCAAAAGTCATTTCTATGGTTGTTATCGAGGACTCCAACGCTTAATGAAACCACCAAAAACAAATTAATTGCCAGAGCGGCTGAGTTGGGATTTGACACGAGTAAGTTGATCTACGTGGACCACCAGTAAAGGAAAATGGTGTGGACGAAAGTCAACAAATGGCCGGATGGATCCCAGGTTCATCCCGGCGATAGTTCATCCCGCCAATTTTTTAGCGGTGTCCAAGTATGCGGGCAGGTAAAAACAATACCGCACGCAACAACGCGAAGGCTGCATCGAAGGTAATGCCAAGGATACGAAAGGGTATTGAAAGTAGCCACACTAGTGGCCAGATTAACAGTGCAATGAGTGCCAATGGCCAGCAGAGAACCCATAACACTAACCAACAGAAAAATGTAAACATAAACTGATACTGATTTAATAAGTGATATACCCCCTATTTAGACAGGGTTAGTATTAAAACGGATTCACTTCCATAAATATTTCTTTGGCAAAAATAAGCGTCTTCCAGCATATTTTTTTAGAGATAAATTGAATTATATATAATTATATTTTTAGATTATTTAATCCATATTTTTGTATTTATAAGCTATTCATTATCGTATTTTTTATCCGCTCCTATACTTTCAGCTCCTCTTAAATACCCTGAGAAGACAATAATGAAATTTAAAAACTCTTTTTGGCTTGGTTTCTTTGTTTGCTTTTTTTCCTCGAATACATTCTCGCTTACTGAGGAATGTGGAAATTGGCAGACAAATCATCCGCACTGGCTGTGGTGTGATGATTTTGAATCTGATAGTTCACTGGAACAAAATTATTTTGATGTGAGTCGTGAAAATGGCAGATTCGGTGTTGTAACTGATACAGCTTACGCAGGTACTCACGCTTTGCGCAATGGCTACTTGCTAGGGGTTGAAAGCGCTGGCTCGCTTAAGTTTAGTTTTGGCGCCACACTGGTTTCCCCCAAGCGATATACCGACCGCAATTTTACTGATGTGTATTGGCGTTTCTACATGAAAACTGGCTCGAATTGGGTTGGCCAACCTTTAAAAGTAAGTCGTGGCATTGTGTTTACATCTAAAAATTGGGCCCAAGCCGCTATTGGTCATTTGTGGGAAGGTAATCTACTCAGTATAGGTCTTGACCCTGTTTCGGGGGTATCAGGATCGACCGTTGTTACGACAGGCTGGAATGATTTTCCACATATGAAATGGTTAGGAAAAGCGGATGGATCTATACAAATTTATGCTAACGAAAATAGAGAGAAATGGTATTGCATCGAATTGCATATGAAATTAAATACCCCCGGTAGTGCAGACGGTATTTTCGAGTTTTGGATAAATGAATCATTGCAGGCAAATAAAAGTAATCTAAATTGGCGTGGCAGCTATACGACCTATGGAATCAACGCATTGACCCTAGAAGGGTGGACAAATGGCGGCGCCAAGCAAACTCAGAATCGTTATTTTGATAATTTTGTGGTGAGTACGCGTAAGATTGGGTGCTATTCTCCGCAAGCGATTTCACCGCCTAAATCGCCAATTGACCCAAGGCTTGCTACCAATGACAGCGCGAGTATTAATCCTTGAAATAATCTGTGGTTGCAAAATATTACTTTATTTTCTCTGGTGCCGCTGCTGAGGATTTCTTTTTGTGATCTGGGAGCGGCCATCGCTCTGTATGCCAGTACACTGATGTGAGCAAAAGATGGTGCTATTTTCAGGCATCACTTAGCGATGGGCAGTATGAAATGACCTTTATTAAAACTCTCGATAACAACCAGATTTATCTTAAAGATTGGGGCCAGGGTAGCTTGGTTGTGTTGATCCACGGCTGGCCATTATCTGCCGATAGTTGGGACGATATAGGAATGAAGCTAGCCGAGGCTGGTCATCGCGTTATTGCTTATGACAGGCGCGGTTTTGGGCGATCCTCACAGCCTTGGGATGGATATGATTATGATTCTTTGGCGGATGATTTGGTGGCAGTACTTGATTATGCTGCGCAAGACAAAGCCGCTATTGTTGGCTTTTCCATGGGCGGCGGTGAAGTAGCACGTTATTTGTCGCGGCACGGTAGTAAAAAAATTAGCAAAGCAGTATTGATCGCATCCATCTTACCTTTCCGCTTACAGACTGAGGATAATCCGGCTGGCACTCCCCAAGCAAAGTTTGATAAAACTGCGCATGCGATTCGCTCCGATCGAGCACTTTTCTTTCAGGGCTTCTTTAAAGATTTTTTTGGTGTTGCTGAAACATCGCAACCAGTCAGTACTGAATTATTGGAATGGGCACGGAGTATTGCGATGCAAGCCAGTGTAAAAGCAACATTGTCTTGCTTAACTTCATTTTCCAGTACGGATTTTCGGAAAGATCTCGCCGCTTTTGACGTGCCTACATTATTTATTCATGGTACCGAGGATCTTACCGTACCTATTGAATCTTCGTCTCGTCTGGCCGCAGCGGCGATTCCTCAGGCTAGCTTACTTGAATATCCAGGCGCACCTCACGGTCTATTTGCTACTGAGAAAGACCGTCTGGCCAAGGATCTTATACAATTTTTTAAAAAATAAGCGAGCGATAATTAACTCTTGTTGTTGTCTGTTGTTGTCGAGTTAATGCGTTTGCGGAATAAAAAATGGCGAGGTGATTAACCTCGCCATTTTTTCTTAAACTGTTTCTCTTACACAGTTTTATTGCACTGTCTTTTAGTAAATATTGTTCATCTCCTTACCTTTGTTTACGCAGGATAGGATAAACAATGACATCAAGGTCACGAAATTATTGACAACTATAACTTGGTGATGCGATACCAGTTGAGGTTGAATCCACCTGTTTTAACAGCAATACCAAACCCTTGTAATCCTGCCGTTAAATTGATCGTGCTGGTAACCGTTGTCCAATTTTGCCAAGCGCCTGTGGTGGGAACCTTAACGCTTGCGTAAATTGGATTACCGCCTGTTTTCTGGAAGGTAAAAGATCCACCGCCATTTTGACTTGCAACTCGGAACTCAACTTTATAAGTGCCAGTGGCGGGAATGTTTATCGATTTGGCGCCAGCGTAAGAAATCCAGTCACCCGCATCCATCCAACCAACATTCAAACCGCCGCCAGTATCACTGGTAGGCTGCGTTTGCACGCCGCGCATGGTGTCATAGTTTTCAGCTTCAACAAAAATAGGAGCAATGGAAGATCGGACACTATTGGATGAGCTGGATGATCGGCTCGATAACAAACTGCTGTTAGCTGCGGAGCTTGATGCACCACCGATAACGCCATAAGGGTATGGCTGTGAATTGCACGTAGAAACTGCTACACAGCTGGCATTATTCTCGTAGCCCCAGCCGCTGCTGACGTTAACGCACAACGGAACTATCTGACCCCACCAATTGCACTGTGTAGGAACTACCGCAGAAGAACTGCTATTAGAAGCGCTGGCTGAGCTTGGTCGGCTCGAGGAATTAAATGAACTCCTTGAGCTTGAACTACCCCTGGTTTGTACTACCCAACTTGCCGTATCAAAAAGTAAACCATTGGGATCTTTTCGCACTAAAGCTGTTTTATCAATGACTTTAGCGGTCACCGTTGCGGTTCCGTTCAGGGGTAAGTTGCTGCCCGTAAAAATCGTCCCGGTTTCGGTTGTTATAACTCCGTTAACTGACCATTCAATGGCAAGATTTGCATTATCAGGTAGTAAGGGTGTAACAGCTAAATTGCTACCGGGCTGCCAAATGACGGTTCCTTCCGCTGGTTGAACTGCATCGATCGGGGATATGGCGTCATACATTGATAGTACAAATTGTTCGGAGTTTACGGGCCCCAGTGGCGCGCCATTAACTTGCATCCGACTCGTTAGTGTTGGGCGATACCAGCCGACGGGCTGATAGGCGGCTCCTTCAAATGCACCGACAACATCTGCATACTCTTGCGTTTCAGGTGTCGCCAAGGGAGTGCTTGATTCTACCCAATGCCTCCACGTCAGGGTGTCGCGAGCGATATTCATTGTGGCGTTTGGTGCCTCGGCAGAAGCGGCTCCGGGGTAGTCATATTCGTCCGCTAAATGAACAAACGTGTGCCCCATTTCGTGGGCAACTATTTCTGGACTCGTGCGATTTGCAACAGAGATAGAGCCGCCAGAGCCGCCGTACAAATTGCTATTGACAACAACCATTACCATATCTGTTTCTGGCAGATATTCATTTTTTGCCGCGAAAGTTAACGCTGAATTACAAGCCAGAAGGCGCTCAATATTTGCCACCCAATAGCTACATTCATAAGCAGTATTTTTTACGGTGACGCCGTCTTCGTAAGTTGCACCAGATTGCTGTGATTCTGCGAAGAGCGCATAACTGTTGAAGTAGTTAGTGTAACTGCCCCAGGGCGAGTCCATTAATGCTGCTTTAAATACGGCAACATCCGCTAAAAATAAATCTTTCTGGCCTGCGGTGTAACCATCGCCAAGAAACAGAATATTAATGCGTTTATCTTTAGGTCCATTCACTTCAATATCAATTAATTGTGGTGCTGCTGAATGCGCAATAGCGCTAATTAAAAGTAAGGTTGCAATTAAAAATTTTATCAGTTTCATTGCTTGTTCCCCTTTAATTTAAATTCGCCTTTGACAATGTCCTGGTCATTTACACCGGCTGACGCAGTGGTCGACGTTTTTCCATTGGGAAGGTGAGGAGGTGGTGTTGAAGTATGTGATTGACGATCTACAATGCGCAGCGTTACTTCTTCAGATGAAATAGGTATTTGAATGTCAAATACACCGCGTTCTACTTGTGCTTCTACACGTTGATTTGCTGTTGCTCCATCGTAAGAAAATTCTCCGTGTTGTTGGCGAGGATCTTCAATAGCTTGCTCAGACTCAATAGTCCCATCTGCGCGAATAATTTGTGCAACCCAGCCACCGCTGCGGGCTTTGGGAAATTTTCCAGATTTTTTTACTTTTTCTTCAGTGCGTGATTGTTTGTAGTTAATGTCACGTATCTCTTCCTTCAATACTTTAATCCCTTGCGCACTGGATTCCAGTTGCACAATCATGACCGGGACACTGTATGCGTGCGCACTACAGAGCGTCAAAAACAGCGCTGTGCTTATTAGCAAATTTTTTTTCATGGTCGTTTTATTTCCTATGATTGATATTAATGTTAATAAAAATTCGCGGTGGCGATCGCAAATTTTTACTACTGCTGATGTTCCTTTTGAGTTTTAGTAAGTTAAATCAACTCAACCTTGCAAAAAATACGCAGCTGCGGTGAAAATGTCTCATTGCTTATTTTTATAGTGATTATTTATTTTTATTTATTTATTTTTTTCACGGAAAAAATGTGGCGCCACTTTCAATTATTGATTTTAAAATAACCAAAACTTATGCGGCTTGTAATGCAGAATATTTAAAAGTGTAGAGATCATAGGGGTTTTGAGTGAGTGTGGGTTTATATACGTAGCTACAAGGCGAGAAACGAATAATTTTTTTATTTTTCATAAGTGGTAACTAGTATTTGCGAGGAAAAAATTGACTGAAGAGTTAAAGTGGGCGTCACAATTTTGTAAAAAATTTCATGTAGAAGAATGAAGTATTTATTGAATTTAATTTAATTGCAGATACATAACCAAAGAGCCTTAAGCTCTTTGGTTATGGTTTGTCAAACATTACTTGATTTTGGCGAGGCGGGCTTTAGCTTCATCAGTTACGGTATGGTTAAAGCCGGCAACTATTGCAGCGAGCTCTTTTTCGGCAGCAGTAGCAGAGGCGTCAGCGGTAATTGCTTCCAGTTTTGCTTTGTCCTCTGGGGTAACAGCGTGTTGGAAATTATGCACTACCGTGGCAATGGTCTGAATTGCGGCGCTATTTTTTTTATTGCTGCCAATTTTTGTCAGAGTTGCCTTTTGTTCTGCGGAAGGTAAGTGGCTTAGGTTAGTTACTATACCGGCGATGGTTTTAGGCGCATCAGCTTGGGCTAGTGCAAATTGTCCGATTGAACATAGGGCTGCAATCAACAAGGCTTTTTTAATTATTGTATTTTTCATAACTTTCTCCAAATGTGTAGGCGAAAAATTGAACTGAAGTGAGTAAAACGGTTGGGCTTATTAAAATGCGGCTCCTTAACTATGAGCTTCGAAGCGATTCTAACAAACTGTTGCGGTTGAGATAAGTAAAAATTTACCCTTTACTTAGCTTTTCATCACCAGTTGTAAGAGTATCCACCAGACAAAAAAGTTCACTTTGCATAAAGCCGCGATCAGATTCTTAGTATTAGATGTTGTTATGCGTTTTTATAGCTCGTACAAAGCGAAGTACAATACGAGAGGTTCATGATAGGGAATCTTGCCGCGGCACATTGCGCTCTTACAAGTGTGCCATTTTAAATGAGTCAATAATCAAAAAATTTTCTGTGTTCTTTACCTGCGCTGAATGAATTGACTTTATTGGGATGTTTAAATGATCTCCAGTTATCCACTTGTTTGCCAACATTTAATCGCGGAAACTCACCAGTCCCTTCCGTTGCGATATTTAAAAACGTTAATAGCATTTTTAAACTTTCACTACGGCTAACGTCTATTTTTAAAAAATCCTCCCGAGTGGCAAAATACTTAAAGATTTCCTGTTGATGCTTGCGATAGCAGGCTGCTAAATGTTGTTCATTTAAGGGGTCAGGTGTGGTTAATAGAGAAAATGTGTTGTTAAAGCAGCGTTTAAGTACTGGCGTGAATTGGCCAGTTTTTTGATCTAAATTGACGAACATTTTTTTTAACAACATTTGCATTGAGGGCACCCAGTTTTCCAGGTCTCTATCCAAATACACAAATTTTGAACCGGGAAACAGTGCGTCCAATTGTTGATAGTCACAAAAACAGGGCGCATCAGAGATTATGTCAGCTAATTCAAAAGCACGTTTAGTATAGGCCGTGTGAGCAACCTTAAAGCCGTACTCTAGCAGAGCAACACTGACACTAGTGGTTCCGGTTCGCGGGAGGCCGATGATAAAAAGTTTATTCATAAAAAACTAAGTGTTCTGGATGGGAAAAATTATAACAATATCCATTTTTCAGAATTCAGTGGTACAACGGATATTCCGAATCAATTAATGCAGGACTTGGGAAGAGTAGCCCAACGCCAGATTGAGCCTGCAATACATCGGTTAATACAGTGTATTCAGTAGCTCGGGAGTTTTTAAAAAATGGGTTCGGCGTAATAAAATTCACGCAGTAAGCAACTTTATTCTGAACCCATTTGTGCAGATTTGCCTTTTTTGCGCTACCAATGCAAATCGATTTTTAATGTTTTCTCTAACGCTTTGCTTAAACGTGTATGAGTGGTGGTGTTGGGGTGATAATCACAACCTAAACCTTCAGTGCCATCGTTTGGAATCAGGTCAAGCAGTTTCACTTTGTTGCTGGTGAGTGTACCAAGAACTTGCTTTTGTGATTCGTGAATCTTGTTGGTTAACATGGGGCTTACGATAAGATAAATCGGTTTTCCCGGGTAATCGCTTTGCACTTTTGCAATTAAATTTTTCATACCAAGCTGATATTCCGCAGTGGCGGAACCATCCCAATAATCGTTGGTGCCGATGTTAATGAGTATTGCATCAGGCATGTATTGCGAAGGGTTCCAAACGCTTGTTGCATCATCTGCCAGCGTGCGAGTAGAGCGGGTGAGGATGGTTGGGGATGCCGGCGTTTTTTCGCCGTAAGTGCGCCAGGCACCGATGCCGGACCAGGCAATAGTATGTAGATCAGCACCAAGCCTACTGGCTGCAAGAGCTGAATAAGTGAGTTGCTGATTGCTATTGTCGAGAGCGTAGTGACAGCGTTCATTCGCCCCTTCAACACCGTAACCCGCCGTAATGGAATCACCTATAACTAGCAAACGTTTCTGTGGAGCCTGCGGTGGCTTTAATAATGTTCCGATTACGTGAGGGTCGCTAATAAAACTGGTGATGCCTGCGGACGATTCGCTGACCCGTGTGAGCTGAACTGTGTGAATGCCGCTGCCGATGTTAGCGGCCAATACATAAGTATGGTTTCCCGGTTCAATCCACAAGTCGCGCGGATTACCGTCAAGATTCACAACAAAACGCACTCGTGTCTGACTTGCAATATTGATGCTGGCCTTTGATCCCTCAAAACGAAATTCAAGAGTGGAGCCCGGCCAGGTAAATTTTGCCTGGCCATTGGTATTGCGATCAAAGCGGCCCATCAAGCGCGAGTTGGTTCCGGTGAAGGTATTTACATTTATTGCGGAAGTGGAGGAAGTATTATTTTTTGCGGAGGCCGTGCTCGCTGCTAATGGAGTCGCGCCATCATTAATGACAGCATTTGTCTTTTCCGGTTTGGTAAGTGTGCCTGCTGAGCAACCCGACAAACTCAATAACAGGAACGAAAGGATTGAAATAATCAATAATTTTTTTTTCATGTGAAGGTAACCTTTTAATGAAATGTCTGAAAATTCGTTTTATTGTTTTTGCCTAATGTAAGTACCCTGTGTCACGTAAAATACTCAAAATCAAGTCGTAGTATAGTTAACAAATATAGACTTTTTTAGTGAGTTGCTTATCTTGGTGGTGAAAACTTATATATCAGGTAATGACTCAAGTTTTAGGCAAGAATTTATGCAATTGTTTGTTGTGAAGGTAGGTGAAGCCTGCCAGAGCAATTAAAGCTCCAAGCAGTGCAAAAAACATATCTGATTGTGTGTCCCACATATCGCCTTGTGTGCCGAGAAATTCTTCCGCGCCTTGACCAAGTATTAGTGCAGCAGCCCATTCGATTAATTCATAAATAGCACTAATGGCAAGCACTATACAAACAACAACGAAGGCTAGCATTTTCGTGCCGTTAATGATTTGATTGCGCACTAACAATTCACGCATAACTAATGCAGGCACAAGGCCTTGAAAAAAGTGACCGAGCTTATCGTAAGGGTTTCGTGAGAGTTCAAACCACTCAGCCAGGGTAAAGCCAAAGGGCACCCGTGCATAAGAATAAGCGCCGCCTATCATTAGTACCAAGGCGTGTAAGAATATGCAGATATAAACTAAATTAGTAAACGGAAATTTTTTATAAAATAATGTAAATATTGGTATGGCAATAATAATAGGAACAATTTCCAAAAACCAGGTCATGCGATCATAAGGATTGAGCCCCGATATCGCTAAACAGATTAAGGTAATAAGTAGCAGTAGTATGTGACTTTTAGCGCGTGTAAATGCCATTCGTTTCTCGGTGTGTATAGACTAGGCAAAATTAGTCTAATCTATTATTTTACTTTCCAATGTTTGTATAAATTTTTCGGGATTTATTTTAATATCATCTTCGCCTATTTGATCAAAAGGGTTTTCCAGATGCTCTTGAATATTATCGAGTCCGGTAAACACCATTGCAAACAGGATGGGCGTGATAAGGCCAAGCCATAAACTTTTATCTTCCGCAAGCAGCGAAAAATATGGACCCAGAACAATTAAAATAATGTAGATAAATATTTTGCTGTAAAGCCGTAAGGTTCTCGGTGTACGGTATTGATAGATATGTTTTAATGTTTCAAATGCGGTGATGAATTTGCTTAAGTAGGCATTAACACGTGAAACCTCACTTCCAGAAAGGCCTCTATCCCGTAAGTCCTCGATGGATTTGGAAATATTAGAAAACTCTCGGTAGATCGCTTTTTCTTCATCAGAAAAATGTTCATTTTTTGAGTTTTGAAACAGCAATACGCACAGTGTAAAAATATTGTAAGTATGGCTTTTGAAATTTTCCAAATTCTTATATGCTTTTTCATCATCATCTCTGAGCCAGTCTCTGGAAGCTAAAAATATCGCTCTTCCCATACTTTTCATAATGCCATATTGCACAAGCGCTGATTCGCGACGGTTATAGGCTCCTCCGATAGAAAACACTATAGGAAATACCACCGCGATACCAATGATAGTCAGTGGGAAATCCATTTTCCATTCATAGTGGATACAGATTGCGGTCGAGGCAATGGCAATAAGTAGTGCTATTAAGGTATTAAAACTCAGAATTGAAAATAATCTTTGGAAGTAATTTTTCATAGTGACATAGTCGAACGTAATTGAGTGGCTAGTTAAAAAGTCTGCGCATGATAAAGTAAAATTTCGTTATAAAGAATCCAATTTTTCTGGCTCCAATTTTAAATCATCAAATGTAGGTTGGGCCGGGCCACGTGGGCCGGGCCACGTTGGGCTGCAATGCCCAACAAGACCATCTGTTTGTGTTAAGCCCTAACACCATATGAATGCATTGCTCCAATCGTAAAGCGAAATGTTGATCTACTTAATTTCCATCACAGTTCGAAACAATGTCGTATTGACGCACGCATCAAGCCATCGCAGTAGATTTTTATAGGGGCTCGCTGCAAACCATAGGCTGTCAACTCCGGCAAATTGCCGAACAAAAGGAAAAATAGCGACATCCGCAAAACGCATATTTGCATCCATTAAAAAGGCACAGGTGGATAATCTGGCCTCCAATTTTTGTAAAAAAACTTCGGCTTCTTGACGATACCCGGCTTGTGAGTTTTCAGGGTAACGGTCAAAATATTTATAGCGATCCAATAGAGGTTTGAATTCGGTATCGCAGCTATCAACAAGCTGTATCATTTGTTCCTGTTGTGCCTCATCGTTTTGCAATAACCAATTGTCAGGGTCAGCTTGATTTAAGGCCCACAACATTATGTCCCGGCTTTCCTCGATGACTTTACCGCTCGGGGTTACGATCACCGGAACTGTTGCTTTGGGTGAACAATCTATTAGGCTTTGGGGTTTATTTTTTAATGAGACTTCTACTTGCTGCACCGGGATACGTGCCACGTAAATTGCCATTCGCGCGCGCATCGCATAGGGGCAACGACGGAAGGTGTACAAAATAGGCAGAGGGCTGGTGGTCATTTTTAAAAGTTAATGCCGTTTTTTTTTGGATCGCGGGTGACTAGTTGATTCGCTTTGATTTTATGGATGGAAGGGTAGGGTGTAATCCGGAAAATAACAATGCTTTTAAAGCGTGGTGATCATAAGACCTGGGTATGAGTAATGTCTTAATCGGGTTCAGCGGTAAATCTGTTTTATTGAGTGTTTATGGAAATAAAAGGTAAAGCGGTTTAAGGCCGCTTTACCTGGGAAAAATTAACGCTTACACCTTAACGCTTATAGGAACACTTGTTCGGGTTGCCAGCTGGGTCAGAACCGAAAGCAGAGACAGTGCAGGCTATAGAGCCAGGAACTGATACGCGCTTGGTTACCCATTGACCTTTGCGGCCAAAAGCTACCCAGCCATCGCCTGATGAAACTGTACAAGTCTCCCCTTGATCGGCGCACTTCGAGAAACCGCTTGGATAATCACCAGTACCACCTAACACTGGACCAGAACCGGAAGAGCTGGCTTTGGAACTAGCTACGCTTGATCTAGCTACAGAGCTATTTGAGTTAGGTTTGGAGCTTGCGGCGGTGCTGCTGCTGGAGGTTGTTCCGCCCACAATCCCGTAGGGTGCTGGCTGCCCTGAACAAGTACTAACAGCAACACAACTTCTATTGTTCTCGTAACCAAAACCGCTGGTAGTCGTTACACATAATGGAAAGAAAGACCCGTACCAGTTGCATTGTTGGCCACTCGCAGTGCTGCTGGCAACACTGCTCGCTTTAGAGCTGGCAACTGAACTCCTCACTGAACTGGTTGGCAAGCTGGCTTTAGAGCTGGCGGTAGAACTTGCAACTGGAGCAGAGGAGCGACTTGAAGACGCCAGGCTAGACGAGCTGGTAGGGCCACAAGTGCCGTTCAGTTGTGCATTGTTTTTGCCGACGCCTGCATATTGCGCCAGGCTGTTCTTCACGCATTGTGGGCTTACCGCAGAATAGCTGTAAGGAATGGAGATTGGGAAGGGGGCCGTGGTAGTCCAGTTGGTCGCATCAATGGTACCGCCACTTGTCCAGGTAATATTGTAAGTGGCGAAGTCACCTGGGTTGGCGATGTTGTTGCCGCGTAAGTCCCAAAAGCCGCAGTTACTGCTATCAAAACGACAAGTGATTGGGTTTACTGCATTTTCAAACCAGTTCTTCTCAATCAGCGCATAGCCACCCTGGCGTACGTTAATACCTGAACCGGTAATGCCGTCATACAAGTTGTTATACATATGAGTCCAACCGCCGCGTTGCAGCGGTAGACGGCCACCTACGTTTTTGTAAATGTTGTGGTGGAAGGTGATCTCGCGGCCACCTGCTATATCCGTGCTACTAGAGCCGTCGAGGCCCACTTTTTTGCTATCGCGGATGATGTTGTAAGAGACGGTGATGTTGTGCGAGTTTTTCTTAATATCAAGCGCACTTTCAAAGGTCAGGTCGCCATCGGGTGAGCCTTTACACTCATTGTTCACTGCAAACAATTCGTTGTGATCGATCAGTACGTTGGAAGTCGAGTCGATACGAATCATGTCAGCATCACTACTGGCACCGCCAAGTGCGCCTATCTTCATGTTGCGAACAACGATATTGCCGCTGTTAATTAAGGTGATACCGAAGTTAGCGGAGGAGCCATTCGCGCCGATAATAGTGACGCCCTTGGTGAATTCCTTAATTTGCACTTCACGGAAAGCATCGCCCCAGTGAGTTTTGGCGCAATTGCCTGAGGAGTCTACGGTGTGATCTTTGATGATTTGTGCAATCAAATTATCTTCGTTACCTGTGTAAGTAATCACAACAGGATATGCGCCGCCCGTCACCTTATCGCCGTTTGCATCAAGGCGAGCATTGGCAATGATGTTGTTAATTTCGGGGTAAGTCGCAGCGCTGAAAGACCTGGAGCCAGATACGTTGCCACCATCAGTTGTCGCAAAACCACCGGTTGCGGCGGCAAAGGCACCGCTGCTGGCGAATAATGCCGCCGCAGTCGCCATTGATTTAAGCGTAAAACCTACGCTAGGTGTTTGAATCTTGAACATAATTACAATCTCCGGTTTAGTTATTTAAATTAGGGACGGATAGGCTGAGATTATCTGTGACTTTGAGGTGGCAACTTGCCGAGTGAACAAGCCCCATCAATTTTGCACAGTGATTTAATTACTTAGGGTGGTTGACTACTTATGGCTGCTGAGGAGCACCAACTAACACCGCTGCTATCATTATTTTTTTAACATCAGGTTCGATCAGGAGCAGATTTTTGTTAATAACCAAGGCATTAACGAAAAACAGAAGCTGCTGTTTAAGCTCGTAGAATTCCAGCGTTACCAATATAACAGCAAATTTTTTATCCGCAAAAGTTTTTTTGCATATAAATATTTTTTCTGTGATTTAGTTAATATTTATTCCCAGAATGGCGCCAGAAAAAACAGAGAGCGCAGTCTGTGCTGAGCTGGTTTAATAAAAACTTCTGTAAATACAAAGAGATAGAGTTAAATTAATAGTAAAAATGCTTTGTAATTGCGCCGATACAAAAAGTGGCAATTTTTTACCGCAGGCCTAATAAAGATCTGTGGGTAGACCATTAAATATACAAAATTGGTCGCTTAAATTAATAATTGCAAAGTTTACATAGCCGGATAACTGGGAACGAGACTAAAAAAGTAAATGCTCCTTGCTATGCGGACACTTAACAGAAAGAAATATGCACAATTTTTCAATATTGTTGCTGGCGAAGCACAATACTTTTATCGTGAGAAGCGGGATAAGAATTGGGAGAGAGTTTGTGCTCAATTAACCTGGTTTGGAGATTTATTGGCTAGTTGACCACTTAGTCACAATGCGCTCTTAGTAGGTATGGTGAGTAATTTTTGCAGATTGTATTTTGCACAACTATTTTTACGTCAATAATCAAGTTTTTTGTCTGAAGTTTTTTAAGTTTTTACCGCCACAAAGATAGCATTCCCCGAAGATTCGTCCCACGGCACAATTTTGTCAAAAACATGTTCGAAAATATGCACTTCAAAGTAAGGTTGCAAAAGTTCTTGCAAGTGTTGAAAACTTATTGCCACCATTTGATGTTGATCTTGCCAGAGCTCCATGTTTTCCATGGTTGTTTTTTCAATAGTAAGATGTAGCGCTTGTTGGTCCCCATGCCCGCAATAGTGCCAGTTTGATTGAAATCCAAAGTGGCAGCCGTTGTGCTCAAGGGTATGTTTAATCCCTTTTTTATTATCGATAGTATTTTTATCAACAGCGTTAAAACAAAAAACTCCACCCGGTTTAAGTGCGGCATGCACACTGGTAATACATTCTTTCAGCTTATGAATGCCATCGTTGTAATGAATTGAGTACAAAAAGCAGCTAATTAAATCGAACTGCTCAGGCACTTTAAAATGAGTGACTTTAAAGTTGCTCATGTCTTGCTGTATAAGCTGCGCTTCGGGGCACCGCGCTTGCGCGATATCCAGCATGGGTTGATTAATATCCAGGCCACTTGCCTGATAACCGAAATCGATAAAGTGTTTTACATGTGGTCCGGTACCACAAGCTAAATCGAGATAGTATTTACCGCCGTTGCCAAAGAGTTGATGCACCCTGCGCACATATTCACTTTGCTCTTTATAGTTAATATCTGCGCACATCAAATCATAATAATTCGACAAGTCGGTATACAAGACGTTGGACATAGTGACCCTTAGATTGGAAAACGAAAAGATATAGCGACTATTATGCCAATAAATTACTGTGAGGTTTTACTATTAACTCTTCGCAAACACCTAAAATCACCTTTTGCACCAATTCGCCTTCTCGTGCACTCGTTTCAGCTTGGGATATATAACTCTCGTAAAAACCATAAACATTTTCAAGTTACAGGGAGGGCGAGACATTGCAAGCCTACTACCAAGCTGAAATAGGAGTCGTGAATATTTTGCGAAGTTGCATTTGTCCGTGTTTCCAATAGTTACCTAAGTTGTCGCCTTAATTTGTTAATGATTTTTTTCTATTTAATTAAGTACATTGTTGTCATTTAAGTTCCCTTAAGAGTTTTTCCATATTGTGAAATTTTTATTCCCCTGATATTCTTTTTTGCGATCGCTGCAGTATCGCGATAACCCGCCTTTGACATCGTTTTTGTATTATTAAAATATTTTTGTTGTCGTCTCTACATACTTAATTTTTAACTACGCAAGTTTCAGATAACTACTTAATACCTACTTGATAACTAAAGGATGGATTTACCATGAAGATTATTTCGCATTTTATTTTTATTTTTTCATTGTTTTTTAGTGAATTGGTTTTTTCGGCACCAGAACCAGTCCGAGAGTTAAGTGAAGAATCTAACCTGCAGCAATCACCAACGGCAAGTGTTAACGCGGTTAATGGTGTGACTAATGGAATAGGTGGTTGTCCGGGAATATATCCTAGCTGTAATACTTGTGGACCAAACTCTTGTGGTCAAAGTTGTTGTGCTCGCGAAAGTGAACCGGGATTTGAATTAAATTATCCTGATAACTGCAGTAATTGGATCAGACCTAGTTTGGTGCCAATGCCCCCTGGTTTAATTTGCCACCTTGACATAGATACGCATCTTTTTGATGTTGATATAGAAATTTATGCCGTTGATCTCATGCAAGACACCAGTTGTGCGCAGCAACCCTCTCGCTACAATAAAGTGAAAAAAGCTACCGTTAGTTGCAGCCATTTTACCAGCATCTTTAATCAGGATACTTGTGCAAGGCGAATTGAAGCAAAAGTAACTGAAGTCGCTAACTCGGGCTATGTTCCGATATTCCTTGATGCTGATCGCGATTACTGCCCGCAAGGTACGGCTGCGTGCAGTTCGGATTCCCAATGTAATAATGGAATTTTTTGTGATGGTGTGGAAAGCTGTGTCGCCGGGCAATGCGCTGCAGGTGTAAGATCTTGTTCGGCGCCAGGTCTAACTTGTCTGGAGAGCCAAGCTCGTTGTGTCGGAACGGGAAGCTCTTGTAGTACGGATACTGAATGCAATAATGGTTTATTTTGTGATGGAGTAGAGCGTTGCGCTTCAGGTAGTTGCCAAAGTGGTGTGCGGCCATGTGATGCTATTGGGTTATGCAGTGAGTCACAAGATAGGTGCATCATAGAGCAAGGTTGTGGTACTCGGGGAAGAATTTGTCCTTAAGGTTTAATTCTAATCCATGAACTGCGGGTGCAGGGAGTCATATAGCCGAGGCTCGTCGTCTTTAAGAGAGTTGAGTATGCTGCTAACTTTTTCGGGGTTAGTTTTACTCAGCTCTTTTAATGTATAGGAGTAAAGTTGGAGGCGTGCTTCGGTTTCATTTTTACCAAAACTTTTATCGATGAACTGTAAATGTTCATCGATTCTTTGCGCGTTACTTGAATCTTTTATGGCACTTAGGCCGGCACGGAACTTTCTCTCCGGTGAGTTTATTTTTGAAATCCAGCGCACGGATTCCTCTATATCTTTTTCTATAAAATGCGATGCAGCTAAATGAGCCAATTCGTCTTGCGCCCTGGCTCCGTCGGTTTGATTATAAAGTGTCTGAAACTCCTGGGTATTTCCGCGCGATAAAAGCGTTTGCGAAATTTGTTTAATATATTGTTGAGGAATTTTATCGCGGTGTGAATTCATAAACGCGTATGAGGCTTCGAAATCTTTTTTAATCCATATTTCTAGCAGGCTTCCGACTGTGGCGTAATCCTTTGTTCCATCTGATATTGCTAATTCAACGGCAAGGTCGATATTATGTTGCGCGACCTGTTTTATAACAATATTTTTAAGCGCTACCGACTTTTCACTTTTAGGATATAGTTTGGCATTTTCAAATGCTGCCTTCTGCATTTCGGGGATGTTGGCCATTTGATGGAGAACGCTCGCCTGGTATTTGAATTGATCATCCGCAGAAATAACTTGCTCATCGTTTAAAGTGGTCAACCAATCCCATGCAATTTGCGGATCGCTTTTTGCCAGGTTGTAGATGAAGCTCTGTCCATGAAGTTTGCGATGTTCGATGGGTAATTCTGAAAATATTGCGATAGATTCCCTGGGTTGTTCGAGTGCAATTTTTGCTAATATTGCACCTATAATTGCTTCAAAATTGCTGGAGCCATTTTCATTTATTGCTGCTAAGAGTAATTGTTTTTTTTCTTGAAGTGTTAGCGCGTTAATTTCTTTGATTATGTCAAAGTAAAGTTTTTCGTCGCGCTCCATAGTCAAGATAGAATCAATCAGCATGTTTATGTCAGTTTTTTTGTTATTGCCTTTGTTCAGATCGCGCGTGCCCATTGTGATCGCATCAGTCGAATTACTTTCTTTGATGGTCATGACGGGTTTTATTTTTTCACCTGATTTTTTGTTTGCTGTAGATGTACTGTCATCGAATGCTGTATTTTCGAATGTCGAAATAAAATGTCGAGCTGTAAATCCGGCGCAGAAAAGGATTAATGAAAAGGTTACGAAGTATTTTCTGTTGATTGTTATGGTGGTGGTTTTAGAAGTTGACAAATTTATATCACTCCAATTTAACGTGCTGAAAATATGATCATACTAGATGTAGCAATAGGCAATCAATCGTAGGTTGGGCCGGGCCACGCTGGGCTGAGGCACGAAGCCCAACGTGGCAATGTTAATTTACACACCATAAAAAACAAAAAAGCGCGATAGTTTTTACATTTTAAAATTACATTGCGTTATTTTTTTGAGTGCGGAATGTTGGGCTTCGTGCCTCAGCCAAGCGTGGCCCGGCCCAACCTACGCTCAATGCCACCTAACGTGTCTGAAATAAAAAATCCCTGTCAGCTTTCGCTGGCAGGGATTTTTTAAAACTAATTAAATTATTTGGTTTTTACTTGGCTAAGGCAGCTTTCTTTTCTTTCTCTTTGGCGATAACCGCTTCAGCTACGTTCATTGGGCATGGCGCGTAGTGAGAGAATTCCATAGAGAACTGACCGCGACCTGAGGTCATGGTACGCAAGGTGCTGATGTAACCAAACATTTCTGAAAGAGGTACATTTGCCTTAATGCGCACGCCGGTCACGCCAGCTTCTTGACCAGTGATCATGCCGCGGCGACGGTTCAAGTCACCAATAACATCACCTACGTGATCTTCCGGGCTATAAACATCAACCTTCATGATTGGCTCAAGTAATTGTGGGCCAGCCTTAGGTATGGATTGACGGAAAGCGCCTTTCGCAGCGATTTCAAACGCAATTGCCGAGGAGTCAACGGCGTGGAACGCACCGTCGTTCAGATCGATCACAACGTCCAGTACCGGGAATCCTGCCAGGGTGCCGGTTGGCATCATGGTGCGGAAGCCTTTCTCAATCGCTGGATAGAATTCTTTAGGAACGCTACCGCCCACGCAAGAGGTGGTGAAAACGAAGCCAGAATTTGGTTCACCCGGTTTAATGGTGTAATCGATCTTGCCGTACTGACCAGAACCACCTGATTGCTTCTTATGGGTGTAGCTGTCTTCGATTTCTTTGGTGATGGTTTCGCGGTAAGCAACTTGTGGTTGACCTACTTGTAACTCAACACCGTAAGTACGTTTCAGAATGTCTACTTTAATATCGAGGTGCAATTCACCCATTCCGCGAAGAATAGTTTCACCTGAATCTATATCAGTTTCAACGCGGAAAGTTGGATCTTCCGCAACCATTTTACCGATCGCAACACCCATTTTTTCAGTAGAGCCTTTGTCTTTCGGCGCAACAGAAATGGAGATCACTGGCTCAGGGAATACCATGGCCTCAAGTGTACATTCGTGTTTTGGGTCGCACAATGTGTGGCCGGTTTGCACGTTCTTCATGCCTACAATAGCGATAATATCGCCTGCTTCAGCATGGCTCAGCTCATTACGGTCATTCGCTTGCATCTCAACCATACGGCCAACACGTTCGGATTTACCGGTGAATGAATTGAGGATGGTGTCACCCTTATCCAATTTTCCAGAATAAATACGTACGAAAGTCAGGGCACCGAAACGGTCATCCATAATTTTGAATGCCAAAGCGCGGAAGGGCTCATCAGCAGACACTATGGCAAATTTACCGTTTGGCTTGCCTTCTTCATCAGTCAAAGGCTGAGGGTTAACTTCGTGCGGAGCTGGCAAGTAATCAACAACTGCGTCTAACAACAGTTGCATACCTTTGTTTTTAAAGGCAGAGCCACAATAAGTTGGGAAGAAGGCTAATTCGCGAGTACCTTTACGGATGCAACGCTTAACATCTTCAATAGAAGGTTGTTCGCCTTCCATGTAGGCCATCAACAAATCGTCATCCATCTCAACGGCAGATTCGATCAATTGGTCGCGGTACATTTCAACGTCATCAGCCATATCGGCAGGTACGTCGGTAACCTTGTAGTTTTCTGGTTGGCCAGTAGCATCCCAGATGTAAGCTTTACGGCTTAATAAATCGACAACGCCTACGAAATCATCTTCAATGCCGATTGGCAGAGTCATAACCAATGGGTTAGCACCCAACACTTTTTTCACTTGCGCAGTGACTTTCAAGAAGTCCGCGCCGATACGGTCAAGTTTGTTTACGAAAATCAAACGAGCTACTTTTGAGTCGTTCGCATAGCGCCAGTTGGTTTCTGACTGAGGCTCTACACCGCCAGAACCACAGAATACGCCTATGCCGCCATCGAGTACTTTCAATGAACGATACACTTCTACAGTGAAGTCAACGTGCCCGGGGGTATCAATAACGTTAAAACGCGTGCCTTTCCAGAAACAGCTCACGGCTGCTGACTGGATGGTAATACCGCGCTCGGCTTCTTGTACCATGAAGTCGGTAGTGGATTCACCTTCGTGAACCTCACCGATCTTGTGAATTCTACCCGTCAGCTTAAGGATACGCTCGGTAGTAGTGGTTTTTCCGGCATCTACGTGGGCGAAGATACCAATATTTCTGTAAAGGTTTAAGTCAGTCATGGCGCTCTCTATCAGCTGGGGTTAAAAATAGCGCTGCAATATACAGGATTTTATTGGGATATGCCCGAAGAAAAACGAATGAAATTTTCTGCGTTAGCCTCCTCTTCTTCGGTTTCAGGCGGGCAAGTATATGCTTGCTAATATTTCAAATCAGCGTAACCCTCCTGCCAACGTCATTTAGAGTGGATTATTGCTACTTCGACGGTTAAAACTAAAACAGCTGCCGTAAATAGCCCAGGCCAAGTCTATCCAAAACCTCATTTTGAAAATCAATCCACACCTCAGGTGGCAAAACTTCGGATGACTTCGTCGCATCACAATCCATATTAATAAACGAGTATGCAGTTAGATAAGCCACGCGGAATCAAATAGGGCTTCATTTTTTGTTGTTTTCTTCCTTGTTCGGTATTTGGGATAAAACTTTTTTATTGCAGGCTACAATTAGTGGATTAAATGAATACAGAAGATCTTTATGACAGCACGCCGTGATTTATATTACGTATATTTACAGATAGTCATCGCTTGCGCTGTCTTGGGTTCGGTTTTGCCTGCAACTGCAAAAACAGCTGTTAATTATTTGAATATGTCGTTAGAGGAATTAACGCAAGTAATAGTCACATCGTCTACCTTGACGGAAGAATCGCTCAAAACAGTGCCTGCTTCTATTACTGTATTTACACGCCAGCAAATTCAACAATTGGGTGTGAACACTCTGGAAGAGTTAATGAATTACGTTCCCGGTTATCAAAGTTATCTTTCTGATATGGGGGGGATTACTTACTCCAGTCGTAGCAGGCGCGTAGCCAATGGCAATCGAGAAGTACTTATTTTGTTAGATGGTCAGCGTCTTATACATGACTCATTAGGTGTTTCGAGTTATACCGATGGTGATTTACCCCTTGATAATGTCGAACGCATTGAGTTTTTACGTGGCCCAGGTTCGGCAATTTATGGCGCCAATGCGTTTATGGGGGTTATCAATATTATTACTACAAACAATGTCAGCAAGGCATCTGTGAGTGGCGGCAATAACCATCAACGACGTGCATCGCTTAATCTTAATCATGAATTTACCAATGGTTTGCAAGCCTCGCTGTTTGCCCACAGCAGTAAAACAAATAGCGGGCGATCGCATTTTTATGATTCTTTCAGCAAAACAACGATGGCTGGAGACCAACAGGAAAATGGAGCTAATAACATTTACTTGCGTGCAAACTGGGCAGATTGGAGTTTACATCTACGTCATGTTGATAGATTAGTTCAGCAAGGTTACAGTCTTGGCAATGTGAGCGATAAAGATTCTCTTGTCGATAGTTATTCAGATATTTACGCCTTGCATTACTCGACCAGCGTTAATGAGCAGTGGAAGTTCAATAGTCGCCTCTACAAAACTCCTTATGAAATTATTGTTCGCGGAAAGGTTGCGGCGGTGGGGCGTGTTTCTAATTTAATTTTTGCTGGTAATGAATCCGGGATAGAAAATCATTTGCAATGGCAAGAGGGCAATGCAAATGCGTTGATAGGCGCAGATTTTTCGCGCTATGCCATGGATAATGCGCTCGCACAAAGCTGGTTGCTAATACCGGATAATTCATTTGTATCGGCTCCCTCACAATTGAAAACGGATCGCCATCTAAGCGCTGTTTATGGGCAATGGCAGCATGCCATTACTCCACAATTAAATTATATTCTGGGTGTTCGCTATGATGATTATTCAGATGTAAAGAGCTATACAAGTCCTCGTTTAGGGTTTATATGGCAGCACAATAGTAGCAGCACTTTCAAATTGCTCTATGGTGAAGCATTTCGCGCACCCGCACGCAATGAATTGTATTTGCGCAATAATTCCTCGCAAGAAGGTAACCCCAATCTTCATCCAGAGTATTCAAGAACAGCTGAGTTAATCTGGAGCTATGCAAAAAAGAATCATTATTTTTCCGTCAGTTTGTTTAATACCGACATTCTTGATTCAATTGCTATAACCAATACCCTTCCACGGCAATTTGTAAACTTTCAACAACAACGTCTGAATGGGTTGGAAATGGAATACAAGTGGGAGCTCACCCATGAATGGCAAGCGGCAACTACCCTTAGCCATATTTTTAATTCTGATGTGGGAGTGAATCCCGATGCAGAAGACTTAGCAAGCATCAGCATTATTTATAACAGGGATGCAATAATGTTAAGTTTAAGTGGTAAGTATCACGGAGCAGTTCGCGATCAAGACAGCTCGGCATTACATTATCATTCGCTCGGAGGCTATACAGTGTTTGATGTACATGGAAAATACCAACTTACCCCTGAATGGGGTATATATGTCAATCTTCGCAATCTCACCAATAAATATTATCTGCAACCTGCTACACAAAACATTAATAATATTGTTGGTGTGGCAGGCACCGGTAGTGAAATAGAGCTAGGGGTTCACTGGGATTTTTAGCTTTGAGGGCAGATACATCAAAATAATATTCAATAAATTAAAGCTATCTTGAATAAGAGTTTGTTTCAGAATGATTGCCTCTATGGGCCGCCCTAAAAAATAACGGTACCCCGCATTAAATTTATGATGTATTTGTTGCCAGTGCTGACTTACTTTTTCTACATGAGGAATTGGCAAATTTTCATATTCCGTAAACACGGGAATTTTCCCATCATGGTCCCCATCGTTATTAGGGTGAGGACGGCGTGTATCATCCAGGCCGTGTAACGCTAAATCGATCCCGGTTATCTGGCTAAAAGCATGGCCAGCCACTTTTGCATGAATGGGGTGTTCCATGCACAGTGAGGGTCACCCAGCATAAGAGCAGACCAATAGGCCCAGAACACGACTTCCTTATTTTCATGACCTTGAGCCTTGTTCAATAGGGGCAAGATCATGTCGTTTTAACTCACCGATTAAGCGCAGCATTTGACTCAGTAGCGGTATGTTTTCCAGACTGCCTTGTTATTAACTAATGGGTTGAGATACAAGATAGGCAAGATTAGGTGTGGCGCTTAAAGCGTGATTTTTATTTGATGGGTTTGTGTCGTGTGGGGCGAAGGTTATCGCATGGGGATGCAAGCGGTTATGAGTTTGCCAAGCCAAGTGCCACAAAATAGATTTTACAGGGTCAATTCTTTGCAAATATTTACAGAAACTAGACAATTTTTTGCAGTTTTATAAAAGTCTTCCAAAAATAGGTACTCCGCATTCCGCATTTCGTTACCGTAACTATCGAGCGCAACCGCTACCCATTGTTGGTTTTGTTGCGGGTGCAAAGTTATAACAAAAATTCGCGTTAACACAGAATAACTATTGCGTCGATTCAACATTTTGTTGTGGTTCAGACATCGTGCTCATGGCGAGAAATATCAATAAACAGTGTCGGTGTACCAAGTAATAATAAAAATTTTACTGCTGTTTCTAGCTTGTTTTTACCAAAAACCAAACCAGGTTTCTTCCGCTGTACCAGTCCACCCACAAGGCTATGCTTGTCGGTGGTCCTGGCTTTTTCCCAGCCCCCGGGCTGGGGGTTTTTCTCGCAGCCTGGCTAAACTTCCACACATATCTAGAGGAGATTCTAATAATGATTTCAGAAAAATATTCCAATCGAAAACTGCTTAAGGTTTTCATGCGCACCTGTGGTGTGTTGGGCAAAAGCCTTGCGGCTATAACTTTCGCAGCGCTGTGCTCATCAGGCGCTAATGCGCAAACCCTTAGCAATAATTCTACTGGCACCAACAATGGATTCTTTTACTCATTCTGGAAAGATTCCGGTGGCGCAACCATGACTTTGTACGGCGGTGGTCGTTACTCATCGCAGTGGAATAACGGCACTAACAATTGGGTAGGCGGTAAAGGTTGGAAGCCTGGTAGTAGTTCAAGAACGGTTAACTACACGGGCAACTATGGTGGTAGCAACAGTCAAAACACCTATCTTGCCCTGTATGGCTGGACAAGAAGCCCATTAATTGAATACTACGTTATCGAAAGTTATGGTTCTTACAATCCGTCCAGTTGTAACGGCGGCACCGATTACGGCAGCTTTCAAAGTGATGGCGCTACCTATAACGTACGTCGTTGTCAACGCGTCAACCAACCGTCTATCGATGGCAACGCCACCTTTTATCAATACTTCAGCGTGAGAAGCCCTAAAAAAGGATTTGGTAATATTTCCGGCACTATTACTTTTGCTAACCATGCCAATTTCTGGAGAAGCAAAGGTTTAAATCTGGGTAACCATGACTATCAAATATTAGCCACAGAAGGCTATCAAAGTACCGGTAGTTCCGATCTCACCGTGAGTGAAGGTCCGCAGCCTACCAGCAGTACACCTGCAAGCAGCACTCCACGCTCATCCTCAAGTGTTAGCAGTACAGCGACAAGCATTGCCACAGGCGGGAGCGGCATTACTGTCCGCGCACGGGGTGTGACCGGATCAGAGCACATCTTCCTTAAAGTTGGCGGTACAAATGTTGCCAGTTGGACTTTAAGCACTAGCTATCAAAACTACGTTTATAACGGCACTGCCACGGGCGATGTCAACGTTCAATATGACAACGATTCCGGTAGTCGCGATGTGCAAGTTGATTATATCCAGGTCAATGGCGAAACCCGTCAGGCAGAGAGCATGACCTACAATACCGGTCTCTACGCTAACGGTTCCTGCGGCGGCGGCGGTAGCAGTGAAATGATGCACTGCAATGGCGTGATCGGCTTTGGTACTACCACCGATTGCTTCAGTGGCAGTTGTGGTGGTGGCAGTTCATCGCGTTTGAGCAGCTCATCCAGCGTGATGAGTAGTTCACCCCGCTCCAGTGCTGGCAATGTCTTGGTATATGCGGTTAACGCTGGAAACTCATCGGCCGCTACTGTGAATGGTGTTGTCTATCAGTCGGATCGCTTTGCTTCCGGTGGTACGACGCAAACTGTCACAGATGCTATTGCAGGTACTACAGAGGACGCGCTCTATCAGTCCGAGCGTTATGGAACTTACAATTATGAAGTCCCGGTAAGTAGTGCGACTTACAGTGTCGTGTTGCATTTTAGTGAGCTATACCATAATGCAGCAGGTGCTCGATCCTTCAATCTGAGTGTTGAAGGCAAGTCTGTACTTTCCAATTTTGACCTGTTCGGTGCGGTTGGTCATGACACTGCTTACACCCAGCGTGTTGATAACCTGGCAGTCACAGACGGGAAGCTGACCATCAACCTGACTTCTTTAATCGACAACGCCACTATCAGCGGTTTTGCAATCTACTCAAGTGACGGCGGAGTCTTCACTGGTGGAACTGAACCTGAGTGTTCCAGCGCTGATCGTCAGACGCCAACGTCGGTTGACTACAACAGAGCTGTAGCTCGTGCGGAGCAAAAAAATCCGCCTTCTGGCGCTTTTGGTTATGCGATAGAACATGCGACTCAAACCCTGGGTAATCACACCATTTATCGCCCGGATCTGTCTCGCGCAAACAATATCCCGATCGTTGTATGGGGTAATGGTGCATGCTCTAACGTGGGTACAGAGCAGGCGGATTTCCTTCTGCAAATCGCTTCCAACGGCTACCTGGTAATTGCTAATGGAGGCCCTTTCGGCTCAGGCTCAAACGATCAGCACGAGACGGAACTGGTGAAAGCGATTAATTGGGCGGTAGCGGAAAACAGTCGTAAGTGCAGTCAGTATTACGGAAAGCTTAATGTCAGCAAGATTGCGACCATGGGCTGGTCCTGTGGTGGTGGCATGGCGCACTTCGCCGCTGTGGATCCACGTGTGACTACCGCAGTTGCATTGAATAGCGGTCTCGGTATTTATGGTGATAGATTCAATTACTATCCACGTTTCCATACTCCGGTTGCTATTTTTAACGGCGATTCACGGGATGTTGCCTACAATCCAGGATTACAGGAATACAGTGAAGTAAACAATGTTCCTTTCTACCACGCGAATTATCCACAAGGTCACGGCGATGCCTACTATCAGGATAACGGTGGTGAGTTTGGGATAGTGGCAACAGGCTGGTTGAACTTTATGTTGAAGGACGATCAATCAAGCACTGGAAGGGGTATGTTCTTTGGTACTAATTGCCGGTTGTGTCGATCCCCCTGGGTGAGCAAAAATAAAGGATTTTAAGGTAACGGAAATTTTGTAAATCCTGGTTCAAAAAAATTCTCCGCCGTTTTGACGTGCGGAGAATTTTTTATTCATCAATCAATTGAGAATTGAATGGCAAGCAATTAGCAATTTGTAAGCTACGTAAAGTTGCGCCAGGTCTCAGTGTAATCTTGAGTGGTGGTTTGGCCAGAGTGAAATATCAATCCGTAGGTTAATGGTATGGACTCCTCCCCCTTAAACGGCATCAGTGTGCCAAACT
>JAZKHP010000034.1:0-68919 GCA_040385335.1 Pseudomonadota bacterium
GTGTTGGCTATAATGCTTTTATTTGCCGCGTAGCGGCTTTGTTCAACAATGCGTTCCAGCACCGTTTTGACTTCACCTCCATTGGACTTTTAATTCGCCTTTTTATGATTGCTTCGCAAGGTATTCCATAAATATTCGCTTAAAACCCGCCGCTGAACTTCGCGTTGAAGCTGTAGGAAAATCACCTGGGCGATTTTATTTTTAGTTATAACGCGTTCTTATTTGAAAAGTAGCAATTTTATTTGACTGAGTTGAACAGGATTTTAACTAGCAACGTGAAAAATGGTTGCCATTTAACAATGAATTTAAATTACAATTGGCGGTAGTTTTTCTGCAGCCTCGTTGTGCAAAACATAGGAGATTTTGATGTACCAAAATAGACCAGCACTAGCTCTTGGAACTTTTGTATTTTTAATTTTTTTCTTTGTGGTTGTAGTTCTTCTGTCATTTTGGATATGGCCAAAGTACAACTTGTACCGAATGGAAATGAAAGGACGAGCAGCATTAAAGGAAGCTGAATGGTCAAAACAAATATTAATTGAAGAGGCTAGAGCAAATGAGACAGCATCATTAATGCAAGCGAATGCTCGAGTAACGCTAGCTGAGGCTGAAGGCAAGGCACAAGTAGTGCGCGCTAAAGCAGAGGGGCTTGCTGATATTGAACGGGCGAAGGCAGCAGCAGAGGCAAATCGAATTATTGGGGAGTCATTAAAAGGAAATGATGAATATCTTAGATACATCTGGATTAAAGGGCTTCAAGACGGTAAAGGCGAAAGAATTTATATACCAACTGAAGCTGGGCTGCCAATTCTTGAAGCAGGAAAAGCCAATAAGTAATGCATAATAAATACGGATAAATAGCGCGCAGCCGCTATTTATCCAGCTTGTTGAGCCAACCCGCTCCATTTCGAAGTGCCTCTTAGGTTATTTTATTTCGCTTTTACTTAACATTTTTCATTCATCATCGTTATTCAATTTTTACTCGAACGCTTCCCAGGAACTTAGCTCTCATTAAGATGTTTTCCCCGGGCTTGAGAAAAATTTCTTCTTTCGTTAAAAATTTAATGTATTCCTCAATGATGTAATCTGTAGCTTTCATGCTAAATACAGCACCCGAAAATATATATTTGCTACCATGCAAAATTTTAAAACTCAAGCCAGGTGGTTTCATGATTACTCCTTGGGGAGTTCCAGTCACAATCACAGTATCAGCTGACAGCATATTTTCTGGCAACCACTGCCTGGAAGATTCTGCAAAGGTGGGGGTTCGATGAGTGTGGGCATTAAAAGCTTGCCTTAGGATAGTGTCTAATGGCCAAATCATTTCTCCTGCGTTTGCGTGTTGTTTTATTTCGCCATTGCGCGCTAAGGAGAAGTCTATGTCTTTTATAAATTCCCTGCGGTTTTTAGGAATGACCATATAAGGACCCGTTGGAAAATAACCTGGAACGCTCTTGGCGCCGTTGAACCCTTTACCGCTACGCATGTTATCCATATCCATATTACGCATTAGATAGGCGCGATCAGTAAAATCACCACACAGGAAAAAACCAAACGCAGTGTTTTCAAAGTCGGAATATTGCGTTATATCACTAATAGGCCTTGCGCAAATTTCAACTTCATAATCCAACAGTCTATTGGGTGAATAACCTATAGCTTGCTCACGGGTAGCAGTTAATGTACGCAAAAATAAAAAAGGTAAATGCTTTTCATTTATTTCGTCGGCATGCTCGGCATAATTAAAACCCAGCGCAATATGATGAGATTTTGTTCCTGCCGGGCTTTCAAGCACAGAAAATAAATAATTATTGAATGCTGTTTGCGGTGCTAATTGCAGTAATTGGACAATTCTGTCATAGCCCAAAGCCTTATAAACACTAAGCATATCGCCTGGCGTGCCGGAGAGGGCGCTAATATCTATTCCTTCCACAAGGTCGCCCTTATCTGCGATCACGGCGATGGTATGTGTTTGATCGTTTACGGATACCTGGGCAAGGGTTAAGCCGCGTTCGATACTAATAATCGTATTGGCGTGGCAGTTTATTGAAAACAATAGGCAACAGGTCAAATAAAAGTTTTTCATTTGGCATTCTCAGAATCTGCAATAGGCAGCAAGACCTGCAAAATATTGTTCACTATTGCCCGCATTTGTGATCGGGCTGTCGGTGGCATCGCCGAGTAGTTTTGCTGCGCTTAGTCTCATAAAAACGCCATATGTTGGATTAAAAAAAAGTCCAATATTCGTGCTGAAAGTAATATCCCTGAGCGAACTGCCAGCCTCATAGGCTGCTAGCCCGGACAATGTTGAATCTATATTGTTGATACCAAAATAAGTGCTCATGTAATTTTTATTGGCATAGGTTGTTTCTAACTCAAACTGAAATCGCCACGGGATCACCATGGGCAAGGTATAGGCTAAGCCTAGCGTTGTGTAAGCTCCTTCATGGGTATTTCCACCATCGGCGAAGCCGGATATTCTGAATTCAAGGCTATCGTCATTTTGCAAAAAGCTATCTCGCTCATAGGCTGCGTAAAGCCCAACATTTACGGCGGGATCAATTTCAGTCATGCGAGCCACAATGGCATTATCAATATCTTCATCTCGTCCAAAATCAAATTCGGTCGTTAAGCCAAATGTCCAGGCATGGTGTTTATAAAGTCCGGCACGGGTTGTTAGTCCTTCAATTTCGACCTCGACGCTGCCGAGCCAAAACTCAGACACTATCATAGGCACAAGACTGTAGTGGTCACTACCCATGTATTCGGGGCTTGCAGCTGGTCCAACAATAATAAAGCCGGAATTTTGCTTCTCGCTCTGCGCGTAGCAAGTTAATGGCAGCGCTGCTATTGCAACAGCATGAATATTTCGAAATATCTTTTTTTTAATTTTCATTCAGTTTACTCTTCGTGTACGCGCTACTGGATGCACTATTTTAGTGAAGCTGAGGTAGTTTTCTACTCGCATTTTGGCTAGAGACGTTCCCTTGAATAAATCAAGCTACAACCTAAAGAAACAGCCTGTTCAACTGCGGGCGAGAGCCACCGTAGATTTTATAAAGCAGGCGGCTACTCACATTTTGAAAGAAAAAGGATTAAGCGAATTCACGACTAACCATGTCGCTGAGAAGGCTGGTGTTAGCATCGGCTCTTTGTATCAGTATTTTCCATCTAAAGAAGTTTTAATTGCTGAAATAAAGAGAGATCATTTTGCACAGCTAAGAGTACTCATTAAGAATGCTTACCAGGAAAACATAGACGCAACACTTGATAAGATTGTTGAAGCATTCATCGTAGCCTCAATTGCCGCGCATCAAATAGACCCGGAGCTACATCGAATTCTAAGTGGTGAGTGGGAGGATTTTAAAATTAAGGAGGACGACAATTCTCAGCAATCTGTTCGCTTTGTCATAGAGGAGTTGTTAAATAAATATCGGTCAGAACTTAGGCCTAACATTAACATTTCCCTTGCAGCAAAACTTACCTATAAAGTGGTTGAGACTATGACCCATGACGCTGTTTTGAATCAGCCACAATTGTTACTAGAAAAAGATTTCGTAGAAGAGATAAAACGAATGGTGATGTCTTATCTTAAATATTAAGATTGCTTGCACACCTCGCATCCAAACGTGGACGCACAA
The DNA here is from genome assembly GCA_040385335.1 of Pseudomonadota bacterium. Taxonomy (GTDB): domain Bacteria; phylum Pseudomonadota; class Gammaproteobacteria; order Pseudomonadales; family Cellvibrionaceae; genus Cellvibrio. Next base: position 3,639 of record JAZKHP010000034.1, read on the forward strand.
TTTGGCAAGCGGTAGGTGTTTCTACAGCTTCGTTAAACGGTAGTAGCTATGAATATTTCTCAAATGAACTTCCCCCCGCTTTAGCGGACACTTTTTAAATCGCAATTTTGTGGGTAAGATCAGGATCGCTCATGTTTAATATTTCCATTTTAATTTTAGCTTTTGTACTTCTACAGACATGTAGTAATACAATTAAATTAGCCGAGAAAATTGAACCAGAAAAAGTTCATTTAAAGCAGTTTAATTATTACTATGCAGAAAAAAATAAAAAAGTAAAAGTATATGATTACCACGGTGTTTTAGAGGAAACTACCCTGCCGCAATGCGACAGTCCGTTACTGTGTGGAAATGTAGTTTATATTTCTTGTGTTGGTGGCCAGCTATCCATTCATGAATATTACAACAATATAAATGGCATGCTTGTGCAAGATTGCAGCGAACCTTGTATAAACGGTGTTATTTTACCAAATCAAAAATGTGAGAGAAAATGTCCACCAAGAGAATGGCAGTGTGAAAAGCTATAGCTGGTCGTTCAAGAACAAACCGCTTTTCTCATTGGGCAGTTTTTAAAGCGCAGTTTTGTGGTTTTTCTGCGCAAAAGTATTCCATAAATTACAACTTAAAAACTGCCGTTGTGCATGGCATATAGACTATACCAACACATGCTGAAGCGGTTCATTGTTCAAGCGAAAAAATAATTGACGTCAGTGTCGAAATTATTATGTCCAATTCGACTAATGGAGGACGAACTACAAAATCATCTTTCCTAAAAAACTGGAGAAGTCAGAATGCAAAAAGCGATTTTCATAAGCCTGCCTGTAACAGACCTAAATGCATCCACGATCTTTTACAAGTCCATCGGCTTTACGATCAACAGCAATCCGCATTTTACGAACGACACTGCTGCCTGCATGGTCTGGAGTGAAACAATTAACCTTATGCTGCTCACTCATGAAAAGTGGCGCACATTTACAAACCGTCCAATCCCGCCATCAACATCGAGCGAAGTGGCTCTTAACTTGTCCTACGAAAGTCGCGAATTGGTCGATGCCACGATAGAGGCAGCGACAGCAAACGGCGGAACAGTTGATATTAATCCAATAGAGGATCACGGCACTATGTATGCGAGAGACTTCATAGATCCTGATGGGCATGCGCTGGGAGCCATGTGGATGGATCCAGCGGCAAGGCTATAGGCGACCAAAAGAAATCAGGTTGAAGCCGTTTACAGTTTGCTTGCTAGTGAGCCGGACTTTGAGGTGCAAGCTGAGGCGTTTGCACGTATTGTTTATAACAAACCAATCAACAGTTTTTGGCAAGGAAAATAGAATGAGTAAGGTGTTTGGCGAAATAAGACAACTCGCATTCGTTGTAAAAAATATTGACGAAGCAATGAAGTATTGGGCCGAAGTTCTCGGCGTTGGGCCTTTCTTCATTAAACGGAAAATTGAATTTTCTAATTATATATATCGCGGTCAATCTACAAAATCACCGCAAATATCAATTGCGCTGGCCAATTCCGGTTTTATTCAAATTGAACTAATAGAGCAACATGACAATACGCCAAGTATTTATAAAGAATATCTTGAGCATTCTACGGGCGGGTTGCAGCATATTTCTTCATGGGTTACGACTGAAGAACTACGCAATAAAAAGGCCGAACTTCTAACTCTTGGCTATTCTATTGCGCAAGAGTGCACAATCCCATCAAGCGGGGTTCAGCTTGTTTATTTCAGTACTGAAAATCCATCCGCAAATTTTATATTTGAAATCGCTGACTTAATGGAGCCAAATCAATACAATCGTGTACAAGATATTAAGTCAGCTTATGAACAATGGAATGCTGAAACTGTTTCCATTGAAGTTGGGGTATAGCAAGGGTTTGCAATATTGCCATTGCGTAACTAGACAGCTTTCAGTTACTGCTGAACGTAACATTATGAATTGGTGCGGAGTCAACCTTGGGTTTAAGATCTCGAAATATTTTACTTGAAGAAAGCGGCCAAACAATTGAAGTTAGAGGCAAGCTAGCAACGGACAATTTCACGACAATATTAGAATTGCATGTGAATGGTGAGCTGCAAGATTCATTAGAATCTACACCTAAAAATGGTTTTTTCGGCTGTAAATTATTTTTGAATGGCAGTCTAAATAACAACGTACCTGTTAGTGTACAAGTCCGAGCAAATGCTTTAATTCGACCTGAATATACTTTTTTTGTTAACGGAAAATCTATCTACGTAAAAAAAGGAACTTGGGGTGGTCTGTGAAATTTTATTCGTATTCCATAGTCATCTCTTCTTAAAATACAAATACTAAAAAATTTATAGAAAATCGCATATAGACTCCTTTTGCAAGTGGTGGGAAAATATGGATCAAGTACGTGCATATTATAAAGTTACAAATGACTTAGCTTCTTCGGGGCAGCCGACTGAAGAGCAATTTTCTAAAATAGCAGAACAGGGTTTTTGCGTTCTTATCAATTTAGCAATGCCGACCAGTGATTTTGCCATTAAAAATGAAGAAGCAATCGTAAATGATTTGGGTATGTCTTATTTCCATATACCTGTGCCTTGGGAAACTCCACAGGTGTCTGATGTTGAAAAGTTTTTCTCTTTAATGCAGTCGTTTCAAAACAAAAAAGTATGGGTTCATTGTGCTTTAAACATGCGTGCATCCTGTTTTATATATTTATATCGAAGTTGTATTTTGCGGCTTCCGGAATTGGAGGCAAAATATCCTATGGTTGAAATATGGCAGCCATCAGGAGCTTGGCAGGAATTAATTGCTAAAGTCAAAAATCGAACCGATTAAGCGCTAACAATTCTTCAAACCGACGCAGATTCTCGGAACGGCTAATTCAGATACTATGCAGCAGGAAGGTAACATGAATCCTGAAATAATGAAGTACAACGAGAAGCAGGAAGCGAATCACATAGAATTATGTGACTTACTGGCTAAGGAAATCGACACAAACCTGCCTGGAGCTGAAAGTAAGATATGGCACGCACACCCTGTTTGGTTTTTGGACGGAAACCCGGTAGTCGGATACAGTAAGCAGAAGCCGGGCATTCGTCTGATGTTCTGGAGCGGTGCTGATTTTGAAGAAGACTCATTGAACATTGTGGGAAAGAAGTTCAAGGACGCATCAGTCTTTTTTAATGAAGCGTCAGAAATGAATAAGTTGGATGTGCGGCGATGGTTAAATAAGGCACAAGAAATTCAATGGGACTATAAGAATTTGGTCAAACGAAAAGGGCGGCTGGAGAGATTGAAATAGTTTGTAATAGTTTACTTGCTCTATACGATGCGTTCAAAAAGCGCGCGGATTATTTAAACGTTATAATTTTTATGGATAGATCATGATAAAGAAGATAGTTTTAGGCGTGTTAGCCACCATCGTTTTAGTGACCTTACTATTGGTCGGCTACATTCTTTCAATAAAGGTAGACAGACCATTTGCTAATGCAGAGCCAATATCGACACTGCATAATGAAAAATATCAAGATAATGCATTAAAGGCAGAGCAGTGGCTGAAATCTGTATATGAAAAGAATTTATTCCCCTCTTTTTCAGTTTCTATTGGCATCCAGGGAGAGTTGGCATGGGAGGGTGTGATTGGCTTTTCAGACCTAAGTAGCCGAACCTTAGCAGACCCAAATATTCAATATAGAATTGGTAGTGTCTCAAAGTCCATGACAGCAACTGCCGTAATGCGAATACAAGAAAAGCAAGTTCTTGCTATAGACAGCAATTTCAATACCTATGTTAGTGACTATCCGGCTGAAAATTCCAGATTTACTATTAAACAGTTGCTGACGCACCAGGGCGGTGTGCGACATTACGTTGACGAGCTTTCCGAAAACTTTAGTAATAGAGAGTATCTCTCTGCACGGCAAGCAGCTTCGATTGTCGAAAATGATGCGTTATTTTTTCTCCCGGAGAGGGCTTTCACTATAGTACTTATGGGTATACGTTGGTATCGCTTGCGATGGAATCCGCTTACGCGATGCCTTTTGGAAAAATTATGTACAACGAATTATTTACTCCAGCTGGAATGATTGCGACACAGTTTGATAAAGCTGAGAAAAGCTCAAAAAAAATATAGCAACTCCGTACATTCAAGTAGGAGAATATCTCTTTAAATCCCCTAATGTAAATTTTAGTAACAAGTATGCAGGGGGAGGTTATCTATCTACTCCGTCAGACATGGTTCGATTTGCAAATTCATTATTGAATAACATTTTGATAACAGTAGATTCTAAAGAAACTATGTGGTCACCAGTAACGTTAAATAATGGTGAAATGAACCCGGAAAATTACGCGTTAGGTTTTAGAGTAGGGCAGGATGATTTGGGGCGGTTTGTGCATCATGGTGGAAAAAGTGTCGGTGGCTATTCGTTTCTATTGATATACCCTGATTTAAATGTGGTCGTCGCATTTTCAACCAATGTTACACCATCAGGAAATTCCTTTGACAGATTGCATGAAGCTAAAAAAGTTGTGCGTCTATTCGTTGAATAATTAAAACAAGCGCTGAGTTTATGTTTTGGAACTCATCTATTTGTATTGCGTATGGACTATTTTATTTGGTTGGCCTTAAACAAAAATGGTCGGAGCTTTAAGCGCGCGTAAAAGTCGGTTAAAACTTTATCACTTTGAATCGTAATCCATGCTCTTGTGTAAAATACGCACCACTGAAATATTGGCTGAAGTACTGTGTTTGTAAAAAATTATGTGGCTGCCTTGTGGAAATTTCTTATAACCATCTCGAATGTAGTCACATGAAATTCCTAAGCCTGAATTTTGTGCAAGCATTAAAAATGTTTCATCCAATTGCTTTATGTACAAATTTCGTTGTGTTCTGCCCCAGCGCTTTTCGGTAAAAATGGCAATTGAGCGTAAATCGTTTTTAGCTTCTTTGCTTAATTGAATTTGTTCCATTAACGTTTCTGCTCATCAAGTTCAGATAGGAAGTCTTTGTAGTTATAATCGGCAGCGCCGCTTTCCTCGCCTTGAATGAGCATTTGACGGAGTACTTGTAGTTTGCTTTCAGAGTCTTCGAGTAATCGTAATCCAGCCCTTACAATTTCACTGGCTGAACCGTAACGGCCAGACTCAAGTTGTGAGGAAATGAATGTATCAAAGTGATCACCCAAAGTAATACTAGTGTTCTTAGCCATAGAAAAACCCCAAAATGTAGAGAAGTACCAACAGATACCACAATATAGTATTTGTTGACGTTTTCAAGAAGCAATAGGCATAAGAGCTGGCTATGACAAGCAACTTTAGTCTCAACATTTAAATTTTATGAAGGTACCGCTCCTTTGAGCTGACTCTGGATGCGTGGTAGCGAACCAGTGCGATTTTGCAATTCGAATCAATGTTTTCATATGGCTCAGCTATTTATATTGGTGGACTTATCAGTACGAATTTTTGGTGGCCCAACAGGTGCCAAAAAATTTGTTGAATTTTAATGAGTTGCAAGGGTGGCGTGGTGTTGACGGTAGTCTGGCGTAACAGAAATCAATAAGACTCAGGTAATTTCACATCTTTAAATTACCTGAGGTTGAGTACTATGGATATGAAAGCTAAATCTTCATTAATCAGAAAACTACGAACAGAACGTCTTTGGTCGCAAGAGCATTTGGCTACAGTCAGTGGGCTTGGTTTAAGAACAATTCAACGGTTAGAGTCTCGGGGGAGCGGCTCTAACGAATCCATAAAGGCACTAGCTTCGGTTTTTGAGGTGGATCCGGATAGTTTGGTGTGGCGTGACGGAAGTTATCAGACATACAAGCATAGACAATGGGGCACTGTTACATTAGCGGGACTGATTATTTTGGCGGCCACGATATTGGCCATCCATGATGCAACACAGATCCTTCCACCCGCAGCTATGGGGATTATTTTTGGTATTCTCACTGTCACTGCTATTATTTTCAGCTCAATGACAATTGAGGTAAATGAGAGCGAGGTGAGTTGGTTTTTCGGTCCGGGAATATTTAAGAAGCGATTATTGTTAGAAGAAATTGGCCACTGTTCAAAAGTAAAAAATCCCATTTGGATGGGGTTTGGTATTCACGCATTTGGCACGGGTTGGATTTATAATGTTTCGGGACTTTTAGGAATAGAAATTGAGCTTAAAAGCGGTTCATTTATTCGCCTGGGTACAAATCAACCAAATTACCTGTTGCAAGCAATTGATGATGCAAAAGATAATTCTGAGAAGTAAGTTGTTTGTAAAATCCAATTAAAATAAGGAATTGTGCAATGTTGAAAGCATTAAAATTTACATTTTTGTTTCTGTGTCTTAAATCCAGTCTTTGTTCCTCGTCCGATGTTGTTGCGTCTGACGCGAAAAACAGTATGGAACTTCTACTATTTTTTAAGTCACTTTTAATTCCTGCTAGTGAGGCCTACACCAATCCAGATTGGAAATCTCTTTCGAAGAAGCTTAATTCAGTAAGCTGGCTCTCTGACGGCATAAAAGACTCTTCTGAATTAAATAAAAAACTGGGTAATTTCTATTTTAGAGAGGGCCGCGCAATCTTCAACAATAACGGGTTATCTATTTATGGGGTTTTAGGTGAAAACGCGCAACCTGGAGAATGGAGTGTTGAGCTTTTAGGTGCAAGGTCTTTCGTAAATGAAGTTTCTATTAAAATGCTAAATAATACCCAAGAATACAACTTTGATGTTGTGGGTATGCTAACAAAGAATAATTATACGGTAACACCTTTCAAGTGTAATAAAGCGTCTGAACCTGCTAGTTCAGGCAATGTTGTGTACGCAATTGAATCTAACGGCTTTAAGTCTTTATGGCTTAAAGATGAATGGTCTTGCGGTAGTGCTGGTTGTGTAGCTTATGTCACGTTGTATTACAGCAAAGAGCGTTCTGAAAGTACTGAATGTTACGGCTCTTAGAAATAGCGCCAAAAAAATTTTAAAAATCGTTGCATTGGAAAATTTTAAAGTTGTGGTTTTAAGGTTTTTCTGCGCAAAAATATCCCACAAAAATACAACTTAAAAACTGTCGTTGTAGGCAGCTTAAACGACCGAATTATCCATGAACAGTGTAGAATTCCGCAGGAATCCTAAGCGCTTCACCGCCTAATAAAAGTTGGGAATAAACACAGATACAACCACGAAATCACAACAACATTTCTTTCAATATGAGTAGCTTCTCATGAAAAAACTTATGCACTTTATTATCTGTTTGTTAATGGCTGGATTCTATCTTACGGGTTGCATACCTGCGTCAAACCAACATCAAAAACCGGTTGTTAAAACGACCTACGGTGCTGTTTCCGGCAGTATTGCTGATGGCATTTTCAGTTTCAAAGGGATTCCCTATGCGAAAGCCGAAAGGTTCATGCCGCCACAAGCGCCTGATGCATGGAAGGGAGTGCGTGACCATACACAATTCGGTCCCATTGCAATGCAAGTTAATTCCTGGTCGCCAGAGTCGGCCATGGATGAGCGTAAATTATTTACGGTGAATGTTTGGACTCGGGGGCTGAACCATGGCAAAAAAAGACCTGTTATGTTTTGGCTTCATGGTGGAGGGTTTAGTGTGGGTGCGAGTGACGACCCGATTACCGATGGAAAAATACTTGCACAAAAAGGCGATATTGTTTTTGTTTCTGTGAACCATCGACTTAATATTTTAGGTTTTCTTGATTTGTCGGCGTTTGGTGAGAAATACAAGCATTCTGCCAATGTTGGCATGCTGGATGTTGTAGCGGCACTTGAATGGGTCAATAAAAATATTGGTAATTTTGGTGGTGACCCGGAGAACATCACGATTCTTGGTGAATCAGGTGGTGGTGGAAAAGTGGGTACCTTGATGTCCATGCCTGCAGCAAACGGCTTATTTCATAAAGCGATTATTCAAAGTGGTACGCTCGTTAATGTGATGACAAAGGAAAAATCGGCTCAAGTTGGCAGGGCACTTGTGAGTACTCTTGGCTTCACCAAAGACAACATGGGCCAGCTTAAATACATTCCTTACAAACAGCTTGTTGATGCGGGCAATAAAGCATTGGAAAAAACGGTCGGCGTGAGAACCCCAGGCTCCACAACTATGTTTGGATTTGGGCCTGTTGCGGATGGAGTGAATATACTTCAACAACCCTTTACGCCGGATTTTGCTGATATATCCAAAGATATTCCGCTGTTAGTAGGGACCACGTTTAATGAGTTGGTAAAATCGGTTTATGTTGAAAAAAACCTGACGATGAAAGATGCAAAAAAACGTTTAGTAAAAACTTACGGTAATAAGACCGACACCTATATCAAGTTGTTTGAAAAAGCCTATCCGCATTATACGCCGCAAGATTTGTTGTCCATCGATACGCTGTTTCGGCCTAATACTATTGTCACGGCCGATGCGCGCTCCGCTAAAACACAAGCGCCTGTTTATACCTATTTGTTGACCTGGAAAAGCACTGTGGAGGACAGCACCAAAGGTTCCTTTCACGGCCTTGATATTCCCTTGGCGTTCAACAATATTGAGCTAGGTAAGCATTGGACTGGCACCAGTGATGGTGCTTATAAACTCGCGGACAAAATGAGCTCCGCATGGATTAATTTTGCGAAAACCGGTAACCCGAATGACAAATCCATACCTGCATGGAAACCATACTCTCGCGAAAATGGCGAAACCATGATGTTTGATAATGAGCCCAAAATTCTTAACAATCACGATCGGGAATTGATGCAACTGATTAAGTCAGTTCGTTAATTCAATTCCTAATTTTTAATTCCCGGAAAGATTTTATGAAAAAAATAAAATACGCTTTTTTACTTTTAGTGTTGTCGGTCCCGGCTCCGTCGTTTTCCCAAGAGGTTGCTTCCAGGGTTATTGAGAATGGCGGCACAGGAAAGCATAGTGCGATTATGACGACGGACTCCTCTTTGCCAACGCATACCATCTTCAGGCCAAAAAATATTGATAAATTCAAAAGTAAAAAAAGTTTGCCTTTAATCGTTTGGGGTAATGGTGCGTGTAATGATTCACCTTATGAACACGTAAATTTTTTAAATGAAATTGCGTCCCATGGTTTTTTAGTTATTGCAATTGGAACTATGCCGAAGGAGACCGGCGAGCAAGTGAAAGAGCGATCAGCAGCATCGAAATTGCGCGATGCCATTGCTTGGGCTATCGCTCAGAACAGCAATGAGACGAGTATCTATTTCAAAAAAATTGATACTAAACATATTGCCGTTGCCGGTATGTCATGCGGTGGTTTGCAGGCGTTGGAGGTTGCCGCTGATCCAAGAATTTCCACTTTAGTTGTTGCTAACAGTGGCATATTTATCGATCCGATTCGTGGCAAGGCTATGCCTATGATGCCGCAACTGGACAAGGCACATCTAACAAAAATTCATACACCCACGCTGTATTTGCTTGGCGGACCTTCTGATATTGCTTATACAAACGGCATGGATGATGTTGAAAAAATTAATCATGTCCCCGTGTTTGTTGGCAATTTAGATGTTGGTCACGGTGGAACTTACGCTCAGCCTTTCGGTGGCGAATATGCCAAGGTGGCAACAGCCTGGTTTAATTGGCAATTGAAACGCGATAAAAAATCGGGTCAATTATTTACCGGCAACCCGCCGGGACTTTCCAAATTACCGGGGTGGAGTTTCGCTAAAAAAATAAATTAGCAGGATAATAATCTTCATCAAAAAAAAATTCACTGGCTCGGTTAAGCCAGTGAATTTCCGCGTTGATTAAATACTATTAAAGATCAGTACAAGCCTTACCTTCTAATGCATCAGCAAAGCCACGCAATGCAGGTTTATCTCCGTACTGCGAATCAAACAATAAAGGCCAGGAAATTTTCTCGCCACCATATTCAGATGCATATAGGCCGTCTAACCAGGTGCTTGCGTCCGTAGTTCCCCACACAGTCACACCACCACGCTGTTCGGCAGGAACGATGCTCATATAAGCAGCCACAATGTCGCAATATCTTTTCTTTTGTTCGAAAGCAATTGCTGGTGTGAAATCATTTATTTTATTCGTTGGGTAGCTATCGCAGTAAGGTTGATTAATTGCCACATCCAATTCTGTAATTTTCACTTTCAAACCTTTATCCACAACTTTTTGCATGGCTGCAGAAATCGCGCTGATACTAGGCCATCTCAAGCAAACGTGCATTTGGAAACCAACGCCAGTGATGGGAATATTTTTAGTTTGCAGATCGGTAACCATTGCCATGAGCTTATCGGTTTTAGCATCATTATTTTCAATGTTGTAGTCATTGTAATAAAGATCTACATTGGCGTCAGCTGCACGGGCCGCTGTGAATGCCCGCTCAATAAATACAGCACTGTTGCCACTTTTCACGTAGAAAGGAGAGGTGCGGAATTCAGAAGGGTTGCCATCGGTCAGCGCTTCATTCACCACATCCCAGCTTGCGATATTATCCGAGGCTTCAAAATGATCGACCAGTGTTGTGACATGGGTATCCACCATTGCTAAAAAGGCATCAGAAGTTCCAGACCAATTTTTCATAAAGTCAGGCACTTGATAGTCAGCATGCCAAAACAAGGTATGTGCATGAACAGATATATTTTTTGATTTGGCGTAAGCCACAAAAGCATCAGCATCGGTGAAGGTGTAATCAGCAATGGTCCCAGTGTCATTGTTCGGGTGCAGGTATTTCATCTTCATAATGTTGCCAGCGGTCATCTGACTAAAATGCTTCTCGGCAATAGTCTGCTCTGGAACTGAAGTCAGAATATTGTTGCTGGGTGAGTCAGTATTTGAAACGGCTACTCCGATCGGGAAAGTGGCCAAATCTCGCAAATGAGTAACACCGGCTGAGTAGGCAGAATAGCTTGAGCTTGACGTAGGAGGTGCAAGCGTAATTTTTGCGCTCTTAATAGTGACTGTTCCCGCCAGTGGACTTGCACCGGGTTTTGCCTGGATACCGATTTTCGTATCGTTGGCTGTTTGATTGAGTTTGCCGTCTTCAACAATTTTACAGGTGAGTGTTGTATCAGTTGCATCGCCTATTTGATTGTTACTGGCCCAACAATTCCATTCTGCATCACCGGAATTCTCAACTTGCGCAAATATCTGTAGGTTTGCACCGCTGGCTTTGTAGTCGCTGCTAACATTTACCACCATTTCAATGACCGCTTTTTCTAAAAGGGCTCCTTTAGGCACCTTAAAAATAGCGCCCTGGTTGTCAGCATTTGGGGTAAAACTCACACCATCAGTGGTGTAGACAATTCCTGTGTTGCCAGTGCCGTTTCCTGACCAGCCAATGGTCATGTCGGCAATAATAATTACAGGCCCAACTGAGCTGGCTTGCGATGAAGGAGAGCTGCTAGTGGTTGCTACTGAGGTGCTAACAGCCGAACTGGATTCGCTATTGACTACAGACGCAGCTGAGCTGCTACTCGTTGCAACTGAGGTAGTAACAGCCGAACTTACCGCTTTAGAGCTGGCGGAGCTTTTAAACTTGCCTCCGCCACCACCACCGCCTCCACCGCAAGCGGTGAGAGCGAAGCTGACTGCAATAAGGGGGATGATTATTTGTGCACGCATAGGGACTCCGTTATTTTCTAGATTATGTTGTAGTCAATTACACCATAAGGTCTGTGTGCTTGTATATGGTTAAGTGTAAAAATTATTCAGTGGCACTTTAACATTATTAATATCAACAAGTTACGTGGGCGTTATATAAGGACGTTTGATGATAACCTTCCATACTTTCCGGTTTTACACCTTTGTCTACTTAATCCGCCAAGTCCCCAGGTGATCGTTCTCTGGCTTAGCGGAAACCTGCTTAACCTAGGGTATTTATATGCCAAGATGCGAAAACTCGCCTAAGGCATGGTTTTATCCCAATGATTTAAAGCCCCGCACCGTTTAACTTCACGTGGAAGCTTTAGAAGAACCCAAAAATATCAATATTTGTTAAAGTGACCTGACAATTGGTATAGGCGGTTCGAATTGAAATTCAGTTTTCTACGGCCTCGTTTAGGCAATGGATATTAGGATTAACTTTTAGTGAGAATTCTATGAGAAAAATAGTTGCGTTTATGCATACTTCGCTTGATGGATTTGTAGCGGGTACTAATGGTGAATTAAATTGGGTAAAGTTGGATAGCGAAATATTCGCTTTTGTTGGGGCCAGGATAGCCAAAACAGATACCTCATTATATGGACGAGTAACTTATCAAATGATGGAAGCCTATTGGCCAACTGCTGCCGACAAACCCAATCCTTCAAATCATGATATTGAACATTCAGCATGGTATAAAAAAGCTAACAAAATTGTTTTATCAAAAACTTTACATGAGAATGACCTGGTGAATACCAAAGTCATTGGCAGTAATTTAATCGAAGAAATTACGAATATTAAGAAGATGTCAGGTAGTGAAATATTATTATTCGGTAGCCCATCGGCGACTCACTCACTTATGGCTGAAAATTTAATTGACGAATATTGGCTTTTCGTTAATCCGATATTGCTATCTGAAGGTATTCCGCTTTTCAATAAAATAAGAGATAAACAGGCCCTGACTCTTATTTCAAGTAAGGTGTTTCCTTCTGGTGTCGTTTGTTTGCAGTATATGTGCAATTCAAAATAACGCTGAAACGGAAAGTCGCAGTTTTGTGGTTTTTCTGCGAAAATTTTTTCCATGAAACCACAACTAAAAAACTGCTATTGAACTCGGCCCTATGGGCCTGAATTTTCTAAGGCCATACATTCAATGAAAATTTTGCCAATACCCCTATTTTTTATTGTCATTCTATTAGCATTAAATATTGCTGCTTCTGAAATTTATTTGTGTAAAAGTTCGGAAGGGAAAAACAGTTATTCTGATAAGCCGTGTGCTACGGGTGAATCGCAGGAGAAACGTGATTTCAAAGATCTGCCGTGGACGAAGACGCTGGATGCAAGTAAACCCGCAGGTACAGAAATTATTGAAGTTACAAAAGATAATGGGGATACAATCATAAAATATGCTTTCTTCACTGGGGCTGAATTAAAAAAATTCATGAAATCTGCGCAGCAACTAAGTGGTATGAATGTCAATCTTCTGAAATTTAAGGCACCTAAAAACGGTGGTCGCGGAGAAGCTTTAATACAAGTTACTTCCAAAGCAGACACAGTATTTAAAAGTGGCATTCGTATAAGTAAACATCCATAGCAGCCGGCGCAACGCCCCGTTTTAAATTCGCAGTTTAAAAAAATACATAAATGTCGATATAATATTTATGAAATATAAACGCTTGGTTTTGCGTTGCCAGTAAATGATAGCAAGAATAAGCTCATCAATAGGGACCCCATAAACTCGTGCCTATTACACGAGACTATAAAAATCACGTAGAAAATCATAATGGAAAAAAGAGAATTTGGAATTGACTATATTCGTATACTGCTAACATTCCTGGTTATATTTCATCATGTAGCCATAGTTTACGGCGGTTCGGGAGATTGGTACTGGAAAGAAAAAACTCCAATTATTTTTGAATTGGTTACTTTTAATGCCGTCAATCAATCCTTCTTTATGGGTATGTTTTTTCTTCTGGCTGGTTATTTCTCAAACCACTCGATAGAAAATAAGGGACTGGTTAATTTTTTGCAAGATCGTTTCATTAGGCTTGGCATCCCATTAGTACTCTATTTTTTTATTTTGTCTCCACTTACAATTGCATTAGCTAATCCCGCAGAAGGGGTTGCATTTTTTGATCAGGTAATAAATATGGCGAAAGCCAAGGTGTTTGAACCTGGACCACTCTGGTTCGCTGAGGCTTTGCTAATATTTTCAGTTGTCATTGTACTAATTTCTAAATATTTTCCTACCTGCATTTTTCCAATATTATCCATACCTAATAACCTATCTCTTATATTTATCTGTTTAGGAATATCGACAATCAATTTTTTGGTGCGTCTGGTGATCCCTGTTGGAGAGACTTTTTTGTGGCTGCAGCTAGGTTATTTTCCAATGTATATTTTATTATTCTATTTTGGCTATCTTGCTTACCCCAAAAGGTTATTATCCAGCGTTACAAAAAAAATGGTATTGGCTTGGTTTCCGATCACAATAGTATCCACCATTATTTTAAGGGTGGTTATTGAAAGCCCATTTGGCGTTGGAAAATTTGAAGGCGGAAAAAACCTAAATGCTCTTTTCTACGCTTTTTGGGAGCCGTTCGTGGCTGTAGGGATAATTTTCTTTTTATTATTTTGTTTTAGTTATTACTTTAATAAGGAATCCGCAGCTGGCTCTTTTTTGTCTCGTCATTGCTATGCGGTTTTTATAGTTCATCCGTTTTTCGTGGTGCTGATAAGTCGCTTGCTTGTTGAATTTCCTATTGCTTCTATCATTAAATTCATTTTAAATGGTTCTGTCAGTATTTTAATTTCCGTGTTATTTGCTTGGTGTCTTTTGAGGTTGCCAAAATTTTCGCGGGTATTATAGTAATTTGTTGTGGCCCCGTCGCTATGCTCCTTCGAGTGAATCTTTAGAAGATCTCTATGGAGATTGTATGCGACAAAAGTGCTATTTAAAAGCCACCGTTTACAGCGACGTTATGCAAAAAGAATAGAGGTATTTATGTTTACTGAGCTTGAGCAAAAAAGAATTGAGAAGTGCCTGCTTCCTTTGCTGAAGGAACGCACTGATGCACATGTAATGTCAGGTGGGACAGTGGATTTTAGCGTAAAAGGTCACGAGGTTTTACTTTTCACTAAAAGACCTCATTTTCAAGACCCAACACTTGAAATTACTTTAGAGCTAGCTAAATTTAAATTTGTCAGAACTACTGGTCTATGGAATTTGTTTTGGCAAAGAGCTAATGGACGTTGGCAAAGCTATGAGCCTTTAAGTTCGGCAAAACAAATTGAAACTTTGGTGAAGGAAGTCGATAGCGATCCTTATGGTTGCTTCTGGGGTTAGCAACTATGACGATTCGTAAATATAAAAATGCAGATCTTGCGGAAATATTGAACATCTATTCTTTAACAAAGCTTGAAGAACTTCGTTTTGAATCTGAAAAATTTAATTTTCTTCCGCTTGATTTAGATGAAAAACGTTTTAAGGCATTTCAAGAGTGTGAAGTATTTGTTTACGGAGAGCGTGAGGTTTTAGGTTATTGTGCATTTTTTGGTAATGAAATACGAGCGCTTTTTGTTCTGCCGCAATTTCAAGGGAAAGGTGTAGGTAAAAGTATGCTTAAGTTTATGCTAACTAATATTCAAGGAGAGGCTTCATTAAATTTAGTTGCTTCAAATATTCCGGCAAAGAAACTTTATGAAAGTTTCGGTTTTGGGGTAACTGCTGAGTTTATTGCTGACTACAACGGAAAGTCTGTCCTTGCAATAGAAATGCGTCAATGATGCTGGATTGTTGGACGAGCTGATCATCCAAGTTGGGTCGGTCACCCTCGGCAAACGTAAACCGCTTTTTCCGCGCAGAGTGCTAAACCCGGTTTTGCGTCTGGTGTCTGTTCATCAGCTGGGCGCTGGCATGGCTGAGTTGCGTTATGAGGTACGCAAAGGCGGTCAGAGTGGAGGCACCTAATAATTTATTCAAGTGTTAAAATTCCCTTTCGTTGAAATACTTTTTAAGTAGGTAATTGCAAGGTTTAAATCGAGTGAAACATACGTAACTTGAGCATTGATATTAACTAACAGCTGTAGTTCAGCTGGATCTGAGGTATATGCGGTAATGAAATGTTTATTTATCTTCTTAGCTCTAATGATTTTTACCCATTCTTCAGCTGCGCATGAAGATATGGGTATTCTCCTGGGGCCAAAAGGCGAGCTGAAGGGTTTGCCAGAACAATATCTTCCTGCCAGTTTGCAAAACAATAAAATCACGATTGGGACGCACGAGTTGAATATGCCAGAATGTGTTGCCAAATATTTTTCAAGCGCTGTTCCTTATGATTTATCTATATCAAGTTCCTGGTATCACAATAAATCTACACTACCGCCCTATATAAACTTTAATATAAAACCAAAGAACAAAGACTTTGAATTTAGGTTGCTATTCAGCTTAAATGATTTATCGCCTATACAATTTACAATCGTAACTCATACAAGTCAGAATGAACTAAGCTATCACCCACTTGAGATTTCAAAGCGATGCCGAATTGAAATAAGCAATTCGACAAAATAGCAAGTTATTTCATTGCGCTAATTTTATGGGAAATGTGTAGCTTAGAACTTATAGTAACGTTTTAAAAATTAAAGGTTGACACCACAGTCGCTTATTACGGCTTAAAGGCAAATAAATATCCGCAGGTGGAAGGCTGACTACAACCCAATCTAGGGGTGCAGCAAGCAGCGCCCCTACGCGAGTATGAAATTGGAAGCGGCATCCCGAGGTAGATGGGTGTCAGCTGTTTATTGTCACTAGCTTTACGACAGACGAATGTTGGGACCAAAAGTTTCATAAAAGCGTTTATCTTCACTGATATCTAACTCACCCAATAAATTATTTAATGCGACCATAAACGGTTTTGGTCCGCAAAAATATATGTCAGGATTAGCACCGCCCAGCCATTGTTGGATAATGTCTTTGGTTAAGTATCCGGTGAAGTCAGCTCCATCTCCCGCCTCGTAACTGACAAAATATTTGAAGCCATATTGGTTGCTCAGTGTGCGCAACTCATCCGCCATAATATGATGTTCCGCGTTGCGACAACATTGGATAAAAGTGAGATTAGAAGTATTTTTTCCTGATTGAATACGCTGCAATATCATACTCAGCAAGGGTGTAATGCCAACGCCACCTGCTATCAAAGCAATGTCGTTCTCCGGCCGCGCGACAATAAAATCACCCGTAGGTGGCTGCAAAAGTAATTCATCGCCGCGCTTTGCGTGGTGTAAAAAGTTGGAAACTTTACCGGTTACTTCATTGACGTTGGCTTCAGCCTTGACCGTAATGCGATAATAGTTTTCTCCCGGTGCATTGGATAAAGAGTATTGGCGTATTTCATCGTAACCCTCAATATCCGGTTTTACTTTTACACCTACATATTGCCCCGGCGCAAAAGTCGCAATGGGTAGGCCGTCGACGGGTTCAAGATAAAACGATTTAACGTCTTGTGCTTCATAACGAATATCCGCCATGCGAAATGCGCGAAAGCCACGCCCCCCGCCCGTTTTATTTTCATTTTCTGCGTAAATATTTTCCTCAGTGGCAACAAAAATTACGGCGAGCTGTTGGTAGGCCTCGGCCCAAGCCTCAAGAATTGAATCAGCAGCTTCAAGACCTAAATGATTCTGTATCGCCTCCAATAAATACTTGCCAACAATTGGATAATGCTCAGGTGCAACTTGCAAGCTGGCGTGCTTGTGAGCGATGCGGGACACCATTGGACCAAGTTTTTCGAGTTCGTCAATATGGGTTGCATAGCGAAACACCGCATCAGCAAGTGCGCGGGATTGCTCACCTTTGGCTTGATTCGCCATATTGAAAACATGCTTGAGTTCAGGGTGGTGGCTGAATAATTTTTTGTAAAAGAGATCGGTAATTTGCGTTCCTTTCTCGGCTAGTAATGGTGCCGTTGATTTAACGATAGCGCGAGATTTTGCTGAAAACATAAGCTGCCCCTAGGGATATTATTGAAATAGACTTGATGCGGTTCAGGTACCGCCTGACTGTTTTGTTAAGATACATTTAAAATGCATCTTAATCAACCCACTGCTGACAAATAAATAAATGTTACAACTAATACAGGAATTTCTAATGCCGGAGGTCTAGTGGTTGGATAGGATTGGGCACACGAACTGCATCGATAAAAATACTATTTAGATGTTCAAACAGAAACACAGAGAAAAAATTGATGAATGATTTTTAAGTTTATCTGTTCGAAAAAAGCAGGAATTTATGAGTTATATGGCAAAAGTTTTGATTAAACGCTGGTTAGGAGTTGCAGAAAGCACCTTTACCGCTGTAGAGTTTGGCTGGGAATAAGTCTGTTATTACTTGGTTTTTTCTACCGCGTCGTTATAAAAATAGTAAAGGATGAGTGATGAAATATAGTAAGTTTGTAGTTGCTGCTTTAATTTTTGGGATTGTTTTTTTAAATATTGTATTTTCAGGTACGGAAACGGTTTATATATCTTCGGATGGAAACTGGTCTGATCGTGAGTTCTTAATTAAAGGACACGAATTTAACGATGTCGTAGATTCCTTCGAAGAATACAAAATAAAATGTAATGCTCCAAATGTTTTTATCGAAAGGCTTAAATCCAGGTCGAGTTGGTTTGTTTTTGGAACCTGGGTCGGCGATAGCAATAGTGTAAAGTGGAAGGTTCCATTATCTATTCATTCTTCATATGAAACTTATGGATTTTCCTTGCCTCCAGTAAAGGCTCCTGTCTGTGATAGTAAGTCTTTAACAAAAGAACAAAGTGCGACGGCAAAAAACTTATCAATTAACTATATTGCATCATTGCAATAATTCGTCCTGCTGCTTGCTTAAGCATTAATCTAACGATTTATTTGCACACACTTTGCTGAGCAACAATCACTTAAAAATTGCCGTAGCGCTTAATTGCGAAATTTGGCGTTAACAAGGAATAGAAATGAAATCTACAGGTTTTGCAGGAAATGAAAGACATTTTTACATAGATGCTTTGCGGGTGATTGCCGTTTTACTGATGTTTGTTTTCCATGTATCCATGATTTTTGTTGCTGAATCTGGCTGGCATATCAAAAATACAGAACAAAGCAGTGTACTTCTGGAGGTAAACACTTTTTTATCGTTTTTTAGAATGCCGCTGTTATTTTTTGTGTCGGGTTATATTTCAGCCATGCTGTTGACTCGTCTAAGCTGGAAAGAGTTTTTAAACCAACGATTCCAGCGACTGATAATACCACTGCTATTATGGACTTTTATTCTAGTAGCTCCCCAGATATATTTTGAACGAAAGTTGAGCGGCTATGATTCATCATACCTTGAATTTTATAAAACATTTTTACAGTTCGAGTGGTATCCTGATGGCAACTTTCATTGGCTCCATCTTTGGTTTATACCCTATTTATTTGTGTATAACTTACTGTTAATACCATTTTTTTTATTTTTTAAAAAGCCTATATTTTTTACCCCGTCGTTGGAAAAAAAGCATTCAGGCCTAATTTTTATTTTTAGCTATATTTTTATAGCATCCTTGCCCTATGCTTTTTTAACTATCAAACTCCCTGCTTCATATGATTTAATACATGATTATGCACGACACTCCTTTTACTTTCCTTTTGTTGTAGCGGGTCTTGTATTTTTCAGATTTAACGGGTTTGTTCAACTGATTGAAAAAAATCTAACCTCGATTCTACGCTACGCATTTTTAATTACATTATTTATTTTTACGCTGGAATGGAATGACTGGGATCCATCCCATGTTTGGGGAAACTGGATAGAAATGCCACAAACATACTTGTACTTTATCCTGTTAAATAGTAATTCGTGGTTGTGGGTGTTGGCGTGTTTAGGTTACGGCAAAAGGTACCTCAATAAAGAAAGTGCTTTTTTTAAATACGCAAATCAAGCGGTTTACCCGTTTTACATACTTCATCAAACTGTCATTGTGGTGATCGGATACTATGTGGTACAAACCTCAGACAATGTCGCATTTAAATATCTCTTTATATTAATAG
This sequence comes from Pseudomonadota bacterium, assembly GCA_040385335.1. GTDB lineage: Bacteria > Pseudomonadota > Gammaproteobacteria > Pseudomonadales > Cellvibrionaceae > Cellvibrio. Next base: position 23,283 of record JAZKHP010000034.1, read on the forward strand.
TATGCTTTTGCTTGTGCGCATTTATTTATCATTTATTTATTCGACCATTTCCACTCATACGATATCTTTTTGGTTCGAAATAGTAGCTCTTGAGTGCCGCCCAGCTAGTGCAAAAATTAAGTAACTTATTAATTTAATACGCCTTTTTTTAACGTTTAGTTATATTTTTGACGACGAGAAGAGAAAGGTCAGATCTGAGAAATTCTGGCGAATAAAAACCAAGACATAGTAGAGGCAACAGAAATGCAGAAATTAAAAGTCATCAAAGAAAAGCAACGTGAAGAATTATTCACAACATTAAAGTCTCGTTTTGAAAAAAACATGAGCCGTCATAAAGATCTTGAATGGGGAAAAGTTGGGGCAAGGCTGCAAGGTAATAATGAAAAGCTGTGGTCACTGAATGAAATGGAAAGCACCGGCGGTGAACCCGATGTTATTGGTTATGATAAAAAAACCGATGAATATATTTTTTGTGACTGCTCAGTGGAAAGTCCGTTGGGCCGCAGAAGTATTTGTTACGACCGGGAAGGACTGGAATCAAGGAAAGAACATAAGCCAGAAAATAATGCTATTGATATGGCAGCTATTATGGGTGTTGAGCTTTTAACGGAAGAACAATACCGGGAGCTGCAGACTCTTGGCGAATTCGATACGAAAACGTCGAGCTGGGTGAAAACACCTTCTGCTATTAGAAAACTCGGCGGAGCTCTTTTTGCTGATCGTCGCTACGGTAATGTGTTCGTCTATCATAATGGTGCCCAATCTTATTACGCTGCGCGCGCATTTCGCGGCTCGCTAAGGATTTAAATTTTTGTTATTGAATGGTGCCGTGTCATGCGGGCCAAAAAATACCCACTTTATTTTTTTATAATGGAATAGAAAGCTTGAACTAGTTGAGATACATGCCTATTCTCAAACAAAAATAAAATCCAATAAATACTCCGGAGAATAAACGTGGCCAAATATCCTGATGTCAATATGCTCAAGTTCAGGCAAGAGCTTAAAAAAGTGAATCCCTCCATTGATAGTGGGCTCACTAACAAAACCTTCGGAAAAAGTAGTTTGCAGCCACTGATGGCTATTCTGAATAATGTCGGCGGTAATGCTACTGAGGTATATAAGGCTATCGCCGCCTTACCAACAATCAAAGCCGATCGCTATAAAGTTGGGCTTAAATATCTGCTCAAAACTTACCCCGGGCTTAACGACTTTGGTATTAAGTTCGAGGACTTGCGGCTTTCGTCGACCAAGGAAACTAAGGCAGCCCTTTATACGCAAACGCCATTGCCGGGCAATTTTAATCCCGAGAATGGAAAAGGGCAGGGCCAATTTGTGAAGCCGACATCCAGCCTGCTGAATATGTCGATTGTGAATTATATTTTGTCTAACCCTGGGACTACCGGAATTCTTCTTATCCATTTGGGAGAGAGTAATTCTGTGGGCATGGATCAACAATTCAGTGGTCGTACTACGCTGCAACACATCCAATCGGTTACGCGAGTTGCACGAGTTATGGGCTGCCCGATATGTGTTCTCTCAATGGCAAAATCTGGTCAAGAGCATCTCTGTGAAACTTTGCAAGCAGAGTACAATCAGTTTGCCAATAACAAGCGACGCGTAGTGCACGAGCCTAAATACCATACGGCAACGAACCAACAGGAGATGCTTAATTTTTTAGCTAGCCGAAGCGAAATAGTGGTGATGGGTTTTGATGCGACTATCTGTGTTTTTGCGAATGTATTTGGCAGCGCTGAACCCATGTCATTAGCAAATGCTCAATACAGGCCACCCTTAATCACATTCGCAAACTTGCTGATGTCGCGCGCAACGCTAGTAACCAAAGGTCCACTTAACTGCAAAACCGCATCATTGGGTGCGGATGAATATGGCCCCTTGTTTATGCTGGGCTAGCCTGTAGGTTTAATGCACTTTTAGGTATATTTTTTCTCCTCGCGCCTGAGTTCTAGCCACAGTGTTTGCACTTTTATTAAACGGATTCTCCTCGCTCCCAAGCTTCAGCTTGGGAGCACTTTGCGTTGTTTAATATACTGAAGCTGGAGTTTAAATAGGGAAATTAAAAAGCTCCCAGCGGCTTCAATTTCAATACAGTTATAGGTTTCGAGAATGAATACCGGAGAAAATCTTGTAGATCTTGCCGTTGATAAAATCGTGGAAGAATATAATCCCCATACCATAGTATTGTATGGGTCGCGAGCTCGCGGTGATTTCACCGAGTTGAGTGATGTGGATATTGCATGTTTTTGTGAAGATAAATCTGAACTAAAAATCGCAACATTAATGAATGACATCTATCTGGATTTGTGGGTTTACCCTACGTCATCAATGAATAACTTGAGTCCAGAAACTTTACGTTTTTCCGGTGGGATTCTAAAGCTGGATAAATTTGGTTTTGGTGGTGATTATCTTCAGCGAATAAAGGAATTTGAAGCGAAAGGGCCGGAAAAAATAAGCACTTCAGAGTTGGAGCATACCAAAGCGTGGCTAAATAAAATGATGAGCCGTGTTCAATCGAACGATATTGAAGGTAATTATCGTAGAGTATGGCTGCAATTCGAACTATTGGAAATTTATTTTAAGTTTAGAGGCCTTTGGTTTTCGGGTTCAAAAAGAAGTTTTCAGTATTTAAAAGAAAACGATTGCTTAGGTTACAGTCTGTTTGCGAAGGTTTATAAAGAGCCTGAGAGCTTTGAAAATTTATTTGAGCTTGTTCGCTATGTCACAGACGTGTAAGAATTAAATTCTCGAAGGAAAAGTCAATTGGATAATAAAATCAGTTTTCGTTTAGCCGAGGAAAAGGATAAACCATTTTTGCTAAAGCTCAGAAACGAAACCATGAATGGTCATATTTATAATGCGGGGTTGATTCCGAATAATGAAATTCATATAGAGCGTATTAATTATCGGTTTGACTGTGCCAATGTTGTGGTTGTCGATGATATAGAAGTAGGTTTGCTAAAAGTGATTAAAGAGGGTGAACTTTGGCATCTCGTGCAAATTCAGTTATCGACATCCAGTCAAAGAAAAGGCATTGGCAGAGAAATTATATTGGAAGTGTTAAGGCAAGCTTTCGAAAATAATTCAGGGGTTAAGCTTAGTGTCTTTAAAGCTAATCCTGCAAAAAATCTTTATACCGAACTTGGCTTTAAAACCTATTTAGAAACTGAAACAACTTATGAAATGCAAGCAATGCTTGGCGAAGAGTAGCCAACAAGCTGCAGTGCTTTGTACCATAATTACAGTGATATGCGCTGGCAAAACAATATAAAGCTCATTTTTTTCCAGGAGAAGTCCGTGAAATCAATAAAAATATTTGGAGTATTGATCACATTATCTTTAATTCAATATTCCTCCACCAATCAAACCAAAAAGTAAAGGTCAAGCAGTGAACGCAAATACACTTCCACGCATGTAGCCCGTAAAGAGTTGAACGGATTACGGGAGGATTCGTGCAGTACATTTCCCGCATTGCGTTACACTTCATGCGGGCTACAAAGCAGACTAGACGCTTTTTAAAATCTACATTAGTGTCAGATAGGATGACTTTCAGTGCTGTGAGTAAGATAAATAGTCGCCAAAAGTTTAACAGTTCACATCTTGAGGTTTATATGGACAATGATAAGTGCCCAAACATTATTGCGTTCATCATGATGATAATTTTCAATGCAACTGCGTGTGCAAAATTGGAACCTATACAATCTGAATCTAATGCAGAGGAAAAATTCAATGGGGAGAAATTATTTACCAGCACTTTGCCCGACCTAAGTGATCCGTTACAATTTTATTTTCTTGAGTCATCTAATCGCAATGGTGTCTTGGTCACTGAGGCGTATAACTCAGAACGAGGTTACGGATTTAGTTTAAATACACGGATTAATAACGAACATAAGCCTTTTTATTTTTCTGTAAAAGTTCCTGAAAGTAATTATCGCGTAACCATTGAGTTTGGTCATCCACAGATGGCTTCTTCCAATACGGTAAAAGCTGAATCTCGTCGTCTGTATTTACAGGATGTAGAAACAATTCCCGGTGAGTTTACTACTCGCAGCTTTGTGGTGAATGTTCGCAACTCGCTGCTTGCGCATCACAGAAATGATTCACCAACCAGCGACAGGGTGCTGCTCAAAAACAGCGAGACAGCCAGTCTTAATTGGGACGATAAATTAACCCTGGAATTTAATGGAAGAGCGCCACAAGTGCGTTCAGTTAACATTGAAAAAATTGATGTTCCAACACTTTATTTAGTTGGCGACTCTACCGTCACAGATCAGTCCTACGAACCGGCAGCCAGTTGGGGACAAATGTTACCCGCGTTTTTTAATAACACAATCGCTATAGCCAACCATGCTGAATCTGGTGAAACTATGAAAGCCTTTGTTGCCGAATTACGGCTGGCAAAAGTTCTTGAGACCATTAAAAAAGGGGATTATTTGTTTATCCAGTTTGGTCATAACGATCAAAAACAACAGTGGCCCCAAACTTATGTAGATGCAGAGACTACCTACAAAGCTTATTTAAAAGTGTTTGTCGCGGAAGCTCAGTTACGCGGCGCAATACCTGTATTGGTAACTTCCGTTGAGCGCCGACGTTTTAATAGCGCGAGTAAAATTGAAAATAGCCACGGTAAATATCCGGAGGCAGTACGTGAGCTGGCGAAAAAAATGAATGTTGCACTCATTGACCTTGAAGCTATGAGTGTGAAGTTCTACGAAGCCTTGGGTGTAGAAAAAGCGCCTCTCGCCTTTAATGATAATGGTAAGGATTTAACGCATCATAATAATTATGGGGCTTATCAATTGGCAAAATGTGTAATACAAGGAATTCGTCTGGCAAAACTGCCGATAGTTTCGCAGCTCAACAAAAATGTGATTAGTTATGACCCCGCCAATCCTGATTCGGCTGACAATTTCACCTTGGCTCCAAGTTTGTTAAATTCCACATTAAGACCTTCAGGAAATTGAATTAGAAATTTATGAAAATATTTCTGTTTACTTTTTTTTATTTTGATCGATAAGAAAGCATAAACAGCCGCAGCTGTTTATGCTTCGTGACATTATTTACGATAGATGTTCAACATTACACCTGCTTCGCCAACGCCATCCGCAACAAAACGCGCGAGATTGCGTGCACCATTTTCCTGGAAATGGGTACCATCGACCGAGCCGTCCGCGCGCCGAAAAAAGAAGTTTTCAGGATTAGGGGCCGGACAAATTCCAGTTAAATGTTTCACCGTTTTCTGGTTCAAATCGACTAGCGGTATACCTTCAGCTGCGGCAAGTTCTCGCATTGCTTGCGCCCAGGCGGCGGTACCATTGCTGCCGGTGCAATAAGCAGAATTTCGCGGCGTCGGTGTTACGAATGCCAGGTTTATTCGGCGTGCACGCGCACCGGTTATGTACTGCGACAGGTACTTTTTAAAATCCGTATTGGGATCGAGATAGTAAGGAATAGTTTGTCCGTTGATGGTGTAGGTTGCGGTTTTGTGCCCATCATTAGTACCAAACTGCACTAGCAAATAGTCACCGGCTTTGGCCTCTCCCCAAATTTCGTTGAGGCGTCCTTCATCAATAAAGCGGCGTGCAGTACGGCCTCCTATCGCATGGTTATGAATAAGGACGTTGGCCTTGTATTGTTGTTGCAACATTTGTCCCCAGCCTGCCTGATCAATAGTGCTTGATGTATCTGTGTAACTTTGGACGATGGAATCTCCGGCCAGATAAACATTCACAGTTTCTGATGTAGTGCCCCGCAGGTGTTGCGCCAATGGAAGATCCAGATCGCGCAGGCCTTGCACCACCAGACTCGCAATATCTTTGGCTCCACCCAGGTCGAAATGGGTATGGTCGTCACAGAAGAAGGCGCCAACTGCTCCACCTGTGCCAGCGCCCACATCACCTCCTGGAACTGGACAGAAACCCCGCTGGTTGTACAAGCGAATACTGCGTTGGTGCAGATCAATAACCGGCACGCTCAGGCTCGCACCTAAATTGATGGTTTCTGATAAAAATCCGCGTGATGCCACAGCTGTACTGCCAGAACAACGGATCGCCGATACGGGAGTAAGGAATATTGGCGTTGCGCCTCTGGCCCGCGCTGCTTCGGCCATCATCTGGTATTCCTGCATAAATGCATTAGCGCCAACGTGCCGCGGGCAGGTGCTGGAACCATCGTTAATACCAAATTGGATAAACAAATAATCGCCACGTTTCATACCGGACAACATGGTCTGCCAGTTGTTTTGCAAGATAGGTTTACCACTGGAGTCGGTCCTTAATGCACATTCGCCGTCACCGCCCAGTGTCGATTGGACATCGTAAAGCCAGGTGCGAACGCTGCGTCCACCCTGTGCCAGGTTTTGCACGCTGATGTTACTGTTGAAGTAAGTTGCGAAGTCGCGACCCCATCCGTAGGGACAGGAAGATCCGCCATTGGCCACCGTAGAATCTCCCGCTATCCAAAGCGTAATAGCGCCATTGCTGCCACAAGTACCAGCGCTTGGACGGTTACCGCTGATTTGCAAGCTGTCAATATTAACCAACCCGGTAGCATCAGTAGCTTGCAGTCGGAGTAGGTTACTTCCTTCCTTCAAGAAAATAGTTGTAGCAGTCGTGTCAGCCCAGACGTTCCAGGCACCTGTGCCACCGAAGGCAAGATTCGCAGCACCGCCGCCATTTACCAGTAAACTCGCAGGGCGTGCAGTAGCGCCATTGGCATAGCGGAACCTGACCTGATAATTACCGCTGGCGGGAACTGAAATGGCGTAGTCAATACCCCTGCCGTCCGCGTTTTCCGCATTTGCAAACCCGACACCACGGAAACCCAGGTGATTGCTGTCGATAGTTCCTTCTACACCGCAGAAGCCTGCGGCATTTTCCTCTACGGTGAAGCTCGTATCAGTGCCGCCCGAGGACGAACTGGATTTGCTAGAGGGTAAATTAGTCACGCTTGAGAAAGCGCTGGACTTGCTGGAGGGCAAAACATTTACGCTTGAGGATGAGCTGGGCCTGCTGGAGGGCGAAACGATCAAGCTTGAAAAGGCGCGGCTGGACGCCGGGCTGCTCGAGAGGGGCGATGGTCTTGAGGAGATGCTTTCACCTGCCGCCGTGCAACTCACAATGGTAGCGGTGGAATTGTCACCATTTCCCTGAACGCCAAAACTTTGTGAGGTACCCGGCGCAATTTTTCCATTCCAGTCGACGTTACGGGCAGTATACGGATTACTGCCCGAGGTGACGGCATTCCAGGACGAGGTTACCGTGGAGCCGCCATTGTGTCGCCATTGCACCTGCCAACCGTTGACGGCCGAAGTGCCGTCATTAGTCACAGTAATACTGGAAGTAAATCCGTTACCCCAATCGTTGCTGACTGCATAGCTACATTGGAGCGCAAAGGCTTTTGTTGACAGTAGCGAAACTGCTAAAAGCCCGACTGCGTGGGTCAATTTTGATATACGAGACATATAGTTTCCTCTTTCCAAATTTATTGTTATGGCTTGCGAAAGTAACCAGCAATTCAATGTTCTGTTGAGAAAAGCGCATTTATCCTTATTTGTGCGAACATTTCCGCGTTGGTTATTTATGTATTACTGTGGACGAATGATGGGTTTACTCGTGGCCTTCACGAGCGGTTTTTGTCTCACACTGTTGGTAGAGCATTCAGTAAACGGTAGTGCCAGTACAAATATGCAATGAAAGTCCAACATGATTATTCAGCTGTGGTTGCGCTATCATTTTTTATTAGATTTACAGAGCGCTGGACTCAACGAGCATGCTAGGTAATTGCGGGATTGGTTGCTTTGCGTTTATGCAAAAATGCTCTTTGTTTGCGAAAAATAGCACTATTTCTGCGGATTTACAGGGTCAGAATCCTGTTGTATTGCGATAGGGTTTTTATAATTTGATGGTGCAAAACCATATTCCTTTTTAAATACTCTATTGAAATTGGAGATGCTGCCATAACCAACTGCATAAGCCGCTTCAGCAACTCCCATATGTCTCTCCGAGAGTAGGCGTGCGGCCTCGGTCATGCGCAATTTATTGAGATAAGCACTGAACGTAAGGCCAGTTTCTTCGCGCAGAATGTCATTGATCTTGCCTCTGTTAATTCCCAAATCATTAACGACAATATCCACACTCAAATTTGGATTTGAATAATGGGAAGCCAGATAATCAACCACTGCCGACTTATCGCGCTCGTGTCTTGGCTCTGTAGCAAGTTGCTGGTAGCTAACCGGGGTGAGGTTTGAGGTGATTTGTAATTTGTTCGGGAATGAAAAGATCTGGGATCGACACCAGTAAAAGAAGCCTACCCAAACCATTATTCCTAAGCATGCAGTTATATAAACTAAATACCAATTTCTGCCTTCAAGGATGATTTCTTCCACGGCGACACTTGAGAGTATTCCAGTAGGGCTTTGTCGTGAGTTAGCCAAATAAAACCCTCCGACCTTATCCAACGCATAACCACGATTACTGAGATTGAGTTTGTGGTGCAGCATCCACCATTCTTGCGTCTCTAACTGATGCAAATTCAATTGCACTTGTCGCCATTGTTCGCCGCAATTGAAAAATGTTGTTGAAGGACGAAATGTGCTGATGTCAGAACGAACGCTGACTTGGCTATCGAAGGTGCGTAGGGTGAAGTCTACTATATTGTCGGGGCGGCATTTAACGCGAAGTGTTATTGAAGAATATTTTGACCAGTCGATCAATTGTTCAGGATGCTTATCGTCCTGAAATAATAACGCCAGGATCGCATAAGGATACTGGGCTTTTGTCGAAAGATTGAAGTCGAAATTCAGATTGTAAGTGCTGTCTCTAAGATCTATAAAGGAAGATTCATCAACATTCACATCCGCAGCGGCAAATGGTCGCCATGGATAAGTACTTTGCTGAATGGGTAGCAAAGCATTCGCAGTATGCGAATATCTAATCACTGCATATCCAGCAATGAAAGTAAGGAGAACCAGTACTAAAAATATAATTTTTATTTTTGTGATAGCACGCATCATTTCAGCCAGGTTTAATGTCTTGAACACATTCGCTCCGCGAAGACGGCACTAAGATAGCTGATGAATGTCGGTTTCGCCATGGTGGCTTAAGAGAACTGTGGCGAGTGTTGCATTATTTTAATGAGCCGAAGCCTTATCCTCAAAATCAAACACTTTCTCGATGCTACGCGGACACTCGCAGTGTTTGAGCGCAGCCCACCCTAAGTTATATGCACTGGCAATAAATTGAACGCTTTTTACGGTATTTGATAAGCATTTTGTTATAACAATAAAAACACAAGTCGGCTAGAAAAATATTTGGCGCAATCGCTATTGCCAGATGGTAATTAAATTATTTCGTCATAAAATTTTGTACCGCCAGTGAATTAGATGTATTGGGTTGTTGTGCGCACGGAATTTGTGTTTGTAATTTCTAGTTGTTCTCAGTGCCCAAAATGCGAATTGAAAACTGCTTAATTGCAACCCCACTTGTTGGCGTGAAAGGGAGTGATATAAAAAATTAAGGTAAGGCTTCATTATCATTTTCTACTTTGGATATTGATTGCTGGTCTCGCAAACGTTGGGTCATTTGTTGCGATTGGGTAAGCTTTTCTTCAGCTTCATATATGGCAGCTTCATCAGCCCCGGCGTCGCGCATTGCTTGCAGCTGTTGAGTAATATTTTGCATTTCAGGATTTGTCGCTTCGAAATCGGTGTTTTCAAGTTTTATTTCCTCGCGCGTTCCGTATTCGTTGAGTTCGGGATCTGCGAATTCCTCATTCGTAGGCATTACCTCAGTCGCGGTGTCATAATTCATCGGTGGCGTGCGATCGTCGCTTGCTATTAGCGCTTCGTGCATTAATTCAATGGTGGTTTCATCCAGAGATGCAGGTTGGGTTTTTAACGGCTGTTCTTTAATGCCTGGAGTATCAGCAGGTTTGGCTTGAGTGGCGGGAGAATGAAAAACTTTCGGAGTAATAGTAGATTTAGCATCGGCCAATATCGGTAAAGCTGAATTGCTTTCTTCAGACAAAGAAGGATCGTCAGTATTGCTCGATGGCCACCACAAAATGGCCAATAGACTTACAGCGGTAATTCCAATAAAAAATATTTTATTACGCACGTTAATTTCCCGGACCAGATGGTTCATTGTGGTAGTTAATGACAGGCTGCCAAATGATTTCTTATGAACAAATTACAAACTACTATTACAAACTTAATGAATTTAATTATTTTTATTTCTTATATATTCTTAAAAAAAATCATTTATACATTAGTAATAAAAACCCCGGGTACATTGCTGTAACCGGGGCTTATTCTAAGCGAAACGTTTCACATTAATTACAAGCACTTCCAGTCACTCTTGGTACTTCAGCGGTGCTGCCGCTTTGCGTACCCTGGAAACCAAATTCCACCGTCTGACCTGGTGTGATAGTGGAATTCCAGCTCAACCCCTTGGCGCTGTAAGGGTTGCTGCCGGTGAGTACACTATTCCAACTACTGGTGACTTTGCTGCCGCCACTGTAGGTCCAATTCACTGTCCAGTTGGTGATATTGCTGGTGCCGGTATTGGCAATACGAATAGCGCCAGTAAAACCTCCACCCCATTGGTTGCTGACTACATAGGTACAATTGCCGCCACCAGTCACTTGGCTGGAAGCCGCACTTGAAGCCACGCTACTGGATCTGGCCGAGGACGATTGTGCAGCGGTGCTGCCGCCTGCAGGTGTCGCACTAAAGGCATTGGAGTTATAGGACACGCCATCCAGCGTGTACTTCACCCAGTACCAATAGGTTGTGCCATTGCTAAGGCCGGTCGCGGTATAACTGCGTGCACTGGTAGGAAGTGCGGCAATTCGAGTTCTTCCGGTAGGATTCGAATCCGTATCCTGAAATATTTCTAATAAAGTGATATTGCCGCTGCCCGTCCAGTTAAGCGCTACCTGCCCATTGCCCGCCGTGCCACCGAGAATAACCTCAGAGTTTATCGCTGAAGAGTTGGCAGAGCTGCTTAATGAGCTACTTGACGTGTCTCTTATTACACTACTCGCTGAGCTGCTGGAGGTGCCTGGAAGCTTGTCATTGGGATTCTCACCCACAAAATGCAGATCCGCTCTTGGTGGGGTTACCATTCCGGCACCCAGGAAGAAGCTTGGATGTGGCGGTTGGTTATAGGCGGTGTTTTGCCAGGCAATGGCTTCACGGTATTGGATGTCGTGCATTAAGGTCGGTAACTTGTGAGTCGTGACGTTATTGGTCGTAAAGATCATCAACTGGGTATTGTTGGTGTTGCGCCACATAACTTCTTCGCGCCAGTCACCGAAGAGATCCGCAGACAGGGCAGGTACCGATTTAGTGCCGTTATTCGAGGTGGCGTTGTAGTTGCCGGCGCTCAATAAGCGTCGAGTGTTATTGCTGGCCGGAACCCACTTGTCGATGGTATTGCTGTTGAGTATTTCGCGGGTCAGGTCGCCGTCCCACCAGGCCGCAAAATTGGCTGCACCGGGCTTGGTGCTACCGATGCTCGCGCCGTTGGCGGCATTGAGGCCACCCGCACTGGCCCAGCTTTCAGCGCCAGGGCGATCCGGGTCTATGTCCATAATGACACCGCGTCCAATATCGCCACCACCCTGGAAGCTCCAGATAAACTGACCGTTTTTCGCATCATGCATTTCGACACCACGAGCACCATAGGTGCTGGGTGATTCGTGCACCATAAACACTTCCAGGCCCGCACGACTCGGTAGGAAATCGCCTAAATGCAGCGCGTCACCATGGCCAAGGCGAGTGCTGTAAAGCGCGGTACCATTGTCGTCAATGACGGCTGCACCGTAGACGATTTCATCTTTGCCGTCCTGGTCCACATCGCCAATCGTCAAGCTGTGAGCACCTTGTCCCGCAACGGCACTGGCGCCAGCGGCACCTGAGGTACTATCGAAAGTCCAGCGGCGACTGAGCCGACCGTCACGCCAATCCCAGGCAACTACAACTGCGCGAGTATAGTAGCCGCGCGCCATGATCAAACTCGGGCGTTGGCCATCAACATAGGCAACTCCGGCGAGGAAGCGGTCTACGCGGTTGCCGTAACTGTCGCCCCAGGCGCTGACGCTGCCACGGGCCGGGATATAATCCGTCGTTGCCATGGCAGCACCTGTTTGGCCATTAAAAACGGTTAGGTATTCCGGACCTGACAAGATATAACCATCACCGTTGCGGTAGTCCGCATTGGCATTGGCTCCACCCAACACAGTGCCCGCCGCATCGCGGGTACCGGGTGCGGTTTTCATCGCCACTTCTGCCTTACCATCACCGTCAAGGTCATACACCATAAATTGCGTGTAATGCGCGCCCGCACGGATGTTGCGGCCCAAATCAATACGCCATAAGCGGGTACCGTTGAGCTTGTAGGCATCTATGTAAACATTGCCGGTAGTCCCTGCATTGGCGTTATCTTGCGCGTTTGATGGATCCCATTTCAGAACAACTTCGTATTCGCCATCGCCATCCAGATCGCCGACACTGGCATCACCGGGAGCGTAGCTAGTGCCGGGGCGGTTCAGGTTGATCACCCAGTAAGGATTGGTCCAGGTAGGTTTGGCTGCGTTAGCGCCAAGTTCAACCCCATTGACGACCGGGCGAACAGTATAGGCTGCACTGGTGGTGCCGCTGCCATCAAGAAAGTTAGTACTATTGGTAATCGGTGTTCCGGTAATTTTTGTGCCATTGCGATAAACATTGAAGCCGATACTGGCGGGATCATCGCCAAACATTCGCCAGCTGATAAAGATGCCGTTTCCTGAGGGTAATGCCACTACACCACGATCCAAATATTCCGCCTGTTTGGGCGCGGCAAAACTGGTGCTACTGACTGCTAGTGCAAGCCCTGCACAACAGCCGGTGATGAATGTTTTTCCCAGCCATTTCCGGCTAAGTAGTGAAAGGCTATTAAAAAGCAGCCCATGCCGATGTTGGAGATTGACCATACAAACCTCGTTATTGATTATTGGGTTGTTTGAGAGAGGCATATCCTGAGTTCGCATTAATCTGACGCCAGGATTGATAGCCCCTATATCGATCAGCTACTGCATTCATTTATTAGGAAGCTAGAGGTATTTTTTTGAATGACTGATTTACGACTTATTATGATTTTATTTGATTGTAATTGCAATATAATAAAAGCGACAATCAAAACTGGTAGTCTTTTTAAATCAATTTTGATCAGTAAAATCGATTTAATTAGTAAACTCTTGGTGGGAATTAAATTTATTTGTCTCTGCGACGTAATAAAATGACACTAATTTCATTTATTAATGCGGCATATTCTGCCACCAATCGTTTTTTATGAGCTTTTAGGTCAATATTCACACAGTAATATAGGCTAATAGCCACTTGAAGCTAATCGGGTTTAACGCCAACCTATTCATTCAATCTTACTGCTTCTCGGTCTAATCCAATCAAATATAATCAATATGTTTCAATTTGATGTGGTCAATATCATTTAATAATGATATAAACATCGCCCTAAGCATTAGCCCAAAAAATTAAACGCCGCTATAAAAATGCTGCCCTGTTGATAAAAATGAGGCATGTTTTACCGAGGAACATTTCTTGATTGCCGCCAATGTTGATGATTACCGCTTGCTTGCCAAGCGGCGTTTACCAAAATTTTTGTTTGACTATATTGACGGTGGTTCATTCAGTGAAACCACCTTGCGCAATAACTGTAGCGATTTGCAAACTATTGGTTTGCGCCAGCGCGTATTGCGGGATATTTCTACGGTAGATACTCAGATTGAATTGTTTGGTCAACATTTAAAATTGCCGATTATTTTAGGCCCCATAGGTATTGCTGGTTTAAATGCGCGGCGCGGTGAGGTGTTGGCAGCGCAAGCGGCACAAGAACTGGGTGTGCCTTTTTGTCTTTCCACCGTATCTGCCTGCTCCATTGAAGAAGTGCGCGCACAAATTCACGAGCCAATTTGGTTTCAGTTATACATGATGAAAGATCGCGGTTTTTTAAATGCAATGCTTGCGCGTGCTGCAGAAGCAGGTACTAAAACGCTGATGTTTACCGTCGATATGCCGGTACCTTCGTCACGATATCGCGACATACGTTCTGGTTTATCTGGTGGCAGCGCACTTCGTCGCCAAAGCGCACGTCTATTTCAATCTATGTTGCGACCAGGTTGGGCATGGGATGTCGGTATTTGTGGCCGTCCTCATTCGCTCGGTAACATTGCCCAGGTACTGGGCAAGGGCGCAGGTATTGATGAATTTTGGAGTTGGATGGGCAAAAATTTTGATGCAAGTGTGACCTGGAAAACGCTTGAGCAAATTCGCGAGCAGTGGAAAGGCGATTTAATCATTAAAGGTATTTTAGATCCGGATGATGCATTGGAAGCTAAAAAACTGGGTGCTGATGGTTTGATTGTTTCCAATCATGGTGGTCGGCAACTGGACGGTGCGCTTTCTTCCATTCGCGCGCTGCCGCCAATTGCCGATGTTATACAGGGCGATATTAAAATTTTGTTGGATAGCGGTATTCGCACTGGCGTGGATATAGTGCGTGCGCTGGCGCTGGGTGCAGATGCCGTGGTGATTGGTCGCGCATGGGTGTACGGCTTGGCTGCGCAAAAGAAACAAGGCGTGGTGAATGTATTAAATATTTTGGGTAACGAATTGCGCGTTGCTATGGCGTTATCGGGATGCTCGTCATTAAAAGCAATTACGTCGGAAATCTTAGTGAAATAAACGTTTTAAACTTAATAATAAAAGTATGCCTCGATTTTTTTTAATGCTCGATTAAATAAAAAATAATTAAATAAATTCTAGCCTGACAGTTTTATACCGGCAATTTAAAGTGTAATAAAATTAATTTAATACTGAGATGCAAACATGCAATCCTTTAATAACAATAACAGGCAAACATTTATGCTGCAGAGCCTTGGGTTGGTGTTGTTTGCGGGTTTGCTGGGTTGTACAGCGGCAACCAAATCCACTGGTGTGATCAGTAAAACCTCTGAATCAACATTTGATGCGCGCCAAATTGAATTTTTGGATCGCGGTTTGGTTGCTGTGCCTGCAGAAAGAGGTGTATTGGTTTCCTGGCGTAAACTCCATGAAGATGCCGAAAGTATTCGTTTTGATCTTTATCGCAATGGTAAAAAAATAAACACTATTGCTAACAAAACAAATTTTTTGGATGAGCAAGGCAGCGCAGGTGAAACTTACGAATTGCGTCAAGCTAAACAAGTATTAGCAACGACTACAGCCTGGGATCAAGCTTATTTTTCCATTGCGATAACACCACCTGCTGAAGGCGTAACGCCTGATGGCCAAACTTATTCTTACACCGCTAACGATGCAAGTGTTGGTGATCTGGATGGTGATGGACGTTATGAAGTTATCCTAAAATGGGATCCAACTAACGCAAAAGATAATTCCCAGGGTGGTTATACCGGTAATGTATTTATCGATGCCTACACCATGGAAGGCAAACAACTTTGGCGAATTGATTTGGGTAAAAATATTCGCGCCGGTGCGCATTACACGCAATTTATGGTGTATGACTTTGATGGCGACGGCCGCGCTGAAATTGCGCTGAAAACGGCGGATGGCACTAGCGATGGACAGGGACGAATCATCGGTGCCGCCAAGGCAAATTGGGTGAGTAGTAGTGGTGAGATTGAAGTGAGTGATCGCTCTGGTTCAGTGGTTGCACCTGGCGGAAAATTTATGGGTCAACTTAAAGGCCGCATTCTCGCCGGGCCAGAATATTTTTCAATATTTGATGGCCGCAATGGGGGTGTATTGGACACTGTGTCTTACCTTCCGCAGCGCGCACCTGATAACGACAACCCAACTGCAGATGAAATGAAAAGGATTTGGGGTGATGGTTATGGCAATCGTTCCGAGCGTTATTTGGCCGGTGTTGCCTATTTGGATGGCACTCGCCCCAGTATCATTATGGCGCGCGGCTACTATGAGAGAACGGTCATCGCCGCTTACGATTTTCGCGACGGAAAAATTTCCAGCCGCTGGGTATTTGATTCCTCGGCACCCGGTGTGCCGCCACAATTTGGCGGGCAGGGCAATCATCAACTTTCAGTGGCCGATATCGATGAGGATGGTAAAGACGAAATTATTTATGGTGCTATGGCGATAGATGATAATGGCACGCCCAAATGGACTACCGGGTTAGGCCATGGCGATGCAATGCATGTATCGGATTTAGATCCGGCTCATCCCGGATTAGAAAAATTTGGTGTGCATGAAGATATTCGCGGTAATGGTGGCTGGGGTTCTGCACTTTTTGATTTGCGTAGTGGCACAGTGCTGTGGAAAAAGCCTGCCGAAAAAGACACGGGCCGCGGTGTAGCAATTGATATAGACCCCCGCCATTTAGGTACTGAAAACTGCGGGTGGAATTCACCGGAATTATTTAATATTAAAGGCGAAGCTATTGCTCCGGTTCATCCCGAACAAATCAATTTTGCCGTGTGGTGGGATGGTGATTTATTGCGTGAACTATTGGATGGCAGCACCATTGCCAAATGGGATTGGAATACCAGCAAAGCGAATTCGCTATTAGTTGCGGAGGGCACTAGCGCTAATAACGGTACCAAAGCTACCCCAGCCTTATCTGCAGATTTATTCGGTGATTGGCGTGAAGAAGTTATCTGGCGTACTGCCGATAATAAATCGTTGCGGATTTACTCTACCAATATTCCCACCGAGTTTGGTTTAACAACCTTAATGCAGGATACACAATATCGCGTTGCCATTGCCTGGCAAAATACCGCCTACAATCAACCGCCTCACCCGGGTTTTTATTTGGGCGATAAAATGAAGGCGTCGATAAAACCAAATTTGAAAGTTGTTAAAGCGCAAGCTGACTAATAAATTTTGATGCGTTAATTTTATAAAATTCACGCATAGGTATGATGCAAAGGTGTGACATACAAGTATTACAAGAACAGTGCATTTTCTTTTTGATAGAGTCTTCTTTCCGGTGAATTTTTTATGTACTCAAGACTGTTGTTTGGCCTATTGACTATTGCTGTTTCATGCGTGTGCATGGCCCATGAACCTTTCGAAATTACCGCAAACACGCGCGTGAATGCAGACGGCATTACGATTAGTGTATTGATTACGGATAGTACAGCAGCGAAATTGTGTTTACCCGATGCGAACTTAAACAGCAAACTTCATGAGTCAGAACTTGCGACTGCGCGTGCACAAGTTGAGCAATGTATTATGACTATGTTTGTGCTACAGGATGGCGAACTCCAAGGAAAAATTTTGTCAGCGCAAAGTGTGACCCTAGGTTTTAATCACGAAAAAGATTTAAATGCGACTATTAGTTATCCGCCCGCTAGCAGCGGAAAATTGAGTATTAAAGCCGTTTATTTTGCCAAGCTTAATGACCCCACTTATGGCAGCACCCTAACTGCTACTGCTGGCGACACTTTTCTCGCGCAAAAATTATTAATAGTCGATGATCCACAAATACAATTAACGCTAGCAGCAACACAAACACCCACGCAGTCGAGCTTTGCTGAATTTTATCGCATGGGGATTGAACATATTCTTAGTGGTTATGATCACTTGTTATTTTTGGCGGGTCTGTTGGTCGTCTGTTTAAGTTTGCGCAGCTGTCTGATTATTATCACAGCCTTCACGCTTGCACATTCCATAACACTTATCCTCGCCACCCTGAAATGGGTGAGTATCCCAGGCAATCTGGTAGAAATGGCAATTGCCGGCAGCATTATGTTTGTCGGCATCGAAAACCTGTGGCGCGCGCGTGGGAATCATGAGCCGCAAGGGCGTTGGTTACTCACATTTGGCTTTGGCTTAATCCATGGTTTGGGATTTGCAGGCGCACTTATGGACGTTGGTTTACCCTCAAGCGGAATACAACTAGTCGCGCCCTTGCTTGCGTTCAATCTGGGTGTTGAAACCGGGCAATTGGCAGTGGCCGCCATAGTCCTGCCATGTCTTTTATGGTTGCGAAAATATTCGTGGTTCGCTGCACGCCTGGTACCGGGAATATCAATACTGGTAGTTGCTGCGGGGTTGTATTGGTTGCTTGAACGGATGGGTGTTTTTTGATGCAAACTATTTGAACTTAGCTAACGAAAATTAATAAATTGATACTCATTTTTTTTATTTGAGTTCATATCGAAAAGTAAAATGAGATCAGCATTATGGAAAAAATAGCTTTTGTGATGACCCTAAAGGCAGGTTTTGCAGCGGAATATAAGAAGCGCCATGACAAAATTTGGCCGGAACTGGTAAGGGAATTAAAACAAGCGGGAATTTCTGATTACTCTATTTATCTGCATCCGACATCGCTCAAGCTGTTTGGGGTATTGAAGCGTACACCTAACCACGCCATGGATGAGTTAGCTGCGAATACAGTGGTGAGGAAATGGTGGGCTTATATGGCCGATATCATGGATACCAATCCTGATAATAGTCCCGTGGTAGAGCCACTCGAGCAGGTTTTCCACTTGCAATAAATTCTCTCAACCAGTTACAAGCGCGGCCAGATTTAATGCTCTTAAGTTAAATTAATTTTTACAAAAGTTGCGTCAATACCAAGATTGGTAAAAAGTTAATATCCAAAGAAACAATAGGGCATTCATATGATGAAACAACTTTTAGCCATGGCTGCTTTGCTGATCTCAGCTGCCAGTACTTTTGCCAAATCTGAAAATTTTGATGAGAATTGGTTATTCGCTAAAGGCGATATTGAGGGAGCCGAGCAAGCAGTTGCTGACGAAACAGCTTGGCAAAAAATTAATCTTCCTCATGATTGGGCCATTAGTGGGAGTTTTGACGAACACGCACCTGCGACAGGTGCCGGGGCTTTTTTGCCAACGGGTGTAGCTTGGTATCGTAAACATTTCAACCTCAGTGAGCTAGACAAGGCCAAACGTATTTTTATTGAATTTGATGGCGTGATGGAACGTTCAGGTGTTTGGATTAACGGTGTTCACGTCGGTCATCGACCTAATGGTTACAGTAGTTTCCGTTATGAATTAACACCTCATATAAAATCAGGCGATAACCTGTTGGCGGTGCGTGCTGATACTTCAGCGCAACCCGCGTCGCGCTGGTATGCCGGTGGTGGGATTTACCGGCATGTGCGTTTAATTACAAAAGGTAATGTTCATATCGAAGCTTGGGGCTCGTTCATAACTACACCCTTGGTAAACGCAAAAACCGCCAGCGTAAAACTGGAATCCAGCATTATTAATAATTCGACTAGCGACAGAAAAGCGCATTTGGTTTTTTCAGTGTTAGGTCCTAATGGCAAAGCGCTAGCTAAGGCAAAGGGAGCCGAGATATTTTTACCTGCGGGTAGAATTACAAAACTTAATGCTGAATCTATTATTAGCAAACCGCGTCTCTGGCAGACCTACGATCCAGCTCTGCACAAAGCGGTTGTGCGTGTAGTGTCCGGCAATGAGGACCTGGATACTGATGAGATAACTTTTGGTGTACGTAAAATAGAATTCAAAGCTGATACTGGTTTTTGGCTGAATGATAAAAATATCAAACTAAAAGGTGCCGCTATTCATGCCGATGGCGGTGCTTTTGGTATGGCAGTGCCACTCTCATTTTACGAGCGCCGTCTAAATGGATTGCGAGAACTCGGCGTCAACGCAATTCGCACCGCACATCATCCTTTCTCGCCAGAGTTTTTGGATCTCTGTGATCGCATGGGCTTCTTGGTAATGAACGAAGCCTTTGATATGTGGACGGTAGCAAAGAACCGCAACGATTATTCCTTATTTTTTACGGATTGGTCATCACAAGACGCACGCGATTTTGTTCGCCGTGATCGCAATCATCCGAGTGTGGTGATTTGGTCCATTGGCAATGAAATTCACGATACGGCGTATCCTGTTGTGGCGAAATCCATTATTACTCGCTTGCAAAATATATTTCATGCTGAAGATCCATCTCGTTCGGTAACCATGGCATTGTTCCGTCCCAACACCACGCGTGATTATGAAAACGGATTAGCTGATATGCTCGATGTTGTTGGGCAGAACTATCGCGAAAATGAATTAACCAAGGCGCACGTGGATAAGCCAACGCGTAAAATTATCGGCACGGAAAATTCCAAGAATCGCAGTTCCTGGATTCTGGTGCGCGATAATCCAGCGTACGCCGGAATGTTTTTGTGGACGGGTGCTGATTATCTTGGTGAAGCAGATCGCGCCGGTTGGCCGTTTATTTCTAACCCGTCCGGTTTGGTCGATCGTACGGATGTTGTTAAGTCTATCGGGTGGGAACGCGCGTCCTGGTGGTCAGATAAACCTGTAGTAAAAATTGCACGCCGCGTAACTGAAGTGATTGATACTTCTGAATTACCCACCATGGTCGGTGTTGCTATGCCGCAACCAAAAGGGCCGGGCACTATGAATGATTGGTCACCCGCTAATCGTGACGGTCACCTGGAAAAAGTTGAGGTCAATGCGAATACCAATGAGGTAGAACTTTTTCTCAATGGCAAATCTCTTGGGAGAAAACCGCGTAATAAAGATGACAGCGCGATTAGCTGGGATGTGACCTATGAGGAAGGCGAAATAAAAGCGGTGGGCTACAGCAAAGGTAAAGCAGTTGTGGCTGATGAATTGAAATCTGCAGGTAAGCCAGCAGCGATAAAATTAGTGGCCGAGCAAACCAAAGCGGCTCCGCATTTTGATAATGTTGGCTACATACGTGTAGAGCTTGTAGACGACAAAGGCGTGCTTGTTCCTAATGCCAATAATGCGTTACAGGTGAAGATCCAGGGTGCAGCGACTTTAGCGGCATTCGATAATGGTAGCCCTACCGACCACACTGCTTTTGCATCAGCAACTCGCAACGCATGGCAGGGCAGGGCACTCGTGATGATTCGCGCAACGGATGTTAAAGGTTCTATAGATGTTAATGTCACTGCGGAAGGGTTGAAGCCTGCAACGGTTCGCTTGGCTGCAACATCTGATACCGTTCGTTAATTTTTTCGCAGCATTATTTCGCGCTTACCATTAAGCGCGAAATAATATTTTGAAATGTTATCGCTTCGTTTATTAAACAGTATTCTTTATGGGCTTACCGCACTAAAAGAATAATAAATTTCTATCTACCCACTGAATTCTTACCCCATAATTTCGCGTAAGGCCAGCCAGATAAATCTTCCACTATGATGCGACTCTGTTCACTGGATGGTTCCGTCGCGCCAGATTTTAAATGATCAATTTCTTGCATCAACAATTCATGTGTATCTTTATTTAATTTAAAGCGTCCTGCCACAAAAAAACCGAACAGTAACAGGAGCAATGGCCCAACCGTCATGACGGTTGCGATAGTGTTAATCGCTGCAGAAGTTTGCGCTGTGTTACCCGAAACAAAACCTCCCCATTCAATGACAATTCCTACGAACATTACGGCAATAGCTTGTGCTGTTTTGCGAATAAATGTCATGACCCCGGCTAAACTTCCTTCACGCCGTTTGGCCGTGACAATTTGATCCACGTCGGCCATGTAATTGTAAACATTCCACGGAATATAATTTAGCGCACCGCGACCAAGACCTGCTAAAACAATGGCCATGAGTAAAAAATGCACGGGTGGAAATTCAGCAAAAGACAAAAACAATGTGAGGAGTGACAAAATGCCCGCGATATAAAAGCAAACGGCAAGTCGATAAGTCAATGCCGGGCCAATACGAATAATTAATGCAATTGCCAATGCAACGGCGAATAGCTGGGCAATATAAGTATTTGCTATCAAGGACGATGCAATGACAACAGAGCCCCCCAATGCAAAAACAATAAAATAGGTAAAGGTTGCGTTAAAAATATCCTGACTAATATATCCACCTAAATACATTCCTAAATGTAAACGAAAAGCGCGAATGCGTAAGGTGGATGAAAGGTTGACGAAAACCATTTTCAGCGAATCCAATGCCGATATTTTTCGCTCCAACGATTCCTCGGGCGCGGCTTCGACTGGTTCTCGCTCCCAGGTAAATAAATACACGATCCCCACTACCAGCATAAACGCGATAGTAAAAATAATACTCATAATCAGAAAGGTATTGGCATCCTCTTTACTGCCGACATAATTAACAATCCATGCAGGTAAAATACCAGCAAAAATAGCAGAAATTTGGCCAACTAAAATACGCGCACCAGCGAACTTTGCTTTTTTAGCGTAATCGTCCGTCATTTCTGCAGCAAGCGTTTCGTAAGGAACCAGAACCGAGGTGTAAACCAATTCGAAAAACATAAACGTAAATAGATAATAAAAATATTCTTGCCCGTTAACCCACATAAGTGAAAAGCTGGGCAGCAACGGAATGGCGATTAAGAAAAACACACGCCGCCGCCCGAAACGTCTACCAAAACGGGTTTTATTCAGGTTGTCAGAGAGGTGGCCAATCAATGGGCTTGCAACAGCGTCCATAATTCGTGCGATAGCAAAAATGGAGGCTGCTTGCACTGCGGACAAGCCACAAAATGTGGTGTAAAAAAAAATTAACCACCCGCTGATAACCGCCATCGAACCTGCGCCTAATATATCCGTCAGGCCATAGGCTACATAATTACGGGTTTTTATTTCGCGTGCTTGCATCACATGTGCGCTCATTATTTATTGTTGAGATCAAGGCTCATTATTTTTGTTGATAATTGGCGTAAATTTATTTTAGTAACTCGCTCGAATTTTTTTTGAAAGTCGCTTAATATTTTTTTTGCTTGTTATCCTTCGCTATAAAAAAGTCTACTGCGCAGGTTATAAAAAACCCGCTGCGCATTTAACCGCAGCGGGAAGAGGCTAGCACAATTAAAGGTAACGATTCATATATTCAACCAGTGCTAAAATCGCCATGGATTGGCCGTAGGGCATAGATGTCAGGGGAATATCACGGTAGCCTTGCAAATCATTAAACACTGGCGTACCAAAAGAAACTTGTTGTAATTCTCCGTCATCACTAATGTTAGACATTACGGCTTTAATTGCTTTTACAGCCATGGGCTCATATTTGCTGTGCAGGTAACCTTTGCGTACCGCTTTCAAAATACCGTAAGCAAAACCTGCTGCAGCTGAAGCTTCAAGGTATGAAGATTTATCGTTGATAAGGGTATGCCATAGTCCGCTTTCGTCTTGAAAATTTTCGAGCGCTTTAACTTGCGATTCCAACGTTTCAATTAAAAATAAACGCAGGCTGTCTTCCGGTGGCAGGTCGAGCAACTCAATAAATTCTGGTATGGCGATAGTGACCCAGCAGTTGCCGCGCGCCCAAAGTGCATCGGCAAAATGGTGGCGACCAGCGAATGTCCAACCGTGAAACCAAAGCCCGGTTTTGCGATCCGCCAGGTATTTGGTGTGCAGCATAAATTGTCGTTTTGCTTCTTCGACATAGGCGGGGCGATTTAACAACAAACCGATTTTGGCCAACGGAAGGACGCACATCATTAATGTGTCGTCCCAAATTTGTTGATCGTTAACTGAGTTAAAAACAATATGTTGCAAACCACCTTCTTCCGTCCGCGGCATTTCTTTCATAATCCACTCTGCCCAGGTATCTAAATAGGGTAGGTAGCTGCGATTGCCCAAACGTTCGGCTAAATACGCGAGTGTTAAAAAAGGCGAAACAGTATTTACATTTTTGGTAGGAGTACCCGCTGCAAAACGATTTGTGAACCAGTCCTGCATTATGTACAGGGGTTTTTCGTCGCCAGTAATATCCCAGAGTTTGAGTAAACCATAAAGTCCAATGCCATGCGTCCATTCCCAATCGTTCCATCCCTTGGTATCGATTACGCGGCCATCGTCCAGGCGCAATAAAAATTCGCCGCTGGTATCTTTAATGTTAACCAGATTGTCGATGAGTTTATCGATAACCCGTGTTAACTCAGTGCGCGAAATACCTTCTACTACAGCAACCATAAAATGCTCACAACTTATTATTGTCTTGTTAAAAATTATAAAAACGCACAACCATTCATTAGTCAGTTGCCATTGGCCGAGCTTATAGGAGATTTATAATGGGGATCATCTACTAACGGATCAAATGCCAAATTCGCAGATGCCTGACGCTCAGCAGTATAGCGATTGAACTCGCGAGTTTCTTCCGGCGTCGCGTTGTCGGAAAGTTTGCGCGGTTTCATATCACTAGGGTGATAGGTAAAGGCTGAGGGCACTGTTAATTTTATGGGTAGCGGAGTAACTTCCTCGCGCAATTTTGCAACTTCAAGTCCAGCTAAAATAAACGCGCCTGAAGCGTAGAGCGCAGTATTTTCGCGTTTAGTTGGCACGGGCTGATCACCGGCGGTTTGCACTTGACCTAATATGCCATTAGGAAGAATGTAATTATTGAGTCCCGCCCAACCTCTTAGCAGGTGCGGCAAATAATGTTTGCGCTCCAGTAACCCATGATTAATACCAAAGCCAATGGCGTAAGTGAAAAATGCTGTGCCGGAAGTTTCCGGTTCGGGATGCGCTTTCAGGTCGTGCAAGCTGGCGCGCCATAGGCCATCCGGTTGTTGTAATTTAACTATGCTAGCCATCATTTCTTTAAAGAGTTTTACATATTGTGGCCGCGTTGGATAATTTTCTGGCATAGCTTCGAGTATGCGGGCGAGTCCTGCAACAACCCAGCCTTCACCGCGCGACCAAAATATTTTTTTGCCGTTTTCCGAGCGCTGTTCAATAAAACGTTCGTCGCGGGCAAACAGTTTTTCCTTGTGATCGTACAGGCGGGTATAGGTCCGCCAAAATTGTATATCCATGGCATTAATATATTTTGGATCGCCAGTAATGGCTGACATGCGAGTTAGTACCGGTGGTGCCATGAACAGTGAATCACACCACCACCAGACTAAACGTTTTGGCTCGGGCGAAAAACTTAAATAGGGCAAGGTGTAATCAAGGCGTTGTTGTAAGGGCATCAGCATGCCGGGCGAACCTGTGCGCAGAAATAGCGATTGATAAAGATCGCCAATCGCCTGATCATCGGCATTGATTAAATGCACCGGCGCTCCACCACCTTGATGCGCATAATTAAAGCGCCGTGCGGTTTCAAAGTTGTAGGCAAGTACATCTGGCACATCGAAAAGGTTAGTTAATTTTGCCGTGCCGACAAAGAAGGTTGCCGATACCCAGTTGGTGCTGATTCCCCATTTTCCGGGAATGGGGTTTGTTTCTAAGGACTTAAGCTGAGCCACTTCAGCAGACGCGAGCTTTTTGACAACCGTTATAACATCATTAGGAGCAGGAATTTTTTTTGAACGAAATACTGGATTTGCAGATTTTTTATTGCAATCCATTGGATTATTACAGTGGGGATGATCGATTGATGACGGACTATTAGTTTCAACAGCCTGTGCGGGTAAAAAAATGAGTAACGCAAGCAGCGGAAGGAACTCCCACCTGAAGCTATGGAGCTGGATAATATTCCTGCTGCTGAATATAATTTTTTTTTTCATTATTAATCGTTCTCTAATGGCTAAAAATTCCAGTGACACTATGGAATAAAATAAATTTTAGAAAAATAATTTTATAAAATTGATCGGTAAATAATTAAGCGAAAAATGTAGTTTAACAATCAGGATTTTTGTAAATAAAAAGGGCTGCCAGATGACCCGGCAGCCAAGCTAGATTTCCAACTTTTAGAGTTTGACGTTCACACCTAAAGTGAAGGTGCGCCCAATAGCGGTTTCGAATAAGGGATCTTTACGCGTACTATCTATATAAAGTGTATTGCGTTCGTCAGTAAGGTTTTGTGCTTCAAGCGTTAACTTTATTTTTTCTGTCACATTGTAAGAGGCAGATGCATCAACAAAAAATGTTGCCAGATTACCCATCACATCACTGTCGTTGCCACCGGAAGGAATCGCGCGTAAATATCCACCACGATAGCTGCCAGTGGTGCGGAAGCTAAAGACATCATTTTCATAATAAATTGTTGCGCTGGCGGCCTCTTTTGACAGGCCAGCCATATCATTAGTCGTGGTCAACGTAGGGACACCATTCGCACTTTGCAATACATAATTTATGTCGGATGTTACATGCGTGTAATTAGCCAATACACCAAAGTCTCGCCAAAAACCTGATAGAAATGTAAATGGCAATTGCAGATTTAGTTCATATCCTTGCAAAGGTCCACCCGGCGTATTGGTCGAACGATTCACTGTAAACAAGTCGTTTTGTGTTGCAGCAGTTCCCTCCAAAAGGGAAATGGGCAAACCAAGTTCAGTGTAAATAACTGAACTTGAAATTGCCTGGATATAGGTATCTATATCTTTCTCAAAATAAGCGGCTGAGACTAACGCGCCCTCGTCAAAATACCACTCCAGCGCGATGTCATAAGTTGTAGCGTGGACTGGCTTCAGGAAGGGGTTACCTACTGATGCAGTGCGTGTGGTCGGGTTCATAGACCCGGAGGGAATCAACGTGCCGAGTTCTGCACGCGACATTACTTCAGCATAGGAGAAACGCGCTAAAAGAGATGGCGTGAATTCAACTACCACATTGGTTGATGGTAAAAGGTCATCGTATTTGCGACCTACAGTGAAGCGTTGGGCATAGTTCGGATAAATAGAGCCGACTGGAGCTGGGGTTGGTACAAATCCAATGCTGTCCTGTTGTGTTTCAATGTAGCGTATGCCAATGTCACCACGTACTGGCAATGTCCAATTTTCGAAATTGAATTCAGTCATCACATAAGCGCTGTTGATTGCCTCAGACACTTCTGGAGATTGTGCGCCGCATTCCGCACCACACCAGACGAAGTCCTTATAGCCTACTGCTTCTTTCCATTTTTCGTGATCGACACCCACGTAGTTGCCCAAGGTATTGCTGCCTAATACATCTTTAACGCCCTTAACCTCGTGAGTAAAACTTGAAACGCTGATACCTGTTGGTAAATTGCGAGTAGCCGTAAAAGCGGGTGCAATAATCATAGTTTCGGTTTTGAAATCACTTTTACGATTTTGTGCACCGAACTTAAGTTTGAACTCTGGCAAAAATTGCCAACCAAAATTCAGTTCAGCGGTAGTGTTTTCAGTGGTTCGGTTTAATTGACGAGTATTCCAGTTCCCTAGCACAGTGCCATCGGCGCTAGCACCCGCGTAATTGAAAATGCCTGGATCATTCACGTTAGCGCCGTATTGAATGACTGGAATATTGCCACCGTTGCGAAAGTCGATGGAATAATTGTCAGTATCAATTGCATCGAGGTTAACGGTTAAACGTTCGGGATTATCAAATTCTGACTTTGATCTTCCAAGTAGAACATTCATTTCAAAAGTGTCATTAAACTGATGCGTAAAGTTCAGATTGTTTTGCAGGAACGTAGAGGTAAATTTGTCTACCAAGCTTTCAGAACGTAAATCTACACCATCAAACAATGCATACTCCAGCGAACCCTTTGCATCTACTTGCAGGTTTTTGATAGAGACCATCGGTTGACCGTTATTAGTCGCGTTACGTGCGAATGACAATGCGTCTATGTAATTGTCATGACGAGTTACATCGTATTTGGAGTAGAGAGTATCCAGCGAAATATTCGTATTTTCACTGGGTTCCCATTCGAGAGTGAAAGATCCGCCGGTTCGTTTGGCATCCTGTTCCGAGTTTAAATAACGCGGAAGTCGAGGCAAAAATACTCCACCACCTGGCTTGCCAGATATTCCTGTTAGCGATTGCAACAACTCGTAGGCTTCGGCTGTGCTGGTACGTGGATTATCCGTGCTGCAATTTAGCGCGGTTACGCCTTTAGCGACGTTAGTGAGAGGATCATTAGGGTTTTGCGGGACGTAACCCGCAGGAGAACAGAAACTGTTATTGACGTAGGCTGGTAAAATGTTTACTGCCGAGTAACCAACCTCACGAATATGGCGATCACTGTGTGCGATCGAAAGCAGTACGCCAAAGGTATCGTCTGCAAATTTTTTAGCGATCAAACCAGAAAGGCGCGGATCGGTTGATTCGCTTATTTCGTTGTAAACGCCACGCGCTGTACCGGTTATCGTTAGCTCATCTTGGAACGCGAGTGGCTTAGGGGCTTTAAGATCTACTGTCGCACCCAAGGAGCCTTCTTCAACATCAGCGCTAGGTGTTTTTCGTACGGATAATTCAGAAAAAATTTCACTGGGAAATACGTTGAAGTCAAAGCTGCGCCCGGCATTACCCGCGCCGTAAATATCAGAGGAGCCAGTTTGTGATGTACCTTCCATGCCATTGATGCGAACGCGAGTGAAACCAGCACCCAGACCGCGTACAGAAATATTTTTTCCTTCACCTCCGTCGCCACGTGAGAGTGCAACACCGGGAATGCGCTGCATTGACTCTGCTAAATTGGAATCCGGAAATTTACCAATGTCTTCTGAAACTATACTGTCAACGGCGGCCACGTTTTCGCGCTTTTGTTCCAAGGCAGCATTCAATGAGGCGCGAAAGCCGCTGACAATGACTTCTTCAATTGCCTCACCTGAATCATTGTTACTAGTTTGCGCATGGACACTATTACCTAACACTATTACGGCGAAAATAGCGGAAGCCAAGGGATGATTTTTAAAACCTGGGATGGTCATTGTTGAGTGCTCCGTTTTTAGAATTAGTATGGTAGGCGTGCTGCGCGAGCTCTTAAATCTCGTCATTTATTATTTGTTGTCTTAATAGTGACAAAGGATAACAATCATTGTCAATCAAAATTAATCTAATAATGTCATTGTTGGGGCGCGGATCAAATCCATTTGATTGAACTTGGCGGTTTATGGGTTGTGCTAATATTACTTCAGCAGTTAACATTTACTGAAAGCAGGAAGTAAACTTGGCAGTAATTATAAAGTCAATTTCCTTAAAAATAGAGGTATTAGCGTACATAATGCTGCAATTAAACCAAGTACAAGCTAAATCTTCGTAATGGTCTATTATTGCTGTTGAAATGATTTTTATTAATGATAAGTTTTGCCGGAATCGTTAAAAATCCATATGATTGAAGTTGACCGAATTTGTTTTTTGTGGATTTATGTGACGGATGCTGAAATATTTCGCGATTAACACTTAACTACTGTTCAATCATATGCAGGGATTAGTTAGCTAAAGTAATAAAATCATCGACACAGAGTGTTCAAACTATGAAAGCCGTTCTGGATATAGGGAAAACCAACGTAAAATTGTCTTTGATGGACAATAACAGACTAAAAGTTGCCAGCTTCTCCCGGAAAAATAATCCCATTTATGCTGCTTCCTACCCGCATGCAGATGTCGCCGGTATTTGGGGTTGGTTGGTAGAAGTCCTTAATACTTGCCCTTATGTAAAACACATAGCGGCTTTCATTGTGACTACTCACGGAGCTACAGCTGCATTAGTGAATGAAGATTTACCGGGCGACGGATTAGTTTTACCTGTAGTGGATTACGAATTTTCGGGGATTGATAGTTGTAACGAAAGTTATGAAATGGTGCGGCCAGAATTCACGGAAACATTATCGCCAGCCCTACCTGCGGGATTAAATCTGGGGCGACAGCTATTTTGGTTAGAGCAGAATTTTCCCGACCAATTTGCTTGCGCTAGCCACTTGCTCATGTATCCACAATATTGGGGTTGGCGTCTCACCGGCCAGATGGCAGCAGAGGTGACATCTTTGGGTTGCCACACTGATCTTTGGGCACCCCTAAGCAAACACTATTCCAGCTTGGTGGCTCGTTGCAATTGGGAGCGACTGATGCCGCCGCTCAAACCCGCCTGGCAAGAGTTAGCTAGTATTAACGCGCAAGTCGCCGCGCAAACAGGACTTTCAATCGATTGCAAGGTTTATGTAGGCTTGCACGATAGCAATGCCAGCTACTCACGCTACCTGCTTGCAAATCATGAGCCGAGCAGCTCGTTTACGGTTATTTCCACAGGGACCTGGACGGTCTTGATGCAGGCAAATGGAGATTTGGCTGCGCTTCGCGATAAGCGCGATACCCTCGCTAATTGCGACATATCGGGCGAGCCGGTTGCCTGCGCGCGATTTATGGGTGGGCGCGAATACGAGCTGATTTGCCAGCGGCTGGGTAGCGATATTAATGCCCCGGTACATTACGCAACTGTACAGACCGCAATAAATTACCTATGGATGGTTACACCCGATTTCAGCGATGGCAATGGTCCTTTCGCTGGAATGACTCCAATTATCAGCTGCCCGCAGACCGCCGCCTCGGCGGTGGCAACGCTTTATTACGCATTGATGATTGATCAGCGACTCACCGATTTACAATCCACAGGCCCCGTTTATATTGAGGGCGCGATTTTAAAAAATTCTTTATTGTGTAGTTTGGTGGCGCAATTGCGCACCGGGCAAGCAGTGTACTTGTCGACCGATGATACCGGCACAGTTCAAGGGGCCTTGTTACTCACCCTCGCGAAAGGTACTCCCGTAGAGCTCGAACTGGATCCCTGTTTGCCGGCAGACTTTAAAGGGCTTATCGAGTATCAAACCTATTGGCTTGGACTGTTTGCAAGTCATTTGCCAGCTTATAAGGTCATTAAACTCCCCATATTTCAATCATAAATCGATGATTTTGATTGATTCTGATTTTTTATACCCGTATGCTAAATGCAAATGTGAGAGATTGCTGTCATGACAGGGATCTTTCAATCGCGTTTACTATGGGGATGGGGGAATAAAATGCTGGAAAAGCAGCGTCAACAACTGATTATCGATTATCTTGAAGAGGCAAAGTTTGCCAGTGTTCCAGTCCTGCGCGACCAACTAAATTCTTCTGAAGCAACCATTCGCCGCGATCTAAATAAGCTTGCTGCCGCACGTAAAATTAAAAAAATTCGGGGCGGTGCCGAAGTTATTCAATCTGCAGCGACGCCCGCAACAAAAATAGCGGGTAAATCTTTTTGGGTTGATAAAGAAAAAAATGTTGATACAAAACGCATGATTGCAAAACGCGCGGTAGAGCTTTGTACTGACGGTGAATCAGTCATTATTAATGGTGGCTCATCCACTTTTATGATGGCGGAATTTTTACAAGATCGCCGTATAAATATTTTGACAAATTCTTTTGTGTTGGCTCATGAGCTATTGGAAAACAGTCAAAACCAGGTCAGCTTACCGGGGGGCGAAGTTTATCGTAAGCAGAGTATCATCCTAAGCTCTTTTGAAAATGATACTACCCAGAATTATCGTGGCAGCAGGATGTTTATGGGGTGCCCTGGTATTAGCGAAATTGGCGTAATGGAAACTGATCCGCTGCTTATTCTTGCGGAACAAAAATTACGTAAACGAGCAGATAAATTAATTGTTTTGGCGGACAGCAGCAAAATTGGCGTTAAGGGTAATTTAATATTTAGTCCCCTGTCTGATGTGGACATGGTTATTACTGATAGCAACGCTGATAAAACAATACTGAAATATTTTGAGGCGCAGGGGATCGAAGTTATTGTGGTTGATGCCTGCGACTAATTCGCAGGTTCCTTTACTTTCTTTTTTAGTTTTCCTCTTGATTCGTTTTCCTTTTGATTGGTTTACCAAGTCATCATCTTTTTTCATTTAGCAATTTGATAGTTGTTTTTTTGATCGTCTATCTATTTTACTTCCCTTCATTTTTACAGACTTGTCTGTGGTGTGCTAACGCTTTAATGACGAGTGATCTGACACTGCCTTGATTGAACCCTGAATTATTATCGCAAAGTATAAATTGCAAAAAGAATTTATTTGATTTAATGTGATTGAAAATGATTGCATGCGTTTCTTGATATGGTTATAATGACTATAATGTTAATAGGTTTAAAGTTAACCAATCAACTATGCTCATAGTTAATCATAGAAAATCATAGGACTTATCAATGTCATACCAGCCGCAAGAATATAAGCACGTCAATTATTTATGGGACGATGAAGTCGCGCAAGAGCTGGATCCGGTTGAGAATCTGGTTTATCGCTCCAATAAGCTGGGCGAAGATCAGCGCATTACCAATACCGGGGGAGGCAATACTTCCGCCAAATTAATGGGGTCTGATCCCTTAACCGGTGAGCAAGTAGAAGTGCTTTGGGTTAAAGGTTCAGGTGGCGATTTGCGCACTGCTAAAAAGGAAAATTTTTCCTCCTTGTACAGTGGAAAGTTACAGGCGCTCGACAAGGTTTATCAAAATTATCCTGATAAAGGCTACAAGTCAGCCGGCGAAGACCGCATGGTGAGTATGTACACTCACTGTAACTTTTGTTTGAACCCGCGCGCGTCCTCTATTGATACTCCATTGCACTCCATGATCGCGCAGAAACATGTCGATCATTTGCACCCTAATGCGGTGATTTCGGTGGCGTCCTGTAAAGATCAGGAAAAGCTTACGCAAGAAATTTGGGGCGGCAGACTGGGCTATGTACCCTGGATGCGTCCGGGTTGGGAGTCCGCTAAGGTCTGCGAGGAAACCTTCGCTAAAAATCCTGATATCAGGGGCATTTTGCTTGGCCAGCACGGCCACACCAATTGGGCACCGGACAGTAAATCCTGTTACGAAACGTCGCTTTGGGTTATTGACTCGGCAGCACGTTATATCGAACGGCACGACAAGGGCGATAAGACTTTTGGTGGGCAAAAATATCAACGTTTAAATGAGGCAGCGCGCACCGCATTGCTGCGTGAATTCCTGCCCGTTGCCCGCGGTTTGATGTCAGAAAAAGCAAAATTTATTGCCACAGTACAAACCGATGATGCCACGCTGCGTTTTGTCAGCAGTGTGGATGCTCCGCGTCTGGCAGAATTGGGCACGTCATGCCCTGATCATTTCCTGCGTACCAAAATCAAACCACTTTATGTGGAGTTTGATCCGCAGAGCGATAGTCTTGATAGCCTGATTAGTCGTTTTAAATCCGGCTTACAAAAATACCGCACCGATTACGTCGCTTACTATGAAGCTTGCAAACATCCCGATTCACCCGCTATGCGCGACCCTAGTCCCACCATAATATTAATTCCCGGTGTGGGTATGCTTGCCTGGGGGAAAAATAAATCTGAATCGCGCGTGACTGCAGAATTTTATAACTGCGCCATTGAAGTTATGCGCGGTGCAGAAGCCATTTCTGAATACACCGCACTGCCGGTACAAGAAGCCTTTGATATCGAGTATTGGGCATTGGAAGAAGCGAAATTGCAGCGCATGCCGAAGGAAGCAACACTCGCGCGCAATGTGGTGGTGGTGATTGGTGCTGGCGATGGCATAGGCAAAGCGGTTGCTCATCGTGTCGCTAGAGAAGGCGCCCATGTTGTCTGCGCCGACTTGCGCCGCGAAACTGCCGAGCAAACTGCCGCAGAGCTGACTAAAATTTATGGTCAGGGCATTGGTGTTTCCGGTACTGGGATTTCAAGCTGCGGGCCGGCAATTGCACTGCAAGTGGATATTACTAACCGCGATTCAGTGCGCGAGATGTTTAGCCAAGTCATTCTTGCCTACGGCGGTGTCGATAATGTCATTGTCACTGCCGGTATATTTATCGCCGAGGGCACTGACTTCCATCAAAACGATAAAATTTTTGATATGAGTTTTGGAGTAAATGTGAAAGGCGGATATATCGTTGCTTCTGAAGCTCAGCCGATTTGGAATCAACAAAATTTGCGTGGCGCTATGGTGTTAACCACCAGCGTAAACGCAGCCGTTTCCAAAAAAGGTTCGCTGGCTTATGACACCAGCAAAGCCGCCGCGAATCATTTGGTGCGTGAGTTGGCGGTCACTCTCTCGCCGCTGATCAATGTAAACGCCCTGGCGCCGGCGACAGTAGTGCAGGGTAGCAATATGTTCCCGCGCGATCGTGTTATGTCGTCACTGGCGAAATACGATATTCCGTTTGTAGAAAATGAAAGTACCGAATCGCTGCGCGATAAATTAGCTCAGTTTTATGCCCAGCGCACACTCACCAAACAGCCTATTACACCGGAAGATCAGGCAGAGGCGGCTTACTTATTAATTTCAGGGCAACTCAGTAAAACCACCGGTCAAGTTATCAGTGTTGATGGTGGTTTGTATGAAGCATTCTTGCGCTAGAAGTGTTTTGGCGTTAGCAGCGTTCTGGCGTTAAAGAAAATCTTGCGTTAAAGGTAAATAATAATGATGAGAAGAATTGATTTAGCCATAGTACAAGAACAAAACAAAAAAGAAGCAGGTTTTTTGCAAACGGATTACGACGCACTCGGCGAAAAACTGAGCCGCGACGGCATAGCTATCGAAGCCATAACCAAAGCCGCTGCCGACTTCCAAATAGCTGTTCCTTCCTGGGGTACCGGCACAGGCGGTACGCGTTTCGCGCGCTTCCCCGGTCAGGGCGAGCCGCGCAATATTTTTGAAAAAGTGGAAGACTGCGCGCTAATCAATGAATTGTCCGGCTGTACTGACAGCATATCGCCGCATTTTCCGTGGGACAAAGTGGATGATTTTTCCGAATTAAAACAGCGCGCTGATGGGTTTGGTTTGCAGTGGGTTTCGGTTAATTCCAATACCTTTCAAGATCAACCAGGACAAAATGCTTCCTACAAATTTGGCAGCTTGAGCAATACGGAAAAAGCATCGCGCGATTTGGCAATTCAACACAATCTGGATTGTATTGGCTGGGGCCAACAGCTCGGTGCAAAAAGTTTAACGGTGTGGGTGGGCGATGGTTCCAATCACCCTGGGCAACAGCATTTTCAACGTGCTTTTGAACGCTACTTATCTAGCGCCGAACAAATTTACAAAGGTCTGCCTGCCGATTGGGAAATGCATTTAGAGCATAAAATGTTTGAACCCGCATTTTACTCAACCGTGATTCAGGATTGGGGCAGCAGTATTCTGGCCGCGATGCGCCTGGGACCAAAATGTAAATCCCTGGTGGACCTGGGGCACCATGCACCCAATACCAATATTGAAATGATCGTAGCGCGTTTGATTCAATTCAAAAAACTCGGCGGTTTCCACTTCAACGACAGCAAATATGGCGACGATGATTTGGATAGCGGCTCACTGCAACCCTATCAACAATTTCTTATTTTTAATGAATTGGCGGATGCCGCATATCGCAAAGAATCTGATTTTAATCCCGCTTACTTATTGGATCAAAGCCACAACGTCACTGACCCCATCGAGAGTCTTGCCACATCGGCCATTGAAGTTCAGCGCTCCTACATTAAAGCGCTGCTGGTAAACCGCGAAGCGCTCTATGGCTATCAAGAAGCGAACGATGCAATCATGGCCGCAGGCGAATTGAAAAAAGCTTTCAACTTTGATGTGGCGCCCATTCTGGCCATGGCACGCTACCGTAAAGATGCGGCGATTAACCCACTGCAAACTTACCGTGCCGCCAACTACCGTAACAATATGGCCAAAGTGCGCCCGCGAGATCCCAAAGTATCCAGTTCGGGGATTGTGTAATTTTTAACGAAAAAATCTTATTGTTTTTATATATTTCACTCCCGCTATCAACGCTTGGAAGATAAAAATAGCCGATTCCACGAGGCCTATAATGATCCAAACCCCATTCGCTTTACGTATCTAATGGCAAGGATCAAGAAACTTGAAAAATCATACAAACGCTTGCTGATATAGTTCCCTCTGGTCGAACCTTCTCTGCGGGTATCTCTAACCATCTTCCAGCGCCAACTAAAAAAAGCTATGCGTATTTGTGCAATCTTGGCATCTGCTTTTTAATTAGCCTATTTATTAAAAATAACATTATGAATATACAAGCTCAAAGAACATTTTTTTTATCCGCCTTGTTAGTTATGGCACCTTATCTTTCTGCTACAGAGTTAAATTCCAAACAATATTCGATGTTACCAAATGAACAAAATAAAAATGAGAATATTAATACTATAGCGAGCATTTCATCCGAAACAGTTTTAGTGCGAGGCTACCGCGTAAACCCTATAAACGAAACGCTATCAGCATCTGAAGGAATTATTGGCAGTGAAGAGATTGCCAATCGTCCATTATTAAGGACCGGTGAAATTCTGGAATTTGTACCGGGCATGGTAGTCACACAACACAGTGGTTCGGGAAAAGCCAATCAGTATTTTCTACGTGGCTTTAATTTGGATCATGGTACTGATTTCAATAGTTCAATCGACGGCATGCCAATTAATATGCGCACTCACGGACACGGTCAGGGTTACACCGATCTCAATTTTATTATTCCAGAATTTATCAATAGCATTGACTATCGCAAGGGCCCTTATTACGCCGGGATTAGTGATTTTTCAGGTGCAGGCGCTGCAATATTTTCTCTTAAAAATTCATTTGATGAAAATTTGCTAGCGCTGACGTTGGGTGAGGATGAATATTCCCGTCTACTTGCAACGGGTGGAATTAACATTGGCACTGGCCAATTACTATTGGGTATGGAAACGCAAACTTATGATGGCCCCTGGTCAATGGTTAATGAAGATGTAGAAAAATATAATTTTGTGGGACGCTACATCTCCTCTCTAGCGGACGGCGATTTTACCCTGACACTGATGGCCTACGATAATAACTGGGGTTCTGCTGACCAGATTCCCGAGCGCGCCGTCAAGCAAAAAATTATTGATAGTCTCGGCTCTTTCGATACGAGTGTTGGTGGCTCATCAAGCCGTTATAGTCTGTCAAGCAGTTGGCAAAATACACAGTGGAAAGCAGATCTCTACGCGATAAAATCATCGTTAGATTTGTTTTCAAACTTTACCTATTTTTTGGATGATCCCATCAATGGTGATCAGTTTGAACAAGTCGATGAGCGTTCCATATTGGGTGGTGCACTTAAACATAACTGGACCAGCGCATTTTCAGGATTCGTTATTCATCATGAGTTAGGTACAGAATTTCGCTACGATAAAATTGCTACAGTTGGCTTGTACCACACTGTAGAACGCCAGCGCTTAAGTACTACTCGTGAAGATGCAGTCGATGAAGCTTCGCTCGGTTTATTCGCACAAAGCACGATAACCATCACGGAAAAACTAAGCACACACCTAGGTCTACGTTACGATTATCACAAAGTGGATGTGAACAGCAATATCAATGCAAATAGTGGTGCGGCTACAGATGGCAAATTCAGTATTAAAGCAGGTGCAACATATCAATTTAATGAACATGTCGAAGCTTATATCAATGCCGGTCAGGGATTTCATTCAAATGATGCGCGTGGCGCTACCATCACGCAAGATCCCGTCAGCGGTGAGCCCAGTGATTCAGTCGATTTGATCGTGCCATCCACAGGTGCTGAAATCGGCGTAAAAGTATTTGATGAAAAACGTTTTAACATTTCCACCTCACTGTGGTATCTGCGCTCAGAATCGGAATTACTTTTTGTTGGCGACGCTGGCAATACCGAACCAAGCCGAGCCTCATCACGTTATGGAATCGAAATAGCCAGTTATTATTGGTTAAGTAATACCTGGAACTTTGATATGGAATTTGCCCGCACAATGTCGACTTACACTGAACGCCCGAACTCTGAAGGAAAATACGTAGAAGGCTCTGTACCACTTGTCGGCAGTGCCGGTATTACTTATGGCGCACAGAATCTTGGCGTGCATGGCTCACTTCGCTACCGTTACTTTGGTGCGCACAAACTTGACAGTTTTAATCAATATAAAGTGGGCTCAACCAGCACCGTGAATTTCGGTTTGGGTTATCGCTGGAGGCATACCGGCCTTGAATTAAATATTCTTAATTTATTAGATAGCAAGGATCACGATATCGATTATTTTTATGCGTCACGTTTAAATGGTGAGCCAGAAGAAGGGATTGAAGACGTGCATTATCATCCCGTAGAGCCACGTACTGTTCGCCTAAAAGTGGATTATCGGTTCTAGGTCATTGCAACAAAAATTAAATAAATAGATGCAAATTTATGAAACCTTTTTTTGGCCTGCGCGCCCATGATTTTGGAACTCTCGAAGCCGAAGAACTTGCTGCGCAGATAGCATCGTCTGGTGCGACTTGTATTCAGCTTGCCTTAGCGAAAGCTTTACCTGGCTCGCATTTATTCCCGAGCGAGTTCGGTGGAGCCGGGATTGCTGAAATACGGCAGGCGTTTAACAACGAGGGCATTGCGATTGCCGTGCTAGGTTGTTATATCGATATGGTAACGCCCGACCTTCATGAACGGGAATTTTCTTTAGCTCGATTTGCGGCGCACATTGATGCTGCCGCAGCTTTAGGTTGTCGCATTATCGGTACCGAAACCGGTTCACCAATTCCCTATCTCGATCAAGCGCATGGTCGCGAACTTGCGTTTGATATTGCGCTTGAATCCCTCCAGCGCCTGGTTAAAGTTGCTGAAGAAAAAGGCGTTGTGGTTGGTGTGGAGCCTGTTGCCGAATTTCATGCGTTATCATCTGCTGAACATGCACGAATTATGATTGAAAAATTTAACGCGGTTGCCGTTGGCATTATATTTGATCCCGTTAATTTGGTGCCGATAAAAGGCGTCGCCGATATGAATATTTTTCTGGATGAATGCTTTGCTGCTTTTGGTGATCACATAGTCGCAATCCATGCAAAAGATTTCAAAATGATCCAGGGTGAAAATGGTTTGGTAAAATCGGATGCGTTACCTGCGGGAATGGGTGATATGGATTGGGAGGGGCTATTCCTGCGATTGATAACAGCAGGAAAGCATCAAGTTCCTATTCTGCTGGAAGAGGCTGGGCCAAATGCAGCCCCAGCAGCTTTTGCTCGCTTAAAAATAGCTTGGGATAATGCAGTAGAAAAGGCGGGAGTGGGTTAGTGAGCTGTCAATATCCAGTTGCTTCGGCCAGCTAAATAAAAAAACAAACAAAAATCATAAAAAATTATTATTAATATTATAAAAAATTGGCCATATTTTTATTTTAATAAGTAATTTATTGTTAATTATTGTATTTATACAACTATCGTAAACATATCTTTTGGTAATTCGATAACTAATTCAAATGCTGTCCTTACTCCTTTGCCTATGGGTTGAGCGATTGCGGGAGCATTGGTATCGGTGTTTAAAAGTTGAAGAAAGATGCTGCCGTTGTTTGCCAATAAAAATTCTTTCACGGCATCCATACCCACGCCGCGCCCCGATATGCTGGTAATGTGCTCTTTGGTTGATACACCCGAAATAAAAATCAAATTTGCAATGTCGTTGTAACTTGGCTTGTCCCCCGCTTTCCATTGACCTATTTCAATTCCTTTCTGAAAAAGTTTGTCGATGTTAATCC
The DNA here is from genome assembly GCA_040385335.1 of Pseudomonadota bacterium. Classification (GTDB taxonomy): domain Bacteria; phylum Pseudomonadota; class Gammaproteobacteria; order Pseudomonadales; family Cellvibrionaceae; genus Cellvibrio. The sequence continues at coordinate 62,491 of JAZKHP010000034.1, forward strand.
CTTGGCCATCGTCCTTAACATGAATACGCAGGTAGTCTTGGTGCGCTATTGCGCGAATTTCTATAGTGCCGCTAGCAGGCTTTCCTGCTTGCACACGCACTTCTGCAGTTTCGATTCCGTGATCGATGCTGTTACGCAATATATGCCCAAAAATATTTGTTATTAATTCAATGGCACTACATTTAATGCTCACTTGATGGTCATCAATGGTAACCCTTGGCAGTGCTTTATTTAATTCCAAAGCAATGGAAGGTAATGAGGCGATCATACTGGTTAGGACATCGCTCAATGAAGTCGATAGTGAGCGATTTAACAAGGATTGAATGGGCAATAGCGGCTGAGTTTTATGGAGCACTGGATACTGTTGATGTGCAGTGTCAATACTCTGCTGGATTATTGCAATAGCGTTCTTGTCTGCCCAAAATCCATTTTGATCGCGTTGTTCAGCGCTATTTTCGCTGCGTCCCAATAGGTTGTAATAGATATCTTCGTATTCATGTAACACGCCTTCTACACGTACCAAATCGTTTAACAATTTATCGCGATCCAAAGGTGTATTAGGTTGGGCTTTGAGTGCGCTGTAAACAGATTCCACCTCATGTACCACATCGCTAAAATAATCGAAACCAAAGGTGCGACAGTTACCTTTTATGGTGTGCAGATTGCGAAATAATAAGGCGATTATCGCATCACTGTATTGTTTGTTGTTTTCAAGTTGCTTGCGGTTTTCAGCGATGAAACGTTTCGCTGATTCTGCAAAGCCCAGGTATTTTTTTGACGGTACATTTAACAGCTGACTGATAATATCCAATTCACGTTTTTTAGCGCGCGCCTCGGTTTCCATTTTTTTAAGCAAAGTAACATCGCGGACTGACACCATCAGTTTTGTCACTATATTGCCGACAACTACAGAGTTCCAATCCAATGTCAGGTGTTTGTAATTGCCACTGAAATTTGCCACGTATTCGCTAATGAGTAAATGCGAATTAAGTTCGAAATTTAATTTGTCTTCGCCGATAGTCGTATTGACGGCCGCTTTCATTAGCGCGAAGGTATCGCTACCAATATTGGCTCTGCCGAATAATAATGTCAGTGCATTTTTATTGGCAATATCATTAGTTTCGAAAATTTCTTCCAGATAATGGGAATATTCCGGGTGGATATTTCCACCGGGTTCAATCGTAAAAAGCCCTTGTTGAATATTACTCAGCATGGTTTGAATATCATGAGTTTTTTCGCGTAGCTCCGCAGTGCGCTCCTGTACTTTCGTTTCCAGCTCGCGATTTTGTTCTTCCACAGTAAGACGTTTTTTTCGCTGTGAGTGGACAAACTGCACAATGATCAATATTAACAATAAGCTGTATATCAAATACGCCCACCAGGTTTTCCAGGGCGGAGGTAATTGAATGATCCTTATGGATTTCCCCGTTTCATTCCAGACGCCATCATTGTTGCTGCCTTTTACGGTGAAGACGTAAGTACCTGAATTTAAATTAGTATATTTCGCTGTACGCTGGGTGCCGCCATCGACCCAATTTTTATCGAACCCGTCGAGTTTATAAGCGTATTTGTTTTTTTCGGAATCTCTGTAGTTGAGCACCGCAAAATTGAAGGTAAACATCGACTGGTTGTAATCAAGTGTTAGGGTTTCACTATGGTTAATGACGTATTGTAAATTGCCCTCAGCTCCGCCCACAGTGACCGAATCGGTAAATATTTTGAAGTCAGTGAATACCACTGTTGCAACCGTTTTATTTTCCGATAATTCCAGCGGGTTGATAATGCGCAAACCATTGGTGCCACCAAAAACAATTTCCCCGTTGCGACTGCGGATACCACTATTCGTTTTGAAATCACCTACCAACCGCCCACTTAATCGATTGTAGTTTTTTATTTTTTTTGATTCCGGGTCGAAGGAGGAGAAACCATTATCAGTGTTTACCCACAAGACACCATAGGTATCTTCGACAATGGATTTAATTGCATCATTGAGAAATCCATTTTTCTTATTGAAAACAGTAAATTTCCCGGTCTCCGGGTTAAATAAATTTAATCCGGCACCTGTGCCAAACCAAAGCCGTTTTTTCCCATCTTCGAGGATGCTAAATACTGACGAATTGCTAATTGACGAAGGATTCGCAGGGTCCGGAATAAAAGAAGTAAATGTGCCGGCTTCGTGATTCAGTAAACTTAAACCACCGGCAGTACCGACCCATAAATTACCCATGGTGTCCTCGTGCGAAGTCCATACTAAATTTGAACTGAGAGATTGCGGGTCATCATTCATGTGCTCGTAATGCGTAAAAATTTTTGTATGACGATTGTATTTACTGATGCCGCCGGTGTGGGTGCTGATCCATAAATTACGCTCCCGATCTTCTTTAACGGACCAAACTGATCCGGCATTAAGCTTTAATGAACTGCTTACCCTGGACCTGGTTTTTCGCTCATGGTCAAACGGGTAGCGCGTAAATTTTTTGCTGGCGGGATTGTAACTTGAGATACCACCGGCCCAGGTGCCGACCCAAACCAGCCCCTCGGAATCAATATGGCTGGTAAGCACTGCGTTGGCACTGATCGTTGTGATGTCATTCGGGTTTGTTTTGAAATGCGTGAATTCGTTCTTCTCCCGGTCAAAAAAATTCAGGCCGCCGCCATCGGTACCTAGCCACAAGTTGCCATTGCCATCCTCTGCCACGGCCTGCATTGCGGTGTGGCTAAGACTTTTGGGGTTAGATACGTTGCTTTCGTAAGAAGTAAACGGTGAGCTTGAGCGATCAAACAAATTAATGCCGGTGGGGTATGTGCCCACCCAAATATCGCCATTTCTATCTTCAAGTAAACTGCGCACGACATTACTACTCAGCGATCCGATATGACCCGCTTCATAACGATGATTTATAAATCTATCTTTCTCGCTGTCGTAAATAGATACACCACCACTGTCTGTCCCCACCCATAGAATTCCGTGTGAATCCATCAGTAAAGTCCATACGGCATTTGAGCCAAGGCTAAAGCGATCGGTATGGTCATGGAGGTAGCGCTGTTGCTGCTTGGTTTTTGGATCAAAATGTACCAGTCCATGTCGAGTTGCCAGCCAAAATTTTCCGTCTTGATCAGAAATCATATCGGTAACATGAGCGTGCTGCAGTGACTCAGGGTTTTCCAGATTTATGTTGAAAAACGTGAAGGTTTTTGTTTGCCAATCAAGTTTTTCCAGGCCCGCCTCAGTGCCAAGCCAAATATCGTTATTGCTGTCTACCAGCATGCTCTCGATAAGACTGCTCTTGAGCCAATGGGATCTGGTAGGGTCTGGCGTTATGGAGGTGTATTTGAGAGTGACCGGGTTTATCAGGTGAATACCTGTGAGGGATCCGGCCACCAATTCACCTGTTGGTAATTCGATGATCTTGGTAACAGTACTTTCTGACAGCTTTAATGTTTGGCTTTTATCATCTTCAATTCGGATAAGTGTTTCTTTGCGTGGCTCATAGAGGAGTAAGCCACTTCTGGAGCCGATCCATAGGCGGTGGCGACTATCTTCAAATATTGTTTCTACGTAGTAAACCGGGCTGGTGTCGCCGGGATCTTCGCTTACATTAATGTCAACTTGCTTAAATTCATAACCGTCGTAACGGACCAAAGTAGTACCGCCACCGAGCCACACGAAACCTTCGCTGTCCTGGAAAAGCGACGCAGCTTCCCCCAGAGGAATATCTTTGTTTTCAACGATGTTTTTAAAACTGATTTGTTCGGGAATATTGGTGGCTTGGGCCAGGTTTATGTTGCCTGCGTCCATGAGCATCACTATGGCTACACCCACCAGTGATAAGAGTCGCAATAGCTTTTTTGCCCATGATGAAGATTGCATAATAGTTTAATTTTTTCTCAATAGGAGTATTAGCCCATCGCTGATAGTTTGAGGAACCTTTGCCCGAGTAACGCGTAAGCCGCCGCAAATAAACTTACCACATCAATAGTCATTCAATAGGGGCGATAGAATCAGAATTCACACTGAACCAGGATGCGTATGGTTAGTGTGGTAGTACGAAAAAATTCCTGCAGTGCAATTGGCCTGATATAGGCCCAATCGCCGATTTTAATAGCTTTAGTGTAGCAACCCGGAGATGAGTCGTAAGAAAGTTGGCACATCAAGCTCCGCAAGTCAGTAATTATTTCGATAGGCTTAATTGATTAAAATTTAATCAAAATTTGTGTTGCAGATGATTTGATTATAAATGATTGTTTAAGCTTGATTATATGCAATATTATGATTGATAATAACTTATGATGCTGTGCTATGCTCACCATATGTAAAATATTTATCACCTGTAACAAAAGTGGGGTTAAATCATAATGAATTTGCGAAAAATTATCGAACCCGGCGTTGTCTCCGGTAGCGACCTACAAACCATTTATGCCGATGCCAAAGCAAATAATTACGCAATTCCTGCTGTGAATGTCACGGGAATTAATTCAATCAATGCGGCACTTGAGGCTGCGCGCACTGTGAGTTCGCCCATCATTATTCAAATATCCAATGGTGGCGCAGCATTTTTTGTTGGCAAAGGGTTGAAATTGTCAGGCCTGCAAACAACCGTACTGGGTGCTGTTGCTGCGGCAAAATATGTTCATCAAGTGGCGAGCTACTACGAATTGCCTGTCATCCTGCATACGGATCATGCCACGAAAAATTTGCTGCCCTGGATCGACAGTTTGTTGGAAGAGGGCAACATTCATCGGGAAAAAACGGGTAAGCCTTTATTTAGTTCGCACATGATTGATTTGTCCGAAGAACCCCTGAAAGAAAATATCGCCATCAGTGCAAAATATTTAAAAAAAATGCAAAAACTTGATATGGGATTGGAAATTGAGCTGGGGTGTACCGGCGGTGAAGAGGATGGTGTAGATAATACGAATATCGATAAGTCAGCCTTATATACCCAGCCCGTTGATGTCGCCTACGCCTATCAACAACTGGCAGAGATTAGCGAAAGATTTACCATAGCGGCGTCATTTGGCAATGTGCATGGTGTTTATAATCCCGGCAACGTACAACTCAAGCCGCAAATATTAAGAGACTCGCAAGCTTATGTGAGTAAAATATTTGATATAAAACCAAACGCCCTCGATTTTGTTTTCCATGGTGGCTCCGGGTCTGCGCCCAGTGATATATCCGAAGCAATTCAATACGGTGTCGTAAAGATGAATATAGACACAGATACGCAATGGGCTTTTTGGCAGGGCGTGCTTAACTTCTATGAAGAAAATTCAGATTGTTTGCATTCGCAATTGGGCAATAGTAAAGGCCCCGATGCGCCCAATAAAAAATTCTATGATTCTCGCGTGTGGCTGCGTAGCGCAGAACAATCTATGGCAATGCGATTAACGGAAGCATTTAGCCAATTAAATTGCATTGGCCGATACGAGGCATGATGATGAATGCGTTGCAAACCACACTTCAGCAAGAACATCTCGCAACAGAATTAATAGAACTTGTCGATAACATAATCGCAGTAACCCGCACTATTTCTGAAAAAGTAGGCATGGGCGCACTGGGTGAATCGCTCGGTGTTACCTGCGAAACCAATGTGCAAGGCGAAGTGCAGAAAAAATTAGATGTGATTGCTAATAATTTATTGATAAGCGCGCTTTCTGCCAACTCATCAGTGAGAGCAATTGCTTCGGAAGAAGAAGAGCATACAATTTTTGTTACTGCCGGTGCGCCTTATCTCGTCGCTTTCGATCCTTTAGATGGCAGTACTAATATCGATATCAACGCGCAAATCGGCACAATATTTACAATCTTTGCCGCACGTGACCATGTACCTGATGCTAGCGATGAACAATTTTTTCAATCCGGCCATCATCAACTTTGCGCGGGTTATGTTCTTTATGGCCCCTACACAACCTTGGCAATTACTGCAGGCAGAGCAACGCACGAATTTACACTGAATAAAATTTCCGGTGAATTTATTTTATCCAAACCCAATTTGATCATGCCCAAAGGTACATGTGAATTTGCAGCGAATATGTCCAACTTATTTTACTGGCCAAATTCGTTGCAAAAATATATTCAACATTTGATAGCAAAAAAAACCGACGAGCCACGATTTAATATGCGTTGGCAAGGTGCAATGGTTGCTGATGTGCATCGAATCTTGACACGCGGCGGCGTTTTTATTTATCCGTCAGATTGCCGTGACAGTAAACGGCCAGCGAAATTGCGTTTGTTGTATGAAGCCTTTCCTATGGCGCTGTTGGTGGAAGCTGCTGGTGGTGAAGCTTATAGCGAAGCTGGGAAAATATTATCGACCGAACTAACAAGCTTGCATCAACGTACGCCGGTGATTATTGGTGATGGGGAATTAGTGAGTGGGTGTTATCAGGCGCTGTTGGAGGATTAAAAGCGACCCCACCCCGTCCCTC
>JAZKHP010000034.1:68929-100808 GCA_040385335.1 Pseudomonadota bacterium
TCCCTCCCCTTGGCAGGGGAGGGAGTAACCCCACCCCAACCCTCCCCTTGGCAGGGGAGGGAGTTAGAATTTCGCACAATTCAGCTCCTCCCCCTGCGAAGGGGGAGGTTGGGGCGCCCGGCGAGGGAGGGGGTCGCTTTTTTGTTACTCGTAATTATTTTTTCCGTAAAATTTTATTTCAATGAAATCATTCTACCGAAAGAAAAAACTCAACCCCATAAAACACCTTAAGTTCCCATTCACCAATACCCAACTTTATTCAAAACTAACTACCAACTTCGGCCGCGAACCAATCGTTCCACTCTCAGAAGAACGAATCGCAATGCTATCACCACTATCATTATCCAATATCATCAAACCATTATTCGTCGAACCGTTCACCCAGTTTTGCACATGAGAAATACCTTCAGCATTTAAAGCTACCGTGTAAACACCAGCAGCGTTAGGAGCAAAACTACCCATCACACCACCTTTATTATTAACGGGACTCGTGTCGTTCCAGGTTGCTGTATTTTCTGCCCAGCCAACATTCATCCCATGGAGATAATAGGTACTCGTGCTCGGACTAAATACGTTAAAGGTAAGGGTCACCGCAGTCACTCTTTTGCCGCGCGGAATACTGTTAATGTCCCATTTTAATAATGCGACTGAACGACCATTTGTGCTCTCGGTATTGTCCACCAACACTGCTTCGCTACTGCCATAATTCGTGGTGGGTTGACCGCTTGCAACATAAGTATCCGAAGTACCTGTGTAACCATTCAATCCTTCTTGTAAGCTCACCGGACTCATTCCCGAGTTGTAACTGGAAGCAATACTGGATGTCGGACTACTACGCGGAGCGCTACTCGGTAGGCTGCTACTCCGCGGCGTACTACTAACAGATTTACTACCGGGCGCAACGCTGAAACCCACGCTGGAAATATTTTTGGCTGATGTCGCAGCATTGGAACCATTACCAGGATTAAACAAACCAATATCGATATTGTTTATTGTCGAGCCAGCCATTAGATTATTTGCAATTGTTTTTCCATTCGCAGCAGTTGCATCGCTATCAGTCGTATCATTAAAACCCTGGTCTTTCGGTGAAATAGTGTAATTACTTTTTACAAATTGCACGGTGTAAGCACTGGTGATGAGATCGTTAAAACGGTAAGTACCTGTGCTATCGGTAAAGGTTTTTGCCACTAATTGATTATTAGCGTTTAGCAATTGTATTTCGATATTGCTTAAGGCTACTTCATCGACATCACGAATTCCGTCAGCATCTGCATCATTCCAAACCAGACCATTGATACGCCCAAGAGTGGAGCTATCATTTTTGGTGAGTGTAAAATCATCGCGCACACTGCCGCTATCGTTAATAAATTTAGCGTTCAGCGTTAAGCCATTAACATCCAGCACCATTGAACCTAACTCATAAATAGAATCAAACATCGCGGGGTGATTAAGCGGGCCAGTTTTAAGTTTCCCCGAGCTACCAGCTACCACGTACACAGTTCCCGCATGGGGAAGGCCAGTAGTTCTTTTATTGTAAGCCCCATCACTTTCAGCCTGACCACTGCCAGGCTGCTTAAGGTAAGTATTGCTAAACGTTGTCGAATTGCCGTAATGGCCACTAATCAATTTCGAGCGCTCGTAAGAATGGCTGTGGCCGGCTAGCACCAGATCCACACCGTGGGTTTCGAGTAAAGGTAAAAAATTCTCCCGCATCTCTATCAATTCACCTTCTGTATCAGAATCATGCGCACCCTTGGAGTAGGGCGGGTGATGCCAAATGGCGATAACCCAATCCGCGCGTGCGGCTTTCAAATCAGCTTGCAGCCAGTTGTACATGGGGGCGCCTACTGTGCGATCGGTCCTATAGGAATCCAGCACTATGAAGTGCACATTAGCGTAATCAAATGAATAATAAGCCTCAGTGCCTGAAGCAACTCCACCCGCTTCAGCATTTTTTGGCAGGGAAAAAATATCGTAATAGGGGCCGCTCTGTGACTCTGAATTGGCAGAGTGCGCATCGTGATTACCAAAGGCTGGCCAGGTCACACTTTGCCGCAACATCTCGGGATAAACGTTAAACACATTCGCTTGAAAATCCGCATCAGTGCCATCAGGGTAGGCGTTATCACCGAGCTGTAACCACAAGTTCGTTTTTGTCGCGCCGTTAAAATTGCGATACGCGTCGTACACTGCAGCTTGACCTGCTGTACCCGTTCCCGCATCACCAATCACCCACGTGCGAAACGGCACGCGCTCCCCGGTTTTAGGTGCAGTCGAAAACCAGGTTTCAGCATCGCCACCACTTAATCTCTCGGTGGTTGAGCCAATCGCGTAATAATATTTTGTGTTAGGCGTAAGGCCAGTCACTTGAACAATATGTTCAGTGGTTAATTGCGCATCGTCGATAATTTTATTTAATTTTGTCGGATATACTCCAAGACGAACACGACTATCAGTGGCTTCATCACTCCGCCACCGCACAATGACACTGGTGGATGTACCTGTTTGCAAGTAAGGTCCCCGAGTCAAATTGACTGCTGAAGCAATACTGATATTGAAAATAAAAATGCTTGCTAAGAATCCTTTTATGAAGAAGTTTAATAAACCATAATTCATAAGTTTCTCTCTTGATTGTTAGTGTCATAAAAAAATTAATGCCATGCTGCTAACATGAACTGCTAGTAATAGATTGTGATGCTGTGATGAACAATTGAGTGCTAATAATTATTTAATTTTTGTAATGGATGTATGAAATTTATAAGAGTTATTTTAAGTTTGTAAAATATGATTTAATTTTATTGTTAATGATTGAATGTGAAAAAATTTATTTGCATAGTGGAAAAGTGGCGATTGCAGTGCAAAGAAAACCTAGTGTAGCACTGCTAATAACGAAAATAAAAACGAATTAATTTTAAAAATGATCTAAACGCCATATGTGAGACAATTATTTTTATCATTAATTCTTTGTTTTTTTGCGGACTAATTAAAGATGTGTTTTTAAAACAGGGGTCACATTTTTTAATTAATAATGTTGCATGTTTAAAATTTTTTAAGCGGAGCGGCCTGTGATTAAATAAAAGATCGGAAAAATATTTTTAATGTGTTCTGGCGTACATACTATTTGTTATTTTAATTTTAGTAATTCGATAAAATTTTATATTCTGGTTTTATCTTTGATTCATGAGTACGCAGTAGTTAAATGAAAATAGCAGGAGCTATCCCCTAGCCGAACGTCCCAACCCTCCACTTGTCAGGAGAAGTTCAACCCACCCCGACCCTCCCCTTGTCAGGGGAGGAGAGACCCCACCCCAACCCTCCCCTTGTCAGGGGAGGGAGAGACCCCAGCGCTCCCCTGACAAGGGGAGGGAGTTAGAATTTCGCACGCTTCAGCTCCTCCCCCTGCCAAGGGGGAGGCCGGGAGGGGGTCGCTTTTGTATTTATTTTTATCATACAATTTGCAACAATTTTTTAAGGCAAAAAACCCAAGTGCATAAAGCCCCTTGGGTTTTTTTATTCACTAATAACCAAACCTACTGATAAGTAATCATCAACTTCGGCCGCGAACTAATCGTCTCCCGCTCAGAAGACCGAATATCTATCCCATTCACACTATCCCTATCCATTATCATCAAACCATTATTTACCGCACCATTTACCCAGGATTGCACCAGCGCAATCCCCGCAGCATTTAACGATATCGTATAAACGCCAGTAGTGACCGGAGCAAAACTACCTAACAGCGCACCTCTGTTAGCAACAGGATCAGTATTGCTCCATATAGCCGTACTTTCCTCCCAACCAAGATTCATCGCATAAAGATCATAAGTATCAGTGGTGGAATTAAATACATTCATCTGCACATTCACCGCAGTCACTGTTTTGGTTTCAGGAATGCTGCCAGTGGCCCATTTTAATAAAGCCACCAGGCGAACATTTAAAGTGTCGGAACCATCCGCCAAAACCGCTACGCTATCGCCATAATTAATGTGTGGTCTGCCGCTGGCAACATAAGTATCCGAAGCGCCTGTGTAACCATTTAATCCTTCTTGCAAGCTCACCGTCACGAGAGCAGGAATACTCCGGGAAATGCTGGACAAGGAATTACTTGAGCGCGGCAAACTGCTAGCCACCAAACTATTTCCAGCGCTGCTATTGCGAACGCTGCTGCGTGAAATACTACTGCCGTTTTTACTACTAGCTGCGAGGCTCGCTTTGACGCTGGAAGAGCACTTCGAAGAGGCCGCAGCAATTGAGCTGGTCACAGGAGTAAAAAGTCCCACATCAATATTATTGACTGTCGAACCAGCCAGCAAATTAATCGCAGATATTTTTCCATCCAGAGCCGCTGCATCGCTATCAATAGTATCGTTAGTGCCCTGATCCTTCGGTGAAATGGCGTAAGCATTTTTCACAACTTGTACGTTATAAGTATCTGCTGTGAGATTATTAAAACGGTAAGCACCAGCATTATCGGTAAATGTTGTTGTCATCAATTGATTGCTGGCATTAAACAATTGCGCTTCAATATTACTCAATAATATTTCACCACTTTCACGAATTCCATCTGCATCTGAATCTTTCCAAGCCAAGCCATTGATGCGACCGAGAGCAGAGCTGCCACTTTTGGTGAGCGTGAAGTCATCGCGCACGCCGCCGGCATCGTTAATAAATTTAACACTTAGCGTTAAGCCATCGACGTCCAGCACCATTGAGCCTAATTCATAAAGTGAACTGAACATAGCGGGGTGATTAAGCGGGCCAGGCTTGAGTTTCCCCGAGCTGCCGGCAACGGCGTACACAGTTCCCGAATGAGGCATACCGGTAGTTTGTTTGTTGTAAGCTCCACCATTTTCAACATTACCACTACCCGTTTGTTTAACATGAGTTTCGGCAGCGAATGTTGTCGACACATCGTAATGGCCATTAATAAAATGCGAGCGTTCGTAAGAATGGCTGTGGCCGGTTAACACCAGGTCTACGCCGTAATTTTCTAACAAGGGTAAATAATTCTGCCGCATTTCAACCATCGTAACTTCAGTGTCTGAATCATGCGCGCCCTTGGAGTAAGGCGGGTGATGCCAAATAGCAACAATCCAATCTGCACTAATTGCTGCCTGCAAATCCGCTTGCAACCATCTGTACATAGGCGCACCTACAGCACGATTGGTATCAGCAGAATCCAATACGATGAAATGCACATTCGCGTAATCAAATGAGTAGTAAGCCTCAGTGCCAGAGGCAACTCCGCCAGCCTCTGCATTTTTTGGCAAGGAAAACATATTGTAATAGGGCCCGGTTTGCGAACCCGAATCAGCAGAGTGACCATCGTGATTACCAAGCGCCGGCCAAGTCACACTTTGCCGCAACATCTCGGGATACACATTAAATACATTCGCTTGAAAATCTGCATCAGTGCCATCAGGGTAAGCGTTATCACCCAGTTGTAACCACAAATTAGTTTTTGTTGTACCCGTAAAATTACGATACGCGTTATACACCGCAACCTGACCTGGAGTACCTGTTCCCGCATCACCAATCACCCAAGTGCGAAACGCAGTGCGCTCACCGGTTTTAGGTGCAGTAGAAAAATAAGTATCAACATCACCACCACTTAATCTTTCAGTAGTAGAACCAATCGCGTAAAAATATTTTGTGTTGGGCATGAGGCCGTTCACTTGAACAATGTGTTCAGTTGTTAAATTCGCGTCATCAACAATCATCGTTAAATTGGTAGGATGAGCCCCCAAACGCACACGACTATTTGTAGCCTCGTCACTACGCCACCGCACAATCACACTGGTAGATGTTCCCGTTTGCAAATAAGGGCCGCGTGCGAGATTCGTTGCTGCAGCAAAGTTTATATTTAAAATAAAAATGCTTGCTAATAATCCTTTTACGATGAAGTGTAATAAACCCTGTTTCATAATGCGGTCCTCTTTATCATTTAAAGAGGCTTGATCGTAAGTAATTAATATGAATTACCAGTGACAGATTTGTTACGGTTTTAATAACCCCACCCCAAACCCCAAAACGCCGCGGCCTACGCAAAAACTCAACCGAACCAGAACGCCGCCTCTGGGCAAAAATCCGCAACAAACAACTAGGCGTAAAATTTCGCCGCCAACACGGCATAGGCCCCTACATCGTCGATTTTTATTGCGCCGAATACTCACTCGTTATCGAATTAGATGGCGATAGCCACTTCACACCGGAAGCGCAACAATACGATCACAAACGCGAAAATTTTATGCGCACCTTAGGTCTCGAAACCTTACGTTTTACAAATCAAGACATGATGGAAAATAGTGAAGGTGTATTAATGATGATTAGTGAAAAAATCGATACCAGAAAAATATCACCATAAGCAAACAAAACGATTTTTTTTAGGACAGATAATTTAATCCCATGATTAAAATAGTACTGTAGCCATTGAATATATTATTTTTAAACTACCTACATAAGTAAAATATAACAAAAACAACTCCGCTCCAGCTTTAAAAAATCATTAAGATTGTTTAAGCGACAAGATTGCATTTTCTATTTTATTGATACCGCGTGTAATGACATGTAATACAAAAAATACCAGAGATAAACATATACTTTCTGCCTTAAATCATATTCATCCATCACATCATTAATAATAAATCGGCTCTCGCAAAGGAAAATTTTTATGGCAACTCAAAATGCTATTTCAAACCCAACATGGTATGGCGATATTCGAAACATGTTTAATACCACAGACATCGACCATATGAGATCGCAAGGTCTTGATTTAACGGATTACAATGTTGTTAAGAATAATGCCAATGGAATTTACGGCCAGGTTGCAGCAGGCAACATGCCGCCGGGTGCGCCTTGGTCCGCAGATTGGGTGCAAACGTTTTTGAATTGGATGATCAATGGTTATCCAAAAGGCATTGCGACTCCATCGCAATTAAATTTTGCTGTTGCTGGTTTGACCGCTAAGGCAAGCAAAGCAACACGAATTCGCAAAGAAATTTCAACGCTTTCCACCGCCGAACTTAGCGATCTTAAAAAAGCATTTGCCGGAATCATCGCAAAAGGTATTACCGACGAAAACGGTTATTTTTCTTTGGCAGGTATACATGGCCGCCCTGGTCTTTATTGCTTGCACCATATCCCCGGTTACAATCCCTGGCATAGAGCCTATTTGGTAGCGTTTGAAAATGCGTTACGCCTGGTCCCCGGGTGTGAAAATGTCACCCTCCCGTACTGGGATTTTACGACATCATTACCGGATATTTTTAATCAGGTACCTTTTGCCAATTACACTTTGCCAGCGGATGTTGGCGGTGGTTATAACAAAGGTTATGTCACAACAAGATATGATGCGGCAACAATACAAGGCAATTTGGCAGCTTATGATGTGCTGGGTGATTTCGATCGGGCCGCTAGCAAAACCGATTGGGAAGATTACACAGGGATGATTGATGGCAGACCTAACAACACCACAATAGCTGGCCATGATGGTGGGCATGTTTCTATTGGGGACACAATGAGCAATCAAGACGCTGCTGCTTTTGATCCCATTTTCTGGTTCTACCATTGCAATTTAGATAGATTATTTTGGCAATGGCAAACCACAATGAAAGCAACGGATTTGAATAGTTTATTAAGTACCATTGAATCATCGGCAAGCCGTAATATTTTTACCGTGTCGGTGTTGGAAGACTTGCCCCCGCTGACAAAAAATCCACCTGAGCTCAACACAGTTGCCATTATTGATTCTGTAAATAGCCTTGATGTGGATTATGAAATTAAGGCACAACCTATGACGATGAATCTGCTTGCAAAAACAACAGGATCAATGCGTGCGTCTGAGAAATTTTTTGTGCACACCGACCGCGTCAACGTGCGAGTAAAAGGATTAAATCGTTTAAAAATACCCGGCAGCTTCAAAGTGCATTTGTTAAAAGATGAAAAAATTATTGCATCCAAAGCATTCTTTCAGCCGAATGATGTAGAGAAATGTGAAAACTGTGTTGAAAATGCCGTTGTACATTTTGATTTTGAAATGCCCTTAGCGGATGTTTCAAATGGGAAACTGGGGGTTTGGGTTGAGCCCCTTGATCACAGTTTATTTGGCGATCATTTCCCGAATAAAATAATGGGAAATCCAACCATCAATGTTCGCCTATTGCTAAGCCAGGAATAAAGGAAGATAGGTGAAGCTCCTTGCTGTCAGATAACTTAATTGACAGCAAGATAGGTTTTTCATGCTAACTATAAATGCCGAATCTATAGTTCAATGAGCATCCATCAATGAAAAATAATCAAAGCAATAGCTGCGCCTGTCATATTTCCTCATTGCAGCAGAGCCCATCAGGGGACATAAACAAACTCACAGGCAAAAAAGCTTTAGGTACAACACCCTCAATATTCATCAGCGTGTTAATTGCTTTTTTTCCAAAATGTCCCATGTGCCTAGCCGCCTACCTGAGTATGTTTGGTAGCATAGGTTTAGCCAGCACTCCTTTTAGTGGTTGGTTATTTCCAGTGTTATTTGCATTTTTAATATTGCATTTATTTCTGCTATTAAAAAAGTCACCACAAACAGGTTATATTCCTTTTCTGCTTTGCCTGACCGGTGTGTTAATAATTTTAAGTGCGCGTATGTTTTTGCCCGAAAATCAATGGGGTCTTAAAGCGATCGGTTTAATTTTTATATTAACCAGCTCATGTTGGAATTTAATCAGGCTGTTTATTGCTACTTACATCCCCTCAGTAAAATAAAACCCCACCCCAACCCTCCCCTTGGCAGGGGAGGGAGCTAGAATGTCGCACGCTCTAAGCTCCTCCCCCTGCGAAGGGGGAGGCTGGGGCGCCCGGCTAGGGAGGGGGTTGCTCTGCTGCTCACCATAAATAGTTATTAATGAGCAGCGCCAACTTCACAGGTTCTATTCAATAGCAAGCCGTACAACTAACATATCAGTTTGCGACCAACCTAACCCCCCGGGGAAATCCTCATCTCCTTGTTTGGTTTTAAACAGCAAATAGTTGTCGCCTACAGCCAACGGAATTTCAATTGAAAATGTCCAGTTCTGTTGCGAGCTCGGTATTAAATCGATTGGAATCTCAACCCCAGGAATTTGATCGGACGTAACGACAAGACCGGTGATAACGCCAATGAATTCTACTGGCAGATGTAAAAAACCTGTTACCACAATGGTCTCACTCTCCGTCGTACCTGGAAAATTATCGGGTAAAGCGACTTCCAAATTAATTCGATCGGGGTCAAACCAAACGTCCAATTCTTCATACACACTTTCGCCGTTAGGTGCTTCAACGTATATATCAAACCTGTGACGAGAATCAGTCAGAATGACCGTCTTTTGAAACCGTGAGATGGTATCCGTAACGCGAATTAATTCAATCGGCTCACCCTTTAATAGTGCAACTAGACTTTCCCTCGGCCAAAAACTATGAACTTCACCGGTAATTTCTCGCACGGGATTTTCTCCGAATTCAGGCGTTATTTTAAAGTCGAATATTCCTGCGCTCTCTGAACTTTCTACCTGAACTATTTCCATTGCCTTGTTATCGTATTGATCAAAGGCAACAAAAATATATTCGTTAGGGCCCTTAACGACGGGTACCACAACGCTAAATTTATTGCCCACCAGCTGTAGTGGTATATCACCAGAAGCGGTTTGTGCCACTGCGCTTTTAATAGTGTGATTTTCCGGCAGATTGAGTGTGCCAGTAATGGTGAAACTATCTGATGTCCGATAAAAGTCATACTCATCGAATAAAAACCCGAAGCCTGCAATGGACTGCCTCAGCACAGAAAAATCCTGAGTAGTGTTATTTCCTGCATTGTCTACTGCCGTGACATAAAACGTGTTCCAACCAATCGCTAAAGGTAGTTCAACAGAAAACTGGTCGTTCAAGAGAGTCAGTAATAATTCAGTATCACCGTAACGCACTGTGGCTTTTTTAATTCCACCAGGATCTTTTATTGTTCCGCTGAAAGTAAATTGGGGGTCTCTGGTGTCACTGGGATAAACGTAATCGATTTGCGGTGGTGTGGTATCCACATAAGGGACGTAACCGGAGCAAAAATAATTAAAGCTCATTTTGCTCACGGCAGCAGAATCAAAAGTCACTATGCTTGAACTTTCAAGGGAAATTGAATTTGCTAAAAGACCGCCGTCAATCCGCGCTTTATTTTTTAAGGTTGCAACTGATTGGCTGCGAATAAACGCGTAGGTTTTGCTACCTGCCGCATAATCCGAATTTGCAAATGTATAGATTGAAATACGCGAGGGGTCTTTGGTGTTTTCGTTTATTTTAAAGTTTAACGGAAGGCTGAAATTTTCTTGAACAAACACGGTGACAGGGCCTTCACCGATAACGTCTATTTTTGCATTGGCCTGTGCAGAAAAATGGTTAATCCAATAATCTCCAGCGGGCAAGCGTAAGGTACTTTTGCTCCCCAGCGTTAATCTATCAATCGTATACATACTGCCTTGCGCAAAAGTCGCGGTGGCATTCTTACCTAATACGACTTGACCAAACGCAGTCAGGTCGGTGCCGCCAATAATTATGTTCTCATTGTCAGCAGCTGTAACATTCCTCGTCGACCATGTTTCTTTTTTATCAATGTGTAACCCATCCACAGGTGTTCCTGCTGCCGTACACTCTTTTTTTCCACAGGTTTTGAGCGCGGAAGTTGGATCAATCGTCACGGTTGGTGTATTGAGTCGTGTGCTGTAGGGGTGAATCAAGCGCGAGTTTTTGCCAAAGTTTATAGATCCATCTGTGCCATGGGTTTGCAATCCATTTTGAAATATATTGCTGCAATAGGGTGTAGCGGAAAAGCTCATGGGTGCGATGAAAAAGGAAAGTATTATGCCTAACAAAATTCTGTAACTTTTGTGTAGGTTTTGGTTTCCTGGTTGGGGTTCTATAGTGAAATTTTTCATACAAACTCCTTAGCGTTAATAGTTGAGAAAGTATTGAAGGCGCTCAAATAGTTTACTGCGTGCGCCATCTTATTACTTGCTCTTATCCAACCCTTAAAAAAATTATGGCGGATAAACTTGATTTGATGTTGCTTTGAGTTGAGGTAATTTCTCCTAGAGATAAGCCCCATCATTTTTATGTAATAACTATTTTTAACTTAAAAACCCCGGATGTCAGGCAGTAATTTGGTGAATATCGCACAATATAAAAGTGATTTTGTCGTCTTGAACGCTTTCAGTAGGCCATTTACAGTGGCCTACCCGATAAAGGCGTTTCAAACGAAGAAGGGAGGCCTAATCGAAGTAAACTCAATGTAAGCAATAATTCTCTAGGAGGAGATTATGGAAGTATTTATTCTTTTGGCACTTGGCTTAATTTTTTTGATGCTCCTTCGGCGGCAAACCAGTGCGCTTTCCAATAAATCAGATAATAATTCTAACGTTATAAATTACGTACAAAGCATGAATGATTCCAGGAATGAATCCGCACAATGTTAACAAATTATTCAATCAATAATGTTTGGTAAAACCCGCCTCAAAACACACACACAGTGGTGCATATTCCTAATGTGATGATGATTACTGCTACTCATACAAAAGGATTTGTTAAGTTAGCCAAGCATCTATCGTGCTCGTTACACAGTGTGCCCTATCGTACTGACCGCGAGCATTGAACGAGTAGGATAAATACAAATATCAACTGCATAAATATTCCACTAAATCAAAGTTGTCTCACGAAGCTTTGGTCATGTCATTAATTCTTTCAGCACTCCTAGCGTCAAAATGTCAGAGGAGTAAATATGAGCGATCAAGCGCGTTTACAAATGGCATTGGAAGCAGCCAACATGGCCGTTTGGGATTCCACCATTGTTAATGGCTGCATCATTCAGGGTTCGGTTATCTGGTCAGGCACTGGGGCAGCGTTGTTGGGGCTGGATGCGCTGCCGCTAACACACCCTTTCTCTGATTTCCTGAAATATGTGCATGTTGATGACCAGGACCACGTTGTTGCAGTGTTGCAAGACGGCGCCGATAGGCGCGCTGCATACTCACTTGAGTACCGCGTGGTGTGGCCCGACGGCACCGTAAGGTGGTTGTCAGCCAAGGCGCGAGTATTTTGCCGGGCTGACGGCACGCCCGATCACACGCTTGGCATTATCTGGGATATCACCGAACACATGCTCAATGAGATCCTCGTGGAGGAACGTAAGGAATTGGCTGAAATCACCCTCGGGTCAATCGGGGATGGCGTCATGACTACCGATGCGGAAGGACGGACAGGTTACATGAACCGAGTCGCTGAACAATTAACCGGCTGGACCAACGCCGAAGCCCTCGGGCAGGATATCTGCGACACCTTAGTGTTGATAGATGAAGTCACCGGTGAGGCAATAGAAAATGTGGCCCTGAAGTGTCTGCGTCTGCGTCAAGCAGTGGGCGTATCCTCGCGTAGCCTGATGGTAACCCGTGACGGCAAGCATATTGCCGTAGAGGACTCGGCTGCGCCAATTTGGTCGCGAAACGGCGAGATCATGGGAGCGGTTATCGTGTTTCATGATGTTAGTCACGAACGTAAGTTGCATCGGGAAATGTCGTGGCAAGCTACGCACGACACCTTGACCGGTTTGATTAATAGACGCGAGTTTGAAGCCCAGGTCGCAGCCGCCCTGCACGGTGCAAAGCACGATCGCCATGTGCATGCACTCTTGTACCTGGATCTGGACCAATTCAAAGTCGTCAATGACACCTCGGGTCATATCGCTGGCGACTTGCTGCTGCAAACGCTATCGAAATCCCTACAAAGCCAGCTGCGCGACAGTGACATTCTGGCGCGCCTGGGAGGCGATGAACTCGGTGTGCTTTTGCCACACTGTCCGCTTGATCGCTCCACGGCCATCGCAGAGCAATTACGCAAATGCGTTAAAGATTTTCGCTTCGTGTGGGAGTCCCGCACCTTTGAGCTAGGCGTGAGCATAGGGTTGGTCGAGATCAACGAGGACAGCAAGTCAATGACTGACCTGCTCATTGCTGCCGATCAGGCGTGTTATTTGGCAAAAGAGCAGGGCCGCAATAAGGTGTGCGTGTACCACGAATCGGATGTCATGCTGGCGCAGCGGCACGGTGAGATGCTGTGGGTGACGCGCCTGAATGAAGCCTTCGAGAGCAAGTCGTTCCGGCTATACGTAATGCCGATCGTGCACTTGCGGGACCCCGTCGATTGGCACGAGGAGGTACTTATCCGCATCCAGAATACGCGGGGCGATATCATCTTACCCGGCGCCTTCATTCCTGCTGCCGAACGTTATGACCTGATGCTATCGATAGACCGCTGGGTCATCCAGGGCGTGTGCCGGCATATTCAGCAAGAGCGCGATCATCGGCTATCGCCAAGGCATAGTGAAGGAGGGTGTCAGAGGTCTCCGACCTTATATTCGATCAATTTGTCCGGCATATCGCTGAGAGATGCAGACTTGCATAATTTTATTGTCGAACAGTTTGAGCGCTACTCTATTCGGCCGGAACAGATCTGCTTTGAGATCACGGAAACGGCAGTAATCGCTAACCTCTCGACTGCCCAGTTATTCATGAGCAAACTCAAAAATATTGGTTGCCGGTTTTCGCTTGATGATTTCGGCAGCGGGCTATCCTCATTTGCCTATCTAAAAGCGCTACCCGTCGATTATCTGAAGATAGATGGAGTTTTCGTGCGCGATATCGCCAGTAACCCCATCAACCGCGCCATGGTCAGGGCCATCAACGAGGTTGGTCATGTGATGGGCTTACGCACTGTTGCTGAATACGTCGAGGACGAACAAGTGCTCAACATAGTGCGCGACATTGGTTTGGATTATGCCCAGGGTTACGCGGTAGGCCATGTGAGCCCCATGGTGGCGCCGGCGTGATGGGGTGCAAAAATAGGGAGCAAAAATAATGTCAGGCTGCAGAAAATCACGATCACATAAATTATAAAAATAACGTATTAGTCAGCGGATTAGTGCAAGTTGTCGCAGCGCTAAACTTCTCATTAAGTATTTTGCCAACTTGGCTTACAATGTTGACTCTTCTTTGGATCACCATAGACCACTGTTAAAACCAAAGACCAATGTTAAAAAATAGTTGAGCTATCCCTAATGATTAAGTTGGTTTTATGTTTATCGTTGCTATTTCTTAATAACCTTGGTTATGCCGCAGAAAAAGCTGACCATGTTCTCGTTGAAAAATCGAAACACCTCTTAACGCTTTTTAAAAAAGGCAAAGCTATAGCCTCATACCACGTAGTATTTGGTGGTAACCCCATCGGCCACAAACAACAAGAAGGTGATAACAGAACACCAGAAGGCCTCTATATTCTCGATTCAAAAAACTCAAAAAGTCGTTTCACAAAATCCATTCATATTTCATACCCAAATAAAGCGGATATCGCCAGCGCAAAATCCAGAAGAGTTTCACCCGGTGGCGATATCATGATTCACGGCCAACCGAATGGCTATGGCTGGGCCGCAGAAGCAACGCAACGCACAAACTGGACATTAGGGTGTATTGCTTTGACGAATGAGGATATGGAGAAGGTGTGGCAGAGTGTTGCGGTTCCTACCAGCATTGAAATTAAACCCTGAAAAAATAAAACTGAAAAATTAAGCTATGACTAATTATTACCTTTTGGAAACGGACAACTACATCGACTACGGTGTAATCGACAATCCTGAAATTGATGATGATCCTTCATTTTTAAACGGCCAACGGATTACCGGTCCAATACCTTTATTAATTTTTGAAATTAATTTTCCAAAAGATGAAAAGCTACCGCATTATCTCGGTGACCAATTTCCATTGGTGAGCAAAGCATTCCTGCATGCGTTACAACTAGCCGGGGTTGATAATTTTCAGCAATTTCCCGCGCGGCTGGTGAATTCTCAAACGGGACAGTCCTGGGATGACTTCGTGGCTTTTAATGTTATTGGGTTCGTTAAAGCAGCGAATTTGGATCATTCGGATTTTGATGTGTTAATGGCCGGCAGTGACGATGACAAGGTTCCACCCTTGTTAGCATTTAGAGAAATTGCTTTGGATAAAAATAAAATACCTTCTGCCTCAATGATGTTCAGAATGGCTGAGGACCCTTGCAATGTGATTATCCACGAACAGGTTGTCGCTGTGCTTTCAACACATAAACCCGAGGGAGGGTGGGGTGTGTACCTCACGAAATTGACATAAATTAACAGCGAAAAACCTAACTAATTTTTTACAATGGAAAACATAAATGGATGTGTTTCGTAATTTTTTGGTTAATTGTTTATTCATATCTAGTGTGACTTGCGTCGCGGAGCCTCAAAAAGAAAGTTTACCCTCGCTCCCAAGCTCCAACTTGGGACGCGCATACTTAATTTCTTTATTTCTCTCGCAAAAAATAATTCCTTTCATAAAACTCCGCGCAAAACTTGCCACTTAAATAAAAAGCCCCGGCAAATCGCCGGGGCCTGTTTGGACAAACGCGTTGCGTTAATTACCTTACCGGTTTTGGCGACGACGACGCCAGCCCAGCGCCAACATCCCCATGCCCACTAAAGCTAGCGATGAAGGTTCAGGTACCGATGAGGCAGTTGTGGCGAGGTGAAACTCATTGATCTGCATGTAGGCCATAGCGTCTATAGCGTCACCCTTCACCCATCCATCCAAAAACAGGTAGGCATAGCTGTAGTTCTCATCGGGGTGCGCGACATAGGAGAAAGATTGTTCCAGGCCAATACCTTGTAACCCCACTTGCAAATTAACCAGGCCCAGATTGCTGGACTTGCGCATGTAGTCGCCGTTGGCGCGCGTGTAGTAGCTGCTATCAGCGATGTGAAGATATTCGTCGGAGGTCGATTCGTCTGAAGGGTTTTCAATAAAGACGGATTCAGAAACATCAACATTGCTCGCCTTCATGCCAGGGTAGTCATTATTGGAAACGATAAAAGATTTGCCGTCGATGGTGAATTCCAGTCCTAGCTGACCATTCGAATCCGTGCCGTAACTGCCTTTTTCAGGAGTACCAAAACCGGTTGCAGGCAAGTCGGTGGACCACCATACCTTGCCGGTGAATGCTTGCCCGCTGATATCGCCGTTCCAAACGCCCCCCGCACCATCCTGACCGTCGATATCTTCACTCGCCAGGATCACCCCGCTAAACGTGCCGGTCACCAGGCCCGCTTGCGCACCCAAAGAGCTCAGTAACAACGCGCTCGCGCTGCACCAAAACAATAATGGTTTTACATTCATACAACTTTTCCTCTGTAGTGGTTTAAAAATGCCGCCGTTAAGCGGCGCTAAGTGCTTATGTGAATCGACGCGGTGAAGCCTTTATCCCATTGGCGGTTGATGAATGGTTTACCACGAGATGGAGAATGCTTTAGCGCGAATCCTTTTTTACGAAATGTTCGATAGCTAGCAAATGAAGCCTACGCGCAATGTGGTGCCGTTTATTTTTCACCGTCGTCATGTCGCTTAAACGACTAAGTACCAAATCATAATTATTTTTATTGTGTAGCCACGAAATTTAAATTGTGTAGCCAAGAAATTTAATTAACAAAACGCCTTATTTATTGTTGTCGTTTTGCCGCAGAACAATTGCATAGTTACAAATGAAATGCAACCTGCTGCTAGCAGCTCACCAATACTCAACCCCTGCAATTTAATTGCCCACGAACATCTTGTCACTGCGCTTTCAACACCTAAATCCAAGCGTGGATGGGGCGTGAATGTGACCGAGGTTGACATAATTTAAGAGCGAAAAAATAACTAATCTTTACATTCGAATACATGAAGGGCGGCCTCGCGAAGCAGTGATTCAGCACCCTTGCCCCCAAACTCTAAATCTCATCATGGCGCCTCTATTCATTTTCTTAAAAGCGCTATAGGATGAACATGCTTCACTTTCAAGCAACATTATTTGCAAAGGATTTAATACATGAACGTGTTTCGTATTTTTTTGGTCAATTGTTTATTCATTTCTAGCGTGGCCTGCGTCGCGGAGCCGCAAAAAGAAAGTTTTAATGTGGAAAAAGCAGCGGGCTATAACCCTGTGGTTCCTGCATTGAAATCCTACCTTGTAGCGCAAGACGCGACTAAGGGGCAGCAACATCTTTGCGTGATTGGTTATGTTGAGCCCATAAGTGGCGGTACAGGGAAAAATAAAATAGCTTGGGTGTATTGGCAAGAAGGCAATCGTTTAACGCTGTGGGAGCCTGCTGCCGAAGGCTTTGAACCTAAAGACTCACTCAAACATTCGCGTCGTGATTTGGATATTGCAAAAGATGTAACCGCTAAGACTGAAGAAGTGGGTAGTAGCACTTATAAAGAATCCATTGCGTGGGTTGAGGATGTAAAAAAAGATTGCCAAAAACGTGGCAAGTCTTACCAAATAATAATTGATTAAACTTTCATTTAAAGGATTTTATTATGGCAACTTTTCAAACGATGACGGGCGTTAAATTACCGCTGCAATTAACGCTATTTGTGGGCAATGTTTTAAAAATTAAAATTGTACCAGGGCGTGGCGAACTCGTTCCTTTTAAACTGAGCATTTCCCCTGACAAATCATTATTGTTAACCGCCGACGATGTGCGGACGAAAGCTAATTTTGAAATATATGAGCTTAAAGCAAATGGTCCAGGTTTTGTGCGATTTGAAGCGCAGAACGCGAAAGGTACAAAAGCAGGCCCAATCTCTGTAACCATTAAACCACTATTCACCTTGCCTACTGGCAACGCCGATCAGCTAGCACTGATAAAGCTTTTATTAGCGGAATCGCCTTCACCTTATTCAGCTAATTACAATGCAACAACAGCAAAAACCGGGTTGCAATGGATGCGCCTTGTTGTGAAAAACCGACTGGATATGAAGTCGGGACGTGTTGGATCGCAAGGTGCGACTTCGATGATTGATGTCATTAAATCGCCCGGGCAATTTAAAGGTTTTGAGGAATATCCGATAATTGGCACTAAGCAACAAGGAAATATCACGGACATTTTAACGATTGCAAATGATGGAACTCATCCGAAGCAAAAACTTTTTGCTGATCACATTGCTGCTGCTATTGCTGCTGCTACCGAGCAAGCAATTGTAGATCCATGCCCTACAAAATTATTGTCGTGGCGTACGGCGGGTGCAAGTTCTCCTGGTGGGGATTTTAAGTTGTATAAAAGTTTTTCGGGGCAGGATTTTTATACAATTCCTGCAGCCGACAAAAAATAATTTAATACGTTGTTGAGATCCTTTTCGGTAGCCACAATACATTTTTATTGAGGTTACCGAAAATGCATATTATTTCTAAGATATGTTCTCTCGCTCCCAAGCTCCAGCTTGGGATGCGCATACTTCTCTATTTCTTCCGCAAAAATAATTCCTTTCATTAAATCCTGTGCATTATTACTCAGCTCGTATGATTAATAGCCAATATTCGTGAGTGTCGGAAATTAAAAGTGTAAAAGGCGTAATATTCTGTAATGGCTGCTGGCGTACATAGGGCTCATAGTCTTTACTTGGGCCACTCCTAATAAAAATTATGTGTTTTAGATATTCTCAAAACGGTATTTTATTTTTCTACTGAGTAGTAGCGTCTTGCTTTTGGATCACAATGAGACTACCTGATACCGATGCAGTAGCAATCGTGGGATGAGGTGAATAATTAAGATCGGTGATTTTAAGCCTCCTTTGTGTCCGAAGCGGATGCTGGCAGCAATAGCAGCAATTCTATTTCCATTTCTTTAAAGTTCGAAATATGGCAGATAGGATCTATGAATTAGGTTAAATTGGGAAATAAATTTTTAATGGCGCCGCTTCTTTTATGAAAGATCTATCTGCAAATGTACGTCTTAGGCCAACTCGAATAGGCTTCCTAGTTCGTCCGACTGATAAAAAATCCGTACGCGAAATTATGCGTACTAATGCATGTTTGTGGGGAGGGCTATATAACCCCATCATTCCTATTTTTAGCAACACCCCAAAAGAATGGAAGGAACAACATCATCATTCTCTAAATGGAAAAGCTGTAGCAGAAGGTTATATTAAATTTTTTGAACCTGACGTGTTTGTTGAAGCTGAAAACGGTTTGTTAGAAAAAGCGGGTTTAGGTTCTTTTAGGAAAGATCGCTTTGATTCGTCTGTAGTAAGTCTCGAACAATTTTTCGACACAGAATATCGAGGCTTTCATATTCCTAGATTCGGACAAACAATATCAGATGTGATTGATAATGCATATCAATCGGAGAGAAGATTTAATCTTAGAGATGAATATTCTACTATATATCCTGAATTGCCTAACGATGCATTTTCGGAATTATGTATTGGTGTCTATCCTGATAATAAAAAAATTGATTATTTTAAACTTCATTATCATGAGGTATTTAGACCTACCACTGAACCATCCACCGCTAAAACATGGTTAAAAATTTTCGGTAAAGAATGTGTAAGTCCTTTTTCCGTTACTAGTAGCCATTTTGATGTGATACGAAATAGCCGTAATGATCCAGTTATATTTGTATTCGACCCTGAAAAGACTACAGATTTAATAGATGCTTGGAATCTACGGATTGAGTCTTCTCAAGTTTTTCTAGTCCCAATATTATGGTTTTCTGATTTGAGCTCCTCATTGATAAAGTTTATAGAAAGCAACTTTAGGCCCTTAAAAAATAATCAACATGGCGTTATGCATCGAACGACTATAGAAATAGCTAGATCTATCTCTGAAGAACAGGCGCGTGATCAAATCCTATCTCTGCTACAAGGATTACCAAATGGGTCATTTTCTTTCAAGTTATTGAGAACGCGTATTTGGGATGTAAATTATGACAACACACAAGGTACACTGCCTGAGCGAACAAAACTTTCTGCATCCGAAAAAAACAAAACTATTGTTATCAAAGGTGACAATGAGTTGTATACCGGATTTGAAACAATATCCCCTGACTTTTCTGAAACATATAGCGGATCGAAAAATCGCTGGGTAAATGTGTTAACTATTTCGGCATATACTGATTGCAACCTTGCATTGAACCTTCCATATAATACCTTTGATAATAATTGGCTTCGCACTGGTCTAAGTGAATTTAATAACGGTCGTGAAGGCTGGGTGTTTTGTCAGGATCACAAAAACTCAACTCAGTCAGTGCGGCTTTTAAGGAATGATGAAGCATTTACGCACTGGTTTAAATTAAAAAATATTCAAGTAACATTATCCGATCCGGGTCGTATTGCAAAAGAAATGCTAGAAAGTCTTGAGGGTTTCTGGGGGTTGTACCTTCTTGACAATGAAGAAACGCTTATGTTTGTAAACAAGCTTGCAGGCAGCGCTAGGGTTTGGAAAAATCCTAATAATGAAATAACTCTTCAGGAAGATTATCCTAATCGAGCAGCTAGAATCGATATTTGGGATGCTCATGTAAAACGTTTTATTGCAAAAGGCATTCGTAGATCTGTCGATATTTCAAAATACATTGAAAGAAATATTATTCGACTCGGTATTGAAACAGACTGCTCTCATTGCAATGCAAAGAACTGGCATGATCTCAACGAAGTTTCTTATGAAATTAAATGTAGTCGATGTATAAAAATATATAAATTTCCTCAGGGCAACCTTAAAAAATTTAATGGAAACTGGAAGTATAGAGTTATTGGGCCATTTGCTGTTCCCGATTATGCTCAAGGTGCGTATACATCACTATTGACTATTCGATTTTTTACTAAATTTTTAAATAAAAATGATGTTAGCAGCTTTACAACAGCGATTGACATGATCGCTGGTAAAACCAAGTGCGAAGTCGATTTTGCAATTTGGATCTCAAATAACAATAGATATGATGTGTGTGGTGAGCCCAGATTAATAATAGGGGAAGCAAAGTCATTCGCTTTGAATGCAGTAACAGAAGAAGCTTTACTACAATTAAAAGCGGCTGCAGAGTTAATGCCTAAGTCGATATTAGTCGTATCTGTTTTAAAAACTGAATTCTCAAATGATGAAGTTATTCGATTGAAAGAATTTGTACGATGGGCCCGAGTGCCCATTAAATCTGAGCCAAGACATCTGGTTATATTGCTTACTGGCACGGAGCTTTTTAACGAATTTCTGGAAGATGTTTGGGAAAAGAAGGGCGAGCCCTTTAGTAGATTTTCTGACTATAGTTATATCCATGATTTTGAGTGCCTTTCCGATGCCACCTTGACGATATATCTTGGGCTCCCATCTTTCCAGGCAAGCTTGATGTAGCGGGGTAAATGTCCCTAAACAAATTAATGGCAAAAGATGCATAAAATCAGGGGTTCGCAAAAGATTAAGTGAGCGCCCGCTTTTGGCCAAAAAATATCGAAAATAAATATCATCATCTGAAATTTTGACAACATTCATACTCGCGAGTACTCCGTGAATAAAATTTACAAATATTAGGTAAGAGTTAAATGTCGGATTATAATTTTAGTAGTTTGAATGACAAAGAATTTGAAAATTTAACGACAGACATTTTGACTTGCCATCTTGGAGCCAGGGTTGAGAGATTTAAAGCTGGTCGAGATGCTGGCGTGGACGGGCGATTTTTTTCTTCAAAAGATGGTGAGGTTATAGTTCAATGTAAACATTGGATTAAGTCTGGTCTATCAGCACTTATTAGATCCATTCAAAGCACAGAGGTAGAGAAAGTAAAAAAGCTTAGCCCGAAACGGTATATATTTGTTACATCTCTCGAATTATCCAGAGAAAATAAGAAAAATATAAAAAGTATATTTCACCCGTACATAGTAAACGAATCTGATATTTTTGGAAATGAAGACCTTAATGATATCTTGTCTAAATACCCGGATGTGGAAAGAAAGCATTATAAGCTATGGATCTCCTCGAGTAATGTCCTTCAAACAATGTTGAGTTCTGCAATTATAGGTAGAAGTCGGCACAAACTGGATGAAATTATAGAGGAGTCAAATCGATATGTCGTAACTGAAAGCCACAATCAGGCAATGGAAAAGCTTGAAAAAATCCATTCAGTAATAATTACTGGCTTGCCGGGCGTAGGGAAGACGACTTTAGCTGATCAGTTAAGTCAATTCTATATCCAAAAAGGTTACGAGTTTTGCTTCATCGAAAATTCCCTTAATGAAGCGGAAGACATATACCGCGACGAAAATCATCAAATATTTTATTTTGATGACTTTCTTGGTAGAAATTTTTTGTTGGCTCTAGATTCACACCAAGATTCTCATGTTATCAACTTCATAAAAAGGGTTGAAAAGGACAAAAAGAAAAGATTTATTCTTACATCAAGATCAAATATCTTGAATCAAGGAAAGCGACTTAGCGATCTATTCGACATCAAAAAAATAAACAGAAATGAGTATGAATTATCTATTTTATCGTTGACTGATTTGGATAAGGCAAAAATTCTATATAACCATATCTGGTTTGGTGATTTAGATGAAGCGTATATCGATCAGATATACGAAAACAAAAGATATCGCGATATTATTAAGCATAATAATTTTAATCCTAGACTGATTTCCTTTATCACAGACCAGCATAGACTTTCAGAAATTAATCCGAACCAATATTGGGATTACATCTCCTCAACTTTATCAAACCCAAAAGATATTTGGAGAAATGTTTTCGAGATACAAATTGACGATATTTGTAGGCATATTGTTGTTGCTGTTTCTCTGCATGGTAAATCAATAACAGAAAGTAATTTAAGTGAGCTTTACTCTGGATTGGTATCTAGCAACTTAGTTGAGAAGCCGACCAAGAGTTTCGACGCTACTATGCGATTGCTGGTTGGTGCACTATTAAATAGAAGCGTAATAAACGGCGGATTTGCTACGTATGATTTGTTTAATCCCTCAATTGCAGATTACGTAATTTCAAATTATCTGAATGACTTTAATTATATTAATGATTTGCTTAAATGCCTTAAGACTCCTCAGTCAATATCCAATTTAAATAGCTTGGTGAAATCCGGTGTTATTGAGCGGAAATATTATTTTAATTTGTTAGAGTCGCAACTATTACATCTCTCAGCTGACAGTTTAGGTTGCGAAATTGACAATTATAAACTTCGTATATTATCTAGCGCTTATGCTTCATCAATGAGCCCCAGTGAAAATCTCCTGAATTACGTTAAAATTCTAGCGAATTCAGCACTAGCTAGTGATTCCAGCTTAATTGGTGTTTATTATTTTGAGTTCATCGAGTTGGCTTACTCTTTAGGCTTGATAAGCGCTGAGAATGTAAATTTTAAAAAGCAATTAAGGTACTGTGTTTTTGAATACGATAAGGGAGTAGATGAGTTTATTCCTATTTCTAAACTAGTCGCAGCAGTAGATGTCCCGCCATCAGATCTGACGGAAAAGCTTAAAAAGCAATATATTGAATACTTATCTGACGACATCACTAAAGATGTAATCGAAGCTGGAATACTAAGTTCAGTACACGATCGCAAGGTCTATGACTACTCTGATATTTTGGAATATGTTGAAAGCCGATTTTCGGAGCTGGCTATTGATTTTTCCGAGGGTGATGCAAATCTTGTTGGAGACTGTTGTGATGTGGACGACGTCATTCAATCCAATTTTAACTCTGCAATGCATGATGAACAGCAATACAGTGCATATAGAGAACAGCGGTATAGCACAGTACCAGCTTCTGATGCCATAGATGATTTATTTGATAGATCACAATAAAGGGGACGGAGGAGTTTAATTTTGGGCGATTTAGCATGCGAAAAGCGAACCCCACCCTGACCCTCCCCTTGGCAGGGGAGGGAAGTGATAACAAGATTGTTTACTAATTCTTTGCAAAAAAAGCGATCCCGGTCAACCCGTTAATTTCAATTTTTTCTTTGAGCATGCTATTGCAATAAAGCTTCACGCCACGATCAATTTCAAGAGTAAATAAAGCAGGAACGATTTTTTCAGCATCACCTTTGAATACAAGATTTTTCAACTTATCCCAACTTCCGTCATCAAAATATGAAGACGTCGTTTGTTCTAAATTAATAATTTCGTTGCCCAGTCTTATTATTGGATTAAAAAACCAATAGCCTTTACATGATCCAGTCAGTCGATAATAATCACCGCTATCTTTAAGTATCTCATCTAATATCTGTTTTGCTTTCTCAGACAATACTAAATCACTCCCACTCCATTGAGTGATATCGGGTAGAACTTTTGCACCTGAATCGCTTTCGATAAACATAGCTTTCGGGGCAACCCAGGAAAACTTAAGCGGCTGTCCAAAGCCTTCAATATCAAAATCTTCCATCTTCTCGCACACATCAAGATCATCGAGAGTGAAGAACATAAAATTGTCGATCTCGGCGCTAATACTATAAATGCTCATTTATGCTTTTCCTAAAGGCTGGTGCGTAAATCTTGTTTGCCTTTTTCAGTAAGGGTATCAGTTTGCTCTATGGTTTGAGTGAGGGCGCCTTACTGTGAGTCGGCTAAATCTTCGAAATCAATACCGGTTAATTGGTTAGACTCGACAGCATTTTTAAAACCTTCATCGCAAAAAAACTGTTTCACAATTGTCTACAATCACAATCAAATGTTAGAGTGCGCTCCTACCACCCCTGATATGGATGCCTAGCAAAATGCCGATACCTGAAAAAATAACCCTTTACCACGAAAAGAGTTTACTTGATCGCACTATCGATAATGTTGCCGCTCAAGAAGCACCATTAAGCACGTCCGACTTTAACAAGCTTGGAGTCGCGGCACAGATACAGGAAGGCATTGATAGATATCGTGCCCAAGCAGCCGACCTATCTTCACAAGCACTTAATGAAGAAGATCATAAACCAGCTCGGCTTGCAGCGCATTTGGAACAAGCAGGAAAAATTCGCCCGCAACGATGCCACCCGCATGCGATTGTAGCCGGTAAGCATAAATATGCAGCAATGGTAAGGGTCTTCATGTCACGGTTAAAAATTCGAATAGATGATTCAGATAATGGAATGTGGCTACCCGAAAATACGGCTGCAACACCACATCCAGCATTTCCAAGCGCCCCTCCCCATAGTCGAATTCATCGTTATAACTACTATTTTTGGGTTCACTCTCATCTCAGCGAGTTACCTGGAGAAAATGTTTTTAGGGCAAGATTGCAACTCATCTCCCGCCAATTACATCAAGGTTCATTTCCCAGCTATGTCATGCTGCCGAAAGGCATTGGGCTACATAGAGGAATATTTAAATGATATATCGACTCAGGTTTGATCGATTTAATTATATGGTTTTTGATATTTGGCCAGATGAAGTAGAAGCAAAGCTAGGTGATATGTTTATATTGCATGAGCCTCTTTGGAAAACATTTTGGAAACCCTTGTGTGCGCAATTTACAGATGATAGCGACAAGCATAATGTGATAAAGCTGCCCGACATTACTTGTTGGTTTACCGATAGATTGGCATTAAATCAAATTGCTTATGACGCGTTAGCTTCATTACTAGAAACCTATGGCGAGCTATTACCCGTTACTTGTGAGGGAGTTCCCTATTGGATTCTGCATGTCACAAAAAAAACTGGTATGGAAGTAGTGGAACTCACTAAAAGTCATCGGGAAGTTATTAAGGAAGCTGACTACATAGGTATGCAATCGCTAGTATTTAAAGAAGATAAATTAAAAGACTTACTTATTTTCCAAACCGAATTTAGCGGTTATAAAAATATTTACTGCACAGAAAAATTTAAAGCCTTGGTTGAA
Source organism: Pseudomonadota bacterium (assembly GCA_040385335.1). Taxonomy (GTDB): domain Bacteria; phylum Pseudomonadota; class Gammaproteobacteria; order Pseudomonadales; family Cellvibrionaceae; genus Cellvibrio. The sequence continues at coordinate 94,634 of JAZKHP010000034.1, forward strand.
GCTGCGGGACTAAAAGGATTACTTTTTTCTACTGATCTTGCTTGCGTCAATGAGCCTTAGTGCTAGGTAAAGAGGGTAATTTATTTTAACTATAGGGCTCAAAATTGTTTTTAACCAACTCAACTCTTTAATCAATGTCCACTGTTGGCCAAAAATTTAAATGTTAGTTGTTAACGTGGAGGGAAGAATGAGCTTTGTGAAATTTATTAATACGGAATATGAAATTCTTCTAGTAAGTGACGTAATCAGGGACGGGATGTATTTGGAGGCGTCAATACCGAGACCTGGTACAAGAGATCAGGTATTGGAAATCTTTTATTCAGATGTTGATGGCAGCTTCACTCTTTCATATTGCAAGGATGATCTTCCAATGGAACTTGTTGAGTACATGATTGCTAGTGCTAAAAAAGTGTTGCCTCCTAGTGAGAGCTCGTGATTAATTTTCATATACCAAACACCAGTGCCTGCTCTTGGCCGATTTGATTTACTGAGCTAATAAAATTCCGTTGTGCTAGGCGGTTTAAAATGAAATATTTTAACTTCAAAGATCTCCTCCGTGAGTTAGATCCGCAATAATGGAAGCGAAGCCGACAACGGAAAGCAAGTTTAACGAATGGATAGATCTCCACTTCCGGCATTGAAAAATAAATCTGTAGTAGAGATATTAGACCAATTTGGTGAAACAGGAGAGTGCGAGGTAATTGACCTTGTGCCGAACCCTCGCCCGTCGTTTCTAGTTATCAAAGTTTTAGAAGTGTTATCACTTTTGGGTTTGTGTTCGCTAATGCTTCAAAAATTCCTCCGTGAGTCGAATTTCGACCCACCGAGGAGCCATCATACTTTAAATAACATGCGATGATGCTCATGTCGGTGGGCAACCATTCTAATTGATATTATTCAGAGAGTTATTCAATGTTAAAACTTATACTTTCCTTGCTCATTGCACTAACCAGTGTTTACTGGGTTGGTGAAAAGGTTAGGCGAAACCCAAAAATAAATCACTTTTTAAATTCCATTGAAGGTAATTACTCCAAGCTCAATGAAATGTTTGAAGATGCAACTATTAGAATTGGTTTAAAATATTTACAGAAAATATATGGGTGGATTAGTTTTTCTATACCGATATTGTTTTTCATTTTTAATAAAATATTTGATCTAAATAAAGAAATAACAAGCTACGTATTCTGGTGTTTTTCATTTTCTTTTATGGGGTGGTTTTCTATAAGGTGGGTTCTGGATCACAAGAAAGCTGTAAAAGAGCTTTCAAAAAATAATTTGTTATTTGTCTGTACACCCATATTGTTAGGTTTGTTGGCATTTTTATTTGATTCATCGATCATGACTATTTTCATGCAACCGGTATATGAGTTTGCTGGCAAATTGCATATGCAGGTACAACCAATTAATAGCCCTATATTAATTGGTTGCTTAATATCATTAATACTTGTGCTTTCTTTTGCATTTTATTACGCGTTGACATGGGTCATTAGCATGCCTATTTTCTTGGCTTCAGTTATGGCTGTGCTACTTCCTATACGCTTCGCCCGTCTATTGGCAGCAATAGATCGACAAAATACATTTTTTTGGTTTTCAGTGGTTGTATTTTTTGTCAGTACAATTTGCTTAACTCAGCTTTAAAGTTTTAAACATGTCCCCAATAATGAGGGTCGTAGTAAGATTTTATTCATCATTGATACTATGAGCTCTCTAAAAAAATTTTACTATGACCCTACTATCTTAATCGTGTTAAAACCCAAGCCAGCATTCAAGACGGTATCGACAAATATCGATTAGGTGCTATTGGAATGAAAGATAAACAGCTTGAAGCAGAGCTGCACAGCTCACAACGTATGGCTTGTTATATGGAGTGTTCAACTGATCCGCGACCTTCGTCACATTGTGATTGCCACGCTATGGTGTCGGGTAAACATGTCGATGCAGTACCCGCACGAGCAATACTTGCTTGGTGCCTCATGAGAATAGATGATCCTCGCAACGGTTGCTGGTTGCCCCGAGATTGGGATGATCGCCCTAGAATGCCATCATGGTTAAATGCTGCTGTGCCACATAGAGGTTTGCACAACCCTAGATATTACGAGTGGTTAAATGGTCGGATTAACTACAGGCTTATAAAAGGGCTTGATGATTTAATCGCCGCATTAAAATTAGTTAGAACAAGGTTGCAAGGTGGCTCACTTCCCCCTGAATCCTGGCCTACAAGAAAGGTTAAATAGCATGGCGTTATATTCGATTTTTAAGGATTTAAACAACTATGCCTACATAGGGTTTGATCGCGAAGAAATTAGAAATAAATTTGGTCGCAGCCCTAACAATCATATTGATGTGAACTGCAAGGCGAAATCCTACAAAGATATTTGGGCAACATTGGCAATTCATTTTAGTAATTGTGATGGCACCTACAAAGATACCATTCCTGATATCTATGAGTTTCAAGGGCATTTATTTTTAAGCATGGCTGCCTATAAAGTGCTGAAGCCCATCATAGAAAATGATGGAGAATTTCTACCGATTACTTATGAAAAAGGTGATGGCTTTATTTTTAATCCTTTGCGAATTGCGGAAGAGGTCGATGGTTTGAATACTGACATATCGCGTAAAGATCCGTTGGACAACATTGATATAGTTTGTATGGCTTTTCATGAAGATCGTGTCAAACAGTTTTCAATATTTAAATCTGATTTTGATTTAAATCTATCAATGATGTGTCAGGAGGCTGTAAAAGAAGCAATTGAGAAAGCGAATTTGGGGGGAGTTTTTTTTACGCCTGATCTTGGTAATCCATTTACAACTAGAATGAGTCTGGTATCTAAAACGCATTGATTGCGCATTCTTTAAATTTTTTCCCCATTGATATTTAAGACGGCCAATAGGCCGTTTTTTTTACAAATAGATACAGAGATTAAAAACTCATGAAAAAAATATCAGTATTAATATTTCTACTATTTTTTTCATCGCTAACCCTGAGCGATGATTTATTTGATACTTTTAATATACAAATCCCCGATAGAAATTTATCTACTGTCGCTCCCTCAAAGCCAAAAGTAGATCGTCTTGTTACTAAAACATCAGAGGAGATTCTAAGAGATAGATGTGCGCCAGAAAATATATCCACAAGAAAGTCGGAGTTTACAAATCTTTTCAAATTAAAGAACTATAAGGACGCTAATAAAACCTTACAGTCACTCTATAACGAATGCTCTACATATATATATGAGGGAAAATATAAGAATGTAAAACAGGCTGAATTATATTATTGGTTTATTGCAGATCTAACCATTTCATCCTACAAGGTAGCTGATACAAATTTTTGCTTAGCTTTAGGCCTATATGAAACAGCAGAACGAAATATTCCTTTTGAAGAGGTAAAGGAAAGTAATGCATTTAAGGCTGTTATATACAACATAGAGCTTTGTAAAAAAAAGCGAGAAAGCCAGATATCAACTAACTTTGTCGTTGAAAGGTGTTCTTCCATAAATTCAGGGTTTATTACTTCAAAAGCATGGAATTCCGAAAATGCAGAATATTGCGTTGATTTGTATACTGGAAACAACGGGCAAGATATTTCGGATAAGGAGGGAAATAAATATACTAAAGAAGACTACCCGTATTTGAAATTGTTGATAAAAGAAAATGGAAAAATTGAAAATCGAAAGCTATTTTTCACTTCTGGAATCTTTTCTGAAGAATCGTATTGTTTTACCGGAAACTTAGATAATGTAGAGTTTCTAACGGTGGGAGGCACCGATAATAATATGCTACTCAGAATTAAATCCTATTTCAGTTTTTGTTGGCCTGGGTCTGCCTCCTTAGTTACTGATTCGGTTTATCGTATTGATCTTAAAAAAGGTCTTGTGCCTGTAAATGAGTTAACCATTGCGTTACATTGAGGTAATAATAAAGGGCCTTAAAAATCCTTGCAGCTCGCGTACTTCGTGCACTGAGCAGTTTTTAAGTCACGGCTTAGCTTTTCTTACTTATGTGATGAAACTTAAAGACGAAGACATACCAATATGACTATTTACCGTATTCATCCAGATCGTATGCATTACCAACTGATGGCTATTTCCCCTGCAGAGATTTTCGACAAATTTGGTGAGGAATATTTATTTTATATTGACCCAACACCACAATCCTGTGCTGCAGTTTGGAAGCCACTGGAGGTTTCGTTTTATAACAGTACATCGCGTAAGAAAAAAATTGGGCAACCTGATATTACTGTTGATCACGGGCGACTATTTTTAAATGAAGCGGCCTGCAATGTGTTATCAAAACTTATTGAAAAAGATGGAGAGATTTTGCCGGTATATTTTGGCGAACAAAACGGCGCAATTTTTAATGCATTGAAATACGCCGAAAGTTTTGATGCGCTTGACACAAAATGCAGTACAAAAAATGATTGGGGCGATTTACAGTCGTTAGGGTTTTTTGAAGATAAGATGGATTCGGTAGTTTTGTTCAAGTGTCAGTTTGAAGGTTTTACGGGTTTGTTTTGTAATGAGGTATTTAAGTTGCCGGTTGAACAGGCGGAATTAAAGGGTGTGAACTTTAGTGTTGATTTGGGGAATATTTTTCCGCATGATCCATCGGCACAACAACCTGCTAAGCAGTAAAAATATTACCGTTTAATCATAAGTAAAACGTGGAGTCAAAACATAAACAAAAAATAACCCCACCCCAGCCCTCCCCTTGGCAGGGGAGGGAGTTAGAGCACGCGCGATTCAAGCTCCTCCGCTTTGTTAATTTGTATGTTGCGCTATTATGGCGAGTTATTATTTAGCGGCGGGATTCAAATATTCTCGAATCAAAACACCCGTTAAACCTGCTTCTTCAATTCGCTTTTTTAATTCATCGTTAATAAAAATACGCGGAAAATAGCCATTCACCATAAAGATAAGCTCTTTTGGATCTGGGTCATTTAAGTGGGCGTGTTGGCATGGGCCTATTTTTCCATCGTTGTAAATTTTGAATGTTGATTTTGCAATGTCCATCAATGGCAGAACATTGGTAACATTTATAAGTTGGCGTGTTTCACCCTGAATTGTTACAGGCAAAAATTCGACAGAATTTTCAAGAAGCGGTTGCAATACTTTATAAGCCTTGGCTGAAATGGCTGGTGCACCACCGCGAAAATTTAAGAAGTCGCCATCTATATCAGCATCATCAGAAAGCTCATCGCTAAACCATATCAAGTCGGGTGTGCGCCAACTCGCAATTTTACTCTCGCCAGTCCAGCGTAAACAATTATGTTCTGCATAGCTTTCGCTTGGCTTTATATCAAGTTCTTTAAAACCTTGTGGAAGCAAACTAAATAAATAAATGGTCATTACCTGCCAATCTCCGCGCCTGGTAAAAAGTGGTAAACAGGATATATCCCTCTTCTAAGATCATCCGCTATATCGCGCAATAGACTTTTTAGATCTTCCTTTGAGGCACCATTTGCATATGCTTCAACTATTTGAAAATTAATATTGGCGTAGTAGGGTATTGTATGAATATTTCCATGAATATATGCGCTTTTCAATGTGCCGTGTTTCTTTGATTTTGCATCTTTTGGTAAAAACACACCATTGTCGACATCATCTATATCAATACCCAACGCGAATAAAATTTCTACGGCACGCCTCGCGCGCATATCTCCCTTCGCTACAATATGGTGTGCTTCATAAGCATACTTTTTGTCCGGCAGACCTTTGCTTTTGATCAACGCCTTTCTTAATTTGGTATCAAATAATGGTCGAGAGGCTGCACGCCTTTTAATGTTTGAACCGAGCACCTTATCAACCATCGCGAAACTACCGCCTTTGGCTATGACAGTTTCGGCATAAACCAAATCTTGCGCTTTACCCAATTGATAATTTTTTATCGCATCGCGAATCACTAACTCGTCAGTGATTACGGAAGACAACGCCAAATAAAGTTCTTCGCTGTTATCCTCAATATTCGAATATAAGTCGTTATATTTCATTAACTATCTCCATTAATATTTATACATTTCCCAAAAGCGGATATTTAAATATTGTTTGTCTTTAAAAGTTGGAACAGTCTAATAATCTGTTAACTTTTTAAAATCTCCCAAAAAAATTTACAAACTTGCTAAAAACCTGTTGATTCACCCAGCTTTTTAGTGTTTTATAGGCGTGCAGTTTTTATTCAA
>JAZKHP010000035.1:0-119956 GCA_040385335.1 Pseudomonadota bacterium
CATCATTTTCTAATGCCATTAACTTTTCAATATGCACGGTATAGCCAGCATCAAATTTAATAGTAGTCCCCTTAGCTAAAACAATTTCTAACATAACCCGTTCAAGAAGATCATATTTTAAAAAGGCTTCAATCATGGGTTCAAGTGGCGCAGAACCTTCATGGCGAGCTGACAATACATTTTTTATTTCCGTTAAGACACTAGAGCTTGTGCCATCGGCATTGAACAGTGCTGGAGCTGCGTTTGGCTGGACTCTTGAATCATTCAGGTCCACATAAACAACCAGTCTTTGTTCTGTTTGTTGTTGCTGAAGTCCAATAATAAAAGGACCTTGTTTCATAGCCTGAGGAATGTAACGCGTACTCCACGTTGCGTTGTCGTCAAGGAAGAGATTTTCATTCTCCTCAAGCCCTAGTAAGGCTACTGGAAAAAAGTGACCAGTTTCCGGATCTTTGCGAAATAGAATGGGGTATTCTCGTTGAACCTTGGCAAATTCATTGGGCAGTATCATAACTGCTCCTACCTGGTGCCCATATTCAGAGCCGTATTTTTCTGCATACCCAAGGTTTTTATGTTGTTCAACGTTTAGTAGTTGAAAATCTTTCATTTTATCTTCCGCTTTTCATGTTTGATCTTAAAAATGTGTGACCTAAAAAAATGCCGCTCAAAGAGCGGCATTTTTCTACTTACATCAATTACAAATTATTAGAAATTGTAACGCGCAGAAAGCGCATAACGAGGCTCTAATACGTTCAGGCTTCTTACTTGATTGCTAGTACGGCCGTGTGTTTTTTGATCATCACCTAGCACGTTAGAAGCTTCCAAGGCTAAAGTTAAATCCTCGGTCACTTTGAAACCTACGTTTATGTCAACTTGACCGTAGTCTTCTGTAAACTGAGGTTCACCATCATCGTTGGCATTGTTCAGGAATTTGTCACGCCAGTTGTACGCAATACGTGCTTGCCATTGGTCTTTTTCATAGATACCAACCACGTTAGCAGTATCACTCAAGCCTAAGAGCGCAAATTGAGTTGCTCCTGGCTCTGTTGATAGTTTATTTAGGTCGTAGCCAATAGAGCCATTAACAACAGTGTAGTTGGCTTGCATACCAAAACCGCTATCACCGAAGAAGTATTGACCTGCGAATTCCCAACCGTTCAACACAGCATCTTGGGAGTTTACCGGCACAGTAGTTCTATTCACAATACCCGGATCACCCGCCACAGCCACTATATCTACACCGTTAGCCCATGTACCGTAATCGGCCGGGTTATAAGCGGGATTTGTACCACACAAATTGGCTGCCGATGTATTGATACAACCATTAGCGGTGCTGTTCATCATACCAACCATTTGGAATATGCTTCGCTCATTTACTGCATAGCCACCGGCCTGCAATGCTGCCAAAGCTGCGCGGGCACGGGGCCCTCTAGTCGGGTCCAATGTATCAGGGTAAGTAACTTCTCTAGTTTCGAGACCAATAAAGTTAGGTACGCGCTTATCGAAAAAGCCAACAGAGACATAATCAGTTTCATTAAAGTAATATTCAACCGATAGGTCTATGTTGTTAGATTCAATTGGTTTCAGCTTAACATTACCAGTATTGTTATTGCCGGGTGAACCAAGGGCCAATGTTGAACCATTGAGCGGTGTGTTGCCTGCACCGCCCTCCTGTAGCCGGTCGTAGTTTGCTCGGGCAATCGTTTTACTGCTTGATGCACGTACGATCAATTCATCAGTAACATTGAAGGTTAAGTCCACATTAGGAAGCACATTGTCGTAACTGAATTCGCTTACGGCGTATGGAAGCGCGCCAGCTACTCCAACAGCGGTATTGTTGAAGTCTCTATCGGCTGTCCATGTGATCATTCTTGGAGCAACACGTGAATAAGACTCTATATCTGTCCTTTCATAGCGAAGGCCAGCAGACAAATTCACCTTCATATCACCCAAGCTACCATCGAGGCTTGTTTCAACGTAGGCTGCCTGAATTTCTTCAACAATTTTACGGTCAGTACTGTCAATTGGGTTAGCGGCGTAGGGAGTAGCATCTGGAGAATCAGCAAACATCGCCCTAGCCACCGCATGAAAATCGGTCACGCGCACGCCGGTAATGTCTGATGTGGCTTGATCACCGAATTGACCTGCGCCCGCGAAGAAAGCTTTGCTCTCAGCTGACAAGTTAGATTTATAACCGTCAAAATAATCGTTGAAATTAATTAATTCAAAGTTGGCCGAGCTAATATCACCAGGCGCTGCAACACTCCAACCGCCCCGCATGGTTGCGTTACCAATGTCGGATTGCTTTTGAATTGATTCAGATTCCTGTGAACTTAGACCAAAATTAATAGAGGCCGAATCAGAAAACTTGTAGGTACCAGAAGCCCTGGCTTCGGTAATATCTTGCGAAGTACGAGCATTAACTAACTGGCTAATGGTGGAACCCACGTCGCTCTTCTTAATGCTACCGTTGTTGACGACGCTCGCAATAAGAGGCAGATCACCACTCATATCCAAACCTTGACCCACCACCGTGTTAACACCTATACCTAGCGCAATGTTTGAGCCTGGTGCATTCCAAGGGGTTGCTTTTGATTTAGATTGATGAACGTCGAATTCAAAGCTCAACTCATCGGTAGCTTCAAACCCTACGTTGAAGCCTACATCATCCGTTTTGGTCTTATTTGAGCGTAAAAAGTTTTTCAACGCAATATCGCGAGGGTTGCCATTTGCATGCTCCTGCCACATGTAAACAGGAGCCGAGCTGATTGAGTTGTCATCCCACTGCACAGCATTAGTTGGAAATGCGCTATCGGAGAACCATAAAGAGTAAATCGCCATTTGCGTTGAGGCTTTAGTTTCAACAGCCAGAGCATCAAGCGTTAAGGTGATTTTATCAGTAGGCTTGAATTGCAATGTCAACAAGGCGTTGTCACGCTCACGTTCAGTGTCAGTGTGCCAAAAATTCGACTCTCTGGTACGTGAAGCCAAGTCACCCGTTCCAGGAACAAGGGGATTAGCTAGAGTTGGCTCGTTAATTACAACAGCACCTGGAGTATAACCGCCGTCGAATATACTGCCGCCTGTATAGCGTCGTTGATGCGCACCAAAGCCAAGGTTGTTATAACCGGAGCGACCACTGTTGCGCTCTTGGTGAGTAAGCGACAAAGATGCACCAAACGTCTCATTAGACCAGCTTACATAACCAGATAGTTCTGGCGTAAGTTCATCGTGCATATCGGCAGATGTGTCATATAGAGCTTTACCACCGATTGAAGCTTTAAAACCTTCATAATCGAATGGTTTAGCGGTTTTAATGTTAACCGTTGCACCAATACCACCCGTAGGAATACTTGCCTTACCGGTTTTGTACACATCTACACCTGAAACAGATTCAGATGCGACATTGCTCATATCGAATGAACGGCCGCTAGTAATGGCACCGTCTTCAGCGATTGAGGCTGATGACAATTGACGACCATTCAAGGTAACCAGGTTGTAATCTGGGCCGAAACCACGAGCAGTGAGCCTAGCGCCTTCACCATTAGAACGATCAATTGAAATACCGGTGACACGTTGTAACGATTCAGCCAAGTTTGCATCTGGCATTTTACCGATGTCTTCTGAAGAGATTGCGTCAACCACACCAGCAGCATCGCGTTTGATATCCACAGCACGAGTCAAACTCGCGCGAATACCACTAACTACAATTTCTTCAACAGCATCGTCTTGGGCTAGCGCGGAAACGCTAGCTCCTGCCAGTGCAGAAGCAATTGCACTGACAATAATTTTCTTTTTAAAACTTATAGTTTTTTGCATGGAGTTATTCCTCGAAACTTTAATTGTTATCGTAACTTTTTGTTTGCTGCCGCTTTCATAAGATCACAGCGACTGGCAAGTTAACATACTGTTTTGATTTTCTCTAGAATAAAAAATTGATATTTAGTTGTTTTTTTACTCATTACTCAGTCTAAATTGATCAGATTTACGACTTTTTCTTATTAATTTTTTAGAAGTTGCAAATCCCATCGTATTTTTGTACAAAGAATGTGCTAATTAAGTATTAATTTGTCCCGACACACTTTCTTCCTTCGAAAAAACTTTTCCAACAAGACTAAAACAATTTGGATTTCCTAGTAGATCTAATGTTTTTTTTGAAATAAATAGCATCATTTTTATGGTTCGATGAATTTAATAAGCCATCTATTTAAATTTTGTCCAATTTATAACCATCTACATTAATAATGAGGTGATAAACACTATTTTTCCTCCGCATATAATTAAATAGAAATTTTAATTAGTGGTGGTTACTGTTAAATCCATTTCATTTTTACATTTTTTTAGAATCACACTAAAAGTTGAAATGACTTTAAGGTACGGATATATTTTAATAATATGCGATTTTCTTTCTTGCTCTTATAAAACAGTTACTTTCAGTTACAAATAAATAATCAATTCTATAAAGGCCACAAAAAATCCGGCAATCCCTGTTTACGGATTAAAGCCGCAATGTCCATACTTAAAGCTACACCTGCATGCACTAATACTCCGCCCCAGATAGAGCGAGAGCGCAACGCGAGAATTCCCAGGAACAAACCGAAAAAAATAGCGCCACTAGCTTCAAGCCAAAGTTTAGGAAAGTGAATCATTAAATAAGGTACACACATAATCCAAACGGCATTTGCACCCACGGCAGGACGCAGCGCATTGACAACAAAACCACGAAAGAAAAATTCTAAAAAGATGAATTGGCAAATATACAAAAATTCCCATGCCAGAAAATCAGCCCAGCTGCGTCCTGCCAGCTTATAAAAAGGATAATGATCTACAAAGTCATTACCCAGGCTCACCAGATACACAAATACGAGAATGGGGCTAAGCAATAATAAATATCCCCGCCAATGTTGTAGCGATTGATTTAATTGCCAACCAAAATCGCGAACGCGTTGTTTAAAGCAATAATGAATACAGATGGCCGGCAATACCACATAGCTAATGAAATGAATACTAGTCCACCAGCCATACTCATACAGCTCTGCCCAACCCGTCGCCACTAATTGCTGGCGATAATAATTTTCCGGGAGATCTTTCCATTTAGACACTAACTGTAAAAGATCATACAAATTATCAGAAAACTTTGCGTAGTGATCAAGCAACAAACTTAAACAGACACAGGCGAGGACTATTACCACACGGCGCAATGCTTGCGGCCTGTTCAGCGAATAAGACGGGGCTGCAGTATCAATTTCATCGAGCGCAATTAAAATATTGCCTGGGTGTAATGATTTCATCAAACGGTTCAACACATCACACTTCCTTAAAAGGTAAATTATTTTTTGCGTCTGCAGAATAAGCCTGTACACCTTCTGCTTCCTGGTCGACGAAGTTGCTTATCGCCTGTTGAAAGTCATCGCGCATCAGCCAATGATTTGAATAAGTGATGATGGGCTCAAAGCCACGCTGTATTTTGTGCTCTCCCTGAGCACCCCCATCAAATCGTTGCAAACCTTTCTTAATTGCGTAATTAATGCCTTGATAGTAACAAGTTTCAAAATGTAAAAAGTCATATTCTTCCAAGCATCCCCAATAGCGGCCATAAAGAGTGATGTTATCTTTAAAAAATAATGCAGCGGCAATAGATTTATTTTCGTGCTGTGCAATAACCATCACCACTGCAGAGGAAAAATTTTTACCGATTAAGTTAAAAAATTGCTCTGTTAAATATCCGTTGTGACCACTGCGCTTTAAATAGGTATTGCAGTAGAGTTGATAAAATAATTTCCAATCATCTGGATTTATGTCAGCAGCTTCTTTTGTTAAAAAAGTAATGCCCTGTTCGTTGACTTTACTGCGCTCTTTATTAATATTCTTGCGCTTGCGCGACGTCATGGTTGCAACAAAGTCATCCCAGCTTTTATAGCTGCGATTAAACCAGTGAAATTGACAGCCAATACGCTGTACTGTTGCCGAAGCAAGAAGTTGTTCAGAAATGTCTTTGGTAATAAACAAGCAATGCCAGCTTGATGCATTTAATTCCTGCGCACGCTTTTTTATCGCTGTGACTATTAGCAGAATTAATGCGGATTGCTTTTCAGCATCTGCTATTAAAATTCGTATGCCGCTGCAGGGCGTAAAGGGAATGGCAGAAATTAATTTTGGATAATAGTTAAGTCCATAACGTTTATACGCATCAGCCCACGCCCAATCAAAAACATATTCCCCATAAGAATGGGATTTTATATAAAGGGGCACAGCTGCAATTAAGACATCACCCTCTTCAATGAGTAAATGTTGCGGCTGCCATCCTTGTTCTTGACTAACGCTACCACTCTCTTCCAAGGCAGACAAAAAACTATGACGTACAAACGGATAATCATCAGGACAAAGTGCATCCCAACGAGCAGCATCAACAGATTGCAGACTATCGATAAACGCAAATTTAAAATTAGTAGACATAGTATTAAGCATAGTGACGCTGAGATTACGTAAGTGAGAGTAACAGTATCAAGCTAAAAGTATTTTTACACTGAATTTTAATAACACGCACCTCGCTTACCCTTACAAATAACACCTACCTATATTTTCACAGCACACAAGTACTCATCACCAATTCACTAAAAAATAAGGCGGCACATTGGCCGCCCATTTATTCGCAAAACCAACAATTAATCTTTCGCACGCTCTTCCAAAATCGCTACAGCAGGCAATACCTTACCCTCCACGAATTCAAGAAAAGCACCACCACCGGTAGATACATAAGAAATCTTATCTGCAAGATTCCATTTGTCGATAGCCGCTAAAGTATCACCGCCACCCGCAACAGAGAAAGCATCGCTTGCCGCTATTGCACGGGAAATCGCTTCAGTACCTTTTGCAAAAGCGTCGAATTCAAATACGCCGACCGGGCCATTCCACAAAATGGTTTTAGCATTTTTGATAATTTCCGAAACATGTGCAGCAGTTTCTGGACCGTAATCAATAATTTCTTCGTCGGATTTTATTCCGTTGGCTTTTTTCACCACGGCAACGGAATTGTGATTCCAGGATTTAAAACCTTCTTTGGTAACACGCACATCAGTCGCGAAAACAACTTCGGTAGATTTGCACAAACGTTGTGCTTCAGGGATTAAATCTTTTTCATAAAGTGAGTTACCTACTTCATTGCCTGCCGCTGCAACAAACGTATTTGAAATGCCGCCGCCAACCACAAGAATGTCGGCGATTTTCGAGAGGGCATCCAACACACTTAATTTAGTAGACACTTTTGAACCACCGACGATTGCCACTAACGGCCGCGCCGGGTTATCCAATACTTTCGCGAGTGCTTCCAGTTCACTGGAGAGCAAGGGTCCTGCACAAGCAATAGGTGCAAATTTTGCTACACCGTGAGTCGATGCTTGAGCGCGATGTGCGGTACCAAAAGCATCCATCACAAACACGTCACACAGTGCCGCCATTTTTTTGCTGAGCTCGTCAGAATTTTTGCCTTCACCAAGGTTGAAGCGCACGTTCTCAAGCAGCACCAAATCGCCTTGCATTGCAAAACCATCTACCCAGTTTTTAACGAGCGGTACATCGCGGCCTAATTTTTTACTGAGGTAAGCTGCGACAGGAGCAAGCGAAGAAGCTTCATCGTAGACACCTTCATCAGGACGGCCAAGATGGGACATCACCATGACTTTGGCACCGGCAGCCAAGGCAGCCTTAATAGTAGGAATAGATGCATCAATACGCACACCACTGGTAATGCGGCCATCTTCCAGTGGTACGTTTAAATCCTGGCGAATCAAAACACGTTTGCCCGCGAGGTTTTGGTCTTTCATTAATTTTACTGTCATGGGGGAATACTCCAAAATCTAAACCGAAAATGTACTTGAGAAAAAAGATGGAGTTTACATAATTAGTCGTTCCAAATCTCGCTTATCAAGAGGGATTCTTACCCAGTTAAGGGTTTAGTTCGTTTTTTTACAAACCGCTAAAGTACTTCAACTAATACGTCGGCAATACTTGAGGCTTTGCACAGAATGTTGGCCAGCTTCTTAAACATCAAGTTATAGCAATTGGTTTGACAGCTGACTTAATTTCCCTATGTCGATTTCTGCAAAATACCAACCTGAGCCAGATTGGTCAGTTCTTTGTGCAATGTCCTCACAGCTGTACCTGTTAAGCGCGCTATTTCGCACATGATAAGTTCCCAATACACGGTGACAATAGTCTTTAAATATTAAATCCTATAGGTGATGACATTAAATATGTTCACTCAAAGGAAAGTAGTAAATGAAGCTTCGTTTGTAGCTTTTTTGGCTTCAATAGTCATGGAAAAATTTCCTTCTAACACCTTCATCAAGGGTATCCAGGGTCTTATCACTGAGTTGATATTTTTAAAGGTGTTGGTGTTTTGGACTATATTTCCAAGTAGGCTTACGCCCGCAGGATATCTTAATCGACAGGCCAATAGATTCTTACCAACGGAACAAGCGCCCTTCCTTCCAGATCAAAATTTTCATAATGGCTGACAATTAATCCAGCCAAATCGTCGAGATCAATTAATGTTAAAGGGAAGGTTGAGCGTTCTGCCTCATAGCGAGCTTCCTTACTAAATCCACCGGTACTTATAAATAACCCTGAATCGCCATCGCGCAGAGCACCAATAAAGCTACGAATTGCCTGCGATCCCATCGCACCACTGCGGTGTTTTACTTCCGCTTTTATTCTCGGACGAGTTAAGCCAAGACCATCAGGAGAGGCGATAACATCGACGCCTCGATCCGGGCCTTTTGGAGAAACTTTAGCTTTGTAACCCATTGCGCGAAGGATGCTTGCGGTCAAATCTTCCATTTTATCCGGTGAAAGGGATACGATCCTGTCTTTGATCAGTTCGTGGCTACGTTCGACAGTCTCGTCTTTTAGCTCTGCCACGTCTTCAAGTATGTCTTCTTGTTTTAAAGCTATAACCGTTGTTCCAGCTAAGATTGCCTGAATTTCTTCCACGATTTCTGTATTAACCGAAAACATCGTTAATACAGAGCCTAAAGAATTACGGGCTTTTTGCGACAACTTGTCACGACTGACTTTAGCGATCCAATCAACGGTTCGCAATTGCGGGAAACTTCCAACTACATTTTCTTTGTAACAATACTCACCCTTATCACGACCAAAAAGATATTCACGTGTTTCGCCGTTATAACTCAGCATAAAATCGTCTTTCTTAATCTGGTCACGAAATTTAAGTATTATCGCCACAGCATTAGCAGTTCGGCTTGGCTTGTCGTTACCATAAAGCTCAATATACTTTGCTCGAATCTCACCTGTAGACCTGTATCGATTTAAATCGCCCAGATCACCCCAACCAATGGCAACAAAGCCTTTTTCGAATTCCTCGCTGTACATTCCACCGCGACCCGCGCGGATCATCCAGGCATTTGGCATAAATTTCCCTCTTGAATAAGCTGCATTTTTATTGTTGGTGGAATCTAAACAAAACACCCGACTAACGCCGGGTGTTTTTTCTTGCTCTTAGTCTTCCAACAATTCTTCAACCGTACTAACAATGTTATCCACTGTAAAACCAAAGAAGTCGAGCAACGCTGGGCCAGGTGCGGATTCACCGAAACCTTGCATCCCAACGACACGGCCATCCAAGCCAACATACTTCGCCCAGAAATCCACATGTGAAGTTTCTACGGCAACGCGGGCTAATACACTGAGTGGCAATACCGATTCTTTGTAAAGCGCATCCTGACGATCAAATACGCTAGTGGAAGGCATAGACACTACACGCACATTGCGGCCGTTAGCTTTTAATTTTGCTGCGGCTTTTACGGTAACGCCAAGCTCAGAACCGGTTGCAATCAGAATTGCATCAGGCTCGCCGACGGAATCTATTAACACGTAAGCACCGCGGGCAATCTGGCTAACCTGGGCAGGTGTGCGTGCTATGGCATCCAGATTTTGACGGCTGAAAACCAAAGCCGTTGGGCCGGTTTTGCGTTCAATAGCAGCTTTCCAGGAGGCAGCGGATTCGGCGGCATCCGCAGGGCGCCAAGTGTCCATATTCGGTGTCATGCGCAAAGTCGCCAGGACTTCGATAGGTTGATGGGTTGGGCCATCCTCGCCTTGACCAATCGAATCATGGGTATAAACGAAGATATTTTGCAGCTTCATTAATGCCGACATACGTACCGCATTGGCAGCGTACTGCTGGAACATTAGGAAGGTTGCACCGTAAGCGATAAAACCGCCGTGGGCAGAAATACCGTTCATGATGGCGCTCATACCGAACTCACGCACACCGTAATAAATGTAGTTACCGCTGGCATCCTCCGCAGTTACACCTTTGGAGCCTTTCCATAACGTGAGGTTAGAACCCGCAAGATCCGCAGAACCACCTAACAATTCAGGCAATATTGCGCCGAACGCAGCGATGGAGTTTTGTGATGCTTTACGACTGGCGATGCTTTCGCCTTTAGCCTGGCTTTCAGCAATAAAGGCTTCTGCTTTAGCGGCGAAGTTTGCCGGTAATTCGCCTTTAATAACGCGACGCTCGAATTCAGCCGCTAGCTCCGGGTAAGCTGCTTTGTATGCGGCCAATTTTTCTGTCCAGGATTTTTCTGCGGCGGCGCCTTTGGCTTTCGCATCCCAACCTGCATAGACATCTGCTGGGACTACGAAAGGTGGGTATTCCCAGCCCAGTGTTTTACGCACCAGAGCTACTTCATCCGCACCCAGCGGCGAACCGTGGGAATCGTGAGAGCCTTGTTTATTAGGTGAGCCAAAACCGATAGTGGTTTTGCAGCAGATCAATGTTGGTTTGCCCGTTTCTGCGCGAGCCGCTTCAATGGCAGCTTTCACCGCAGCTGAATCATGGCCATCTACCGCAGGAATAACATGCCAGCCGTAAGCTTCAAAGCGCGCCGGGGTGTTATCCGTAAACCAGCCCTCAACGTGGCCATCGATAGAAATTCCGTTGTCGTCATAAAAGGCAATAAGTTTACCCAGCCCCAAGGTTCCTGCTAATGAACAGACCTCATGGGAAATACCTTCCATCATGCAGCCATCGCCGAGAAACACATAGGTGTGGTGATCAACAACATTGTGGCCATCGCGATTAAATTGCGCAGCGAGCATTTTCTCGGCTATCGCCATACCAACGCCATTCGCTATGCCTTGACCTAGAGGACCCGTGGTGGTCTCTACGCCGGGGGTATAACCACGCTCCGGATGGCCCGGGGTTTTTGAATGCAATTGACGAAATTGCTTAAGGTCATCCATCGCCAGGTCGTAACCCGAGAGATGTAACAATGAATAAACTAGCATGGAGCCATGGCCGTTGGACAACACAAAGCGGTCGCGATCAGCCCAATTCGGGTTGGTGGGGTTGTGCTTAAAAAAATCATTCCACAAAACTTCGGCAATATCCGCCATGCCCATTGGGGCACCGGGGTGGCCGGAATTGGCTTTTTGTACGGCATCCATCGACAGGGCGCGAATGGCGTTGGCAAGTTGTATACGAGAAGGCATGACTCAAACTCCTTAAAAATGGGTAGCAATTGCTAGTAACTGTTTAGTTTTTTACTTTTTCTCGGATTCTCAATGGCTAATCAACTGCTTCTGTGAGCAGATATAAATAAATAGGGACGCATTCTCGCTCAGCTAGGCGCTAGGGTAAAGAAATGTCTTCAAGCGGAACGGTAAAACCATCCCTGAATCGGGGAAAAATTCATACATTTAAAGCTAAGGGAGTATTTAACATGACTAGTGGGGGGATGAAACTGGATCGCCGCGTCCAGGAGATCATCTAGTTTCTATAAAGCGCGTGAAAAACCGGAAATATAGCTAACACTGCAAAACGGGAATAAGCTCAAGCTGCGCAATAAATGAATAACAACGCAAAGGGAAACGCAGGGAATTCACATTCTACAAATCGCAAAACTTAAACCAATGTTGTCATAAATTAACAATATCAGCGTAAATATTGCGATTCGTTGTCTGCGAATCATCTCATCCATAATTTGTAAAAATATTTCGCGGCAGCAACTACGTGCGCACTGCTTTATTTTTTACTTTTATTTGTAATCAAAGTGCCCACACCCGCATCAGTGAAAATTTCCAGAAGCACGGCATGATCGACACGACCATCAACAATATGGGCGCTAGTAACGCCACCTTTTACAGCATCCAAAGCACAGGCGATTTTTGGCAACATGCCGCCATAAATTGTGCCGTCAGCAATTAAGGCATCCACTTGTGTAGTGCTTAAGCCGGTTAATACATTACCCTGCTTATCCTGCAAACCCGCCACGTTCGTTAATAGCATTAGTTTTTCAGCACGTAGCACTTCGGCAATTTTTCCAGCCACTAAATCGGCATTGATATTATAAGAAGCACCATCATCACCGACACCAATCGGTGCGATAACAGGAATAAAATCGCTATTCAGCAGCATATTAATAACTGACGTATTCACGCCAGACACTTCTCCCACATGACCTATATCCACTATTTCAGGTGCAAGCATCTCAGGAGTTTTGTGCGTTACCGTCAATTTACGCGCACGAATTAATTGGCCATCTTTACCGGTTAAACCAATAGCCTGACCACCGTTACGATTGATTAAACTAACGATTTGTTTATTGACCGTGCCGCCCAGCACCATTTCTACTATATCCATTGTCGCGCTATCCGTTACCCGCATGCCGCTGACAAATTCGGATTTAATATTTAACTTTTTTAATAAATCATCAATTTGCGGGCCACCACCGTGGACCACTACCGGGTTCATACCCACCAATTTCATTAATACGATATCGCGGGCAAAACTATTTTGCAGGGCTTCATCAACCATGGCGTTACCGCCAAATTTAACCACAATAGTTTTACCGGTGAAGCGTTGGATATAAGGCAGAGCTTCGGTTAATACGTTGGCAACGTTCATTGCCGATTCACGACTGAGAGACATAATTTTTCCTGTATATAAATGTTAGATCGCCATACTCACGCAGCGGGTATGACGATTGTATAAAATTTTAAAATTCAAGCACAAGACTGCTATCTATTTTTAATAATTCGCGTTTAAAAATTTGTTTAATTAATTCCAAAGCTTCTTCGCTTTCTGCTTCAAAACGCAAGGTCAATGCAGGTGATGTATTGGATGCACGCACCAAACCCCAGCCCTTACTGTAATCAACACGAACGCCGTCAATAAGAGTGATGTTGCCATTTTTAAAATCGCCTTGTTCGGCAACTTTTTTAATTAATTCAAATTTTAATTTATCCGGCACCGCCACTTTTATTTCCGGTGTAGTACACAACTGCGGAAAGGCGGCAAAAATATCATCAATTTTTTGATCGCGCAGGGTAATAATTTCCAACAGCCGCGCCATGGCATACATGCCATCATCAAAACCATACCAACGATCTTTAATAAAAATATGTCCCGAATATTCGCCACCAATGAGCGCGCCGGTCTCTACCATTTTTGCTTTCATGGGTGAGTGACCGGTTTTCCACATAATAGGACGGCCACCGTAACCACTAATCACCTGATTAAGTTGACGCGAACATTTCACGTCAAACAAGACATCTGCACCTGGGTTGCGGGCTAATATATCTTTGGCAAATAACATTAATAAACGATCCGGCCAAATAATATCGCCTTTCGGGGTGACCACCACTAAACGATCACCATCACCATCAAACGCCACACCTAAATCCGCTTTTACGGCTTGAACTTTTGCAATTAAATCTTGCAGATTTTTTTCTTGCGTTGGATCAGGATCGTGGTTGGGAAAGTTGCCATCCAGATCACAATAAAGCGGCGTAACCACACAGCCTAATTCTTCAAATAATTGTGGCGCAACTATACCGGTTACCGCATTGCCAGCGTCAATGACTAAAGATACATTTCCTGCCAGCGCCACATCGGAAAAAATGCGTTCAATATAATGCGGCAGAATTTCGCGGAAAGTTTCTTCGCCTACACCTTGATGAACGCGTTTGCTGATGATGCGCGTGCGCAATTCCATAACCGCTTCATCGGCCAAGGCATTATTATTAATCACCACTTTAAAGCCATTGTAGTCGGCGGGATTATGACTCGCGGTTACCATTACACCGCTGCGTACATCGTCAAAATGATAGGTTGCAAAATACATTACCGGCGTAGGCACAATCCCGATATTAATAACATTACAACCACTGCGCAAAATACCTTTGATAAGTCCATTGGTTAATTCCTGACTGTGAATGCGGGCATCGCGCGCTACAACGAGGTGATGTTCGCCTTGATCCAGCGCTTCACTACCCACAGCCTGGCCAATTTTTTCGGCCAGTGCTGCCGTTAAATCTGTACCCACTATGCCGCGAATATCATAGGAGCGAAAAATATTGAGCGGGATTGAACCGTCGTCCACAAAGGACGCGGCGGCAGTCTGTTTCTTTTTGCTGGTATCGTGTAAACCTAAAATGTTTTCATCTTCATCGATAACAGCGATGTCTAAAATATCTTGCTTTTGGAAGAGAGTATTTTTTAACGCTGCATCCGTACCGGACCCTAGATTGGGCTTGTTAATATCGGCAGCAGTGGGAGCTAAACTCTCTTGCGAAATTTTTGCATTTTTAACCAGGAATCGGCTTAGCAACATCGCTAACACTAAACTCAACGCAGTGCTGCAGCCAATAATTATCGCCCATAGTGTGGGAGACTCAACAGCACTTTGTACCGTTGTATCCGAGGGTGTAAATTTAATTTGCCAATTGCTTTTAGGTATGACTTTTTCATGGCTCGGATGACTGCTTGTTGTGCCCAACTTCATCACATTCTGTGCCGCAGCATTAGCAAATTTTTGCTGCAATATAGTCTCACCTGAATTTGTATCCACCGCTGAAAAATCTTTGTTAAGCCCCGCAGCATCCAGCGTCAACAGGATAGTGCCCAATACCGGTTGCTCCTTGTCGATTGCTACGGGAGTAATGAAATTAATTTGCCATTTGTCATTAATTAACGCCGCCTCAGCAAGATAACTTAACCTGCTTTCTGCTCTGCGAATTAAATCCAATTCTGGAAAGCGAATAGGGATTGCAGCATCGCGATTAATTTCGGCTTCCCCTACCACAAAAATACTTAGTCCGAGGGCATCTTCAAATTTCGTTATAAATGAATTGCTCAGTAGCTGAAATGTCTCCTGATTTTTTTCAGTGAGCGCTTGAACAAAATCCGGGTGATGGGCAAGCTCATCTAATTTTTGTTGATTTTTCTCCAAAAAAGTACTTGCATTTTTCACACGCAAATCTAACTCGCGATCCATGGCCTGTTGCATGTTATCGCGGGTTTTTTCTTGCACCATAATACCGTAGAGAACATATCCCGCGATAACATTGAGCAACAGCGCAACACCTATTGAAATCAACAGCAATCGCCGCTGCGCAGCGGCTTTTGTTTTGGCTTGTTCCTGTAATTTTAATGCTGCCCGTGCTGCCACTGATGTTGCTGGCCCAACCGGCTTTTTTATAATGTTAGGAATTTTCTTATCGAGATCGTCCACACTGTCCCCTTAGTGGTTTTGTTACTTTAAAAAGTAATATTGAAATAGTATTGAAAAATGGTTTAGCTATTCATTTTTTTCGCCAGAATCCCAATTAGGTCTCGCGCAAGCTGCTGTTTGCTACGCTTGGTTAATTCTACAATTTGCTGCTTCGCATCAATCACGGTGACGGCGTTGTTGTCGCTGTTAAAACCTATATCATCGCTGCTGATATTATTGGCAATAATTAAATCAAGATTTTTTCGCTCTAACTTTTGTTGCGCATAATCAAGCAGGTTTTCACTTTCCGCTGCAAAGCCAACGGTGTAGGGTTTTATCTTTAGTGCCGCAATGGTTCCTACAATATCGGGATTTTGAATTAACTCGAGGGTCATCGAATCCGCCGAAGTTTTTTTTATTTTTTGTGGCGCAATTTGCGCAGGCCTATAATCTGCCACCGCAGCAGCAGCGATAAATATATCGCACCCCGATGCCTGTGCCAAACTCGCCTGTAACATTTCCTCAGCCGTAGTCACCGCAATATATTCAACACGCTCCGGCGCGGTCAATTGTGTCGGGCCGGAAATCAATATGGTTGTAGCCCCCGCCTCCATCGCTGCTTGCGCCAGCGCATAACCCATCTTGCCGGAACTGTGGTTACTAATATAGCGCACAGGATCTATAGCCTCCCGCGTTGGGCCAGCGGTAATCACCACTTTTTTGCCAGACAATATACCGCTTTGAAACAAACCTGACACCGCTTCGATTAACTGCAACGGCTCTAACATGCGACCTGGGCCTACATCACCGCAGGCTTGGCCACCGTTGGCGGGGCCAAATAGATGCACTTTGCGTTCGCGCAAAACTTGCAAATTCGTTTGCGTGCTGGCATTCAGCCACATCCCCTGATTCATCGCTGGTGCTAAGGCAATGGGTGCAGCCGTTGCCAGACAAATAGTTGTTAGTAAATCATCGCCCTGCCCCTGCACTAAACGGGCGATGAAATTAGCACTGGCAGGTGCTACCAACACCAGGTCAGCCCAGCGCGCTAATTGAATGTGGCCCATCCCCGCTTCAGCAGCAGAGTCGAGCAATGCAGTGTGGACAGGATTACCCGACAGCGCTTGCATCGTGAGTGGCGTTATAAACTCTTGCGCTGCTGCAGTCATCACCACCCGCACTTGCGCACCCGCATCTTGTAAACGACGGACAAGATCAGCACTTTTATAAGCAGCAATGCCGCCGGTTACGCCGAGTAAAATTTGCTTGTTGGTAAGTGAACTCATTCACTGCGCCTGTGTTAAATGCGTATGTTGAATTTGGACGAAACAATTATGGATAGAACGAATATGGATTGTAGCGCAATGTCACTGCTTGTTAACCTTGGGCAATAGGACAATTACCGCAATCGTAAAAAAACTTGACGGACAAGAGCATAAATATCATTCTGCGCTAGCAGTTTATCTAATGGATCTTTAATTTAACAAGGAAGGAAAATCGTATGACTATCAAAAACTGGCCCGCTGCTGAACGCCCCCGCGAAAAACTTTTAACTAATGGCCCCAAAATATTATCGGATGCCGAATTACTGGCCATTTTTATCCGCACCGGGACTGTAGGTAGAACTGCAGTTGATATTGCACGGGAGCTGTTAACTGAATTTGGTGGCTTGCGCCAGATTCTTGAGGCGAGTCAAAGCGATTTTTGTCGCGGCGTAGGCTTGGGTATCGCCAAATATGCGCAGCTACAAGCTGCACTCGAAATGGCACGGCGCCATCTATTTGCCAGCATGAAGGAAGGTGTGTTGTTAACAAGTCCCGACCTAGTGCGTGCCTATTTAAGCTCGCAACTGCGGCACCAACCCCACGAAATTTTTGCTGTTCTCTTTTTAGATAATCAGAATCGACTCATTGCTTATGACGAAGTTTTCTTCGGCACTATCGACGGCGCTAGCGTTCATCCGCGCGAAATCGTCAAAAAAGCCTTGGCCCGTAACGCAGCCGCTGTAATTTTTGCCCACAATCACCCATCCGGTATGGCCGAACCGAGCCAGGCCGATCAACTCATCACGCGGCGCTTACAAGAATCGCTGGATCTGGTCGGGATACGCGTTATCGATCATATGATAGTGGGTGACAAAGAAGTGGTTTCTTTCGCAGAACGCGGGTTGCTATAAAGGAAGGCAAACAGGGAATTTTGGGCATTAACCAGATTTCTTTCTGCAAAGCCGGAAGAAATCTGCAATAACGTGAGTTTTTTGGCCAAAAAAACAGCTTGTCGTTGCTATTGCAAGGTTGTTTTGGTATAAAACGCGGCTCTCTGCGGCAGGGTTGTTTGAAGCACCCCAAGTTTGTGTCTGCCTAGCGTGCTTTTGAGTAAAACGGAGCGCGCTTTCCAGCAAGGTTAGTCATCTATAACCCATTACAACCGCGTTTAGAAAACTGAAATTAGGGCTGCTAACAACAATGCACCATGCTGGTTGTTAATCTGCTTTACGGCTTAACCCAGCGTTACCAGCCCCATCCCTGGCTTAGCGCGCTGAATTTTTAATGAGGCAATAGAATGTCTAAAGTATGTCAAGTTACTGGTAAGCGTCCGATTACTGGTTGCAATGTTTCTCACGCAAAAAACCACACCAAGCGTCGTTTTTTGCCAAATCTACATACCCATCGTTTTTGGGTAGAAACTGAAAAGCGTTTTGTTTCTTTGCGTTTAACCCCTAAAGGTATGCGCACAATCGACAAACGTGGTATCGATGTAGTTTTGGCTGAAATCCGCGGTCGCGGTGAAAAAGTTTAAAAGCTACTTATTGAAAAGCTTACTAGATAGGAGCAAGTGTCATGCGCGATAAAATTCGTCTTAATTCAAGTGCTGGTACCGGTCATTTTTACACAACCGATAAAAACAAGCGCACCATGCCAGAAAAAATGGAAATCAAAAAGTTTGATCCCGTTGTACGTCAGCATGTGATCTACAAAGAAGGCAAAATCAAGTAACTATTTTATAGTTCATAGTTTTATAGTTCATGATTGAGCCTAATAAGAAACCCGGCAGTGCCGGGTTTTTTTATGCCTACAAAATCTATGTTTAAGCGCCCGAGTTGCAACACCTCATCTAGACTGTGACCTAGAGCACACTTTATTGGGCGCGCATCATGGGTGGAATTCGTGGGTTAGATGCCTGGATGCGAGCGTTAGCCAACAAGGATTTACCCTCGATAAATTCCGTTGTTAAGGATATTTGCGAACTCAGCGAACAGGATGACTGCCGCACCAATGATTTAACCAACATTATTTTACGCGATGCCGATTTAACCTCTAAAGTCCTCAAGATATCTAACTCCATTCACTATAATCGTTCGTTCAGCCCGATTCGCACTGTATCGCGCGCCGTTACTCAGCTCGGTTTTAATAATCTCAAAAACATAACCCTCACCTCTACCTTGATTGACAGCTTTCTCAAAGGTAAGCCCAAAGAACTCTTAATCCAACGCCTGGCCAAGTCCTTCCATGCGGCCGTACAAGCCAAAGCCATGGTTCCCTATCTGGATGGAGAGCATAAAGAACAAGTCTTTATTGCTGCGCTCCTGCGAAATATTGGTGAACTCGCCTTATTGTCTTCAGGTAGCGACGCGGCAGAGCAATTTGTCGTAGCTCGCGATCTTCACCCGGAACAGGAACAAGCCATTTCGCTGGAATATTTGGGCGTAGACATTGATGAACTCAATAGATGCCTTATTAAAGAATGGTCGCTCGGTGAACTGGTGCGAGAAGCCAGTGAAGATAATCTCCAACCGAATAACATGGTTCGTGCCATCAACATCGGCAATGACCTGAGCAAATTTATTCATAAAGGCACCAACTCTGCTGAAATGGCCCGCATTTATGCCCAGGTTAGCCAGCTGTGTGACATTACCCAGGACGAAGCCAAAACCCAGGTGGCACAGATGGCCGAGGAAGCCGCCATAGTAGCCAAAAGTTACGGGGCGGAAATGTTGCTGTCTTCATTGCCAAACCCAAACGCCATAGATCCTTTTCCTACGGACATAGCCACGGTCGAAACCGGCTATGAATTCCAGCAGCTGCTTAATTACATTCTCAAATTTATGCTGGAGGGTGGCGACTTATCCAAAATTATGCAGTTTTCCGTTGCCGCGCTACACGAAGGTTCAGGCGTAGCGCGAGTGACTATCGCCATGCTCGACTACAAATCCAAATGTATTGATGTGCGTTATATCGCGGGCAAAGACACCCATGTATGGCGACAAAAAGTACGCATCGAACTGAACACACTACACAAAGGCGAATTGCTCCACGATTTTTTACGCACACAAATACCTATGTGGTATCAACCCGCGCAAGCCATTAAACCCCTGGGAACTTTGGCACCACTCGCCCACAACGGTGATATTATGCTGGCGCCCCTCAAAAAGAACCGACGCCTGGTTGCCATTCTTTACGCGGATAATGCCGGAGAAATCTTAAGCGCGCGGCAATTTGAAGATTTTCAGCTGCTCTCCCACCAACTGAATTTAATTCTTAGAGTCAATGCCAGTTAAACGTCCCTAATACACCTTATAAAAATACTTTGTAGGTCGCCATGCCCGAATTACCCGAAGTTGAAACAACCCTGCGCGGTATAGCGCCGCACATAGTGAAGCAACCCATTACCCAGGTAATTGTTCGCCGCCCTAACCTGCGCTGGCCAATACCCACCGAGCTAGTGTCACTACTCACCGCACAGCACTTGCTTAACATCACCCGCCGTGGCAAATACTTGCTGTTTGAATTCGCCAATGGCCACGCCATGATTCACCTGGGCATGTCGGGCAATTTACGTATTGTAGACGCGGCATCAACCCCCAACAATCACGACCACTTCGACTGGGTATTCGGCAAAATCGCCTTGCGTTATCACGACCCGCGCCGCTTTGGTTGTTTATTGTGGATAGAAGGCAAGCCAGAGGAACATTCGCTGCTTAGCAAACTTGGCCCCGAACCTTTAACGGATAATTTCACCGCAGCCTATTTGTTTGAACGCAGCCGCAAACGCAGCCAGGCGGTAAAACAATTTATTATGGACAGCCATATAGTTGTGGGTGTGGGCAATATCTATGCGAACGAATCTTTATTTATGTCGCGCATCAAACCTATCCGCAAAGCGGGCACATTGACGAAAAAAAATTGCGAAGATTTAGTGCGCGATATCAAAATAATTTTGCAGCGCTCCATCGAACAAGGCGGTACTACGCTGCGCGATTTTGTCGGCGGCGATGGAAAACCCGGATATTTTAAACAGCAATTATTGGTGTATGGACGCGGCGGCGAAGCCTGTACCCAGTGCGATAAGTTATTGAAAGAAGTGCGAATGGGCGATAGGACTACGGTGTATTGCGTGGATTGCCAGAAATAACACTGCAAAAAATTCTACGTCTGCACAAAAACGGCACTGCGATTTTGCTTACAAGCTCAATCGTTCTTTTTGCGTTAATAAATTTACTCAAATACAAATAGATGTTGTACCGGCGTTTTCAATACGTCTGCAATTTTTTCCAAGGTATCAAAGGATGGGCCATGGATACCACGCTCAATATTACTAATCGATTCAACCGTCACACCTACATCATTTGCTAGCTGCTCTTGGGTCATTTTTGCCGAGGTACGCAGCGTTTTTATACGCTTACCAAATTGTTTTTTTAATTGCCCCATGCCTAATCTCCAACGCAAATGAAGATAGCATGTTATTGAGGTTGAACTTCTGTCGTAACGAAGTTAAACTTCGTGTTGCGTAGTATTTATAGCTGCGGATTAGCACTCAGAAATTAAACCAACAATAAAAACAGGACAACAACAACCCCATCCAATTACATGACTTGAATTTAACAGGAGAGCGAAATGGACAAGCGCACTGATACAAAAATGAATTTGGAATTTTTAGATCATTTTCTCTTGGAAGATGAAATCTATTTACGCGTCGACAAACTGCAAGCGCTTTGCTCGGCGCAAATTATTATGGATAGCAGTGATAACGTCCCAACACGACACATACGCACCTACTATTCCATGATCATAGAAGAACAAATCATCGAACTGCGTGACCTGCTAAATCAATTATTTACCTGAACCTTCAGTTCAAATACTAAGGATCCATGCAGGCTCTCTGTTGGATCTGCTTCAATCTCGTTTTTAATTCTTCAAGACGACGCTTTACATAGCTTGAAAAGACACAAACACCGCGCGAGGTGGCATCATCCAATTCCAGTTGCGTCCTTGCCATGCAACTCAAGGCATCACAAAAAAACGCACTGTAGGCCTGAAACTCTACAAACTCATCATAAAAAATCACCAGGCTTTCGGCTAAAGACTCATCCCCGTTATTCATCTCATCATGCGAAGAAAAATCATGCATATAAAGCTCCCTAATCCATTCACCACAAGAAAGGCCATGAGCTCCGCCACAACCGAATGCGCTGCTTTCATCTATGAAATCACTAGTGGCCTTTAAATTAACATCGCCTTCCGCTCATCCGCCAAATAAATATTATTAACGCGTATTTTATATAATTTTACTACACTTATATTGCTGTTAGGATACTAAACGCTGGGTAACATACCTGTCAACCGCGTGAATACCTTCAATTCACCTGTTTTTGGATGACAGAGCCATGCCCAAACCCGTAGTCAATGACATAGACCGCCAACTCGGATTGCGCTTGAAAAAGCTGCGGCAGCGGGAGAAAATCAGCGCGGCAGCCTTGGCCGAAACCATAGGTTCAACCCAGCAACAGATATCGCGCTATGAAAATGCCCAAAACAAAATCAGTGCCTCACAGCTCTATATGCTGGCACGCAGCCTTTCCGTACCCATCTCCTGGTTTTTTCTGGACAGCGAACCGCCAACCAAACTATCCCTCGTTACCGAAAAAAACCCACCGCAATATCACCGCAACGCCTTCGCTGATGAAACCGAAACGCTCCACACCATGTGGCAACGCCTGAGCTCTGCCCAACGCAGCGCAATCCTGAAGTTATTGGATTCGTTTTTGGAAAAGAAATAAAAGTTTTCCAACCCGGTTAGACTTCTGCATTAATGCTTCAGGCAACGGATGTTGAGTCTTACGATGAGTGATCCTAGCGAAATTATTTTTAGTTCGATTCGCAATTTGAAGCCTCTTAATTTCAAAATACCACTCTCACCACTTGAAATTTTCTATAAGCAAAACAGGCACCTAAGAAAGATGAAAAAAATCCCGGCACATTTCTGTACCAGGATTAGGGGATGCTTTTTTCCTTTTTCAAATAAGCAGTCTGGATCGCAGGATGGGTGGCGTGTGTTCAACCCCACCTACGTAAGCTGATCCTTTTACTTAGGTTATTTAGGACCAAACAGATACCATAAAATAAAACCAAGGAAAGGCAGAATCAGAAGCACTACAATCCAGATGACTTTGTTACCCGTACTTGCACTGCTTTGCGTAGTTTTTACAATGGCATAAACCACACAAACCAGCAAAATAAAACCTAAAATCCCACCAACTTGAACATTCATACTCTGCTCCTAAATGCAGGTTTCAATTAAAAATCGAACTCAACCAGACTACTGTCGTTAAGGTAAGCACAGTATCACTAAAGAGCGCCCGCCAAGGTTAGCTAGCTAACTTACATTCACAATTTATACCGATACCATCGAAAACATTCATACATCCGAGGTATTCCACATGACATCTGTTCGTGAAAAAGACTACGTTCATCCCAACGAGCGCGGCAACGGCCCAAAGGCCCGCATGGAAGGTGGCGACCAAACCGACGATATCTCAATCAATGACCCTGATACTCGCACGAAAGAAATGCGCAAAATAAAAGTCGGAAAAAAGAAAACCAATAAATCGGTTACAGCCGAAACGCAAGAAATACCGCCGCAGAAATAAATAATACATATAGGTAGGTTAAAGTCTTATTCCATTAACTTTGTTCGTTTTAGTGAAAACTTGGCGATTTAGCACAGGAGAACGTGATGACATACAAAGCAAATCATTCCGGTAACGTCGACACCCATTTTCAAAGAAAAGGTGTTGTATGGCCCATCCCGCTAAAAAAGGCGGGATCTATGATGGGTTTAAATTCCTCATCACATAATGTTAAAACCAATCTAACTTCCTTCATACGCCAGTCCAAACATATCGACGATTTAATAATGTTTCTAAAAAATTAGCCCACTAATTTTGCAAACAGAATATTTAGATCCTCTATATTTCGGTCACTTTCATTTTCATTCACCGCAGGCTGGTGCCGCCTTTAAAGCGTAAACATTTTGCTAATTCAGGAATATCAAACAATTGCATCAACACCCAGCACAACCAAAAATCTTTTTCCGCTGCCGCTGGTGTAATTGCCATAGCACTGGCCGTAGCGCTAAATATTTCGCGTCTCTCACCTGCACTTCGCAAAGCAAAATTTTTCATTAACTGGCTTCCTTTTCCATGAATAAATTTTTAATCGCTTGAAAAATCCAACTTGTCACATACTGAGTATCTTTCATGATCCTGCTTGCCAGTAACTGCGGTGCCTGCATTTCCAGTTCAAGATATTGCAGAATTGCCGTTTGTTGCGATGGGCTCAGTGGATCTTTACCCAATGCCTCTATAGCTTGAACGAGAAGTGCGCTCTCAGGATATTTAAAATTGAGATGCGTCGTTTTGCTTTTTTGAAAAACCAGTTTCTGGCCAAGAATGTCATAGGATTTAGTAGGGCCATCGCTCAGGTAAAGATATTGCGTAGGAACCTGTGTCGATAAACCCAAAATATTCAGCGCTGCATTGCCGGAAACCTGAATACTCCAACCAAATTTACGGGCCAGCGCGTGCGCAGCCTGATCCATATCCGGGCCAAGCGATTGCCCAAGCAGCTTGCTGAATTTCGGGTAATCATAAAGCCCGCGGTCAAGCCGCCGAATACTGCCTTTTTCCGCCAAGCGGGACAGGCTGCGATCAATAGCGCCTGGCTGCCCAAGAGCGGCAAAATCTTTTTGAGAAAATGCCCACCCCCTACCATTGCCGTAAATAACGCTAATTATTTGATTTTCAATGCTTTTTGACATTTTTTAAACCAAGTTTTTGTCCGAAGTAATAGCTCTATTTTCGGACAAGATTAGCATGCTTAAATGCGTTGTTCCAGCGACTTTAAACCTGAAGCTTAACTCTAGGAGCCCTCTCCCTTAGAAAAAGGGAGGGCCGGAGCGCCCGGTCAGGAGAGGGATTTAACTCTGCTCATTTAAAAGGTTGAGGCTACTGATAACCACAACCATTTTGTCGACGTCAACAAAATAGTTAGATGTATGGAATTACCCCACTATTTTTGCAAACAAAATATTCAGATCCTCTATATTCCGGTCACTTTCATTTTCATTCACCGAAAGTTGTTCCAATTTTTCAAGCTCGCTCTCAATAAAATCATTTAGCGTTTTAATCGCTGGCGCTAGCTCTTTTTCCAGGCTCTGTTTTTTTCGTTCTAAAAGCGCTTCAATGTCAGCATTAATATTGTTGTTATCCTGAATCAACTCACGCAGCTTATGAAATTCAATCGGCGCAGGTTGGCGATATTTTTCTAACCATCGTATGGATAACAGTGGCCGCAATACATAAAAATATTTTTTAATCGGCACCAACTCTTCTTTTAAATAACCACGATAATTGGTTTTCGCCATACTGCGATAATGATAAATACCTTTCTCGATCGAATAGACGCGCGGAATTAAATCCCGTGCGGCGGCTGCAAACACACCATCATCCACATACCCAATCGGCGATTGTAACCATTCAATAATCGCCGGATTGGAACGCCACAAGAGTTTTAAAGCCTTACGCAAATCCCAACCATTAATATCAATTTCATCGACTATGGGGTATTCAATCACATCGCGTTTATCTTCCACGTCTATGGTTAAATACCATTCCTTTGGCCGCACATAAACAAAACGCACATCGTAATCACTGTTCGGCGAAGCAAAGCCCCAGGCACGGCTGCCAGATTCAACGGCATAAAGTACTTTTACATTATGTTCTATCTCCGCGTTGCGAATGCGCGCGAGAATTTCGATACGTATATTTTCAGGAATCATATTTTCTTTATTTCCATTTTAGTTTTGTAGCCCGCATGGAGTAAAACGCAATACGGGAAATTCTTAACACCAAAGCCCATCGACATATGAAGTAAAGCTAACCACTAGCGCGAGATTGTTCCAGCAAAACCTTTAACCGATCCTTAAGTGTTTCTGCCGTGCGTTTCACCTGCCCCGAAAAAATATGCACACCGCGAATGCAGGCTTCATCCAGATTCATATCGGTTTCTGACAGGGACATAAAGGAATCGCACAAAAAAGTGCAGCAGCCTTGGAATTCTAAAAAGTCGTCGTAAAAAATTAGCAGGTCAACGCCGAGGTTTGGTTCGGTGGTTGATGGGTTTGGTGCTGCAAAGAATGAATCAGAATTACACATAGAAGCTCCTTAAAATAACGAGATTTCCAGACGCACTCTCATAATTTACAACTCAAGTGAGCCATAAAGTTCAACTAGCTAGCCATTATAGCCAACCAATGTGAAGAATCAAGCTATTTAGTCTATAAGGTTAACTACTTTGTACATCTAATGAGCCCTTAAGGGTCAAATACGGAGCAAGCTACCTTGATTACTTCCGGCCAAATTCGTATGGCACGCGCTTTCTTACGTTGGTCAATTGAAGACCTTGCATCAAAATCCGGAGTTGGCGCCTCCACCATTAAGCGGATGGAAACCTTCGATGGAGTGCCTAGTGCCCGGGTTGAAAACCTTCAGGCAATTAAAGATACGTTTATTGCGACAGGGAAAATAAAGCTTGAAAACAATACATGTGTTTGTGTAGTCGAATAAAAAAGAGAGTCATTAAAAAAATTTCAAATTGGCAAACTTTGTAGACCACATTTAATTAGATATTCATATGTTTGATTATAAAATTCAGGATTACGTGTGCAGTCGCTTTGTTCACCATTAGGAATATAAATAACTATCCCCTGACGTGCACGAGTAAGCAAGACTCGATAAGAGTTTTCTAAGTATCGCTGTTGATCTTCTTTTTTTCTACGCATCCATTTTGTGCCGCTAAATTTCCAATGTTCAAATTTTCCTTTGCAGTAGCGGTAATCTGCATCCCAAGCAACAAGACACCAATCCAACTCTAAACCTTGAATATCAAATTCAGTAGCTGTGTCCTCAAGGAAATGACAAGAGCGCACATCTTCGCAATCATTTAAAAACCAATCTTCAACTTCTATTGTGCTATTAATGAATATGCCATCTGCTTTTAAACGTTTTGCACCAGATGAAGCAATAAGACCGCTA
Organism: Pseudomonadota bacterium; assembly: GCA_040385335.1. Taxonomy (GTDB): domain Bacteria; phylum Pseudomonadota; class Gammaproteobacteria; order Pseudomonadales; family Cellvibrionaceae; genus Cellvibrio. Next base: position 26,893 of record JAZKHP010000035.1, read on the forward strand.
GTTTCTAAGCCTTTTACTTTACTCCTTATCCATTTTTTTGCTTTAACTAAATCACGAGTAACAAAAACTGGAAAATTATCTATAATCTGAGTTGATAATGTTTTTGCTTCCGTACATTGGTTATGAATTATATAGTGTATAAGATGCGATAGCTTTTCAGCTCGGAAAGAGCGCATAGATGTAGTGAGGTGCAGACAAGGTTCGCTTTTAGCTTGACTATTTTTAAGAAGATCCATTTGGATATCATTACCTGCATATTCTTTTTGGCTGAGTTTTTCCGAGTAATATATATTCCAATCAAGAAATTTTTCTGCCAACGCAGAAAACCACCCATTTAGCCCTGCCTCTCCGTCATTAATTTCTTGCCCACCTCCAATTAACGCGATAATTACACACCAATCATCATGGCGATCCATAACACTAATTAGAAACTCTGGTTCTGATTGGTTAAAATCAGATTGATTACGCTTTCTCTGCATAAAATCAGAAGCTTTCCTCTGATTCCAAGCACGCTGCGCCTCATCAAAGATAACTACTTTTTCTATTTGCTGTTTATTTTTTAATGCTTCATCTCTAAAGTGATGAATATTTTGTATAAAACTAGCGGTTTCGCGTCTTGCTGTACCTATTGTTAAAGTCTCATGTTGCTTAATTCTATCCCGCGCTAATGCTTCGCGAAGTACATCAACTAGAGGTCCATTGCCTGAAAGAAATACAGCATACTCTTCATCCTTTGGATTATTGTGTGTTGTGGCTATTTGTAACCCCACAAGTGTCTTTCCTGCTCCGGGCACACCAGTCACAAAACAAATAGTTTTTTGCTGTTGGATTCTGGCTTGATGAATAATTTCATTTAACCGATAGGATGTTTCCCCAAGATTAATTTTGTCGGCACCAGAATGTGCAATATCTGCAACATTGTGATTGGCATAAAGTGCTTGTGCGGCCTCAATAATAGTTGGTGTTGGTTTATATTGTGCTGCCAGCCAAACTTCCGGATTGAGCAGTTGTTGTTTAGGGAAAGTTGTAACGCAAGTTTTAATAATTTTAGCTATATTATTTTTGTTTGCTTTCAATGTTGATGTAACGCCATGTTCACCCGCATCAAGTATTAACGGAGTCTCTGGTGACTCGGTAGCAATTAATATAGGGATGATTAAACAATTGTGGCTAGCTTTATGAAAACAACTTAAGTCAAGCGCATAACTTTGTGTTTGTCGAAGGTCATTCGCTTTGTATTGCTTTTCACCTGTTTTGAATTCAAATACAAAAATTATTCCGTCAAGAATTAAAACAGCATCAGCACGCCTGCCCATGCGCGGAATTAACAACTCAAAACAAATATGACCATGTTTAAAATCTTGAAGTTGTTTTTTTAATATTTCAATTTGTGAATTCCATGCACCAGTTTGCTGGTATACCAAATCTTGCGAATGATTTCTCGTTAACTCGCCAATAATTGTTTCTGGTAGATCATTAAGAAAATGACTAATTTCTGCCGAGTAGTAAGCACGATTAGACATCGTTCGCCTCACTAAACTGCAAAAGGTCAACCGGCTTTACTTCGAGTGCTACAGCAATGCGCGCAATATTGATAAGGCTAACGTTGCGTATACCTCTTTCTATTCCACTGATATAGGTTCTATCTAGTTCTGCAATTAATCCCAGTTGCTCCTGACTCATTCCTTGCTCTAATCGAATTTCTTTTACTCGATTACCAAAAGCTTTAAGAATTGACCTATCCATATAGATGCTCTCTAGACGCGAAAGGTCGAATGGTGTATCTATAGAGACTTATACGTCTACGGACTATGAGTCACATATATTTATAGTAATTCTATTATTTGGAGGTAATGAACGATGCAACGCGAAGACTTTGTTGTTCTAGTAAACAATATTTTGCAGGAAAAATATTCCCTTACCATATCGGATACGGGTTACAGCATCAGTGAGTGGTTAGATAGATTTGGAGACATGCCTGCAGAAGAAGCGGTACGGTGCTATGCAGAAAAATATGATTTGATTAGTACTGATGAATTATCTTTCATCGAACAAGATAAATAATAATGCCCATCAACTTTTTAAATAAGCAAAAGGCTTTGGCCGTTGTTTGTATCTATCATCGTTTATATACGGCGATACGGATTCAACATCCCTGTTGAATCCCTTTTTAAAATATAACTAAAAAGATCTAATCAAACCGATTACTCATCTGATCAATCGAACTGTAATGCCAAACAAAAATTCCATTCTCGATATAGTGTGGGTGGTGCTCGCCGCCGCACATCATGTAACCCTGCAAGGGGTCGCAATGCGGAGCGCCCAGAACATGGCCCACTTCATGAACAAAGATAGCCTGGGTGAGATCGAGTGGTTGCCCTACTTCAAAAATACCGCTGACCTGAACACCCAGCCAACCGCAAGTTGCCCCGCCGCCGATTTCCGGGGTTAGGCCTATTAGGTAATCGAAGCCGTGATTTTCAGGATTGGTTGTAACCGGGCCGACCCAATCCTGCGCTAACCCCAGCATGGTTTTAGCGGCGGCGGTTGCTTGCTCGCAAAATCCGGTATTGGGTGAGGCGGTGAAACCGGGCAGTGGGTAAAGAATATGTCGCATATTCATAATCTCATCCAGACCGCCCGGGTAGAAGTTGTAAGTATTCTCGGGAGTAAATACCTCTGAAGGGCGAGTAAAGGCTGAGGTTAAATATTGCTGAATGCCCTCCTGGTAGTTAATGGAATCCAGATACGCTTGATCGTAGAGAACAGGCACGAGCACGGCGTTGCTGGTACCAATATTGAAGCTACCACCCGAAAAATTTGCGTCGAACGTGCCATTAACGCTAACACTGTCAATGGTGTAGGCGCTGCTACCCAGGGCGTAATGTTTTTGCGTCGCAGTGTCATGGACAAAAGGCCCGGCATCTACATTGATTTGCAATTGCTCGGATGCAGCGAGGGTTACATTCGTTGCGGGCAAATTGACATTGTTAAAATCCGAAAATCGACTGCTGGAAATTTTCGGTGTTAGCGTTGCGGTTGCGCTCTCACTACCATTATTAATAACGGTGATATTCAAACGTATTGCATCGCCTTTAACGGGTGCTTCTCCTTCGGTGTTGGTAACGCTGACTGCAACAACATCGATAGACGCTGAACCGCTACCAGTGCAGGTTGGCAGAATAAAGCTACCGTCGTGATTACCATGCAGGCCGAAGGATGTAGTTTGGCCTGGAGCCAGAGTGCCGTTCCACGTAGCATTGCTGACAGCAACACGATTTGTTGCACCTCCGGAAATAATTGAATTCCAGTTGCCGGTTACTTGTGCCGGCTCGCTGAAATTTAATGTTACTTCCCAACTGTTGATAGGCGTGGTGCCGTTATTCGTGACCTTAACTTCCAGTTGGTAACCATTATTCCAAACATTTGTTGGTGTCACGGTGCAACTGGTTGCTGCAAATACCTGCCCGCCGAAAATTAAGCTGGTCATGAGTATTCCAAATTTTATTAGCATCTTCATAAAATATACCTCTATAAAATAATTGCCTTTTAAGTTTGAAGATTGCGCACCAAAATTTTACAAGCGTAAAAATTTGTTGATCGTGATATATAAAATCACGGCCAAGGTGTTCAAACTTCGTTGGTTCCCAAGTAGTCTTACCAGGTAATTTCTTATTAGTGTTGTTATTTTATGAGTGTCGTTTTTAGCAACGATGAAATCTTAACTGTGGTTCATTAAATATTTATGAACGAGTGTTAAGTTACTCGCAGGGCGAAATTATAAAAAAGATAAATTATTTTGTAATTTGATTTTTGTCATGAGAATTTATTGTGCAATAAATAATATTCAGTTTTGTCGTCAAAACCTAAGTTGGTATTTCTATGGTGCGTTGAATTTAGCGAAGAGGATTAATTATTTTTATATATTATTATGAGTTTAATCAAAAGAAAAAATATATTGCTTAAATGCGAGAAGATTACGAAAGTCACTTTTAATTTCTTTCCTTTCAGGGTAACAAATTTACTTAAATGTCATTCTGCTGATTTTGAATTTTTATTTATAAATTTTTTAAGACGTCGGCGGAGTTGCAATAAAGTTTTTCAAAACCGCGATAAACTTCTTTTTCTTCTTGTAAGTTTTTTGCTAGTACCAGATCTAAACTCACAAGCCTTCATCGCTTCCTGCTGAATCCAAAGTGTATTTTCCAATACATTATTTTTATATCTTTCTGTCTTTTTTATTCACTGACTGTGGATTTTGAATACTGGAAATTACACTCATCTACCCGTGTGAATGTTGTCAGAAAGTATTGGCATGCCCCGCTATTAATTCTTGTGCAATGTTTGATGTTCACTTTAGTGGTGGCGATGGTGCCAACATGGTCATAATTAATTTTATTAGGGTTTCTTTTTGCGCGGGCGCCGATTCGGCTACTAGCAAAGTAAGTGCGGCAAGGCCGGTGTCGTTAATAATAAGTTGGCCTTGGGCATTGAATAATTGTTTGTTGCGATACAAAAAATCCACAAACAAAAAGGCGCCGCTACGCTTATTACCATCCACAAACGGATGATTTTTTACTACAAAATAAAGCAAATGAGCGGCTTTACTTTGAATACTCGGGTATGCAGGTTCACCAAAAACAGTTTGGTCTAAATTACCTAATAAGGCCGCCAAACCATCGCCGTTGGGTTTAGCGAATAGCTCGGTTGCTTCACCTCGGGCTATTAAACTTTGTTTTAGTTGAGCCAAAGCCTGAGTTGCATCATCAGGGCTGGGCAGAGTGCCGCCCTGGGTACCCAGCGGTTCCGTTAATAAACCTTCGTCATACCTTTGCAACCATAAAAAAGTTTGGGTATAGCGACTGACAATTTCCACCAAACCGCGGCCTGAATCCACCGCTAGTTCCGGGCTGGCGGCTACTTTACGTACCAGCTCAAGCGCTGCTTCCAGGGCTTGGGCATTTTGTTCAAAGCGTGGTTGGTTGAGGGTGTAGCCTTGCGTTAGGTGTTGATTAAGAAGTTTGGTGGCCCATTGGCGAAACTTCACTGCCTGCCTGGAGTTGACTCGATAACCAACCGAAATTATAGCGTCCAGGTTGTAATGTTTAAGCTGACGTGAGACTTGGCGAGCGCCTTCGGTTTGAACTACCGAGAAATCCTCGGTAGTTGCATCTTGTGCTAGCTCTTCATCCAGGTAAATGTTTTTAAGGTGCAAGCTAATATTGTCGATACTGGTATCAAATACCTCAGCAAGTTGGCGCTGTGTTAGCCAGACAGATTCTTGTGCTAATTGCACCTGCACATCACCGTTAGCAGCTGCAAAAATTATAATTTCGCTCATTTTACTTCTCCGTTTAGTTGTTTAAGACGCAGTTAAAATCGCCTTGAATTGATCCTTTCGTGGAAGTTCTTCACAAACTTACTTTTGGTTTATTAAAACATCTTGTTGCAATTAGCATCATTTTTATTTTAAGCATTATTAAAACTCCCTCGGAATTAAACTTTGTCTAAATGCATATAGATTGCAAACCCATCTTCATCCGTCGTCATCAACTGCATCAACTTGGGATGCACAAACAACTTCTCCTTCCCTGCCACCATTTCAACTAGCACACCAATATCCACTAATTTTTTTAAATAGCCGGAAGCTGTTTGGCGTTGGGCGATATTGGCATCCACCAGTGTTTGTATACGGCAATAAGGTTGTTCAAAAATTTTATCCACTAATTCGCGGCTATAAATTTTAGGTACCTGCTGGCGAATGTAATTGGCGGTGTGTTCATTGAGTTCGCGGACAGCGCTGATTTTTCGGGTTGTCCAGCTTGCGGTTTCGGCAACGGCGGTGAGCATATAGATAACCCAATCTTGCCAGTTTTGTTCTTTGGTTACGGCGCGCAGCAAACGATAGTAATCATTTTTGTGGCGCAGTATGTAGTAGCTGAGATAAAGAATGGGCAGCGTTAATAAGCCGCGTTCGATTAAAAATAAACTGTTGAGTATGCGCCCGGTGCGGCCATTGCCGTCCAGAAATGGATGTATAGCTTCAAATTGGTAATGGCAGACGGCCATACGAATTAATGGGTCCAGGTCATCATCTGCGTGTATATAGCGCTCCCAATTGCTGAGTAAGTCGCGAATCAGTTGCTCGCCCACTGGCGGTGTGTAAATGGTTTCGCCCGTTGCGGTATTTACGATGCTAGTGCCGGGGATTTTGCGAATATCCATCGCCAGGCCTTTGATGGTGGAGCAAACGGTTACTGCCGTTGAGGTGTTGAGCGGGCGATCTTTAAGCGCGGCAAAACCTTGATACAAGGCAGTGCGATAACGTAAAGCTTCTTTCGTCGCCGGGTCAGCTTGGGATTCTTCACCTTCCTGTGCGTATTGGAAAAGACGGTCGCTGGTTGTAACAATATTTTCAATTTCCGAGCTGTCTTTCGCTTCCAGTAAAGGCAGCATATTAATCAGCAAGCCTTGATTGGGTAGCAATTCTCCCGCTTGCTTAAGTTCTGCTAGCGCAACCCGCGCTGAAATACAGGCTTTAAGTATTGCGGTGGTTTCCAACACCGCATTGGGTGGCAGTTGGGGCAGATTGTTGTAAGGCTCTTGAGGATTAAAACTATTCGCTGTCATGAATACGGCTCATGTTTAAAAAAGGTGAAAATTTCGACATGAGCTGAGGATATGTCGATTGTATAAACATGTCCAGCAAGTCATGTCGAAAAAATCGACTTTTTTCGACATGAGAATGGGCTTATGTCGATTGGGTGTACATGAGTGGGGCAATGTGGGGTAAGTATAGGAAAGGTTCGGCAGGTACATTTAGTTAGGTAAACGCTTTAGTTGTCCTTAGCCAAACCTGGGATCATAAGGATGCAAGCTTGCCGAAATAATCTCAGCTTCCATGGCCAGTGAATGCTTCGGGTTAAATAAATAATTGAAACTATGGGGCACCAGTGCGCTGGGCACACGTAGTAAAACCGAGCTGCTGCCTAGCAGCCATTCATCGCCGATTTGGCGGGTTGTCTCTTCGTCGCTCTGCCATTCGGGTTTGAGAAACGTGTCTTTAAGGCGGGAAACGCCTTTGCGTTGGTGGTATTCGACTTCAAGCAGTTGGTAATTATCGGGGATTTCATTGAGGCTCAAATCGAAGTGTACTAACACCTCAAGCATGGCCAGTGCGGGGCTGTCAGAGAAGTAAACAATGGGTGCGCCGCGGTTATGCCAGCGGCCTTTGCTTTTAAGGCCGCCGATTCCCTTAAGATCCGCATAATTGCTAATGCGCCACAGCTTCACTTAAAAATAACCTTCATCCAATTGAATCAGGGTTTCTTCCACAAGCTGCGCACCCAGTTCGGTTTTCATTAGCTCCATGGCTGATAGCCCGTCGAATATCTTGCGTTCTTTGTGCAGCCAGGCCGCTGCTTTTTCTTCGTTGCCCAATACCTCGGAAGCCAAGGCTTGAATCTTGGCTGCGCGGATTAATTTATCCGACTCATCAATGGTTAGGCGTTCGTTATTTTTAAGCCGATGGCTCAATGTGCGCGGGGGGATAATCCAGTCCATCTCCTTGCGCGAAAAGCCTTTTTTAGCAAAGGTTTCAAATGAGGTTGCGAGTAACCCGGCGCGGGCTAATCGTGATAAGTCTTTGGCGGTAGCAATGGTCACGTCTAAATTAATGGCCATTTTGCTTAAAGCGCGCGCAGTGGCGGATTTGACGTGCGCCCCTTTAGGGGTATAAATATCTTCACTCGTTTTCACGGCACTAGCCTCTCAAGGTTTGGCAATTTGCCTAAGTATATTCGGCGTATTGCCGAATGTCAAAAGCGCCGCCATATAAAGAATGCATGCTTTCATTAATTTCTGAAGACAAACTCATTTATAAAGATGCATATAAACATCATTTTGTTTAAATAACGCAATAAAGATTTATATATTCATCATAATGAGATTTGGATACTAATTTATGAAAACACCCCTTGATCAACTTGGCCAACAAATAAAAACCTTACGCAAGCAAAAAGGCTGGAGCCAATTACAACTTGCCGAAATGGCTGGACTGGATAGAACTACCATAGGTCTACTAGAACGTAACGACTATAGCGATATCGGTATTCGCAAGGTACAGCGCGTATTGCACCTGCTGGGTAAAAAATTGGTGATAGCGCATGCAGGTTTACCCACATTGGATGAGTTAGTTGAGGCGCAAGCTGAGGAGGAACGAAATGGCAGAGATTGATGGTTAACTACACAAGCATGCGGGATTTTGAAATTATTGGTGAGAATATCCATCAACATCTAATCAGAAAAATAACGCAATAATGACAAGCTAACTTTATAAAATATAACGTCAACAATGTGGGCTATATGTAGGTCAAGGTTTTTATGATGGCTTATCCGTAGCTTTAATAGTTGGCAGCAACACCAATAACAATGCGAGTATTGGAATATTTTTAGTCAATGGCCCGAAAGGATGTAACCAAAATGAAGCGTCGATAATCGTTAATAACATCGTATAACTTATGATGAGGATAATTTGAATTCTGTAACACCACTGCATTTTAAAATTGCTTAACAGCCAAATGCCAATGATTGCATCTAATAAGCTACCGGCATTGATACACACATCCGCCAGTACACCCTCAATACCTTGCTGCGACAATACTTCATACCCCACTGCCCGACCCCACCAAAAAGAGGTTACAGCAGTCCACAACCATAAAAAGCTCAGGCTGAGCCGACAAATATAGTGAATGTTCGCATGTATATTCATATTAAATAACAGATAAAGGTTTAAATACCATGAGCCACAGCATGATTAACATTGCTGTAAATGCTGGCACACCCAACGCTACCCAATATTTCATTGCGCGATAGAATGCGGCGCTGAGTAAGCCGGTTTTTTCTGCCTCTATGGCTAATTTTTTTAATTGATACTGAATAAAAACCACTGGTACCCAACAGCAACCAATAAATATAAATAAGCTGGCGACTGTCATAAACCAGGGCGCAGTAAAACCATAATGCAAATGTTGCATTAATAGCACACCTGTTATTAATTGGCCGATAACAGCGGGGGTTGTAAAAATCCAATCTGCGATCACTACCGTTCGCGCCGTGCTCGCGATAACTGAAATATTTTTGGTGCGGCTTGCCATTAGCATAAAAAACGCGATGCCTGCGCCAGTGCCAGTAAGCACAAAAGCGCAAAGAATGTGGAGATATTTTAGCAATAAATAATTATCCATTTGCAACCCCTTCATTCTGTAAAACTTGTACGTTATGTACATTCTCCGCACTATTTAAAACTTCAACACCGTTTAAAAAAGTTTGATGATAAATGCCCCAGATTTTTGCATGTACATCGAAATCTGCCAACGAATACAAACCCAAACAAGGAGTTGCGCCAGCAATAAATTTTTTATCTGCTATTAAGTGTTGTGCAAGAATGATAGCCGATAGTGTTGGAATGTAAGGGCCAACACCTGCGATTGCAGTTAAACGCCAAACAATTTCTGCAGGTTGTTGCGCTTTATTAACACCCTTTATTGTTATCAACATACCACCAATATCGGAGCCAAAATTAATCACTAGATTGCTGGCTATTACTATAGGTTTTACCAAGGGTGCCCAATTTTTTATTAACCCTTTCTTTGCAAACCATGCCATACACACCATACACCAATGTAACCATGGTAATTCTAACCCGGCTTGAAAATTTACTGTTTTAACAGGGGCGTATCGTGTAGGGAATAATGTTAAATCCGGTACGTCTACATTAGCCAGCCAACGTTCACCGATGGTTTTACCAAAGTTTATTTTTCGCGGTGACATCCAGCCAAATTTTTTAATCCATTTATTATTTTCAAATACATCAATTGCATGGCCAGTATAAGAGAGAATGGCTTTCACAGTGGCTTCACCGCGCTCAGCGCGATTACCGGGGGCGATGGCAATATCGATTGAATCAATCCGTGAAAATTGTTTCGCAAAATGATCAGTGACGGTGGAAGACAAACCGGGTACCGAACTCGCGCCACTAACGACCCATACATTTTTTGCTTTTGCTTGCTGATCTAGATCAGCAATATTGCAGACAAAGCGTCGATCATCGGCCAAATCAATGTAGTGACTATTGGCATCGATACAGGCTTGCGGTACGTGATAGTCCTGCCCTTGAAACGGGCCGCTAGTGTGAATCACCAAAAAAGGTTTTAGGGATTTTAATTGCTGTGAAAAATCCTGGCTGAAAATATCCAGCGCTAAGGGTTTCAGTTCTGCCGGGCAGTTTCCATCACCTAATTTTTTACAAAGTTGCTCAGCTTTTTCAAGGTTACGGCCCGCAATTATCAAGACAATACCCGATTGCCTGGCCAAGGTTTCACAAATACGTTTACCGAAATTACCGTAGCCACCCAGGACTAGAATTATTTTATTTTCCAAGATTCATCACCTGATGTTAGAAGTCGCATTGTAGCCTCTTACTATTAAACCGCAGCTACCTAGTGCGCAACTCAACTCCTATGCTGAGCGATTCACAACAATACTATTTTCAGCTGTTAAAGAATAACGCTCACACTTGGCAATAGCGATTTATCAGGCGCCTGTGTAATAGCGCAGGCTAAGGCTAGGCATTGTCATCACAGGTAAAGTAGAATCGCCGTTCCTTTGGTCACTCTGGATTGTAAATGCCAACCCTCATACCCGCCATCACCCACTGTATTTCAGCACCTGAGTTGGAATATTAATCATGGAATGGCTTTTAGACCCCACCGCCTGGCTTGGCTTACTCACCCTGATTGTGCTTGAAATTGTACTCGGCATCGATAATTTAATTTTTATTGCCGTACTCGCCAATAAATTACCCAAACACCAACGTGACCGTGCGCGGATGGTGGGCTTGACCCTCGCTTTAGTTTTGCGTCTTGTTTTACTTGCAGGCATTTCCTGGCTGGTAACGCTGACCACACCTCTTTTTACAGTAGTCGGCCAGGAGCTTTCGGGGCGGGATTTAATCTTACTCTTCGGCGGATTCTTCTTAATATTTAAAGGCACTGTTGAGCTTCATGAACGGCTTGAAGGTAAGGTCATCGCCTCGCGTGGCCCCCGTGTACATGCTTCTTTCTGGGCTGTGATTGTACAAATTATTATCCTCGATGCGGTGTTCTCGCTCGATGCGGTGATCACTGCGGTGGGCATGGTTTCGCATTTATCCATCATGATGGCCGCTGTGATTATCGCCATGGGTTTGATGATTGTCGCCAGCAAAACGCTCACGGATTTTGTTAACAAACACCCCACAGTGGTTATGCTTTGCCTTGGGTTTTTATTGATGATTGGTTTTAGTTTGGTCGCGGAGGGTGCGGGCTTCCATATCCCTAAAGGTTATCTCTACGGCGCGATTGCTTTTTCAGTACTCATTGAGTTTTTCAACCAACTTGCACATTCGAATCGCACGCGAAATATTATCGGCGAACGACCTTTGCGCGATCGCACTGCCGAAGCCGTGCTTAAGCTGTTAGGCGGTAGTTCTGATGCGGACGAAGAAGGTAACGATTTAGTCGCTATGGCTAACCCTCAAGGGGAAGAGTTGGTGTTTGAAAACAGCGAGCGGCAAATGATTCGCAGCGTGTTGCAGCTTACCGATCGCTCGGTGCAATCGCTGATGACGCCGCGCCCTGATATTGTCTGGGTGGATGTGAATGCAACCCCTCAAGATTTATTCAATGTTTTAAAAACTACGCCGCAAACACGCTTGTTAGTCGCAAGAGATGAATTGGATAATTTGCTGGGCGTAGTACAAAGCCGCGACTTACTAACTGCAGCACTCAGCAATGAGCCTTTGAATCTCGCCAAACTTGCGGTAGAACCATTGGCTGTACCCGAAGGTACGAGTGCGCTCAATGTATTGGAAATGTTACGGCAGCAAGCTGTACCACTGGCTATTGTGATTGATGAGTACGGCAGCATTATCGGTATAGTCACCACCAGCGATTTACTCGCTGCTATCACCGGTGAAATTGCTGATAGTAAAGAAACACCTTTAGTGATTGAACAAGACGATGGTTGGTTACTGGATGCCAGCATCGCGCTTGAACAGTTGGAAGAATTACTGGAGATAAAATTAGAACGCGAAGAGGGTGATTATTTTACGTTGGCAGGATTACTGCTCGAGCAACTGCAACACATACCTGTCACTGGTGAATCTTTAATTATTTCCGGCTTTAACTTTGAAATTACCGTGATGGAAGGACGAAGAATTCAGCAGGTGTTAGTAACAGAATTAGTTAAAACAGATTCAGAATAAAATATAAAAAGTAAAAAAGCTTTTCAAAAAAACGCCACTTAGCTAAGTGGCGTTTTGCTTTCCAGATTATGTTGTGGCTTGGATTTGTTATGGAAAGGTTGGACCATATGCTTCATCTAAAAACAGTTTAAGCGGCACGCGCGGACTAGTGATTTCAAAACCACTTCTATCTTTAAATTTAACACTAACAGATACATCTGCATCCGTTGTTCCTTCGACAATAAGACCAATAACTTCAACAGTATCAAAATCCTGTGGGGGTATAGGAGCTGGTAAATAAAGTGTTTTTACACCTTTACCATACCAGAGAGCATCTACAATAAAGCCGTCTGGGAAGCCAACGCCGGACTCTCTTGTGCCCATGCGATCTTTAAGAGATAGAGTCACTTTTTTGTTACTGATTATAGTCGATGCGGTGTCAACAATGCGTGTTGGAGTAATGTCACGCATAATACCAAATGCATTAAACAGTACTGCACTGTGATTAGGAATTTCTACCTGAGGATTGATAAAAGCTGTTCTCTCGGAAACAAAAACATGAATCATGGTGTGCATTTTTGGTTCAAATTGTACCGGGTCTAATTCAACAATAACTTCTTTATAAACCCAGGCACCATTGACTATTGCACGATATCTATTGCCCTCGATAAGTTTAAAATTAGTTGCCAGTAACTTAGCGGCATTAGGAAACGTAATTTCCAACGATGTTAATTGCGCTTCAAATAAGGGAGCAACTTTAGTAATGGTTAAAATAGCTGATTTCGCACCAAAAAAATCAAGCCCTGGATATTGTATGGTTCCGCTATGTGAATTGAGTTGAACTAAATCGTATTTAATTGTTTTTGCTTCAACCGAAACAAAAAGTGACATGGCTAGAAAAAGTGTGAGCGAACGAATAAAAAATTTCATACCTGATTTCCTTGTTAAATGTTAAGACTAGCTCAATCTTTTGATTGAGGCAGGTACGTTAACAGATTGGTTGGTTAATATCCAATACCAACCTTTGGGTTTTTATTCAGCTGCGCTACTTTTCTTAGCTCTGCTTTATCATCTTCATAAGCATCTAAAAATTTGAAAATAATATTGCGTGCTAATTTAGTTTCGGAGTTGGTTAACAACACCATTCCGATTTGTAACTCTTGATTAAAGACTACCTCCGAACGGAAGCCTTTTACCCAGCCGCCATGATGAACAAAATTTTTGTCGCCGCGATAATCAAAAATTCGCCAGCCCAGACCATAATGCGTATCAGTAGCACCTATATTCGCACCATAATGTGATTGTGCAGCCGTGTTGCGCGTTACTTTTTTATGCAATTGGTTTAACAGTTCTGAAGACAATACATCAGGGTTATGGCCCATTTGCGCTAGCACCCAACGCGACATATCGGTGATGCTTGCATTGGCACCTGCCGCCGGATTGATGTGGTAATAATTTTCATCGATGCTTGTGGTCATCCATCGCGCGCGATTCATAATGTGTGGTTGTGCAAAATTATTGGTTGCCTGCAAGCCTGCCAAGCCAAAGGAAGCGGAAGCCATGCCTAAAGGTTTAAATATTTTTTCATTAACATATTTATCAAATACTGTCCCGGTTTTTTTCAACGTAATATTGCTAATTAAACTGAAGGTAACATTTTGATAGGCGTAGCATTTGCCAGGTGGGCAAACAAAATTAACGTGACGCAACCGGCCTACTGCATCTGCATAGGACATGTTGTCTTCTATAAGATGGGTGTTGGTATGAGTTGGTAGCCCCGTTGCTTGCGACATGATATCGCGTACGGTTATTTTATCGCCGTATCTTGGATTGCTAAACCGCACTTCTGGTATTAACGAATTAATGGTGGTATCCCAACTAATTTTTCCATCGCGAACCAACACTGCCGCTGCCGTCGATGCAATGGTTTTTGAAACGGAAGCCAGGCGGAATACGGTGTTAGTATTGACAAAATCATGCCCATCCACTCTTTTTCTGCCATAACCTTGTAACACTTTTACTTTACCGTCCGCAATAATTGCCAGAGCCAGACCTGGTACATTGGGCGCTATTTTGGTCGCAACGAAATCTTCAAATTCACTCACAAATTTTTCTCGTGGTGCAGTTATTAATGCTGACGACTTATTTTTTGCCCTTGATATTTCAGGTGCAATTTTTTGTAGATCTTTTTCATTTAATATTACCGTTTTTTCTACATTGCTATCGTTAAGTATAATACTGGAATCCAGTTCATTATTACCTGAATCTATTACATCGCTCAGCTCTTGCGAATAATCAGGTGCGTCAGAAGAGTTCAAAAGTTTATCATTATCTTTTTTCGGAAACGCTTCGACAGTCATTTCTAAAGCATCTGGCCCTGACGTCGGATATTCTGCAGGCGCTACCTCTGTAGTGGAAGGTGTGGTTAGTATTGGAGCTAGTGTTTGCTCGTCCTTATTTTTTGTTTTTTTAGCGGAGATCTTTTTTTCTTTTTTAAAATTCCACCATTTTTTATTTTTTGGGGTTTCATTTTCTTCTGCAATGACTGGCGACGCTTCACTAACAACGGGGGTCGTAGAGTTTTCTAATTCAGCTTGCGAACTGGCTTGTGCGTTTTGTTGTATATCATTGGTTGTTGAAGGTGTAGAAGTATTGTTTAATGATGTTGCACTTATTGTTAATTTGTCCTTTGTTATAGTTGTGGGCGCAGAGCTTTGCGAAGCTTGACTAATCGTCGTTTGAACTATGGCCGGTTCCTGGGTAAACGTTATGGCGAAACCAGGCTGCACAATAAAAACTTGTGCAAGTGCGGCTAAAATAAATACCAGGCGACGGGATAAAAGCGACAACGGATATTGTGGCACTAGCAGGAAAACGCTCTCAGGATTGTTCCTCGTATTTTTAGTTTTCGTATTTTCTTTTACTGCTGTCATTGTTGTCATCAAGGCTTACGCAATCGTATTAAAAAATCTCTGTATCACGTCAAAATTTACCCGTTGCAACATTCCATTAAACAATGTTGCAACGGGTAAACAAAATTAACGTTTACAGCGTTTTAATGTATTCAATTAAATCCCATCGCTCCTGCTCCGTCAGTGGTGTCTTGCCATCTCGGCCAGTTCCATAATCATGCCCTATATTCAAATCACCTACTCGCAGCGTTTGGAAGTTGAATCCAGCATCGCCTGTACATTGGAAACCAACGGCTACTATATCAAGTTCGCGACAGCCTACTTGAAAGGACTCTGGCCGATATTGACCTTCTTCTGGATCACCTTCCCGTTTTTTTGGTAAGAGTAAACTATAAAGGTTAGGTATAGATCCATTGTGTAAGTAAGGTGCCGTTGCCCAGATGCCGTTCAATGAGCGAGCTTTATATGACAACAAGGATTGAAAAGGGTTGGCTGTAGTATTCACTAAATAATTGCCAGATTTTACACTCTCCATGATCTCATTATCAAAAAATGATTTGACGAGTAAGTACAGCCAAAACACTCTGCGCGATATGAAATTCATATCGGCGTCAGGTGTTCCGACAGTGCCAATTGTGACAGCTGTCAGTATTTGAGCAACCGGTGCACGATTTTGAATGATCACTGAGCCAACATCGGTTCTTTGATAGGTAGATTCAAAGTTGCCGGTGTAACCCTTGTATTCAACACTGTGTTTAGCCATGGCTGGGTCTGTTCCAACCACATTGATGTCAGACATATTCACCGTAACCCGTCGATCCCAATCGGTGCGATCAATCACTTGGTGGCAAGATTGACAATATTCGTGGTAAACCATCGCACCACGGCTGGCTTTTTCGGCATCGATCTTACCTGGATCACCCGCGCCAAGTGCCTGCATTGCATCCTCCCAGCGCGGTGAGGTCAAGCTTTGTAAGTGTGATTCAAGACGCGATAAGTTGGGCAAATCAATGGATGATTTGAATTTAATCCGCGGCCGTTTACTACTTTGCCCGGATATGAATCCAGACACGCTAAAACCAGGTTCGACACTGGTCCAATCCAGCGATGCAAAAACTCCGATAACTTCGCCCGCATTTCGCCCCAATGGTGCAGTACCGGCATTCGCTGCTACGGAATTCCACTGTACGTAATCGGAATGTGTAATATCCCATAAAACGGGATAGCTTACGGGGGCGCTTGGCTCATTGAAGAGCGCATTGCGCACACGCAGCATGTCTTGTGGGCTCAGGTTGGGAAAATTACCTTCTTTACTCTGCAGGCGGTTAAGAACCATTTCAAATTGTCTCCCGCCAATAATCGTTTCGCTAATGCCATTTAAAACAGCATCAACTTGCTTCGGGGTTAAAATATGTCGCCGCTCAGCGTTAACAATTTGTAACAAGGCAAGGCGTAACTGGGCTTTATTGATGACATGTTCTAATACACGATTATAGATACGGCCAAACGCATCCAGACGCGCATAACCATCTTTAACACTGCTGTGATTAATGGTGTTATAGACTTCGATTGAATCTGTCCATTTATTTAAATCCTGAATGACATCTTCCGGTGTAGAGTAATCGTTGTTTAACGCTAAAACATTTTTCACAAATCGTTCGCGCTTTTGCACATCATCGCGGGTACTTTCCAGGCTTTTTTCCAATGCAGCTAAAAACCCCACCATATCTGCCATGGACGGGCCGCCGTCAATGCGCACTGCCTTCCCTTTGTAATTTACCTGACTGGTATGGCAAGCAGCACAAGTGTGCCCGACATAATCTTTCTTTTGATACTCATCTTTAACAAAACCTACCGGCAAGCCATCGGGATTAAAAAAAGTCTTTTTTTGCGGTAGATAACGGAAGAAATCAATGCTTTGATCCGATCGTAATAATTCACTGGAGCCTGCTTGTTCTAACACCACAAAAAAATCGTATGGCAATAAATTGGAACCTTGGGTTGTGTTGTAAAACCATAGGCTATCGGATTCATTCCAGCCTTGATCGATATATTTTGGTGTTTCATAATTCTCACCAAATGCGCCATTGCTAATACCAATAGCGCCGCGATCAGGATCGTTATCCCATTTTTGATATCCCTTCCAAATAAGTAGCCCTGCTATAAATACAAGGACGGCTACAATTTTTATTTTAAGGATGAGACGGATGTGACGTCGGGTTTGATGATATGACCCGGAAATTAACTTATTAATCATGATGCACTCCCAAGAAAATTCCATTTACGTTTATGTGAATATTTAAAGGTAATGCTTATTCTTATTTAATCGACGTAACAAAATTCTAAGTTTAGGTGCCAATAATAACCAGCGAGGCTGCTGCACGCCAGCATCGAATGCATTTCACGCAGTTTTAGCTCACTAACACTACAATATAGCCCAATTTTTCTTATTTTCATTTGCTCCTCATGTTTATATACACGTCATTCTTTGTTAGTGTTGTATATTGATATTGATTTATTTATCCGTCGGCTATTAATAGCTTTTTTGTTTGGGGTTTATTGTGTCTAGCGCTTTTTTCAATCGTGAGCTAAGCCTGCTCGAATTTAACCAACGCGTGCTTTATCAAGCTTACAACAAGAACTTACCGCTCTTGGAAAGGCTGAGATTTCTCTGCATTTTTTCGACAAATCTGGATGAATTTTTTGAAGTTCGCGTCGGTGGTCTGGTAGAGCGTCTTGAGCTACCAACAGCTTCTGCATTAGAACCAGATGGTTTAACCGAAATACAAACCCTGGAACAAATCTCGGTGCGAGCACGGCAGTTGGTTCTCGAACAGTATCAAATCTTAAATAAGGAAATTTTGCCCGAGCTACGTGAAAATAATATCAGTGTATTGCGTCGCGAAGAATGGACGTCTGTCCATATCGCTTATCTAAAAGACTTTTTTATTTCTGATGTGTTACCAGTACTAAGCCCCATTGGGCTAGACCCTGCACACCCATTTCCACGCATTCTCAATAAAAGTCTAAATTTTATTGTGAAGCTAAGCGGTAAAGATGCGTTTGGCCGCAGCTCTGATTGCGCTATTGTCCAGGTGCCGCGTTCGCTTCCGCACATTATTGAGCTGCCAGCCGCATGCTCAACACAGGGCCGGGAATTTGTTTTTATTTCTTCGATTATTCATTTATTCATGTCAGAAATATTTGTTGGCATGAACGTCATTGATAGCTATCAATTTCGCCTAACACGCAATTCCGATATTTTTTTGGATGAAGAAGAAACCGAAGATTTATTGCGTGCTTTGCAAGGTGAATTGGCACAGCGTCAATACGGTGATGAAGTGCGCCTGGAGATTTCTAATACCTGCCCCAACGAATTGATTAAATTTTTACTGCAGCGGTGCGAAATTAAAGAACGGGACTTATACAATATTAATGGGCCGGTAAATTTAAACCGCTACAGTGATTTATTTGATTTAGTGAAAGATAAACATTTCTATTTTCGCCCGTTTATTCAATCTATGCCGAAATTACCTAAACGGACTAATAGCTATTTTGATTTACTGCAAAAGCAAGATATTTTATTGCATCACCCCTTTGATTCATTTCAATGCGTCGTTGATTTTTTACGCGAGTCTGCCACCGATCCCCATGTGCTTGCGATCAAGCAAACGCTTTATCGCACTGGATCAAACTCACCCATTGTCGATGCCCTGGTTGCTGCTGCGAAAGCGGGCAAGGAAGTTACCGCTATTGTCGAATTACGTGCGCGCTTTGATGAAGAGGAAAACGTTGCCCTGGCTGAGCGTTTACAACGTTTTGGTATCCACGTTATTTACGGCGTTGTCGGTTTTAAAACACATGCAAAAATGTTATTAGTTGCACGTCGCGAAACGGGAAAATTACAGTATTACGTGCACATGGGTACCGGAAACTATCACCCTAAAACCAGTAAACTTTATACGGATTATGGTTTACTCACCTCTGACAAGGAAATTGGCGATGATGTTTATCGTATTTTTTTACAATTAAGTAGTTTGGGGAAAGCTGCAAAAATGGATGCACTTTTGTATGCACCCTTTACGTTACACAAAGGAATCGTACGCCGTATCCGCATGGAAAGAGAACACGCTGAGCAAGGAAAGCCTGCTTATATTATTGCCAAGATGAATGCACTTTATGACGAAGTGCTTGTTAATGAACTCTACGCTGCTTCGCAAGCCGGCGTACAAATTGATTTAATCGTGCGCGGTGTTTGTCAATTGCGCCCAGGTGTAGCGGGGCTGTCAGATAACATCCGTGTGCGTTCAGTGATAGGCCGTTTTCTTGAGCATTCGCGTGTTTTTTACTTTGAAAATAATGGTAATCCAGAACTCTTTTGTTCCAGTGCTGACTGGATGAGTAGAAACATGTTTCATCGTGTCGAAACGTGTTTCCCAGTTAAATCTAAAAAAATACGGGATCGCTTGCTGAATGATTTAAAACTTTATCTTGCTGACAACACCCATGCATGGTTATTATCTGCAGATGGTAGCTATCATCTCAAAGATTCATCAGAAGATTCAAACTCTATTGATGCACAAGCTATTTTGCTAGATCGTTGGTCGGTACGCATTGCCAGTTAAATAATAAAATGGTGCGCTTATGCATTTTCGTTCAACACTAATTGATAATGGATATCTTGCAAGTAACGAATTTCTGTTTCTAAATCGGCACGTGTTAATGGATGTTGATTAAGCCATTGCTGAGGAATTTGTAAGATAATATTTTTTTCATTTGCATTTAATGTTAAGCCGGGTAATTTGTCTTTTTTCTTGCCACGATGAAAAATTGCTGCGAGCCGTAATAAAATGGCCAAACGAATTAAATTTTCTCCCTCATGTAAAAAGTGTTTACTGGGAAATCTTTTACGGTGAGCAAGTACCAGCGCTGCTAATTGTGCCTGCTCAACACGCGAACAGCCTGCCAGATCAACATGTTGAACAACGTAAGCACTGTGCTTGTGATAATCATTATGCGCAATATCTAATCCTACTAGATACAATCGCGTCGCCCAGGCCAACAACTTACTGGCTTCCATATCATTCAGTTGCCAGCTATCAGCAACCTGCGCTAACAATTCCAGAGCCGTTGTTTCAACACGCTTAGCTTTTTCAATATTGACATGAAACCGGTCAGCCAACGCATCAACACTTGCCTGGCGAATATCATGATTTTCGAGACGTCCTTTTAAATCAAATAATAATCCTTCGCGTAATGCCCAGCTAGCAGCCGTCATTTCTTGAAACTGTAAACTCTCAAATAAAGATTTCAGTACAATCACGCCTGCCAAAAAAACCGCTTGTCGATCTTCAGCAAGGCCTGGAATTTTTAAACCGGTATTTCCATGCTGTACATACAGCTGGATTATTTTTTCCAAACTGTCAGCGCGAATAATTCCATTACTCCAGCCATTTGCTTCGCAAACCTTTGCCACAGTTTTAATTGTACCTGACGCGCCTAAAACCTCGCGCCAGCCTTGTTGTAAAAAGGATTCGCTGACGGGTTCCAGTTCTTGCAAGCAGGCAATAAAAGCCGTGTTGACATTTTTTTTGCTAACATTTCCGTCCAGGAAAAATCGTTTTGTGATGGCGACACAACCCATATTTAAACTTTCTTTGAGCAGAGGGAACATCCCCTCGCCCACGATTATTTCTGTACTGCCGCCACCAACATCCATCACCAAACGTTTACCCGCTTGCGGTTCAATGCAATGGGCAACACCCAAATAAACTAAACGCGCTTCTTCATCTCCTGAAATAATTTCGACAGGATGACCAAGCCGTAATTGTGCATCAGCTAAAAATTGCCGCGAATCATTAATGCTTCGTAATGTTTTAGTACCCACAATACGCACACTGCGCGAGGGGTATGCACGCAAACTTTCACCGAATTTTTCCAGGCAAGCCAACGCTCTGGTACGCGCTTCATCACTCAATGATCCATCGCTTTCCAAACCCAAACCCAAACGTACAGGCTCACGTAAACGATCCAGCAACACTAGCTGACCGTTATCCCATTTTGCAATAATCATATGGAAACTGTTGGAGCCCAAATCAATTGCAGCAATATGACTGGTTTTTAATGGGTCAACACGTGATAGATTAAACATCGGCTTTTACACCTGAAAAAAATTGCCCGACTAAAGTCGGGCATTATTAATACACAATTCCCAATTATTAAGATTCCATTAATTCATGGTTGCAGGCGCTTCGCTTGCTCCTGCTGCCGCCTGCTGTTGGGCAATCTCAACGGCTTGTGCAAATACAGCGTCAAAATTAATCGGTGCCAACATCAGCGGTGGAAACCCCCCACGAACTAAAATACTATCAATGGCTTCGCGAGCATAAGGGAACAAAATTTGCGGGCAGAGTGTATTGATTGCATGACTTAGATGCATTCCTTCCAAACCAGCGATTGCAAATAAACCGGCTTGTTTTATTTCTACCAGAAAAATTGCTTTATTTTCAATACGTGCAGTTATGGTTAGCAATAACACTACTTCATGCAAGCTTTCATCCAGCCGGCTGACCTGAACATTTAAGTCTTGCTGAATCTTTGGATTCCAGGCTTTAGTTAAGGCTTCAAGACCGCTTGGAGTTTCAAATGAAATATCTTTTAAATATATTTTGTGAATTGAAAATCCCATTTGTGGCGGATTTTGTTCAGTATTTTCTGGTGTATTATTTTCTTCGGTCATTTAGGGTGCCTCTTACTATTTTTGATTTCTTCACGATTTATATGCGAGTTGTTTTTATTTTTGTAAAAGCTCATCGAGCTTACCTTGCTTATCCAGTGCCCATAAGTCAGTAAACCCACCAACATGATGCTCGTTAATCCATATTTGCGGCACGGTTCTTTGCCCGCTTTTTTCCATCATCTCATTGCGCAATTGTGGGTTTTGATCGACTCGAACTTCTTCAACTGTAACGCCTTTCTGGGCAAGGAGTTTCTTTGCATTGACACAGTATGGACATATTGCCGTTGTGTACATTAGAACACGAGCCATCTTAACCTCTACAGATTTTATTTGCCTTTAATTAAGGGTAAATTTTGGCCTTGCCATTCACTAATGCCACCCGATAAGCGTCTGACATCGTACCCTTGCTTGGCAAGCAAGCGTCCAATATGGCCTGAATGCTGGCCCATTTTGTCAATAATAATAATAGTTTTGGTTTTATATTTTTCTAAAGTAGCTACGTCCGTGTTTATTTTCTCATGGGGAATATTAATTGCATCGACCAAATGACCCGCTTTAAACTCAGCTGTTGCGCGCACATCCAACACTATCGCCTTTTCAGAATTAAGTAATTTTGTTAATTCATGGGTGGATATTGGCACACCACTTTTTATTCTTTCTGACCAGGAATAAACCATAATCAAAACCGCTAGCCCACTGACTAATAACCACTCTTGCATAACAAAATTTAAAAAATTCACGATTTGCACCTAAGTTCTTTATTACATTCTGCGAAACACAAAATTATCTACGAATTGCATTATACACTCAGGGATGCACTCCAGTGTCTTTTGCGTATCATTTCATCAATCAAAAAAAATGCCCGCGTGAGCGAGCATTTTTTCAAGCAAAGACAGGATTACTTTTTATTTTGCGCGTAAATAATCCACAATCTTGATAGTCGTGCCAAATTGGATTTATCTGACACCGACTGAAACGCTTTTATCGCTTCGGCTTTTTTATTGGTGTTCAAGTTAGCAACACCTAAACGTATATACGCCTCATCAATAGAGTTAACTCCACCTTTGGCAATTCCTGCTTTTAAAGCAGCAGCAGCTTTATCATTAAGACCATGGCCTAAATATGCTGTGCCTATTTTTGCCAAAGCATCACCCTTTGGTAAAGTCTGAGCTTCTTTAGCACTTACATCCAGGCTTGCTAGATCTTGTGCAGCTTTTGTTTTAGCTAAATTTAATAAACGGGTTTCACGTTCCTTATCTTTAGCTTGGCCCAATACACCAGCGCTAATACCCGCCTCAAGAGCTGCTTTAGCATTGCCTGGATCAGTCATTGCTAAAGAAAGCTCCGCCAAATCAATATATTCTTTAGCATCCAGAATACCCAAAGCTTTTTTAAGCCTTAAAACTTCGATAATTTCTCTTTCTGAATAGCTCGCCTCATTGATTAAATATTTAAACATATTGCCCCAGTATTCTTGTGTAGGGTAATGGTTTAACAAGGCTTCCAGAGTTGTAACAATTCCTGACTTATTATCCAATTTAAATTGTGTGCTCATTAGCAATTCATACCAGCTTTTTTCCGGTACTCTTTTAGCTTGTTCTGCTTGCTTAATTAACTTCTGAATCATCTCACCAGCAGTTTTGAAATCACCTTTTAAATAATAAGCGCGCGCGACCATATCCGTTATTTCAGTATTAGCGCCACTTTCTTTAATATAGCGCTCGCCATACTGAATTGCTTTTGGATAATCTTTTATTTGAAAATTGATTTTTGCTAAAAATTCAATTTTTTCTGGCACTTCATTAGCCGGTATTTGATTGGCGGCTAACATGGCTTCGTAAACTTTCGCCTGGCTTGCATAATCTTTCATCTGTTGAAAGCAGTAAGCTTTGAGCTCGTTAATTATCTTTTCTTCTTGCGCCGTTTTGCCTGAGATAGATGACGTTTCATTTACCTTATCAAGCGCTTCTTTAAACTTTTTCTGAGCGATTAGTTGTTGGGCTTCTTGTAAAGGCTTACCCACTTTTTGACTAATTTTTGGCTTGTCTGCTGCAAAAACCGCAGACGAGGTTAGTGCCATTACAGAAGTAATACTGGCAGCGACAACTACTACAAACGCTAAGGGTCGTAACGTTGATAAAATTAACTTTTTAACGCACATACTCTTTACCACTTCCTGATCATTACCGTTGTTAAATTCTTAATGAAAAACGCTGGAATATTATTCCAGCGCTTCATTCCCTACTATACCAATATTGGTTACACCTAAACGCTTAGCGGTGGCTAACACTCGGGCTACCGCATCGTACTTAGCTAGTTTATTGGGCTTCAAATGCAGTTCCGGTTTAGGTTCTGTATTTGCCGCGTGAGTAAGATAACTCTTAAGCATTTGCACACTTTCTACTTTGCTGCCATTCCAATAAATAGTGGTATCAAAATCGATGACAATATCAATTACTACAGGCGGAACATCTGGCGGCGCACTGCTGGTTACAGGCATATCCAATTTAACCGCGTGAGTTTGTGGTGGAAGCGTAATAATTAAAAAAACAATAAGCACTAGCATTAAATCGATGAGCGGGGTGGTATTCACCTCCACCATAACATCGCCTTCTGCTCCACTACCTACATTCATACCCATGATGAATACCCTTAAAATATATTTATGCTTTTATAAAGCTTAGTCATTTCTTGGTTCAGTCAAGAAACCTACGCGAACTATGCCAGCCCTTTGGCAATATGCCACTATTCGACCAACATATTCATAGCGAGTATTAAGGTCCCCACGAATATGAACTTCTGGCTGGGGTTTCTTAGGTGCTACTTCTCTTAGTCTTTTAGCTACTTCCTCTTTTGGAATTTGAGTGGCATTCCAATAGGTTTTCCCCTCGATATCAACAGTAATTACAATGTTTTCAGGCTTTGTAATGGTTGCTACGTTGGCGACGTTAGGAAGTTCAACTTTTTTAACATTACGTGCGACCGGAACAGCGATTAAGAACACAATCAACAAAACCAACATCACATCCACTAGCGGAGTTGTGTTAATGGTGGCATTGAGTTGGTCTTCGCCTTCGCCGGAAGGGATATTCATTCCCATTTTTTACTACCTCATTTCAAGTTTTTACGAATGAATAGAGCAGAGCATTAACTACACGAGTAAGGCTCTGCTCTTTCATTAGGTATTAAATCACCATGTAAAATTACTTGCCGCCAGGAATACCTAATACTAAGTAAGCATGAACATCAGCAGCAAAATGATGCAGATTTTCTGCGGTTACTTTGTTACGACGAATGAGCCAGTTATAGAAAAATACTGCTGGTACGGCTACTGCTAAGCCGATCGCGGTCATGATTAGAGCTTCACCCACAGGGCCTGCTACTTTATCAATACTTGCTTGACCCGAAATAGCAATCGCGATTAGTGCATGGTAAATACCATATACAGTACCAAACAAACCCACGAATGGAGAGGCAGATGCAACTGTAGCTAATACAGCCATACCGGTTTGCAATTCGTTAGTAACATTAGACACTGAACGTTGGATAGACATACTCACCCAAGATTCCAAATCGATTTTATCGGTTTTCCCCTCATGGCTTTTAACAGCGTTCATTCCGTCTTCAGCAATAGCACGGTAAGCACTATTAGGTTTTAGATTATTAACGCCTTCTTTCAAGCTCTTGGCATCCCACACTTTGCGTGCTTCTTTAGCTTGGCTATTTAAGGAAGACTGAGCTAATAATTTAACAGCCGTGAGATACCAGGTTGCTGCAGACATAATTAGCATTAGGATAAGTACCGATCTTGCTACCCAATCCGGAACGCCGTTATGACCAGCCCATAAAGCACCAAGGGTAAATTGTTCTTTTGCATTTTCTTCTGCATCTGCAGCTGCAAGCACATTTGCTGCATCGTCCGTAGCCTCTGGAGCAGGAGCTTCAGCTGGAGTTTCAGCTGGAGCGGCAACGGATGGATCAACCGCTGGTGCAGCTTCTTCCACGGGAGCGGTAGCATCTTGTGCAAAAGCAGAACTAACCAGGAAATGCTGACCACCAAGTGCCAACGCCAAAATTAAAACGGATGTAAGTTTTTTCAACATTTTATTAACCCTGCAGTTAAATTTATAAGATCTATTTTTTAATGATTAATTTTATCAAGAAGTAAAAACTCTTTACTTTTTGGCATCTTCAATCTTCCAACGGAAGTTTAATGGCAACCAACATGCAACAGGTTTATCACCCTGCATGCACGGCACAAATTTCCACGAGCGTTGAGCATGCTTAACAGCAGCTTCATCTAAACGTTCAAAACCACTACTTGCTGCTATTTTAGCTTCAGCTACCCGACCTTCTTCATTTATATAAAGCTGAAGACCTACAACACCTTCCTCACCTAGACGAATAGACGCTGCCGGGTAGTCTGGTCGACTTAAACCTTTACCCGTTGGTTTAGCTTTAGTCGAAGTCGTTGGCTCAGCTGGTGGTTTAGCCACGGTATGTTGGACAGCCTGAATCGCCGTTGTGTTGGCTGGCGCATCCGGCACAAAATCAAATGACGGTGGCGGCACAAAATCAGGTGGCGGTATTTTTGTATCTGGTGGTGGTGGTGGTGGTTCAACTACCTCTTCCGGCTTGATTTCTTCTACAACTTTCGTTTGCAGAACCTCAGAGATTTTTGTGGATACATTACCAGCTAAACCGCTAGCCAAACCATAAATTAGAACGATATGAAAACCGATTACAAAGAAAAGACCAAATGATCTTTGACCTGTAGATTTTTGGGCGTGATATGACATAACTGAGCTGCCACCTTTCTGAAATTCACCTGCAAAAATGATACTGCTACACAAGGATAAACGAGATTTTGTATTGGCAATATCATGGAGTTAGCGCCTAAAACACCTGCGCCTTAGGTTGTAGTATATAGCTACATCTCAAGATTTAGATGACTTAATTAGCCGACGCTGACAATTCTTTAGGTTATTTTTGTGTATTTACGAGCAGGCTTACTGCCCCCTAAAAAACGCGGTTATCTTAACTTCTCTTATTACGCATGAGAAGCGCTATTTCAGACATTTCTTTATTTAAATCTTAATTATGTGACGTTTAAGTTTACATCTGTATGACAGCACAGGCTTCAAGTTATTCCATCTACTGTTGAAATATTTAACTAACAGGTGCAAGCCTAGATCATATTTCAACCAAATGGGCTTTATCGTCAGCTGATCTGTGCCCAATCAGACAAGTTGGAGGGTATTCGCTATACAGGAGGACATACAGTGAGCCGCTTGAGCAAAATCACTGCATGCATACTGATGGTAATCAAGGATTCGTTATTATTGGCATGGGCTAGGCGGTTCTTTCACTTAGCCTGATAGCTTAGTTGACATTAAAAACGATAATCGAAATTTACACTGGACATATTGGGCTTGTTATATAAGTCATCACAAATATTTTTATATTCGAAGTTAATATTGAAATGCTCGTCAATTACAAAACCAATGCCTACTCCATAAGAAATACCAGAATAGCTGTCATTGGGGCCTTTCAACTCCACTCCGGCAAGATTCTTCGTGGTTTTGGATGTACTTATTTGTGTATACCCAATAAGCGCATACAACTTGGCATCATCATTTTCTAACTCAGGCTTATAGTAAATACTGCCATAGGTGCCTAGATCGCGCTCAAATTCACCTCGTTTCTCAAGCGCACCCGCACCAGTCAAACCGTAGGTAATGCCCTCACCCGATCTCAAACCTGAGCCTATCCTAATCTCTCCACCTAATGCGTTATTGTATTTGTAACCCCCAATTATTTCTCCTGTACGAATAGCAGTAGTGTCTCCTAAGGTCATATTATTGCTAAGAGTCACCATATCTTGCTTATCGTTAACGCCGGAGGCGCCGATGCCAACATAAAAGCCCCTGTGGTTATCGGCTAACGCGGGCACGGCTAAGAGTGTAAGAGCAAAGAAATAGGCTTTGTTCATGGAGGGATTCCTTTAAAAGATTTAAAAATTTCTTATCATTAATAGATGTTGGCCCATCATAGCTGAGCATTGAGCATAAAAAAAGCATTGGTTTTAACGCCAATGCTTCTCAAGATTACTGTTAGATTCCCTGCTAGCGATGTTTTATTTTTTCACTAGCTTTCAAGCCTGAAATAACTTCTATATTAATTCCATCTGATAATCCTGTTTTCACCTCACGTTTTTCAAATTTTTGCGGCCCTACCTCTACCTCTACAAAATTTGCCTTATCTTCAATAATTAAATTACCTTCATTTATAGCCAAAATGTTTTCTTTCTTATCCAGCACAATATCGGCATTTGCACTGTAATTAGCCCTGAGAAAAAGTTGATCATTTAATTTTACCGCCGCACGAATTTGAAATTTAATAGTGCCTTGATCGGATATACCTTTTGGTGAAATATATTCCAGCACAGCTGTAAACGGCTTACCTTCTAAGGCTCCTACATTTAATACAAGCTCCATCCCTTCACGCAGCTTTCCTACTTCAGATTCATCTACATTGCCTTCAAAAATCATATCGGTCATATCAGCCAATGAGGCAATTGATGTCCCTGCGCCATAAGTACTGGATTCAACTATAAATGCGCCCTCTTTGTTCGGGACATCTAATACCATTCCAGTTACTGTGGCCGGTATCATATTCGATATCTTGTCTGATTTTTTTGTAGCTCCCGACTTTAACAGCAGCACATTATTTTCAGATGACGTTACCTCTTCACGCTGCAAGTTAAAAGTGAGTAAGAATTTATTGTATTCTGATGCGGAAATTAGTTTTTGTTCGAACAATTTTTTCTGGCGTTCGTATTCAATTTCTGTATTTCGTAAGTTAATTTTAGCAGTTTCCAATTGCGATTCTAATTGGTTAACTTGCAACATACTCGGAGCTAAAGTGATTTTTGCCAAAATGTCCCCTTTTTTTACTTTTTGTCCGGCAACTATAAAAAGCTTCTCAACCACACCTGAAACTTGCGATTTAACTTCAATTTCGCGACGCGGAATCACCTTACCAATGGCAACGGTCTTTTTAACAATAGTCGTTTTTAATACCGGATCAGTTTGATAAATCACAGGTGCCTGTTGCGATTTCTTATAAAGAAATACTGCAGTACCTATAAATACAATTGCAATTAAACCTAACACCACAAACCACATAATCTTTTTCATTTTTTCCCTTCTTACCTTCTGTTAACAATTAATATGGATAATATTTTATTCATCTTGTAATGCGACTATAGGATTTACAGCCGCGGCTTTTGATGCAGGTAACAACGACGCTAAAAATCCGGAAATAACTAATATCACTAGAGCCACGATTGCTACTTTAAAATCAACCGCAGGATGGCGAAACATGCCGGTGTGGCCACCCGTTGCATCCATAATTCTATTGACAAGCTCTAACAGCAATACCGCACAAACTAGACCAAAATAGCCGGCCATTGCAGTGATAAAAATAGACTCTTGCACAATCATTCCAATGATGGATGAGGGGGTAGCACCCAACGCTTTACGCAAACCAATTTCGCGGGTACGCTCTTTAACTACAATTAACATAATATTACCAACGCCTATAGCGCCTGCCATAATAGTGCCTATGGCCACTATCCAGCTAAATACATTAATACCTGTAAAAAGACCGCTTATTTTGTCGAATTCTTTTTGTAAATTAAAACTACCAATAACTCCTGAATCATTGGGATCAATTTTTTTGATTGCATGCAAATACTTTTTAACATCTTTTTCTACAATTTCAGCGTGTACACCTGCTTTTGGAACTATCACAAAACTTCCAACATTATTTACCTGATTGAAAGCGTAACGCAGGGTATCATTAGGTATATAAATTTTTTCTGTTTCTGAACTGTTCGGATTAGTTGAACTGGATTTGAAAACACCAATTACCTGAAAACTAATACCGGAAATTGTGATATTTGCCCCTACAGCATTTTCACCGACAGGAAAAATTAACTCTTTTACTCGGGTGCCTATAATGGCAACCTTGCGCCGCTTTTCATCGTCAATTTCATTGATGTAACGGCCTTCAAGCATTTTTTGCTGATGAATATTTGCCATGCCCGCGTGAGTGCCTTGAATAGAGAAGCTGCCATTCTTGCTTTTATATACCGTATAGGCAGGCGAACCGCCCCATATACCTAAACTGTTTTGCGCATAAATTTTATCTACATCAGGTATGTTATTTTTAATGGCCTCAACGTCTTCTGCTTTTAAAGTCATACGTCTTCCTATAGGCATCCCCTGATAAGCAATTTGGGTATTGCCTTGCGACCAAATCCAAACGGAATTGGGGATTTCCTTGAACTCTTCCATGACTCCATTTTCCAAACCTTTGCCTGCACCTAACAATACAGCAAGCATGAAAATTCCCCAAAAAACCCCAAAAGCAGTTAAGCCGGTGCGCAACTTATGTTGCTTTAAGGTGAGAAATATTTCTTGCCACTTTTCGGTATCAATAAACATTTAATAGTTCCCTATTCGGCACGCATAGCTTCGATAGGCATAATTCGCGCTGCCTTTAATGCAGGCATCAAACCTGCTAAAGCGCCAACTATAACTAGCAAAATGATAGATGTTATAGCTACCTGAAAATTTACTTCTGGATTATCAAAAAACTCTAGATTTGCACCAGCGGAGCGTAAACCAAACGATACTAGTTCAAGCAAACCTACACCCAAAACCAAACCAAAATAACCAGCAATACTGGTGACCAAAATTGATTCCATCAATAATGTGCTTACAATACCAAAGGGTGTTGCACCCAAAGCTTTACGTATGCCAATTTCACGTGTCCGTTCTTTTACGGTAATAATCATTATGTTACTAACGCCTATAATCCCTGCAGTTAAAGTGCCTAAACCAACAAACCAAATGAATATATTAATGGCAATAAATAAACCATTTACCATCTTTGCTGGCTCCGCCATATTAAATGATTTAATTGCGCGTTTATCTTCCGGTGAAACATCGTGGCGAATTTTTAATAAAGCAATGACTTTTTTCTCTAATTCAAAACCATCGACACCTGCGTTAGGTCTGACCCAAATCGCTCCTGCAGCTTCGCTGTTACCAAACAGTTTAGCGTGAATTGTTTTTGGGATATAAATGCGTTCTGAGTCTTGACCACGATTGCCTTTATCATGAAAGACACCTATTACGCGCATAGCAACGTCATTTATACGGATAGTTTTACCAACCGGGTTTACATCTTTACCAAAAATTCTCTCTGCTACCACTGAACCAACTGCAGCAACTTTTCTTACCTCTTGATCATCAAAAGGATTGGTTTTACGCCCAAAAGTGAACGGAATATCTTCTTTAATTTTAAAGTATTCATCAGGTATTCCATGTACGGAATAATTACCCGTTTTGTTTTCGTATTTGATAGTAACGCCGTTGGTTCCAAAATCTGAAGCTATGAATCTCACTTCCGGAATTTTTTGTTTTATTGCTTCAATGTCAGTTATCTTCAATGAAACCTTTCTCCCTAAACCCAAGCCATTGTGAGCTACCGATGTTGTCTCACTCCAGATCACAACAAAATCCATTACTTCTGAACCAAAACTTTTGTACACGCCATTTTGCATACCTTTACCTGCACCAAGTAAAAGTATTAGCATAAAAATTCCCCAAAAAACACCAAATGCGGTAAGCACTGTACGCAATTTATTTTGCTTTAGGGTGTAAAGAATTTCTTGCAAACCATCCATATAATTAACCTAAAATTTCTTCTTCATTTTGATCCGTTATTTTACGCAAATGAGCGTGTTCATTTGCTACGATCAAACCATCTTTTAAGACAATTTGCCGTTGCGTTTGATCGGCAACATCTTTTTCATGAGTAACAATGACAATGGTATTACCCAAACTATGTACTTCTTTTATGAGTGCCATAATCTCTATTGTTGTTTGGCTATCCAGCGCACCGGTGGGTTCATCAGCCAAAATAACTTTGGGTTTGGTAACCAATGCACGGGCTATGGCAACCCGTTGCTTTTGGCCGCCTGAGAGTTCGTTCGGCATAAAATTAGCGCGATGTGAAAGCCCAACCATTTCCAAATACTGTGCAGCACGATAATTACGTTCTTTCCGACCGACATTTTGATAATACAATGGCAAAGCTACATTTTCGGTAGCATTTTTAAAGGGTAACAAATTGAATGACTGAAATACAAAGCCAAGTAACTGATTGCGCAAATGTGCAGAGGTTTTTTCTTTGAGGTTTTTTATTTCGCGACCGGCAAGAAAATAGTCTCCCTGGTCGTGATTATCCAAAATACCTAAAATATTTAGCAAAGTAGATTTGCCCGAACCCGATGAGCCCATAATAGACACCAGTTCGCCTTCCTCAATGTGCAAGTCGATTCCTTTGAGCACATGCAGAGGTTGTTCCCCTGAGTGATAGTATTTATGGATATTGTTTAACTTAATCATGTTGACTTCGGTCCTTTATTAAACGACTCAATGGTAATAGTTCGAAACATATAATTAGAGTGGTTAATCTATTCTTGAATTTGATGTGTCTTAAAATTATTGCCACTATCCGTTAGCACCAGCATATTCACATAAGCTTTGATGCAAGTTTTTGAAAATTAGATTCAGCCTAATGGCAAATTATTCACCCCCGCATTATTCATCTTGTAGCGCAAGAATGGGATTAACCGACGCCGCTTTCATGGCAGGCAATAGAGAGGCGACTACGCCCGCCATCACGAGTACCAAAAGGCCAATAAGTGCTGTGCTGATGTTGATATAAGGTGATGCAAACATACTGGACCCCTTATCGATTTTTACTAAGAACGACTTAATTCCTTCGAGCAAATATACTCCCGCGACCAAGCCCGTATAACCCGATACAATCGTTATTAACAATGATTCCTGTACAATCATCAAACTTATTTTTGCCGGGGTTGCTCCGAGCGCTTTACGCAAACCTATCTCACGAGTACGCTCTTTTACTACCACTAACATAATATTTCCAACACCTATCACGCCAGCAATGATGGTACCAATAGCAACCAACCAGCTAAAACCTAAAATGCCTTTTACCAAATTTTGCTGTTGGCGAAATTCTTGTTCCACATTATAGGTTCGTAAAACTCCGACGTCGTCAGGATGTATTTTTTGTCGCTCATAAATTAACTTTTTTGCATCTTTTTCTATTTGCTCTGCCTTGTAACCAGGTATAGGCTGTATCCAAATATCACCCAATCTGTCCATTTGATTAAACGCTTTACGTAAACTGTTGTTGGGAATAAAAACGCTATTACTTTGATTTCTATTACCATCATCAGGTTCGGTTGTTACATAAACTCCTACTACCTGAAAATGGACTCCGCGAATATTAATAGCTTTTCCTATAGGATCTATGCCGCCTTTAAACAAAATATCTCTGACGCGTGTACCTATGATTGCAACTTTGCGAAACTCATCCTCATCCAATTGATTAACGTAACGGCCGGAAACGACACGATTTGTTTGCAGAGATTCCCATCCGGCATGGGAGCCTAAAACATTAAAGGAGCCACTGGATTTTTCATGAGTTATAAATTGCGCGCCGCGGAGAAAATTTTGGCCGTCTATTAATTTTATCCCGGATATTTTTTGTTTCACTGCATCAATATCACCTTGTGTAAGCACAATACTTCTGCCTTTCCCTAAGCCTTTGTAAGGTAGTTGAGTTGGATTCGTTGACCATAAAAATATGACATTTTTTCTATCGCCAAATAGTGCATCTACTTTTATTCCGTAACCCGTACCAAAGCCCAACAAAATAACCAACATAAAAATGCCCCAAAACACACCGAATGCGGTTAAGCTTGTGCGCAATTTTTGTTTTTTTAGTGTGCTAAAAATCTCTTGCCACTTGTCCACATCAATTAATTTTAATTCCATTATTCGGATCTCATGGCTTCAATCGGCATAATGCGTGCAGCTTTTAATGCAGGGACAAGACCTGCAACAACACCGGATATTATTAACAGCACTAATGCACTGAGTGCCACCCCAATATCCACTTCCGGTTGCTGGAAATAGGGTAATTCCATTTTAAATTTTGTTAATAAACTCGCAATAACCTCAAGTAAAACGACACCAAATACCAGGCCACAGTAGCCTGCCGTAGCAGTAACTAAAATGGATTCTATTAATAAACTACCGATGATTCCGTTGGGGCTCGCACCTAATGCCTTACGAATGCCAATTTCGCGGGTACGCTCTTTTACGGTAATAATCATGATATTACTAACACCGACAATACCTGCAAGAAGAGTTCCTATACCGACCACCCAAATAAATAAATTTAATCCCGCAAAAGTTTCTTTAATTTCTCCCGTAGTCCGTGCGTAGTTAGCAACCTCTATAGCTCGAGCATCGTTAGGCGCGATGTGGTGGCGCTCTTTGAGCAATTTCATTATTTTTTCTTCGAGCTCTATTCCGTCGACACCTTCTTTTGGACGCACAGTAATTAATGCAACCTCATACCCACCACCAAAAGTTTTTTTGAAAGCGCTAATGGGTATGTAGATGCGTTCTGACATCACCCCGCGATTGCCTTTGTCGTAAAATACACCGATTATGCGAAACACAATTCCACTAACCTGAATTTCCTTGCCTATAGCTTCAGCGTGAGAGGCGAAAAATTTCTCTGCAACCCGGGTTCCAATCACAACGACTTTTCTGCTTTCGTCTTTATCTGAATAATTCAAACGACGACCCGTTTTAAAGGTAACTTTTTCTTTAATATTAAAATATTGATCAGCAACACCAAACACACCAAATGCACCAGATTTAGTGCCTACACTCACTAAAATATCCGAGCTCGTAAATGTTCCCAGCGTATTTTCGCTGGATATATAACGTACATCAGGGAGTTGTTGACGAATAGCCGTCATGTCATCTTCTGTGAGTTTTATTTCGCGACCTGTGGGGTAGCCTTTGTATGGTATAGAAGTTGTATCGGGGAAAATCCACATTGAATCGGCGGTATCGTTAAATCTTCCTTCTAAAAATGCTTTCTCCATGCCTCTACCTGCACCTAACAGCAGGATTAACATAAAAATCCCCCAGAATACGCCAAAGGCCGTAAGTCCAGTTCTTAATTTATTTTGCCTTAAGGTATATAGAATTTCCTGCAAGCCATCCATTTACGATCCCAATTTACTATAAATTTTCGTTAGTAGCTCTTAGATGAAATTTTCCGTGAATTGGATTCAACAATACTTCATCTCGCATGAATATAGTGGTTTACCAATATAGCAGCTTACAAAAAATAATAAATGGCGACCAGGTTGCTAAACACTAACCGCCCTTTTCGCATCATACCCTCACAATTTAACGAGTTTGTCGATTTACTCCATTGATTAGAGCTTTTATTGCTGCCGTGACAATATTGCTATCTCGGCCTATACCATACACCGGTTTATTATGATTTATTTTTAATTCAACATAACAAACCGCGGCCACGTCAGAACCCTCCCCTGTAGCATGCTCTGAATAATCAATCACGCTAATATCTTTTCCTATGAACTGGCTAAACGCGTGAGAAGCTGCATCAATGGGACCATTACCCTTTCCGCTAATTTCGACAAGCTTGTTATGATGTTGAGCATGAATCAAAATATCAACCTGGTGCTGATTATCTTCGTCATTGCGCATTTTCGAGCTTTGATAAGTAAAAGGCGTGTTGATAGAAAAATATTCTTGTTCAAATATTTTTAATATATCTGCACTTTTGACTTCTTTACCCGTTGCGTCACTAATTTTTTGTACCACTCCGCTAAACTCTATTTGCAAGCGACGTGGTAATTGTAAGCCCGCTTCTTGTTCTAATAAAAAACTCACGCCACCTTTTCCCGACTGTGAATTTACACGCACTACAGCATCGT
Source organism: Pseudomonadota bacterium (assembly GCA_040385335.1). Lineage (GTDB taxonomy): Bacteria > Pseudomonadota > Gammaproteobacteria > Pseudomonadales > Cellvibrionaceae > Cellvibrio. The sequence goes on from JAZKHP010000035.1 coordinate 62,760, forward strand.
AGCTGCGATTTAAATCCGCAGGATCAATGGGCAAATAGGGAACCTTCCACAATGCACCTTTTTTCTGTACTGCAAAACCTTTCTTGATCGCATCTTGATGAGATCCCGAAAATGCAGTAAATACCAATTCTCCCGCATAGGGATGTCTTGGATGCACCGGTAATTGCGTACATTCCTCCGCTAATTTTCTTATTCGATCTATGTTAGTAAAATCCAGGCCTGGATGAATACCTTGCGAATACAAGTTCAAGGCAAGTGTTATCAAATCCACGTTACCTGTACGTTCACCATTACCAAATAAACAACCCTCTACACGATCTGCACCTGCCATTATTGCAAGCTCGGCAGCTGCAACTGCTGTACCGCGATCGTTATGTGGATGAACACTTAGGACTATAGTGTCGCGATCATTTAAATTGCGATGCATCCATTCGATTTGATCTGCATAAGTATTAGGTGTATTCATTTCGACTGTAGCAGGTAAGTTAAATATTATTTTTTTTGTCGGTGTAGGCTGCCACACAGCGCTGACTGCATCGCAAACTTCTTTAGCAAATTCAATTTCAGTACTGGAAAAAACTTCCGGTGAATATTGAAAAGTCCAATCTATGTCTGGCACCCTTGCAGTCAATTCTTTGCACCAACGCGTGCCTTGGACCGCAATATTTTTTACACCATTTTTATCAGTGTTATAAACAATTTTTCGAAATGCCGGTGCAATAGGATTGTACATATGTAGTATCGCGCGCCTTGCACCAAGCAAACTATTCACGGTCTTTTCAATTAAATCGAAACGCGCTTGTACCAGTACTTCGATAGTTACATCATCGGGTATATGATTTTCTTCAATTAACACGCGTGCAAAATTGAAATCTATTTCAGATGCCGATGGAAAACCAATTTCAATTTCTTTAAAACCAATCGCAACGAGCTCCTTAAACATACGTAACTTTGTTGCCACGGACATTGGATCTATAAGCGCTTGATTACCATCTCGCAGGTCCGTGCTCATCCAAATAGGCGGCTTGGCAATAAATTTATTTGGCCATTGGCGGTCGGGCAGACTCACGCCAACAAAGCGCTGATATTTAGTGGATGGATTGTTAATCATGATTAGCTCCGCGCTGCGATCGATGAATTTTAATGAGTATCACCTGGGGACTGCTTGAAGGTTGCCGCTGGTTGGTAGCAATCAATAACAAGACAATGCTAAATGCACTTTCTTATTACCTATACAGTAGCTTGTGGCTTTAGCCTCACTCAGAGACACTTAGTTGTATAAGTTTCTGTAGTGCTTCAGGTTATGAAAGTATAAATGCGAATTTAGGACAGGCGATTGCTAAAGTTGTTGCTATAGCGTTACTTGCGCAATATTATTCTGCTAACTGGTAAATCTTAGCTATACATATCAAATTTAGTGGGGAATACAATGGCAATTGGGCTCGACCGTTACGATCGTTTGATACTTGAAACTTTACAAAAGAGCGGGCGCATTACCAATCAAGAACTTGCCGATGCAATTAGCCTATCTCCATCCCCCTGTTTACGACGTGTACGGCAATTGGAAGAGTCTGGCGTTATCGATGGTTACGTTGCGTTACTCAATGCCCGTAAGCTTGGTTTAACTTTGATGGCCTTTATCCAAATCAGCATGGATAAACATACACCTGAGCGTTTTGAACTATTTGAAAAAATGGTAGCTAGCTACCCTGAGGTCCTTGAATGCCATCTTATTACGGGGCAATCCGCAGATTACTTATTAAAAGTAATAGTGAAAGATATGGATGGGTATCAGCAATTCCTCCTGCAAAAACTGACTCGTATAGAAGGGGTAAGTGGCGTCCATTCCTCATTTGTGTTGAAGTCACCGATTGATGGAACAGCACTACCACTTGCATAATTTTTGGGATAGCAACAACAATGTATGCATCTGCGTAAATTGACTTACACCGTCAGATATTTACAAAAGCGAAATTGAATATTTTGCTCATTAAAAATTTCCTACAAAAAAGGAGCCTAGGCTCCTTTTTATGCTGTAACTCACTTTTTCTGTCCGCGTCTATCGTCTTTGCGACGATTTTCAGAAGCCTTATTAGCAGCTTTTTCTTCCTCTGTACGCCTATCCGACCGTTGTCGCTCTTCAAGAACGTCTTCTAGTTGGCTCAGAATAACCGGTTGGATCTTCTTCTTTTCCATTTCAAACTCCTCATATGTTCTCTTTAAAACGCATTGTAGGTTTGGTTCCCCCCAAACCCACTTTGAGTATAGATCACATTTTCGATTAAATATCCAAATTAGCGACAGCCAACGCATTTGTTTCTATAAATTCGCGACGTGGTTCAACTTGATCACCCATAAGTGTGGTGAAAATTTGATCAGCAGCGATGGCATCCTGAATAGTTACTCGCAACATCCGCCGAGTTTCTGGATTCATAGTGGTATCCCAAAGTTGTTCAGGGTTCATCTCGCCGAGACCTTTATAACGCTGGATGTTGTAGCCTTTGCGTGATTCTTTCATTAGCCAATCCAAACCTTCCGTAAAACTACTAATAGGTTGTTTGCGCTCACCACGTTGAATATAGGCACCTTCTTCAATCAGTGTTTCAAGGTTTGCACCAAGAGAGACAATGGAAGCGTATTCACCCGATGCGAAAAAATCGTGGTTAAACGGATAATGGGTGGAAATGCCATGGGCAATAATTTCAACTTGCGGTAAAAATAAATGACGCTCCGGATCTTCACGTACAGTTATCAAATATTTTTGGCTACCCGCTCTATCGTCGAGACTGAAACTTGCGAGCATTTGATCACACCATTGTTGCATATAACCTTGGTCTGCTAGATGCTCCGGACGCACAGCTGACACATAAATCATTTTTTCCAGGACAATAGCTGGATACAGACGCGATAACCGCTCAATGGTCCCCATTACCTTACGATACTGCTGAACAAGTTTTTCGATGGCTTCACCACCAATACCCGGAGCTTCAGCATTGACATGAAGGCTCGCACCCTCCAGCGCCGCCTGAGTTAAAAACTCGGTCATAGCAGCTTCATCTTTTAAATATTGTTCCTGTTTACCTTTACTAATTTTATAGAGCGGTGGTTGGGCTATATAGATATGCCCTCGCTCGATAAGCTCACGCATTTGACGGAAAAAGAAGGTTAATAGCAGTGTGCGTATGTGAGAACCATCGACATCAGCATCCGTCATTATAATGATACTGTGATAGCGTAGCTTTTCGGGATTGTATTCATCTTTTCCTATGCCGCAACCTAGCGCAATAATTAAAGTACCCACCTCAACACTGGAAAGCATTTTGTCAAAACGGGCTTTCTCAACGTTTAAGATTTTACCTTTAAGTGGCAATATCGCCTGGGTTTTGCGAGCGCGGCCTTGCTTTGCTGAGCCACCCGCAGAATCACCTTCCACAAGATAAACTTCAGATAACGCCGGATCTTTTTCCTGGCAATCTGCAAGCTTGCCAGGCAAACCTGCGATATCCAATGCACCCTTCCGACGAGTCATATCCCGCGCTTTACGGGCTGCTTCACGGGCTCTGGCAGCGTCAATCATTTTGCCTACGATCGCTTTTGCTTCACCCGGATTTTCCAATAAATAATTGCCAAAATGTTCAGCCATCTCTTGTTCTACGGCATTTTTTACTTCGGAAGAAACCAATTTATCTTTGGTTTGACTAGAGAATTTAGGGTCTGGAACCTTAACTGAAACAATTGCTGTTAAGCCTTCCCGAGCATCATCCCCAGTTGTAGCTACTTTGGCATTTTTACCCAAGCCTTCTTTATCAATATAGCTATTTAAACTGCGAGTTAATGCTGCACGGAAGCCGGCCAAATGTGTACCACCATCCCGTTGGGGAATATTATTGGTATAACACAGTAGTGTTTCTTGAAAGGTATCGTTCCATTGCAACGCAACTTCGACACCTATACCGTCTTCTCGGGTAAGCGATACAAAGTGCACCATTTTATTGATAGTGGATTTGTTTTTATTCAGGTGATCAACAAAAGCACGTAACCCCCCCTCATACTGGTAAATTTCTTCTTTACCGCTGCGCTCATCTTTTAACACAATGCGTACGCCGGAATTAAGAAAAGACAACTCGCGCAAGCGTTTCGCCAATAGCTCAAAATGGAATTCAATATTGGTAAAGGTTTGTGCTGAAGGCTTAAAATGAATTTCCGTTCCAGTAGTGGTTGTTTCGCCAACTACCTTAAGTGACTCATCCGGGACGCCGTGACGATATATTTGCTCATAAATTTTACCTGCACGGCGAATTGTTAGCTTTAGGTATTCCGACAATGCATTTACAACAGATACACCAACACCGTGCAACCCACCGGAAATTTTGTAAGTATTATCATCAAACTTTCCACCAGCATGAAGAATTGTCATGATAACTTCAGCAGCCGATACTCCTTCTTCATGCATATCAGTAGGAATTCCTCGGCCATTGTCCGCCACTGATACTGTTTCGTCCGGGTGAATGATGACTTTGATTTCATTGCAGTGGCCAGCGAGTGCCTCATCAATTGAGTTATCGACGACTTCAAATACCATATGATGTAAGCCTGAACCGTCATCCGTATCACCAATGTACATCCCTGGGCGCTTACGTACAGCATCCAGTCCTTTTAGAACCTGAATACTGGACGAGTCGTAAGTATTTTCATCTGACATAACTGGGAATCTCCGCTACTTTTATTCGGGTGCGCTTATCGTTAATTCGATAAACGATTTATTTCTCTAATCTTGCCTTGTTCCACGTGAAACAATTTCATTGCTACATCTGGTTTGTTTCGCCAAATACTTGAAAGACTTTCTTCCTCAACCCCGGTAATAAACACTTGGGTGGACATAGCCTCCAACCAGTCGGCAAGCCGATGACGATGTTTTTCATCTAACTCTGAAGGTAAATCATCCACAAGATAAATGGATTTACGACCTGTCATTTGGGTAAAAACATAACCCTGAGCAATTTTTAAAGCACAAACTAATAGCTTCTGTTGTCCACGAGACAATATTTCAGCTGCGCCCTGCTTATTAATAGTAATGTGAAGATCTGCACGATGACTGCCTAAATGCGTATATCCCTGTTGCTGATCTCGCTCCAGGCTTTCCTGTAGAACCAGGGAATAAAGCTTTTTATTATCCCAGCCACAAAAATAATCAACGGTTATGCCATCAACACTAACAAACTCTTTAAGCAAATTATAAAACGCTACCTTAAACCGCTCCATACACTTGAGGCGAAGTAAATGTATCTGTTCTGTATGCATTGCTAATTCTTGGTTCCAAGAAATCAGCTCAACACTCTCCGCGCTGCCAGGCCGCGTCATTCTATCACGCCGCAACAGGCTATTGCGGTGTTTCAAGCAACGCTGACAGTCCTTCCAGAATTGGAAAAACGTAGGTTCCACGTGAAACACTAACCAATCTATAAACTGTCGCCTAACTTTTGGTGCGCCCTCTAATAATAAAAAGGTATCAGAGTTAATAACTTGAACCGGTAATTGACTCGCTAAGTCTGCTACTGACGATACTTGATTTCCATTTACTTTAAATATAGCTGTACCATCACGTTGTCGATTTATACCGATAGGAATTTCTGTACCATCATCCGCGAGAATTTTTCCGAATACAGTAAAGCTGACTTGATCATTTTTAATGAGTGGTTTGTGTTTATGATTGCGAAAAGATCTGCCTAGGGCCAACACATTGATGGCCTCAAGAATACTGGTTTTACCAGAACCATTTTCTCCATATATAAGATTAACCCGGTCTGATGGGTTGATATCGACCGAGTTAAGGTTGCGCAGATTTTGAATAAGCAGGCGTTTTAAGGTCATAAGACCAACAAGCAAAGCATGAACGATTACAGCCGCATCGGCATAACAACATACAATGAATCGCCGTTATCTGGATCTTCAAGTAACGCACTTGAATTGGAATCAGATAAAGTGATTTTTACATTTTCATGATTAATCACGTTAGTTACGTCTTGTAAATAACTTACATTAAAACCAACTTCCAAGCTTTCACCGCTATAGTCGACAGCAACCTGCTCTTCCGCTTCTTCCTGTTCCGGGTTGTTGGCGACTATAGTCAGAAGGCCATCCGACAATAAAAAGCGTACTCCGCGATATTTTTCATTAGATAAAATTGCCGTGCGGCCAAAAGCCTGTTTCAATTCGACACGCGAACCTATAACCACCTTATTTCCACCACGAGGTAATACACGCTCATACTCAGGGAATTTACCGTCTACTAATTTAGACGTGAAGGTATATTCCGGCGAAGTGACGCGAATATTATTGGCGCTCAAGGTAATCTCAACCTGTGCAGTAGAATCGTCCAGCAAACGTAACAATTCCAAAACACCTTTACGAGGCAAAATTGCTTGAATTACGTCTTCAGTATTAACAGCGACGGCGCGAGTGCACATAGCCATGCGATGACCATCAGTAGCAACCACTCGCAGTTGATCCTGGCGGACCTCCCATAACATACCATTCAAATAATAGCGCACGTCCTGCTGCGCCATTGCAAAGGAAGTACGTTCTATTAAGCGTTTTATTTCTTGCTGCGCACAACTGAAGCGTAAATTCCCGGGTGTATCTTCCACATTAGGAAAATCCGCGGCTGGTAAAGTGGAAAGCGTAAACCTGCTGCGTCCTGACTTAACAATGATCCGTTGTTCTTCTTGAAAAAACTCAATATTTGCGCCTTCTTGCAATGACCTACATATATCCACCAGCTTACGTGCTGGCACAGTGACTTCGCCGGATTCGCCAGACTGAGCCAATTGCACACGACCCACAATTTCAACTTCCAAATCCGTACCGGTTAGGGATAATTGGTCGCCATTCAAAACAATAAGCACATTAGAAAGCACCGGTAAGGTTTGACGACGCTCGACTACACCGGCAACTAATTGTAAGGGTTTAAGTAACGCTTCACGCAATACGACAAATTTCATGTGATGTTCTCTTGGCAGTTCATCCGGGAATATGGGTAGTTATCTAAAACAAAAATTATTTAATATTTGTTGTTAAGTTGTCAGCGAACGTAGAAGATTTTTCATATCCTCACGTATATCTGCTGTTTCTTCCTGTAATTGTTTAATCTTACGACAAGCATGCAACACCGTTGTATGATCACGTCCGCCAAATGCTTCACCGATTTCAGGCAAACTATGATTGGTGAGTTCTTTCGCCAACGCCATGGCAACCTGTCTTGGACGAGCCACAGATCGGCTACGCCGCTTGGAAACCATATCATTCATTTTGATTTTGTAATACTCACTTACAACGCGCTGAATATTATCAATACCCACTTGTTTATCTTGTAAGGCTAATAAATCCTTTAAAGCTTCGCGAACCAGCTCAACATCAATCGGTCGGCCGGTAAAATTTGCGCTGGCGATAACCCGTTTAAGGGCCCCCTCCAAATCACGCACATTAGCGCGAATACGTTGAGCAATAAAGAAAGCCGCCTCATTCGAGAGATCAATACCCACTTGATCGGCCTTCTTCATTAATATAGCCACTCGCGTTTCTAATTCCGGGGGCTCGACCGCAACAGTTAACCCCCAACCAAAGCGGGACTTTAAACGTTCTTCTAAACCATTAATTTCTTTAGGAAAACGATCGCAGGTTAAAATAATTTGGCGACCGCCCTCCAAGAGAGAATTAAACGTATGGAAAAATTCCTCTTGTGACCGCTCTTTACCTGCAAAGAATTGGATATCGTCAATTAATAAAGCATCCATGGAACGGTAATAACGTTTGAAATCGTTAATCGCATTTAACTGCAATGCCTTCACCATATCCGCAACAAATCGTTCCGAATGTAAATATACAACTTTAGCGTTGGGGTTTTTAGCAACTAAAGCATTGCCAACGGCTTGCATCAAATGGGTTTTACCTAAACCGACGCCGCCATAAATAAATAATGGATTGTAAGCGCCGCCAGGGTTCTCAGACACTTGCCGCGCCGCAGCCAATCCCAATTGATTGGATTTACCTTCAACAAAAGTAGCAAATGTAGAACTCGCATTTAGGTAATTGCTGTGTTTTAAGGCTCCCTCAACATTAGAACCATTATTTACGGGATCTTCTAAAGGACGATACTTTTTCTGAATAATAGATTCCTGAGACTTAGTAGTACCGGGCTGTAGAGTACTTTGCATTGCATTATTGTTCTGTTGAATATTATTCACTGATGTAGATTCATTTTTTTGCGTAGAGCTTGATACCTGCAAAATTAATGGCTCTGTCGATCCTACTATCGTATTAGTTATAGTGTTGGTTTTAGTTCCAACTGCAATCACAACTGTAAGCTGAGGTCCATCTTGAAAATTAGCAACAAGTTCTTTAATGCGGGTTAAAAACTTTTCTTCTACCCAACTACTTATGAAACGATTGGGTGCTAACAAACGCAACTCATTTTGAGTGGCTGCACCATCAATCTGCAAAGGTCTAATCCATGTATTGAATTGCTGAGATGGCAATTCATCTTGCAAACTCGATGCACATAATTTCCAAACAGACTCTAGCAAAAACCAAACTCCCACATAAATAACTTAATAACAAATTTAAAATAAGCGCGATGATCTTATAGAACATTCGCCCTAAATATTTAAACTGTTTTTGAGGAAGACGAGTTTACTCTTATCCTTTCAAGTTATCCACAATAAAGCCAGAATTTATAAAAGCCTTTTTAAATTTATATCAATTATTAATTAATTCAGATAGTTATAAAATAAAAAATTCACAGCAATTAAATATTGAAAAATATATCTGTGGATAACTCTGTTAGTATCTTTTTGATAAGCTGCTTATAAATAGGTATATGTGCAAAAATAAATTAATCCACGAACCGATTCCAAGTATTTCATAAAAAGCGTTTGCTTTAGATATAGATTTTCTTTAGAATCGCGCCTCTTTTCACACACTGTGTGATCACTTAGTACCCGCATTGGCATACATAATAGACAGGTTAGTTTCATGAAAAGAACATTCCAACCAAGTACTCTTAAACGCGCTCGCGTACACGGTTTTCGTGCTCGCATGGCAACTAAAAATGGTCGTTTAGTATTAGCTCGTCGTCGCGCTAAAGGCCGTAAAGAGTTAACCGTTTAATACCCCCGTATTGATAGGTCACTAGAGTGAAGCAGGCTTTCAGCAGCCAGACGCACGAACAAGCTTTTACCAAGTCTTTGCGTCTTCTAAGCTCTAGCGATTTTCAAACCGTTTTTGATAACGCTCCTCTCCGCGCCTCACACCAAGTATTTCTCTTTCTTGCTCGTCTAAATAATTTAAGCAATCCCCGCTTAGGCTTAGTTATTGCCAAAAAACATATACGCCGTGCAGTTGATAGAAATCGCGTTAAGCGTTTAATTCGCGAAACATTTCGTGTTAAACAGCAACAGTTGCCGGATATAGATGTTATCGTGCTCTCCCGCAAAGGTATGAATGATTTAACCAATGCAGTATTAGTTGAGCAGCTTGATTTGCAATGGCAGCGGTTAATTCGTCGCGCAAAAAAAATCGCTACAGATAATGAAGGTTCTAATTTACCTAAAGGCTCTGAGTAATGTGTCGGGTAACACCTAGCTATTTAGCAATCAAATCAATTCATGGTTATCGCTTTTTATTAAGCCCCTGGATTGGCAACCAATGCCGGTTTTACCCAACCTGTTCATATTACGCAGAAGAAGCAATAAATACGTATGGATTAACCAAAGGGTGTTATTTAACCCTCTGTCGTCTTATCAAATGTCAACCCTGGCATCAAGGCGGTATTGATCCGGTACCTAAACCTCCACAACAACCTTAAGATGGCAGTCGACAAGATGGATTGGCAAAGAAATATTATTATTGCGGCTATATTGGCCGTGCTATTTACGCTGGCAATTCGCTGGAATACTTTTCAAGAACAACATCCTGTGGTGACAGAACAAAAACCACAAACCGAAACTGCTATAAAAACCAGTGATATTCCTGATGCTATAACTTTGCCCGCAATCTCTGAGCAAACACCTGCTACAGAAATAGCCTCCAGAAACATCATTAACATAAAAACAGACAGCCTATGGGTTGAAATTGACCCTGTGGGTGGCGACATCGTAAAAGTTGCTTTACCCCGACACGCCGCAAATCTTAGTACACCAGATATACCTTTTGTTCTCATTGACAATGGTGCAGCTCACACTTATGTAGCGCAAAGCGGTTTAGTTGGCCCTAACGGGACTGATACTGCGCAGGGTCGTCCTTTATATGCAGTTGCAAAAAATGAATACCGTTTAGATGAAGGCCAAAATACCTTAGTAGTGGATCTGACTTTAGAACAATATCAAGTCAATATCACAAAACGCTACACCTTTACCCGTGGACAATATTTAGTTGCCGTTGAATATCTCATTGATAACCAAAGCAGCAATAAATGGACTGGAAATTTTTACGCGCAAATTAAACGTGACAATAAAGAATTTGCTAAGGCCAATGCGCTATCGATGAATCCTTTCCTGGGTGCAGCTATCACCACTCCGGATGAAAAATATAAAAAATTCACCTTTGAAGATCTTGATGATGTAAAAGAATTTAAGGCTACTGTTGAAGGCGGCTGGGTCTCCTTAGTACAACATTATTTTATTAGTGCCTGGATTCCCGATAGCCACGCCACCAACAATTACCATTTACGGAAACTAGGCGATAAAAATCTCTATTTATTTGGCTTCACCAGTAACGCCATAGAAATCGCACCCAGTAGTAAAGCCGCTATCAAAGCGAACTTTTATGCAGGGCCTAAAGATACAGAAAGTCTAAAAAGTATATCGCCGCATTTGGATCTCACCGTTGATTACGGATGGCTATGGATGGTCGGTGAACCTCTATTTTGGCTTTTGAAATTTATTCACGGGTTTGTCGGTAACTGGGGCGTTGCGATTATCGGTCTAACAGTCGCCGTTAAACTTTTGTTTTTTAAATTGTCTGCCACCAGTTATAAATCCATGGCGAAGATGCGTAAGCTCGCACCCAAAATGGCTGAACTAAAAGAACGCTATGGTGACGATCGCCAAAAAATGTCACAAGAAACTATGAAGCTCTATCAAACTGAAAAAGTGAATCCGCTGGGTGGTTGTTTGCCTATGCTTATACAGATGCCGGTATTTTTAGCGCTTTATTGGGTTTTAATGGAATCAGTCGAATTACGTCATGCGCCTTTCATTTTATGGATTAGCGATCTGTCAGTTCAAGATCCCTATTATGTACTGCCAATCATTTATGGCATTACCATGTATTTTATGCAGAAATTAAATCCTCAACCAACAGATCCAATGCAAGCTCGCGTTATGCAAATGCTGCCCATTGTATTTACGTTTATGTTTTTATGGTTCCCCGCAGGTTTGGTATTGTATTGGGTTACCAACAATACTCTGTCAATGCTGCAGCAATACATCATCACCAAAGAAATTGATAAAGCGGACAGTAAATCCTAACTAAAGCTAAATAAAAGTATGAATCCCAATACCGACACCATCGCCGCCATTGCCACTGCTACGGGTCGCGGTGGTGTTGGCATCATACGAATCTCCGGTAATAAAGCCTTAAGTGTTGCTGAAACTCTACTTAGAATAAGTTTACATCCTCGCTACGCTCACTATTGTCCATTCCATAGCATCAAGGGCGAAATTCTTGATCAAGGTATAGCGCTATTTTTTCCTGGTCCCAACTCTTTTACCGGAGAAGATGTTCTTGAACTTCAAGGCCATGGTGGCCCTGTTATTTTAGATTTACTACTCCGCGAAATTACTCATTTAGGAGTTCGCTTAGCGCGTCCAGGAGAATTCTCCGAACGTGCATTTCTTAACGATAAACTGGACCTTGCCCAAGCTGAGGCCATTGCCGATTTAATCGATGCTACCAATGAGCAAGCAGCACGCAATGCCTTACATTCGCTACAAGGTGCCTTCTCAGCAAAAATTGATGAATTAGTAGAAGCATTAATTCATTTACGCATTTATGTTGAAGCTTCCATTGATTTTCCTGAAGAAGAAATTGATTTTTTAAGTGATGGTAAAGTCACTACTGATTTAGCAATTATTGAACAGAAACTGGCACAGGTTTTTAAAGAGGCGCGTCAGGGTGCATTGGTTCGCGATGGTATGCGTGTGGTTATAGCGGGACGACCAAATGCCGGTAAATCGAGTCTGCTGAATGCCCTGAGCGGTCGCGATTCTGCGATTGTAAGTAGCATTGAGGGAACAACACGTGATGTATTACGCGAGCATATTCATCTAGACGGTATGCCGCTACATATTATCGACACTGCCGGATTGCGTGAGAGTGCAGACGAAATTGAACAAATTGGAATAGAACGAGCCTGGCAAGAAATCCAGCAAGCTGATCGCGTTCTATTAATAGTAGATAGTCGCAACACAGATGAATATGAAGCTAATAAAATCTGGCCTGAATTTATAGCCAAACTAAATAACCCGGAAAAAGTAACCCTGATTCGCAATAAAATTGACCTCAGTGGTGAAACTGCAGGCGTTGGTCAGCTCGTTAATCACAACACTTATATTGGTATTAGCGCAGCCAGCGGTGCCGGCATGGATGATCTTAAACAACATCTCAAAGAGATCATGGGTTTCAATGAAACTGGCGAAAGTGGCTTCACAGCACGACGTCGACACTTGGATGCTCTTGAACGTGCTCAAGCCTATTTAATGTCCGGGAAAACTCAACTTCAATCTTATGCCGCTGGCGAATTACTCGCCGAAGACCTCCGCTATTGCCAAAATACGCTGGGAGAAATCACCGGTGAATTTACATCTGATGATTTATTAGGACGTATATTCAGTAGCTTCTGCATTGGAAAATAAATATTTCTGTCATATCCAAGATATATATTCATAGAAATTGACTAAAAACCCCGTCATAACACCCCGCACATACCTATTTAAAAATATATTTTAATTAATATAAATTCTTTTTTATTCCGTCATAAACTAACAACCTTACTTTAACTGAAATGTTTATACCGCCTTATTGTCATGTTTTTCCACACACTTACACAGGTTATCCACAAAATTATGCAGCTTTAAGCGATAAATACCTGTTTTCAAACCAATTTTTTATTTATAGGGAGGACTTGTTAGTGTTTCTGTGGATTTACTCTTTAAAAACTGCTGTCAGTTTTGGGGATAACTCCTGTTTTTCAGGATTAGTGTATAAGTCAGCCCTTTATAACCAGCTTCCAAGCAGCTTACGACCGGCTTTTACGACCTTAGTCCTTATGCTTGTCATTAGTATAACTTACTGAAATTAAATGAATTTATCACCTTATCAACAGAAAATGATGTCTCTATTAATAACAACAGTATCTATCCTTTAAATAAAATATATATAAATTAATTAATTTAATATTTATTGTTATTAAAAATTATTTATAAAATTATTTTTGTTTGAAAAATAACCTGATAAAACCCAGATCACGTTTTGTGCAAATCAACAACTCGCTCTATAATGCCTGCCCTTTTAGCGAAAGGACTTTTAAGCACCGTGTTTTTCCCAATAGAATTTGTAAGGCAGTTTTGCTGCAAGGTAATCCTAAAATGATTTTCCCCGAACGTTTTGATGTCATTGTGATTGGCGGAGGCCATGCTGGTACGGAAGCTGCTTTGGCGGCTGCACGTATGGGTTGCAAAACTTTATTGCTGAGTCACAACGTGGAAACTTTAGGACAGATGTCTTGCAATCCTGCTATCGGTGGTATAGGCAAAAGTCATCTGGTTAAAGAAATTGATGCTTTGGGCGGTGCCATGGCATTGGCTACCGACAAAGGTGGTATTCAGTTCCGCGTTCTCAATGCTCGTAAAGGCCCGGCCGTGCGAGCAACACGAGCCCAGGCCGATCGTATTCTCTACAAAGCGGCCATTCGCGCTATGTTGGAAAATCAACCTAATTTGTGGTTGTTCCAGCAAGCAGCCGATGACCTGATTGTTGAACAAGATCAAGTGCGCGGTGTGGTCACGCAAATGGGGCTTAAATTTTTAGCTAATCAGGTAGTACTTACAGCGGGTACTTTTCTGGGTGGTTTGATTCACATAGGTTTGCAAAATCATTCCGGTGGCCGCGCAGGTGATCCTCCCTCCATTGCACTTTCCAAACGTTTGCGTGAATTACCTTTGCGAGTGGATCGTTTAAAAACCGGTACACCGCCACGCATTGATGCGCGTACGGTTAATTTTGATGGATTAGAAAAACAATGGGGCGATGAACCGCGTCCGGTAATGTCAGTGCGTGGCAATCGCGCTATGCAACCTGAACAAATGTGTTGCTGGATTACGCACACTAATGAAAAAACTCATGAAATAATTCGCGGTGGTTTGGATCGCTCGCCCATGTATTCGGGTGTGATTGAAGGCATAGGTCCGCGTTACTGTCCGTCCATCGAAGATAAAATACATCGCTTTGCTGATAAAAATTCTCACCAGGTGTTTATTGAGCCAGAAGGTTTAACTACTCATGAGCTTTACCCCAATGGGATATCGACAAGCTTGCCCTTTGATGTGCAAATTAATTTGGTGCGGTCGATTAAAGGTTTTGAAAACGCGCATATTGTTCGCCCTGGTTATGCCATTGAATATGATTTCTTTAATCCACAGGATTTAAAACACAGTCTTGAAACCAAAGTCATTGGTGGATTATTTTTTGCCGGGCAAATTAACGGCACAACGGGCTATGAAGAAGCGGGAGCCCAAGGTTTACTCGCCGGAATTAACGCGGCGCTGCGCGCGCAAGAAAAAGATTCCTGGTGCCCCTCGCGCGACCAAGCTTATGCTGGTGTTTTAGTGGACGATTTAATTACCCTTGGTACCAAAGAACCCTATCGCATGTTTACCAGTCGCGCGGAATACCGTTTGCTGTTGCGCGAAGATAATGCAGATTTGCGTTTAACTGAAAAAGGTCGCGAGCTGGGTGTTGTCGGTGACGAACAATGGAAAGCCTTCTGTGAAAAACGCGAAAGTATTACGCTTGAACAGCAACGCTTAAAATCTACCTGGATTCAGGCGGGCTCTGCAGAAGCAGAAAAAATTGAAGCAAAAATCGCAACCAAATTAACGCATGAATACAGTTTGTTTGAATTATTAAAACGCCCTGAATTAAGTTACGCTGATATAGCATCGGTAAAAGGTGAAGCAGTCGCCGATGAGTTTGTTGCAGAGCAAATTGAAATTGCGGCAAAGTACTCCGGGTATATTGAACGTCAACAAGAAGATATTGATCGTTTGCGTGCATATGAAAATACCTTAATCCCGGAAGACTTTGATTTCAAAAAAGTGGAAGGTTTATCTAACGAAGTGAAACAAAAATTGGCTGCGCAACGGCCACAAACCTTGGCACATGCGCAGCGTATTTCAGGTATTACTCCCGCGGCAATTTCACAATTGTTAGTGTATTTAAAAAAGCATGGAATGATGAAGCGCTTAAACATTGAAGAAGCTAATCAACAAGCATCCTGATCTTATGATATCCATATTGAAAAAGAGTTAATCGAGTGAGTGAGCTAGAAAACGATTTGCGTCAATTGTTATTGAAAGGTACCGAGCATATGTCGGTGAACCTGGAAGAAGCACAAGTCGAAAAATTATTGATTTATATTCGTGAATTTGAAAAATGGAACAAAGCCTATAATCTGTCCGCTGTTCGTGATCTTCGCGAAATGGTTAAACGTCACTTGTTGGATAGTTTAAGTGTAGTGCCCTATTTTCAACGAACCGAACATTCTACAGATCGTATTATTGATGTGGGAACAGGTGGTGGCTTACCGGGAATTCCATTAGCGATTGTGTTTCCTAAAAAGCAATTCACCTTGCTTGATAGCAATGGCAAAAAAACGCGTTTCCTTTTTCATATAAAAACCCTGCTGCAATTAGACAATGTCATTATTGAAAATAATCGCGCAGAAAATTTCAATCCGCTACAAAAATGTAACGTGATTATTAGTCGTGCTTTTTCAAGTCTACATGACATGGTAGAAAACTGCGGGCATCTGTTAGTAGAAAATGGTGTATTCATGGCAATGAAAGGTTTGTTTCCAGCAGACGAAATAAAAACCATCGCCAGTAAAATAAAAATATTAGAAACGATTAAATTAAATGTTGCTGAAACAGATGGCGAACGCCACTTATTAATTTTGCAAACATCACCTGTTCATTTGCAAATAAAAAATACCTAAAATTGATTAAATCACACGGTGATTTAAGGATCTTCACTTGACCAGAATATATGCAGTCGCTAATCAAAAAGGAGGTGTTGGTAAAACAACAACTTGCGTAAATTTAGCAGCGTCACTTGCTGCGACTAAAAAACGCGTTTTGTTAGTTGATCTTGATCCGCAAGGTAATGCGACTATGGGTAGCGGCATTAATAAAAATGAAATCGAAGAAAACACCTATGATGTGTTAACTGAGCGCGCCAATATTAAAAATTGTATCGTTTATTCTGAAAGCGGCAAATATCATGTGTTGCCTGCGAACGGCGATTTAACCGCAGCCGAAGTTGAGTTATTGGCATTGGAAAACAAAGAGCGGCGTTTACAAATGGCATTAGCGCAAGTTAAAAATGATTACGATTATATTTTGATTGATAGCCCACCTTCTCTTAACATGCTGACCCTCAATGCGTTGACAGCAAGCAATGGTGTGATTATCGCAATGCAATGTGAATATTATGCGCTTGAAGGTTTGTCGGCTTTGGTGGGTACCATTAACCAAATCCAGCGGGTATTAAATCCAGAGTTAAAAATCGAAGGTTTGTTACGCACTATGTATGATCCGCGCAATAGTTTAACCAATGATGTTTCCGTGCAATTGACGCAACATTTTGGCGAAAGATTATATCGTACTTGTATTCCGCGAAATGTTCGTCTTGCAGAAGCGCCCAGTTTTGGTATGCCGGTGTTGGCATTTGACCGGCAATCGAAAGGCGCGCTTGCGTATCTGGCTTTAGCGGGCGAAATAATTCGCCGCAATGAAACAGATAGCAAAAATCACTATTCGACAGAAGCGACTCACTAAATTTTTATAAGGTTAAATACTAATGTCGACAAAACGTAAAGGCTTGGGTAAAGGTTTGGATGCACTGTTAAGCGCAGGTTTAGGTGTAACATCGCCCGCACCGATTATGCCTTTAGTACCAGGTGCAGTCAGTGAGACTGAAACTGTATTGGAATATAAAGATGGCAAACTTGCGCACTTACCGGTTGAATTAATTCAACGCGGTAAATATCAGCCACGCCGTGATATGCATCCCGAAGCGCTGGAAGAATTAGCAGAATCCATTAAAGTTCAAGGTGTGATGCAACCCATTGTGGTACGCCCCATTGGCGATGGTCGCTATGAGTTAATTGCTGGTGAGCGTCGCTGGCGAGCAACACAATTAGCAGGGCTTGATAAAATTCCCGCAGTCATCCGCGATGTTCCGGATGAAGCAGCAATTGCGATGTCGCTAATCGAAAATATTCAACGCGAAGATTTAAATCCTATCGAAGAAGCTATCGCGCTCAAACGCCTGCAAGATGAATTTGAATTAACCCATCAGGAAGTTGCCACGGCGGTTGGTAAATCGCGTACAACAATTACGAATTTATTGCGATTAATTGCGTTAACTGATGATGTAAAAGTGTTGTTGGAACGCGGTGATTTGGAAATGGGTCATGCCCGTTCTCTGCTAACCCTTGAACCTGCTGTGCAGCGGGAAATTGCCCGACAAATTGTTGCCAAGGGTTTGTCCGTTCGCCAAACCGAAGCATTGGTGCGTGTTTATCAAGAAGGAAAAAATAAAAATAAACCAGTGGCAGCACCTTCTGTTGATATTCGCCGCTTGGAAGAGCGTTTATCGGAAAAATTAGGAGCCGGAGTTGCGATCCAACATAGTCCTAAAGGTAAAGGAAAGTTAGTGATTAGTTACAATTCACTGGATGAATTGGATGGAATTTTAAATCATATCCAATGATCTCAGAATAATTTGGAATAGATAATTATTTGTGTGTTTAGTTTTATTTTATTTTTGATTAAAATTTAATCATTAGTATCTTTATTAGTGCATGAATAAATGCAATTGCTCTGTCTTAGTGCTTATTTCTTAGCGTTTGAGACTTGCTGCACGCTAGTAAACACCCCTATAATGCGCCCGCCTATCAAATACCATATTCCGGTATAGACCCAGGTACAAAATCTAAAGTGGCAAAAGCCCGAAAAAAATTGCAAAAAAGAAAATCTACTCAGCGCAATATTAATACCATTCCCAAACCACCAATTTTACAGCGGCAGCTGTGTCTGTGGTTGGCGATGGTTGTTATAGCTGTGGCAGTTATGTGGATTAACAGGCGAATAGGATTATCGCTGCTTTGGGGTTTTTCGGTGTGTATGTTGCCCGCTGCCTGTTTCACATGGTATGCGACTAAGAGCCGCGTTATGCTAGCGACTTTAGTTACAATTAATAATTTTTATCGTGCCGAAGCAATTAAAATCGTTCTTACGGCAATCTTGTTTGCAGTGGTTTTTAAACGTGAAAATGAAATTGATGTAGTCATTTTATTTGTTGCGTTTGTTGTTGCTCAGCTATGTTCGGCGATTCTTGTAGCGAAAACCTTGCACAAGAAGAAACGCTAAAGTTTAGGTAAGTTTATTTTCCAATTAGTCACTATTTCGAGAAAAAAACATGGCAGCGGAAGGGCATTCTCCCTCTACAACCGAATATATTCAGCACCACTTGACCAATTGGACTTGGGGTAAATTGCCTGAAGGCACTTACTGTGATGGTACCCGTATTCAAGAAAGCACCAGTTGGGTGGTTGCTCATTGCGCGGAAGAAATGAAGTCAATGGGCTTCATGGCAATTCACCTTGACTCTATGGCATGGTCCATAGGCCTTGGTCTCATACTTATGTTTATATTTCGCCGGGCTGCCAAAAAAGCTTCTGTTGGCGCTCCCACCGGGCTGCAAAATTTTGTCGAAATGATAATTGAATTTATCAACAAGATGGTGAAAGAAGGCTTCGCTCATAAAAACGCTTTTATTGCTCCACTTGCGCTGACTATTTTTACCTGGGTATTTTTTATGAACCTGATGGATCTGGTTCCGGTGGACTGGATTCCTATGTTAGCTGTATGGGTTACCGGTGATCCGCACACTTACTTCAAGGTTGTGCCAACGACAGATCCCAATATCACTTTGGCGATGGGCTTCACCGTATTTCTGTTAATGATAGGTTTTAGCATCGCTAAGAAAGGGCCTATTGGTTTTATTAAAGAATTAACTTTCCATCCTTTCCACCCGACATTTCGTGGCATTGGTCTCCTATTTGCTCCGTTACTGATCTGCATCAATTTAGTTTTGGAAACTATTGCGTTGGTTGCAAAACCCATTGCTCTCGGTTTGCGGTTATTCGGCAACATGTATGCTGCTGAAATGATTTTCATCTTGATCGCAACTATGTTCAGTGCCGGTTTACTCATTGGTACCCTAGGCGCTTTCTTGCAGTTAGGTTGGGCGATCTACCACATTCTGGTGATTCCAATACAAGCGTTTGTGTTTATGGTATTGACCGTGGTCTATATGGCAATGGCTCACCAGGTTGAAGAAGAAGACCAATTCAATCACTAATTTTTTTATTTTTAACTTTAATTTTACTTTTATAACTGAGGAGAAACACCATGGGTTTAGCATTAATTGCCGTTGCACTATTGATTGGTTTGGGCGCACTGGGTACTGCGATTGGCTTCGCCATTCTCGGTGGTAAATTACTTGAAGGTTCTGCGCGTCAGCCTGAGTTGGCTCCGATGCTGCAAGGCAAAATGTTTTTGGTTGCGGGTTTACTCGATGCTGTTCCTATGATCGGTGTGGGAATTGCGATGTACGTTTTGTTCGTCATTGTGCCAACACTGCCACAATAATCAGGAATTTGGTGCTCCAATCGAGAAGCGCGTTCGCGAGTTTCTTTTAATAGCCAAAGCATTCCAGAACAGAGGTTATCGGTGTGAACATAAATTTGACCTTAATTGGACAATCCATCGCGTTTTTACTATTCGTGCTATTTTGCATGAAATTTGTATGGCCTTTTATCATCGCAGCGATGGAAGAGCGTACCAAGCGTATTGCTGATGGGCTTCAGGCGGCTGACAGAGCTGAAAAAGATCTTGCGTTAGCGCAACATAAAGTTGTTGAGCAGTTAACCCAGGCAAAAAAAGAAGCATCTGTCATTATTGATCAAGCCAACAAGCGTGCTATTGAAATTGTTGAAGAAGCAAAAGAAAAAGCACGTCTTGAGGGCGATAGATTAAAAGCTTCAGCGCAAGCAGAAATTGAACAGGCAACCAGTCGTGCTAAAGAAGAATTGCGCAGCAAAGTAGTCGTTCTTGCCCTCGCTGGAGCGGAAAAAATTCTGGGATCCTCTATCGACCAAAAAGCTCACAGCGAGTTGGTTAACAAACTCGCTGCTGAGTTGTAATTGAGGTTGATATGGCTGAATTAAATACCTTAGCTAGACCTTACGCCAAAGCTGCCTTTGAAGTTGCTTTGGCTGATAATAAATTACAGTTTTGGTTAAGCGCGCTAGAAGTTTCAGCTGCGGTTGCAGAACAAGATCGGGTGAAAAAAGTATTAAGTTCATCAGACTTGTCGACAGCCGACAAAGCGACTGTTTTTATACAAGTTTGTAACGAACAAATGGATGAAAAAGTTAAAAATTTCATTCATACCCTTGCCAGCAATAAGCGTTTAGCCTTGTTACCTTACATTAAGGAACAATTCGCAACGATGAAAGCGCAGCAAGAAAAATCCATTGAAGTTGAGGTAACAGCAGCTTACGAGTTGTCTGTTGACTTAATAAATAAATTGACCCAAGCATTGAGCGTCAAATTGAATCGTAGTGTTAGTGTGCTGAGCTCGGTTGATCAGAGCTTGTTGGGTGGTGCAATTATCCATACCGGCGACATAGTAATCGACGGTTCAATTCGTGGTCGCTTGGCAAAACTCGCCGAAGCAATGAAATCCTAATTGTTGGGATAGAGGAACAGAGCATGCAGCAACTGAACCCTTCTGAAATCAGTGAAATTATCAAACAACGTATTGATAATCTTACATTTTCTACAGAAGCACAAAACGAAGGTACGGTTGTATCCGTAACCGACGGTATTATTCGCATTCACGGTCTTGCTGAAGTTATGTACGGCGAGATGATTGAATTTGAAGGCGGCGTTTTTGGTATGGCGCTTAACCTGGAGCGCGACTCTGTAGGTGCCGTAATTCTGGGTAATTACCGTGGTATCGCCGAAGGCCAAAAATGTAAATGTACCGGTCGTATTCTTGAGGTCCCAGTGGGCCCGGAATTGCTCGGTCGCGTTGTTGATGCCCTCGGCAATCCCATTGATGGTAAAGGTCCATTGAAAAACACCATGACCGATGCTATTGAAAAAGTAGCTCCCGGCGTAATTTGGCGTAAATCAGTAGATCAACCAGTGCAAATTGGTTTGAAAGCGATTGATGCCATGGTGCCTATTGGTCGCGGTCAACGTGAGCTGATTATCGGCGACCGTCAAATCGGTAAAACTGCCATTGCTGTTGATGCCATCATCAACCAGAAAGGCTCAGGCATTAAATGTATCTATGTAGCCATTGGCCAAAAAGCCTCATCGATTGCTGCAGTAGTCCGTAAGTTAGAAGATCACGGCGCTATGGCGCATACTGTGGTAGTTGCAGCAACTGCATCTGACCCGGCTGCCATGCAGTTCCTGGCGCCCTTTGCCGGCTGTACCATGGGTGAGTTCTACCGCGATCGTGGTCAAGATGCCTTGATTATTTATGACGATTTGACCAAGCAAGCTTGGGCTTACCGTCAAATTTCCTTGTTATTACGCCGTCCCCCAGGCCGTGAAGCTTATCCTGGCGATGTGTTCTATCTCCACTCGCGTTTGTTAGAGCGTGCATCTCGCGTTAGCGAAGATTACGTTGAGAAATTCACCAAGGGTGAAGTGAAAGGCAAAACCGGTTCTCTTACCGCCCTGCCCATCATTGAAACCCAGGCAGGTGACGTTTCTGCTTTCGTACCGACTAACGTAATTTCGATTACCGATGGTCAGATCTTTTTGGAATCCTCCATGTTCAACTCAGGCGTACGTCCTGCGATGAATGCCGGTATTTCGGTATCGCGTGTGGGTGGTGCTGCGCAAACTAAAGTCATCAAGAAATTGGCTGGTGGTATTCGTACTGCGCTAGCGCAATATCGCGAATTGGCGGCTTTCTCCCAATTTGCTTCAGATTTGGATGAAGTGACCAAATCACAATTGAGCCACGGTCAACGTGTAACTGAATTGATGAAGCAAAAGCAATTTGCCCCCATGAGCGTTGCGCAAATGGCATTGGTGTTGTTTGCTGCTAACGAAGGTCATCTAAAAGATATTGAAGTGAATAAAGTGCTTGATTTTGAAGCTGCCTTGTTGTCATTCGCCAAGTCTGAATACGCCGATACCATGGCGCATATAGATACTACGGGTGATTGGAATGGCGAGTTGGAAGGCAAGTTCAAAGAGTTAATCACTAAATTAAAAGCAAGTCGTACTTGGTAGGCTGAAACTGGTCGCACTGGGTAGTTAGAGGGTGCCTGACAACTTTGGTTGAAAAGGCACTCTTATAAATCCCTCAAGAGTCTTTGAGTATGGCAGGTACAAAAGAAATACGGACGCAAATTGCGAGCGTCAAAGGTACACAAAAAATTACCAGCGCAATGGAAATGGTTGCTGCCAGTAAGATGCGCCGCGCACAAGATCGTATGCAATTGGGTAAGCCTTACTCGAATCGTATGCGTTTTGTGATTGGGCATTTGGCCAACTCCAATGCGGAATATAAGCATCAGTTCATGCAGGAACGCGCGGTTAAACGTGTGGGCTTTGTCGTTGTATCCAGCGATCGTGGTCTTTGTGGCGGTTTGAACACCAACCTGTTTAAAGCCACCATCAAAGCCATGAAGATTTGGGCTGATGAAGGCATAGCCATTGATTTATGTCTAATTGGTGCAAAAGCAGCGGCTTTTTTCAAAAGCTTCGGCGGTAATGTTGTTGCCTCCGCTCGCGATATAGGTGAAGCGCCAACAGTCACACAGCTGATTGGCAGTGTGAAAGTCATGTTGGATGCCTATGAAGACGGCAAAATTGACAAGTTGTTTGTGGTTAGCAATGAATTTGTTAACACCATGACGCAACAACCTAGAGTCCAACAGCTATTGCCCTTGGTAGCGGAAGATAATACCCAGCTAAAGCATCATTGGGATTATCTCTATGAGCCGGATGCAGAGATTTTATTAAAAGGGTTATTAACCCGTTTTATCGAGTCACAAGTGTATCAGGCAGTGGTTGAAAACACCGCGAGTGAACAAGCAGCACGTATGGTTGCCATGAAAAGTGCAACGGATAACGCTGGCGAATTGATCGATAATTTAAAACTGATTTATAACAAAGCGCGTCAATCAGCGATTACCCAGGAACTGTCTGAAATTGTGGGCGGTGCGGCAGCGGTATCCTAGTTTCAATGGTGTCTGACCTTGTTATGACCGACCCATTGTGACCCCATTGAAATTGAACCAGCATAGAAGTTAAGAGGAACCGGAAATGAGTAGCGGACGTATTGTACAAATCATCGGTGCAGTGATTGACGTGGAATTTCCACGCGATGTAGTGCCCAAAGTTTATGATGCATTGGTTATTACCGAGGGCAACTTGACCCTCGAAGTTCAGCAGCAGTTAGGTGATGGTGTGGTGCGCACTATTGCTCTCGGTTCTTCTGAAGGTTTGCGTCGCGGCTTGGTGGTGACCAACACCAATCAGCCTATCCGTGTACCTGTAGGTAAAGAAACCTTAGGTCGCATTATGGATGTATTGGGTAATCCCATCGACGAATGTGGTCCCATTGGCGAAAAAGAGCGTATGCAGATTCACCGCGCCGCGCCTAAATATGAAGATCT
The DNA here is from genome assembly GCA_040385335.1 of Pseudomonadota bacterium. Taxonomy (GTDB): domain Bacteria; phylum Pseudomonadota; class Gammaproteobacteria; order Pseudomonadales; family Cellvibrionaceae; genus Cellvibrio. The sequence continues at coordinate 86,812 of JAZKHP010000035.1, forward strand.
TGCTGCTTCGGAAGAATTGCTGGAAACCGGCATCAAAGTAATTGACCTGGTTTGCCCTTTTGCTAAAGGCGGTAAAGTTGGTTTATTCGGTGGTGCGGGTGTAGGTAAAACCGTAAACATGATGGAACTCATCAACAATATCGCTAAAGAACACGCCGGTTTATCCGTGTTTGCCGGTGTGGGTGAGCGTACTCGTGAAGGTAACGACTTCTATCACGAGATGAAAGAATCTAACGTGGTTGATAAAGTAGCCATGGTGTACGGTCAGATGAACGAGCCACCAGGCAACCGTCTGCGTGTTGCTTTGACCGGTTTGACCATGGCGGAAAAATTCCGTGATGAAGGTAAAGATGTATTGTTCTTCGTGGACAACATTTACCGTTACACCCTTGCCGGTACCGAAGTATCAGCATTGTTAGGTCGTATGCCTTCAGCGGTAGGTTATCAACCGACACTGGCAGAAGAAATGGGTGTTTTGCAAGAGCGTATTACCTCTACCAAAACGGGCTCGATCACTTCTGTGCAAGCCGTATACGTACCTGCGGATGACTTGACTGACCCGTCGCCTGCAACAACGTTTGCGCATTTGGATTCAACCGTAGTATTGAGCCGTGATATCGCTGCTAAAGGTATTTACCCGGCAATCGATCCACTGGATTCAACTTCACGCCAGTTAGATCCAATGATCATTGGCCACGAGCACTATGCAGTGGCTCGCGGTGTGCAAACCGTATTGCAACGTTATAAAGAACTGAAAGACATCATTGCGATTCTGGGTATGGATGAACTTTCAGAAGAAGACAAACAAACCGTATCGCGCGCCCGTAAAATCGAGCGTTTCTTGTCTCAGCCGTTCCATGTAGCGGAAGTATTTACCGGTTCTCCCGGAAAGTATGTTCCTTTGAAGGAAACCATCCGCGGTTTCAAAGGCTTGTTAGCCGGTGATTACGATCACTTGCCAGAACAAGCTTTCTATATGGTAGGTTCTATTGACGAAGCTGTAGAAAAAGCCACCAAACTGAAGTAATACGATAGGCCTGGTGTTAGTGACAACATCAGGCTTATTTAACAAGTTTGTCCAGGTTTTGATATTTATCACGAGAGTAAAGAGATGGCCATGACTGTTCAATGCAATATCGTCAGCGCTGAGCGCGAGATTTTTTCTGGCTTGGTGGAGATGGTCGTTGCTACAGGTGCCCTGGGTGATTTAGGTGTTACCTACGGTCACGCGCCCTTATTGACCAGCTTGCAACCAGGTCCAGTCCGTGTGATCAAGCAAGGTGGTGCGGAAGAAGTTTTTTATGTGTCCGGCGGATTTTTGGAGGTTCAACCCTACTTCATCAGTATCCTCGCCGACACAGCTTCACGTGCCGGTGACCTGGATGAAGCCGCTGCGTTGGAAGCACAGCAAGCTGCGTTAAAATCCATAACCAATAAATCTACCGAGTTTGATTTTGCGCGGGCCGCTATTCAATTAGCGGAAGCGTCTGCACAACTTCGGGCGTTGCAAGCCATTCGTAAAAAGGCTGGTAAATAAACGAGTTTTTAGAAAAAGTAAAAAGGGTGGCAATGGCTGCCCTTTTTGCATTCTGAGCTTTATGTTTTTGCAGAATATTTAAGTTTCAATGGGACTAGTCATCCTCAGTTGGACGCCCAGTTTGCGGGGATACAGGTATTTAAAATTGAAATTCAGAACCGGATCAGCTTTGCTGGTCTGATGGCTCGCGAGGATGACGGGCCTAAATAAGCAGCATTCGGGTCGGTGGCATTGATTTTCCTGACCCAATCTTCGATTGTATTAATTCAAATCAATGGAGCTCTGACCACCATTGAAAAAAGGAGTCTAGTATGCAAACAAATTCACTTGATATTCTTGTTCTCGCCGCCGGAAAAGGCACGCGTATGCGATCTGATTTACCCAAAGTGTTGCATCCTGTGGGCGGTAAAGCGCTGGTGCAGCATGTGGTGGATACTGCTCGCACTGTGGGCGGTCAACAAATTTTGATTATTGTTGGCCACGGCGCCGAAAAAGTGGAAGAGCGCATGGCGGCGCCTGATGTGAAATTTGTATTGCAGGCGCAACAGCTCGGCACTGGCCACGCGGTGCAGCAAGCCCTGCCGCAATTGCGCAACGATGCCACAGTGTTAATTCTTTATGGAGATGTACCCCTTACTCGCGCGGAAACTCTGCAAAAATTAATCGCCGCCGTCAATGATAAACAAATGGGCTTACTGACAGTAAATATGCAAGATCCCAGTGGCTACGGACGTATTGTCCGCAATGCTGCGGGCGCGGTTCAGGCGATTGTTGAACATAAAGACGCCAATGACGAGCAGCGTAAGATTAGCGAAATCAATACTGGCATCATGGCTGTTAAAGCCAAACACCTGCAGCAATGGTTGCCGCAACTCAAGAATAATAATGCCCAGGGCGAGTATTACCTCACCGATATTATTGCTTTAGCGCAACAAAGCGAAGTAAGTATTCATGTCGAACAACCCAATGCGGTAGAAGAAGTTGAGGGTATTAATAATCGCCAGCAACAAGCGGCACTTGAGCGTTTTTATCAAAAGCAAAAAGCCAATGAATTGATGGTTGCCGGTGTCACTCTGCTAGACCCTGCCCGCTTTGACTGCCGTGGTAATTTGGAAGTAGGCCGCGATGTGGTTATCGACATTAATTGCGTATTTGAAGGCGATGTCATCTTGGCTGATGGCGTAACTATCGAACCTAATTGCATCATCATCAACAGCAAAATTGGTAAGGGTACCCACATTAAAGCCTACAGCCATATCGAAGATTCAGTGGTAGCTGGCGATTGTGATATTGGTCCCTACGCGCGGCTGCGCCCTGGTACCCAGCTTGCCGATGGAGTGAAAATTGGCAATTTTGTGGAAACCAAAAAAGCCGTAATCGCCAGCGGCAGCAAGGTAAATCACCTGAGCTACATTGGCGATGCGAGTATCGGCAGCGGTGTCAATATAGGTGCAGGAACCATTACTTGTAATTACGATGGAGTGAATAAATTCAAAACAGATATTGGCGATAATGTTTTTGTCGGTTCTAACTCGGCACTGGTGGCTCCCTTAACAATTGGTGCCGGCAGTACTATCGCTGCGGGTTCGGTGATCACTAAAAATGTAGATGCTGCTGACCTGGCTATTGCGCGTGGCAAGCAACGAAATGTCCAGGGTTGGCAAAGACCCAGGAAAAAGTGATAAATAAAAATAAGGGGCTACGGCCCCTTTTTCTTATCTGTCTTTCTGACGGTGAAAATGTTTAGGATAGCTAACAAACCTTCTAATCCTGAAAAATGTACTAGTATCCTGAGTGTGATTATTCTTAAGGCACCCTAGTTGAGGAGAAAATAATGCAATTCCATACATTCATTTTGGTTTTAACGCTTACCGCATTAATTACCGCATGCGGGAGTGGTGGTAAAAAAAAGCATCATTCCTCAAGTATTGCTTCTTCGCAAGCCGTTAGTTCCGCTGCTACTTCGTCTGCAAGTAGTGTTGTCCTTAGCAGCGCTAATAGCAGTTCTAACAGTCTTAGCCTTACCGCCTTTATTGTTGTCGATCAATTTGGTTATTTGCCGGATGCACAAAAGATCGCAGTCATTCGCGATCCACAAACGGGCTACGATGCCGCGCAAAGTTTTAGCCCCGGCGCGAGCTTAAGCTTAGTGAATGCCACCAGTGGTGAAACAGTATTATCAGCCGCACCTGTTGTTTGGAATGGAGGAGCAACGGATACCTCTTCAGGCGATAAAGCCTGGTGGTTTGATTTTTCCAGTGTTACCACCGCAGGCACTTACTATGTGATTGATATAGCGCAAAATGTGCGCTCACCAAGCTTTAAAATCGCGACAGATGTTTACAAGCCCGTGCTAAAACATGCGTTGCGCACTTTCTTCTACCAACGCGCAGGATTTGCCAAAGAAATCCCCTATGCCGATGCTGCTTGGGCCGATGGCGCCAGTCACATAGGTGCTGGACAAGATACGGAGGCACGTATTTACAATGACAAGAGCAACACTGCCACCGCAAAAGATCTTTCCGGCGGCTGGTACGATGCTGGCGATTACAATAAATACACTACTTGGCAAGCTGACTATGTAGTCACCCTCCTTCACGCCTATTTAGAAAATCCTGCTGCATGGACCGACGATTTCAATATCCCGGAGTCTGGTAATGATATTCCCGATATCCTGGACGAAATTAAATGGGGGATGGATTGGCTGAAAAAAATGCAGGACGCAACGGGCAATAACTCGGTTTTATCGATTGTTGGCCTATGGCACCATGCCGGTTCCTTGACCTCAAGTCCACCTGCAAGCCCACCTTCGTTAGCTACGGAGGCTAGTTATTATGGAACTGCGAGCACTAACGCAACTATGTCTGCCGCAGCGGCATTTGCATTAGGTAGCACAGTATTTGACGATGTACCCGCCTGGACTAGTTACGCTGCAGATTTAAAAGTCCGCGCTGAAAATGCCTGGGCGTGGGCAGACGCAAATCCTGGTGTTTTATTCTTCAATAATGACAACAGCAGAACCCCGGGTAGCGCCGACCTGGGTGCCGGTCAACAGGAGCCATTAGATTACAGCACCACTCCTGCAACCCCCGACGTCAAGGCACGTGCTACTAAAAAGCGTATAGCAGCAGTTTATCTGTTCGCAGCTACTGGCGGTGCTGCCTATAAAACCCATATCGAAGCGGACTACGTAAACGCTGATTTGAAAACTTTTTCCGACTCATTCCGCGAAATGGAAAATACTAGTCTGCTCTATTATGCGAGCCTTGCTGACGTCACCCCTACGGTCGCAACGACTATCAATACCTGGTTTAAGAATGACATGAACACCAATGATAACTGGCTGGCGATGACGACTAAACGGGATCCCTATATGGCCTACATTAATTGGTATGGCTGGGGAAGTAATAGCACCAAGTCAGCGAAAGGCAGCATGTTTATGGATTTGATAGAGTTCAACCTCAGCGGTTTTGATGCAGCAACAGCGAAAAACTCTGCGCTTACCTACGTCAATTACCTTCACGGCGTTAACCCGCAGGGAATGGTTTACCTTTCCAATATGTACAGCCTGGGTGTGCACAGTTCCGTCAACGAGTTTTACCACACCTGGTTTGGTGACGGCAGTGTCAAGTGGGATAGAGTGGGTACTTCAACTTATGGGCCCGCACCCGGGTTTTTAGTCGGCGGACCAAATCCCTCTTATGATTGGGATAGCAATTGCACTTCAGGTAGCCCGAATAGCGGCTGTGGATCAGCAGCACCCAACCCACCTAAAGGCCAGCCTGCACAAAAATCCTATAAAGATTTCAACACCAGCTGGCCAATAAACTCCTGGAGCGTCACTGAAAATAGTTGCGGCTACCAAAGTAATTACCTGCGTTTGTTATCCAAATTTGTAAATTAAATGATGAGTTACCGCCGCCAATAATGCTTATTGGCGGCGGCTTTTTTTAGCACCAACTAACCGATTGTTGTGGGCCTTTAGTGGGTGCGAAGTTTCGCAAGGAAAGTAAAAAGTGCTTTGAAATGAAGTACATGCGCCAGTTTTCTGCAACACATGCCAGTTTTTTTGCACAGTTTTTGAATTAACCAAACTTTACCCTGGGTAAGCCCCATCGAGGATATTTTTCCATTTTTGAACAAGGTAAGTTATTCCTATCACCTAACCCGCTAATCTCACCGACCGAGGTTCAGTCTCGATATGAAACCTTGCAACAGGATGTCTTGGGTGATCCAGTCAATAGAATCCTTCATGCTCCAGCCTAGCGGGTTTGGTGTAGGCAGATCGCTTTAGGCCGTGCAACGCGGAAACTAAGCGATCCTTAAGATTAGCTGCGGGCAATTAGCAGCCCGCAATAGTTAAAAGGAAAATACCATGAAAAATCCAAAACAATTGCAAAGGTTACTGGTGCTAGTCAGTTTGTTGGCTTTGCTGGTTAACTTTATCTGTGGGCCGGTAATGGCACATGAGAAACCTGTTTATGAGCATAATTATTACAGCAGATTATTTGTCCCCCGCCCGGACCAGGGCGCAATTCAACAAATCCTGAAGCTTTTAATTAACCGTAAATACAGCGACGCCAAATTGATTACGCGAATGATCGCGACACCGCAAGCCGTCTGGTTTGTTGGCGGTACTCCCGACAGCACGGAACAATACGCTCGCGATATTGTTAGTCGCGCGGCTATGCAGCACAGCATTCCAGTACTGGTGACTTACAACATTCCCTTTCGTGACTGTGCCCAGTTCAGCGCCGGGGGTGCCACCTCAGTAGAGCAATACAAAGCCTGGATAGACGCAATTGCCGCAGGGCTCGGCGATGCGCAGGCGATCATTATTTTGGAGCCGGATAGTTTAGGCATTATCCCCTGGTACACCAATTTAGACGGTAATCTGGAATGGTGTCAGCCCGCCGAAGCTGATTCGGCCACCGTCGCCAATGATCGTTTTGTCATGCTGAATTATGCAATAGAAACGCTTAAAGCCAACCCCAACGCTAGCGTCTATCTTGATGGCACCCACAACGCCTGGCTTAGTGTCGGTGACATCTCCCAGCGTTTGCTGCGTGCTGGTGTGCAAACCGTCGATGGTTTTTTCCTGAACGTGTCCAACTTTCAATATACAGCCAACCTAACGCAATACGGCACTTGGGTATCTAGCTGTATTGAATACGCAACTGTCATTAGCGCCGGTGATTTTAATGGTTGTCCCAATCAATATTGGAATGGCGGGCCCTTGCCTTCGCTAATCGCCCAGCTATTTGGTGAGTGGAACGGAGTAGCGCTGAGTCCTCAGGGTGAATGGAGTGATACGGCAACCGACCAGGTGCTGAATACCTCAGGGATTAACTTGCGTTACGCTAATTTATTGGGCGCGGTGCAACCCACTACGCACTTTGTCATTGATACCAGCCGCAATGGCCAAGGGCCATGGCTTCCGACTGTGTCTTATCCAGACCCGCAGGAATGGTGTAATCCACCCGGACGGGGGCTTGGGTTAAGACCTAGTCTACATGCCGGTGTGCCCCTGCTTGATGCCTATTTGTGGGTAAAAATCCCGGGCCAATCCGATGGCTCATGCACCAGGGGCCGCGGGCCTACGGGCGCAAGGGTCGATCCGGAGTGGAATAGAGTTGACCCAACTGCCGGCGCCTGGTTTCCCGAAATGGCTTTAGAGCTTGCGCGAAAAGCGGTTCCACCATTGGGAAATCCTGTCCTTTTTTAGAGAAGTCAGTGATTCATCAATTGGTAATTAGAATGGCATCACCCGTACTGCGTACTGAGAGTGCGGGTGATCTAATCTCAACGGAAGAAATGAGCCAAACACACTGAAGATTGTCGCTAATAAAAAATTGGGGCCGCTAAGTGTTCGATTTACTACAATTATTGAATTTCTAACCTACTTACATATTTTTGTCAGGTAACTGACGTGGTAAACATTGCTACTAAAAGGAAAAATGGCTCAACCCAATGCTAAAGGTGACGCAATGATAGTAAGAAAATTACGGCTTCAACGGGGATGGTCCCAGGAGCAACTAGCTGAAGTATCAGGTTTGAGTATTAGAACTATTCAGCGAATTGAGCGTGGCAATAAACCCGGTTTGGAGACATTGAAATCACTTGCAGCGATTTTTGAGGTTGACCTATCCATTTTTAATACGGAGCAATTAGCGATGAATGAAAACCAAAGCCTAAAGCCTGATGAGGCAGAAGCACTGCAATATATTAAGAGCATCAAGGAGTTCTACACCCATCTGCTTATGTTCACAGTTTTTACGAGCGTATTTTTGCTCGGTGGCGGCTGGCGATTCGAAGGTATCTTATGGCCATTTTTTGGTTGGGGTATGGGTGTGTTGGTTCATGGTTTGTCGGCCTACGAAGTATTTGGTTGGTTTGGACCTAATTGGGAACGACAAATGGTAGAAAAGCGATTAGGCAGGAAGCTCTGAAGGTTTGAAAGTACAGTAAACCAAAGCGAGGCCAAGGCCTCGCTTTTTTTACCTGTCGCAGTTGCTAAACCTTATTACTGCATTCCCCGCTTCTACATACTGCAATGCGACTTAATGTATTTTTTAAATATATAAGATAAAAGCAATCTTTAGCACAATAAACTTGCCATATTGTTTCGAATCGGTACAATAACTTTCGTTTCGAAACTTACGGAAATATTTCATTGTGACCAAACGCAATACCCAACAGCGTCGCCGCGCTATTATCGAGATGCTCAACAGCACCGGTGAAGTAAGCGTTGAAGTCCTAGCCAGCCATTTTGCTACCTCAGAAGTGACCATTCGCAAAGATTTAAGCGCGCTTGAAAGCAATGGACTCTTGCTACGTCGTTATGGTGGTGCGGTTTTGGTTCCGCAGGAGTTAATTGCCGACCCTGCTGGGGAAAAAATTTCGTTTTGTAAGCAAGCTATTGCCAAAGCTGCGGCACAACTTATTCGCGATCACAATCGTATCATTCTCGACAGCGGTAGCTCCACCACAGCCGCACTTCTACCCGAGTTATCGCATAAGCAAGGTTTGGTCGTCATGACCAATTCCCTCGGTATCGCCAATGCACTGCGTGAACTTGAAAACGAACCGACCATTTTAATGACGGGCGGTACCTGGGATCCAAAATCAGAAGGCTTCCAGGGCCAGCTCGCCGAATCCATTTTGCGTTCGTATAATTTTGACCAATTTTTTATTGGTGCTGATGGCTTGGATTTAGCGCGCGGGACCACGACGTTTAATGAGCTTTACAGTTTGAGTCGCGTTATGGCAGATGTTGCACGGGAAGTCATAGTGATGGCGGAATCCGACAAGATCGGCCGCAAAATCCACAACCTGGAATTGCCCTGGTCAGCAGTTAAATATCTAGTCACAGACGATGGCATAAGCGCAACAGATAAATTAAACATCGAGCAACAGGGCGTGCAAGTTATCTGCGCGTCTTTTAATTAACGTTTTTCATTGGGATAATAAAAATGAATAGCCTATTAAAATTATTGTTGCTCCTGTCCTGCATGGTCTTAGCAAATTTTTCTGTAGCGCAAGCCGAAACACACTATTTTTTTGGATTGGAAAATCTGCATGGTGTTTGGCAAGTAAATAAGCCGGAATCAGAAAGAGAAAAAGCGTTTCAATTAAAGTATCACCTGATTTCTAAAGATAAAGCATTCGTTGAAGTTTACGGTGATCCCGCTAAGCAAACAACGGAAACAATTTTCTATCGCGATGGAAAAGATCTTATGGCTACGCATTATTGTGCGCGCGGAAATCAACCAAGATTAAAAATGTTTAACAGTGCGCAAAAAAATACTGTTGAATTTAAGTTTCAGGATATTACCAATCTCAGCAATAAAAATGATGCACATATGGTGCGCATGAAGTTCACTTTTATCGATAAAGATCACTTTGAAAAAGAGGAAGTGTATCTCGTCAATGGTAAAGAAGAAGCTTCAAGCATGTCACTGGTGCGTGTTAACTAAACGTAAATCAACCCTCAATTAAATTAAAGGAGCAACCTATGTGTGGAATCGTCGGTGCAGTAGCACAACGTGATGTAGTAGAAATTTTGGTAGAAGGCCTGCGTCGCCTTGAATACCGCGGTTATGATTCTGCTGGTGTAGCAGTGGTTAATGCGAGTGGTGATTTACAGCGCTTGCGCCGCCTCGGTAAAGTTAAAGAATTATCCGATGCGGTAATTGCCAACCCTACGCCAGGTGGAACCGGTATAGCACACACGCGCTGGGCCACTCATGGTGAGCCAAGTGAACGCAATGCGCATCCACATGTTTCCGCTGAACACATTGCCGTGGTGCATAACGGCATTATCGAAAACCATGCTCCGCTGCGCATTCAATTGCAAGCTGAAGGCTATGTCTTTACTTCCGATACAGATACGGAAGTGATCGCGCATTTAGTGCAAAAAGAATTAAAAACAGCAAACAGCTTATTAATCGCAGTGCAGGTTGCTGTTAAACAATTGCGCGGTGCTTACGGCACAGTGTTAATGAATCGCAATGATCCCACACGTTTAGTGGTAGCGCGGTCAGGCAGCCCCCTCGTGATTGGTTTAGGTATTGGCGAAAACTTTATCGCATCAGACCAGCTTGCACTTTTACCGGTAACGCGCCGGTTTATTTTTTTAGAAGAAGGTGATGTTGCCGAAATTACTAAAACCAGCGTTAGAGTTTTTGATAAAGATGGCATGGGAGTGGAGCGTCAGGTACATGAATCTAACGCGAGTTATGACGCAGGTGATAAGGGTCAATATCGTCACTTTATGCTAAAAGAAATTTACGAACAGCCTACCGCAATACTCAACACACTGGAAGGTCGTTTGAGTAATGATTCAGTAATGGATGAAACTTTTGGCAATGGCGCAGCGGCATTATTCCAAAAAGTAAAACATATTCAAATTGTTGCCTGTGGCACCAGTTACCATTCGGCGATGGTTGCACGTTATTGGTTAGAATCTTTCGCCGGAATTTCTTGCAACGTTGAAATCGCCAGCGAATTCCGTTATCGCAAATCTTTTGTCCAACCGAATAGCATGGTCGTGACTATCAGTCAGTCAGGTGAAACAGCGGATACCCTCGCCGCTTTGCGCCTTGCTAAAGAATTGGGATACTTGGCAAGTTTAAGTATTTGTAATGTTGCTGGTTCTTCATTAGTACGCGAATCCGATTTAGCTTTTATGACCCGTGCCGGAGCTGAAATTGGTGTGGCTTCTACCAAAGCTTTCACTACGCAATTAGTTGGTTTGGCAATGTTGGTGTTGGCGATTGGAAAATACAACGGCCTCTCTGCTGCTGATCAAAAAGAAATGGTTGCGGCACTAAAAAATCTACCAGCAAAATTGGAAGAGTCACTTCAACTTGCCTCACAAATTGAAGCGCTCGCCGGAGAATTTGCGGATAAACACAACGCCTTGTTTTTAGGTCGCGGCGATCAATACCCAATCGCAATGGAAGGCGCATTAAAACTAAAAGAAATTTCTTACATTCACGCCGAAGCCTACGCTGCTGGCGAATTAAAACACGGCCCACTGGCATTGATCGACGCCGAAATGCCAATCATTGTGGTAGCACCCAATAATGATTTACTGGAAAAATTAAAATCCAACGTTGAAGAAGTGCGCGCACGCGGCGGCATCCTTTATGTATTCGCTGATGTAGATGCGCATTTTGAATCCGATGCAACCATGCGCGTGATTAATGTCCCGCATATTCACCCGTGGTTAGCGCCAATTCTTTATACCTTGCCTCTGCAATTGTTGAGCTATTACGTAGCCATTATTAAAGGTACGGATGTGGATCAACCGCGTAATTTGGCGAAGTCGGTAACGGTGGAATAAAACTTCCCTTTTTGGGAAGTTACCCCAAAAAGGGAACTTTAAAAGGAGTTTCGATGAAGGTCTTAGGAAGAGATAAGCTTGTTGCTTTTACGCAAAAAGCATGCAAATTCCAAAAAAGCTCTTGATGTCTGGTTCGAAGAGGCATCCAGAGCGGCTTGGCAGTCTCCAAAAGATATAAAGGCGCATTATCGAAGCTCTGATTTTCTGTCAGAAAACCAAGTCATTTTTAATATCAAAGGAAATCATTATCGGTTAGCCATAAAGGTTAAATACCAATATGGCTTAGCCATCATCGAATGGATTGGTACTCATGCTGAATACGACACGCAGAGGTTTTAGGGGGAAGTATGCATCACATAAAACTTATCAAAAATGATCAGGATCATGCCGAAGCTTTAGCGCGAGTTAGCGAGCTTATGGATAAAGTTCTTGCCCTTGGCAATGAGGAGGCCGACGAGCTGGAAGTATTGGCTTTATTAATTGAGCGTTATGAACAAGAAAAATTCCCGATGAATAAGCCCGACCCTATAGAAGCAATTAAATTTCGCATGGATCAGCAGGGCTTACTCAAAAAAGATTTAATTCCCTATATTGGTTCAGCATCCAAAGTGACTGAAGTATTAAACGGCACTCGCCGGCTTAGTTTGAATATGATTCGTAGACTGAGCGAAGGCCTGGATATTTCTGTTGATATTTTAATTCGAGCTCCAAAAATTAAAATCCAAACCCATTACAAAAAAATCTGTGCAGAAAAAGCCTGTGCATAAACGTTCGGCGGCTTAGGTTACCTTGGGCTTAAAAAATTAAGCTACAAAGACCCATTTCCTAGCCACAAAGCATTACCAATAATAGAATTTGAGGGAGGATCCCATGAGCGATAGCAACCTGGCAGCGCCATCCAATCGTCTTAATCTCAAAGATGAGTTGACCGAATTTTTACTCTACACGGCTCCCAGCGGAAAAGTAAAAGTAGAAGTGTTGCTCAATAACGAAACCCTTTGGCTTACTCAAAAACGTATGGCTGAATTATTTGGTGTGTAGCGACCAGCTATCACTAAACATTTAAAAAATATCTTTGATAGTAATGAGTTAGAAGAAAATTCAGTATGTTCCATTTTGGAACATACTGCGGACGATGGGAAAAAGTACCAAACCCAATATTACAATTTAGATGCCGTCATTTCTGTCGGTTATAGAGTGAATTCTTCGCAAGCCACCCAGTTCAGAATTTGGGCAACAGCATTAATAAAGGAATACATCATTAAAGGCTTTGCCATGGATGATGAGCGTTTAAAAAACGGCCGCTATTTTGGCAAAGATTATTTTAAAGAATTATTGGAGCGCGTTCGTTCCATTCGTGCCAGCGAGCGTCGAATTTACCAGCAAATTACCGATATATTTGCCGAGTGCAGTATTAACTATGATCCAAAATCCGATACCACATGGCAGTTCTATGCCCATGTGCAAGACAAATTTCATTTTGCGATTACCGGTCAAACTTCCAGCGAAATTATTTACACCAACGCGGACGCCAGTAAGCCTTTAATGGGAATGAGCACTTTTAAAAATGCTCCAGTCGGTCGTGTATTAAAATCAGCTACTGCGATCGGGAAAAATTATTTAAATGAAACCGAAATCAAACAATTAGAACGCGCAGTTACTGCTTTTTTTGATTATATAGAAGGCATTATTGAACGTCGCACCACCTTTACCATGGAAAGCTTTGCCGAAAGCGTGAATAAGTTTCTGGCATTTAATGAGTATAAAATTCTGGAAGGCTTCGGCAGCATAACGCGTAAACAAGCTGAGCAAAAAGCGTTTACTGAATATGAAAAGTTTAATCAACAGCAGCGTATAGAGTCAGATTTTGATCTTGAGCTTAAAAAATTAATGCTTAAGCAACGCAAGACAGACGAATGATTGAACATGAGTTGAAGATTATTCGATGGTCATTGCACTGTGCAGAAAAAGCCCGTGCAAAAACGATCGGCTGCTTAGTTTATTAAATGCGCGCTTAAAAAAATTACCCCTGTAGGTTATTAACAAGGAAGGATAATTTTCAGGCTAAAGCTTCATTGCTCCAATAAAATATCCTTTCAATAAGACCCAAGCATTATTCTGCGAAACCCTCCAATCCACTTGGCTTAGCTGTCATCCCCTGGATTTACAAAATTCGTGTTGCCAGTTCCGAAAAATTTGTAGTAACAATTTAGTCATCCATTTGTTCTATATTCATTTTTTCGCGTAGGTATCTACTCGACCAACGGCATTGATTCTGTGCCCTAAATAATAGCAGGTGTGAGCTGTGAATAACGAAGTCACTATTGAAATTCCCTTGCGTGTCACCGTGTCTTTAGGTGGTCAGAATGCAGGAAAAATAACTCATTCATCTTCTGAAAAGTTCGGGCTCGAAGGTGTTGATATTGATCCGAATTATGAAAAGAGAGCTGGCTATAATGCCGATTTCCTTGAAACAACAGTGCCGCTACCCGAGCTTACTGATGATCAACGGCGGAATGCAGCAAAAAATAGTATGGCGCTCGCTAGAGAGGACAATAGTGTTTTACCCTATCATCATTTTTCAATAGTGATGAATCGTCGGCGCCAGTTGGCATACTATACGGCTGTTAATATTGATGGAGCGCAAGCACGGAAACCCGCTCGCTCTGGCGATCAATGGTATTTTGATCCGCGCATTGCCGAATCCGAACAAATTGGTGAAGATTTATATGCGAGAAATCAGTTAGATCGAGGCCATTTGGTACGCAGGCTTGATCCCGCCTGGGGGAGTATCAATGAGGCCCTCGCAGCAAATAATGATACTTTCCATTTTACAAATTGTTCGCCCCAGCACGCAGGGTTTAATCAAAATAATGAAACCTGGCTGGGCATTGAAAATTATCTGCTGAATGCAGCGCAAGCGGATCGTAAAAAATTAACTATTTTTACGGGCCCTGTGCTTACCGAAGATGATCCGCTGTATCGCGGTGTTCGCTTGCCTTTATATTTTTGGAAAATTGCAATTTTTTTTAAAAGCCAAACGGAATTGTCCGTTACTGCGTATTTGTTGGATCAGAAGGATTTAATCGCAGATGCTGTAGGCTTGGAGCGATTTGATCCAAAGGTATTTCAAGTGACTATCGATGAAATAATGGGACGAACAGGATTAAATTTTTCTTATTTAATAAACTCACAGGTTGATTTTACACAGGAGCCTGGAGTGGAAAGATCTGATGGCTTGGTTCGCAGGAAGCTGATGCATGTCTCTGAGGTGAGCATTTAGCTTTTAGTGGCGAGCAATGAAGGAAATTATTTCAATGCAAACAATACCTGAGATTTATACTAATGCATCTGCGCGCCTTTTTCATAAACACCCTCTTGTGGTCGAGGTTTATGAAAAAATAAAGAATCACGATCTACGTTTTTTGGATGAGGATAATATAAAACGTCGTATAGAAAGGTTGCTGGGCAATCCGCTGGTCGAAAAAATTTTAGCGGATAAGGGGGTTGCAGATGAATTTAGATCCTTAGTTAATCTTAATAATCTTAGTGAAAAAGGTCATTCTGAATTAGAGAGAGTTATCAGTGGTGCTGATTTTATACCCATATGGTTTTTGAGTCGCGGGTGCGAGTTACGTCGTACAGTTGCAAGAATTAGTGTGAGGTTAAGTAGTGGAAACTCTTACGGCACGGGATTTTTAATTGGCCCAGGTGTGTTAATCACTAATTTTCATGTGCTGGATTTTACCGATATTCAGGGTGAGTCAATCGATAAAGTTCTTGCTAAAGTAACGGTTGAATTTGACTATGAAGAAAAATTTGATGGTTCAATGCAGAACAGTGTTTCCTTTGCGTTGGATTATGAATCTTTATTACTGACCAGTCGTTGGGATGATTTGGATTATGTTGTTGTTGCACTGAAGCGGCACAGTAAGGACGAGGCTATTGCCATAGATGCGTTTGGTTACAATAGATTAGCGGGCGACTTGGGAAAAATTGCTAAAGGAGAACCCGTTTATATTATTCAACATCCGAATGGTCAACCCAAACAGCTGGTATTACAAAACAATCGACTGATTGATCGAGATGATCATTTGCCCTATCTAACCTATGAGGCAGATACCAATTTTGGCACATCCGGAGCTCCTGTTTATAACGCGCAATGGGAGGTAATAGCACTGCATCATTCTGCTGAAGTTGCTCGTGATCACAAGGGAAATGTCTTGGCAAAGAATGGTAGCGTTTGGCAGCCTTATATGGGATCTGCCATGGTGAAATTTCTTAATTTAAATGAGGGCGTTCGCGTCAGTAGAATTCTGGCTGACCTGAATCAGAAATATTTGAGTGTTAAAAATGGCTACCATGAAGAACAGAAATCATTTGAATTCTGTTCTTCATATGGTTTGCAATTGCTTGAGGTTGTACTTCAAACAAAAGCCGGAGCAAAGCCAGTAGACTTAATTGTCCCAGTGCCCATCGAAAATCCACCAGAACATAAAAAGTCCTATAAATTTCCAAAACCCGATTAATGGTTAAATACAAAATAAATTTTGCGATTCATAATAGTGTTGCTCCAAAAAATTAAACTGTCTGGATTGTTGAAAAACTCCTTCCCACTAAATGGTTAACGAATTATCTGTACAACCTCCGTCTTGATAACAATCCATTTTATTAGTAGGGATAGAAGCTATTAAATGCAGCTCACCGCCATGTCGTCAATGTAGAGTTTGGCAAAGTAACCGTTACCAATAATGCCAATGCGAACAAAAATATTTCTGGCAGAGGGTGCCCACCAAGGTGTGGCAATAACAGATGTTGGCTGAACTCCCTCTGGATAGGGCACTGTTTCGGTTTGGATATAGGTCCAGCTAGCAGCGTCAATTACCTCAAGTCGCACATCAGGGCTTGTCAAAGTATCTGGCAATACCGTCATTTGTGCTTTGCACAGAGTATAGGGAACGTAAAATATTGAGAATCGCGAAGGCAAACTGACCGGCCTACCTACATCCGACCAGCCCGTAACCCCATAAAGATCATAAATATCCGACATGACAATACCCCGATATCGAGCATTAACAACACTAATGCCTTTAAAGTAGCCGCATCCGTTCGCTATACCCGGGCGAATTTCCGATGCCCAACAACTCCACTTAGCGATACCACTGGGTCTCAAATCATCGAACAGATTCCAGGCTTGGGCGTTGGGTGCCAGGGTAAAAATTGTTGCGAAAAAAGTCAGCGTGAAAACGCGAGCCAATAAAAAAAATTTACGGTTCATAATAATCCTTCCTAAATTCAAACTGCGTGGATTGTTAAAAAATTAAACCTATCTTTCTAATAAACGCAAGTAACTTGTAAACCATCAATAAACAGCACACCGTTCGTGTAAGCGCCAATAATTCCCAAACGCACAAAAACATTTCGTGCCGTTGGTGCCCAAGCTTCTGTAGAAACCATAACCGGGCGATGCGGCCAGGATATTGAAGCAGGATCAAACTTTACGCGTTTAGTTCGCACATAAGTCCAGGTCGCTGAATCAATAACCTCAAGTTGAAAATCGGGATTAGCAAATTGATGAGGAAGGACAGTCATTCCTGCTGCGCACCAAAGAGTTGGAAGAAAAAACCAGGGACGAAAAGGTGTTATGCTGACAGGCCTGCCAACGTCTGACCAACCACTATACCCCTGCAGAATATAAACATCGGTCATACCAGTAAAATGTCGGCCGCGGAAGTAAATGCATTGATTAGCAGGGCTGGCTTCTGATTGCCAACAACTCCAATTTGCAGAAACATTAGCGTCCAACCCATCAAGCATGGTCCATACGGCTGCGCGGGCATTAGATGCTGCGGAACATAGCGTTGCAATAAAAGCCATCAGGAAAATATGACGGAAGTTAAACAATATTTTTTTCATAGTAAGTCACTCCATAATTATTTAGGGCATTAAACTCATTATTTACACTACGAAGAAAAACTTCAGTATTAGAAAAGTCGCCGTTAAACTTGTATTAACTTAAGGCGAGGGAAGCCTAAGGAAGATACGCAAAAGCTGTTAAAATTCGCCATTTGTTCATGTATTCATTGTTATTATTTTTTCCGCAATATTCCCTGCTAAACTTTAACTTCCCTCATTCGTCGGGTTGGAATCTACTGCGCTCATATTATTTTCTGTGGGTCTATTGACTTCGAGGTCAGGCACTAAACCTTGAGCAGGAAATCCCGGTTGAACAAGTCGCTCTTGAAGACTTAGCCGCTCATTAGTATTTTTTCCCCACAGTGCATCCATGGTGAGTTCTGCGGCCTGCTTAACATCTGTATTGCCATCATTTAATAAAGGTTCAACGCTGGCAATATTAGTGTTGGTACCGAATTGCGACAAAAGCTCTAGCGCATTCAGTTTTACTTGCGAATCGGCATCGCGCAGGCTATTAACAACGTAAGGTACAGAGTTAAAAAATCCTACTGAAGCGATGTCTTGTAATGCACTCATTCTGTCAGCCGGATTTTTACTGCTTAATCCTGAAGATTTCATTTCAATGAATTGTTTAACGAGCGAACTATCGCCGCGGTCTTCTAAAATTAATGCGGATATTTTTTTTGCGTTGGAATCATTTAAGGTAAAAATCGTTTTTAAATTTTCATTCAATAAATAATCTTTAGACTGAGACAAGCCAACCATACCATGGGAGACCAGTGCCGCCGCTGATGGGTCCGTTTTTGCTTGAATCATTAATTCTCGCAATATTTCAGCGGCTTCTGCAGGTGCAGCACTCATGAGCAAATGAAGTGCTTGAATTTTCTGCGGCATATTGCCGTTACGCATAGCTTCACGCGCTTTGGTTATGCGCTCCGAAAGGTTAGTTGTGTTATTTGTATTCACCGATTGCTGCATGACTTCATTAGGTTGAACACTAGGAGGAGATAAATCTTTCGCAACAGTTTTTGCTGGCCGATTCACTGGTATATTCGGATTGGCATTATTGCTTTGGAATATATTTTCTGCTGGTTTACCAGTGCTGTTGTTTGTGTCATGTGAATACCAATAGGCAAGGCCAGTGCTCGCTGCCACAACTGCAGAAATGGTAAATATTGTAGTATTTATTTTCACGTCCTGGTTCACCTCGTTTGCGAAATCTTCAGCAACGAAAATGCCATTAAAATCTGTTTTCTGAAGATGAGTAAAATAAATTTCTGCGCTTTGAAAATGCGTAAGTGGTTCCTGGATTTTGTATCTGCAAAATGTGTAATGCTCATTCACAGTATCCTTTGCGTATTATCATACTGCTGCTATTAAAAATTAGTCCTGATAATTTAAGGCTGTAGCCCTTAAGTTGTGAACTATTTCTAACTTTTTGGCTTCTCGACCTTGCTGCTGTTATATTTCACGCCAACTCAACTGCTAGTTTGTTACTGTTTGTGACTTTATTTTTTGACAGCATTACGATTCCACGCTTGCGCAGGTTTAGATTTCTTTCAAAAATGAACGGATAGAACTTCGGCTGAAACAGGTAATCGATGAATGAGACGTCATTGATTTAATTCAGCTTACATTTTCTTAAATCGCGCTCTGCCTAAATACGGAAGGCGCTCGTGAGAATTGAACCTCGGCCACCTGCAATTTTCTACCTGGTTTTTGGCGGATGCTTAGCCAACCAGCGATCAAATTCCGCTAGCTCTTTTTTTTGTGTCGCAACAATTTTTTTCGCCAGCTTGCGCAGCGTGGCATCTTTGCCGTTAACGATTTCGTTCTGTGCCATTCTAAGTCCCTGCTCGTGATGCGTGCGCATCATAGTCGCGAAATCGTAATCGGTGTCGCCGGTCATCTTCATGTGGTGATGATCCACGCTGATATTGCCGTAATGTCTTCCTGACACCGATGAGGAGTTATTTGCGGAGTCAGATTGCGAGAAACAAACCAACGGTAACGACGTGACCAAGGTTATAATGGTGGCAATGCAAAAACGGAACAGGGATTGATGAGAAAATAATGTTAGTAAGCGCATAGCTATTTCTCCCAGGTGAGTTATTGCCGCACTTATTTGCCAAGTGCGACTGGAACTTATATTTTATAGAAAGATAAAAGCAGACCGTTCGATTTACCACATATCCAGAATAAAAGGCGCTTCAATACATAACAAATGTGAAGACGGGTGTAGGTTGGAAAAGCTAAGCGTCTTCCGACATTGTGAAAATTCTCTGAAGATACTATGTGTCGGAGGGCGCTCGAAAATTGCTCCGCATTGCTCTGCTACCCCACATCCATGTGAATATTCGCTTTTTCTACCTACACATGAAAATATTTTTTGTGAATTTTTGAAAGACATGCGATAAAAAGCAATCACTGCCCCCTGTTTTGCAAAATAACTCTAGGCTCTGCCACTGGCACCAATTTCCCATCGCGCAATTGAACGGCTTGTGACGCGCCCATGGTTGGCCAAATTTTTAATTCGTGGCCTTTTTGTTTTAATGCTTGCTGGATATTTTCCGGCATGGCCGCTTCCACAAATAATAGATTTGGATTCCATTGTTGATGAATGCGTGGTTGCGTCATGGCTTGTTCCGGCAGCATGCCGTCGTTCAAGGTGTATAAAAGTGTTTGTACCACTTGCGAAATAATCGTTGGCCCACCTGCTGCACCTAGCGTCATTACTGGCGCACCATTTTTAAAAACTAATGTGGGGCTCATACTGGAAAGTGGGCGTTTGCCTGCTTCCACCGCATTTGCATCGGAGCCCACTAAACCAAATGCATTCGCTGCGCCCACTTGCGCAGAAAAATCATCCATTTGATTATTCAGTACCACACCCGTGCCCGGAATAACCACTTTGCTACCAAAGCTCGTATTCACTGTGGAGGTTATGGCGACCCAATTGCCTTGCAGATCCGCAGCTGCAATATGCGTGGTGTGTTTATTCATTAGCGCTTCAATATCCACGTCGGGATTGCCGTAGCTAATATTGGCAGTAACTTTTTCGAGGCTGATTTTTTTCGCGCTTATTGCCGCGTAACGTTTATCGGTAAGACTCCTGGGCACATTGGTGAAATCAGTATCGCCGAGCCAATGGGCGCGATCGGCAAAAGCAAATTTCATCGCCTCCGCAATTAAGTGATAGCGCTCGGCCGGTGTTGCTTTTTGTAAATCAAATTGTTCGAGAATATTTAAAATCTGCGCTACGTGGATACCGCCGGAACTGGGTGGAGGAAAACCATAAAGTGTGTAGCCCGCAAATTCTGACATCACGGGTTTAGGCATTTTTATTTGATAATTGGCAAAATCTTTTTTAGTGATGACTCCGCCATTTTGCTTCATCCAATTCGCCGTTTTTTTGGCGAAATCACCGCGGTAAAAATAGGCCGGGCCTTGTTTTGCGATTGCGCGATAAGTCGCCGCCAAATCTTTTTGTTGCAGGTGGGCAAGTCTAGGCAATGGTTTATTTTCTTTATCCAAAAAAATAGCAGCGCTGGCAGGAAATTGTGCAAGTTTTTTGCTGGTTGCGTTTAAACGTTCAGCTAAACCGGTGGAGATAGGGAAACCTGTTTCGGCTAATTCTGCTGCGGGTAAAATCAGGTCGCGAAATTTCAGTGCGCCGCCTAATTGTTGTAACTTGTGCAGCGCCATTACCGAGCCTGGAATGCCGATAGCTAAAGCACCGGTGCGGCTTAATTCTGCGTTGGCTTTACCATCCGTTAAAAACATATCGCGGTGAGCGGCGGCGGGTGCCATTTCGCGGCCATCGATGGCAATAATACGACCGTCGGCCAGGCGTACTAGAATAAAAGCTCCACCACCTATACCTGAGTTATGGCCATCTACCACGCCCAGAGTAAACGCCGCGGCTATGGCCGCATCAATGGCATTGCCACCGCGCGCGACTACATCCATTGCGATAGCGCTGGCATAAGGGCTTACAGTTGCAATGGCGGTTTTTCCATCGGCGCTGACACGCGCGTAGGGATTAGTGGGAACGGGATTTTGAGTTGCTTCATCCGCATGGATAAAATGAGCAAGGCTAAACGTGAGTAAAATAAATATCCAATTTTTCATGCATGTTTCCTGACAGAATTGCTGCAATAAGAAGCAAATTATTTAAGGGACAAGGCAGGAGGAGCGGAAGGAGGCCATGACGGCGCCCCTTCCTTACAACTATTTTTTAAATTTTATTAAGCAGTATTAGCAGGTTATTATTTCTTGGCAGAAGGTTTAACAAATTTTAACGTCATGCGATCGCTCTCACCAATAGCAGCATATTTCACGCGATCTTCATCTTTGTTCGCGAATGATGGTGGTAATGCCCACACACCATTTTTGTGATCGGCAGTGTCTTTAGCATTGGCATTAATTTCAGATTTTTCAGCCAATGTGAAACCGGCTTTTTCGGCGAGTGCTATCACGTAAGATTCGTGCACATAGCCACTTTTCGCATCGACGGGTTTAGTCGCGGGCAAGCGGTGATCGACTACACCAAAAACGCCGCCGGGCTTAAGCGAGTCAAAAATATTTTTGAAGGCGACGTTAATTTGTTCTTCGCCACCCTGTACCCAGTTATGAACATTGCGGAAGGTGAGCACCATATCGACGCTGCCAGCGGCGGCAAAATTGTATTTGTTGCCGGGTTCAAAAATACCTACTTTAACCTTGTCAAATACGGCGGGTGTGGCATCCAGTTTTTTGCGAAATTTTTCAGCACCATTGCGGGCATATTCGCTGGTCGATTTGGGATCGCCACCGGCGGCAATCAAAGTACCTTTTTTACGCAAATATGGCGCAAGAATTTCCGTGTACCAACCGCCGCCGGGCGATAATTCAACCACGGTCATGGTGGGTTTGATACCGAAGAAAGTCAGGGTTTCATAGGGGTGGCGCGCAGCATCGCGAGCAACATTGTCGGCGCTGCGGTGAGTGCCTGCAATTGCAGCTTTTAATGCATCCTCTTCATTTGCTTTTGCTTGTACTTGCGCAAGTGGATTTGCAAATGCCGGTAAGATAAAACTACAGGCTAACGCAGCGCTTATCAGGAGACGTTTCATAGGGTGTTCCTCAAATCAATGGAGTGGGGGGAATTGCATAATGTTTTGCTGCTGACTATTTCGCGATTATTATTTATTCGAAACGAATGACACTGACCTACGCGAGGATGACGACTCTTATTTAAAACCCATTATCAATAAATGGATCAAAGAACCTTTAAGTAAGCACCATCTTAGTTGCAACGGGTTATTTTGAGAATGCGATCATTTGCGATAACCTGGACGAGGTCAAGTCTTTTATTTTTAAGTAGTCATTGAACTTTCCGTTTAGCTGGATTTGCTAAAACAGAAATTGTGCGATTTCATCTGCTGTCGGATATAACGCCTATATAATTTGCTATCCCCACTAAAATAAAAATTATAAGTTTTTGCGGGTTTTACTCTGAGTGATTGCGCGGTCACGCAATAATTTTTAATCCAAAAAAGCTTCTGCATTTGGCAGATCATCCCGATTTGATTTTTTATTCCTATCGCGGTTATTTTTAATAGCGATATTGTTTGTATGGATTACTTGCATGCTTTTGCGTGAGCGTTGTTTGCGCAGCCAAATAATAATACCCGTCAATGACAATGTAGCGACAACCAAGCCCATTATTGACATTAAGATGCGACCGGGCAAACCGAGGATACGGCCGGAATGTAAGGGAAATTGTGCCTGCATAAATATATCCCCCGCAGTGCCGGTCCCTGGAATAGTTGCCCCGACATGGCTACCATCTTTAGCATCAAAATAAAGCCAGGGATTACCCAGACCACCGTCACCGTGATCATTGCCTTTGGGAAAATAACTAACACCGTATAGCCCAAATGTGGATGAATAAAAAATGGCGCCGGCGGGCCAGATAATTTCACGTTTGCTCGCTTCGATATTGGCCAGGCTAAGTAATTTTTCGCGCGTTATTACCGGGGCAATGGGTTTATCCTCGGGATTGGGGACACGACTGGTAAAAGGATTTGGGCTTAGCTCCGAAAAAAATGACACTAATGGACCCATCACTTGAGAACGCAAGTTCATCGAAATAGAAGTAACCGCAAGTATCAACAATAACAACCAGACCCACACGCCACCCGAGCGATGCAAATCAAAATTGAGTTTATAAGGTCCGCGCCGCCATCGAAAAGCAAACGACTTGCGCCAGGATTTAGGTTGAGGAAAGGAAATCCACAAGGCGATAAAACAATCCAATAACCAGATAATCCCCACGACTCCCATAAACAGCATGCCCAATTCCAAATCCCAGGCATCGGGAATATGCAGGGTGTAATGGAGTTTGTATAAAAACGGCAGCAGGTTTTCACGGGCGAGAGATACGTTACCCCATTGCCGTTGCGCTTGTCGCTCACCGGTTACCGCATCAAGTGCGACTTGATTGTAAGTCAGTTTATGGGCCGTCTGAGTGGAGGCATCCATACTGGGGCTAACGGATAACATCAGCGTTTTACCTTCATCGATATCCAGCGGTAAATAATTAATGCGCAGCTCTGGATGTCGCGCCTCCAATTGATTGGCCAGGGTCAATGAAGATTGATACTGCCCCTGGGTTTGCGCATTAAAGAGTTGCGGATTTAGCCAGGCATCCAGTTCGTGATCCCAGGAAATAATTGCACCGGTCAAACCTGCGATGAATAAAAAAACGGCAATAAACAAGCCGAACCAGCGGTGCAACAATACAAGATAAGGGCGCATGATAATGTCTAATAACTCCAGCTGAGTGACGCACTGATATTTCGCGGAGCACCATAAAAGCCCTGATCCCACATTATGCTTTCGATATATTTTTCATCGCCGAGATTGTTCAGATTGAAGGCTACTAAAAGGTGATCACTTAGTTGATAGCGGGCAAATAAACTGACGAGTGTGTAGGCGTCCTGCTTTATAGGTTCGCTTTGACGATAAATATCACCCTGCCACTGCGCACTAGCGCCGACATTTAATTGCGCTAAGCGAGCCGGGTTGTAGCTGGTCGACAGCTTGAACATTTGCTTGGGGACGTAGGTTCTTGCCACATCGCCTTGCATGTTATCTACAGTGAGATTGGTATAACCAATACTTGCGCTCAGCTGCTCAGTCACCTTTCCGGAGAGCTCAAGCTCCATGCCGCGCGACTCATAATCAAATCCGCCATAGACGTTATTGCCAGCAACAAAACCCAGCGATTCAGCGATATTGTTGTGTTCCGCTTTAAAAATAGCCGCGCTGGCATTCAAGCGAGAATCAAAAAAAGCACCTTTGATACCCAGCTCAGTGTTCACACCTTCGGTGGGTTCGAGTCGCTTATGGTCTGCATCTTTTTCCGCTTGCGGCATAAAGGTTTCGGTATAACTGGTGTAGAGGGTGTAGGTCTGATTGAGGTCGTAAGTGAGGCCCGCGTAGGGAATCAGTTTGTTTTTTTCGCTGGCGTCTACGGATGTGCCGTAACTGATTCCGGTGCTGTCAAAGCTGGCCAAACGAGCGCCCGCAACGGCTGAAAACTTATCCGTAAAATGCAAATGCGTTGCCCAATAAACGGCTGTTTGCTTGTCATCCACATTGGCACCCGAGCTTGGGTCACGAACAAATGTTGGACGCGGAGTCTGGCCGCGCCACTGCGTAAAATCGCCAATATCGGGGAAGCCATTGCCGGTGGTGAAGTCTGAATCTTCGGTGTCCACTGAATCGCTTTTTGCCCAGTTCGCGCCCACGACCAAATCATGCTCGCGCCCGCCCAACGTAAATTGGCCAGACAAATAAATATCCACTAAATCAATATCCCTATCCGTACTGTACTTCCCTGCCCAACCGTATAAACCGCTGTTGGTTTGTGGATCAATACTGCCATACATGTAAAAGAGTTCGGAATCGTCTTTGTGATCGGTATGGGTGTAGGTGGCCTTCGTCATCCAACCGCTGTCAAACATATGATTGAGTTCGATAAAGCTTTTAGTTTCTGCCACATTCCAATAAGACCAATCAGCGGAAGTGTTGGATGAAACAGCAAAATCCGTGGGTGTGCCGTCGCTATAGGCAAGCGTCAAAGCGCCCCACATTGGGCTATCGGCATCGCTTTTTTGATGTGATATACCGGCTGTCAATAAAGTATTGGTACTCAAGTCTGCTTCTATTACCCCGTAGGCGACTGCCAATTCCTTAGCGTAATCACGTAGATAAGAATCCTTATCTTGCTGGGCGAGAACCACGCGGCCACGCACATTTTCAGTCAACGCACCCGATACATCCCCTTCAAGACGGTGATCATTCCAGGAACCCAGGCTGCCTGTTACTGACGCCTGAAAATCAGCGGTAGGACGCTTGCGCACTTTGTTGATGGTGGCGGACGGATTACCTACCCCTGACATTAAACCATTGGCGCCGTGCACAACTTCGATGCGATCGTAAATCGCCGTATCTGTGTCACCTTTACTTAAACTCCAATTCAGCGGAGTACCTACACCATCTTCCTGAAAGTTAGTGATATCAAAACCGCGGGCCGTGTAATAAGTACGGTCTGTTTCAGTATTTTCTACAGTGATACCGGGAGTGTGTTGCAAAGCCTCGTTGACGGTAGTGAGGTGATAATCGTTTAGCTGTGTGCGCGTAATAACCGAAACAGATTGCGGCGTTTCGCGAATACTTAAATCCAATTTGGTAGCGGTATTCATACTCGCAATGGTGTAGGAGTCAGTTTGCTCGGTAGTCTCCGTTAATGCATCAGCAGAAACTTTTACAGTGTTAAGTTTGCCCGTTTCGGTGAGTTCAGCGGCGCCTATATTTGAAGTAGAAAACAAGCCAGTTAAGGCGGCAATGATTAAGGTAAAGCTATTTTTATGGTGGGTCATGATCTCAGTTCTTATGCAGTTAGTGGGTATTGATAAAACGCTGTGCGCTGCCGAAAACTTTCTCGTCAGCGCACAGCAAATTTATGCTCCGGTCAGGATTTCATCTGAATGATTGTTCATTAAAACTTGCCGTTTAAATTGCGCGATGGGGTTAATAAGATTTCCAGCAAACTGCAAACTATCGGCTTGCTCCATCAAATCGCTAATCATTTGCTGGTTATTCACGAGCTGCAATCGGTTTAAACAGGAGTGTGCAAATTCCGGCATAAAAAAATCGTAGCGTGAGAATTTTTCTGATAAGAGTGGATGTTGGTCTTGATAAGTGTGAATACATTGCGCTACCAGTTTCCAAAAATGCTGCTCGGGAAAATTCATATGCTCAACTAAAATTTGGCTCAGATAGCGAAAAAATCCATCAAACACATCAATAAAAATGGACAGCACCTTCATTTCTTCCGGCACAGTCACTTGCACCCGTTGCACCATTTCCGGTAACACCAGGTGTTCATTCATAATGGCAATTTCTTCAGCAATATCTTTGATAATCGCATAGGCAGGCACATGATCTTCCAGCACCAAAATAAGATTTTCACCGTGCGGCATAAACACTAAATCGTGTTCGTAAAAACAATGAATCAGTGGACTTAAATAAGCCGTTAAATAATATTGCAACCATGCAGTGGTGGTTAAGCCGGACGCATTAATAATCGCAGGTAAAAGTGCAACACCTTTGGCATCCACATGTAACAGCGCTGCCATTGTCATCAGACGTTGGTTAGGTTTGATGACGTTGATCGGGCTCTCACGCCACAAGGCCGACAACATTTTTTTAAAGGGCGTTTCTTTTACCGGCAAATTTTCATAATAAGGATTGCGATAACCGACTGACGCAAGTTCGCGCAACATATAAAAGCCATTGTGTTGCAGGTATTTGTCATTAGCCAATAAGCGCCCGACCCAATCATTAATGGCAGGTGTGCCGCCCATATAATAAGGTGAGAGGCCACGCATAAAACCCATATTCAAAATTGACAAGGACATCTTTATATAATGACGTTGCGGGTGAGACACATTAAATAAAGTGCGAATCGATTGCTGGGCAACATATTCGTCTTGCGCATAGCCTAAAAAAATTAAGTGTTGTTGGGCAATTTCAGCAGAGAATATGGTCACTAATTTATTAAACCACTGCCAGGGATGTGCTGGCATAAATACATAATCATCAGGATTAATTAAACGATTAATCAACTGCGCACGAAACTCATGGAATTGATCTTCACCTAATTCAGCAAGCATCAGGTCAGTAAAATTTAATTCGTCGGAGCAGGCAAATTGTGCTTTGGAAATATGTACCGCTAACCATACCGGTTTAAATTTGTTAGCAGTTTCCGGTGCGTAATTAAAATAATCTTTACCATCAAATCCTACGCGACCATTATTGGCTACGAATGCGGGGTGACCCTCCATCATGGCAGTTTCAATGGTTTGAAAATCGGCATTAAGCAAAGTATCGCAATGAATATTTTCTTTGCTATGTTTATAGGCACTGCCATAAAGTGTATTACTGATTTCCTCAAGGTAGGTTGGCAATTTGTGCGGGTCTATGCCCAGCTGACGATTAAACTCAATAATAAATTGTGGTGAGTCCAAGGGCGCTATTTCTTTATTGACAAACTTTTGAATGGAATTTTCGGCAATAAACCAATGATTCAAACTCATCCGTTGGGCAAGGAACTGATAATAAATATCGGGCGAGTCAGCGGTGATTTTGTATAAATCCCAATCGCCTGCATGGTTTAAAAAAACCGGCTGAATAATGGATTCATGGGCAAATTCACTGATAGCCTTACGTATATGCAAGCGGTTTACTTTTTGCCAAAGTTCCGGTTGTAAATGTTGCACGGCTTGTTGTTCGAGCAAGGGAGTGGTGATGGTATTATTCATAGTGTGATCCTGTGTGATGGCGGTAAAAAATTGTGCGCGAGTACAAAAAGCTAACCAGGCTGTTTTATGCGGCAGTTGTAAAAATTGCGTGTAGACAAAACCGGCGCGTTGATTTAAACGGTGAATTTTTTGATTGCGTGCATCAGGCTCTACCACTATGCGCTTTGCATGTTTGGCGTTAAATAAAAATTCCATAACAAATCTGAAGACTTGCCAACTGAATTGCGCAATGGGAATTTGTGCGGGTGCCAATAAAATATGCATGCCCAGGTCGCCCTCTTGGACAGCATAATGATTCGCTAAAATATCCTGCCTGGGGTCATAAATTTCTACTAAAAATGCGGGCACATTTTCGTAAAATCCCATAAACACCTGGCCATGTTGCTGCAGCTTTTCATACTCGTTACGAACTTGTTCCAGCGTGTGTGTTTGCATTCCCCAGAATTGCGCATAGTCGCGTCCTACCCAATCGTGAAGCAAATCAATATCGTCGCTGTCATTTAACTTACGCAGAAACAGCTGTCCAAATTCAGGAATATTTTTTTGATAGAGGGACCTATTAATAATCATGAGAGACTCCTTTGAAAGCAATCAATGGGGGTTGTTCAGGTTTAGATGCAATGGGAACAGCGACTGGTAGAGTTTCTTGCGGTGATAAATTCTTTGGAATTAAATGAAATTTCATTGACCAAAAAATAATAAAGGTCATAACTAAAAAAAACGATCCCACATAAAATGACGCTTGTAGATTGGTATGATTGACCAGAATCCCAGCGCTGTACGACGAAAGCAGTACACCCAGGCTTTGAAAAAAATAAACCCGGCTAACATCGGTAGCGTAAGCATCTTTATCGCCGCCGTGAAAAATCAATAGCTCCAAATAAATGCTGGCGTAATAGATTCCCACACCAAATATAATGCGACCAATAATAACGGCAGCTTCAGTAGCGATGTTTTGTAATGCATAACCGATAATGCTGATGACTAAGGCGCTACCGAGCGTGAGCAGAGTAGGAATTTGAATATTTTTTCTGCGAGTCAGCCACAATACACAGAGTGCCATTATGCCGGGTATGGCGTAGATCATTCCCGACCAGACCGTTGATTGGCGAGTTGAAATGGTTTGCCAGAAGCTGACAAAGAAAGGGCAAGTAATATTTGCAGCAAAATAAAAAAATAGCATCACCGCCCCAAGCCGATAAACTCGCCATGAACGCCCCAGTTTGTTATTCGCTGGTAGGTGTTCATTGTTATCGCGATTGGGAGCGATTCTTTTAAGATCAAATTGCTCACCAAAATTTCGCCATAAATACACGCAGCAGAACATGGCAACAAAATCGCTCGCCGCCATGAGGCAATAAATTTCACTGGCTTCAGTTATTTGTAAGACTATGCCGCCCACAAGC
The DNA here is from genome assembly GCA_040385335.1 of Pseudomonadota bacterium. Classification (GTDB taxonomy): domain Bacteria; phylum Pseudomonadota; class Gammaproteobacteria; order Pseudomonadales; family Cellvibrionaceae; genus Cellvibrio. Next base: position 116,392 of record JAZKHP010000035.1, read on the forward strand.
GCACCGAGTATCGCCCCAAAGTGAACTATGATCGATACCATTCCGATGGTACGCGCATGGTTTTCTTCGGGTTCCAATTGCATTAACAACGGATAAATTAAAAGATATCCCGCTTTGCACATAAACATCGCAAGACTGAGAAACCAAAATAACGGCCAGGACTCAACCCAATAACACAAGAGTGCTAATATGCCTGCTACTGCTTGCGTAGCAAACATAATAAACAGCGTTGGAATTTTTTTAGAAAGATGGGCCCAGCAGGGAAAAGCCAACATCACTGTAAAACAAATTGCAGCGAGATAATTTCCCGCACTCTGTGGATTGTGAACGCCAAATCGCTCGGCAAAAAATTGCGGATAAAATGGCATTAATAGCGCGTCGCCAATGACGGCCATGGTAGTCATTAGCAATAGCAAACAACGAATCATAGGCATAGTGTGAGACATGGCTAGAGCCTCACTAGCGCAAGTGACGGCACATTATTCGGCGCAGAAAAACACTGGAATGAAACATTTTGTTCAAGTGGATAATATTCGTGCCCAAGCATGGTGTTGATTATGCTCGCGTTGCGATAAGCCGCCATGCTCAAATCCGGTGTTACAAAACCATGCGTATTTAATTCAATATTTTGGACAAAAATTTCACGCCCGGCATGGTCAACCGCATAATTGCGTGCAGCTTTTGGTTTAACGCAATGATTGTCGCTGTCATCCCAGACAATTCGCTTTTTTATACCGTTTAAAAAACGCGGAAGTTGATAGCTGTACCCGGTCGCTAAAATTAAAGCATCACACTGTTTCGTAAAAACGCAGTTTTGTTGTTGATGCAGAAACTCCAAATTAAATTGCTGCGTGCCAGAGTAATAATGCGCACTCTCCAAACTACTATTTGTGTGCAACTGAATAGTGAGATCAGGGTTGGATAATTGTTTGACATACAACAAATCATAAATACTATTAATTAAATCGCTATTAATACCTTTGTAGAGATGTGCTTGCTGTTTGATGAGTTGATGGCGTTGTTGTTGCGGTAGATGGTAAAAATATTCCAGGTAGTCTGGCGAAGTCATTTCCAAACTGAGTTTGGTGTAATCCATGGGAGAAAATTGTGATGATCGTGTAAACCAGTGTAACTCATAATTGTGTTGATCAATTTGTTGCAATAAATCATAAAAAATTTCCGCTGCGCTTTGCCCACTACCCAGCACGACAATATTTTTTTTCTGTTGTAATTTTTGTTTATGCTGCAAGTAATGGGCAGAATGAACACTGTGTTCGTTGACGCTGTTACAACCGGCAGGAATTATCGGTTGAGTGCCAGTGCCCAGAATCAAACGCTTGGTAAAATAAAATCCTGAACTGCCATTCAACGTGTGGCGAATTTGCACCCGATAACAGGCGGCATCGGCAAGATAATCTATATGCGTCACTTGCGTATTAAATTGCAAACAGGACAGTTGTTGGATAACCCATCGGCAATACAAATTGTATTCTTGTCGCAATAAGAAAAAATTTTCGCGAATACAAAATTGATACAAACGAGCATTCTGCTTGGCGTAATTTAAAAAACTAAAAGGACTCGTGGGATCGGCCATGGTTACCAGGTCGGCCATAAAGGGTGTTTGCAATCGCACCCCTTCGAGCAACATGCCGGGGTGCCACTGGAACTCCGATTTTTGTTCCAGAAATAAACCGCGAAGTTCACTGATGGGGTGCGTTAAACAGGCTAAGCCCAAATTAAACGGACCAATGCCTATACCAATAAAATCGTAAATATCATCCGCTAAAGGTTTTTTATGATCCTCCACCAACGCCAGCGGATTAGCTCGTTTAGCACTGTGATGAAATTGCGTCGCGCGTTTAAGAACTGATAAGGTTTCAGTCATCTTTGTATTCCCGGGCAGTGAATGCCCTTAGGTTCCAAGTTAAAAGCAAGATAGAAGGCAATAATTTACATATGATATCTATTAGTTTATGTAAATGAGAATCATTATTGTTTGAGGTTGCACGATAAGTCAATAGCACCTCAGCATTTTGGCGCTTGGACCTACAAAGGAAGGCAATTGACAGGAAATTAAGTGCAACGGAGTGTTGAAAGTGGTGTTGATGAAAAGCTAAAACAAATTAAAGAAAATAACTTCAGGGAGAACTATTAGGCTCTTGATCGATGTGGATCAACACATGCGGTAAATGAATTGCCAGTACCCAAGTGACGGGACCTGTGTAAATAGCAGAACTGAATACTATGCCGGTCATTACTGCATCGCTGTTGGACAGGGGGGTAAAGCATAAGAAAAAGTGCCTATGACATTCGCGAGTGCGTAGCCGCCCAGAATAGCTGCTGCTACGCACGCCGCGCTTTGTCGGCGATAGTTGTTATTCGCCTTATGAGTTTGCGGGAATAGCCACAATTATTTCGCAATAAAACTCAGCGTTGTGGTGTAGGACAATTTATCAACAGCCTGACCAGCAATAACCGTATTGGCTTCGGCCGCAACGTTATGGTTGGCAATCAGAACGTAACGGCCTTTCTCTTTTATTGGAACAGATACACGACCTGTACCATCGGTTTTAAAAGTTTTTTTCCATTTGTCTGGCGTGACTACGCTGACCGAATTATTTGCCAGGGGTTGGCCTTTGAAAGTCAGGGTAAAGTCGTCGCCATTGGCTTTCACTGGCACCAATTCAAAGTCCTGAGTTGACTTGGTTGCGGTGCGGCCTGCGCGCGAGGTGAGGATCGAGGCCTGGAACTTATCCTCTTTGTTTTTCCTGGGTTTCCACACCTGGTCATTGAACAAATACACATCGTCATTACCCGATACAGCCGCTTCCAAATGATCATTTTTTACAGTGAGCTTGGCTAACTGCTTGCGATCTTTAATGAACACTTGCGTGGTTTCGGCCAATTTAGCCACATCCTCACCTGTATCTACATCGCCGTCGGCATCACCCATATAAACGCGAGCAGGGCCTTTGTTGTCGTCCTGAGTAATCCATAGTTGGTGTGCCTGGGTGTTCACGGCAATCAAGCTGCACAGTAGCGATGCTAATAATGATTTTTTAAACATACAAATGTTCTCTTGTTAATGGGATGGTTAATGGGAATAGCTAATGGGAAATATAAAAATAATGTGTTGGTGTTGCTTATCAAGATTAGCTTTCGCTGGTGATGAATCCTGAGCCAGCAGAACCGGAGCAAAAACCAAAGGCATTCAAAGAGTCGCTATCTTAAGAGCAGATAAGGTAAGTATTTTCATATGATAACAATTCTTATTTAACAGGCTTGCTCACTCTATCAAGAATTATTCTCATATGGAAGTGCTAGGTAGGATTTACGTAATAGCCATTAAATTGGCGACCCCCGTACCTCGGACCATTTAGTTGGGCTCAGAATGAGAAGTTGCGGCACCGGATTTATTCAAGTGAGGTGGATTTAAATTTCAAAATTACATTATGTGGATTTGGAAGGACGAAGTGTTGGGCTTCGTTCCTCAGCCCATATATGGACTCTTCCGTTTTGCCAACACCCGCTTTTGATTTAAACAAAGAAAAGACTGCAACCATAT
>JAZKHP010000036.1:0-86488 GCA_040385335.1 Pseudomonadota bacterium
CTTGTTCAACAAGCCGGATAAACAGCGGCTGCGCGCTATTTATCCTTATTTATTACAATTTACTATTTGAATTTTTATTGTTCAATATAAAGATAAGTGCCTGTTGCTTCACCAGCAACGCAAGCTGAAGAAACGCCCACTCTAATTTTTTTACCCATAGCGCGAGCAGATAATAGTACTGATATTGCCTCTTTTGCTCCAGGATCGGCCAAGTTCCATTTAAGTTCACCTTTTTGAGCGCATGGACTAGTTGTAGAAGCTGGAGTTATACCGACAAAAAAAGTTTGTTGGGCCAAATCCACGCCAACTATTGTTATAGTAAAGCCTTCATCTCCTGCCATTGCATGGCAACCATAGATTGAAGCAAAAGCTACAAAAGTACTTAATATCATTTTTTTCATTTAGATTGGCCTCAGATTAGATTTTGTAACAGTTTATTAAACAATGCAGACTATATATCCCACACGTTTTATTTCCTACTATTTTGATGTGCGCGCTGTATATTTACAGGTTTTTCATTAAGCCAAATCTATTTTTCCTATAAAAATCAAAACATTACCTAGGGAAAAAAATAATTTCGTAGAAATACAGCACTGAGAATGCGAAATAATTAACTTTTTGGAGCCGCGATTAAAATCAATATCACCAGCTAATTCATTTTAAAAATGCGTTATTGAAAAATATGTTAAGCCAAGCCGAGGCGGGCTTGGCTTAACATACCCCGATTTAATCCTAAGAAAGCATTAAATGAAACGCTACTTTAAATTACGCCCTACTTTAACTTAGGCGCAACTGGAATAGCCTTAAGCACCAGGCAACCCTCACTTACCTCAACATGCACAAAAGTGCCTATAGGAAAACCTGCTTTCTTAAGCCAATAACCTTTGAGCAGCATATAGGGAACAGGAGGTGGTGCTTTATAAGTGCTGGGGCTGCTGCTTAATAGATAATCGTAAAAGCCCATACGGACTTTCAATTTGCGGGCGGGGAAAGATTTTTCTTGGGCCGAGCGAAGCTCTGGCGTTATAGTACGTTTAGCCATGATTGATACTCCAGTATCGATTGTGGTTAGCTGCCTCTGGGTGTTACTAGCACTCAGGGGTAGCGCCTATTTAGGTTTATTAAGTTTTAAATTTACAGTTAGCAATACCTCCGATTGAGTGAAAACTGCACGCCTATAAAACACTAAAAATCTGGATGAATCAACAGGTTTTTTGCGAAAGTTTGAAAAATATTAGCAAATTAAAATTCATATCAACTTCGCGTTGTGTTTTTTATTTTTTATTGCATTGCCACATTCATAATAAAAATAAAACAGTTTTGCAAAATGAAACCCGTGTAATTATTCAATTTCTTATTCGACTCCTCAGTCTCAGTTATTACCTAAAAAAGTCATTCTCCATCAAGAATGACTTATTCCGCCCCTATCCGCTTTAGCATGGCCAGGATTTTTAATGGTGCGACAAAGTTTTGCTAGACGTCACACCAAGCTGGCATTTCTATTTCCAAGGCTTGGTAAGCATTCTTTGTAATAGCCATTAAAAATTTTCCATTCAATCTAACCAGGACGATAACGATGAAAAAATTTAACTTATTAATGGCAAGCCTTCTACTGGCATTTTGTAATAGTTCGGTTTTTGCGCAGAGCGATTTCCAGGTGTTAAGTGAATCCAGTGGACTTAAAAAAATTAAAGTTACTAACCAGGCAAAAGAGCAACTCTTTAACAACGCGGTTACGCAAAACTCCGAAACAACCAACGATGTTCGAATCTCCAACACCGGTGTAGTGGTATCGGTAAACTCTTTGCGGGGACTTAAAGCCGCGGGTTTACCGCTGTGGGTTGAAACTGAAGTTCTGGCAGAATACGGGTACGGTTCATGGCTGGATGTTCCCGAGCAGCAACTGGACGTGATCTTTGAAGCCCTGACCTATGATATGGATGCAATTTTACAGGTTGCATACGAAGATCTCATCTTATCGGGTGACGCTAGCTCGATGTCTTATAGTCAGCAAGTTAATGCAGTCCAAGCGCAAGGATTTAGCCTGAGAAAATGCTTTAAATCATCATGGAAGGAAGACAGCAAAGCTTTTGATAAATCCTTTAACAACGCTAGCAACAAGTCGTATTCTACCAATTCCGGTTACATCAACTTAAATGCTCAAACCAATATCACCGCGACGGGATCGCTCAAAGGTGGCTTTTATTATAAAGCCAAGAGTCGATGTGGCATCCCTTATAAAATTCGTTTTCAACATGCCGATGTTAATGCCGACGCGAATATTTCAGGCTTATTAAAAAGTACCGGCTCGGCTAGCTACAGTGACTCTAAAATATTTAATCTCGAGCCAATTCGGATGTTCGAATACACGCAATCCTGGTGGTTTTATATTTTCCAATTTGACATGAAATTAAAAGCGCAATTCGATCTCGGCTTAAAAGTAGCTGCAGCTGCAGCTGTTAATTATGAAGCCACTTACGATACCAAGGGTGTCATAGGGATAACCTGGAGGTGTACAAAAGATGAATGTATAAAAAGCCGAAATATAGTTGACCTCACTTTCAACGATACCGGCGCTACAAATTACTCAGCGCAAGTAAAAGTAGAAGTTGTTCCATTTGCTGATGCAAATTTTTCGGCTGACATTGATATGTACTGGGGAGCCCTGGATATTGCCAACGCGAAAATTGGTGTGGTGGCCGCAACGCCGATTACTTATTTTGGTTACTACGGGAATATGTGTTCGGATGCCGACAAAGACGGAACCAATGAAATCGTGAGTGCGAGCTTGATTGACGGGTACGGCATGCTGTATGCCTATCTGGATGTGAACGCGCTCGGCAAGAAAAAACGTTTTGATCTGGACCTGGGCCTCAGCGGCAATTGGCGTAAAACCAGTGAATTCGATATTCGCGCTACAAGCGGTACCAAACTCACTGTTTACAGCAAACATCTTTATTACAAAGATTTAAATGGCCAATCCAGTGTTATACAACCGGTATTTTTATCGGATACGAATATCGCTATTAATCAACCCTTTAGTTTTAGCAAACGCAGTTGCCACCCATTTAGTGATGCGGTCACCTATGAAGTGAATTGGGGTGACGGTACCGCTAATACTCTAGGCTCAGCGACGAGTATTGCTCACAATTGGGCGGGCACAGGCACTAAGACTATCTACGCACGCTTGGTAGAAGATGCATTTGGGAGAAAATTAAATGGCAAGTGGGTCAGCAAAGCTTATACGGTAACTGGCGCTATCAGTTATTGCGCCATGTCTGGGTTAGCCGGACGTTACGTTACTACTGGCTACGGCTCAGGCACCCCATCTGCAGCTAGCCAGGCGACGAACTACTGTGGCGTGTGTGGCACTTATGGCGTTGCTGTGTCCGATGGCGGAACCGCCTTTTACTGCAAGAACGCGAGTGCAACTACCTCTTCAATCTCGACCATTAGTAGTTCACGCTCAAGCTCCAGTCTCAGTTCTTGCGCAATTTCCGGACGGTCCGGTGCTTACTACACCACTGCTTACTCATCCGGTATTCCTAGTGCAGCGCAAGCTGCTGGCACTTATTGCGGGTCATGTGGTACTAAATCCCTCAATGTTGCTAACGGCGGCGTAGCCTTCTATTGCAATTAACGCGCTCACGGCAGCTTCTCTCATCTCTATTGAGGCGATGAGAGAAGCTGCATTTATTGTTATGCGATTTCTCCTCGCCCATTGACTCCTCCTGCTTTAGGCGATGAAAAGTGATGGCATTTTTTTACCTTATTGAATTAAAAGGACTCTCGTAATGTTGCCCAAATTGTACAAAAAATTAATTGTTAACCTTTCTCTTATGACTATCATCCCAGTCTTAGCGACAAATGTGTTCGCTAACGAGAGCCTTATCAAAGATAGATATATTGTTGTCTTGAAAAAACATGAATTCAGTCATGCCGACAACAGCCTTACAGCGGCAGGCGAAAATGTTGATGAAATTTCTGACCGAGTCATTAAGGACGTTGAGCGGCAAAGACTTAGCAAGGCGCAATCAACACCCAAAAAATTGCAAACTTCTCATTTACGAAATAAGCGTGTCCATGTGTACAAGCACGCGCTCAAAGGTTTTTCAGCGGAGTTAACCAGCGACGCATTAGAGGCTTTGAAAAATGATCCTATGGTCGATCACATAGAACCTGATTTAGCTATCACGGCAGATGGCTACCAATCTCCAGCGCCCTCCTGGGGACTAGACCGAATTGATCAGGCATCCCTACCACTTGATAACGCCTATAACTATAAGCGCGATGGTTCGGGTGTACACGCCTATGTCATTGACAGCGGTATACGAACCACTCACGAAGAGTTCACGGGCCGCATCGGCAAGGGCATTACTATTTTTGACCCGCAATTGTCTATCGAGGATTGCACCGGGCACGGCACCCATGTAGCGGGAATTCTCGGCGGCTCCACTTATGGCGTTGCAAAAAATGTAATTCTTCACCCGGTTAAAGTATTTCGTTGCGACGGCCAATCCACGCTCACGGATGTCCTGGCGGCTATTGACTGGGTTAAGTCCAATCGTATCCAGCCGTCGGTGGCCAATATGAGTTTAAGCACGGACGCGGTTAGTATTGCGTTAAATGCCGCAGTGCAAGATCTAATAGCAACTGGCACCACTGTCGTAGTCGCCGCGGGTAATGGCGGGGGCAAAGACTCATGTTTATACAGCCCAGCATCGGCAACAAATGCCATCACCGTAGCCGCGTCGACAAAAGCTGATAATCGTGAAATCAATTCTAATGGTGGGGCTTGTGTCGATCTCTTTGCTCCCGGCAGTTTGATCACTTCCGCCGCCTATGAGAGCGACAATTCTTATGGCGTTATGAGCCGAACTTCTGTAGCCACTCCCCATGTGGCAGGAGTGGTGGCGTTACTTCTGGAGGAAGCACCGACGGTAACTCCGGCATTGGTTAGCGATGCAATTCTTCGTGGTGCCACTAAAAATAAAATTAATGATGCTTTGACCGCAAATAATTCGCTATTAAATGCATTAGCACCCACGTTGAATGCCTGCATATTATCTGGATTGGGGGGCAAGTACGTCACAACTGGTTATGGTCAAAGCACTCCCTCGGCAGCTAATCAAGCCGCCTCTTACTGCGGTACCTGCGGCATATATGGCGTAACTTTGTCTGGAGGAGGAACGGCTTTTTATTGTAAACAGCCTGGCGTCGCTAGCTCATCATCGTCATCAGTCAGTACCTCATCATCGCGCTCAAGCGCAAGCATCAGCAGCTGCGTCGCATCAGGCCGATCAGGGGCCTATTACGGTACCGCGTATTCCTCAGGCATACCGAGCGCAGCGCAAGCAGCTGGCACTTTTTGTGGTTCGTGCGGCTCCAAAAGTATAACTGTTGCCAACGGTGGGGTGGCTTTCTACTGTAATTAAGCTCTATAACTCGCGCACTAAGGGGGTAAGGCGAACGCCGTACCCCAACACGACCCTCTACCAGCGCATACCCTAAATCAAAAAAATGCGAGGGGTCGTAATTGAATTATTTCCTTAACAAAATTTTTTTGATGATTGAGTCAGAAATGTTGGGGTGCGCAGGCTTAGCCAGCGTGGCTCGCCCCAACCTGCGGCCGGGTGAATCAACAGGCTTTTGCGAAAGTTTGAAAAATATTGGGGGAATTTAAATTTTATATAATTTTGCGTTGGGTTTTTTATTTGTGGTGCGCGCGTTGGATGTGTAGGTTGGAAAAGCCGAAGGCGCCTTCCGACACATCCTATCTTCAAAGATTTTCGCAATGTCGGAAGGCGCTTCGCTTTTCCAACCTACGCATGAAGGATTGTGATTTTTTCCGCTGACGAAAAAATTAATTAACAATTACATTTGATAATTGCAATTGATGTAATTGCTCGCGAATGATTGTGCATATTTTGGGGTAGTTGTTATTAATAAAAAAATGATGCCCCGAAAATTGATGAAGTGTGAATTCGCCCTGGCAAAAATGACTCCAGCAACGGAAAGCATTCAGCGATACCAAATCGTCATTATCACTAAAGATAGCGGTAATAAATCCTTCTGTGACAAACGCTGGCGATGAAAATTTGTAGGTTTCCAGCAGTTTGTAATCCTCACGAATAATCGGTAAGAAAAACTGCAGCAACTCCGCCACTTCAAATAACTCCGGCGGAGTGCCAGATACTTTTTTAAGTTCTGCAATTAACTGGCTATCAGAAAGCCGGTGATGTTCGGGTCCAGGATAGGCATAGTCCGGTGTATTTCTTCCCGATACAAAAACACCCAGAGGTGGTGGAGCATTGAGGCGATGAATTTCCCGAAGCAGCTCATAGACAACCAGCGTGCCCATGCTGTGCCCATAAAATACATAAGGCTGTTTACTATGGGCAACGGGGAGAACTTGCTTTATCAAATCTGCGATTAAGCTGGGCATTGACCCTGTGAATGGTTCCTTCATGCGCATTCCGCGGCCAGGTAACTCGAGAGGGATTACTTTAAAGCCATTGCCAAGCTCTTTTTGCCATTTGGTATAAACAGCATTTGCGCTGCTGCCAGCGTAAGGAACTGCAAAAAAATTAATTGTATGCACGAAAAAACTCACTTAAAAAATATACTTCATGCCAAAGCTGGCTCGCCAATTAAAAGGCATAGTACCAAATTCTGTATCACTTTTACCTTGGGGTACCAGAATATCCAAACTTAACTCTACCGCATCAAAATAACTCGAATTAATATTCAGTGATATCAGCTCTGAGTGATCTTCCAGGCCACGCGTTAAGCCGATGCCATAACTTAAGGTATTGGTAAAATGATTTTCGCTTCCCTCTGTGTGAGTTTCACGATTCAAGGTCAGGTTGAAATAGCGCTGTTGATTACGACCAAAAGCGAGAACATTTAACCAGCCATACGGAGAATCATTGGCATAAGATGCGGTAAGCAAAGAATGATAAATTCCCTGCAAATCCTCTTGCGAGTAAGCATCTTCAATGTAATAAAACTCACTCCTGAGGCTCAGGCGCGACTCAATGAATTCATAACTTCCACCTATCAGGTACGTCAGAAAAGGCGAGTTTTTTTCGTCCTGCAGCGGGCCTACTTTCGTTGTCAGATATTCGGGTAACACCTCATACACAATGACGGGATATTGTGAGCGTTCGCGCAAGGCAATATTGGCGGTGACATTAAATTGCCCCTGGCTTTCTCCTATTAATGCCTGTGGATCAGCAGAAAAAGATAGCCCCAAGGCGTTTCCTGTTTCAGCGGAATTGTAATACACCAAATTAAAATCCAGGCTATCGATAAGGTTACTGGTCCATTTACCACCGACGCCTGCGCGTTCCATGTTGTTATTTTTGTTAACAATAAAAGTAAAATTATTTTTTGCTAGAAAATAATCCAGCACAATGGCATCAACACCGCGCGCGTTGACTAAATCCAAACTCTCTGGCTCTAAGGGAGGATTTATAAAGTCGGAAGGCACATAGGATAGGCCATGGCCCCATAAAACCCTTTGCCGCCCAATGGTGAGTTTATAATTATCCATAAATCTGTGGGAAACAAACGCCTGTCCTACTTTGGATATGTATTTCTCTTCAGTAATAATTGCGTCATTAGGCCCCAGGCTTTTCAATTCCGTTACACGCATTGCATAGCCGGTAAATTGAAAAACAGTATTTGAGCTTTGCCGTAATTTAAGCTCTACGCCTAAAAGATTATTAGCTGAATGAATGCCCTCTTTATCGGTAGGATAAACACTTTTCGAGTTGAGATCCTCAAAGCCGGAATTAAGATTGAGTGCAGCATCAAGCCGCCGCTCATCACTCGACCCAATCGCTAATGCCGGCACCGTCACAATTGCAGAACAAAAACTTCCGCCAATAACAATCAATTTGCAAAACTGGGAAGCAACCTTTTTCATCAATCAGCCTTAATGTAAAGACTCTAAATAGCCCAGGCTAAATATATTGTCATTAATATTTTTATCTTCTTTTATCGCAGAAAATTCTACCAGACTATAGCGACCAGGCTCAGTGGCGCTATCAATTCTGGTTTTCATGGGAATATTAAAATCGCCATTTATTTTATAATCTGAATAGCTGATGGTTTTGATGATACTGCCTGATATTGCGTAGCAATCATTTTTAATAATAATTTTTTGCGCTGGATCAAGCCAGCTGACAATACGGGCATATCCTTTAATATTCGCTTTTGCTTTTAATTCCAGGCGAATCACAGCAAGACCCTCAAGCTTGTCTTCGGCATGGGATATCAATTCATAATCATTGACTAGATCCAGCTCTAACAAATCATAATTGCTCGCATCAGTTCCCATAAAGCTATCGCGGGTAGCAATGCGTATCGAACGATGCAGGCGACTAAAATACATCCATAAATCATCCTTTGCTTTAAGGATATATTTCCCCTTATCGACACGCGGAGTTAATATTTCAATCAGGACATTATCACCCTTTGCTGCAAACTCTACGGTTAATGTTTTACTCATTACATCTTTTTTAAAGCTAGTAATTTTCATACCGGCGGTTGCCGATGGCGGATACATTTTTGCACCCACATCCTGGAAAAGAGCAGCAACATCAATAGCATTTGCAGGAGGATTCGCCAACGCAGGAAATGCGAACAATGCAATAACTAATCCTGAAATAACGAGCCGTAGCGAAACATCACGCATGATCAAATACCTTCACATTTACCGGGGCTCTATTGACTGGTGCGACGACGCCACCAGAATTTTCAACAATTGCCCCATCGCGCATTTTAATAACAGTATCGCACTGTTTAATAATATCTTCGTCGTGTGTAGAAAAAACAAATGCTGTGTTTTCGGTACGATTCAGATTTTTCACCAATTCCAAAATACGGAATGATGTGTTCGAATCCAGATTCGCAGTCGGCTCATCAGCCAATACCAGCTGCGGGCGATTGACTAAGGCTCTGGCAATAGCAACACGCTGGCGCTGCCCACCGGATAATTGATCAGGGCGATGATGGATACGATCACTAAGCCCCACAGCCTCAATGAGATGCATGATCCACTCGCGGGTATCTTTACTTTTTTGTGGCTTTTTGCCGATCAGCGTGGGCAACTCAATATTTTCATAAACATCGAGCACCGGCATTAAATTAAATGCCTGAAAAATAATGCCAATTTTTGTATTTCTTAAGGCTGCCTGTGCGACAAGATCAAGCGTTGATGAAGCAACGCCATCAAAAGTGACCGACCCTTGGGTAGGTGTGTCAATGCAACCTAACATGTTTAGCAACGTAGTTTTACCACTGCCTGAGGGACCGGCAATGGTAATAAAGTCGGTAGCGCTAACGGTAAAATTTATATTACGCAATGCCTGGACCTTAGTTTCACCTAGTTGGTATTCCTTATTGACGTTGATCAATTTAATTTCCATCTTATTACTCCGATATTAATAGTTAAAGTGTCGATATGAACATTCCACAGGTTGAAATGTTCTGGCCTATTCTGAAATTTTTTAGTTTTCAACCATTACCGCTGCAATCGGACGCTTTGATGCATGGTTAGCAATTAAAAAACTGACATTTGCTGATACGACTTTACAAATAATGAAAGGCACAATAAACCCGGCAATATCCAATGCTGGATAAAAATGCGATGCGCCAAGGAAGCCCTCCAATTCTGGATTATTGATAGGAACTCCTGATTGTAAAGTGAAGTAAAACAAAATTGCGGCGAGTACTATTCCAGAAAAAGCCGCTATATCCGATAGCAAAATCGATTCTGTCATAAACATTTTTCGTATCATTTTGGGTGAGGCGCCCAACGCCCCCAGGGTTGCAATTTCCTTTTTACGCTCCACTACCCCCATCATAATGGAAAAGCCAATTGCACAAGATAAAATGGTACAAATCATTCCGATAATAATAAAAAATCCAGCTTCAATCCCGAAAATTAACGAGGTAAAAAATGCTGCTCCTTTTTTCCAGGAGGTAGCATCCAGGGGCGGATTGTTCGCTAACAATTTTTCCTTTATCGGATTAGCCAGTGAAGTGGCAAACATCTCTGGATCTGCTTTTTCTTGTAAATGAATATTTAATCTTGTCACAGCCGCTGCATCATCAACCAACACTCGCGCAGTAGTTAAGCTGGTATAAATATAATTATTCAACCAAGTGGATAAGCTGTAGGTTTTAAAAGTACCCACAACTTTGAGCTGTAACAGATTAGCTTTGTGGTCCACGGTTCCTGCCAAAACAGAAATTTGATCGCCTATACGGATATTTTGCTGGCGAGCCATATCCACCGGGACAATGATCTCAAACCCATCATCCGCCAGCATACGGCCTTCGATGATTTGAAAGTTTTCACGCAAGCGGCGCTCCTCTTTAACATCAAAGGCTGACATCAAAAAAGCTAAAGTATCGTTGGGTAAACTCAGACGCACCGGAAATTCGAGACGAGGGTTAACGGCCTTTACTTCCGGGTTAGCCTTGATATCGGCGATAAAATCTGCGGGAATCCGCAAATATTCATAGTCTCTATCAAATGAGTTCTGCTCAGTATCGGCATTTATCGTTGAGGATAAATAGACATCGCCGGTGGCCAATTCGACCAAATTACTGGTGAAATTTTTAGTGATTCCTGCCAAAAATTGCGCGAAATAGGAAATCATAAAGGCCGCAAAAAAAATCAGCGCGCCCTGCATTAAATTTCTACTCCGATTTCTTTTGAGATTCTTAAAAGCCATAGCTGTAGTATTCATATCATCCTCCTCCTATTTGGCACTATTCAAAAGTTCAACAAGGCTTTTCCTTGCTGCTTTGTGGCAGGTAGCGAAAACAAGTCCGAGAGAAGCGAGAATAAGAAAAACTCCACCGTAAATGCTGTTTTTAATATCGTAAATGGGCACCATCACTTTCCCGCCATACATATACTGTTCAACCACTTGTGATGCGTGTATACCGCCATTGGAATTGATCATAAACAAAACCAAAAGCCCCAATATAAAACCTAAAAAGTAACCCAGTAAAAGTTTAAATAATACTTCCAGAATAAACATGGTCGTCAATTTACCCGGTGTCATACCAATGGAAATTAACATACCTATTTCAAAACGACGCTCATGGAGAGTCAGGCTTGTTAGCAAGAGTATGGTCACCAGCATAACCACTATAATGGTACCCACTTGAATGGAACCCATGCTTTTGGCGATGACGGAAATATTTTCGATGGAGTCTTCAACTTCATAATAGGTATAAACGCTTAGGTAGTTATACTTTTCTGATAAAGATGCCTGCAATTTCTTTTTCAATGCCGCCAGCTCTTCTTTGGTTTGAAATTCAGTGCCGACGCGAATAACGATCTCACTGGCCTCATTTTCCAAATATAATAATTCTTTTGCTGCCTGCAAATTAACAATTAATAATTGATTGGAATACTCATCAATTAATACCGGCGTATTGATGTAATCGCTTAATTTTACTTCATAGGCATTGACAGTATCATTTGGCGTTTCGCTAAAGAGTACTATTTCATTTCCTACATCCTGCTTCGCTTTGCGTGATAAATATTTCGATATCAGCGCGTTGCCCTCTGTTTTCAGCGGCGCAATAATAGCGCCGAGATCAGGGCATACCTTGGCTTCTGTTTCCGGATTAACGGCCAACACCATCGCCGCTGAAGATCTTTTTTCATCGCCAATTAATGAGCCAAACCGCAACCGCTCAGAAGCACCAACCACAAAGTCACGGCTGGCCAAATCCTGCAGTATCTGTGTTACATCATCACCTTTAATCAAAGGTAAATTGCGCGAAGAAGTAAACTGAAAAAAGTTTACCGGTGCCTGTGTCGGTTTTATCACCAGGTGTCCGGTCAGGGTATTCACGACACTGTCGGAAAGTGTTTTACTAATTCCACCTATTTGTCCCAGTGCAATGACCAATAGGCAACTGGCAACCATGACCACAAGCGTATTAATAATCAGCTTGCCTTTATGGCGAAAAATATTGCGAAATAAAATTTTAAATAGCATGTTTCCTTCCCAAAAAAATGTTTAGCAATTGGCGTATACCGCCAGAATCACTATGATTAAACTCATCCATCATTATTTCTTTTTGAACACTATCCATTACCCAAAAATTATCCATTACCCTTTATTCATTACCTAAAAATTTTGCTGTCACACTATCGCGCATCAAGGCCAGCACCCTGTAACCCCAGGTCCATATCCAGGGGAAAAACACGACTTTTTCGCGGTTGATTGCCGCTTTGATAATTCGACTCGCTGCCCTATCCGGTGACCAGGAGAAGGGCACGCTACGCTCCAGCATTTTGGTATTCACCGGGCCAGGCACCACTAAGGTAAACCCCACTGGTGTATTGCGGTATTGAATACGCAACGCGTCTATACACACTCGCAATGCGGCCTTACTCGCACCATAAGCTGGCGCATTGGGTGCCGCACGAATAGATGCTAACGAAGACACCGCAACAAACTGCGCGCCTCTTTCGCGAGCAGTCCACAGCCATTCCTCAATCCAATAGAGTGTGCCAAAGTAATTGGTATTAAAGATTCGGTGATGGGTATCGCCATTCAACGTTAACTCCAACTCGCCCATACCTGCGTTCAGAAAAAAATATTCCGGAATCATATTTTTGTTTCTGATTTTTTCACTGACTGTTTTAACCTGTTGGCGATCGGAAGTATCACAGCAATAACCCTGAAATGAATGCTCGCCGAACTCCTGGGTTAATTCCTGCAAACGCTCCTCTCTGCGCGCAATACCAATAACATAATATCCTTGGGCAATTAATTGATAACACAAACGTTCACCAATACCGGATGAAACTCCTGTGATTAAACAAACTGTTTTCATATAAGCACCTCTTTATTTTTATTATCTTTATTATCTTTATTGTCTTTATTCGAATAGTGCTGAAGTAAGCTATCGATTTGGTTGCTATAGATTGCCAACAATTCGTTAATGCTGTCACTGTCGAAATCTGTTGAGTTGTACTGAGCTTCAATAATAACGTCATTATTAAACGTTCTCACGGCCAAGGTGAGACGATTTTGCGCACTGACTTCTTTAGAGGGTTCAATAATACCTTCGCGAACAAAGTCTTCAGTTTTACGTTGCAATAATTGCTGTTCCTGAATTTCACCTTGATAATTAAAAACAATCATGCCGTCCATTTTACTTTTGAAAAAATCTTTGTAGCGAGATAAGAGCGCGAGAAAATAAATACCATTCTTACTTACCGAATCGAGATCATGATGGATCTTTTTCACTATATCAAGAAAATCTTTTTTATTATTAAGATCAACAACGAAAGGAAATACTGTCATAAAAAGACCAACGCAACGATTGACATCCATATCCAGTAAATGACCCTGGCGACCATGGGTATTCATTAAAAATGCGGTCTTTTCTCTGCCTTTCCACAAGCGCAGTGACATCCCAAGGAGCGACAATAAAATATCGTGGGCACTGATAACGCTGCCGGTTTCTGTCGCCAGCTGAGGCCGAAGGATTGCCATTAATTTATCAATTTTTGATTTCAAAACAGTGACATGAGTTATCTGCGGTTTATTAGCCACCCAGAAAGCGGATTTTCTTTCAGGATTCACGCCATGCTTAACACTGTCTTCAAAATAACGAATCCAGAAGGAAATAATGGCTTGCGGAATTTGCATAAAATGCAAATTCAATTTATTGCACCAACGAATATAGGTATCTGACTTTTCCGGCAACAACACCGATTCAGCATTAACCAGTTGCTTATAGACGGTAATAAAATCGTTGATAAAAATTCGCTCGGAAACTATGTCAAAAATCATATGGCTAACCATAATACACAGGGTCGATCTTCCTTGTGAATTAACCAACAACACCCGCACCAGCGGGTCCCGTTTAAGGTCAAAGGGCCGTTTTAGCCATCGCGCAATCACATGACGTAGCTGGCCAGCATCCATATCTTTATTGATTTCTTCACAGTCTAACAATTCACCATCGGTTAAGCGGCGATTGTATTGCACATAGGTTGCGCCGCGAGATTTAAAAGCAATTCGCAGTGCGTCGTGATGTTCGATCACACTGTTAAATGCGGCTTTAACATAAGGAAATTCTAATAGTTGCTCGGACTCATAAATGCTGGTTGCATTAAATGTTCCCAATTTCTTGATGTTGATATTTTGCAAAAGTAGTTTTTGTAATGGCGCAAGCGCGGCCTCGCCAAACACTTCATTAGCGGGCAAAACTCCGGATTTTATTTTACTGCTCAAACAAGTTGACACAATGCGGTCGATATTTTTTACCAGCGCGTTGCCAAATGTCGTTAGCAAATCCTGATCTATTTCTTGCGGATGGCTGAGCAGATTGATATTCATTTGCCCATTAATGACTATGGCGTTTATCAGAATGGGCGAGCTTGCTTCATATTCTTCGCCCCACAAACTGCCGATATTTTTTTCAACGTAACGCAGCTCTGTGTCATCCGATGTGGGTATAGTCCCCAGATAATTAAAACAGATATCACTTGCGCGAGGCGTTACCCATTCTGCCGGTTCCAGATATTTAACAATACCATAACCGATTCCTTTATTCGGTGTTTGGCGAATAAGATCACGAGTACCGAGCAAACAATCTTCTATGCTTCTATCGACGGAAACATCCAGGCAGATTGGATATAGCGAGGTAAACCATCCTACTGTACGACTCAAATCTAAACGTTGACCAATATTTTCCCGGCCATGTCCTTCCAGATCAATAACGTATTGATCACTGCCAAATAATTCACCGAGTGTGTAACCCAATGCGCTCAGTAGCAGATCTTCAGTTTGTGTGCCAAAAGCTGCATGTGCTTTCGTCAGCAAGTTTTGTGTTAGCGCGGCCTCCAGTGTCCATTGACTGTATTTCATCTCCATCATGCGCCTACACACAGTTTCTTTTCGCGGCAAATAGTTTTTCTTTTTGCCTTCCATAAACTGCCACCAGCTGTGTTCCTGAGCCAGCTGTGGCGAATGCCTGAACTCGGTCAAAGCATTGGCCCAGGCTTTATAAGAATCGGTTTTTAAACCCAGATTAACCAGCTCGCCTTTTTCCAATTGTTGATAGGCTTTAACAAAGTCCTGCTGCAAGATGCGCAGAGAAACACCGTCTTCAATAAAGTGATGCAAAACAAATAACAAATAATCGCCGTAGCGTCCGCGAATATGACCCAGCCTAATACAATCGCCCTGGTAAAGATCGAGTGACTCCTGGAATTCTTTACCGAGTTCATAAATTAATGAATCCTCGTCGGCATCACGGGCATCAATAAATTTGTAACCAAAAGTTGCCTCACTGACAGGAGGAAAATATTGGCTTATGACATCTCCATTATTCGTAATTTTTGTACGCAAGGCATCGTGATGCGCAACCAGGGACTCCAATGCGGAACTAACATGCTGCTCAGCTAATAACTGCCGACTGAACAAGCACATACTTTGATTAAGTCGCCTGCCGTTGTTGATACCGCCCTGGGCGTACCAGGATTGAATCGGTGTGAGCGGGGCTATACCGGTAACCTCGCCCTGCTCCGCTAACACTTGTTTCCCGGAAACGTTGGGAGCCAATAGCTGAATAGTGGGATATTTAAATAAGGTTGGAATATCCAGATCGAGCCCACGCTCGGATAACTCGGAAATAATGTGGATAGCGCGAATAGAATCGCCACCCATTTCAAAAAAATTATCGGTGGTACCCATGGATTCTATCTGCAGGGTTTTCTTCCAGGTTTCCAATAATATTTTTTCAATATTCGATTTAGCTTCCTCCAGGTTAGCCTGGCCTTTTATCTCTGGCTCAGGCAGCGCAGCTCTATCGATTTTGCCGTTATGTGTTAATGGCATTTGCTCTAATATCACTATGGCAGCGGGTACCATATAGTCAGGAAGTGCTTTCGCCACCTGGGTACGCAATGCCTGTGCATCAACCGGCAGATGGGTAGCAACATAAGCGATAATTTGTTTATCACTGCCTTCTCCACGCAAAATCACGTGCGCTGCCTCAACGCCGTTAATAGCGATAAATGCGTTTTCAATTTCCATTAATTCAATACGGAAACCA
The DNA here is from genome assembly GCA_040385335.1 of Pseudomonadota bacterium. GTDB lineage: Bacteria > Pseudomonadota > Gammaproteobacteria > Pseudomonadales > Cellvibrionaceae > Cellvibrio. The sequence continues at coordinate 16,111 of JAZKHP010000036.1, forward strand.
CGTAATTTTATTTGTGAATCATTTCGCCCAAAAAATTCAATAACACCTTCATGACTCCAACAGGCGACATCACCAGACAGATACATTTTTTGGCCAGGCTCAAAGGGACAATCAATAAATTTTTGTGCTGTGGCTTCCGGATTATTGAGATAACCCATGGCCAAGCCTTCGCCGGTAATACACAGCTGCCCCTTAACTTTTTTCGGCACTAACGCCAGCTGGTCATCGAGAATATAGACACGGGTATTGTTAACGGGTTTACCAATGGGAATTGGAATACCGACTGGTAGTTCAATTTTATGGAGTGTCGCAAACACAGTATTTTCAGTTGGCCCATAGCCATTGAATAGCTGCAATTTGGGATAAGCATTGAGTAGCCTGTTGGCATATTTGGGAGAAACTATATCTCCACCGGTGACAATCATTCTGAATGCGCTAAACAATTCCAGATGAGTTCTTACATACTCGTGAAATAATCCTGCCGTAAACCAGCAGACATTAATCTGCTGTTCAATACAAAACTGCTGCAGCTTTTTAGGATTTAATAAAATGGTGTCATCGGCAGTACAGAGGGTTAAACCACTGAGTAAGGAATGCCAGATTTCCCAGGTAACAGAATCAAAACCAACGGCACCGGTCAACAAAAGCCGATCTTCTTTATGAAATTCAATCAGCGATGGACTGGCTACCAGCCGGACAACGCCCTTGTGTTTTACCACTACACCTTTGGGTGTTCCAGTGGTGCCAGAGGTATACATGATGTAGCAAGGGTCATCGCTTGCCGCTTCGGGGAAGGCAATATTGTGTTGCGCAGCACTCGTCGCGGCCCAGAGTGCTTCAATCGACAAAGGCTGCATGCCATTGATTGCTTCTTCTGCTAGCGCCTGGGGTGCTAATAAAAAACGCGCCTCACTATCGCTGAGAATGTAATCCTTGCGCTCGCCAGGAAATCTTGGATCTATGGGCACGTAGACGCAACCTGCACGCAAGATACCAAGTATTGCCACTATGTAATGTGCACTGCGCCCCGCATGAATTGCGATCTTGTCATTTTTTATTACGCCATTGCCTAGCAATGCATAAGCAACATTTTCCGCTTTTTCCAATAGTTCGCGATAGCTCCAGCGAATCTCAACCGGAGGCTGCGTTTGTTGATCAATGCTAATTAAAGCAAGTTGATCGGGCGTGCGAACTGCCTGTTGTAAAAACAGACTGATTAAAGAATCCGATGCAGCAATGGGTTGTAACGGTTGGTTAAACTGATGCAGCAGCAGCTCACGCTCGTCGCTGTTCACCAGAGTTAGATCAGCAATTCTGGTCGATGGATTTGCCTCAACAATTTGCCGTAATAAAAACTCGTACATATCCGCAAAGCGAATGATGGTGTCTTCCGAGAATAAGGCTGTGGCGTATTCCCATAAACCGTAAATACAACCATCCTGCTCGATACAAATGACATCCAGATCAAATTTTGCCATGCGTCGGGAAAGCACTTCTGCAGATACTTTTGCTGCACCGAGAGTCGCCAATTCCAGCTCCATATTTTCCCATGCAAACATCACATCAAATACGGGATTGCGTGAAGTATCTCGGGTTAGTGCAAGCTCATCCAGCAAACTGTTGAACTGGCAACTATCGTTGACTATTGCGTCCTGGGTTGTTTGTGCGACCTGCTGTAAAAATTCTGTTAATGAATGATCACCGCGTACGTTGCTACGCATGGGTAATGTATTGACAAACATCCCCACGATATTTTCTGCATCGGGATGTAATCGACTTGCGACGGGCGTACCTATAATAATATCTTGCTGGCCACTTAATTTAGCCAGCAAAATATTAAGCCCCGCCAACATCAAGCAATATAAACTTATACCGCGCTGACTGGCAGTTTGTTTTAAACCTTGTGTCAGCTCGTGATCAAGCTGGAACTTTGTTACTGCGCCGTCAAAACTTTGATAGCCTGGCCGTTGAAAATCGCATGGCAAATTAAGCGTTGGTAATTCTCCGGCAAGATTTTTTAACCAATAATTTTTTGCTTGTTGGGCTTTCTCACTGCCTAAAAAGCTGTGCAGCCAATGGCTATACTCTTTATAAAATACGCTAGCGTCAGGCAAGGTCTGCACAGGGGTATCGCAAAGCTGTTGCAGTTCACGCAATAAAATTCCAAGCGATACGCCATCAATAATGCTGTGATGAAAATCAACGAATAAATAACTCACAGCGTCTGCCGAGGTTTCAACCTGCGCTGGATCACAAAGCAAGCTGACGCGAAGCAAAGGCGCTTTCGCAATATCAAACGGAACAATCAGTTCACCCAGTTGGCGATCAACATTTTCCGTGTCGACCAGTGGTACGACATTTATTGCAAAAGAAATCTCATCGGCAATCTGTTGATAAATTTCGCCTTTATCAATAACAAAAGAAGTTCGCAAACTTTCATGGCGAGCAATTAAGGTTTTGAATGCGACATTGAGTGCGTGAATATCAACGCAACCCTCTAAACGATACACATTGGGAACGTTGTAACTTGTTCCGGCTGCATCCAGCTTACCCAATATCACGATACGCTTTTGGCTATCACTCGCCGGATAAACTTCCTGTTTAGTGAGTGGTGCCAGTGGTGCAAATGCTGATGCATCTTCCGCCTCACTGCGAGTGATTGCGGAGGCTAATTCGGCAATCGACTGACTGGTGAAAAAGAGTTGTAACGCAATATCTTTATTTAATACTTTTTTAAGTCGGTTATTGATGGTGATCATATTAAGGGAATTAGTACCGTAATCCACGTAACGATCAAACACTCCCATAGAATGATTGGTAAGCCCCAGGACATCTTTAAATGTTGTGAGGACAAGCTGTTCCAATTCATCGCGCGGCGCTACTACTTCCTGTTTTACTTCCAATGATTGCGTGATATCGGGCAATTTATTGCGATCTATTTTTCCCGATAAATTCAGCGGAAATTTATCCATGCGCATGATGTGCGTTGGCACCATGTAAGGCGGCAACCGCTGCGCCAGGAGTTGGCGAATATGTGCTTCATCGTTTACAGCTTCACTGATATACCAGGCATGAAGTTGCTTGCCTGCAGCCTCTTTATCAATGACGCACACAATGCTATCGCGTACACCCGGCAGTTGTTTAAATGCAGTTTCGATTTCACCCAGCTCAATGCGATAGCCACGAATTTTATGCTGAAAGTCTTTCCTGCCCTGTAGATCCAGATTGCCATCCGGCAACCAACGCGCTATATCCCCGGTGCGATAAAGACGTTCGCTAGCCGCAAACGGATTAACGATAAATGCAGCCGCATTGAGTTCCGGCCGCTGCAAATAACCTGAGGATATGCCCTGCCCGCCCACACACAATTCACCATAGGCTCCAGGTGGAAGCAGATTATTTTGATCATCGACAACATAACAACTGGAGTGGTCAATAGGCTTGCCAATAGGGATGCGATAACTCGCAGGTTGCTTAATCGGATAGGTTGCAGAAAATGTGGTGTTTTCCGTAGGACCGTAACCATTGATCAAATTGATGTGAGGATGGGCCTCAAGCAATTGGCGAGTGTGGGATAGGGACAACACATCCCCGCCAATCAATACCTGTTGCAGTGGTGCAAACAAGGTTATGTCGGCATCCACTAATTGATTAAAAAATGCGGAAGTAAACCAGCAAGTCGTTACTTGCTTATCATCAATCAATTGTTTAAGACGCGCAGGATCCAGGATGTCGTTATTGCTATAAATAGCCAGGATGCCCCCGTTGAGGAGCGCGCCCCAATATTCAAAAGTCGATGCATCAAATACCGGTGATGAAGTGGATAAAATTGTTTGGTGTTCATTGAAGGTTGCGTAGTGAGTATTTTTCACTAAGCGCACAATATTTTGATGGGTAACTACGCAGCCTTTGGGTTTACCGGTGGAGCCTGATGTATACATGACGTAAACCGGTGAATCCATGCTGACCTGTTTAGGAAATTCACTGTGATTGACATCCGCAACACTAGGCAAAGCGTCGATAAGAATTTGGTTGATATTTTGGTTATCACTTAATACAGGCGCGAGCGTTTGGTTAGTAATAACTACTGCAACCTCAGCATCCTCAAGGATATACATAAGACGGTTGACAGGCGTTTCCGGATCCAACGGCACATAGCTTGCGCCGCAATAAAGAATTGCCAGTATGCTGGTGATGACGTCCGGGCAACGCGGCAACAAGATTGCGACAGCAGTGCCGGGCTGAATTCCTTGCTGCGATAAAAGCTGAGCCAAACACATTATTTTTTCTTGTAACTCACGATAGGTGTACTGCTCGGTCGCACCCATTAACGCAATCTCATCCCCAAAACGTTCTACCGTCTCGGCAAATAACTGTGGAATGGTTTTGCTAAATTTAACTTTATTGGTCGCACGATTATAGCGGTTAAGAATTAAGTTCCTGTCGAATGCTGAGCACACCGACACCTGCGCAACGGGTAACTCGGGGCTGGTGGTAATTTCATTCAGCAAGCAGAGTAAACTGCGCTCCAGCAAGGTCATCAAAGATGAATTAAATCGCGCTGCGTTATAAGAAAAAATAACCCTGGTTTCGCCACCCGGATTAACAATCACATTAAAATCGTAATTTGTTTGTTCCTCAATATGTACATCAAGAATTTGTAAGGCTGCCCCTTCGCTGTTGAGCTGTTTCATGCGCTCAGCAACTGGGTAATTTTCGAAGGCAAGTATATGGTTAATTAACCCACCCTTGCGCTGACTGATTTTTTCGATTTCATACAGCGGTACATATTCATAGGCTGAAGCTGCAAAAATATGTGCGCCTACGCGTTTGGCAAGGTCGATAAAATCATCATTTGCTTCTGCCCTTACCCGCAGCGGCAAGGTATTGATAAACAACCCCACGATATTTTCCACACCCGGTAATTCCGGCGGGCGGCCAGAGACTACACTGCCGAAAACCACATCATCGGTATTGTTAAATTTTTGTAGCAACAAACCCCATGCGGTTTGAAAAATACCGCCAAAAGTTAATTGATTGGCTTTTCCCAATGCATCAATTTTCGCCGTAAGCTGGTGACCCAATACAAATTGATGCGTTGCGGGTAGCGCACTCGTCGCTTGCTCCGGGCTCATATCAAACCAGGGAATTCCTGCCTCTGCACTGTAATCATCGAGGTAAGATTGCCACCAAGCCAAGGCAGTTTTTTGATCGCGTAAACCTAACCAGCGAATAAATTCAGAATAAGGATGAAGTTCCTGCCACTGTTGCGGCTCTGTGGCATTTTGTTGCTGATCAAGATTATTCAAAAAAATATCATAAAAAGAAAAGAGATCACCAAATACCGAACCCAAACACCAGCCATCCAAAATAATATGGTGGAAGGTGATGACCAAATGAAATTGGTCAGTCGCATTTTCAAGAATGGATAGACGAATAGGAATATTTTTGGATAAATCGAAGCCTTTGCGTTTATCAGCGGCTTTAAATAATTCGATGTGTTCCTGAGCTTGCTGCGCATCGCAATATAACAACGAATTTTGCTCAATCTTGACACTGGCGTTTTTCAAAATAATTTGCCGCGGCTCGTCAGATTTTCGGTAACTAAATACCGTCCGCAAACAGGAATATTTGGCAATAAGTGCATCAAATGCCTTTTGCAAACAAGGCAAGTCAATCTGACCCTTCATGACGAAATCAAACTGCTCAATATAAGCTGTCGTATCACCATGACGTGCGTAGTGCACTAGCATTCCTAGCTGCATCGGTGAAAGGCCAAAAATATTTTCAATGTTTTCTTTATTTAACATGCTTTTATTTATTTCCTTCAGAATCAGTCTTGTGTGAATGTCATATCAGCGGTGTGATATTACAAATCCAGGTCTTCAAAGATATCTTCCAATTCACTTTGATTAAGTTTGGTAATGGTAAAGTCACTGGCTGTTTTCTCGTTGTGCTCGCGGCTACAGCAGTGCGCAATAATTTCATGCAATGCATCTATATAAGCGCGCAACAGGGTTTCAACTTGTGCCGCTGTTATGCGCGTACCGTCATACAGTGTTTCTATTGTTAATTGTTTGTCATGTATCGAAAGCACCAGATCCACCAGCAGATTCTGTGACATATCCGGGCTTGTTGTGAGTTTGCGATCCAGTGGCACTATGGACAAATCACTATTATCAATTTGGCCCAAAAAGTTAAAACCAATTTGTGGCTGAATTGCTCTCAGATTGTTTCTGGTAGCCGAATTAATTTTCCCGGAACAATAAGCCAACAAGCCAAAATCTTTTGCGCGCGCCGACACTGCGCGCAAGGATTCTTTAAGATTTTTTATCGCTTCGTCCGGCTGAACATTGTGTTGAATTAAAAATGGATAAACAGTAGTAAACCAACCCAGGGTGCGATTTGCATTTAATCCCTGGAAACTATCGCGGCCATGGTTTTCCATATTCAACAAAACATTGCCCGTGCCATAGATTTTTTGGCAGGCATTGGCTAAAGCGGTGAGCAAAAGATGCTGTGGTTCAGTGTTATAGGCATTGTTCGCGTCGCGCAATAATTGCGTGGTGGCGGCCTCATCAAGCACCACACGCACTAATTGGCTATCAGCAACCAAACCCGGCTCCCGTTGCTTATCCGCGAGGGTCAAATAGGATGCGGCGGCGATTTGATTCCAATATTCTGTGCTTTCCAATAAGGGTTCACTGTTGGATAACTCCTGGAGCGCATGACTCCAGGTTTGGAAAGACACGGTTTTTGCGGGTAGCGCTTGCTCAGGTTTATCCAGACAATGATTGATGTCCTGCAACAAAATATTCCAGGAGACGACATCTATCACTAAGTGATGAACAGCAATACATAACGCAGGCCGCGCACCGGGAAAAATTCCTGCGACAAGATTGCATCCTGTTGCAATATTTACATGCTGTTGCAATTCCATTAGCGCAGCATCGGTTTTTGCTTCACCGGGTTGCCATAATCCATCGCTGTAAGAATGTAGATAAAATTTTACTTCGTTTGCAGAGGCAATATTCGCTGCCCACGCGTTGCCAGACTGGATAAAACAACTACGTAAAAGATCGTGATGCGCAATGACCTGACGTAATGCGCGATCCAGCGCAACAGCAGAGGGAAGCTCGTCTAACTCAATCCAGATAGCGTGATTAAAATAGTTTTTATTGCCCTTTGGTTGTTCGAGGAACCATTGTTGAATGGGGCTTAATATTAATGCTCCCGTCACCGGCCCCTGATCAATAACCTGCTCTACTACCAATGCGCGTGTTGCCAAATGACTGGCAAGACTTTCAATATTTTGATGTTGAAATAAAGTTGCCGCATCCAGCGAAATTTTATGTTGCTGCAAACGCGCAACCACTTGAATGGCCTTGATGGAATCACCACCCAGGGAGAAAAAGTTTTCTGTTCTATCTATTTCGCCAAGATTAAGTACTTCGCACCACACTTGCTGAAGTTGTTCCTCCAAGGCATTGCGCGCTTGAGTATCTCTGCCCGAACTCAATTCCGGCAGGGGCAAACGCTGCTTATCTATTTTGCCGTTGTTATTGAGTGGTAAGGAAAGCAATGGCGTAATCGCTACCGGAATCATGTAATCCGGCAAGCTTCTGCGCAGGTGTTGTTGTAGCGCTGCAGCAGCAAAGGTTTCAAGTTCACTGACTGCAACATAGGCCAGGAGTAAACGCGTACCACTGGCGTCTGCATCGGCCGTAACTATGCTATCAATCACACCGGGATAATTATTTAAGGCGAGACGAATTTCATTTAACTCGATGCGAAAGCCGCGAATTTTGACTTGCTGATCCATGCGGCACAAATACTGAATATTGCCATCTTGCAAATAGCGAACTTTATCACCGGTACGATATAAAACATCGCCCGCTAGAAATGGATTGGGAATAAATCTTTCCTGCGTCAGCTCAGGGCGATTTAAATATCCTGTCGCAACACCATCGCCACCAATATAAAGCTCACCGGGAATACCGCGCGGCAAAAGGCGTTGGTCTGCATCGAGAATATAAACCGAGGTATTGCTAATCGGTTTGCCAATATGAATCAGACCTGTGTACACCTCTATATCGGAAACCTCTCCGGCAGTGGCAAATACAGTCGTTTCCGTTGGCCCGTATACATGACGCAACACACTTGGCCCAAGCGTCTTAATCGCTTTGGCAACATGGGGCGGTGAAACCATTTCTCCACCAAACATCAGATAACGCAGCCCGTGCAATTTATCCAAAATATTGTCGACCATGACATTAAATAATGCAGTGGTCACAAACATAGAGGTTACTTTTTCGGATTCAATAATATTCCCTAATGCCGGTAAATCGAGAACGTCTTTTTTTGTCACCAGCAAAGTACAGCCGCCATTTAATAAAGCGCCAAATAAATCCGGCACACAGCCATCAAAGGAAAAGCTGGATAACAACAAACAAACATCGGTATTTTTCAGCGCAATATAATTTGTGTCCATCACTACGCGCGTAACCGATTTATGCCTGATCATGGCGCCTTTTGGTTTGCCTGTAGTGCCCGAGGTATACATCAGGTAAGCAAGATTTTCACCCGTATTCACACCGGGAAGATTGCTATCTTCATAGTTATCAAGCAGCACTGCATCAAGTTCAAACACGGGCAAGCTTGCGCCATCTAAAGACGGCATAGTGCTATAGCTAATAACGGCAACTGCGCCTGAATCACGCAAAATATTGATATTACGATCCGGCGGGCTATCTGCGTCTATGGGTAAATAAGTACAGCCAAGTTTTAAGCTAGCCATTATGGCTATCACCATCATTGGCTCGCGTGGCAGATAGAGCGCCACAACATCATTCGTTTTAATATTGGCTTGCTGGAGATAATGAGCTAACTGATTAGCGCTACGATTCAACTCGTTGTAAGTCAAAGTCTGCCTGCCTTGCGCATGCAAGAAACACAATGCCGGTGCCGCAGGATTTAATGCAACTTGTTGTTCGAAAAGCGCATTGATACTTTTATCGGAAGGATAATGTGTAGTGGTTTGATTAGCAGTTTCAACTAACCATAAGCGCTCTTCTTCATCCAGCAAGTCCAGATCAATTATTTTTTTATTGCTGTAGGTAAGTGCTGTTAATAACTGATGGAAATGTTCGGCCATGCGCTGAATGCTTTCTGCGCGAAACAGACTGGTGGCATATTCCCATTCAATACTGATACCTGCAGTTTCGTGATTGGCTGTTTCGCGAAAAATAATCGTCAAATCAAATTTGGATGTACCCGCATGTAATGGCAATAAGCGCGCGCCTTCGGTATCCAGCCCCATGTCTTCATTTTGCAATACAAAATAAATATCGAATAAGGGATTACGACCCGTATTGCGCACTAAATTTAATTGTTCGACCAGCGCTTCATAGGGATAATCCTGGTGCGAAAAATCACTCAGTATTTGCTGCTTGATGCGCGCCAGCATCGCCGAAAAATTTTCTTCCTCATCGACGTTAAAACGCAACGCCAAAGTATTTACAAACATACCGATCATGGGCTGTAGCTGATGATGCATACGTCCACTCACCGGTGTGCCCAGCACCAGGTCTTTTTCCACATTGTATTTGTGCAATAAAACTCTGAATGCAGCGTTCAACCACATAAACAACGAAACACCTTCAGCGGCAGCCTGTTGTTTAATGGTTTGCACCAGCTCTTTAGACAAATGGGTATAGCGCCGCTCGCCGACAAATGTTTGCACATTAGGTCGTGCAAAATCCAGCGGAAGCTCCGCATCTGGCGGCAAATCCTGATAACGATCTAACCAATAATTTGCGTGGTGTTGGTAATCAGGTCCCGCTAATAAGCGGTTATGCCAATCGGCGAAATCTTTGTATTGAATTGTCAATGCAGCAAGCTTATCGCCCTGCAACATCCGCAGATAATCGCCGATAAGCACTCCCATAGAAGAACCATCAGTCACTATATGATGCATGTCTATCGCCATAAAATGACGACGTCCGTCCGCTGATGAAGCAAACCCTAGCCGAAGTAATGCGGGCTTGCTTAAATCAAAAGGTTGCACCAATTGCTGGAACCAGGCATTAACAGAATCTTCCACGGCCAGCTGACCATCCAGCACCGTAAAAGACACGGGGACATTCACATCAGGCACTATAAATTGCACCGGCGTTTCGCCTTGAATAACAAATCCGGTGCGTAAAATTTCGTGGCGAGCCGCAACACTATTGATTATTTCCTGAGTGCGCGTCATGTCCGGCATGTATTCCAGTTCAACAATGCCATTGACATTGTAGGAAGTAGAATCAGGTGTAATTCCCGCAAGTAAAAACATGCGTTGCTGCGCGCGCGACAGTGAATAAAAATCTGCAGCGGCTATCCTGGTGATATTATTTTCAAGCAACGTTTGCTGTGGGTTACGCAAGCGCTCGGCGATGGAATAATCTGTGGTAACACCGCGAACAAAATCTCCCAAGGTTGCTGCTGCAAGTAAATCAGCAACAGGAATATTAATGGCCAATAACTCATTCAATAAATGAATGATGCGAGCTCCCGTAATGGAATCGCCACCGCGCGCAAAAAAATTATCGCTCGCTATCAGGTTTTTATAACCGAGAATTTCTGCAATTGCATAGGCAACAAAGCGCTCTGCAAGTTGATTTGCATCTGCATTTTCGCCAACACCACTGATAGGAGAATGGCCCTGCTGCAATTCATCACATATTATTTTTAATCTATCGCTAACCAGATCACTCTCTGTTGATTTTGTTGCGGTAGATAAGCGTGGGCTGGGGCTTAACCAATAGTCATGCAGTTGCCAGGGTTGTGCAGGAAGATGCACGCGCTGTTTATCCGCCGCTGCGAACATTGCATCCCACTCTACCCTTGCGCCCTGCACATAAAGTTTGGCTAATGCGCGCAAATCCGTTAGCGATAAAAATTCGCTTTTTTCAGTGAGTAGCCGCGCTTGGTGATTAAGATTAGTCGACGCTGGTGCTGTTTCATTCGCTTCATATTTGATTGCTTGCTCGGGCCATGCATTACCCTGCGTCAATGAAGAAACAATTGCATCAAGCCCTTGTATAAGGCCTGATAAAGAATTAACTAATAAGGCTACGCGATGCTGATGATGTTCACGGCCAACAGCGGCAGAAAAACAAAACGCATTGAGTCCAACTTCACCCTGCTGTGCAAAAGCTTGATAACGATAAATTGTTTCCAGCAGTAGTTCCGGCGTGCGACCACTTATCGCGAGAATAAAATTCTTGTTCGTCTCCGATGATTCGCGCAACGACTCTGCAACAAAAGGCGGCTCTTGAATAACAAGATGGCAATTCGTTCCACTCAAACTAAATGAACTGACGCCAGCAAAACGGGGAGCATCTTTTTTAACAGGCCAGGCACTGAGTTGATCATTCACAAATACCGGACTATTACAAAAATCAATAAATGGATTAGGTTGTTGGAAATTCAAACTGGCTGGCAGCTGTTGGTGCTTAAGAGACAAGAGAACTTTAATAACCGAAGCCAAACCGGCATTCGCCACTGTATGACCAATATTGGTTTTAACAGAACCTATGCCACAAAATTGTTTGCGCGGTGTGTGTTGTTGAAATGCGTTGGTGAGCGCTTTAATTTCTATAGGATCGCCAAGGTGTGTGCCGGTGCCGTGACTTTCAATATAAGACAAATCTTCGGCGGATATTCCCGCACGCTTCCAGGCCTCCAGCATAACCTCTTGCTGCGCACGGGAATTAGGAGCAGTAAGCCCGCTGGATGCGCCATCATTATTAACCGCAATGCCTTTGATAATTCCGTAAATAGCATCTTTATCACGTTGCGCTGCCGCTAATGGTTTTATCATTATGCTGGCCAGGCCTTCACCCCAGACAGTCCCGCTCGCACCCTGATCAAAAGTCCGCACGACAAAATCATCGTTTTCAACATCGCCGACAACGCCTTTGCTAGGCACAAAGAAAAGGTTTGCAGTCGCTACCAAAGCGACATCGCAGTCGCCGGAGCGCAAGCCTTTAATCGCATAATCCATGGCAACTAAACCCGACGAGCAAGACGTATCAACCACGACTGCCGGGCCGCGTAAATTAAGCAGATAACTTAAACGGCTTGCCAATACCGCAGTCCAGGAGCCGGTTACTGAATTAAAATCCGGACGATCAATAAAATTTAAATAACTGTTTATCATACGATGTGAATGATCGTTACCAACATAGATACCCACGGCTTTGCCAAACAAATTCTGGCGGTAGTAACCCGCATCTTCAATCGCTTCAACCAGTGACTGCAGCATCAAGCGATGATAGGGGTCCATATGCTCGGCAACTGCCGGTGGAATATTAAAATATTCGTTATCAAATCCGCTGACGGAATCAAGAAAACCACCTTCAAATAATTGTGTGACGCTAGCATCCAAGGCTTCCATATCACGGCGACGCGCAGCAGGAAAAGCGCGAATACAATTGCGTTGAGCAACCAGATTGTGCCAAAAAATTTCTTTGTTACTGGCCTGCGGAAAATTGCATGAAATACCCACAATAGCGATATCTTCCAGCGGAGCTGGTTCATTGCTGTCAAGTAAAGTCAAATAAGTTAGCGCGTCTTCTTTAGCCAATTGCTTGGTTTTTACTTGCTCGAGCAAGTAGCGCATTAACTGCTGCTTTTTCTCTTTAATATCTGCCATTGCTGGTTTCACGCTTTATCTCCCGCCTACAACTTATTCAATACGTCATCAATGGAGGTATTGCCATCCAACACTTGGTCAAGCATATCTTCCCAATTAACGTTGGTTGCAGGTTCATTGGTCACGCTACTTTCTGGAGTGTGTTTTTGGTCTATGTACTCGCCCATAGCTTCAATTGACGGATAAGAAAAAATATCCGAAATATCGACGACGCCTGGATAATATTCATCGATCAGCCGCAGCAAATGCGTGGCAATTAATGAGTTGCCGCCCATATCCAAAAAGTTGGTGAAGACATCAACTTCACTCAAGCCCAGAATGCGCGCAAATATTTTTGCGAGAACAGTTTCCGTAGCACTGAGATCTTCTTTACTTTTTCCACGAATATCGACTTCAATTGTTTCCGCGCTATCGCCACTGGTAGTGGCGGCGCGCTTGATAAGCGCATGCAATTCACTGGAAAAAACAAAGGGCAATGAATCCAAAGCATCCACTAGTAATGGCGGATTAATATCGCCAGGAATGATCGGACCCAAGGGTGATTGTTGATTCGCTTTATGAATGCTGTGAAGTTTTTTGAATGCATCTTCCGTGGCAATAGAAGTGAAGGGAGCCTGATCAGGCGCTATACCAAAATCAACCGCCATACCCACTTCAGACCAATTCGACCAATTGACCGCAATAATGTTGTCAGCACTGGAGGCTACCGCATCCATAAATGCGTTTGCAGCTGCATAATCACTTTGCCCGGCGTCTGCGGTTAGCGCGGTAATCGAAGAATAAAGATAAATAAAATCGAGTGAATGTTGCGCCAGGCTGCGCAACAAATTTAGGGTTCCAGTAATTTTTGGTGCAAGAACTTGCGCAAAAGTGCTGAAGTCTTTGCGCATAACATAGCCATCACCTGCAACACCTGCCAGATGGAATACTCCGCGAATGGCTCCTTTTTCTGCAGCGACTTTTGCTATTAATTGATTCACTGCTGCCGCATCGCTGATATCAATCGCAAAATAATTTACTGAGGCAAGTTTGCTTTGCAAATCAACCAGCTGTTGATAACGCGCTGCCTGTTTTTTATCACCGGCTTGCGTGGCCAAATTGCCCCACTCCGATGCTGGAGCTAGGGGTGAACGGCCTAACAATACAACATGGGCTTTTGCATGTTGCGCAATATAATTTGCAGCAGCTAAACCTAAACCGCCTAAACCGCCCGTTATGATATAAACGCCTTCCGCTGCAACGACTGATTCACCGGCATCATCAAACGTGCGGGGAAATAATTCCTGGCAATAAGCTTGTTCATCTTCACCGTGCAAAACAATTAGCTTACCGGTTGGCAGGCTAAACAATTGTTTTGCCACTTGCGGATTTACGGACAGCTGATCGAGAACACGAACTTTAAGATCAGGAATTTCCTGCGCAGCACTGAGCAGTAATTTTGCAGCGGCTGCACCAAATGGATTGATATCTTTTGCGGCATGGGTCAATGAAAAACTGCGCGTAGTCACCAGATTCAAACCCTGCGCGAGTTTTACTTTGTGCTTCACCAATGATTTCAATAAATGGAAAATTGCACACACCGATAATTGGTTGTAAGTTTCTGCCGTAGCAACATCAAGTTCAGCGATAGGTAATAAATTCACCGGCGCTATATACACAACAGCATCGGCACCGGCAATTTGCTCTTTGACCAAAGTATCAATAGCCGCTTCATTCACGAGGCTGCTATCCAATTCCAGTGTTCGTACCGCTACGCCAAAATCACTCCAGCGTTGTGCAAATGCAGAAATATCCAGAGAAGATGCGTTTACTAATACGAGTGACCCAGGCAAGGTTGAGGTTTGTAGATTTGCCAATGGAATCCAGCGCGTCGCCAGATAACCAGTATGTTGTTCAAGTGCATTGAAATTAAAACTGTGAACTCTTTTTGTTACGTAGCCATCAATCTCTGCCAACACGCGCCCGGTGTTATCACACAACACAACATTGTAGGTTTGTGTTTCACCGCCTGCTGCGGCTAACTGTGGTTTGATATAGGTGTACATCTCTGCAGTAAATGGCGCAAACAAACGGAAGGATTTATATAAAAAAGGCAAATAAGTTTGGCCATCAATCTGACTGATGAGATTCATGGCATTATCGAGTACAGAAGGATGAATCAGGAATTGCTGGATTTCCGTTTGCAGTTCCGTCGGCAAAACTAATTTTGCTAAAGTGGTTGAAGGCAATGTCCACACTGAACGTACTGTGTCCCAATGTATGCCGAATTGGAACACTCCGGTATCGCGCTCACCCACATAGTCTTCAATAGTTTCTGTGGCGGTTGCTTTGATCGCCACTAAATCGACAACGGCTTCTGCAGGCTTGGTTAATTCAACCACTTTGCCTTCAACATGGGTTTGCCAACCATCATCTTTAGTGTCGGTGAGGTCCTGGCTGATAATGGTCAGGCTCAGCACTGCAGCGTCACGCGCGACACTGATACGTACGCGGCGCGTTTGCTTTTCAGCAACCACCATGGGTTGTAAAAAGAAAATATTATTAAATTCTACTTGCTGCCATCCCGTTACATAACAGGCAACAAAACGCACCATTTCCAGATAGGTGGTACCTGGTACTACGGCTACACCTTTAATTTTATGGTCCGCTAACACCCAATGGCTGTCGATATTAAATTCCGACTCAAATATCCAGTACTCGTCGCCTTGTTTATGTAAGCGATTAACCAGTGGGTGTAAGCTCGAACTAAAGGTGGCAATTTTTGTTAATTTTGGATCAGCCCAAAAGCGACTTTTTTCAAAAGGGTAGGATGGAACCGATAACAGCAAACGGCGTTCACCTTGATAAAAAACTCGCCAATCGACATCGGCCCCAAGACAAAATAATCTTGCCAACTCGGTCAGGTTTGCTTCCGGGTTTTGCGCCAGCATAGTGAGTTGGCTAGATGCAGTTTCTGTCAGAGATTTTTTTTCTTTATCCGTAATTTCACCAGCTTCGCGCTGGGTTTTTTTATCGCTGACAATGACATGCTTGCCATAAAAAATACGCTGGGTTGCATCGCTCGTTTCATTGTTTTGTAATACTGCTATTGCTTGTTCAAGCGCGGTTCGCAATTCAATTGTGGAACTGGTAATAATGGCTACACGATGCGAATAAGCACCACGGCCTATATTAGCGGTGT
Source organism: Pseudomonadota bacterium (assembly GCA_040385335.1). GTDB lineage: Bacteria > Pseudomonadota > Gammaproteobacteria > Pseudomonadales > Cellvibrionaceae > Cellvibrio. Next base: position 31,992 of record JAZKHP010000036.1, read on the forward strand.
AACAAAGATCGGCAAGATTCCAATCTTCGGTACTACAGCGAACTTGATAACGTTGTAAGTAATCCAGCAGCAGTGATTGTTTTTTCGCGGATACCGTAAAGCAATAATGTTGGCGCCCTTGTTCCGGACTCACTAGCTTCGGTGCTTCTTCGATCACCATATGGCAATTGGTATGACTAAAACCAAAGGAACTGATTGCGGCATATCGAGTGCCGGAGACATCCCAGGGGCGCAACCTGTCGTTGACAAATAACGGGCTGCTGTGAAAATTAATATAATGATTAGGTTCATTAAAATTAATGGTCGGTGCAATTTCCTGGTGTTGCAGTTGCTTTAAAACTTTAATTAAAGACGCACAACCCGAGGCCGCAACAAGATGCCCCATATTGGTTTTCAATGATCCTATGGCGCAAAATTGGCGGCGCTCTGTGTAGCGGCGGAACGCACTGCTGAGGCCCTTGAATTCGATGGGGTCCCCCAACACAGTTCCAGTGCCATGAGCCTCAATATAAGAAAGATTTTCCGGATTAATGCCAGCATTTTTCCACGCTTGAAGAATAACTTCTTCCTGTGCTTCAGCATTGGGCGCGGTTAATCCGTTAGAAGCGCCATCGTTATTAATCGCGCTGCCTTTAATCACACCATAAATATGATCGCCGTCTTTCACGGCAATGTTTAACGGCTTTAGCATGACCAGCACAACTCCCTCGCCCCACACAGTGCCGTTGGCTTTTGCATCAAACGTGCGGATCACACCATCGTCGGATTCAACTGAATCCATTTTCATGCCGCCCTGGAAATTCGTGCGTAACTCGCCACCCATGGTGATATTAATTCCACCGGCAAGCGCCGTATCACATTCACCATTACGAATTGCACTGCACGCCATATGCACCGATACCAATCCAGCGGAGCATGCAGTGTCAACCACCATGCAGGGCCCTCTAAAATTAAACAGGAAGGATATGCGACTGGCCATCACGGATTCCCATGAACCCGTTAATTGCATTGGATCTTGCACCGAGCAATAGCGATACAAACTGTAATTGGTATGTTCTTTACCGATATAGACACCGGTTTTGCTACCGAACAATCTATCGCCGCCGTAACCCGCGTCTTCCATCGTCGTCCAGGCTGCTTCCAGGGCAATGCGCTGCGAGGGGTCCATGTAAGTGGCTTCTGCGGGTGGGATGCCAAAAAAAGCTGCATCAAATTTATCAATTTGTTGTAAGTAACCCGCACGCGCGTGGGCATTGGGAAGCTCTGCTTCAGGAATGGGATTGCCAACAATAAATTCGGTGTAATAGGGATTGCGCAAGATAGGTTCATTATCCTTACGCCGACCTGTTGGGTAGTCGTCAATACAATTCACACCACCGCGTAACAATTGCCAAAACTCATCCACATTTTCTGCTTTGGGAAAACGACCGGACATACCAATAATCGCAATCGGCTCCTGTTGCCGGGAGTCACCCGCACCCAATTCCGCAAGAAATTTTTTGGCTTGCTCTTGTGTTATAGATTTGGCTGCAACTTGTTGCAAAATATAATTTTTAATTGAACTCATGATCGCTTTAATTCCTTAGTCTGATTAGGCCAATTACAAAAGGCTCTGTGCTTCTTCTGCTGATAACTCACCATTGGCTAATTTGGCGAGAATGTCATCTATGTCCAAAAGAGCTTCGGTTGCGGCAGGTGTATTACGCCCAAGCGCGTTTCTGATGTGATCGGCTTGCGACCGAATGGTTATTTTGCTAAACAAATCTGCCATATCAAAAACTCCGGAATAGCGTCGTTCGTACTCTTTATAAAGTTGGGTGGTGAGAATTGAATTGCCACCAAGATCGCTGAAGTGATCATCGACATTTAATTCTTTGGTGGCCAAAACTTTCCCCCACAATCCGGCAACTTCGTTATCAATCGCGTCAGGTTTTTCTATTCCGGTGAGGATTAAATTGTTATCTCCAGACGTCGCATGTGCAACCGGATTGCGTTTGTTACTACGCAATAGTTGTTCAAGCGTTGGTGACGGCGTGAAGCCATGTTCAATAAGATCTTCTGCCCGCGCCCCGCGATTGAGTTCCGCCAACACCACCACCGCCGGTAATTGTTGTTGATGATGCAGTGCACGTTTTAAGAGCGTGAGTGCAGCGCCCGGGTTGATGGGTGCAAAAAATTCTGCTTCATCGACTGCCCCATAGGCGACGGCAATACCAATTTCCCGCCAGGCTGGCCAGCACACTGAGAGTGCAGGCAAACCTTGCTGTCTGCGCAACTCTGCCAAGGCATTGAGGAAAGCATTTGCCGCTGTGTAATCGCTTTGCCCGGGGTTGTGCAATACAGTCGCAATGGACGAATACATAACAAAAAAATCAAGCTCATCCTGGCGCGTATGCGTGTGCAACCACCAGGCGCCCATCGCCTTGGGCACAAATACATTGTCTAATTGCTGTTGGGATTTGTTCGCGATAAAGCCTGCACCGGCACGACCAGCAGCATGGACAACGCCGAGAATACGACCATAATTCTGCCGCAGTTCGTTAAGTAATTTACTGACCGCGCGGCTATCGTTGAGCTCAACGCAGTGATAACTTACCAACACACCTAATTCGCGCAACTGACGTAATTGTTGCTGGATTTTTTCAACCTGGTCAGCAGAATATTGGAATTGCGAATTATCTCGCGGAGATAATTCGCCTGAACCACAGAGTGCAATAGTTAATACACTGGGATTTCCAGATTGCTTGAAATCACCAGCCATCGCCAATGCCAGTGCAAAACCCAAAGCGCCAACACCACCGGTAATGAGATACACACCATCGGTTTGCAATGAAAATTTTTCTACCGCAGGTAAAGGTATTGCATCAACTTCCGCAACATAAGCCTTGCCATTTCGCCAACCGATTAGTGGCCGCGGATCATGAATAACATTCATCAACCAACTGCTATCACTGTGCTGCAGTTGATCAATGGTGATATCGATACAACGTAAATTCAGTTGGGGATTTTCTAATGCCGCAATGCGTGCGAATGCCGCTAAGGCTGCCTGCCCCGGTATAACAAACAGATTATTTTCATCCGGTAAATGCGTTCCTTGATTAGCGATGACTAACATCGCACCTGACGGCTGGATGCGCGCATTGAGCATCGCGTTTACGCAGGATTGCAAATGCGTAAAATGCACCAGTGGTGAATCAGGGTTCGCCTCATCCGCACCCGCAAGATAAATAACGGAGCCTGGACGTTTAATGTCAAGCGCCAACAAATTTGTTTGCAAGGTCTCAGTGGTAATATTTTCTGCAAGAGTTATTGCGCAGACATTGACTTGCCCAAGGCGCTGACGAGTGGCTTCAATCAATGCACACTCCCACTCTCTACCGCGATGAATAAACAACATTGGCCCAGCCAAATCTGCTGCAGCAGGAGAGACCGCAGGTGGGCAAATTTTAACACTCGGTGCAAATACCAGGGATTGCGATTGCTGTGGAGAAAAGCGTTCTGATTTGGCAACACGCTTGATGGCGTAGTTAGTTATTTTGCCAATTATTTCACCGGTTTTGCTGATTAGCTGAACCGTGAAATTAAAAATTTCCGCACCGGGTTTGCTTGTGGTAGTTAAATAAACAAAGCATTCCGCTGGCAGTTTTTGCGTAAGGCTAAAATCCTGATAGGAAAAGGGTAAAAATAAATCATCATCACTGACCAGATGATTCACTGCGTTAACGGCTACATCAAGCAATGCCGGGTGGTAATTGAAATCGTCACATTCACTGGCAAAAATTTGCGGCAATGCAAGCTCAACCAAAAATTCTGTGGAACTTTCATTGCGCCACCCGGCGACAAAAGCGTCGTTCCAGCGCGCGCTGATATCCAGCCCCCGACGTACATCATCAGCTAGCGAAAACAACAGCGGCTGCGGTAGTGATGCGCGAATAAGATTTAAATCCACATTTACTGTTACCAGCGATGGCAATAATTCAATACTGGCTTCCGCATGGACTTGCCAATCAAATTGATTGTGTATTGCTGATGTTGATTCGGGTATACGGCTCACCGCACGCAACTGCAGATTCCCGTCATCAACGTTTACCTGCACGTGTAAATCGCGCTGTTCGTCAGCGCCAATGGCAAAGGGTTTAAGGAATTGCAAGCGATTGATGAACAAGGGCAAACCTTGTTTTGCGCCGGTGCGACTTACCAATCGGCTGGCTATTTCAACAAACATTTCCAGATAACAAGTACCGGGAAGCACATAACTGCCATGAATGCGATGCTCGGACAATACCCAGTGGGTTGTTGCACTGAGTCTGGTTTGATAACAATAAAAACTATGGCTATCAAGCAAGCAGGTATCAATCAGTGGATGACCAAAATCAGCGTAGGTTTTTATCAACGAGGATGCCGCTGTTGTTGAAGGCTCCACCCAACAGCGATCGGGTTCAAATGGGTAAGCAGGCAAAGAACAACGGTGCCATTGACGACCGGTGCGCAAGGCAAATGCGCGTAGTTCTCCAGCCCATGCAGGATTAGCGCCCTGCACATAAAGCTCGGCAAGTTGTTGCCACTGGGCTTGAGTCGGCGCTAATTCGCGCAGCTGCTGTTCTGCCTGACGACTCAGCGTATGTTGTTTAGCTTCTGTGAGCAGCTCACCTGCAGCGCTGCTGTTATTCGCAAATTTTAATTGATTGACATAACACCGGTCATGGTTTGTAGGATTTTGTAAAAACGAATCCAGCCCCTCACCTAATTGGCTCAGTGAATCCACCACCAACGCCAACCGATGGGCATGGTGAAAGCGGCCCGCTAATAAAGTAAAAGCAATATCTGCAAGAAAAATATCTTGATCGTTAATTCGTGTGCGAAGGTTGCGCGCTTGACGGCGCAGTGCTTCGCTAGAAAGCGCTGAAAGTACAATCAGCTGGTTTTCAATTTTCGCAGGCGAACGAACCGCATTGTAATTTTGCAATAGCACATGGCAATTTGTTCCGCTCAAACCAAATGAATTAATACCCGCAATCAAGGGCGCATTTGGCGCAGGATTCCAAGACGTTAAACGGTCGTTAACGAATACCGGACTTTGCTCAAACGGAATATTGCGATTAGGTGTTTGAAAATTAAGGCTGGGAGGAAGTTGGCGATGCTTCATGGCGAGTATTACTTTCGCGAGACCCGCCAGACCTGCTGCATTGTCCATATGGCCAATATTGGTTTTCACACTACCTAGGGCACAAAATTGTTTACGCGCGGTAAAACGCGAGAATGCGCGCTGAATACCACTGATCTCAATCGGGTCGCCAAGTTTAGTTGCAGTGCCATGAGCTTCAATGTAAGAGACTTGCTCGGGATTAACATTTGCATCCTCGAGAGCGCTGACAATTAACGATTCCTGGGCTGCACTATTCGGTGCAGTAATACCTACGGAAAGACCATCCTGATTGATTGCACCACCAAGGATTACCGCGTGAATCATATCGCCATCTTTAACAGCTTTGTCATAAGCTTTAAGCAGGAAACACAACACACCTTCTGCGCCGGAAGTACCATCGGCGCGATCATCAAAGGTTTTGGTTTTACCATCTCTGGCAATAGTATCGTCTATATCTTTGGTACCAATACCGGATGCATCCTGATCTAACAAAGGTAACAAATCCAGTTTAACGGCACCGGCCAATGCCATTTCACTTTCACCACTGCGAATCGATTTACAGGCTTGATAAACACTCACTAAACCGGAAGAACAGGCGGTGTCTATCACCATGCTCGGTCCACGCAAATCAAGGTGATAAGCGATGCGACTGGCAATGATGGATCTTATATTGCCGGCAACAGAAATTTCCGGGGCATCGGGAGCAAAGGTATTTACAATGTGGCGATAATCGGGACCAAAGTCTGCGCTGAATCCGCAAAATACACCGGTTTTTGAGCCCTTAATTAGGTCGCCACTGTAACCCGCGTCTTCTAACGCAGACCAGGCGCACTGCAAAAACAGGCGCTGGTTTGGGTCCATTAAATTCGCTTCCTGACGCGATAAACCAAAAAAGCGGTAATCGAATGTCGCAATCTCTTCCAGGAAACTTTCGTGCAAATAATTTTCTTCCGCAATTTTATAATCAGCACCACGCAAGCGCAGGTAGCTTTCCAAATCGTTGCGTCGCGCTAATGGCAAGGGTCGACGCGCGGAATCGCCGCGCACCAGCATTTGCCAAAACTCCTGAAAATTTTCGGCGCCACCTATTTTTCCCGACATGCCAATAATTGCAATTGCACAATCGGTTTGCACAGTTGAATTAATAACTTCACGAATAACTAATTCATCAGAACCCTGATCATTTAGGCCGAGCAAGTTATCCAGGTTTAGGGATCTTAAATCCACGGTGTGCCTCACACTATTCAGGAGAATATTTCAGTATTGGAATAATGAAACAGCAGGTCTTGTTGCTGATAACCGGTTTGCTCGGCAATCTGCGCAATACGCTGCAATTGCTCATCGCTGGACGCGCCCTTGCAAATCATAATGCCGCGCAATAAGGCTATGATTTTGCCCACCAGCGTTTTCGATAAGGGCACACCCTGTTGCGAATATTCTTCGTGGATGCGTTTCAATTGTTGATAAGGTTCAATGACGCCTTGCTGATAGCTATCGTTATCCCAATTAGTGTTGCGCGTCGCCACTGCCACCGCGAGACATTTACCGGACAGGCTCGGACGTTCGCGCAGCGCTTTTATTGCCGGCGCAAGAACTTTCATTGCCGGCTCCAGATCCTCCGGCAAATCAAATGCAAACGCCGAAGCATCATTCAAATTATTCAACGCGAGTTTTTTAAGTACGCTCTTGGGACCAAGTTCAATAAAAACATCGCAGCCCTCGTCCGCTAAAAATTGCAAGTTGTCTTGCCACATCACTGGATGGGTAATCTGACGTACCAGATTTTTGCAAATGGATTCAAGCTGATGCGGTTTCGCTGTGACATTGGAAATAACCGGAATTGTCGGTGCAGTCCATTTCACTTTATTCACTAACTCAGCAAATTCCTGCGCTGCCGTTTCCATGTAAGGACTATGGAAAGCACCGCTAACACGCAATTTAATAAAATCTGCATCCGCAGCTCGTAAAGGTTCTTCAAGCATTTGTAATTGCGCGAGGCTGCCGGAAATGACGTGTTGGGTTGATGAATTAAAATTGGCAATCACCAACTCGCGTCCGAATCCGGATTGGGCCTGGCAAATCTGTTCGAGCTGCGCGCGACTAATGCGCGTAACCGCCGCCATACCTGTCTCACTCGCCTGCGCTGCATTTGCCATAGCCAGCCCACGTGCCCGTGCCAGCCGAAGACCGTCTTCAATACTCAGCGCCCCGGCGCAGGTCAAAGCGCTCAGTTCACCAAGACTGTGGCCAGCGAAATAAGCGGGAATTATTCCCGTACGCCGCTGAAAACTTTGCCAGGCTGCGACGCTGCACAACAAAATAAGTGGCTGGGTATTTTCAGTGCTATTTAATTCTTCAGCGGTGCCCGCAAAACAAAGCCGCTCCACATCAATATCCAAAATCATTGCTGCAGTATTAAAAAGCGTGTGCACTTCCTGTTCCTGTTCAAACAGTGCTTTGCCCATTCCAATGTATTGAGAGCCTTGGCCGGGAAATAAAATTGCTAAATTTTTCATACAGTAAATTTTTCCTTTTCTGCCACCAGTGCAGACACTAGCCGCACATAGTCATTAATGAGGGAATAAATTTTTTGCGAATTAAGTCGCAGTGGATCAAACTCAACACTCAGTGCATAACCCACTGCATGAGTAGCCAAATTGCTTTGGACACGAGATTCAATACACACACGCAAATCAAACCGTTTATGTTGAATAGATACAGGTTGATCTGCCGTGCGGAAAAGAATTAATAGCGGCTCACCATCGGCACGGTGAAGCTCCGGTGGCAATGAAAAAATTTGCATAGCATTGCGCTGCATAGACACACTGCTAACCAAAGTTTCCAAATTACCGTGTAAATTAAAATCCATATCGATCGGACAATAACCGGCACCCGTCTCCGCAGGTGAATAGAGTCTGATAGACGGCATCTTGTAACGCTTGTTAAAAAAGAGACCTTGCAGTGCGATAAGCACATCCACTGGCGTTATAGTCGAATGCGTGTATTGCTCTTTAATACGACGCGTAAACTCATCCAGGCCGCGAGAAAAACTAACACCGGGTTCTACATGTAATTGTCCTTTGCTCTCGTCTTCCTTCGCGATGGCAAAAAAATCAGCTTCTACTGCTATGCCGACATAATCACTGACAACTTGCCCGGCGCGACGCAGTAATAATAAATCGCGCAATGACGCTATAGTCGGGTTGGCAAAAACATCAGTAACCTCAATCATTCCTGGCCAGTGTTTTTCCAACTCGGCATGCATCAACATCAAACTAAAACTGTTGCCACCCAAATCAAAAAAGCTGGTGTTAGAGGGGATGGATTTATCACCCAACAATTGTCGCCAGATGGATTGAAGTTCATTAGCGAGTTCATCCTGTTCGGTATCCTTTACTGCAGGAATTTTCCACTCGCCCGGTTGTGGCAATTGTTTGCGATCTATTTTTCCGTTGGGTGTTAAAGGTAATTCCGACAGCGCCAAAATTAACGAAGGAATCATGTACTCTGGCAAACGTTGGCGCAGCAGGGAGCGAACACGCAATTCAAAACCGGTTGTATCCTCCTGGTGTTTTACCGGCAAACAAAATGCAACCAGCATTGGATTATCGGGTGTGCTTTCATTGAGAACCACAGCCGCTTGCGCGATTTCATTGAACTCGGTCAATGCCGCTTCAATTTCACCGAGCTCAATGCGATAGCCGCGCAACTTCACTTGATGGTCACAGCGTCCGCAGTATTGCAATTCACCTTCATCAGTCCAAGCCACTAAATCACCGGTGCGATACATAAGCTGCCCGGCAAAAAACGGATCATTCACAAATGCTGCGTTAGTCAGTGCTGGATCCTGCAAGTAACCCTTGGCAAGGCAATCACCGGCCAAATAGAGTTCGCCCTGACAACCAATCGGTAGCAATTCGTATTTCGTATTTAAAACATATGCGCGAATATTGGGAAGCGGGCGGCCCAGTGTTACCGCATTGGCAGAGGTCATGTTTTTTACTGTTGCCCATACTGTTGCTTCAGTAGGGCCATAAACATTAACTATTTTCAGCTGCGGTATTTTTCGTAAATCCGTCAGCACTTCTGCAGGAAATGCTTCGCCACCCACCAACAACAATTTCACACCGGCAAACACAATATTGGGAGCCTGCACCTTAAGCAGAAGTTGCAATCGGCTAGGTGTGATTTGCACACAATTAACACCGGCCCGGGCAATTAATTCAGCGCATGCCAATGGATTTTGTTGTTGAGTTTCGTTCGCTAGAACAAGGCGTCCACCGCGACTAAGCGTGACAAATATTTCCAAAACAAATATGTCGAATGAAATTGTTGTTAAGCCTAATGTCACTAGCGGATCAGGGAATTGAATTTCATCGCCAATACCCATGACAAAATTGGTAAGAGCGAAGTGAGAAACCATCACGCCCTTAGGTTGCCCGGTAGAACCCGAGGTGTAGATAACATAGGCCACATCCGTTGGTTGATAGCCGGGTAATTTTCGTGCGGAATTTGCAGCGGGCAAATTATTCAGATCGATTAAGGTTCCTGAAAATGCAAGGGCTTCAGCGAGTGAACTATTGCTAATCAACACACTGATGCCAGCATGTTGAAGAATATAAGTAATTCGTGCTGCCGGATAATCAGGGTCCAGGGGAACATAGCTACAGCCACAACGCCAAATAGCCAATAAGGTCACGATCAAATCAGTATTGCGCGGCAGCAATACGCCCAATGTTTGCCCTGGCGTAACTCCACCTGCGAGTAAACTGCCTGCGACTTTATCAACTTGTTCACACAAATTTTGGTAGGTCAGCTGGTGATCCTGAAATTGAACTGCAATCTCTTCGCCGCGTTGCTGTTGGATATTTGTCCAAACGCTCTGCGCTGCAAAACTTTTTTCCGCGCCGACAAATTCAGTCAGTAAGCGAGTGCGTTCATCTTGGGAAACACTGCCCAAAGCAGCAACAGTAATTTCAGGTTGCTGGCAAATCTGCTGCAGAAGCGCATTAAAATATTCACTCCAGCGCGCGATTCTATTCGCTGAAAACAGGCGAGTTGCATAAATCATGTTGCAATGAAGCTCACCACTTTGTTCAGTAATTTCAAAGGTTAAATCGAACGCTGCGCCAGCTAATGACATAGCGCGAGGTGTAACTTGCAACTCACCCATTGCTTGCGAACGCTTATCGCCAAGCTCGTAACTAAACATTACGTCAAACAATGGATTGCGACTCATGTCACGCGGCACATTCAAATTTTCTATAACACCTTCCAATGGTAAATTACTGTGGCTATAAGCCAGGCCACATTGCTGGAATACCATTGCAATCAAGTCACAGATTTCCATTTCAGGAATGACTTGCAGCCTTATTGCCAAAGTCTGTGCAAACATACCGACAGTGCGTTCAAAATCACTATTGTTACTGCGCAAATCAAACGGAATGCCGACACACAAATCCTGCTGTTGTGAAAGTTTGTGCAACAAAATTAAATACGTACTGAACAATACTGCGAAGGGTGTTGTTTTAAGTTTCTTTGCTAAAGCACGCACTTGCTCAGTACGTTGACGATCAACGATGAAATGCAAACTCTGCCCGCGAAAATCATTTTGCGCAGGGCGTGTATGATCGTGAGGCAAGCGCAGCGCTTCAGGTAAAGGTGTAAGTTGTTGTTGCCAATATTCCTGTTCTGCTAAAGCCTTATTGCTGGCAATAAAATGATGTTCCCATTGCGCAAAATGTACATAATCCTTACCCACTGGCAATGGGGTATTGTGACTGTATAGCGCGAACAAATCTTCCAATAAAATGGTTACCGAGGTTCCATCAGCAATCAGGTGATGAAATTCCAGAATCAATACATGTTCTTGTTCGGAGGTACGCAATAATTTTGCTCGCCACAAAGGCGCGGCATTAATTGCGAAAGGACGCGGGTCTTGCACCGGGATATAAAGCGCAACACTCTGCTGACTTTGATCAGAAAAATTCGCTATTTCCAGATTGATTTGCAGCTGCTCAGGAGCGAGCACTTTGCATTGCAACTGCCCTGCATCAATAGTGAATTGACTGCGTAAATTTGCATGGCGCACTAGCAATTGCTGTAGAGCGACAAGTAAAAGCTCTTGATTGAGCGGCCCACTCAATTGCAACGCACCGGATATGCGATAAGCGAGATCGCCGCCGCGCATTTGACTCAGGACATAGACTCGACTTTCTTCTGCTGAAGCGCGCCTATATATTCCACTAGTTTCCGTAGCTGCAATGGAAGATTGATTTGCATTCGACTTGCGAAAACTGAAACCGCCTGCACGCAATTGTTCCGTTGCAAATACCACCGCCTCATAAATACGATCTGCATCTTCTTGTGTATGCGCAGTAGAAAAAAAGCAGGTGCGTCTTTCCCAAACATAAATTCCATGCAATTGCATCAACCGGAAAAATAAATTCATCTCCAGCGAATGACGCGGCATATCTTCAGCTGCACCTGATTCAAAGCGATACATGGAAGCAAAGGTGCGCAATACAATGGGCACTTGCATAGCATCGAAGTAATCATTGAGGCGCGCAGCCAAGGCATTGGTTTGGTTATTAATTCGTTCCTGTAATCCCGGCCCTTGTTTTTTTATTTCTTGCAAGACCGCGTTAGCGGCTGCCATGGTCAAGGGATGTTTACAAAAAGTTCCGGCGAAGAAAGTCGTTTCTGCACCCGGATGTGAGTTATCACCGAAGCGCCAAAAACCGCCGTCAATGGCATCCATGTAATGAGCTGATCCAGCGACCACGCCAATGGGCATGCCACCGCCAACAATTTTTCCGTAAGTGACAAGATCCGCGCGCACACCAAAATAATGTTGTGCACCGCCAGGATGGATACGAAACCCGGTAACCATTTCATCAAAGACTAAAGCTATGCCTGAAGCTTCCGTTAATTTGCGCAACTTGTGTAAATATTCCCGCGGTTGCAGCCCGGGGTTGCGGCTTTGTACTGGCTCCACTAATACTGCTGCAATCTCGTCGCTGGCCAGTTCGATATCCCTTAGTGAGGTATCGGAACCGTATTGCATAACCAGAGTATCCTGCACCATGCTGTCAATAATTCCAGCAGCCATAGGTACAGCGCCCTCCTCGCCAATCTCCGCAAGAATTCCGTCGAAAGAACCGTGGAAAGAAGTTACAAAGCGCACAATTTTTTTGCGTTTGGTGACGGCGCGAGCCAAACGAATAGCAACCATAACCGCTTCCGTACCCGTGTTGGCAAATGCAACACGCTCATGTCCCGTTAACTCGCGAATTAACCCAGCGACTTCACCAGCCAATTTTGATTGCGGGCCCAACTCCATCCCTTTTTGCAATTGCTCTGCAATCGCCGTTTTTACAAAATCCGGATTATGACCAAATAAACACACCCCATAGCCCATGGCGGTATCTATGTATTCATTGCCATCTATATCCCAAAAGCGCGCGCCTTGAGAACGATCTGCCACCAGGGGATAAGTAAATTCTTTAGTGGATTGGGTAAAGTTAAGCGTTGCAATCCAATCACTGAAATATTCACGATGTTGTTGCGCATATACTTTTGATTTAGGTGTGCGGCTAGTTAATTCTTCCGTTATCAAGGCAACAAATGTTTTTTGTTGCTCGGTAAGGTCGTCCTCTATCAACTTCATATCGCGAATTTTATTTGCCACAGGCAGAGTTGCTACAGGCACGCGTTTTTCTAAGTGTTGCGTAAATCCTTTCGGCGCTACTCCACCCAAAGCGCGTAACTGCGCTTGAATGACACGCAACTCGGTCAAAATGATATTGCTATCAGCAACTTCTAACGAAGCAGGAAGTATTTCAGTTGTTGCAGCGGGAACAGGCAGTAAAGCCTGGCGTTTTTCATCCGTTAAATTTGCAGCAATATATTCAGCCAATTTAACCGGCGTGTGCAATTCGGAAAAAAACTGACTCAGCGTGATAGTGACATTGAAACGAGAAATGATACGTTTATCCAACTGCACCAGCATCAGTGAATCCACGCCCAGCGCAAACAAATTCAAATCATCATATAACTCAGCTTCAGCAACACCGGTGACCTCGCTCAAGGTGCGAGTAATAATATTTTTTACCAAGGTCAAGATATCAGTTTCATTGGCAGAAGATTCTGCGCTCACCTCATAGGGTACCACCAAAGAACAAGCGACCAGATTATTTTTCTGGCTCATAGCGACTGAAGTTTCAGTTGATGATTTAAACCAATAAGGAGTGCGATGGAACCCGGTAGTAGGCAAGCCAGCGAGAGGCTTGCTTTCACCCTGGTGATACAGATTCCAATTGGGATTAACGCCCGCACAAAATACTTGCATCAGGCTTTCGTTAAATTGTTGCCAATCATCGCGGCTTTCGCGTAACGATGGAATAAATAAACACTTTTCTTCTTTAATGGATTGCACGGCCAAACCGCTGAGCGTTGCCATTCCACCCATTTCAATAAAGCAAGTGAAGCCCTGATCGCAAGCAGTCGCTAATGCCGACATAAAATCCACTGGCTGACTCAAATGCCGACACCAATAGTCACGGTCCATAGGATTTTCAGCACTAATTATTCCAGCGCCTTGCGTAGATAAAATAGAAATTGAAGGAGCATTAAATGTTATGCGAGCCAAATGCTTGTGCAGCTCCTTAGCACTTTCCACCATTAAGGGTGAATGGAAAGGATTGCGCATAGGTAAAAGCTCAGCAAATAATCGCTGTTTTTTCGCTGCAGCAACAACGGCATCAACCGCAGTGTGGCTACCAGAAATGGTGATATTTTCGGGAGAATTTATCGCCGCAATATACACATCAGCACTGCCGTCCAATAAGGCTTGCGCTTTATCCTTGCTGCATAAAAGACTGGCCATTTTTCCAGCCACTGCATTTTTCATCACCGCGCCACGTGCAGTCACTAACTTTACGGCATCATCCAGCGAAATAACGCCCGCAATACACGCAGCAGCATACTCACCAATACTGTGACCAAAAACCAATTCCGGTATTATTCCCAATGCCATCCAGGTTTTAGCCAGGGAGTAGCCAACACTAAAAATAATAGCCTGAGCCACAACCGGGTCCTGCAATAACTCCGGACTGTCGCCATACAGCAGTGTTAAAAAATTCTGGCCAGATTGATTCAAGAAACGCTGGGCACATTCACTAAGATGGAAATCAAATTCTGAAAAATTCTCACGCAATCCCTTGGCCATATTCAAGTAATGGGAACCTTGCCCGGTAAACATAAACGCGACTTGCGCGTGTTGCTTCACACTGGGCAAGGGAGAAATTTCCTGATCATGAAAACTATTAATATATTTTTGTAATTTCTGCCGCAGATGATCATGGTCCTTCACCAAAGTGGCATAGCGAACGGGATAGGCTCCCCGCTGCAGCTGACTAGCACGACACAGGGCAGCAAAATCAAATTGATTTAAATCGGCAGCAAGAAATCGTTTGCTGGTTTCCAAAAGGCTCGCTGGAGTTTTTGCGGATAAGGTAAATAATTGCTGCTGTACTTCGCGCACCACAGGCACTGTTTGCGGCGCAATAGTTTTATAAGTTTGGAGCACTAAGTGCGCATTGCTGCCACTAATTCCAAGCGAGGTAATACCAACAATGGCAGGTATTTTTCCGGAGGGTATCGGCATTAATTCATTCACCACTTTCAGTGGTGCTGTTTGCCAATCCACTAAAGTATTGGGTGTAGCAAAATGAAGATTCGGTGGTAATTGTCCCTTGCCCAAAGCAAGTACCAGTTTGTGTAAACCCGCCATACCAGCAACCGCTTCGAGATGGCCAATATTGGATTTTACGGAACCGATAAAAAGTGGTTCTGATCGTTTCGCAAAAATTCGCGCTAATGCACCCAGCTCTTGCGGGTCGCCCAAGCGTGTACCTGAACCGTGGGCTTCGATATAAGTTACCTCATCCACTGAAACACCGGCTCGTGCCAAAGCCTTTGTTATTAACTCTTCCTGAGCTATACCGCTCGGAACTGTCAAGCCACCACTTTGGCCATTGTGATTGATTGCCGTACCACGAATCACCGCCAAAATCGGTAAGTGATCTCGCTGCGCATCGGCAAGGCGCATCAGCATCACTGCTGCGCAACCTTCACTGCGAATATAGCCATCCGCCTGATTATCAAAACTGCGACTGCGTCCACTGGAAGCCAATGCATTCATCTGCGAAAAACAAAGGTGACCGGAAGGCGTTAGCATCATGCCAACGGCAGCAGCAATAGCTTTATCACAACCGCCATTACGAAGTTCATGAACTGCCAGATGAACTGCGGTCAAGGATGAAGAGCAGGCTGTATCTATTGCAATGCTCGGACCTTGTAAACCAAACACATAAGACAATCGTCCCGCTGCGGTATTAAACATAGTTCCGGTATAGGTATAAGCATTGGTATCGCGCCCCACAGCGCGGCCAACATCAGCATATTGGCTGTCGGAAATACCGACGAAAATACCGGTATTACTTTCGCGCAGTTGCGCAACATTGAAACCAGCGTTTTCGATTGCTTCGTGGCAAACTTCTAATAAAAAGCGCTGTTGCGGATCCAGGGACTCAGCTTCAGCGGGAGAAATGCCAAAGAAATAAGGATCAAACAAATCCACCCGTTCGAAGAACCCGCCTTCTGTGGTGGTAAGCCCTTGTTGTTGTTCGCGAGACCAGCGCGACTCTGGAATTTTTTGGATCGGATCAATTCCTTGCGCCAATAATTCCCAGAATTTTTCCGGCGTATCAGCCCCGCCAGGAAAACGGCAGGCCAGCGCTACTATTGCAACGCTATCTGCTGGATAGGAATAATCATTATTATGTTTCTGCTGCGTTGCGGTGCTAACAACTGCGGCATTAGTCACGGAAGGCTTTTGCTCAGCCCTCAGATTCATGACACAGCGGCTCAATTTTGCAACAGAGGGATTATCGAGAATTTGCGTAGAAGGAAGCTGTAGTGAAAATTCTGTTTCAACTTTTGTCAAAATATCGATGAGCAAGATGGATGGAATTCCCAACGCAAAGAAACTCGTATCATCATCCAAAGTATCCAGTTTAACTATGCTGGTTACTATCTCACGCATTCTTTTGCAGATTTCAGAATAGGAAATAACGGGTAAATGTTGTTGCGAAACCGAATTTTTATTCTGATCAATCCCCTTATCCGCACCGGGAAATAAGGGCATATCCAACTGCACCAGGGAATCATTTAATAAGCCACTGACTAATTGTTCGCGCAAGACAAAACGCTGCACCTTGCCGCTGGTGGTTTTTGGAATGGTGCGCACAGGTACCACGTAATCAGCGCGAATGCCAAAATTATTTGCGACTATATCGCGAATTTCAGTAACAACTTCGTGAAAGTTTTCAGTTCCCTTTTTGTAATAAACAAAAATAGCAAGCTGCTCACCATCCACATCCGGATGAGATACAGAACACGCAATATAATGATTTAACTTATCATCACTTTTTACATGCAATATCGCCTTTTCAATATCATGTGGAAAATAATTGACGCCACCGATGATAATCATTTCCTTGATTCTACTGGCGAACACCAAGCGACCATGCAAGAGAAAGCCCAAATCCTCGGTGTTAAGCCAGCCTTCACTAGTGATTGCATTGCGGGTTGCCTGGGGATTTTTATAGTACCCGGAAGTCACATTGCGACCGCGAATTTCCACGTGCCCTACCAAGCCCTCGGCTAAGACTTTTCGATTCTTATCCGTTATGCGTATCTCTGTTGCAGGAAAAGGCATACCGCAATCCACTAATGCCACAGCATCGGGGTCATCATTGCCAAGAAACTTCACCTGATCGCCGATGGCTAATTGCTTTCTGTCCACGGCATATTGGCGCACGCCATCATCGAAATTACACATAGAAACAATCAGTGATGCTTCTGCTAAACCATAAGCACAACGCATGGCTCCCGGATGCATTCCATACTGTTGCATCTCCTGACAAAACTCTTCGCAAAGGCGAGCGGATATGGGTTCGGCACCGTTAATAATGGTTTTTACGCAGGATAAATCCCAATCCCATTTTTTATCATTGCGACGCAGGTACAGCTTTAAAAAATGTCTGTAGCCAAAATTAGGTGAACCTAAAATAGAACAACGATATTTATTAACAGCATAAAACCAAATAGCAGGTGACCAAATATACACATCGGTTGGGATTCTGACTTGTGTTGCGCCCGCGACTATTGGAGCCAAATGAAAAGCAATCATGCCGAAATCATGGGAGATAGGCTTCCAGCTTAAAAAAACATCTTTCTCGTCATAGTTAACTGCATTCAGAATATCACCGATATTCACCAGTAAATTTTCATGCGTAAGCACTACACCTTTTGGTGTGCCCGTTGAACCGGAGGAAAACTGAATAAATGCAATATCTGCAGGGGATGCATCATACAAAATTGTCTCCCCAGTATTGACTGGAGTTTTGGCAAGCAATTCCGGCATCACAAAACTGTTGGGCAATATTGTAGTATTCAGATATTCTGTTGCTGAAAAATCGCGATCAAAATATTCTGCGTGCTTTTTCAGTTTATCAAAAATACCTATATCATCAGCTGCCAACCAGGGGCGAGACAGTAACTTCCAGACAGTAAAAAGTTTAAGGGCATTATCAGATTGTTTTGCAGTCGCTAACGGAACAGGAATTATTCCTCCAAGCAAACATGCCCAGTAAGCTTTCATGAGTTCGGCCAGCGAATCAAACTGCAGCACTAACTCATCGCCACTTGCGATGCCTTGACAACGAAAAGCATCAAGATAGCGTTTCGCACCTTCAAGCAAAGCTGCATAAGAAAGGAATTGTTCTTCTTCCATTGAATGAACAAAATAAATTCCTTTATCTGTATTCGCACTGGCTAGCAGTGCTCCAATTAATGTCTTATACATTTAAAAAACCCAAAAGGTTACGAGTGTGTGCTAACAAAAGAAAAACAGTCTGGTAAGAGTTATCTCATACTGGATATTGTTTTCTTAATTCCGGTTTGAAGTAATGCCGCAAAGCATGATTAGCAACCATTAATTGCTGAACCTGCGTTGTCCCCTCAATAATTTCCAAAACCCGCGCTTCGCGATAAAGCCGCTCGGCGGCGTAAGCCTGCCATAGCCCATTACCACCTAAAACCTGTACTGCGTTATTGGCAACCTGGGTGGCAATACGCGAGGTATATAATTTTGCAATGTTAGTTTCCATCACTGCATCTTCATTTTTTGCATCGCGCATATGCGCAATATTTTCGCAAAAAGCCCGTGCAGAATGTACATCAACAGTTGAATCTGCAATCAGCGCCTGGATAAGTTGATGCTGCGATATTTTTTTGCCAAATTGTTCGCGCGTACGCGCGTAGGTAACCATTTCTTCCAGCGCTGCCCGTGCTATAGCAACACCGGCCCAGGCAATACTAAAACGGCCATAATAAAGCGCCGTATTGGCGACAAAAGTGAAGCCCATTCCGGGGCGCCCTAATAAATTTTCCCTGGCAACGCGCACATTCGTAAAATTAACTTCCGCAAGATGCGCACCACGACTTGCCATTAAACCGCTCATGGCTTGGGTGCTGACACCCACCGCAGAACGCTCAACTAAAAATGCATTTATCTTTCCC
Organism: Pseudomonadota bacterium; assembly: GCA_040385335.1. Lineage (GTDB taxonomy): Bacteria > Pseudomonadota > Gammaproteobacteria > Pseudomonadales > Cellvibrionaceae > Cellvibrio. The sequence goes on from JAZKHP010000036.1 coordinate 50,785, forward strand.
TGGTTCGCAGCAAATACCAAAAACAGATCTGCAATCGCTCCCATGGAAATCCATTTTTTAGAACCATTAATCACAAACCCATCATCGTCCTCCTGATAAGAAGTGCTGATGGATAATGCATCCGAACCGGCAAGAGGCTCAGATAAGCTAAAACATGCTATTTTTTTTCCGCTACACATTGCCGGTAAAAAGCGTTGCTTTTGCTCTTCCGTACCTAATTTTGCAATGGTTTCACCAACCAGACTGGTATGGACTGTGAGCAGTACCCGAGTATTACTACAGGCAGCACCAATGGCTTCCGTAAGCAAACCATAATCATAAGCACTCACACCGCCGCCACCATAATCGCGAGGCAATACCGACCCAAGGAAACCTTCATCCGCAAGAACCTGAACAATGTCAGCAGGAACTCCGCCTTGCGTATCTATTTGCGCCGCTATTGGACGAAGCCTATCCCCTGCAAACTCAATTGCCTTCTGAACTAATGGATGGCTAGTTTTTTTAATCATGTGAGTTCTACTTGCTGCAAGTTATTAATTAATTCGTGCATGGCATAAATAGAGCTAAAGTGAGTCAAACTGATAAACTCATCGGGTATTTCCAATTCGTATTCAGTTTCCAAATAATTGAGCAAGCGCATCGCAAAAATTGAATTTACAAATCCACTGGTAAATAAATTTGTGTCATCAAGCAGCACGACTTCATCATCAAATACATTCATATTTTTTACGATAAACTGTCTCAGTGCTTCTCGATCAAACTTTTTGTGTCCCATGTAATCACCTTGGCATACTTAATTGATATCTATGCAAATACTGTAAAACGTCAATAATGATCAAACATCAATTATTAATTTAATATAACGTGCATAATCCTGGATTGTGCTTAAGTCACACTCGAAGAGAATATTGTTTTCATCATCGCGAGATATCTCTTTAAAATTTGCAAATTGGTAGGTTGCCAGCATCTGGCGATTCCGCTGCGTACGACGAAAATTTGCTCTGAGTCCATGCCCTCGCTCTTTGGCGCGTTTCATTAAATAAATTAATAAAGAGCTGCCAACCCCCCGTGCTGCTGTACGACAAGACATGAGTAACAATTTAATGGTATCGATTTGGTTTTTTGTCTCAACCAGTGCAAGGCCAATCTTTCCGTAGGAACCATACCTATCCGTCAGGTCACATACCAACAACAAATGATCTGGCGAGCTCATAAAAAAAGCCAATTCATCCCGATCATAAGTAATGCCGGTAGAGTTCAACTGATTAGTGCGCTCAGTCAATTCTTCCGCACGAATCAAGTCCTCCGGTTTGGCAACAGATATGGTAAAAACCATATCTAAAGTTGCAAGAAAATCCTCCGGGGTGCCGACAAATTCCTGCTCATCGTTTTGGCGCAGAGCATTTTCCATGTACCTGAGTCGTCGCTGTTTGCTATCGTCCGTCACCTGAATATTGCGGATACGGGAGTGCGCCAATAAATCCACATAAGCTGCTGCTGACAAACACTCAATATCCGGATGTTGCGCTGACACTTCGTTTTGCTCATAGGGCTGATCATCTATAAATAAAAAAGTATCCAGCGAGATATTTAATTTATCGCGAATAACACCTATGGCCGATGATTTCGGATTCCAACTTACTTGTGGAAATAGAAAATATTCAGCAATACCAAATTTATTTAATTTCTCAATAGCATCATCATAGTTATTCTTGCTGGCAATAGATTGCAACACCCCATAAGAATCCAGAGTTTTAATAATATCTTCGATGCCGGGCATTAGTTGAACGTCATCGCCTTCCACCAGGGTGCCTGACCACAAAGTATCATCCAAATCCCAAACCACACATTTCAAAGACTTTTCTTGCACTTGTTTTTCTCCGAAAAAATAATTACTTTATAAACCGGAAACGCATATTGACTAATCAAAAGGCAATAGCAGGCCTCAAGCTAATAAAATTAACTTTTTAAAACCCATCGAACTAACGAATATTAAAAGAAAAACATTTTAAAAATAGATTATTTTTATTTTACAATTTCTATTACATCAAACTTTTATTACAAATTGAGATTTTCGCTATTATTCCTTTAAATCCCACTTCAGTAATCGCTATGCACCGTCGCCTCATTGTTGTTTAAAATTTTTTATATAAAAATCAATTTTTTAATTCATTAATAACTATAAAAACCACGACCAGATTTTCTTCCTAGCAATCCGGCATCCACCATTTTTTGCAACAATGGGCAACACCGAAATTTAGGGTCCTGAAAACTGTCATAAAGTATCTTCAAAGAGTTGGCAACAGTATCCAACCCAATCAGATCAGCAGTTTCTAATGGACCCATCGCATGACCATAACCTTCTTTGAATATGGCATCTATAGCAGCTGGTTCAGCAACCTTATCCTGGACAAGAAATGCAGCTTCATTCATAAATAAATGCGAAAGACGATTTGCAACAAACCCGGGAGAATCATTAACCAGAATCATCTTTTTATTAACAAGCTTCAATAAAGATTTCGCAGCTTCAATCGTTTCAGTGGAGGTATGAAACCCTTGAATCGCTTCCACTGTTGGCTTCATTGGAACCGGATTCATGAAATGTAAACCTATAACATTTTCGGGAGATGGCATTAATGCAGCAATCTTTGTTATAGATATACAGCTGGTATTTACTGCATAACGAGCTTTAGCATCGCAGTTGGCAGCAAGATCACTATATAGATTCCGTTTTAATTCCCACTCTTCTGGAATATTTTCGATAATCCAATCAACCTCGTTAAATCCATCATAAGTGGTTGTTGGATGTATATATTTTTCAATAAAAGTTTTATCCAGGGATTGATACTCTGGAATTGCCATCCTATAAAAACGCAAATTGCTTTTAATTTTGGATAACGCCACATCCAAAATTGAGATATGTGTATCTTTCAAAATTACGTGAATTCCCACGGCGGCAAAAATCAACGCGACATCCTGGCCCATAGTGCCAGCACCAATCACTGCTACTTTCATGATCCCTATCCAAACAAATAATAATTAAAAATCTCATATCTACTATAAATTGATATTTGATTTATTTACCTGGCACTAGCCAATAAGAAAAACCGGAAAAATACGTTAAAAATTCAAATAAATTACCAGGTTTGCATAAACTGATTAATTGATTAATACAAAATTTTTAATAAAACAATAAAAAATGTGCGAAAAATAAATCATAAAATGAATTCGGCGTCGAGGCCGATTCAGGATTATTTAACGTAATACTTGGAAATGGCGACAAAAAATGCAGGAAATTAAACGTAGATAAATGTTGAAAATTCAACAAAAAATATTAACGCTCCCCTGCCTTAACTAACTTCCACCCCATGAGTCAATAATCCTATCATCGCATAGATATTATTACAATTATACTAATTCAGAAAATTTTAAGAATTGTCGCCTAAATAATAAGCGTATTTTTTTGCGTCGTTTAATTCTAGATTTATATATGATCGTTTGATAATCATCCAAACTTTGCATTTTATATTTACATAATATTTTTTCTTATTATTGCAACACCTAACTCACTTTTACCAACCAGACAAACCCTGCCTGACATTTTAAAATCGTTTAAATAACGCGCATCGCACTTTATTATAATTTTTCTATTTGCAATATTTTCCAAAATGTAACGCTAACTCTTCCATACCTAAGGCGTTAGAAGTTTTGCTGCCGTCAATGCAATAATGAATTGATTGATCAACCCACGAAGGATAATCAGTTTTAATTTTAATGCGCTCAGCGTAGTTTCCCAGAGAGAGATTTGTCCAGCTTTTGACCATGTTAACGCAGGATATAGATTGCCTTGGCTGATGCGCTCAATACTTTAGCTCAACGCCATTGTCTTCACACCATTGAACGATGGCTTCTTGAATAGCGCACTGTTCATATTGGTACCAATTTTCCAATTGGTTGCTTTTTTCCAGAAGAGATTTAAAAGCTGAATAGGCGCCTTTTGACCTAAAGATTGAATAAACATTTTCAATATCATTTGGCAAGTACTGCTCGGCAAAATTTAATGCAAGCGGCTTACCCAAACCAAATTCCTTTTTATCCGGTACACTTATGTATTTTTCATTATCAAATACATCTTCTGGAATTTCATCTTCTGATGAATCTGAATCGTAATATATCTCTCCACTTTCTTTATCCAAATAGGCAGCGTCATCGTATTCAGCACCTGCGGATACAAAATCAATTGCCATTTCTAAATCACTATAATTTACTGTCATAGTATGAGACCTTTATTCTAGCCACAAAGTAGTGTGCAACGCTCTATCAAGTACTTATACGTTTGTATGTCTCCACATCCGCTTTTTATTCCTAAGCGACCCACGGGCGATTACACAGCTTTTTCCATAAAAACGCTGAGTGGGTGCTCGGGATAATCACCAAATGCACCGCAAACTTGAAAGCCATGCTTCTTGTAAAACGCCAGCGCCTCGGGCTGGAAAGGCCCGGTTTCAAGTTGCACAAGGTGACAATCGCGTTTGGAAGCCTCAGTTTCCAGCTTGTCCAACACCTTGACGGCGGCGCCTTGTCCACGGTGGAGTGGCCGCACAAACATGCGCTTGAGTTCTGCTGACTCACTGCCCAACACCAAAGCGCCGCAACCAATGGCAGCCCCAGCACCGTCCCTTGCGACGGCAAATAATACGTTTTTCTGTTCGAGCGCAGTCAGATCAAGTGCGTAACGCGCTTCCGCGGGATACAAGGTGTCCTGGTAAGCATCCAACTCTTGAATGAGCAAAATAATTTCAGGCTGATTTGGAGACTCTAACTCTACACGCATAAAAATCATCTCATAGACGCGTCTGATGCAACGCTTTGTTAAAATATTTATTGAATGCAATCAACTTTTTATCACCAGAGATTGACTGGAGGCGCAAAGCGCTGGAAAAATCCTACGCGAAAATTGGCCTAAAAAAACTACGCTCATAACTCACGATACATCTTGCTTCTTCAGTATGTCTAAAAGCGGTTATACATTCCTCATTCTGAAATGACCCGGAGCTTGTGTATACGGTGCAGTTTTTTAAACACCCTTTATTTTTCGTCAAAATCAATTTTTCGAATTTTTTACAGAGCCATTTATATTAAAAATAACTTCTCACTTTATGTGGTTTACTTTGCACAACTTTAATTATTTCTTCAAGTGCAAAATTACCTTTAGGTTCAGCCTCAACGCTTTATCCACTTGAATTCCATTGTCTGGCTGTTTTATTCGTAAGCACCAACCTATGGCAATTCACTACCACGATGTAAACACATATCGATACTACAGAAATACTGCCAGATATTAATAATATTTTCTCCGACTAACGCGCACCTTAGCTTGCAAACTCAACAGCAAAAATGTGTTAATACTTACTTCTAACTTACAGAGATGCCTTTATGCTTATTACCTTTACCAGCAAGTACAGCCCGGATGTAATCATGTTCGGCGATGTAGCGAGCGCTCTGCTCAAAGCCATGGGGCAAAGCGAAACACCTCCAGGCGCCCTGCAAAGCAAGAACATCAAATCTGCAGCAGACCAGCTCCGGCATTATTTGCAGACGACCTCCAATCTCGATAAACCAATAGCAGACGAGGATGTTGATGATGACGAACAAGCGGATGAGCAACAGGATCAACGAGTCGACCTGAGCGTACGAGCGAAACCTTTACTCGACATGCTGGATAAAGCCTACAAAGAGCAAGAAGCCGTTACCTGGCGATAATTGAGCTCCTAATAAAGGGGAAAACTAAAAAGGAAAAAAATTTGCGTAGTTCTAACATGCAAAATAACGTCTATGGATAATTGTTTCGCTACTTTCATAAGAAAATATTTTTGATTATTAAGAATAAAATTATTGTTTTAAAATGAAATATTTTGTCATACAACCATGTTATTGGATTTTTTAAAGTCAGACCAACCCCTTACTTGAGCCAAGCCACTATGGGCTTGGCTCAATATACCGCCATATAATTTTCAGAGAAACATTGAATTAAGAGCTAGTTTACTTTAGGAACTACCTGGATTGCTTTAAGGACCAAGCAACCCTCACTCACCTCAACATGAACAAAAGTACCAATAGGAAAACCTGCTTTCTTAAGCCAATAACCTTTGAGCTGCATAAATGGAACACGAGGTGGTGCTCTGTAAGTGCTGGGGCTACTGCTTAATAGATAATCGTAAAAGCCCAAACGGACTTTAAGTTTGCGGGTGGGGAAAGATTTTTCTTGGGCCGAGCGGGGCTCTGGCGCTATAGTACGTTTAGCCATGACTGATACTCCTGTATCGATTGTGGTTAGCTGCCTCTGGGTGTTGTCGCACTCAGGGGTGGTGTCTCTTTAAGTTTCATTAAGTTTTGAATTTACAGTTAGCAACACCTCCAATTGAATAAAAACTGCACGCCTGTAGAACACTAAAAAACCGGGTGAATCAACGGGCTTTTTAAATAGTTTGAAAAAATGTTGTAAAAATTAAAATTCATATCGACTTTAATTTTTTTATTTTTAAATATATAAAAACGCGAGTCGAATGCGTAGGTTGGAAAAGCCGAAGACGCCCTCCGACATATCATTACCGTCAAAAATTTATCAAAAATTTTTAAATGATTTGAAAATAATTTTCAAAATGTCGGAAGGCGTCTGCGGCTTATCCAACTTACGCACGAGCGCATCCTTCGTTGTAATCCTTAGCTTTACAATAAATTCAAGAACCACTCTTTGCGAATTAATCGACTATCACTAATTAGACATATTTAACGTGCACACTCCTTTCTCCTTTCATTCGTTGGAGAAACAGTGTGAATAAATATTTTACTTTTGTCTGCAGCATGCTTTTATGCGCCAATGTTTTTGCTATCACTTTGACCAAGGGCCTACCCGTTACCGGGCTTTCTGCTACAACCGGCAATCTAGTGAGCTATGAAATTATTGTTCCGAGCGGCGCGACTAATTTGGTGATTTCATCGAGCGGTGGCTCTGGTGATGCTGATCTCTACGTGAAGGCTGGCAGTGCACCTACAACTTCTTCTTATAATTGTCGCCCCTACTTGTCGGGCAACAACGAAAGCTGCAGTTTTGCAACGCCGCAAACAACGACTTATTTCATTCAGCTGCGAGCCTATGCGAGTTTTAGCGGAGTAACACTCACCGCAAATTACACTGCGGGCAGTGTCAGCAGTAGTAGCAGCTCAAGCAGCAGCGCGACTCAACTATTGAACAATGGCGATACGCGTTCCAATCTTAGTGGTGCAGCCGGCTCAGCAACTCTGTTTCAATTATCTGTACCCGCAGGCGCAACAGATCTTGCAGTAGTTATCAGTGGTGGTAGCGGCGATGTAGATCTCTTTGTCCGCTTAGGGCAAGCACCAACAACCAGTGCCTATGACTGTCGCCCTTACGTTAGCGGTAATAATGAAAATTGCACTTTTGCTGTTCCCCAAGCCGGAACTTATTACATTTTACTGAGTGGCTATTCCGCCTTCAGTGGGCTTAGCCTAAACGTCAGCTATACCAACGGTGGTGGGACTAGCGGAGCTACCTGGTCTGGCTTCCAGACTTATTATGCTGATGTCATCGGCTTATCAGGTTCCAGTTTAAAAAACGGTTTGGCCACTAGCGCTGCTCGCAATCACAATCGCATGACTTACGATCAGGTATGGGACGCGCTGAAATACACCGACGAAGATCCCAACAACACTAACAACGTTATTCTGATTTACACGGGCCGCTCGCAAGCCAAGACATTTAATTCAAGTGGCAACAGCGATCCTGATGCCTGGAATCGCGAACACACCTGGCCGAAAAGCCACGGGTTTCCAGACACAGGTGATTGGGCTTACAGCGATATTCACCACTTGCGCCCGGAAGATGCTTCTGTCAATTCCACTCGCGGCAATAAGGATTTTGATAACGGTGGTTCAACCATTGGCGAAGCTGCTGGCAACTACACAGATGCCGATAGTTTTGAACCGCGCAATCAAGTGAAAGGCGATATCGCGAGAATTATGTTTTATATGGAAGTGCGCTATAACGGCGGTGATACTACGGGGACAGAAGATTTAACGCTGGTGAACTTTACCGGTACCAGCGGTGCAAGTCTCGGAAAAATATGCACACTGCTGGCCTGGCATAATCAGGACCCGGCAAGTCAGGAAGAAATTAATCGTCATGCGCGAATCGTATCGCGTCAAGGCAACCGCAATCCTTTCGTTGACTACCCCGCTTGGGCAAATCAAATTTGGGGAAGCACTTGTCCTTAGGTAAGTAGCGCTTGAATAAATAACCGCTAAATAAATAAAACTCAAGGCATGATTTGTACCCACCCTTGAGTTTTTATTTATTTAGCCTATTAGTGATTTAAGGCTTAGACTCACCACCGACCCTATTGATTCTCAAAAATCTTACGATAAATAATTTAACAAGTTTTACGATGGCAATGTGGAGCGCGAGATTTTACGATACTGCCTAATTATCTCGCTGGATTAACTCGATCATTTTGCTTAAGTTTAAGTTTTCTGACAACGACTTGTACAATTCTCGACAATGGCTGACATTCAAATTAAGGCCGTAGAAATTTCAGTAGAAAGCGATCCGTCTTGCCGTGCATGTCATGCGCTTTAGTCGTGTGATTATCTTCCGGATGGTGCAGCACCCTACTCGCACCAACAAACACAAAACCTGCCGACTGCACTTCTCGTTTTACTAACTCTGGATCAATTCGGTGTAACGTTTGTGTATCGCGAGCACCTGATTTTGCTTTAGCCGCATGATCTTCGATGACAAGTATCCCATCGGGTTTGAGCGCTGTGAAAAATGCTTTGGTCACTCGCGCCATGTCAGGAGAACCGAAGGCGGCGTTGTGAAGATCATGATAATTTTCGGAAGTCCAGATGACATCCAATGGTTCGGGCACAGCAAAGTTTTCAGCAGCCGGACTCAGTTGATAATACTCATACACCCAGCCGGGGTCATCGCTGTCGGAATGTAATTCCGGTGCGGGACGATTCTTTGCGGTCAAGGTTATTTGCGTAACATTCGTGCATGACTCGGCAATTGGAGTGGCTGAAGAAGCTGCGCTTTTATTTAACGCTGCGCTCTGACTTGGCACTGCAATCTTATTTGATGTCGCACTTTCTGCACTCTGACTTGACGTGCTGGTTGCGGGAGTTTTGCGCGGGACAGTCACTGCATAAACGTGACCCATATCACCCGCTATTGCGCACAAAATCCGGGTGAAGTACCCACGACCTGGCATCAGGTCCGCGATTTTGTCACCGGGTTTAATACCCGCAAAGGTAATGACTTCTGCAGGTAGTCGGTTGATATCGCGATCGCGATCACTCTGCGGTCGTGACGCATTGTTGACTGCCTTGTCAACGTAAGCGGGTATTGTCAATTCGGTTGTGACCTGCGCGACGGCGACCTTCGCTACAGCGGCTAGCACCGCTGCGAAGTTGATGGTCAACACCGCAGCGAGTAGCAGTTTCCTTTTAAAGGTCATAACTCAGACGTTAGACGACATTACAGCTCGCCTTTGACTGGACCAAACCCGGGCGGCGCCTTGCGATGTTTGGATGCAGCTTCATAGGCGGATGCAATCTTGATCAGGTTGGCTTCCTGACCGGGTTCTGCCCAGAAGGCAACGTTGTAAGGCAGACCAATCCCGCTCAGCTTAGTGGGTTCAGTACCCCATTCACCTTCGTACTTGGTACTGTCTTCGTTCAGCTTGAACTTGGCATCCACGATGGTTTCTGAGAAGCCACCTGGAACAAACACTTCTGGAATGCCGAGCATTGCACCATAACCGTAACCCGTCGCACTACCGCTGCCACCCACTGTTGCTCCCCCAATTTTTTCTGGCAGTGTTGGGTTAACAGGGTTCACGAACACATCAATATTGTTTTGCCGCAGCACCTTAGTCATCACCGTGCGCAAGGTGTCGCGGCGCCTGATGGTGTAGGCCACAGCATCGGTGCGTATATCCATCTCTTTGTTCTCCCAATTCTTCATAGCGGCGCGGCGTGTGTCATTGAAGTACTTGGCATTGGCATTGAGGGTGGCCCAGTCATTGACCTTGGCATCATTACGTAGCGTTAAATACTTGGCAAAATCATAAGCAAAGTGATAGGCCGTTACAGCATCCGGATCGGCCGGCGGGTTGGCAAAAATCTTGTTGAAGTTCATGTTGGCAGGTAGCGGCGCCTTGTGTGTGGCTACTGCAACCAGGTACTTGCGACTGGCCACGTCCCAGCCTGGTACTTCAAATACCGGTTTGCCCTTTTCTTTCCACGAAAACACTTCCGGCATCTGGTAGGGCACCATTTCGGCGATAGCATGGTTAAAGGTATAAGCCATATTTGGAATGGCAGGATCGTCTGGATAACGAGGATCAACCGTTTCGACCAGTTCCGCGCCCAAATCTTTGAGCACTTTCAATTCCTTATTCACGCCATCACTCACAGCTGCCTTGGCGGGATTATCTTTAACGAACAGCTCGCGCACAATACCTATGCGTACACCCGCAAGCGGTTTGCCGCCTGACATAGCCAGCGCATTCATATAAGGTGTTTTAGATTCGACGACGCGAGGCAACGCGGTATAGGGGTCACCCGCATCGAAGTAGGTACCGGTTTTTTTATCGCGGAAAGCATCCAACACGGTTACGGCATCTTTCATGTTACGGCAGATGATGCCTGGACGATCCTGAAAGGGTGTAGCGCCAATCGATCCTTCATAGGAGATCATTCCCTTGGTAGGCACAATCAATGCGGTGTTGTGATAGTTCGCTGGACCACGGCATGAACCACCCGTGGTTTCGCAAATAGAGCAAACCACCAGATTGGCTGCAACCGACGCACCTGAGCCGCCAGATGAACCGGCAGTAACGCGTTCGGTATTGTAAGGATTGCAGGTCATGCCACCCCAGGACTCACGTGAACCACCGGCACCTATGTAGGGTTTTTCCACTTTGGCATCACCCGCTGGGTCACCGCTGCCACCGTTGTATTCAGAGTTATGTGCATGTGCGTAAATAATGGCACCTGACGCCCGCAGCCGACTTACTAGCGTACTGTCTTTGGGTGCAAAGTCAGTTGCGTACTTTACGTCACCACCACCGGTAGAGCGCATGTCTGCGGTATCGAACACTGCCTTGAATGACATTGGAGTGCAATACATTGGCATCTCTTTACTATCAAAGTTGCGGCCGTATTTGGCATCGAGCGAAGCAGCGTATTCCACAGCGTCCGGTTGTTGACGGAATTTTTCGCATTCGGCGGGCGCATCTTTTGGCAATGATTTACTCGGTGCTGCATCAAACTTTCCTTTGCACGTCACCGAACGTTCGCCGCGTATGTTGATAACTTCCAACGCATTAATCTGACCCGCGTTCGGCATGCCAACCAACATACCGTACTGCTGATAGGCTGATGGATCAGACAGCGTTGGTTCCATGCGACCAAAGTCGGGGGTCAAACCCTTATATTTGTCGAAATCGGGAATCAGTTGTTTGATGCTCACTGTTTCAGTGGGGAACTTGATAGGCGCCTCGGCACGCTTCGTACCCATATACGACTTAACCGGTTTGCCATCTGCCGTGACCAGAGCTGAACACACGCCGTTGTAGGCTTTGGCGCGAGCAATATAGCTCTCTACCACTTGTTTGCAGGTAACATCGCCAGACCGAATGGCCTTTTGAATGCTATCGATGGATGTTTCTTGAAGGTGAAAGTCAGCGGCGTGGACCGTAATGCTGGAACAGATCACCAAAAGCGATGCACGCAGTAACCCTGTGAAAAGTGCTGTTTTACGAATAGACATGGAGATTCTCCTCGTTGATTAATAACTTTCTAAGGAACCTCTTAAAAACCTGGCCGGCAGGTAGTTTTTAAGAGGTTATCAAGTTGATTACAACTCGCCTTTTACTGGGCCAAATCCAGGTGGCGGCGCACGGTGATGAGTCGCTGCTTCATAGGCTGCTCCCGCCTTGAGTAACATGGATTCCTGACCGGGCTCTGCCCAAAAGGTGATGGTATATGGCAGGCCAATGCCGCCGAGCTTGGTGGGTACATCGCCAGGAACGCTTTCGTATTTTTTACCGTCCTTGGCGAGTACAAATTTATCGTCGTAAATGGTGTCGGCAAATCCGGCAGGAAGGAATACCTCGGGAATACCCAGCATTGCGCCATAACCGAAGCCACCACCTCCACCACCTTGTACGCCAGCGCCGCCAATTTTACCGGGCAGAGTCGGGTTCACTGGATTGACGAACATATCGAGGTTGTTTTGTTGCAATACCTTCATCATTGCCATGCGCAAGGTGTCGCGACGTTTCATGGTGTAGGTAATCGCGTTGGTGCGAATATCCATTTCCTTGTTTTCCCAATTCTTCATCGCAACGCGACGCACATCGTTGTAATACTTGGCATTGGCATTCAATGTTTGCCAGTCATACACGCGGCTGTCGCCACGCAAGGTGAGATATTGGGCAAACTGGAATGCGAATGTATAGCCAGTTACAGCTTCTGGATCAGCCGTTGGATTACTGAACATGCGCGCGAAGCCAAGGTTTTCCGGCAAGGGCGCCTTGTGTGCCGATAAAGCTACTAAGTACTTACGACTGGTAACCTCCCAGCCCGGTACGGTAAATTCTGGCTTGCCGTCTTTCTTCGTCGAGAATACTTCGGGCATGTGGAATGGCAGCACTTCGGCAAAAGCATGATTAAAACCGAAGGCCATGTTGGCCATTGCTGCATCATCGGGATAACCCGGCACCACATCTTCAACCAATTCCGCCCCGAGGTCTTGCAGCACTTTAAGCTCACGATTAATGCCATCACTGACCGCAGTACGATTGGGAATATCTTTAACCATCAAGGCGCGAATCACACCAATGCGCATACCGGCTAAGGGTTTGGATGTAGTTGCATCCTTAAGCGCATCCACATAGGGCGTTTTGGACGCAATGACACGTGGCAAAGCGGTGTAAGGATCACCTGCATCAAAGTAGCTGCCAGTCTTTTTGTCGCGAAAGGCATCCAGCACAATGGCCGCGTCTTTCAAATTACGGCACGTAATACCCGGACGATCCTGATAAGGATTCGCACCAATGGAACCCGCAAATGAGATCATGCCCTTGGTAGGAACGACCAGTGCAACACCTTGAAAATTCGCGGGACCACGACATGAACCACCGGTGGTTTCGCAGATGGAGCAGACCACCAGATTGGCAGCAACAGACACACCGGAGCCACCGCTTGAGCCACTGGTCGCCCGCTCTGTGTCATAGGGATTACAGGTGGTGCCACCCCAGGATTCGCGCGCGCCACCGGCACCGATATAAGGATGTTCCAGTTTTGCGTCACCACCGGGATCACCACTACCTGCGTTGTATTCGGATTCATGCGCTTGTGCATAAGCAATCGCGCCTGCTTCACGCAAGCGACTGACGAGTGTTGAATCTGCAGCCGGCACATCCATCGCATAGTTAACATCGGCACCGGCTGTGGTGCGCATGTCTTTGGCATCGTAAATACTTTTGAAAGACATAGGTGTGCAGTACATGGGCATTGCTTTGGCATCAAAGTCTTTACCGTACTGCTTGTCGTATGCTGCTGCGGTCTCAAGTGCATCTGGATGCTGGCGGAATTTTTCACAGGCAGCAGGCGCGCCAGCTGGCAGTGGTGTGCCGGGAGGCGCATCGAACTTGCCTTTGCAAGTCACTGAACGTTCGCCGCGAATGTTCAATACTTCAAGTGTATTCACCTGCCCCGCATTGGGAATGCCAGCAACCATGCCGTATTGTTGTTTGACAGAAGGGTCTGACATGGTGGGTTCCATGCGGCCATAATCCGGTACCAGGCCGGTGTACTTATCAAAGTCAGGCACAATTTTATTCAATGCCACTGTCTGTGTTGGAAATTTGACTGGTGACCCTGCGCGTACTGCCCCCAAAGCCTGGGATATTTTCTTGCCATCTGGTGTAACAAGTTTTGTACAGGACCCATTGTAGGCTTTGGCGCGTGCGATATAGCTTTGAACTATCTGTTTGCAGGTGACTTCGCCGGAGCGAATCGCGCCTTGAATACTTTCAATGGATGCTTCCTGAATGTGGAAGTCGCCGGCATAGAGCGCTGCGCTGGTACACATCGCCGTGATGAACGACGCCACAAGGATCAATTTACGACTGAGTTTTTGAATTCGCATAGCTTCTCCTGACCGGCTTATCGGTGCTGGTCTGCCCGCTGGATGTGCAAAGCCTAACTGCTGAGTGACGACATAATGTTTATGCCTGTGGATACAACGTTTGGATTGATGCGCACCCTACTGAGGACAAAGATAAATAAAGATAAATAAAGGATCATCAGCGCCAACGTAGGGTGCGTCGCAACCCTTACGTCTACCTTCAGAGGCCTGCGCTTTTCGGCTAGTCCCTACCGTCATTGCACCGCTGCGCACGCGCGCTAAATCCAACGCGAATGTCGCAGTCTGATTCACGTGCCTGGATACTTTCTCGTGAACATACCCTTAGCTCCAAATCCCGCCTACCAAGTTGCCACGCTCTTAACGTCTCGACGCGTTGGCTTTGGTCTGTCTGCCGTTGGCGTTTTATTATTCGCAGTTGCCTTTTTATTACTCACTGTTTTATTAACAGGCTGTAGGGGTGAAGCATCGTCCCCGTCAGGCGCCAAGCCGCAGGCGGAGGCTCAAACAACAGCGGCGTCAGAAAATAAAATTGCGCCGAGCCACGAAAATAAAGCTGCACCCGGCGCGGGAGCAAAAAAACCAGGGCCGGTGATTCCAGTGCTGGCGACTACAGCCGTTGCCGGTGACATAGGTGTTTACCTCACTGGGCTGGGTTCGATAACCCCAATGAACATTGTGGTGGTGAAGTCGCGTGTAGCGGGGCAATTGATGAAGGTGCACTTCACTGAAGGTCAGTTCGTCCGCGAGGGCGAGCTGTTAGCGGAAATTGATGCGCGACCTTATGCCGTGCAGGTAGCGCAGATGGAAGGTCAACTGATGCGCAACCAGGCTCTGCTGACAAACGCTTTGCTCGATAGAGCGCGCTACAGCGCCCTCGGCCAGTCCAATGGCATCTCCAAACAGGCACTTGCCACCCAGGAGGCGGTGGTGGCGCAACACCAGGGCATGGTGCAGAGCGACCGCGCCCAATTGGACAACGCCAAACTCAATCTTCTTTACGCCCGCATCACAGCACCTATTAGTGGTCGCGTCGGTCTGCGCCAGTTGGACGCAGGCAATATGGTGAACACTGGCGATGGGCTCTTAACTATCGCCCAAGTGGAGCCGATCACTGCTGTGTTTTCCATTCCGCAGGATCGGGCACCACTCGTTGTAAAAAAGTTGCGCGCGGGTGAGGTGCTAAGTGTGGAGGCCTATGATCGCGAGCAGAAGCTCAAGCTGGCCGATGGCCGCCTGTTGACGGTGGATAACCAGATTGATGCGGCCACCGGCACGCTCAAATGCAAGGCCGTATTTGAGAATCGGGATGCGGCGCTGTTTCCCAATCAGTTCATCAACGCGCGTTTATTAGTGGCGACCAAAACTGCCGTCACTCTGGTGCCGGGTGCGGCTATCCAACGTGGGGCCGAACAATCTACTTTTGTGTATGTAGTGGACGGCGAGTCGGCTGTGTCGATTAGACCAGTAACACCAGGCACCGCCGAGGGCGGCTTGGTTGAAATCACCAGCGGACTTGCCGCTGGTGAAGTAGTGGTCTTGGAAGGTGTAGATCGTTTGGCGGCGGGCACCAAGGTGGCGGTGCAAATGAAAGCCCAGACGACGATGGAAGTGCAAAAGTCAACGAAAGCCCACACGCCTGCGCTTCCGCCGAGGGCACCACTAGCCAAGGCGAATGCCACAGCAAATGCTAGGGCGCTGCTGCCGTGAACCTGTCGCGTATTTTTATTCTACGGCCTGTTGCTACCCTACTCCTGATGCTTGCGATGGTGTTGATAGGCGCGGTGGCCTACACCAAGTTGCCGGTGTCCGCGCTGCCACAAGTGGACTACCCGACTATGCAGGTGGTGACTTATTATCCGGGCGCTAGCCCCGAGGTAGTTGCTTCGGCGGTTACCGCACCACTGGAACGCCAGTTCGGCCAGGTGCCTGGGCTGCAACAGTTAACGTCCACCAGTTCGGAAAACAGTTCGGTGATCACCCTGCAATTCGATTTGCAATTGAATATCGATGTTGCCGAGCAACAGGTTCAACAAGCCATCAATTTGGCGCAGCCGTTTCTGCCGCGCGATCTGCCCAACCCGCCGATATACAGCAAAGTGAATCCCGCTGATGCGCCGATTCTGACTCTGGCACTGATCTCCAAAACCCTGCCGCTATCCCGCGTGCATGACTTTGCCGATACCCGCCTGGCGCAAAAGATTGCCCAACTCCCGGGTGTAGGGCTGGTTACCCTTAGTGGTGGCCAAAAACCGGCGGTGCGCATTCAGGTGAATCCTCTCTCGCTGTCGGCGCACGACTTGAATCTGGAAGATGTGCGCACCGCCATCACCGCCGCCACCGTCAACCAGGCCAAGGGTACTTTCGACGGAGAGCGACAAGCGTTTCAGATTGGTGCCAATGATCAGTTGTTGGTTAGTAGTGATTTTGCGGAACTGATTATCGCCCATCGCAACGGCGCGGCAGTGCGACTCTCGGATGTCGCCCAGGTGGTGGATGATGTGGAAAACCAGCGTCAGGCCGCCTGGAAGAACAACGACCGCGCGGTGATTTTGAATATTCAGCGGCAACCGGGCGCCAACATCATTCAAGTGGTGGACAGTATTCAGGCGCTGCTGCCCACGCTGCGTGCCAGCCTGCCCTCGGCCATCGAGATAGATATCTTATCGGATCGCACACGCACCATTCGCGCTTCGGTACAGAGTGTCCAGTTCGAGCTGTGTCTTACCATCGCGCTGGTGGTGATGGTGGTTTTCCTGTTCCTGCGCAACTTGTCGGCCACCCTTATTCCCAGTATTGCTGTGCCCCTGTCGCTGATCGGTACTTTTGCAGTCATGCATTTACTGGGCTACAGCCTTAATAATCTGTCACTGATGGCGCTGACTATTTCTGCTGGTTTCGTTGTCGATGACGCCATCGTCATGCTGGAAAACATCTCCCGCCACGTCGAAAAAGGCGAAGATCCTTTATCCGCAGCACTCAAGGGCGCGCGACAGATCGGCTTCACTATTCTTTCGCTAACGGTATCGCTGATCGCCGTGCTGATTCCTTTGCTGTTTATGAGCGATATAGTAGGCCGGCTGTTTCGCGAATTTGCCATTACCCTCAGTGTTGCCATTTTGGTCTCCGCGGTGGTATCGCTCACGCTCACGCCTATGATGTGCGCGCGCCTGCTCAAACACCGGGATCCAGCCCGGCAAGGGCGCTTTTTTCAGCGCTCGGAAGGTTTTTTTGTTGCCGTAATCGCCTTTTACGGCCGTACTTTGCAGTGGGTGCTGCAGCGCCAGCGTCTGACGCTGCTGGTGGCCGGTGGCACTTTGGTGCTCACGGTAATCATGTACCTCTTGGTACCGAAAGGGTTTTTCCCAATTCAGGATACCGGCCTGATCCAGGGCGTGTCCGAGGCGCCGCAGTCGATCTCGTTTCCCGCGATGGCGAGCCGTCAGCAGGAATTGGTGACGCGCATTCTTGCTGACCCAGCAGTGGCAAATGTGTCCTCGTTTGTCGGTGTGGATGGTGTTAACACCACGCTCAACAGCGGTCGTATCCAGATCAACCTTAAACCGCCGCAAGAGCGCGACGCCACAGCTGCCGAGGTGATACGCCGCCTGCAACCGGAACTGGCGCAAGTCGCGGGTATCACCCTGTACATGCAGCCGGTGCAGGATCTCACTATCGAAGATCGCGCCAGCCGCACCCAGTTTCAATACACTCTGGAATCGCCAAACGCTAAAGAGCTTGCCCTATGGGCGCCGCAGATGCTGGAAAAGTTAAGTGCGCTGCCCGAACTGCGCGACCTGGCCAGCGACAGTCAGGATCGTGGTTTGCGCGCCGCGCTGGTGATTGATCGCGATACCGCTGCGCGCCTGGGTATCAGCATGCAGATGATCAACGACGCCTTGTACAATGCCTTCGGTCAGCGGCAAATCGCCACCCTGTTTACCCAGTTGAATCAGTATCGAGTGGTGCTGGAGTTACAGCCCGAATACCGCCGTACTCCAGCGGCGCTGGCGCAGCTTTACATCACGCCACCCGGCGGCCGCGCTGTGCCCTTGAGTGCCATCGCTCGCTGGGAGGAAACCAACGCGCCCCTGACCATCAACCACCAAGGGCAGTTTCCGGTGGTGACCCTGTCATTTAACCTCGCTCCCGGTGCATCTCTAGGCGATGCGGTGCAACAGATCGATGCGGTGCGCAACAGCATGGGTTTGCCGGAGAGTATTCGCCCAGCTTATCAGGGTGCGGCGCGCGCTTTTCAGGCGGCGCTCGCCAACCAGCCGCTGCTGATTCTCGCCGCGCTGGTTACCATGTACATAGTGCTGGGTGTGCTTTACGAAAGTTTTGTGCATCCGGTGACGATTCTGTCGACCCTGCCATCGGCGGGTATAGGTGCTTTGTTAGCTCTGGTTATGTTTGGCCGGGACCTGGGCATAATCGCGCTGATCGGCATTATTTTGCTTATTGGTATAGTGAAAAAGAACGCCATCATGATGGTGGACTTCGCGCTTGATGCGCAACGCAATCAAGGTATGACTCCGGCTGATGCTATTTACCAGGCCTGCCTGCTACGCTTTCGACCCATTATGATGACCACCATGGCCGCTTTGTTCGGCGCTGTGCCGCTGGCGTTTGGCACTGGTACCGGGTCCGAGCTGCGCCAACCGCTGGGCATTACCATTATTGGCGGCCTTATTGTCAGCCAGGTGCTAACGCTCTACACCACGCCGGTGATCTATTTGTGGTTTGATCGCCTGGCGCAGCGCTTCGGGCGCAATGCCTCTGCTCAGCCCGAAGCTACCCAACCTGAACTAGCGAGTCCACCGTGAATCTGTCCGGGCCCTTCATTCGCAGGCCGATAGCGACTACGCTATTAACCTTTGCCTTGGCCTTGTTAGGCGTGCTGGCATTCCAACGCCTACCGGTGTCGCCATTGCCGGAAGTGGATTTTCCCACCATCTCAGTGACTACCGTGCTGCCGGGTGCGAGCCCGGAGACCATGGCATCGGCGGTGGCGACACCTCTGGAGCGCCAGTTTGGCCGCATCGCCGGGATCACCGAAATGACCGCCACCAATTTTCTCGGCGTTACCACAATCACTCTACAGTTTGCTTTGGATCGCAACATAGATGCCGCCGCGCGCGAGGTGCAGGCGGCCATCAACGCTGCGCGCGGCAGCCTGCCGCAGAATCTGCCAAACAATCCCAACTACAAAAAAGTAAATCCTTCTGATAGCCCCATCCTGATTCTGACGCTGATTTCCGACACCTTGGGACGCGGTCAGGTGTACGACGTGGCCTCTACTCTGTTGCAACAAAAACTGGCGCAAGTGGAAGGTGTTGGCCAGGTCAATGTGGGTGGCGCGTCGCTGCCGGCCGTGCGAGTAGAGGTCAATCCCAACTATCTCAACCAATACGGCTTGAGTCTGGATGAGGTAGGTGCGGCCATAGCCGCTGCAAATGTGAATAGTCCCAAAGGCAGTCTTGCGGACGAAGGTCGCAGCTGGACTATTAGTGGCAACGGGCAGTTGTTCACGGCAGAGGAGTATCGTCAATTAGTGATTGCCTATCGCAATAACGCGCCGGTACGCCTGGGCGATGTTGCCGAGGTGCTCGACGCGGTGGCGGACGCGCGCAACTCCACTTATCTCAGCGGTGTGCCGGGCATCAACCTCGATATTCGCCGTCAAACCGGGGCGAATATTGTTGCCACCATCGACCGCATTAAAGAAATCCTGCCACAGTTGCAGGCGGCGGCACCGGGTCTGGTGGAAATTCGCACTTGGGTAGACCAGACAGTCACTATCCGCGCGTCCATTCGCGGCATTGAAACCGCACTGCTGATCTCGATTACTCTGGTGATTCTGGTGATGTTTGTGTTTTTGCGCGACCTGCGCGCCACCCTGATTCCCGGCATTGTGGTACCTGTGTGTTTGTTGGGCACCTGTGCGGTGATGTTTTTATGCGGCTTCAGCCTCAACAATCTGTCGCTAATGGCGCTAACCGTAGCGGTCGGCTTTATTGCCGACGACGTAATAGTGGTTGTCGAGAATGTCAAACGCCACATGGAAAATGGCCTGCCGCCGCTGCAGGCGACCAACCGCGGCGCCACAGAAGTTGGCACCACAATTCTCACCGTCTGTATCGCCTTGTTTGCAGCCTTTATCCCGCTGCTCTTAATGGACGGCATCATTGGTCGGCTGTTTCGCGAATTCGCGGTGACTCTGACCTCGGCAATTGTCATCTCTACTGCGCTCTCACTGGTCGTCACGCCTATGCTCTGCTCGCGCCTGTTGAAGCCGCAACAACCGACGCTAAATGGAGCGCGTCTGCAGGTAGTGCTCGCGCGCGGCTACGCACGCAGCCTGCGCTGGGTGATGCGTTACCCAGCCGGTGTGTTGATTACCACGCTAGTGATCATTGCGCTAAATGTGTACTTGTTCCTGGCAGTGCCCAAAGGATTTTTTCCCACGCAGGATACCGGGCGTATTCAAGGCTCCATCATCGCCGATCAATCGGCGTCGTTTCAGGCTATCGATGAGCGTGTGCAGCGCATCCTCAATATTGTCAAAGACGATCCAGCTGTGGCATCGGTATTGGGGCAGACCGGGCAATGGGCTGGCAGCGGCGGAGTGGGCGGTGGTGGTTCATCGATGAATATGGGCCGCATGTCCATCACCCTAAAACCTTGGGACGAACGCAAACCAGATACGGCAGAAAAGGTGATTGCCCGCCTGCGCCCACAGCTGTCAACGTTTTCCGGTACCACTGTGTCCATGCAGTCGGTGCAGGACATACGCATGGGCGCGCGTCAGGCAGCGGCCCAGTACCAATACACATTGCAGGGAGAAAGCCTGGCGGACCTGGATGAGTGGGCACCCAAGCTGATCCAAAAACTGCGTTCACTGCCGCAGCTGGCCGATGTTACCAGCGACCAGCAAAATAAGGGTTTGCAACAGCTGATCGATATCGATCGTGCGACGGCAGCGCGGCTTGGCATCAGCACCCGGATGATCGACAACGCACTCTACTCGGCCTTCGGTCAGCGCCCCGTGTCCACCCTGTACGCCGCGCTCAATCAGTATCACGTCATCCTCGAAGTCGCGCCGCAATTCACGCGGGATCCGCAATCGCTGCGCGATATCTACGTCAAGTCCGCCGCTGGCGAACAAGTACCTTTATCCGCCTTTGCAAAATGGACTTCAACCATCGCTCCCCTGTCCGTAAACCATCTCGGCCAGTTTCCCGCTGTCACGCTTTCGTTTAACCTAATGCCGGGTATATCTCTGGGCGATGCGGTGGAGATAGTGGAAGCTGCCGAGCGCGACATTTTTATGCCCGCCACAGTGCACGGCAGTTTTCAGGGGGCTGCTGCCGCGTTTCAGGCATCCCTGGCCAGTCAACCCTTACTGATTGGGTTGGCGATTTTCTGCATTTACATAGTGTTGGGTGTGTTGTACGAAAGTGCGATCCATCCCGTCACCATTCTGTCCAGCCTGCCCTCCGCCGGTGTAGGCGGTGTGCTGGCGCTGCTACTCTGCAAACTGGACCTCAGCGTTATCGCCATGATTGGCATCATCTTGCTAATTGGTATAGTCATGAAAAATGCCATCATCATGGTCAACTTTGCCCTGGCGGCGGAACGGCAGGAAGGCAAATCCGCCGAAGACGCCATCTATCAAGCCTGCATCCAACGCTTTCGCCCCATTCTTATGACGACCATGGCAACCCTATTCGGTGCCCTGCCACTCGCATTAGGCACCGGCATAGGCGCCGAAATGCGCAGTCCGCTGGGAATTACAATTGTGGGTGGGCTGATCGTGAGCCAATTGTTAACGCTTTATACAACGCCTGTGATTCATCTTTGGTTTGATCAGGTGGCGCGCAGGCTTGGTTGGAAAGAGCAGGGAATTTTGCTTAACCCTATGCCAGCCCAAAATTCAACGCAAAAATAAATCCCTCACAATCGCTAAAATACATCCAACTTCAGCTGTTTTCAGGTAGGTAATATCACCCGCCCACACCTGGTTTGCCATCACTGGATTAAAATTTTAATTCAGTAAATTATCGGCAACCTCATCGCCGTGTTTACGTATTGTTGTTACCTTAACAAGCAACTCGCTGCATAACGATCAAGTTAAGTAAGGTGCGAAGCACACAACGAAACAGACTTGCAAATAACGCGCGAATTATATTAGTAGCTCCTTTACCGCATAACTGAATCTGTTGATGTAACTATTCTAGAGATTCTAACGAAGCCGCGTTTTTGTATTGTTATTAAAAAATTCACAATACATTAACAGATTGTTCATATACCCCACTTATGTTGAGGACTTACGGCACCTAAACCATATTTTTTCTTACCTTTGGTGTAGTGCCCGGTAATTTTTTAACTCTATGGTGGCCTCTCTATGTGCGTTTCGCTTTCACGTTTCTCGTCAGTTGTTGTTTTGTTAATGAGCAGTGTTTTCTTTTCATTGTCCGCTCAAGCACATTCACCATCAAATCATCCTGTTGCAGTTGATCCTATCGCTGTTAGTAAAAATGCTGCAAAAAATGTGCGCCTGCCACCACCGCCAGAAGGTGTAACTGATCTTTCGTTTAATGAATTTTTTAAGATGCCGATTGGCCCACGCGGCCTTGAACCCACTGAAAAACTACTCAGCCTTAACAATAAGCGTGTGCGTGTTGTGGGTTACATGGCAAAAGAAGACGACCCGAATCCGGGACTTTTTATGCTGGCAGCTCTGCCTGTCAATGTTGGCGAAAAGGCGGACGGTATGGCGGATGACTTGCCTGCTGCTACCTTATTCGTGCATATGCCTCCGCAGGATGCAGACAAAATATTGACCTATCGCCCTGATGCCTGGGTATTGACCGGTACGCTGCAAGTTGGAAATCAGGAAGAAATAAGTGAACGCGTATCTGTGGTGCGTTTGGTCATGGATCAGAGTGTGGCTAAAGATGCACAGAAAAAAAAAGGAACTAACAATAAATTGATATCGCAACAGTAAAAAATAAAAAGTAGCAATTAAACAAATGACAACTTCCGTCATAAAAAAATGAATGACTCAATCAACATCCAGGAGAAACCGACCATGCCTCATTTTATGAAAAAAATATCTCTGCTCAGTTTAGTGATAAGTTCAGCAATAGCGGCAAGTGCAAGCGCTGCGCCTACAGTATCGCGTCTTACACCACCCAGCCAATTGTTTGCTACCAATGGTGCTGAATCGAACCCGATGATTGCACGCTTTGTTCCTGGCCAACGTTTTGATTTGCAAGCCACTATTCGCCCGGATGCTGGCCAAACAATTACTTCAGTACAATTTTCTGTTGATGGTGTTGTAGTACCTGGCTCTGTATCACTGACTACCTCTGGTTTAGTGACCAGCTTACCGGTTGGCAGCACCGTTGCCAGTTTGCGCGCTTACTCAAGCACCACACCAGGCACGCATATTTTAACTGTTACAGCCACGCAAAGTGACAACCAGGTTGTTACCACTAACGGAAACTTCGAAGTGGTGGGAATCACCGCGAATAACGGCCGCAAAGCAAAAAATCTTATCCTGATGGTAGGTGACGGCATGGGCGCAAGTCACCGTACTGCTGCGCGCATCATGTTAAATGGTTACGCTCAAGGTAAAGCCAAAACTCGTTTAGCGATGGACACCTTCCCACATACCGCAATGATCATGACTGCATCATTGAACTCTATAGTGACCGACTCTGCTCCAGGCATGGCTAACTATGTAACAGGCAACAAAGCTAATAATAACGAAGAAGGTGTGTGGCCTGATGATACCCTCGCTAAATTTGATAACCCGCGGATGGAATACATGTCCGAATATTTGGCGCGCACCCAAGGCAAAAAGCTGGGCATAGTAACCACTGCTGATGTATTTGATGCAACTCCAGCAGCCAATGCTGTTCACACTCAAGACCGTGGTGCAGGTACTGGAATTGTTGACCAATTTTATGACGACGCTAATAAAACTGGCTTGACAGTGCTATTGGGTGGCGGCCGTAAATGGTTCCTGCCAAACACCACCACGGGTTCAGCTCGTGCTGCCAGTAGCGATTATGTTTTACCGAGTGACCTGGTCACTGCCTGGGGCGTTGCACCCGGTGTTAGCGATCCTGCGCGTAACTTACTTGCTGAATTCACCAGCAGTGGTTGGGCTTACGCATCTGATGCCACCACACTGAACAGTGTTGGTACACCCAGCAAATTATTAGGTTTGTTTTCATATTCAAACATGAATGTGGCAATGGATAAAATTGCCGGCCGTCGCGGCAATGCCGCTGTAGTCAATGATTACGGTTTCCCAGACCAACCTATGCTCGAAGAAATGACGCAAAAAGCACTCGACGTACTTGATGCGAATAGTCCCAACGGTTTTGTGTTGATGGTAGAAGCAGCATCAATTGATAAACAAGCGCACAACATGGATAGCGAGCGTTTTATCGTCGACACCATTGAATTTGATAAAGCCATTCAAAAAGCAAAAGATTATGCAGCAACGCATCCTGATACCTTGGTGCTTATCACCGCGGACCACGAGTGCGCTGGAGCATCAATCATTGGTGCATCAACTAAAACCAATGCTGATTTAGTCGCTGCCCTGCCTACGGTTGCGGGTAAACGTGATGCTGTTGTGGGTTTGTACGAAGCAGCGAAATTTCCGAAATACACAATTGGTGCTGATGGTTACCCAGCCAATACCGATACCGATTTCAAAATGCTGATCGGCTACGGTGCAAATGCGGATCGTTACGAGGACTGGAGCACTAACGCGCAACCCATTCGTGACAGCCAACAACCATTCAACGGTGTAGCACCACTGAATACCTACCCGAGCAATCCATTAGCACGCGATGCCGCAACCGGTTTCTTAATTACTGGCCAAATTCCCGGCACTTCGGCAGCTCACACCGGCGGTGATATTCCCTTGTCCGCTTATGGTCGCGGCGCGTCATTATTTGGCGGCACTATAGATAACACCGATGTGTTTTTCGCGGCAATGCAAGCTGCCATTGGCGGCGCTAAATAAGCAAACGTTCGAAATAATTACGAAATAATTGCAAAATAATTTCGCATTCACTAGAGAATATTTTTATGAAACTTTTAAACTTTAAAGCTGGCGCACTTGCGCTAGCTCTTTTTGCCACAGTTCCAGCAAGCGCTGCTGTTGTTGGTATCAATTTTGATAATGTACCAACGGGTGCAACTGCAACTAGCGCAGCGCCATCAGGCATTGCATTTTATCAAGCACATTATGTCAATGATCTCGATGCCTTTGGCGATGAAATTCCTAACACGCAGAAATTTCAGATAGATGCTGAAAATAATGCCTTGTATCCCGTGACTGTGGGCAATCCCACAGTTAACGGATACGGTGCAGCACCGTCGGGTAGCAATGCATTAAACGCGCTGGATCAGGCAGTGTTAATGCGTTTTGATACCGCACAAAATCTGGATAGCTTTTCGGTAACTCTGGATAACAGCACTTTCGGTAATCTTTCACAGTCAGCGTTATATTTTCTGGATGCCAGCAAAACCATTATTGGTCAAATTGATTTTGACCAAACGGTAATGGGTTTGATCGTAAATTTGAATACACCTTTAACCGGCGTGCAAGAAATTTTACTGTCATCCGGCGCCTTCTACGACGATATTTCTTTTAGCAATACGACAGTAGCACCAGTGCCCTTACCGGCGGCATTTCCATTGCTGATATCTGCATTGACAATGCTGGGCGTGTTTGGTCGTCGTCGCAAAAGCTAAGTTATTAATAAAAAATTCTCATCACAGAGAATGTTTATAGTAATAATAAAATCCCGCTGAATTAAAAATTCGCGGGATTTTATTAAGCATGAAAGCCTAAGCAACAACTTAAAAAGCAAAACAATGCATCTATCTATCACGCATCACCTTACTCCCACTAATAAGAGGACCTTGTTATGAAAGTTTCAGAGCTCTCTCGTCATAGATTTATTATGGATTCCCTGAAAAGCACAGGCTTGGTTATTGTGTCGACCGGCATAGCGGTAAACATAACTACCGGTAAAGATGGTTCAGCAAAAGAAAAGTTTGACCATGGTGTGACCAGCAACCACCTGGCAAGATCGCGTTATTTTATGGATACAGGTAACATCAAAATGTAGTCTCCGCTAATAATACCCGTAAGGACGATGCCTGGCGCGTTTAATCGCCGCCGTAAAATATAAATAATTGCATGGATATTTTTCAAAAAAATATTAATACAATAAAAAATATAGCCGAACTTAAAATTCGGCGAGTTTTTTATTTTTTTAAACATTTTTTGCTCATTAATTTATTCAAATTTGCAGGCTTTGCTTGAGCGAGCTCATTGCCGAATTGCGATGAGATCCAATCCACTTGATAAGCACGCCCATAAAAATCGATCACGCAAGCTTGCAAACACCAACCTTGAGAAAAAGCTGTACACGTATTTTCGGACACTCACCCTATTTATTCTCCTCCTTGATAAATTATTCAGAGCACGTAACTGAGTTGTAACCAGGCACAGCTACTATCCCACGCAATTACGAGTGGATGTACTGACAAACAAACAATAACGATTGTCGCTACTAAATTCGCTAATACCCAGCTGCACCCATAACCTTCTACTTAAGATTCAGAGTAAATAAATTATGAACAAAATATTTAATCACAGCGCCTTATTCGCCCTCATGGGGTTCGCACTTACTCCAGCTGCTCAAGCGGCATCTTTCGATCTGACAACCGGAACCACCACCAGCGCACAAACACTTGGCAGCGCAGCGGGACAAACGGGAAACATAGCACCAGCAGCCACCCTATCGGTTAGCGGGAGTAGTGTAGCTGTCACCATTTCCGGAAACAGCGCAACCCTGACGAATCTCGGCACGCTACAACAAACAGGCACTGGGCGCGTAATACGCGATAACACGGGCGTTACAGGGCTGGTGATAAACAACGGTAGCACCACTAATTCGACCGCGCTGATGCAGGCCGCGGATGCAGATGTGATTCAGATGAATGTAGGTAAAGGCAGCGTAACGCTAAATAACTATGGCGTCATGAACTCACTGAATGCTTCCGCTGGTGGCTCACAAGCAGTGGATTTCTCGGCAATTACCACAGGCGCGAACCTTATCAACAACTTTGCCGGTGGCGTTATGCTGGCCACGCAAGCTGATGCAGTAAGGCCTGGTATTAACGGTGTACTCTTCAACGCAGGTTTAATCAAATCAACCACAACCAACGGCAGCAGCAGTGACGGTGTTGATGCGCAAAGCAATTCCGGCATTCAGATTACTAATACCGCCACTGGAATCATCGAAGGAGCACGCCACGGTATCACCGGCGGGCCAGCCAACAATCTGGTTAGCTTTACGACAAATATTACCAACAATGCAGGCGGCACCATTCAGGGTGATAACGGCTCAGGTATCAACTTCGATGGTTTTAACGCTAACCAAACCGCAAGCATTATTAATAACGGCATCATTATTGGTAATGGTATTAGTGGCGATGGTGATGGTTTGGATGTGGACGGCATAGTCAACCTCACGAACACAGGCGTTATCCGTTCCATTAATGCTTTCAGTACTTCAACACCGGCGCAAAGTGAAGGCATTTCGGCAGGTGGCGGTACCATTATCAACTCGGGGGTTATTGAAGGGCTTGTTGCTGCGGGTAACTTCAACGCTGTGGGTCGCGGCATTTCATTACTTGGTAACGACATTACCGCTGGGGCTCTCTCAGGAACGCGCGAAGCTATTTACGCCAATGCAACTGTTACCAATCAGGCCGGTGGCTTGATTCGTGGGCAGAGCGATTCCGGCATAGCGGTAAACGGCCCAGCGAGCGGCTTCACAGTTACGATTAACAATAATGCCGGCGCTATGATTCAAGGTGGTGGAGCAGCAACAGCCGCGATCAAAACGAGTGCTGATAACGATACTATCAATAACTCCGGCACCATTAAGGGTTCAAGTAGCGGCAAAGCAATCGATATGGGCGCGGGTAACAATACCCTCACCGTACAAGGTGGTGCGGCTTCTATTCAAGGCGATATATCTGGCGGTGTAGGTGGCAGCAATACTTTACATTTAGATGTTGGCACAGGTAACAGCTTTGCCTATGTCGGAGCTTTGTCGAACTTTGCCAATGTTCAGGTCAATAGCGGCACGACTCATTTATCGGGAGCTAGCAGCTATACAGGTTCAACGACGGTAAACGGCGGTACTTTGCTGGTGAACAACCTTACCGGGTCTGCCACCGGGACCGGTAATATTGACGTTATGTCTGGCGCAAGTTTGGGTGGTACAGGTCAAATCTCCGGCTCAACAACAGTAGCAGCAGGAGGAACGCTTTCACCAGGTAATGACTCAATCGGTACCCTGGCTTTAGGTGATACACAGTTAAATGCCAGCAGTACTTTTTCCGTTAATCTTGATCCTACTAATACTCTGGGTTACGGCTCTGCAGATAACTTGAAGGTCACAGGTTCGGTTTCGCTAGACTTATCAAATCTCGTGTTAATTTTATTATCAGCACCTACATTAGGCCAAAGCTTTACCATTCTTACCAACGACGGCAGCGATTCGATTACCGGATTTTTTAATCAAGGTCACAATGTAACTGGAACCTACGCGGGGCAAAGCTGGGATTTCTATATTAACTATCTCGCCAACACCGATGGTGGCTTAGTGGGTAATGATCTCCAAGTGACAGCAGTTCCTGTACCGGCAGCATTTCCATTGCTGATATCAGCGCTGACCATGCTTGGTGTGTTCGGCCGTCGCCGCAAAGTATAAGTGTTTGCATGTGAATATTTTTCAATAGGGATATTGAGAGACTTAAAGCTTGCCGAACTTAAAATTCGGCAAGCTTTTTTGTTTTCCAACACAATGCAAAGATTATTGCACAACCAACTCAACACGCCGATTTTTGGCCCGACCAGAATCAGTTTGGTTAGTAGCTAGGGGTGAAAAATTGGCGACACCTTTAGCATTTAATTGAGCTGCAGCCACTTTAAATTCGTTCACCAGGATTGCAACAATTGCAGCGGCGCGATTTTGCGAAAGCACTAAGTTATTGGCTAAAACACCCTGGTTATCGGTATGCCCTACGATAAAAACTTTCATGGTTTTATTTGCGTTTAAGAGTTTGGCCATTTCCATCAGCTGGCCTTTTGATTCCGGCTTAACTTCCGTTTTATCCGTATCAAAAAATATTCCGTAGAGCACGATTTTTCCTTCGGCAACCAGCCCCTTATTCATTGCATCAACAGACAAGACATTTACTTTGCCCGTCTCCATGGCTTTAGGCTGGATAATTTCAACGAAGGTACCCACACGACCAGTCAAGTCTTCGGTTTCAGTACCATCAGGCTGTCCGCTCATAATGGTCACATAATAAATCTCGTTAGCTCGAGTCAACTGATAGAGTCCATGATTGAGATTTGCGCGCAAAAGATTCAGGGCACTATCGGCACTGGCATTTTTCTTCGCGTAAACAAGGCTGGAAACCCAACCCACCGCATCCTGGTGAAGTGAAGCAGCTGCGCGGGCACAAGGTTGCTTCGGAGCGCAGCTTAGAATTTTAGTTGCACCGGCTTGCAACAGCGCTGTTTCATAATTTTTTTGTACTTCAAAAGCACCACGCCCAACAGGAGATAAATATATTAAACGGGTACGGCTACCTTCAATAGACTGTGTTTTCGTCCATTCGTACCCGTCATAATCGTCGTAATTCATGGGCACACTATTCATCTCAAACGGCACGGTTTCAGCAGCTGCAAGCTCAGAGCCCTGATATCGAGAAATAAGTGGGTGATCCTTAGCGCCATTAACATCTGCTGCCTGTACGACCATAGGAAATAAAACCCCGAGCAAGACCGAATATACAATTTGTCGTTTCATAATGAGTGCTACCCAATTAACGTTTTAGAAATTTTGTATCAGTTATGTGTGGCCACTTTATACCGCGTATAAAATAACAAAGGGTTTTGTGTCCTGCAAACTCCTTTGCTTCCTACGCACGCTAACGTCCATCCTGAGTGCATTGGCATATTAGAAACCGAAATATAAAACTTAGTGAATGACGCTTCAGGAAGTAATACCAACCAAACTTTGATTATGCATTAAAAATTTTATTTTTTAGTTTTGTAAAATTTTCTCTCGACGTATTTTCACTCGCCAACGAAGTAGAGCTGTATGCATTAACGGCTTAAGTTCCAATAAAAAAATTAAAAACCATCAGCTTTATTACTTGTTATCGTTTGTAATTGTTTCTTTGGATACACCGTATACCACAAAGGCCAACATACCAACCAAATTGCCAGCATCCAGAAAATATAACCAAACCATTCATGAAGCTGTGCAGTTTTTTCCGCATGGTCTACATATATAACAGCTGCAAACAGTAAAAATGATGCAATACCACCAGCCAACACGCCTTTTAACCATTGCCGCCACTCATACAGGGTATGCTCCCGACCATACAGCTTTAGCTCTTCCATTTTCTTCGTTGATGCAAACTTCTGAGCCACTAATTGATCTAGCCATTTTATTAGGCTAGAACCATAAACCACGGTGAAACCCAGATATACGGCAGCAAGCCCATGAGCAAATTCAGCTATAACGCCATTATGTAGATCTATTGCAGTTACTAAAAGAAGAAGCAGATCAAGCAAAGGGACGCACAGTAAAACCGCTTTTCCAGTTTTGGGATATTTCAGAATGTAGCGGATGAATAAACCTAAAAATAGAATCACCCAAAACCCAATTTCACATCCGATGATTAACCATAAAAGCATATTGAGTGTTCCTTTTTTTTGTTCGATGGAAAATATTAATTGTTAGCACTCCACTGCAACATAATGTTGCTATAAACGGCGTCGCTTGCGGCGTCCAATTCCTTTCATTAAGCTCATACTTTCCTACTCGTGACATTTAAGGTCGCAATAAGCGGATGGTTTTTAACGAATGAAGCTATACGACATTTACAATATCCTAGCCTCAGGCCGGAAGAGTCCAACAAAAAACCAAAATATTAATATTAGCCAAAAAAATTTAGCCGTAGATTTAATTTCATTTTCAGTTCCAGCTTCTTCAGGGAAGCAATCAAACCTATCCCAGAAAGAACTCCACGACATCAAAAATGAAGCTCCACCCCAGCTAACCACCCATTTGAAAAAAAGATTTATGAATAAATGCAATGTAATCCATATAAAAATAGACATAGGTTCTGGATTATTCAAAATAATACCTCACAATGAACACAGCACTGAAAACATAACGCCTACGTAAAAGGCGCACTGTCAGTTGCGTCCAGCGTAACGACGTAGAGCGATTTTTAATGCGTTTGTTATGGTACAACCTACCATGCCTTGATAATTTGGCGCAAACCAAAGCACCTAGAGCAAACTGATTGTGAAAGGCCTAGCAAGCCCTGCTTTATTCCGCCCTCGCCAGTTCCACCGCAAGCGTCACATTCAATTAGTTCAGTTGGAGGATGCGTATAGATTTTAAGGAAATTTTTAATGTGCCCATCTACGGGTTTGAATTTATTAATTTTCCAGCCACTTATTTCAAACTCATCCGCATAGTCGATGCTATATTCAGAGTTGACAAGATAAACCCATGCGTGAAAATGATTGTATTCTAAGCTCCACGTAATTGAGTCAATAGAATATTCTCCCAAGCCAGTATCAAACTTCATTCCCTCATAAGGTTGAAAAGGAATTTTAAATTCTTTAGATGCCCGAGTAATCTCCCCAGTCTCCACAAGGAGAACATCTACAATGATTTGGCCCTCAAACATTATTCCTTTCTCCGATGCTCAATTGCACCATAACGAAGCTGTTGAAAAATCTACCACCAGCTGTAGTTTAACTTATTTGTTAAAATGGCAACTATTTTTTTTCGTTGCTATTTTAATTTCACCTCAACCTAATAAAATAAAATTGCTACTTTTTTATAGAAGTCGCTAAAACTAAAACAACCAGAGGGTTTTTACACAGCTTCAACGAGGCATTAGAAAATACAAATTTTAAATAGAGCTTCCTATCGTCAATTTATTTAAAAAAAATTTCGCTATGAAATTTTATTCAAAACTTTACAACAAAAAATATTCGAACCGCTTTCAGATGAGTCCATAAATTAATTGTTAAATTGGCTCTTTAGCACTAGATTTAACTTTCTTAAATACAGCAATGTAGAGCAATAAATAAGCACTAGATTAATAATCTAAATAAGCCATTAACTTATACTAGGAAATTTCTTTGCTAGTAGCGTTCTGTTGAATTAAACAATCTATGGCTACAAGCCTGAAAAATATTGCGGCCAAGATTATACCTACACAAAATAAACTTGATGGAATTGAGCTTGGAAAGAGTGTACTGATATTAAACTCTCGAAAAATAAATAGAACTGATCCAATCCCAAGTAACGAATTTGACAGCATTTGAAAGTTTTTATATGCCTCTTTCATGCCAGTAACTTTATTCATAATTTGGGACCCTCTCCAATGAATTTAACGTTGTGAAAAACGGCGCCGATTGCGGCGTCCTACGAAGGTGCAAAAGCGTCGTAGTGGGTTTTATTACATAGTTATGTTTGTAATTCTTGGTTCTGATGCATTTCAAACTCAGCTTTTTTACGATTTGCTTCGTCAATTGAATGAACTTTTAATGCTACATCATGAAAATGAGACACATCTTGAGCGATAGCAAGCCCCGGCAATACTTCCCCAGTTGCTCTATTTGCACTATATGCGCTTACCGTACCAACAATTTGCACTCCATCTGTTTCGGTAAGATGCAATACTGGACCACCACTCACGCCGTTAATAGCGACTCCATCAATAAGGTAAGCATTTCGATACTCTTGACGAGCGCTTACATTTCCTGAGAAAAAACAAAGATTATTAGGGGCAACAGAAGGGAAGCCAAGCCAGCCAACCTCTGAGCCAATATCAATTAGGCTTCCCATTGGCAGTAGTGTTATGGGGCTATCTGGGAGATCAAGGTCGCTTTTGAAAAAAAGAATTACAGCAGAGTCCGTTTTCCAATCTCGATAAATTACGCGCTCTTCTTGTTTTAGAAAAATAGTCTTACCGGTATGTGGATGATGAATTTTTATTGGTTGCTGCCAATCGTCTGCGTGTGCTACAACATGCTCAGCAGTCGCAATGCCGCACCAACTGCCAGTATCGTTATACAAAAAAAGAAAGCCAGTACCGTGACCAGATGGTGTTTCAATTTTTAAAACATGCGGAGCAACTTTTTTAACAACTTGATCCCAATTCATATCTTCTCCGTAGCTTAAACATAACGAGACTGTAGAAAACCCACAGCGATTTAGCACTTTGTTAGCTTTAAAAGTTAAACCCACCAATAGCTTTCACAAAACTTAACACAGCGCCCACGGCAGCTATTGTCATTACCGCAACTACCACCAGTGGGCGATTTTTAAACTCATTATTAACACGCTCTAACAGAGTTTTACCTAGAGAGTTTTGGTATTCCTGTTCGACTTTGCTAACAGCTATTGATAGCTCTTTTAATTGTAAGTCGAAAACCCTATCCAAACTGAAATATTCTTCGAAACGGGTTTTATCTTCGGATGTTTGCAATACTGCCCTCATACTCTCCTTATATAAGGTTTCTAGTTCATTCTTTCGGTCAACTAAAATATCCTTTGCCATCATATCGAAGTTATTTGTGGCATTCCTCGAAAACTTACCAACTAAACTATCCTTAAATCCTCCGCAAATTATTTCGACATTTACTTTCAATTCATTCACGAGTAGATCATAGCCACCTGCAATTATATTTCCTGAAAGTCCCACACCCCCTCCTTTAGCCGATTCACTACGCAATAATGCCTCTACAGAACGAGCGAATTCTTTGTCTCTGTTCTGCAGTCTTGACTTGATGAGATCTTCCGGCTCCATAATTCTCCTAAAAGCTAACGAGGCTGTAGAAAAACCCAGATTTAAATCGAGCATCTTACCGCCAATTGATTTAAAAAAACTTGGCCTACTGTGATATTTTATGCAAACTTTTACATCAGAAATTATTCGCTATATCCAGCAAACCGAATTGATTTTACTTTCCAAGCCGATTTCCCTTACGATCATTCGCCACAAGTTTAGTACGCACCAAATTTTTCAGAGAATAATGAAGTGATATTTTTTTCTATCGCTTTAATATTTTCATTATCATTTAATAAATCAGCCAAAGAGTCTTCGTCTATCTCTGATTCGTTAACATTTTCAATATAGTTTATATAGTGACGTAGTGCGTCCAAAACCAATGTGACTTCAGAGTAAGGTAATTTAATTTCAATGGTTTCCATGTTTATTCCTCAAGATACTTTGATTGCGAATTCTCTTAGCTTATCCATTAATGCATGAAACTCGCTGAGCTTCATAGTTTTTTCTGGAGCTAACATATAATGATTTTGATGGTTAGGTCTCTTGTCAATGACAAGTTTGATACCTACTGGTATGGATGTGCCCTTGCGTAATTTCCATGCGTGGCCTTTTCCTGCAGGAACAGAAGAGAAGGCGCTTATTCCGTTGCCGTCTGCGACTATATATTTTATGCCATTTCTGTCCTGTATTTTCGCGTCTTTACTAGGCCTAATATGATCAAGTCTGGGACTAACTGAGTTGCCAAAACGGTAAAGATCGATAAACAGGCTTGTGTAATCAGTGATAAATATTTCTTCCGGTGTAAGCATTTATTTCTCCTTTAATTTTTTACATAACGGTTTATTCAGATTGGCGGCGGCATTAAAATTTTAAACTTTATAGGAATATATTCTCCACCCGGCAAATAAACTCCTGATTTCAGACTAACTTCGCACTTAATTTTTATTAAGCCAAGCCACTACAGGCCTAGCTTAATATACCCGATTTAATCTTAAGAGAAGCATTAAATTGAACAATACTTTGGAGTAAGCCCTACTTTAATTTAGGACTGACTTTCAGTTCCGGGTTGCTTTGAATCGCCTTAATAACCAAGCAACCCTCACTCACCTCGACACTAATATTTGTACCAATAGGAAAGCCTGCTTTTTTAAGCCAAAAGCCTTTGAGCAGTACATAGGGAACAGGAGGCGGCGCTCTATAAGTGCTGGGACTACTGCTTAATACATAATCGTAAAAGCCCATGCGGACTTTAAGTTTGCGGGTGGGAAAAGATTTTTCTTGGGCCGAGCGAGGCTCTGGCGCTATAGTACGTTTAGCCATGATTGATACTCGATTTATCGGTTGTGGTTAGCTGCCTCTGGGTGTTGGTCGCACTCAGGGGTGGCGTCTCTTTAAGTTTTAGTTGGTTTTGAATTTACAGTTAATAATACCTCCGCTTTGAGTAAAAACTGCACGACTATAAGACACTAAAAAACTGGGTGAATCAGGCCCTTCCCCAAATCAAGTGGGTGTCATTTT
>JAZKHP010000037.1:0-45875 GCA_040385335.1 Pseudomonadota bacterium
AGCAACGGAATCTCCTGCAACCTTGCCTGCGGGCTCAACAGAATTTGCTTCAGTAATGTTTCGTAGCTTTGGGATAGTTGATGAATATAAGACTCATCAAACAAGTGCTTGTTAAAAGACCACACGATATAAAAACCAGTATTGGTTTCACTAACATCCAACTCCAAATCAAACGTATTAACCGTAGCGTTACTACTAACACGTTCGAATTTGGACTGTCCCATATCCAATGAGCCAATTCGATTGTTTTGAAGAATCATCATTACCTGGAACAATGGACGCTCGCGCATATGCTCAACAGCATTAAGCTCCTGCAACAAAAGTGCAAAAGGCAAATCCTGATTTGCAAACGCATCCAGAATCATATTCCGATTTAAATGCATATAAGATTTCACAGTATCGCTTTCATCAAAGCGGCTACGCATTACCAGTGTGTTAATGAAAAAACCCAACAAGGTTTCAGTTTCACTGGTTGTACGTCCTGCTACAACCGTCCCAATCGCAATATCCTGAGTGTTGGTAAAACGTCCGAGTACAATTGCCAATACACCTTGCAAAAACATAAAACTTGTCAAATCGTTAGCCAAACAATATTGGCGAATTTTTTCTGCCACTTCACTATTCAGTTGGCTGTGAAAATTCGCTGGCAAGTGCTTTGACATTGGTACCGTAGCACTCTTGTAAGGAAGTATGCCAGCCTCACGAACGCCTTCAAGTTGTTTATACCAATATTGCAAAGCACGTTGCTTATAGGCGTACGCGCCGGATAATATTTTGTCCTGCCAAACCGCATGATCAATGTACTGAAACTGTAAGGGTGGCAAGGAAGAGGAGCGCGATTCACAAAAATCCTGATAAAGTTGTGAAAGTTCATTAATGAAAATACCAATAGACCAACCGTCCGAGACTATATGATGCATAGTCACAATTAATAAATATTCTTGCACAGCAAGCTGGATAAGCTTAACCCTGCACCACTGCGCTCCTTGCCTGTCAAATTTACGAAATTTTTCTTCAAGAACTAATTCATCCCATGACAAATTTTTCTTTTGTTGAAAATCAACCACCTCAAAAGGTGTTTTAAATTCATTAACGACTCGCTGATAGATATCACCATCAAATTCATAAAAAGCAGTGCGTAACACAGCATGACGCTGGATAATTTCCTGCACTGATTTTTCCAGGGCAGAAATATTCACTTCACCATTAATATGATAAGCAACTGGCAAGTTATAACTACCTTTATCATCCTGTAATTGCTCTAACAACCATAATTGTTTTTGCCCAAAGGATAAAGGTATGTGTTCAATATTACTGATAGCCTCCAACGAAGGAAGTGTATTTTCACGCGATAACCGAAATTCCTCTCGCTTCTTCAAAAAAGCCAGCATTTCAGTTTTACAAGCAACAATTTGATCTTTGACATCCTCTGTCAATTTTTCTTTTTCAGCTTTATAGCGAAGCATATCCTTATCAAGATAGAGAAGTATTCCCAGCTGTTTTAACTTTTCATAAAACTGCGCGACATTGATCATATTTCACCTTCCTCGCAATATGCTTCATCCAGTAAAGATTGCTCTTCGACGTTGACTGAAACGGAGAGCCTAACCAAATCAGCCATCTGACGGATAGTTGGGCAATTGAACATATCTTTAATACTGACTTTAATATCTTTTGAAAACACGGTGTTGAGATTCGCAACCAGTCTAGCCAGCAATAATGAATCACCACCGATTTCAAAAAAATTATCGTTCAAGGCAATATCGTCTATGCCAAATAATTTTCGCCATATATTTTTTATATCGCTTTCAATAGATACAGGTTCTTCAACGCTAATAATTTTAGGATTCGCTATCAAAGTAGAAGTAAATTTTCTATTGCTAACATCAGCATTCAAAACCCATCGTTGATAACGTGAAGAAAAATTTCCTTTGCAGGCGAGCAGTTGCGGGAAACCTGAAAATCTTTGCAATTGCGCGAATAAATCTGCGCCCTCAGCTCTCGTCAAAGATACATTCGAGTCATTAGCGTTTGATAGGTTATGAGTATCAAATTGCCAACCATCCCAGTTAACACTCAACCAGCGTGCATCTCCCTGACGATGTTTATACGCACTGAAAGCATCCATAAAACTATTAACACCGGCATATATGCCGTAACCGATTCCGCCGAGTACTGTAGATAACGAAGACATCAGCATACAAAAATCAACCTGGCGATTTTCCAGCAGTTTATCTAATACCAAAGTGCCATGAATTTTTGGTTCAAATTGTTGATGACAAACAGAAGTATCCACATCATGTATTGAGGCGATAATATTTTTAGTTTGCCCGGCTGAATGAATAACACCATTGATACTGCCAAGTTCATTTTCAATCGTGTCGAAGATATATTGCATATCTTCTAAATTTGAAGGATCTGCCGTCGCTATTGCAAGCAATGGTGCCTGATCATAATGACAAAACATTAGTTTGCCATCGGCTAGTTTTTGCTTATGATTTGGCTCAGGCAATTGATTAAAATTAACATGGTCAAGCGAAGATCGTGTGAGTAACACAACTTTTGCAGCAAAGTTTTCGCGTAAAAAATTTGCCAGGGCAACACCAATCTTACCCATTCCTCCCGTAATCACATACACGCCAGCGTGTCGCAATTTGGCTTCACTCAACGATGCTTTTTTGGGAAGATAGGAGCGAATCCAACGAATGCCTGAACGATAGGCGACAACATCTTTTGCTATATCAGCCTGAATTTCTGCCAAGACATTTTGAATAACCGATTCATAGTACCCGGTGGATTTTTTTGCGGAAAAATCATTAACTCCACAAAGATCAATATGCTGCACGTTGAAGTTTGGGCATTCCTGATTGATCGAGTGACAAACACCAGCGGCCAGTGAGTGATCAAAACGAAGCGCTTCAGTACCAACCACGTCGAACAAGCTATCGGTTAGCAAATAACATTTAACAGGCAAACAATTTTGTTGCTTTAGAGAATTCGTTGCCCTAACCAAGGCAACTAAAGGATAAAGCCCATGATATTGCGCAGCGCAAATTCGCTCGAAATCTTTATGCTGGGTACTGCCGTCTAATTGATTGGTAGTGAATACCACCTTTATTGGTAGTGCATATTTTTCCTGGCAATCTGCGATAACTTTACTGAACCCGACTTGTACATCGCTACCTAATTGGTAGCCTCGTGGATTGGCTGAGTAAGTGTCCGCGAAGGAGATTTGGATGCACTTATTTCCTAGTGCTTGTAAATGATTTTCTAATACAGAATTCCATTGCTGGTTTTCACCCACTAACAGCCAAAGAGTTGGCGTTTTCTCTTGGAAAACTGTCACCACTGAAAGCGGCTCACGCGTCCAAGCAGGTGATAACACCTGATCATCTACGGCATCCACGCAATAAGAAGAAAAAGATTTCCCAACATCTTTTACCTTTGCATCAACCCAATAATGCTGCCGACTAAATACATAAGTAGGTAAGGAAACTTTGTGACACTTGCGATTAAAGTGCACTGCATTCCAATTAACCGCCACGCCGCATTGATGCAGTTCACCCAACATATTAAGAATATGGTGCGTGTCTTCTTTCATTACTTTAGGTGAACGCATACTTGATACCAGCTTGCGATCACCCAGGTTCCTGGCGCTTCTAGCAAATGTGGATAAAGTAGTACCAGGGCCAACCTCAATAAAAATGTTATGTCCTTTATCCAACAGGCTTGTTAAACCCTGATGAAATTTAACGGTATGTCTCAAATGATTAAGCCAATACTGGGTATCACTTACATTATGTTGAGCAATATCTGTTCCTGTAAAACTTGAAATGTAAGATAACTTGGGATTACTCAAGGAAACTTGTTCTAAAACTTCTTCAAAATCTTCCAACATGGGTTCCATGAATTTTGAATGGAAAGCGTGTGAAGTATGTAGATGACTACATTTAATTCCCTGGACATCAAGATAATCTTTTAGGTGAGCAATTTGTTCATGGGAACCAGATGCGACGCAATGCTCCAGAGAATTTTCAGCAGCAATTTCACAATCAAAACGCATCACTACATCAATTATTTCTACAGAAGCATTTATCGCTAACATTCCACCCGGCAACTGAGATTGCATTAGCGCACCACGTTTACACACAAGTTTAATGGCGTCTTCAAGAGAGAACACACCAGCAAGACAAGCAGCGACGTATTCACCCAAACTATGACCAATCATGGTTTCAGGTTCAATTCCCCAAGACATCAGCAGCTTGGCAAGGGAATACTCAACAGAAAAAATGACAGGTTGGCTTATTGATGTTTCTTTTAATAAATTTTCCAATGCTTCTTTAGGATGATCTGTTTGGGTAATACCAAGAATCGACAGGATGTCTTGCTGCAGATAAGACGTTGCCAGATGCGCGCAAGAATCTAACACTTCCCGGAAATAGGGATAACATTCATAAAGCCCCCGTGCCATT
Organism: Pseudomonadota bacterium; assembly: GCA_040385335.1. Classification (GTDB taxonomy): domain Bacteria; phylum Pseudomonadota; class Gammaproteobacteria; order Pseudomonadales; family Cellvibrionaceae; genus Cellvibrio. The sequence continues at coordinate 4,473 of JAZKHP010000037.1, forward strand.
CCGTGATATTGGCTTCCTTGCCCTGGAAACATAAAAACAACTCTGGGTTTTGCTTTGGATTTGTCAACTTTTGTTAATTTAATCTGATCATCATTTTGATTTAGCTTTTCCAGTAATTCATGTTCACTATTGCAAGTAAACAACTGCACATATTTGCCTAACCTGCGGCCGGTTTGCAAACTGTAGGCTATATCCTGAATATTTAGACTGGCAGCGGTGGTGATGTGTTTATATAAACGTCTACGCGTCGATGCCAGAGCTTCGGATGTTCCCGCTGACAATATCAATAATTGGGGCGGGATAGCATTTAGGTTTTCCTGAATATTTTTAGATTGATATTCTTCAACGATAACGTGCGAGTTTGTTCCACCAATACCGAAGGAACTTACAGCTGCACGGCGAGCATGCAAACCTTCCATCCAAGAGCGCAAACCTGAATTAAATGCAAAAGCATTAGAGTTTGATTTGATTTCCGTATTTAATTCCGTGAAATTAACTAACGGCGGAATTTCTTTATTCTTAACGGCACAAACCGTCTTAATTAAACCGGCAATTCCCGCGGCAGCATTTAAATGTCCAATATTCGGCTTAACCGTACCGATTGCACACAAATCATCAAGCTGCCTATTACCATAGACTTTACCAAGAGCTTCAATCTCAATAGGATCACCAATAATTGTTCCAGTCCCATGAGCCTCAATGTAATTCACCGTTTTCGGGTCAATACCTGCCATGTCCACAGCGCGGCGAATACATTCAGCTTGCCCGATAACGCTGGGGGCGGTATAACCTACTTTGCGCGCGCCATCATTATTAATTGCACTACCTTTGATAACGGCATGGATATTGTCATTATCTTGCAATGCACTGGACAGCGGTTTTAATAACACTAAACCACATCCACTACCTATGCGAGTACCATTGGCATTCTGATCAAAAGCATGGCAACTGCCATTCGATGAAAGCACATCGCCCTCAGTGTATAAATAGCCCTGAGGTTTCAGTAAATGAATATCCGCACCGCCTGCAATTGCCATTTTACTTTCGCCAAGCCACAGGCTTTTGCATGCTTCATGAACAGCAACCAGTGAAGAAGAACATGCAGTATTAACGTTGACGCTTGGGCCTAACAAATTAAATTTATAAGCCAAGCGTGTCGCGGCTGAATCTTTGGCGTTCGCATTGCGAATTGTCATGCCACCTAGAACGTCATAAAGCTCCGGTTGGGTATTAATGTTTTCCCATAAGTAACGACTGTCTGCGACTGATATAAAAGTACCAATTTTTTGCGGCTTGTCGGTATTGGCGTAACCTCCATCTTCCAAAACTTCTTGTGTGCATTCGAATAACAAGCGCTGCTGTGGATCCAATACTTGGGCTTCGCGCGGTGTGAAATCAAAAAAATCTGCATCAAAAAGCTCAAGCCCCTCTAAAACCACACCACACTTTACGTAATTCTTCTGCTGCAACAGATGTTGGCTAACGCCTGCCTCGAGCAGCTCATCATCGCTGAATTGCTTTATTATTTCTTTACCCGCGCGAATATTTTGCCAATATTCATCAACATTGCTTGCGCCGGGAAAACGACCAGCCATACCAATAACTGCGATATCAAAAACACCCGAAAAGGTATCTGTACTGGAAACTATTTCCTGTTCGCCCTGAGAAAGAAATTCTGCCTGGCTGGCAATGGTGGGATAAGTAAATATATTTGAAATTGAAAGTGGTTTACCGACTGCTTTCACAATAGAATTACGCAGCTTAACCGCTAACAATGAACTACCGCCAATATCAAAAAAATTGTCTTTTGCTCCTGGTTTGATAATTCCTAGTACCTTGGACCAAGCCTCACCTATTTTACATTCCAAATCTCCCGACAAGGCAATGAACTCCTCACTGACATAATGCTCTGGCAGGGGTATTGGCAATTGTTGTTTATTTATTTTTCCGTTAGTCGTTAATGGGAATTCTGTTATTGAAATAAATGCAGATGGCATCATGTAATCAGGTAATAATTTCTTTAATTCGCTTTTTAAAGAACGTATATCAGCCGTTGTGAAATTTTTCGTAGTGGCTACCAAATAGCACACAATGCCAATATTTCCATCGCGAACATGAGTAAGAATATAACATGCATCTACCGCATCCAGAGCATTAACCGTTTTTTCAATCTCGTCTAATTCTATGCGAAAACCACGTATTTTTACTTGCCGATCGTGGCGCCCAACAAATTCAATTTCTCCGTCGGACATCCATTTCACAATGTCGCCGGTTGCATAAAGTTTGCATCCTTCCGAGTTATGATCCGGTAGAAATTTTTCCGCACTCAATGCCGCTTGTTGCCAATACCCCCTGCCAGTACCATCGCCGCCAATAAATAATTCACCACGCGTACCACTGGGTAATATTTCCCCATTATGCATAACATAAAAACGAGTGTTTGCCATCGGCTTACCAATGGGGAGCCTTCTATGAGCGTCATACACACCAGACAAATGTGAATAGCAGGCAAAGGTTGTAGTTTCGGTTGGCCCATAAACATGCAAAATACGAACGGTAGAATTTTCTTTAATAACAATATTCACAGCATCATAACTCGCTTGTTCACCGCCAAAAAGTAAACACTGCAATGATGAAAAACTGTCAGGTTTATCGAACGCAATTTTATTAAACAAAGCAGTTGTAATAAAAAGTACGGTAATGCCTTTTTGCGTCAGCTCTTGGCCGATCATTGCAGTGTCAAGTAATTTTTCCTTTTCGATATGAACCAGTTTTGCGCCGGCTGTCAGAGCACCCCAGATTTCAAATGTGGCGGCATCGAAAGCTATACTGGAAGCTTGAGCAATAACGGAATGTTTACCAATCTTCACATAATTTTTATCAGCCACCAGTGCGAAAATATTTTTATGTTCAATCATTACGCCTTTGGGTTTTCCGGTAGAACCGGATGTATAAATCATATATGCCAAAGAATTTGGTAATGCACCGCTTGTCGATACCGCAATATTTTTTTCACTGAAACTCGCGAGGACATCTTGAGCTCTGTTATCAATACATAAAGGAGTTACATGTGAAGGAAAAACAAAGTTATAATTATTGCAATAAAGCGCAAAGCGAGCTCGGCTGTCTTCCAATATACTTTCAATTCGCTGTTGCGGATAATGAATATCAATTGGCACGTAGGCAGCACCTGCTTTAAGTATCGCCAATATAGATATGACCACGTTGATAGAAGGTTCGATTAATACAGCAACAAATTCTTCAGCCTCTACTCCTTGAGCACGAAGATAATGCGCCAGCTTGTTAGCTTTATTATTCAACTCTCCGTAGGTTAATTCACCATCAGGGAATACAATCGCAGTAGCATCCGACTGTTTCTTAGCAACGGATTCAAAATGTTCGTGGATACATAAATTTTGGGCATAATCACATTGAGTGGTATTCCACTGCGCAAACTTTCGTTCATCAGCCTCAGGTAAAGCTATAGCTTTACCTACCAACTCCATCGGACGTTGCAGTAAGCCAGCGGTTACTCTGCAGTAGCTATCCAATATACGATTTATGGTATCAACTTCATACAAGGCTTGATTGTATTTCACTTCCATGTATATCTTTTCATCAGTACTTTGTCGGTAGAAACTTACATGAAAATCAAAGTTGGTTTTTTCGTGGAATTGACTTCCAATAATTTCGATGCTGTCTTCCTTGCGACCATTGTCCAGCGTTTTAAAATGCGTATAGTTAAATAATATTTCTGTTTGCATTTTGCCAGCTTGACTGATTGGATACTTGCCAAATTCATTACACTTGGACCAATTTTGGGCAACAGTTTTAATAAATGCTTCCCATGGTTCACTGTAATTTAATTCTTCCAGCATAGGTAATGCGTTCACAAACAAGCCCAACGCAGTATCACCACCTTGGGCATGAGGTCTCGCCGATATTCCGATGGTGCTTACGACCTTTCTTGAACCACTCCAACTTGACAACACCCGAAAATGAATGGCCAAAAGCACTGCTTGAACCGGAACACACAGCCTACGTGCAAGCCCAATTACCGCAGGTGAAAGCGTAAGAAATTTTTCATTGAAACTGGAAATTAAATTTTGTTCAGACTGACTTTCAGTAATGACAGGTAGTTGTCTGTCAGGTTGGTTATCCAAGCATGAACGCCAATATTTTTGTTGCTGAATGTCGTTCGCCGCCTTTAGTTCATTGGCGATAGCACGCCTGAATTGCCAATTCACTATGGGTTCAATTACTTTGTTGCCTTTGAGCACTGAACAATAGTGATCAAATAAACTATTGGTAAATGAGGATGCGCTCCAACCATCCATAATAACGTGATGAAAGCTTAGGCAATATTCGAATTGTTTATCGTCCAGGATAAATATCCTTATAGAAAACAGCGGCGCATTTTGATAATCATACTTTTGTTTTGACGATCTATTGGTGTAATTACTAATAACTTTTTCAGCATTATTTGCATCAACACTCTCTACAATACACGGCAACTTAATTTTGCGATGTACATATTGCAGAGAGCGATCTCCAGAACTCATATCAAAACTTGTTCTGAGCACAGGATGTTCCTTTACCAAGCTTTCTAATGCGTTAAGAAAAATGGGTTCATTCCACATCGCCTTGACGCGCACGTTAAACACATTGTTGTAGGTTTCCGGATGCAATTCTGAATGCAGTAATAGCCCGAGCTGAGAAGAAGATATTGGATAGATATCATCATAATCATCAGATATTTTGCTACGTTCCTCTGTATTTAACAGGCAAAATGGCACCAGATTTTCAATAGGTATATAAGGACGTAAAAGTTTTACCAAGGCTTTATTGGAAGATTTATCAAAAATTTCCTGCAAATTAATGTCAAGTCCAAACTCTCGTAAGCCATTCAAAAATTTAATGGCCGAAATTGAATCACCACCGAGAGCAAAAAAATTATCATCAATTCCAACTTTCTCTAAACACAGTGCTTTTTTAATGGCATCACACACGATTTGCTCTTCGGGAGAAGTCGGCGCCTCATAAGCAACACTGTAATACTGATCTACATTTACTTTTGGTAAGGCTTTTCGATCAATTTTATTATTGAGGGTTAAAGGAAAGGCATCCAGGAATAGATAACACTCAGGCACCATATATTTGGGTAATAGATTGGATAAATGCGATTTGCATTGTTCTATCCACCCAGTTTGATATTGTTCATAATCCGAAGTTTGAGCGCTATTGGCGGGAATAATATAAGCGACCAGGAAGCCAGAATTATTTTCCTGTTCACGTTCACAGACAGAAACAACCGCGTTTTCAACAAACTCCAATTGAAGTAAATTTTTTTCAATTTCCTCAACTTCTACACGATAGCCACGAACTTTTACCTGGAAGTCGCTACGGCCAAGATATTGCAAACTATTGTCAGTGCGCCAACGCGCCAGATCTCCCGTACGATAAATGCGTTCGCCCGCTTTGAATGGGCTATCAAGAAACCTGCTCGCCGTTAAATCCTCACGATGCAAATAACCACGGGCTACGCCGTCGCCGCCAATATACAACTCACCAATACCGCCGCGAGGTACAAGATTGCAGTGTTCATCCAGAATATAAATACGGGTATTCGCAATTGGTTGGCCCAAAGTCACGCTGGCAACACCAGCTTCAATTTTATTTACTGTTGACCAAATGGTAGTTTCAGTAGGTCCATAAACATTCCAAACAGTCTTAACGCGACTTTGGAGCTGATCATTTAAACTAACGGGCCAAGCCTCTCCACCACATAATACTTTTAATTCAGGGTGTCCCTTCCAATTCCCGGCCAATAACAACCGCCAAGTCGCAGGTGTCGCCTGCATGACGCTAATATTTTCATTTACAATTAATTGCTGAAGCGCTGCACTATCTTTAACCTGATTTTCATCGGCGATATACAGAGAAGCCCCTTGAATTAACGGCAGGTACATTTCCAATCCAGCGATATCAAAACTCACCGACGTCACTGCCAACAACTTATCGTTTTTGTCTAATCCGGGATGCTGGGCCATTGACAGTAGGAAATTGCAGAGTGCCTTTTGTTCTACACAAACTCCTTTTGGCTTACCAGTGGAGCCCGAAGTGTAAATTACATAAGCCGCACAATTACGTGATGCAAGAGCTGGAAGATTCTCGGTGTCATAAGTCTTCAGGGTTTGCCGAACGGCTGCATTATTAATGCACAATGTATTTACAGAATTGCCAGATTTAAACAACGTACTTTCGGTGATTAATAAACTTGCTCTGGAATCTTCGATCATGTACTCGATGCGATCTGCAGGATAATGAGGATCAAGAGGCACATAAGCCCCGCCACTTTTAAACACAGCCAAAAGCGCAACTAGCAAATCTGCTGTACGTGGCAAGCACACACCCACCAAGACTTCCGGTCCTACACCTAATGTGCGCATATGCGCGGCAAGCTGATTGGCGCGTGCATTAAGTTGACGGTAGCTGAGTGATTCATGGTTATCCTTGACCGCAAGCGAATCTGGTGCGCTTAAGACTTGTTGCTCAAAAAGTTGTGCTACATGCATTTCATCAGACACTACAATATTGTAAGTATCGCTCTCGCATAGTAATCCAATTTTTTCTTCAGAATTGATAAGGGACAACTGCGAAATAACTTCATCGGTACAATCAAGCATCACCTGCAGCAGGGCCTGAAAATTTGCAGCAAATTGTGTAATAGTTATTTGTTCAAATAGATCAGTATTAAATGCCCAATTCAAACCAAGGCTTTCGTTAAGCTCAAAGGCTTCCAATTCAAGATCAAATTTTATTTGATGTTTAAAACTAAGGTTTTCTGTCAGCAACAAACCATCAAACGCAAAATCATGTTTTTGATTGTTATGTAGGGTGAATAAAATTTGAAACAGTGGGCTATGACTTCCACTGCGCTCGGGCTTAAGCTCATCAACCAGGAATTCCATAGGTACATCTTGATGAGTGAAAGCGTCCATAATTATTGTTGCGTTGTTACGTAACAACTGTCGCACAGTAACTGATCCATCAACAGAGGAGCGTAGTACCAGCGTATTAACGAAGAAGCCAATAAGATTTTCTATTTCTGCCTGATTACGACCAGCTACTGGAGTTCCCATTACGATGTCTTGCTCTCGACTATAGCGTGAAAGCAAAATACAAAACGCCGTCTGCAAAAACATATAAGGGGTCAATTGTTCTTGATAACAAAATGTTTTAATACGCTGCAAAAGATGCGAGCCAAGATCCTGATAATAAACATCGCCATTAAAAGTCTGACGTGGTGGTCGGGACTTATCAAGAGGCAAGGCATGAACTTTTGGTAATCCGTGCAACTGGGTTTTCCAATAGTCCAACTGCATTTTTTGGCGTGGATTGTTTAACCAATCCCTTTGCCAAACAGCAAAATCACCATATTGAATAGGCAAGTCTTTAAATTGCGACTGCCCACCCTTTGCATACACATTATAAAAATTATTTAATTCTCGATAAAAAATTGCCAATGACCAACCATCAATGGCAATGTGGTGAATATTAAAAAATAAAACATAATCATCTTGAGAGAGGCAAAAGATATGTGCGCGCAACATAATGTCGCTGCAAAAATTAAAGCTATGTTTGCAGTCCTCTGCAATAAGAGCTTCCAACTCTAATGCTTTTGCATCAGGTGCAAGTTGGGAAAGATCATGAACTGTTATAGGAACATAATATTCTTGCAAGACACGAGCACGAGCTTCCCCTTCCTCGGAAGTTATGACCGTCCTTAACACCTCATGACGTTTTACAATTTCCTGAATAGCTGCGCAAAAAGCTTGTGTATTAAATTCTCCTGCAACACGCAATTGCATTGGTAAATTATATTCAACGCTGGCTTCACCCAGCTTGTTCAAAAACCAGAGTCGTTGTTGTGCATATGAAGGGTATTTTTTCTGCTCAAGTGACAGAGGTATTACTGGCAGCATCACCTGCTCCGCAGCAGTAAGCGAATTTATCTTCTCTGTTAAAGCAGCAAGTGTTGGATATTCAAACAAATGCTTTAATGATATTTCAACACCCATTTCACGACGAATACGACTCACTAATTTAGCCGCTAATAGTGAATGCCCTCCTAATCTAAAAAAGTTGTCGCCGATACCAATGGCGTTAACATTCAATACCTCCGACCACAGCTTGGCCATTAATAATTCTATTGAATTACGTGGCGCCACATAGGTTTGACGCAACAAATCTTTTGCAGATGGTGCAGGCAGCAAACGCTTGCTAATTTTTCCTGTAGAAGTGCGAGGCATCTCATCTAAAATAATAAAAATGTCAGGCACCATATAAGCTGGTAATTTTTCCTGGAGTGCACTAAGACAATATTCGCGAATATTAATATCGCTATTTGATGCAATCAAAGTGACATACGCAATTAATTGCTCATCACCAGATTCTGATTTATATAAACCTACCAATGCTTCATTAATACCTTCCAATGCTAACAGCTGACTTTGTATTTCGCCGGCCTCAATTCGCAAACCACGAATTTTGATTTGATCATCATTGCGTCCAATAAATTGTAACTCACCATTAGGTAAGCGCTTAGCTAAGTCACCGGTCCGGTAGAGACGTATACCGTTGTCAATATGCAGAAAATGCACAAAGCGATCACGCTCCTGGTCATGGTTTTCTTCCAGATATCCTTTTGCAAGACCAACACCCGACACATATATTTCTGCTTGCACACCAACTGGTACCGGATATCCATGTTTATTTAAAAGATAAACTTTATTGTTTGCAATTGGTCGACCAATCGGAATCTGGGTCGTCACGTCCTGTGGAGTAACCTCTTTATATAAAATGTCAGCACTAACTTCACTCGAGCCGTAGAGATTCAATAAGCGAACGGAATTAAAAGTAGTTAATAGTTGCTTGACTAATTGCGTTCCGAGAGTTTCACCACTGGTGATAATTTGTTTCAAGCTGGATATTGCACAAAACGTTTTGTCTTGCAACAGCATGTGCAATAAGGAAGGGACAAGTGTTAAATGGGTAACCTTATTTTCTTGAAGTAAATGAATAAAGGCTTCACTGTCCTTAAGTAAGTCATCTGCAACAATAATATTAGTAGCGCCTTCACACAAAGGTTGAAATATTTCGGCGATATGATCTACAAAATTGAGTGATGTTTTTTGAACAAAAATGTCATTCACGTTCGCCGGGTATTGCGACTTCATCCAGAAAATTCTATTGGCAATTCCTTGATGGCTTAAAACTACACCTTTCGGATTACCAGTTGAACCTGAAGTAAAAATAATACACGCAGGCGCCTCAACATCATGGCTAAGATTCAGATTTTCACTCGCCAGGTTACCGGAGATTATGTGACTTAATGCATCTTTTATATTAATAACCTGACGGTCACCATTGATTACCAACGAACCTTGATCATCCACCAATACCAGTTTTGTCCTGGCAGCCTCTAGCATTTTATTAAGGCGTTCACGTGGATAATTTGGATCGCAGGGGACGTAACAAGCGCCGGCTTTTAAAATGGCTAATATTGTCAGAACAAAATCACAATCCCTCTGCATGCAAATAGCTACACTATCCATGGGTTGGACACCACAGCCAATTAAATAATTGGCTAATCGATTAGCTTCCTCATTAAGTGAAAAATAACTCAAGTTTTTGTCAACAGATTTAATCGCTATTTGAGTCGGGAGCAACGCAGCTTGAACCTCAAATATATTTTCTAATCGACCAAGATTAGAAAATTCCATAGCAGTACTATTGCATTCCAGAAACCTATTAGATTCCTGGTCACATAGAAAATTTAATTCGCTTATTGGTGCTTTTTCATTATCTAACAAGTAGCGAATCAAAAGTTCAAAATGCGTAGCCATCCTGGCAATAGTGGGATCTTCAAACAGATCCGTACCATAAGTCCAATCAACATAGATTTTTCCATCTTGTTCTGAAGTTACAATTTCCAAATCAAATTTAATAGAATTTCCAGTATGAATATTTTCCTTAACGCTCATACCATCAATATCAATACGCATTTTTTCATTGTTATGCAACGTTAGCATTATTTGGAAAAGCGGACTATAACTTAAACTGCGCTGCGGTTTTATATTTTCAACCAGGACTTCAAAAGGCACATGCTGGTTTTCAAAGGCAGATAACACCATTGATTTATTTTGCAAAAGCAATTCTTCGAAATTAACAGTGTCAGAAACTTTACTGCGTAACACCAGTGTGTTTACAAAAAGACCAATTAATCCCTCAACATCAGCATGGCTTCGGCCAGCAATAGGAGTACCTATTACTATGTCTTCATCACCGCTGTAACGATTAAACAATACCGACAATGCTGACTGAAGAAACATAAATAAAGTGACATTTCTGCGTCGGCAAAAATTATTGACACGTTCAACCAAGCTTGCGTCAATAATTTGTGAATGAATCGCCCCATTATAAGTTTGCTGAGTCGGGCGTGGCTTATCTAAAGGCAAGCTATGTAATTCGGGCAAATCTCTTAATTGTTCAATCCAAAAATCAAGCTGCTCCGCCATCACACCACTATCAAGCCATTTTCGTTGCCATTCTGCATAATCGGCATATTGAACAGGTAGCGCAGCAAGGGTAGATTCACTACCTTGACTAAAAGATTTGTATAGCTGATTAAATTCCTTGTAAAGTATTCCCAACGACCACCCGTCGGCGGCAATATGGTGAATATTGATGTAAATAATATGGTCAGTGTCAGATAAGCTGAAAATTTTTGCGCGCAACAATGTATCTTTATTAAAATCAAAACGTTTTTTACTGTCATCAGTAATTATTGTATCTACTTTTTTTATCTGCTCTGTAGCTGATAATTCATGCATGTTAAAAAAATCAACAGGAACAGAATAATTTTTCAATACCCGGGATTTAACTTCATCTTGATATGAAATAAATATTGTGCGCAGCACACTGTGGCGCTCTACAATTGCTTCAATCACCCGACGACAAATAGTTTCGCTAAAATGTCCTTCGAGACGAAACCTCATTGGCAAGTTGTATTCGACACCATCGGTACTAAGTCTATCTAAAATCCAGAGGCGTTGTTGTGCATAGGACAGAGTTGCCAATTCATAATCATTTTTTGATGATATTTTCCCCCAACTATGTTCACCTTTCGCAGAGTTTTTGAAGCGCGAGATAAAATCAATTAACTCACCCTTTTTACTCTTGAGGCCATTCAGTATTTCTGGTGACAAGTTATCCTTATTACCGGACACCTTTATATTTTCACCAACAACACTCAAGCTTATATTGCTTTTTGCGCATAGTCTGACGATATCTTGTACTTGCAACATGATAGTCCTTGATAATTTTTTATGAGAGTAAAAAATATGCTGAATGAAGCTCCCGCAAACTTCCAATAAAGCACTAACTTTATTGCCAAATTGAAACTTTGCGAGTCATGCACAATCAACCTAAAACTAGTTCTTGCTTAATACGGGAAGCTTGCGATCGCACTGTCGCTTTTTTGTTAAACAGGTCTTCCCACGTCAACTTAACAAGGAATTCTTTATTGATAAGGCTTAGTAATTTTATTTGCAGGAGAGATGATCCACCCAGATCAAAATAATCATCCGTCACACTCAAACCATTTAATAAAAGTCCCCCCTCCCAAAAAGCAAGAATTTTCCGTTCTATATCATCAGTAGGTTCCTCGTGATGACGTCGCTCTTTATTGATTTTGTCTGGACTACGCAAGTTCTTGCGTATCAAAATAGGATGTTTGTGTTGGGGTAATGACTCCATGAATACAAATGTATCTGGAATCATTGATTTGAGAACCAGAGGAGAAAGCGCGCGTTTTATCCTGAATACTTCGTCATAATATTCTTCGTTATCGGTATAACCATTGAGCGATTCAATAAAGTTATCCTTCATGACAAGATAAGCAACCAATCGCACGCCTTTTTCATATTCCGCATCAGTGCGGACCATTGTTATCGCATCTATTACTCCAGACACAGTTTTAAGCACTTGCTCTACTTCGCTGAAATAAATTTTCCGACCATCGTTATAATAGTACTGATAATTTGCATCGATGAATTCAACACTGCCATCAGCGAATTGCTTCACCATTTCAATCGAAGACCGTGTCTCGCCGTGGACTGATTTATGGCATAACCATCCAATGGCCCCAGTCGGTAAGACATTTAAACCATCGTCCAGAACATATATTTCATTTTCTCCAGGGGCGGCTAACCATCCCTTATAGGCATCTCCTGTCGACGGCCAAACTTGATGACATAATTCAAAAAGATATCCTTGCTCACTGGTCGAAAAACTCATTACTGAATTGATATCGATATATTTTTGTAATTTTTTTACGTCTTCATCAACAAGCTTACCGCCATATATATCTATTCTCTGTACGCCTTCAAAAGCATACTTTCTATTTAAAAGACCGGTAATATCTTCTGCAGTCACTTGCAACACAGCTACTTCAAGTAAGTTATTGGTAATCAAATCGGTGGCCTCATTTACCAAAACCAAATGATCGGCATTACATGCGCTGGATAAAACCCCAAATCCAAACCAATCCGATTGAATTGCGGAACTGCATGCCCTAACTACATTGCCCTTGCTAACAAAAGCCTTGTTGTAATTGCATAGCTTATCAAACACTTCAGCGGCAGAAATTTCCTTGCACACAAATTCTGCATTCCAATTAGCATCTACAGACAAAAATACTACATCATTTATTTCAGCAGCTGGATCGCTAGGAATAGTCTTGGAATTTTCTTTATTAATACTTTTTTGTGTGCTCGCATCGTCTACGTCAATTAAACGATATTCTTGATTACAAAAATCTTCAGAAAAATCGGAATGACTGATAAGTAAGTCAATATTTGCCACCTGAATTTTCTTACTAATACGAGAGACCGGTTCTTTAGGATCTATCAATAACACTGGAATAGAAGCCTTGACACAAGCCAGTATGACTTCAACAAGTATGATTGATTTATCGAGCAGCACCGCCACTCTTGCTTTATCGCACGGCAATTGTGATTTGATAAATCTTGCTAATTTATTGGTTTTTTTGTCTAACTCTGAATAGCTATAATTTTCATCTTCATATTCAATCGCTATTTTTTTCGAATTTTGATTGGCCACATACTGAAGCAAACCTTTCAAACCAGAACGGATCGGAAAAGATATTCCGTCAGCAGCGCTAATTTTTGGAATAGGTTTTAAATATTCGGATTCAATCAGTGCAATATTAATCAGTTTCTCTGACAACTCCAATGTCACAATTTGACGCAAGACATTTGACAAAGCATTTGCTAAACCGTCAATGAGATGTGGTGGGACTTGTGTATTATTGTATTTGATAGATAACGCTAAACTATCACCATTTCTGGTACCCAGTAAGGTAACCGGAAAATTGCTCTCGTCACTAAAACCGGATGCCTGGATTTCGCTCTCCAGACTTTTACTGGTATTTGAAAGGCTAGCAGAGCCATCAGGATAATTGTAGAACACGATTAAACTATCAAATAATTCCTGTTGAGTATTACAGCCAGAAATTTTCTTAATTTTTTCCAGCGGGTAATTACCATAATCCATGGCTGCAATATTTTGGTAATTGGCCTGACCGAGCAATGAATCTAATGTGTCGCCGATATCATAACGCAAACGCACTGGAATGGTGTTGATCATCAAACCGGGAATTTTATCAACATTATTTATGCTTGGCGGACGCACCGATACAACAGCGCCAACAACCGTTTCCGGGCAATTAAAGTAACGTTTAAGCACTAGCGACCAAGCGGTATGCAATAACGAATTAATCGTTGTGCGATGTTTGGCGCTCCACGCAAGTATTTTTTTATTAGTTAGTTCATCAAATAAAATGGGGCATTCAACCGAACTTCCTTTACCTTGAGGCTTGTCCCCACCTAACTTCAAACTTTGATATTGGTAGTCATAAAAACACTCTCGCCAATACGATTCAGCTTCTTGCTCATCGCGTGTCGAAAGCCATTTCACATATTCCATATAAGATATCGAGTCAACTTGATCTGAATCACCTTGATAAATTTTCTCAACTGCATCAACCACCACCGGCAGAGACCATCCATCAAGAATAGAGTGATGATAAGTCCAAATTATTTTGTGTACCCCGCCAGGCATTTTCATCGCAATAAGACGCATTAACGGTGCACAGGTATAATCAAAAGGTTTAATTTTTTCTTGATGTATAGCGTCCAGAAATGCAGATTCTGCAAGCGCTTCTGTGCTCCCGGAATAATCGAGAATTTCTACAGGCAATGTCACAGAATTGGGCACTACCAGATGAATTTCATTAGTATCGAATCCAGTAAAACATGCCTTTAACATTTCATTCGCGTCGGCCACTTTCTGCCAGGCAGAAAAATACTTTTTTAAATCTGCATTTTTTCCTAGGTTGAAATAGAGTTGACGGCTATAAGAGCAAGATCCAACTGCAATGGCTTCCTGAAAAAACATTCCCTGCTGCAGGGAGCTCGCTGGAAAAATAGTTTGAATTGAGCTGTATTTTTCAAAGAGCAAGTTTAATGATTTTTCATTCAGGCGCGAATACGGATAATCGGAGCAATCTATATCATAGTTTTTTGACAAAACTTTAATTATTTCCTGCTTATGCAGTTTAATTTTCTCGCGAAGGGAGTCATTTAAGTTTCCCTTAAGATCTAAAATTTGTAAATTTTCACCGACAACACCGAGTTGCAGATCATTTTTACGAAACTCTTCAAATAGTTCCAAAACGCTCATTCATAGCTCCTTATAACAGTTCAAATATTAAAATTAAATAATCAGTTCAATGTCGTCATTTAACTGGTGGTTGTTACGCTCGTTCACAACGGAATCTGAACCAAGATTGAATGTGCTAATCAAACTCGCTAGATCCTCAACGGTGGAATATTCAAAAATATCTCTTAATAATATTTTGATACCAAAGTTTTCCTTAAGTCGATTAAGCATTGTCATGGCCAACAAGGAATGACCACCTATTTCGAAGAAGCAGTCGCGAACACCAATCTTGCTAACTTTCAAAACACTTTTCCATATCTCGGAAATTTCGCGTTCAAGTTCGTTACCTGGAGCCACATATTCGCTACGTATAGATTGATCTGCGGTGATCACAGGCAGAAGTTTCCGATTTATTTTTCCACTGGCAGTTTTCGGTAGCGTTTCCATACTGATGAAGTATTCGGGAATCATATAAGCTGGAACCTTGGCTCTTAATTGCGTACGAATCATTGATGCTATTTCCTGATCGTTACTCAATACTTCGTCCACTACGTAAGCCGCTATTTGAAGATCTTCGCCAATCACTTTTGTTGCAACCAATGCGACCTCTTTAACTCCGTCCAGTTGGGAAATGAGCATTTCGATCTCAACCAAATCCACCATTGCACCGCGAATTTTCACGCAATTATCGGATCGTCCTACATATTGCAATTCACCATTTTCGAGCCAACGCGCCACGTCGCCAGTTTTAAACATTACGTATTTCTTTTCGTCCCATTGAGCAGTTACAAATCTCTCAGCATTAAGTGCTTCGTGATTTTGATAACCCAAAGCTAAACCAGGCCCCGATATATAGAGATCACCTTTTACACCCACGGGCACCTGCTGCCGCGCATCATCCAACAGGAAGACTTTCATGTTACTTATTGGTTTTCCAATAGGAACGGTTTCGGTTTCGGTTTGAGCAGAGAAATTTTTAATACGATCGATTTGGTTACCAATGTCATAACCTGGTTGCTCTATCTCACGAGCTGCAATTTCCAATTGATTTATTAAGACTGCTTTTAAGTCTTGCTTGCTAACCAGGGGATTGGAAAGCACGACGCGGAAGACTCTTATAGACTCGTCCGAAACACTTTTAACATTAAGGCTTGTTTTGGAAACAAATGTTTTTCCGTCAAGGAATTGAATCCACTGAAGCTTATCAACGGCTTCATTGATAATTTCGTTTTCCTGAATAGAGAATTTCTTATATTTTTTTCCTCTTAATGCGTCAGGAATGTAACGATAATTAAGAATATTCATATCCGGTTTACCAATTAATTCGAAAGCTCCGGAATTCTCTATGAGGCGTTTAAAGAAATTGGTATTTTCCATGCCACGCTCAAGCAACCAGCTGTAACCCTGACGAGATAGTAAGTGCAATGCAGCATGTAAAAATAATGCAGTGGCGGGGCGAGATCCTTCAATCGTATATTGTCCATTGTCATATGATCCCGCTTGCGCTTGATAACGCGCGTGTGTGGAAAGCAAACCGTTATCCAGTGGATCTTTGAATAAACAGATACTAATTCCCTGAGGCAAATAAAGTTGTTTATGTGCACAAAACGTAACACTATCCGCCTGTTCAATTCCCTTAAGCATGCGCTTGTAAATACCTGCAAAACGAAGCGTTCCCCCCCAAGCAGCGTCTACGTGAAAATGCACATTGTATCGCGCCGCAATTTTCGCCATAGCAGGCAAAGGATCGATAGTGCCTGTTTCAGTTGCGCCGGCGATGCCTATCACTGCAATAACGAATAATTTGTTTTTGTCGCAATACTCCAGTTTTTTCTTCAAGTCAGTGAGAGACACGCGCTGATTTTCGTCCTGCTCAAGCGCAATAATATTTTGTTCACCAATACCTAGAATATTTGCTGCTTTTTTAATAGAGTAATGCGCTAATTTTGAGCAAATTATGACGGCATCTTTCATACCTGCTTCATGTATTAATTTGCTAGCCCCTTTTTCACGCAAATCTTTACTCGAATACCCCAGCTTAAAAAGTCCTTTATTGCGTGCGCTTAGCATCGCAGTAATGTTCGCAGAGGTACCGCCGCTAACAACCAAACCAAAGATTGCTTCTGCTGCCTGGGTCTGTTGCTCATATACATCGCCGGAAAGATTGAAGAACTCTCTATGAACCATCGCAATAGCTTGTCGCTCAAGGAAAGTTAAACTTTTGGATGTTTCCATTTTCACAAGATTTTGATTGAGCACAGTGATCAAACGTGAAAACTCAACCATAAAGTTGGGTAGCAGCGATGTCATATGACCGATGTATTGCGGCGCAGAAACATTCACAGCAAACGGTATAACGTCTCGATTCAAGCGCTCAATATATTCACCAATTTTTGCAGGCGTATCTGGCATTTTAAAGTTAGTGAAATGGTCTCGTACAGCTTCATAAGACGTAGCTGGTGTGGTGTAACATTCGTCAAATTTTAGTGGAATTTTGTAAGTTTCATTTTCTTCACTACGATAGATAAATTCATCCTCAGGAATGAAATATTGCATCACCTCATCGCATGAATGACTACTGGTCAAGTGATAAGTGACATCCGCACTTACTTCAGTTGAGCCATAAAGGTTTAGCAAACGAACCTGGGGAAGTTGGTCGCGAATGGATTCGGCCAACTGATCAGCTAATGCTTCGCCACTGCTAATGATCAACTTCAATTCCGTTAAATTTCTAAAACTTTCGTAACCCAGTAATACTTTGAGCAGCGACGGCACTAAAGTAATTCTACTAACTTTATGATCACGTAATTGTTCCAGTAGCGGGACAACATTTTTTAAATCCTGCTCCGATACTATTACACTGGTAATTCCTTCAGACAGTGGTTGAAATATTTCGGCTACATGATCAACAAAGTTTAATGATGTTTTTTGACAATAAATTTCTGCTTCCGATGCTGGAAACATATTACGCATCCAACAAATCCTATTAGCAAATCCTGCATGGGAAAGGACAACTCCTTTCGGTTCACCCGTTGAACCAGAAGTATAAATTACACAAGCAGCTGCATTAATATCTTCTAGATGGCTAAACGAATAATCAGTATCTGTAAAATCAGTATTCTCCATTACATTATTAACGTCGATGGTAGTAACCCCAGCGAAATAATTTTCACCGGACAATGGCAGCCCAATGATGAGTCGAATGGAAGAATCATTAATAATAAATTGATGTCTTAAACGTGGGTATTCCGGATCCATAACGACATAAACTGCACCGGCCTTCAATACAGCTAAAATTGCGATGACGGATTCAACAGATCTTGATATGTATACGCCAACACGATCATTTTTTTCCACGCCGGCATCGATAAGCTTTTGGCAAAGCTCATTGGAATATATATCTATTTCCTGGTAGGTATAGCGAACATTTTGATCTACAATCGCAACTTTCTCAGGCATACGTTTTACGCTTTTTCTAAAGAAATTTTCAAGTCTATTAACATCACTGTAAGTAACATCAGTTTCGGACCAATTCTCCAGAGTAAGCATGCGTTCCCGATCATTTATTATGGGCAGCAACGCAATGCTTTCATAATCTCCACTCAGTATTGCTCCAACCAAGGTATCGAAACTACGAGCCATGCGTTCGATAGTTTCTGCCTCAAATAGATCGAGGTTGTATACCCAATCGATAAACAGTTGGTCGTTGTATTCCTCTGTAATCATTTCCAAATCAAATTTGGCTGCGCTCAGGGTTTCAATTCCACCGCGCTTCTCAAGTCCTTTAAGTGCGATGTCATGTTGCTTGTTATTTTGCAGGGTTAACATAATTTGAAACAACGGACTGTGGCTCAAACTGCGGACTGGATTAAGCTTGTCAACAAGAACCTCAAAAGGCACATGCTGATGTTCAAAGGCAGCAAACAATTGTTCACGATTGGCAAGCACTAATTCGTCGAAGCTCATAGCGCTATCAACATGCGCCCTCAAAACAAGTGTATTGACAAAGTGACCAATCATGGGATCCATATCGGTCTGGCTACGTCCCGCCATTGGCGTGCCCATCACTATGTCCTGCTCACGACTATAACGACTAAAAAGTACGCTAAAGACTGAATGCAGGAACATAAAAAGCGTAATTCCCTTTTCCTGGCAATACTTATTAATTGCCGCAAGCGTTTTGCTATCGAGACATTGACCTATTACTTTACCTTGATGACGCAATCTGGGAGGACGAGCCTTATCAAGCGGCAAACTATGCACCATTGGTAGATCAGCAAGTGCAGAACGCCAATATTCAATTTCTTTTTCCAGCGCTTCTCCTTTTAACCAATTTCTCTGCCAATGCGCAAAATCTTTATATTGATAAACCAAGTCAGGTAACTGCGGAGCTTGTAACTGACAATAAGCATCATAGAAAGAATTAAATTCACGATAAAAAATACCAAGTGACCATCCATCTGCTGCTATGTGATGAATATTAATAAAAATAACATTTTCATCATTTGCGAGAGTGAATGCATGAGCGCGCACTAACAAATCGTTTCGCAAATCAAAAGCGATACGAGCATCGTTACGAGTTATCCTGCCTACCGCCAGCAATTGGTCATGCTCGGGCAACGCCTGTAGATCGTGATGGCAAAGATTAACGGATTGCGCAGGACGAATTATTTGGCAACGCCGCCCATCTTTTTCATCAATTACAGTCCTCAGTATCTCGTGGCGGGCCACAATAGCATCCAGCGTTTTTTGCATAGCCTGAATATCAAGTTTTCCGATAACACGAAATTGCATTGGTAAATTATATTCGCTTCCATCACCTCCTAATTGATTCAAAAACCATAGACGTTCCTGTGCATAGGAAAGCTCATATTTGCCCGCCGGTACTACCGGTTGCATAGCTGGTAATACATATCCGTTGTTGCCTTTATCAAGATGGAGCATTAACTCGGCAACGGTAGGATTAGCAAACAATACTTTCAACGAAAGCTGAATGTGGAATTGTTCACGCAAACGGCTGAGTAAACGTGTAGCCAATAGCGAATGGCCACCTAATAAAAAGAAATTGTCTTCCAGGCCAACCTTCGGAATATTCAATATTTCCTGCCACAGTTGGCATACCTGTAACTCACGCTCATTACGCGGAGCTATGTAGGTTGACTGAGCATAATCGCCAGGCATTGGTGCCGGCAGGGACTTGCGATTCAACTTTCCGGTTTGTGTCCTCGGTAAGCTATCCAATATCAGCCAAGTATCTGGAATCATGTAATCAGGAAGGCAGCTCTTTAACGATTTACGCCGTGCCTTAATCCAATCGCTTCTTTTTTCCACAACCGTCATTCCTGTCACCAACCAGGCAACCAGATGATCATTCACGCATCCAACCACCACTTCCTTTACATCAGGAAGCTGGTATAAGGCGTTTTCAATTTCGGCAGCTTCCACGCGCATCCCGCGTATCTTCAATTGGCTGTCCTTGCGTCCCAAGTAATGGATGTTCCCCGCTTTATCGCGATAACATTTGTCACCTGTGCGATATAGGCGTACACCGTTTTCCACATGAGCATAATTGCAAAAACGCGAATGGCCTTCAACTTCATGCAAATAAGCCAGAGCCAAACCTGGCCCGCCAAGACACAGCTCACCAACTACACCCGCCGGCTGAATATGCCCCTTCTCATTGAGGATAAAGGCGCACATATTCGCAATAGGTTGTCCAATAGCAATACTCTCACTTTGGCAAAATCCTGATTGATATTCCATCCACACAGCATCTGCACTAACTTCCGTAGAACCGTACAGATTGATAATGCGTGCCTGTGAAATTCTACTTGCCGCATTTGCAGCAAGCTCTTCTGTAAGTGCTTCTCCACTGCTAATTAAATACCGCAATTTTGCCGATGCTTTTTCCATGCGAGGATGTGCCAATAGTGCTCGCAGTAAGCTGGGCACAAGTGTAAGGCGAGTTACATTTGCAGCTTCAAGGCGTGCTATTAAGCTATCTAAATCCTTTAATTCTTCATCGTTGATAACTTCACAGCAAGCACCCTCAGACAATGGTTGCAAAATTTCCGCGAGATGATCAACGAAACTCAGCGATGTTTTTTGCGCAACAACTTCATCTGCTGCGCACGGAAATACCGATGCCATCCATAACAGACGATTCACTAATCCACGATGAGAAAGCAATACTCCTTTGGGTTGGCCACTTGAGCCCGAGGTATACATAAGGCATGCAGGTGCACTTGCGTCTGTTTCCATCGTTTGATAATCACTTTGCCATTCGTTCAAACTGGCAAAATCAGACGTACGAATAACAGGGATTTGAAACTCATGGTCGCTATCACTGAATAACAGCTTTGTATGGCTTTCGCTAATTAACCTTTCCAAATATTCCGTCGTCCGGGAAACATCCAACGGCATATAAATAGCACCGGCTTTAAGGATTGCAACCAGGGCGGCGACGCTGAATATGCTGCGATCCATGCATACCCCAATAACATCTCCAGATGCAATACCAGCATCTTTAAGACGGTTAGCAAGGCGATTAGTGAGTTCATCCAATTGAAAGTAAGTTAAGCGCTGATGTCCATCACTTACAGCAACACGTTCTCCCGCTGCTGTCACTTGAACAGCTATAAGCGACTCCAAACGTCTATCAATATCAACACTGGAAAGTGTGTTGTTCCATTTACGATTTTGTTCTTCCAATGCTTGAGTATTACTCAGCGGCAAATCGTAAATCGAAGAGTGTGGATTATGTAAAGCGGCTTCAAGTAATGCTTGATAACTATCAGCGAATTGCGTAATAGTCGCAGCATTAAATAGATCGGAGTTATATGTCCAGCTTAATGAGAAGCCATCGTCTGCCCGATAAATTCCAAGGATTAGATCAAACTTGGTGTAATTATTTTCAGTTTCTATCCAACTGCTGACAACTCCGTTTAAATTTAAAGAATTACTGAAACCATTTTCCTGGACGATCATTATTTGGAAAATAGGGTTAGCGCTCAAACTGCGCTCAACATTATCCAAGGCTTCCACGACTACATCAAAAGGCACATCTTGGTTTTCCTGAGTCAGCTGAATATTTTCTTCTGCAGACTTCAGGAAACTACCGAATGATTGTTGAGGATCAATTCTGTTTCTTAATACGATGGTATTGACAAAACAACCGATCAAATTTTCAAGGCTGGCGTCATTACGGCCCGCTGAAGGTGAACCCATCACCACATCGTCCACATCGCTGTAGCGGCTTACCAATACCGCCAACAATCCTTGCAGTAACGTAAACAAGGTCACCTTATTATTTTTACAAAAGCTATCCACCCGGACACCTAAGAGTTCCGGAATAGATACCGTTAGCGTTTTCCCACTGAAAGATTGCGTTAGGGCTCTCGGTTTGTCTAACGGCAACGAATGCAAAATTGGTGCAGATTCCAGATATTGCTTCCAAAAATCCAATTGCGATTTATAGGTTTCCGATTCCATGCGATTGAGTTGCCAAGCAGCGAAGTCAGCATACTGCGTATCAAGCACCGGTAAATTACTATCAATTTCATCCTTGCTCGCATTATAAATTACAGTCAATTCGCGGATAAAAATGTCACTGGACCAGCCGTCAGAGACAACATGATGCATCGTAATAATCATCACGTGTTCATTGTCGGAAATCCTAACCAACGCTAACCGCAACAGTAAGTCATTAGCCAAGTCAAAATGGAATGAAGCTTCTTGTTGCTGAAGCAAGATAATTTCTTCTTGCTTTTCTTTAGGTAATAAGCCGGAAATATCCTGATAAGAAATGTCAAGACACCGTGTGTCATGAACCAATGCTTTAGGTTCACCTTTTTCGGAAATAATGTTGGTGCGCAAAACCTGATGTCTTGCGATTATTTTATTAATACTCGACGCAATCAGATCAACATCAAGATTGCCAACTAATTTAAAAGTAGCAGGTACATTGTATACAGCATTAAGACCTTCAAATTCGTTGACAAACCACATGCGCTTTTGGGTGTAAGAAAGTACACCGCGATTATTTTTAAAATCATCAAGCTTAACCAGTGTCGAGCCCCGCTGACGAGACTGGACATGCTGAGCGAACGTGCGAATAGTCTTATGCTTGAAGAGATCTCCCATCTTCACGTCCATGTTGAAAACTACTGAAATCCTGTTCGCCAATTTCATTGCTAGCAATGAATCTCCACCCGCACTGTAAAAATCTGTATCTATGCCAAAGTTGGTATTTCCGATTAACTCCCGCCAAATATTAAATAACCCATGCTCCTCATCAGCTTCAGGCTGAGAATATTGAGCAGCACTAAGGTGGTTATCAAGGATTTTAATCAATTCACCATTGTTAATTTTTCCACTGCCCAAGCGAGGGAACTCTATCAACAGATGAATTTCCGAGGGCAACATATATTCAGGGAAGCTATTGATTAATTGTTGTTTGATAACAAAGATGTCCAGCTGCGGATCTATGATAAATAAGTGAATTTGGCCAAGCCGTTTATCAAAGATAGAATGCGCAGCAGCAACACTTTTTGTTTCAATCAAAAAATTAGCAATTTCTTGCAACTCAAGTCGATTACCGTTGTATTTGATTTGATCGTCCTTGCGCTCCAGATAATACAAAGTGCCGTCGTACAAAACCTGAACCAAATCACCAGTGCAGTAATAGGTTTCATTTTCGATAATTTTGGTTGCCTGGCGAGTCAATTCAGGCTTCCCGTAATACCCCAGGAACAAACAATTTCCCGTCACCAGAAGCTCGCCAACCTGACCGTGTGAAACCTTATTCCCAACGCTATCAACAATCAAAAATTTGGTGTTATTAATTGGACTACCTATTGGCACGTATTGTGTAGCAAGCGAGCTCTCATAACGATAACTTGCAACCTGAATACAACATTCTGTAGGCCCATAAAGATTTACCACATCACATTCCAGATTCGCAACCAATCGCTTCGCTATAGAGGTTTTTAGAGCTTCACCTCCCAGAAAGAAATATTTTATAGATGACACTTCATCAAAAGTTTGGGAGTCTAAATAGAACTCCGCCAGAGATGGAATAGTTTGTATAACCGTAACTGAATTTTCCTGCAGGATTCTTCGTAAAATATTTTGATCATTCTTTGCTTCTTCTGGTGTAATTATCAAGTCAGCACCAAGAAGCAAGGGCGCCCATAGCTCCCATACTGATGCATCAAATCCCGTTGAGGTGCGATGCAAGAACTTGTCTTCGGCGGTAAAATCAAAAGTATTCAGCATCCAATCCATATGGTTCATTAACGCGGCCATTCCTATCTGGACACCTTTTGGTTGACCTGTAGAGCCGGAGGTGAATAACACATAGGCAGCGTTATTGTCGACAAACTCCCTTTCTGGTGCAGAATCATTATGTTGCCGCCTAACAGAATTAATATCGATCACCAGACCTTGAAAATCGGGTTCAAGATCCTGATACAACATTGCTGCTGGATTACAAATATCGAGAATGCATTTATTTCGTGATTTTGGATTTGATAAATCCAGAGGGAGATAAGTAGCACCAGCTTTGATAATGCCCAACATGCCGATTACAAAATTAATACCCCTCGGTGTATGTAACGCAACAATATTCCCTGCACCAATTCCTGCATCCAACAAAGCATTTGCCACCTTATTGGATTCGTTGTTCAACTCTTGAAAACTGAGTATTTCCTGCTGACCATGGGAATAACCAACAACATTTGCCGTCGAATTTTTTAACGACGTTTTCAGCCGTTGTACCACATTATACGGTAGTACTTTTATATCGCCGATCAACACCGCAGTCTTATCAATGTAGACATCGGAATGCGTAGAACTATCACTAAAAGCACTTAGCACATCAGCCTGCCAAGACTGAATAAAATGACTAATGGCCTCAAAAGAAATATAAGATGTATCAAATTTAATATGCAGCTTCCAGCAAGCGTCTTGCTGCACTAAGGTAAAACAGATCTTATAATCTTCATGAGGACAGTTAATAAAATCAAATTTGTATAAATCACTTTTTCGATTGAGTTGCACACTTTCAAATAAAAACTTTATAGATTTTTCCAAATGGTTTTGCTTGGAAAAACATTCAATCAATTGTCCTAAATCAGCTTTGCAATTAAGCTCATTTTGTACCGTTTCAATCAAAGAATATTGACAATCCACATCATAAGTGACTGCACGCGTCAAAGGCCCTGCAACATTTGACAACTCACCGGAACGTGAGCTCATATTCCTCGCTAACACCGCGCCGTCTGAAAACTGGTGCAATGTTTTTCTTAAAGCTGCACAGAAAAAATCTTCAGCAGCAACGTCAGCTTTATGAGCTGAAAAAAGTTGCGCAATATAAGTTACATCCAACTCTTCAACACCTATAGGACAACTAACTATCAAATTTTCTTTTGCAGCCTTATAGTTACGCAATCCCAGCTCTTGATGTACAGCCGCCCGTATCGCTTCGTTTGACCACGATGAGCGTGCGCTACGTAAATCATGACGCGTTTGAAATTCATTTAACCATGCGGCTACATCTGCATAATCAATACTGGTGTTAAATGAATTGTCTCCAAGAATTGCATCCATCAAAAGCAACAACGTCTGGTTATCTACATTAATTGCAGGAGCCTCCAATAATAACCATGTGTAGTTCTCATGCAGTTTCGCGACCGTCAATTCTAGTCCAGCGGAACTCCATTTTTTGCACTGGGCTGCAGCAAGAGCTTGTTGTTTATTTCTATGCTGTGCATCAATATCCAATCCAGACCAATCCACTTGACTTACACCTAAATGAGGATTTTCAACAGCCCTTGCCAGCAATATATCCCCGGCACCAACTTCATATTGGTAACGCAACGCTGCATTCGTTGATGTACATTTTTCTAAACGTTCGCTCACATCTTCTATAGCTAATTTAGTTTTCGTTATCACTGAAACATATGCAGATTTCCATTCCATTTGCGAAGATATCTTTTGTTTCCATATAGCGTCATGAATTGGTGAGGCCACTATTGCTTTGCGTTCATTCATTTACTTAAACCCCTTTCCCAAATTTGCTCATAGTCTTATGCTCCCATGGAAACCAATACAGTTCGTGCACCTGTGAATGGCTTTCTACCGTGCGCAACTCTTAAATTGTCAAGCAACATGAAGTCTCCCTCTTGCCAATCAAAGACCACTTCTTCTTGTTTATATATCGATCTTATTTGATGAATGGTAGCTTCCGAAATTTGACTGCCATCACCGTAAAAAGTGTTATACGGTAAAGTTTCTTCATCACAAACTTCCAACATTCGCTCTTTAACTTTTGGACAAAGACTTGCTGAGTGCCAAAAGAGCGCATGATTGAACCAAACTGGCAAATTAGATTTTGGATGTATTTTTGTTACCGGATTCACTTGCTCAGTTCTGTAGTGATCGCCAACCCAACTAACTCTAATATTTTCGCGATTTGCAAAATCCATAACTTCTTCAATATTTTCAGAATTAAAACTTTTAAAGATTGAAGGACCAAATCCCTCTCTATAGGAACGCCTTAACATCCAACCACCAAGTCGGTCAAAAGCATCAAGAATATTTTTATCAAGCTTACTGTGAATCACCGACATATCAGCAATTTGTGTTTGTCCACCTGAGTTGGCGGCAGTCAGGCAACAAAAAATAATTTTTTCTGGTGGATTACTCACATACGAGAGTTCGTTATGCAATGAAATTTCCTGATCTTGTGGAAACTCAGTAGATGTATAAATATTGGCAGTTAATTCTGACCTGGGTGTTGCTCCCTGGATATATTTGGCGGGCTTAGATAAAAAGCGACCCGCCGTCTTTTGAAAATCCGCCATGTTGTTCAGGTTAAATCCACGAAACAAACACGCTCCATACAATTCAAGCTGCTCATCAACAGCCGATTTATTAGCTACATACCACTCGCCCAAATCTAACGAAGTGGATTTGGCTTTGAACACAACCGGCAAACATTTATTATTAATTGTTTCCCTATACACAAAGCCATCCGAAAAATCCGAATACTGTATTTTATTTTTTTTCCAATCTGAAAAGTTCACTGATACTCACCTATATAATTTGCTTTTATTAACCAAATCGTGACTTAAGTTCACTCACCAAAATATCCGAATTTTGCTTAGTGTATTTCGCCACATCTTTAATTTTTATATAAGCCGTATTTTCTATCAGGTATACAAGCTCAGTAATTTCAGATTTAAACTCCATATTTGAAATTGTGGATAATTCATCCCCTACAATAAAAATTTCAATTGATGAATCTGATATCGTAAAACCTATAACAGAATCATTATCATTTTTAATGTAAATCTTTGAGGGGGCTTTCAATCCTATAAAATTACTTATCATATTGTTCAGCGCCATCAAACTTTCATTTTCATCCAGTTCAATTTTTCTTTTCACAAAAGACGTTTTAATAACACCGGTTTTTGACTCGCATACATAAATCTTATTAAGTTCATCAGAAGTTATTTCAAATTTACTGAAGCAGCTTCTCCCTACAAATAGCAAAATTGCTGACACATAAAGCGCTATATCTTTTGGGTGTACATGCCACAATCCAGAAAGTCTTTTCGATTGCTTGATAGTTTGCCAATCAAGGCAACCAGAATCTCTTATAATATTGCAAATATCAATCATTGGAATTTCTTCCGAACTTGATAACAAATAAATATCCTGTAAGTAATCAGGAAAAGTAGTATTAATTTTGTGGCAAAGTTTTTGAAGTAAAGTTTCGCTATCATTACCTGGATTTATTAGAGATACACATAGCTGTTCATTCAAGATGCATACTGACATCCCTTCAAAATGTGTTGTTTGCCAATCGAATTCTTGTAATAAATACTCATTAATTTGGTTTAGATTTACCCTAATACCGTTGGCAAGAGATGAATTGGCCACTGAATTAAAAGCTATTATGCTTTCGGGAATTTTCTCTTCAGGATTTTTCACCACATATTCGAGTATTTTTTTATAACAATCTGAAAGATAAACAATAGTTGACTCTTTAAAAAGGCTATCCTTGTAACCCCAATACAATTCCAGGTTACCATTAACTTCAGATACGCTTAACGAAAGGTCAAAGTGAACATATTTTTTTTGCGTATAATCTTGCACAAGGCCTTCAATGGCCAAGTCGGCAAAACTTAAAATTTCATGTTCCTGGTTCTGCATAACGAACCAGATTTGATAAAGTGAATTAAAACTATCGTCACGAATGCGAGACAGCCTTGCGTTTAAAAGTTCAATAGGAACTGGCTGATGATCAAAGGAAGATAACACCATTGATTTTGTCTGATTCAACAATTCGCTAAAACAACACTCTCTCGGTATGCGGTTACGCAAAATCACCGTGTTCATGAAATTTCCAACTGCTGTCTCCAACACTTCAGCATCTCGTCCAGCTGATGGTGTGCCCATTATGATATCGTCCTGACCAGCAGACCTTGCAAGTAACCATGCAAAAGCACTTTGCATTCCCATAAATAAGGATGCTCCATATGTGCTCAACAAAGATTTCAACTGTAAAGTTAGGTCTGCAGGAATTTGTGTTCGCCAAATTAGGCCGCTATGATTTTGTTTGGCAGGACGTAGGAAATCTGTAGGTAAACAGTGCAAGATTGGTACATCTTGTAATTTATTTTGCCAGTAGTTGATGCTCTTTATTCCCTCAGGGCTATCAATCCATTTACGTTGCCATACAGAATAATTAATAAATTGGCATATCTGCGATTGATTTTTCTGTATAGCCAAGCCAACACCTTGGCGATAATAATGCTCAAGATCCTGTAAGATATTTTTTACAGCGACACCATCTGCAGCTGAATGATGTACTACTAATAATAGGAACTGCTCTTTGTCAGCAATATTTACAAGCACCAAACGTGTGGGACAATCTTTATTTAAGTCAAACGGCTGGTTGGCGCTTGACTCAATGAATTGTCGCGCTGCAATTCTGGTTGTTTCAAGCGTATCAGAAGATAGCATATCGATTTTGATATACGGTAAATCATAATATTCACGTACACCTTGCCTGATGACACCCGATGCTTCATAGAGAAAAGTTCGTAAAGCGCTATGTTTTCTAATTAATGAATCATATGCACCGATCAAAGCCGACTCATTCAACTCGCCAGAAATTTTAAAGGCATAAGCAAGGTTATACTCAGCTGTGGCTCCGCGTAATTGGTTTTTATACCAATAGGCCTGCTGCGAGAAAGAGGCTTCTGCATCATTAATAATTTCTGTAGACAGTTCATTAATGGAGGATTTAATATCATCGCAAGCTTGTGCAGTTGCTATTTTTTGCAGGTAAATTTCCAGTTGGTCAACCCTGGAATTGTCGAAAATTCCGCGCAGTGGAATATTAATTTTTGTGTATGAAAAAATTTTTCTTACCAGTTTCCCAATCAGTAACGAGTGCCCACCAAGTGCAAAGAAATCGCTTTCGATGCCAATATCCTTAATGCCCAAAGTATTTTCAAAAGCCTTACAAATGTTTTTTTGTAATTCGGTAACTGGGGATATGCGAAAACCAGAGATAATGTCAGAAATGTTTCTAGCTGCGAGATTTTTTCGATCGATTTTACCACTAGCTGTGTTGGGCATACGATCAAGAACAATGCAATGCTTAGGCACCATATAGTCAGGCAACTTCACACGCAAAGAATCCAATATTGCATTTACCGTGATTACATCGCTACCGTCGAATTTATCAACCGTAACGTATGCTGCAAGAAAATCTCCCTTTATCTCGTCCTTATATAAAATAACAGCACCATCAAGAACACCAGGCACAGCATTTAATACGACTTCAATTTCATCAATTTCAATTCTGAACCCACGCAATTTAATTTGCTGGTCTTTGCGTCCAATAAACTCCAATTCACCTGTGTCATTCCAGCGAACAAAATCACCTGTGCAGTACATGGTTTTATTATCGAAATATTTTGAGTCTTTTTTAAATTTCTCCGCGGTAAGTTGCTCAGCATTTACATAACCATTAGCAGTATTGAGACCTGCCAAATACAGTTCGCCCACAACGCCAACCGGCGCTAAATTCCCATAAGGATCTAATATTAGTGCTTGCGTGTTAGCTACCGGCTTGCCAATAACTGGCTCTGAATCTGTAGGTCCAAGTAATAAACTAGTTGTAGAAAATACTGTGGATTCAGTTGGTCCATACACATTGTGTAGACGGCTTACAAAGGATTGATTAAATACACGTTCAACGAGCGATCGCCTCAGTGGCTCACCACCAAGATTTAACGTACAAACTGAAGGAGGAAGGTCGCCGATATCAAGGAGCTGTGCCATTACAGACGGCACGGAGCCGACGAAGGAGACATCAAATTGTTCTTTTTTATCGACGAGCTCAAGGATATCTTCAACAATTACGAGCTTGCCGCCAAATAAAAAAGCTGCAAATAATTCAAAGATAGACAGGTCAAAGCAAATGCGGGTACTGAACAAAACGCTAAGTAAATCTTCTGCCCGATAAGTTTTCTTGCAGTGAAGAAGAAAACTGGCTAGCGCTTTGTGAGAAACGGCGACTCCCTTAGGTGCACCAGTCGAACCCGAGGTGTAAATAATGTATGCGACATGTTCATGCTCACACATTATTGGCAACTTTTTCCTCAGGTTATTATTTACCACCTCGCCAAGTTCAGTCGCAGACAATACCTGCAGTGAGTTAGATAATTCCAACGATTGGAATAAATCTCTTCCTTCCCACGTATCCACCAGTACAAATTTTATTTGTGCATTTTGGCAAATATTTTGAATACGCTCACGAGGCACCGATTTGTCCAATGGCAGATAAGCACATCCAGCTTTCATAATTGCAAGGCATGCAACTACTAAGTCTACAGACTTAGACATATGCACACCAATTGGCTGCCCGACTTGAACTCCAAGCTGCAGCATACTCTCCAGGAATTTATTTATGCGGCAGTTTACCTCAGCATACGTGAGTCTATTGATACCTTCTTCCAGGCAAATAGCATCAGGAGTTTTACTGACTTGTTGTTCGAACAGGTGAACGACACAGAGCCCCTCAGGCAAATGTATATTGGCGCCGCCCCAATTTTGCAATAACAATTGCTTATCACTTTCGCTGAGAAAATCGTGTTGACTTATTAAGCTGTCTATATAATTCTCATTCAAAAATACAGAAATAATACTGACGTAATAGCTGAGGATTCGTTGCGCTGCATCAGGTGTCGCACGCGTTGGATCAAAACGCAGATTGAGTGAAATAGCTTCACTTTTCTTTTCAATATTGATGGCGTATACAAAATGCTGTGCGGTCTCATCAAAAAAAACGCTCAATTGTTCAAATGCATCAATATTGTCGATAACCAGAAGCGATGGGTTTGCTGAATTCAACAGTATTGTCTTTTCGAGTAGCTTTTGTGACGGAAACCCTTTGCCCTGCGCATTGAATCTATTTCTAGCTGCCCTCTCCTGTAAATGTTGAAAATTGCTTTCAGCAGATATATCGAAGCAATCAATGATCGGATTCAGTACTGATTGGGAGCTATGGTCATGAGTTGGTACTGGCTCAGCAGTTATGAAAGAAATTTGAGCATTCGAGGTATATCTGTGTAACACAATTGCCCAAGCTGCTCTCAGCACATTCTCTATTTCTGATAGTGCCCGCCGGGTATTAATAGAAGCTGAAATTGACTGTTGATTGCTCGCGGTTGTACTTGAAAGTTGCAGCTTTTTATTTAATGAACCACTTTGTGTGACATCAGTCAGGTTGACAACATCGGATAGATATTGTGTCCAGCCATAATCATATTGTTTTTGAATATTTCTCGCTGAATCACAAAGCAGCGAGAAATTTTCCTTTAGGTATGCTTTGACGTTATCCGTCAGTCCATTCACATTGCCACCCAAAACAATTTTATCATTTCGCAAACCAGCGCGAACATCAGATTGCTGTAAGAATTTAAACAATTTTTCTTGTGCTTGTTCAGACATATTTATCTCACAGGTTTACTTATATTCCTGCTCGAATGATAACGATGACAAAAAAAATGGATAGCTGAAAGATCTTGCGGGTAGGTAGTAGGGTGAATACTAAAAAAGTAAATGGACAGATGACAAGTAAGGGAAAATAAAACGCGAGCAGAATAAAAAAGGGACGACAATGTCGTCCCTTTGCTACGATCAAGCCACATTGACACAATTAAGTTGTTGTCGCTGATCAAGAATACTAACTATCTTTCCACTCTCCATTTTCACTAACTGATCGGCTAGATTAAAATATCGGTCATCATGGGTTATTACGATCACGATTTTACCCTTAGCTTTTAATTTACTTA
This sequence comes from Pseudomonadota bacterium, assembly GCA_040385335.1. Lineage (GTDB taxonomy): Bacteria > Pseudomonadota > Gammaproteobacteria > Pseudomonadales > Cellvibrionaceae > Cellvibrio. The sequence continues at coordinate 36,653 of JAZKHP010000037.1, forward strand.
GGATACTGGTATAAAAAACCTTTTTAAATTGAGGATCTTGGTCAGCGGCCCATTCGTCAAATACGTAAACATCTTTATCTTCCAAATAACTAACCAGCAACGCGATGCGCTTGCGCTGTCCATCAGATAAACTGGTCGTAGAAAGCTCGCCGTTTGTTATAGTCACTTTCTCCTCTAACATTAGCTCTTTTAAATATTCTGGAATCTTTTGCTCTTGTTCTGCAGAGACATCATATAACCTTGGGAACAGATAAAAGTCAGTAAATATAGCTGCTATATTTTTTCGAAAGTCCGCGATACTGTCATTTGTCACAGGTGAGCCATCAAAATAAATATCCCCACTCTCTTTGTTATATAGCAACGATATCACCTTGCCCAGCGTTGACTTTCCTGAACCATTGCCACCTGTAATAAAGGTAACTTGGCCCGCCTCAAGGCTCAGGCTAATAGGGCCAATTGAAAAACCTTTTTCAGCTCCAGTACCAAAACAATAACTCATATTTTTTAGATGTATTTGTCGCACACGTTTATTATGGCTCACAGTACTATGCTGATTTTCTATTTCTACACCTAAACCACGCATATTTCTCATTAATGAGAAGAGCGCAATACGCGCTGGAAAAATACTGGAAACACATTCAACAATTCCCAGCAATGGTTCAGACAAATACAAAAGGATCATAACAATACTGATTAGAGCTCCCGAGGAAAGGCTGTAAAAATTGCTTAATGCAAATGCAACTATGCCAATAATCAACATAATCATCATTCCTGAAAACTGTGCTCCCACCATAAATAAAGTGGATCCTCGCAGTTGCAATTTCCTATGTGCTTCCTCCATCTGTTGCAATTCAGTTATAAAACCTTTCTTTTTCTTTTCGCTCAACTTAAGTTCTTTACTTCCCAAGATAATAGCTTTGTTAGACTCAACGATCCTATTAATTAAATGTCTTGCCTGGATAAATGCCTTGTTGCCAAATATAGAAAAAGGTTGATAACAAAGAATACCGAATAAGGTACATCCAAGAATAAATAACATAACTTTAAAATTAACTATCCCCAACAAAATGATCACACCAAGCAAAACTACAACATAATTAATAACCAATGGGATAGCACGTGTGCCTATAGCAATTTTTTCAATATCCGTTGTAAGTACTGCCAATAATGACGAAAAGCCAATTCTTTCAACGTCTTGTACCGGCGCACCATTAATTTTTTGATAAATATCACGCTTAATTTCCAACACCAAGCGTGTTACTACTTCGCTCATCATGCGGCCTGAACCAGAGCGCAGCAATAAAATCAAAAAACACATAGTGAAGAAAAATAATGCAAAGCCCGGGGTTCTAATACTTATCCCTAGTATTTCAAAATTATCTTTATAATTAATATGGACCAATCCATCGCTACTATCGACATCAAAAGACATCACTAACAAAGGAATCAGGATTACCTGAAGCAGCCCTGCCAACGTGCTTAAAGCCACGCTTATAAATACCCGATTCGGGGCACTGTTTACCAGTAACCCGTAAATTCCATGATTAAATATATTGTGTTTCATAATTTCGTCCGATTTTGTGACTTTTCAAATAAACACACTCAAATGAGCGAATTCTTTAATTAAATACAATTCGAAGTAGTGATGGTTTAGCATAATTTTTATCAAAAACATTACCTGACTGACCAGTGCTAGTAAAATATAATCCGGTATTAGCGCCCAGGTTTATTAATTGACTGTAAGTTTCATCTGTGGATTTTACATAACCGTGATCCTTGGAAAATCCTGGTAGTCCACTCGCTGTCAAATCATTGCTGTTGTTTAACGCAAAGCTTTTATTAAACAAGAAAGAATATTCAGAACTATTTCCATAGGAACCATGTTTATAAGTAAGTACACCTGCATTTTTCCACAACCATTTTTCCGGACTGCTACCCAACAACAAAGTCAATTCATTATTCGATTGTTGAATTGATTTTGTAATCACATCAGAGCAACTTTCAATTTTGACGCTACGAATATCGTCACACCACGCGTTTTTTTCTACTAACACCTGATAAACAAAATAAGGGTTCACCTTATCCAATAGCATTTTCTGTACCGCAGGTGTAATTGGCATCCCTTGACCTCCCGGCGCCAACTCATCAACGATAAGTTGCTCATATATGTGGCGCAATATGGTGTAAAAAATAGTGCCATTAATAGTCCTGGAATCGACGGTTCCATCCCAGTTATCCAAACGACTCACAAGAGCATCATTTTTGCTGACAGTAAGACTTTTAATCTTATCAATAATTTTTAATGCAATATCAGCGTCTGATTTATCGAGTGCAGGAATATTTGCAAGCTTGTAATCTTTGGTAGCTGATTCGCTTACAGACTCGTTTACTAATTTGTCCATTTGCAATACCGCTTGCTCTGCAGCAGGCGTAGCATCAATACCCGCTACCGCAATTACGGCCTCACCCGGCTTTGCCCATACTTCTGATATTGAATCGTTAGCACGATAGCCATTCCACTGATATCTTGAATCCCATCCCGCCATTGGTAATCTGTTGCCAAATGTTTGCCGAAGAGGTAATTTCCCAAACAGCTTTTTCCCAATATTTCCGTGCTTATCAGCCATAACAAGATTGATCATTGGGCTGGTATAAGATGAAAATCCTGTAAGAATGTCTTGCTTATTATGTGCAAAATTTAAATTAAAAAAGCTTTCAATACTTTTATCGGTCGTATCCATTCCTACCCATTTCAGCGATAATACTTCACCTTTATTGCCAACCGCATCACTAACGATAGGCCCGTTAACGGTTTCCCGAACTGTCCATGTGACTGGATCAACCTCTCCGCGAAGCACTTTAGGAAAATCAGCCTTCACTTTAAAAACTTCCGTTCGCTTTTTTATAGACTGCCAATTATCTGCAACACGATAAGCATTGTCATTTTTAGGGCTAACATTTTCAACATACAGATCTTGCACATCTTCATCCACCGGAACAAAGCTCCATGCTACTTCGTTATTTCTACCGTGAAGGAATATTGGTAAGCCAGGAATGGTTGCACCAGAAAGTTTTATATCACCTGCTGTAATTTCTGCGATATAAAATTTCGCTGGAAGAGTAGCTTGCGTGTTTACTACAGATCCCACTATTGGTTCAGGTTTGCCATCCTTATTGAAAATGTACGCCCACGCGTAATCCCCCAATATTTTTTCGCCAAAACCGAACTCATCAGAGATCATACGAGTCGTAAGCAACATCTTCTCGGAAAATTCACGAGTTGCTGAATTAATATAACCATCAGTATCTTCAGCAGTAAATTGCGATGAGTGTGAGAACAATGCCTGAGCTTTTTGTTCACCAAAAATATTGGCAGCAACACTTCGCTTCAACTCACTGGTAAGTCCGTAAGAATATTCATATTGAAATAATTTAAACACCACCAGAGAATCAATTGTCGTCCAATGCTCGGGGGTATGCCCGCTCACATAATATTCAATGGATAATACTTTTTGGCTATCCAGCCATTTGTTAATACCATCTGCATAGGCATTTAAATAAGATTGTGTTGTAATAGAAAGATTATTCAACTGCAATCGGGCAAGTGTTTCTAATCCAAGTGTCCGCATATATATATCTGATTTAAGCGCTTGCTGTCCTTTGAGTTCGGCCAAGCGCCCTTTAGCGAGATAGCGCAGGGTTTCCATTTGCCACATGCGATCTTGTGCATGTACATAACCCAGACCAAAATAAGCACTGGCCGTTGAATTACCGGAAATAACCGGTAGATTTCCTTCCGAGCGCGAAACATGGACATTCCCGAAAGATGTAGTTAAATACTGAACATTGTCGGATTCTGGCAAACTTTGCCGAAAATAAATCACTACCATTGTTATCATAAATAATGAGGGCAAGATAACAAAAGTTATAAGCCTTCCAAGCAATGGATATCCCACCAAAATTTTTTTCAACATAATTTTATTCCAATACTATATCGATTAATTAGTAGAGTCCTTGTGGAAGCTCTTCATGATCGGCAGTTACACGAAAACGGCGGAAATTAGTTACGCGAATATTAATATTCAAGTCACTTTGTTTCCCATAAAAATAACTTCTATCTTCCTCTGACATTTTTGCGCATGCACGCTTCTCTAAAAACTGACCTAATTCCTTAGATAAAATAATATCCAATTGACGAATTTTTTTGTTTTCCTTAATCAACTTTACGCCATTGACATATTTCTTTAGCTGAGAATTCGTTTCGGCATCCGTGTAGATTAACTTTCTAACGACATCGAATTTTCCTTGCCACAATCTATAAAATACCCATAGCCAGTTTCTACTGTAAACTTCAAGTGTTTCGGCAGAATAATAGACAGGAAATTCTTTAGTATTTTTTTCTCTATTGCGCCAAAATAAGCGACAGGCCTCGCCTCCAGCCATTACATGGACGTTCTGCTGTTTGTGGTGACCATAATGCATGGGTGAATTATTGGATGCTTCAATACTGTAAGGATGAGATGCATCATGGAAACCATGCCAACGCATGACAAAGAGATAGGTGTATAAACCAGAACCAATCATAAGCGCGAGAATACTTAATCCAAGCAATGGATGAAGCAAACTCACTCCAACAAATACTGCATATCCAAAAACATAACTTCGCATAAATGCGCTTAAAAACTTTTTGCGGTCTTGTGCTTTTAAATAGCGATATGCATCAAAAGGAATTAATACAGTAAATAAGGAATACCAGGTTATTGCTTTGACAAACCCCAAAAATGTTGACTTATCAAATCTCAGAGTTGATTGGCTATCTGCAGGGCCATTGTTTTCGGCGTGATGCACGCCAGTGTGAATAGCAAAGTAATTGTTGGGGAACCAAAACATAGCAGGCCAAACCAGATAGCGGCGTAAAAAATCGAGGCTCACATAAAAATAATCTTTTATTGAAGATGCTTTTTCTGTTTGAATTATTTTCCCACCTTTCGCATGTGATCCCATGTGCTCGATATTTTCTTTATCGAGATATAGAAATACTTGTAAAATAGCGATAAAAGGAGCGAAGTATAAAACTTGTGCATCTACCAACAATGTCAAGAAAACAAAATTAAACAGTACGTAGACTGTCACTATGGAGCCGGTGGATACGCAACCACGTGAGTGTGGGGAATCCAGAATGTGTTCTGGAATATTTTCTGCTTCAGCAGTCATAATGTCACGAATGGTGCACTGCCCGAGGGGTTTAAATGACTCCATGTTGTGTACATTAATAATCAGTCGTCCTGACATAATCAATAAGACCACAGCAATCACTGTGATAGCTATTTCAGCTTCGATACCACTAACTATTCCAGTCATCAAGGCGATGTACATTGTCGAAAGGGAAATCATTGGCACCAATACAGCGAAATAAATTCGCCATTTGCTAATGTAGAGAAAATCGCCCAAAAATTTTTCACCGATATACCCGGCTATTTTAAAGAAATAGCCAAATATTTTATAACCAGCGACATGCATGATTATATTCCATATAAAAACTGGAATGCAGTAAATCAAATCAACATTCGTCAGCAAACTGATTTTTACATCTTTATTGTTCGATGCTTTAACAATTACACTTTTCATACCTGAATACCTGACATTAATAAATTACTAATTTCTGGTGAATTTTATTTTTAAAATTGAAACAACTCTTCCAGCTCTTGATTAGCTTCCATCATAACCTGACTCTTACCATGATGTGTACATGGAAGATCAAACAGGTTTCTATGTGTTTTTTCTACCAAATGTTGAATTAACGATTGCATGTCCTTATAGATATTTTCAATATCATGACGCTTAAAAACATCTATTTTGTATTCGATATATCCGTAAATTGAATCGCTTGATTTTTCCAGATTCACCGTGATATCGAATTTTGAAGTATTCCAATCTTGCGAAATGTGCGTAATAGAAAAATCATTGCGGGGCATACCTACCATTTTTTCTTGGACATTGAGCATGACGTTGAAAATAGCTTTATCCACACCTCGCTCACGGAACGTTAATTGGTCTACCACTTTCTCAAATGGCACATCGCGGTATCCGATATCCCTAATAAAGTTTTCTTTTACTTGTTGGATAAAATTTTTAAAATTTAAAATAGGATTAAACGTATTACGTAAAACCAATGTATTAATAAGTAGACCTATAACATACTCAAACTCTGGCATATCACGATTAGCAACTGCTGTCCCTATAGCAATGTCAGTTTGTTCTGTGTAATTCCATATTTGGATATTAAGCAGCGCCAAAACCAATACAAATAAAGTCACATTGTGTTGCTCACATAACAATTGCAAATTCTGCTGCATTTCCAAAGAAAGTGGTAATTCGAATACTTCGCCAGCATTGGAAGTAGGAGACACGATTTGTGCATCAGGTACTATTTTTTTTTGTTCTGCGAGATCCGATAAACGATGGAGCCAATATGCTGTTTTAGCTTCATAAGATTTAGTGGCCAGTCTCCTTACTTGCCAATCAGCGTAGGATTGGTAAGTTATCGCTGGATTTATATTGCCTAGCTCTGTAATAACATTATGTTGCTGGCAATACTGCAACAAATCGTGGCAAAACAAGCTAATAGACCAGCCATCAAAAACAATATGATGGATATTAAATAGTAAAATAACTTTCCTTTCGGAAACATCTAACACATGAGCTTTAAAGAGAGGAAAACAACTTAAATCAAACGATGTGTTTCTATTGTTGTTGATCAACCAGGTAGGATCAGTTGTGCCTATGTGCGTAACCGGTATTTTAAAATCAGGATTATCCAATACTTCCGCTACTACGCCTGCGTCACTGACTTCAGATTGTTTAAATATAGTCCTTAGTGCATCATATTTACGGACAATCTGCGTCACAATGTGCACAACCCTATCACTACTTATATCGCCCTGAATTTCAAGCGCGAGAGGTATGTTATAGGTAGTTTCATTATTAATTTGCTGTAAGAAATACATGCGCTGTTGCGCTGATGATGCAATATAAAAATTTGAATCAAACTTATTCTGAATAGGTAAACTTATTTCGTCATCAACGATATTGCAGATGAGCTTTTGCTCAATAAGATACGACATATCTTTGAGAGATGGATAATCAAATATGTGTTTAATTTGCAACCCAATAGATAAATGTTGTTTGAATTTATTAATCAATTTAACGACCAATAGCGAATGCCCACCTAACTCAAAAAAGCTACTTTCCATTGATACTCCACTGCAATCTTTAGCCAACAACTCTGACCATATATTTAAGATTTGAATTTGCAGGGGTGTTTTGGGAGTATCTTCCTTAATAATGCTTGCCGCCCTGGCTTGCAGCGTCTTTTTATCGATTTTATTGTTTAGCGTCAACGGAAATTTATCTAATAAAATACATCTTAAGGGAACCATATAATGGGGTAAGTGCATCGCACAATGTGCTAGCAATTTCTTTTCGAAGTCTTCAGTTGTTACCGGATGGCTGGCAAGCACATATGCAATAAGGGTTTTGTCATCAGTATCAGACGTTTTGCATATACCAACAGCATTATCTACGCCGGGAAAGCTAAGCAGCACCTTTTCTATTTCTTCGATTTCAATTCTAAAACCGCGAATTTTAATTTGCTGATCTTCCCTACCCATATATTGTAATTTGCCATCATTGCGCCAACGGGCCAAATCACCCGTACCATATATTTTTGCACTCATTGGAAATTTACAATGAATAAACTTCTCATCAGTAAGTTCAGGTTTTTCGTAATAACCTTTGGCCAATCCTTCCCCACCGATATAGAGTTCGCCTATACCACCTTGCGGAACCAATTGTTTTTGTTTGTTAAGGATATAAACCTGAGTATTGGCAATTGGATTACCGATTGATATTTCGCGAGCATCGCTACGCACCTCATCCAGCGTTGACCAAATTGTGGTTTCTGTTGGTCCATACATATTCCATACTGATGCGGCTCGGCTAATAAGCTGCTCACGTAATTTGCATGGCCAAGCTTCCCCACCGCAAAGAATTTTAAGATTCGATTTTCCCGGCCAATCATCTTCTATCAGTAAACGCCAGGTAGCAGGTGTTGCTTGCATAAACGTAATATCCTGGGATTCCAGCAGTATTTGTAATGCCCTACTATCAAGTACATCTTCAGCGCTGGCTAAATACAGCGAGGCGCCATTTACAAGCGGCAGATAAAGTTCCAATCCTGCTATATCGAAACTAATTGATGTTACCGCTAATAAATTATCGACGGATGTTATGCCAGGTTTATGGGATATAGAGGCTAGAAAATTTCCCAGTGCTCCATACGGAATACAAACTCCTTTGGGCAGGCCGGTTGAACCTGATGTATAGATCACATAGGCAGCTGATGCAGTGTCTCGTTTTTTAACAGGATTTCCGCCTGACAGATTTGCCAGGTCACGCTGTAAAGATATTGAATCAATAATCAGTGGTTTGGTATTGAGTGATTTTTTTTCATAAAGTTTACCGACAAGATTTTCATAAGTAATTACACATTCGGCTCGGGAGTTATTCAACATATAACTGATGCGATCAATGGGATAAGTCGGGTCTACCGGTACATAGCCTGCTCCCGCTTTTAAAATCGCCATTACGCTTACAAGCAAGTCAAGCTGACGAGGGAGACAGACTGCGACCAGACTGCCTTCCTTTACTCCATTTTTTTGCAATAAAGCAGCGAGTTTATTTACTCTGCTATTTAATTCTATATAGGTTAAACGAGTGTTTTGATCAGCAGCTGCTTGTTTATTCGGGTACAAACTCACCATTTTCTCAAAAGCGCCAATCAAATCGAATTCAACTGCAGCTTTATTTTCGGTAGCATTCCAATCACAAAGTAAGCGCTGCTTTTCTTTCGGGTGGACTAGCTCGATTTCACCGGAGCAGATTTGTGAATTTTTAATTACAGATGTAATGAGTGTCAGGAAGTTATCAGCCATCCGATGAATAGTTTCATCGTCAAATATTGTTGAATTAAACTGCCAGTTCAAAGTAAGGCCACCATCTTGTTCGGCGGCAGCTAATTCGAGATCGTACTTTAAGCTCGCTTCATTGCGAACTGGCTCAGTTAATTGCAATCCATCTAGCTCAATCCGATGCCAATAGTTGTTATGCAAAGTAAACAAGATCTGGAACAAGGGACTGTGACCCAAACTCCGCTGCGGCTGCA
>JAZKHP010000038.1:0-128151 GCA_040385335.1 Pseudomonadota bacterium
TGAGGAAAATTGCTAGGAACCCACTCAGATTGAGGAAGGGCCGTGAATCAACAGGTTTTTTTGATAAATTGAAAAAAATTGTGGGAAATTTAAAGCGATATTAATTTTGTGTTAAAGAATTTATTTCTGAATGCATATGAAATGCATAAGTCAGGTGCGTAAAAAATAAATTGAGGCATTTTCTGCATATTAAAATTAATCAGCAGTCACAGCTTCATCATTTCTAAGGATAAGCTCAACCCAAGCCAATTTTTTATTTTCACTAAGGTTTTCACCATAAACCTTAACGCAACGATATATTTTTTTGTCCAGGCTTAAGAAAGCTCCACGAGAATTAGCTCGACCTTTGTGATCAATACAAAATGTGCCATTCTCCATACCTTGTCGAATATCCTCTTTTGAAAGAGACGAGACTAGACCGGGAGGTTTTGATTCTTTAATTACAGATTCACCAGCGTAAACACCAAATGAAAATAATATTGCCGAAACAGACAAGAACACTAGAGTACAATTTTTCATAACACTTCCTTTAAAATTAAAATATACGGCAAGCTTAAACCAATTATTTTGTGGTCAAGTTTTTCGTGGCTATCGAGTCAGACATGTTGGGGTCTATGACTCTATTCTAACTCACCGGCCAATGCCAGCTCCTCAGGCGCGCCGTAGAAAGCAAATGGATTTAGAAATTGTCGTCGCCACATTAGCCGCCTATCTATCTCAGGCAGCTCGGCCTCATCGCATACAGACTGAAAACGTTGCTGAATAATATTGATTTGATTGGCGATAATCGCCTTGGCTTTCTCGGCACTGAGCAAAAAATTAGGCGCAGCAGTTAGACAGGTAGTTAGCTGACTCATGCGATTGTTACCGTGAATAAGCATCGCTTGTGAGGCCTCATTGCCGCTGCGTGATTGCGGACATATATCGTAAGCACTGGTCAGTGTAAGTGCCTTTCCATCCCAGAAGGCGGCATGGTTGCGGGCGTGGTCATCCGTATTGCCGCACAGGATGTTGAAGCTAATTCGCGCAAACAATTCTTTCAGTGTTTGCACCGGGTCAGTGAAGCGATGGCGAATAATTTCGGCTAAGGTTTCATAGCTAGCATAAGCAGCCATCATCTCATCGAGTTCGAAAATAGTCAGGGCCGATACCATAGCTTTACGCTGCCATCCACTTTCCACTTTCACGCGATCAAAACGTTCAATCAATAGAACATCCTTACCTAAAGCGCTTGTAATCTTTACCGGTGCGACATTCAAGCCAACTTCAGCGGCCAGTCGCATAGCGATAAATTCGGCCTTCACCACATTGTAAAGATCATTTGTGGCTGAAAATTTGGCGATAAATTTGCGTTCTCCGTCGCCGATCAAAACCTTGGGGCGAGCACCACCCAGTGATGTGCCATGCTGGAGGGCCTGATCTAATTCAGGACGCAGTGGTATTCCTTTTTCTACCATTTCTGCCAACTGCATTAGCTCTTCCAGCGAGGCATCAGGCCCTTGGCGCGGCACATACTCGGTGGGCGACAGCTGGAAGTCCAAAGCACCAATTCGTTCAGAGCCGGACTCAAGCAGATAGGTCAGCTCATCCAGCTCGACACCATTTGCCGCCTCACCTTTCAAGCCAAACTTTCGATTAATAAGCACACGCCGACCCCATGCGTCCGGCGAGGCGTCACGAATACTGCTGGGCATATTCAGGCCCGGTAAAAGCGGTAAAGTACCTTGCTGTAAAGGTAGTTCCGGCGCGTAGATCGGAATAGTGTCGAGTCGTTGCAGATAGCTACGACCATAGTTGAAAACAAGTTGGTTACCCGACTTGCTCAACAAGCCAGCAACAACCGGTTCAGTCTTCCCAGGCAGCCAAATCCAGACATATGCTTCCGTATAAGCGGCTTTAGAAATCATCCTTCACTACCTTTTTTGAGGAGCGGACAGCTTTGGGGAGCAATGCTTGCTTTTCAGTGCTGTAACTAAGACGCATGGCAAGGTTCTTTGCATCCAGATCAAACAACTGAATGCCAAGAATAGCGGCGATCTCAAATACAGCGCCAATGGTGCAACCAGCATCACCTTTCTCAATACGGTGAAGCAGAGACCGGGAAATACCTGCTCGTTGAGCCAATGCTTCGGCGGTCAGGTTGGCCGCTACCCGACTTTCGCGGATCAGGTTTCCCATAAGCTCCAAGGCATCAAGGCTGTAGCGGGAATAAGCGTGAGTTGAAGATTTTGGCATAAGTTTGTTGATTCATTTATGATACATAAGACTATCTCATGTATCATTTATGATACAAAATTATCACGACAGTGGTGATAGGTCAATAAAAAAGCCCGATAAAATCGGGCTTTTTAAATCACACCTTATCTAAAAGTCTAAATCACAACTTCCCACTAAACGTAATCCCGACCCACCGCGACACCGCCGGCGTATAACTATTCCAGGTTTTTGATCGCGGCGTATCATCATCAAATAAATTTTTCACCACAAGATTTACATCAAAATTTCCTTTGCGGTTGCCAATACCAAATGACAAATCAGTGGTGTAGGCCGCAGGAATCTTTCCATAGGCTGATAAGTTATTATCGGAATTATATTTTCCCGTGTAGAGAGTATTTACACTTGCGTGAAATTCTTTATCGGAAAATATGGGTAAGCGATAATCAGCACCAATGTTGAAAGTTATTTTTGAAGAGCCTGGCAATTGCTCGCCGCTGACATCACGATAAGGTTGACTAGCAGCCAGATTCCCATATTCAAGAGGTTGTGCCGCATTTAAAAAGGTTACATATTTTGCGTCCGTATAAGCCCCCGCGAAACGAAAGCTGAAATGCTCAATACCATTATAGATACTGTCGATCTCCAGACCTTCTGAACGCACTTTGGGAATATTAGCCGTGGCATTGGTGTAAGAGGTAATGCCATTATTGTTTTGTGCCGTAGTGTATTCATCCACAATTTGACTGCTTTGTTGATAGTCTTTGATATCCATGCGAAACAGTGCAGCATTTAATATAAAAGTGTTGTTAAGCAATGTCGATTTAAACCCAAGCTCGTAGGAATCGGTTTTTTCTGCTTTTACTTTATTTGAAATTCCGTTAGTGGCTTGCGATATACCCGCCTTTTCACCATGTTGCAGCGCAAAATAAGTAGTGATGTTTTCGTTCACTTTATAGCTTGGACTGAATACATAGGAAGGTTGAGTTTCTTCAAAGGTTTCCAATTTTGTTTCATTAAACACCACACCAATTTGCGACTGCCGTAAGGCTTTCGCATTGGCGACTTGTTTCTTTTGCGCAGCTGTTAAACTGTTGTAAGCAGCACCGGGAGTTGCTGTTGCGGCAACATTAAAATATTTTGCTGCAACTGAGTCCGCCAATAACAATTGCTCGATGGTATTGTTATTAACCACTAAATTGCTAACAGGGTCTGTGATTCCCAATGCACCTGAAGACACAGAATTAAAACCACCTAATTGCACACCGTTCACAATTGCGGGGTTCAATTCTGCCGCATTGCCTGGCTCTCTAATAAAAGTAGAAGCCGTATTTTCGCGATTTTCATGAGTAAAACGCAGCCCGGTTGTTAAGGTAAGGTCATCGGTAAAATGCCAATTGGCCTGACCAAAAATAGCTTCACTTTTGTTATGAATTTCTTGATTTCCCGCTGGGCTATTAAATGCCATGGATAAACCTGATAAGGAATTTTGTAATAAATAACGGCCATTGCCATCGGCATCCAGGCTTGTGTACTGGGCCGGGCTTGCAAACCATGCTGCAGCATCATTACCCCACACCCGTTGATAGAGCGCATCGTTATGAACATTGAGAAAAAATAAACCGGTTTGATAATCCACAAAACCGCCCACGGCTGACGACAAACGAATTTCTTCACTGGCTTGCTTGTAATCGTTAAAGAATCCTCCTGAGTTGCGATGAATATCAAAAGGTGTGCCTTCATCATTAACAGCATTGAAGTGATAATCTTTGTACGCAGTAATGGAGGTTAATTTGTGTGTGCCAATATTCCAATTAATATCCAGTGTTGCACCATTGCTTCCTGTCACCAGACCGCGTTGACTGTCATTGTTAACCGATTCACCATCGCGACCGCCATTCAGATAATCACCGTTGTAAGTGTATTGAGGGGATTGCGTAAACCAGCGTCTATTCAAGCGGGTTGCCGCATCAGTATTTACATTTACTTTGGTCGCACCATCTGCATAAAATTCCGGGGTTGCCGTTCTGATTGTCCGTCCGTTTGTCGTTTCAGAAGAGCGCGGTTGAACATCTGCTTCAAGACGCGCACTAAAATCTTCAGATGGCGTTAATAAAAATTGTACTTTGCCAGACACGCGTTCTTTATTGGTATAGCTTTGATCGGTGTTATAGGAGTTAACAATATCACCGGTGCCTTTACTTACACTTAAAGTACCGCGCCAGGCGAGCAAATCATCAATCACTGGCCCGCCAGCACCAAAGCGTCCCTGGACGGTATCCCACTGACCCAGGGTTACCGAATAAGACGAATCAGCTTTAAATGAAGGGCGTTTAGTGGTGACATTAATCACGCCGATACTTGCATTTTTGCCAAGTAATGTCCCTTGTGGCCCACGCGCAACTTCAACTGCTTCAATATCCGTGAAATCAAAACTGGATGCCAATGCGTTGTACGCATAATTGACTCCATCGACAATTAAACCCACCGCTGGGTCTTGCGCTTCGGTTTGACCTTGCTTGCCAATACCGCGAATGGAAAGACTGCTGGTACGTTGATTACCCAAATTCCAGCTGATGTTAGCAAGGCGCTGCGTAATAGCGCTGATATCCGTTGCTTGCAGCCTTTCCAATTCCTGACCACTGACAACGGATACTGACAAAGGCACATCTTGTAATTTTTCAATACGATTCCGACTGCGCACTGTGACTGTGTTAAGCACAATTGCTTTTTCTTTTGCTGTGTTTTTTTCATCAGTTTTTTTTGCAGCAGATGAATTATCAGCAATGCTTGGTTGATTTGGCGCAGCAGCATTTACTTCCGCCGCATAACCAGCCCCGGAATTCAACAGTATGATTCCCACGATAACGGTTGCAATAGGCGACAAAGGCAACAAGGGCGAATTAGCAAAGTGAGATTTTTTTTCATTAGAAAAGTTTTTAAGGTGTGTAGCTTTTTTGCGGTCTTTCATTAATTGCTCCTGAGCATAGTTTGAATTTCAACATATGCTCTTTCGCAAAGTCTGTGCCAAACAAAAAATTGGTTTATTAAAATTATGTTTTAAATCGTCAAAACACTTAAAAACAAGTACATCCACTAGTTTAATTTTTTTGAGAAATTTTATTGAGAGAAAACTATATTTAAAAGAGATGTTTGCATATCAACACGAGATCGATCAACGCTAGCGACAAAATAACAATTATTTCTTGCAAAGCAACAATTGCATACAAACATACTCTGCACATTCTGCCGCCAAATCAACGCCGCTACTGTTTATATGACAACAAAATTTCCCAACATCGCTATTGCTGTTTGATTTTGGCCACAAGAAAACAATCCTTTAAAAACATGAAATTTTCGCGAAATAAAAAAAATTATTCTATAAATCATCAACCTATGAAGTTTAAAAAATAATTTTTACAGATGGCACACTAACTGCAAATGATACCCATAGATTAGTTCTAGATGCATAGATGCCAGCTTGATCAACTTCATCAACAACAAAATCCTGAATATTAATAGCGTTAGGTTTAGATGACGAAATCTTCACAAAAAAATACATCACCAGCTTTAGGAGTGGAATTAATGAAAAAGAAAGTTTTATATTTAGCATTTATTTTAAGCTTGCCGACCGGTTTTAGTATTGCCGCTGAAAACGAAGCTGCGGCAAAAACACCGGCCAAAAGCACTGTACCTAATAATTGGGCCTACAAACCGGTGCAGCAAGTAACAGCGCCAGATGTTAAGCAAAAAAAATGGGTCAACACTCCTATTGATGCATTTGTGCTTGCCAAGCTTGAAGAAAAAGGTTTACAGCCTTCACCGGCTGCTGAGCGCGCCACTTACATTCGCCGCGCCACAATAGATGCTTGGGGTTTGTTGCCCACGCCTGAAGAAGTTACTGCATTTGAAAAAGATAAATCTCCTTATGCCTATGAAAATTTGGCGGACCGATTATTGTCTTCACCACATTTTGGTGAGCGACAAGCGCGACGCTGGTTGGATTTGGCGCGCTATGCCGACAGCTCCGGTTTTCAAAACGACACCACTCGCGGCAACAATTGGCGTTATCGCGATTACGTAATTGCCTCATTTAATCAAGATAAACCTTACGACCAATTTATTCGCGAGCAAATCGCAGGCGATGAATTATGGCCCGACAGTCTTGAAGCAAAAGTTGCCACCGGCTATTTAGCAGGCTATCCAGATAACTATAATTCGCGCGATTTAGTGCAACGCAAATATCAAATTGAAACTGATATTACTGATTTGGTGGGCGAATCTTTATTAGGCTCAACCATTGGCTGTGCAAGATGCCACAACCATAAAATCGATAAAGTGAGCCAAAAAGAATATTTCCAATTACAAGCATTCTTTGCCAATGTTGTAGTTAATGAAAAAGCACCTTTGCCTAAGGGTTCTGAATTAGAAGTCGATTTGGAATACAACAAGCAACAAGCGATTTATCAAGCTGCGACAAAAGAAATTCGTGCTAAGCAAAAAGATATTTTAGATACAGTGCGAGATAAGGGCCGAAAATATCATAACGACCGTTATTTAACGGATAGTCGCGAAGCGATTTTTAAACCGGAAAAAGATTGGACACCTTTAGATAAGTGGGTAAATTTTCGTACGAATGCGGTTGCATCCGAGCGGGATATTGTTGCCTATCTGAAACAATCTGCCGAGAACAAACAAGGCACAGAATATGATGCCGCCAATGAGCCGCGTTGGGCACAATATGAAGAGCTAACCAAAGAGCTGAAAAAATTTAACGAACTACGTCCAATAAAAGGTTCCAGTTCTTTTACCACGGTTAGCGAACTGGGAACAGTTGCGCCAGAAACTCGTATTCGCTTTACCGGCATTCATGAAAAACCTTTAGAGGCTGTTGAGCCAGGCTTGCCAGCCCTGTGGGCTGGTGCAAACACCACACTTAACATAGTGCCAACCGCGACTTCAACGGGCCGTCGTACGGCGCTGGCCAATTGGATTGCCAGCCCTGAAAATCCGCTCACACCACGGGTGTATGTTAACCGTGTATGGGCGCAGTATTTTGAGAAAGGTATAGCAGCTAACCCTGGCGATGTAGGCCGTGCCGGGCCCAAACCGACGCACCTGGAGTTGTTAGATTATTTAGCGGGAAATTTTGTAAAAGACGGCTGGAGTACCAAAAAATTAGTGCGCGAAATTTTATTATCGAGCGTTTATCGCCAGGCTTCTGCTGAACGTGAAGATGCAATTAAAGCAGATCCGGAAAATAATTTACTGGCTGTGTATCCGCGCAAACGTCTTGAAGCTGAAGAAATTCGCGATGCGCTCTTATATGTTTCAGGTAAGTTAGATTCAACCGTCGGCGGTCCTGCGGTATTCCCGCCGGTGCCAAAAAATTTAACCGTCGGAAATACTTTAGCTAACGGTGGTGGAAATACATTGTGGGAAGTATCTAAAGACGAAAAAGATTTTAATCGTCGCAGCATTTATACCTTTGTGCGCCGTAGCCTGCCCTACCCGCTGACGGCGTCATTTGATCCGGCTGACCCATCGCATCCGCATCACCGTCGCGATGTCACCACTACGCCGTTGCAAGCGCTAACATTATTTAACAGCGATATTGTGGTGGGTTGGTCGCAAGCTTTAGCGGGCCGTATTATTACCGAAGCGGGTCATGATGAAGATGCACAACTGGATCGACTCTATGAAATTTTATTTTCACGCAAGCCTGATCGCAATGAGAAATCCGCATTGAAATCTTTCTTAAAAAATGAAGTGAAAATTATTCAAGCGAAAACCTGGACGGATAAGTTCGAAGTGGCTGTACCAACAGGCGTTAAGGAAACAGCAAAACTTGATCCCTTTAAGGCTGCTGCTTTTGTAGATTTAGTACACACAGTGGCGAACTCAAATGATTTCGCGTATCGCTTCTAAACAATATTGAATATTAAAAATTTAAGAGGATAACTAATATGACATCTCGTCGCGATTTTTTAGTACATGCAGGTCTTGGATTGGGTGGCGCAGCCTTAACCGGTTTTGCACCTGGCTTTGGAATTTCCGCAGCTTATGCATCGGAATTAATTGATCCACTTGCAGCGAAACAGCCACATCTTCCTGCAAAAATAAAATCCGTTATCTGGTTACATCAAAACGGTGCGCCCAGCACTCTGGATTTATACGATTACAAACCAGAGCTGGTTAAATTAGCCGGTACTGAAGTGCCCGCCTCATTTTTAAGCGGTATTAAAACCAGTACTCAAGGTGGTGTAGGCAAAGTTTACGCGTCCAACCGCCAGTGGAAACAACACGGTCAAAGCGGTTCCTGGTTTTCAGATTTGTTACCTAACCTTGCCAAGCAAGCTGACAAGCTTACTTTTATAAAATCCAGTATGACCGTGGGTGCTACTCACGATATTTCAATTTTAAAACTCAACACGGGTGATTTAAACCCTGGGCGCCCTTCCCTCGGTGCCTGGATTTCCTACGCATTGGGTTCAGCCAATCCGGATTTGCCACCCTATGTAGTTTTATATAACGGCAAATCAGAGCCGCGTGCTGGTTCAGTGAATTGGAACTCCGGTTTCTTACCAGCGGTTTATCAAGGCACTGCATTTCGCCCCGGCGATTCACCGATTTTTTATTTGGATCGCCCCGATCTGCGCACGCAACAACAACAGCGCGCATCACTGGATTTGCTCAAACATTTGAATCAAGTCGGCAGCACAAAACATCCTTCTGATACTGAATTAAAAGCGCGCTTACGTTCATATGAATTAGCAGATCGCATGCAAACATCTGCTCCAGAGGCGGTGGACTTAAGCAAGGAAACCGATGCAACGAAAGAGCTTTATGGATTAAATGATTCCACCAGTGCAAGTTACGGCACCACTTTATTACGTGCACGTCGTTTGGTAGAACGCGGCGTACGTTTTATTCAAGTAGTCACTGGCGAACCCGAAGGCGACAGCGAAATAACCAGTTGGGATGCACACGATGATTTAGAAAAAAATCACAGTGTTATGTCACGCATGGTGGATAAACCGATTGCGGGTTTATTAGAAGATTTGAAATCGCGCGGCTTACTTGAAACAACGCTGGTCGTGTGGACATCTGAATTCAGCCGTACTCCTTGGGGTGAAAGCGGTACAGGCCGCGATCACAATCCATGGGGTTACACTCAATGGATGGCCGGTGGCGGAGTCAAACCTGGATTCACTTATGGCGCAACTGATGCGTTGGGCGTTCAGGTTGCAGATAAAGACACTGCGGTGGATACCTATGATTTACATGCAACTGTATTGCAGCTCATGGGGCTGGATCATTTAAAAACTACGTTCATCAACAATGGCCGCTCGGAACGTCCCACAGTGGTGTATGGCAAGGTTATTACCGATATTCTTGCTTAATCTATTAATTTAATTGTTTAACGATTTTATTGTTTTTTAATTTTCACTCTCAACATTTTTTGTTTAACTCAGTGGGCCATTCGGGTTTAGTTTAGGATGGCTCACTTTTTTATCAGGCTTTTTTTATGCGTAGGTTATTATTGTCAATGGGAATACTCATTGGATTTTCCGCGACGTTTGTCGCAGGAGTCAATTCTGAAGAAATTGAATTGGAAATGGATTTGATGCAAACCATTGAGGATACCAATAAAAGTTTATCTTCCAATATTGCTATGCAAAGGGCCGATGCATCGCTATCCGATGCGAAAGATCTCACTGGCATGTTCGATATAGTAGAGGCACATTTTATTAAAAAAGGTGATGCGGCTAATGCCGTAGATCTCTCCAAAAAGAGCAAAGATTTAACCCTGGATATCGTTAAATTAATCAACGAAAAAAACTTCGATAGCGCCACCAATCTGGCCACTGATTTATCGCGCACCTGTAAGTCCTGCCATACGTTTTATAAAAAAGAGTAAGTTATGCTGTACAGATCAGTGTTTTTGCTGTTGTGGTTGGTTACATTTGCAAGCGAAGCAATAGCCTTAAATACTTCCAAGAGTGATAAAAATAATTCGCAAACTAATTTTCAAGGTGATGCAAACGCTGGAAAAATGAAATCCGAAGACAACCGTTGTCAGGAGTGCCACGGACTAGAGGGTAATGGTCAAGGGCCCAGTAACGGTGGCTTGGGAAAATTTGCCAAACTTGCAGGCCAGTACCCCCACTATATAACAAAACAACTTCGTGACTTCCGCAGCGGTGACCGCAAACATGACCTTATGCTCATCATGGCAAAAAGTATTGATGAAGTAGACAGCGCCGATATTGCAGCTTATTTTAGCAGCCAGAAAACCATGCAAGGTGATGGCACCGGTAAAAATCCGCTGGGTGAAAATTTATTTGTAAATGGCGATGCCAGTAGAAATATACTAGCCTGCAGCAACTGTCATGGTATCGACGGCAAAGGCATTGCATCGCCCGGGCAAACTATTCCCATCATTGGCGGTCAAGAGAGAGCTTACCTGCAAAAACAATTGCGCGATTGGCGTAATGGCGAGCGAAATAATAGTCTTGATGGTGTAATGAATACCAGCCTCAGGCAACTAACAGATAAAGAGTTACGGGCACTGGTAGATTATATTGCCGGGCTGTGATCCCCAGGCGCTTTGCTAAAAACACACTGTCATCGCCTTATCTGTGATGACAAACTATAAACACATTTTGGATTCTATTTTATGAAAAAACTCCTACTACTTAGTTTGCTCACTACTGCAATATCCGCCCCTGCTTTCGCCGCTTTAAAAGCAGGCGATACAGCACCCAACTTTACTATTCCTGCTTCCTTCGCTGGTAAATCACAAAGTTTTTCGCTGAAAGAAAGTTTGAAAAATGGTCCCGTCGTAGTTTACTTTTACCCGTCGGCTTACACCGGTGGCTGCAATCTTCAAGCTCATACCTTCTCGGTCAATAGCGATAAATTTACTGCTGCAGGGGCTAAAATTATTGGTGTTTCACTCGATAGCATTACGCGTCTCAATGAATTTTCTGCTGACCCGGAATTTTGCGCTGGCAAAATCACTGTGGGTTCTGATGTGGATGGCAAGGTCGCCAAAGCATTTGATTTAGCTGTGAGAGAAGCAGCTGCAGGAAAATTGGATACCCGTGGCGTAGAGATTGATCATGGCTTTGCCGAGCGTACAACGTTTATCGTTACCCCCGATGGCAAAATTGCCGCAACCATTGGTGGCTTGGCACCTGCGGAAAATGTTAAAAAAACCCTGGAAGCAGTGCAAAAACTGGCGGAGGCAAAGAAAGCAACAAACACTAAAGGCTAAGTAGATTTCGTTTAAAGCTGCAGAAAATTAATGTAAAAAATAAAAGCCTCGTGTTGCTAAGCGGGGCTTTTATTTTTTTAAGGAATAATGTCGTGACTGTGCATGTCGTTAATGTGCATCATGTCTCGGTGCTGTGCATAGTGCGATTTCTACCCTGATTTTTGGCAGAATATAATGCTGTGTCAGCCTTTTTGAGAGCGCTTTCAAAAGACTCGTTGGATTTGACCATAGCAACACCTATGCTGATAGTCACTTGTAAAGGAGCGCTGGCTGCGAATATATGCGACGCAACACATAACCGAAGCTTTTCCGCCAGATTTATTAGATTTTCTTTTTTAGTTTGCGGCGCGATGATAATAAATTCTTCACCGCCCCAGCGACCAAACACATCTATCTCACGGATGTTGGCGGAGATAAGTTTTGCTAAACCTTGCAATACCCGATCGCCTTCGTCATGACCATAGGTATCGTTTATTTTTTTAAAATGATCTATATCAAAAAGCATAATTCCCAGCTGAGTTTTTTCATAATTTCCCTCAAATACTTTGCGGACAAAATTATCAATTCCCGTTCGATTTGTTATTCCGGTAAGCTTATCAGTAGCGGAAAGCGCCTCGAACTCTTTTTTTTCAATTTCAAGCCGCTGATAACTTTCCGCCATTTCTTTTATTTTTTGATTAGCGCGTTTTGAATCCCTATAAAATAATATGAACCTGATAATCCCTTCACTAACAAGCAGACACATCCACAATAGCAAAACCCCTAGATAAAGCACCTCTCTGGAAAAACGCGCACCCACCAGCTCAATTTTTTGTATTTCTAATTCATGCTGCTGGTAATCAATAAAATCAAAAACGATGGAAGTAATGTTTGAAAATTCTGGTGCTGAATGTTCCCGCGGAATATCAAATTGCATAATCCACCATTCGGCAACGCTGAATTCGCTGAACTTAATAAACGCAGGTTTATTGAAATCGGAAGAGCGAATAAGGGTTTGCTGATTCTTCGCTGTCGAGAGATTGCTCGACGAATAAGCAGGATTATGATTTTGCATGGAGATTCTATAGCGATTGGCAGTTCCAATGTATTTGGCAGTGATGATTAGCCCATCAAAATCTTCAAGGTTTAAACCTTTATTGCCGTCCTTTGCTAGCATCAGGGAGATACCGCAGGAATAGGCATCGGTCTGCTTAAAATCACACGACAATTTGCGATCGTTAGCGCCGATCAATGGTGTTGCGCCGCCACTACCAAATTGATAATGGGGGAAGTTGGGATCCGGGAACAATGTGATTATTTTAGCGGGAATGTATTGATACGCCAGCAACACTAGCAGCGTTAACATCCCGGCCATTAACCGAATCGGAATATAAGCATTGGATTTTAAAAATGTGCCTAATGCCTGGATCACGCTTTCAGATATCGGGTATCCCATGGAAATCTATTCCGAATAATTTCCTTAAGGTTAGAACATCTCTAGCGACATGCTAATTAAAATGGCGCAATAATTAACATGCCAGCCCCTTATAACTCGTACTGTTGAATACTTGGATAAGACATCTGGATTATTTAAAAACGCTGGTCGATAAGCACGAGCTTAGGCGGATATCAGCCACGTTTTCCTGAACCAAAAACGCCCCCTGATGCATGAAGCAGCAAGAGGCGTTGACTAGCGGAAGCAATAACAAGGAAAAATTATATTAGGCCAAGCGTACTAACACCCAGATTAATACCGGTAAGACCCAAACCTTTAGGAATAGCACCGTTCAAATCAAGCACATTGCCACCTGTACGAGCTGAGAAGCCTGGTACAAAACCAGGCATTTCCGTAGCAACAATAAATGGTCCGTTAGCAGAACTGTGGTCCATACCATTGCCCATACAGGTTACCTGTACAACCACTGTGGTTTTAATTAGTGGCTGACCATCAGGGCCATTGGTTTTACGCAACTTGTCGATGAGGTAAGCAGGTACATCACTAATGTAGCGAATCATTTCAATAAATGGAGCGGGGGTCGGTACTGCGTGCGCTGCATTGTGCGCATCAGCTCTCCAAGCCGTATTGTGCGCTAGCCAGTCACCCTGATGATTGCCCAGTTGAAGTACTGCCACTTTGGTAATACCGCAGGCTAATGCCGCCACAATAATATCGGCTTGAGATCGCCCTGTTTGTTGCATGTTAGAAGCATCGACGAGCAGGTTGCTGTTACAAGTTGTAGATGGCGCAATGCTCGACGATGATTCGAGTTCAGCTTGTATGTTAATAAGAGACTCGGTGTGTTCCTGGTAGTTAACTACTTCCTCAGCGCTTAACTTATTTTTTATCGATTCCAGCGTACGAAGGTGACTATGGTGAGCAGTATGAGTATTGCCCCTACCATGGCCCCTGCCCCGGCCTCTGCCCTTACTACTGCGGCTGCTACTGTTACTACTGCTTAAGTCATTGCTGCTACTGCTGCTACTGCTGCTACTGCTGCTACTGCTATTGCCATCAGAGAATATGTTTTCCAAGGCCTGTGTTGGATTATCTATACATGGCCCGCTATTACTGCACAATTGTCCGCTGGTGGTGGCTTTCGCCCCAAGATAGATTTGTTTTCTCACTGTAGTCGTGCCCAACACATCAGCAATGCGTTTATCCATGGTGGGCGTTGCGTAGTTGATATTACCCAGTGAGTTCATGGCCGTTGAATGACCGCTGGTAATAACATCGACCTGACGAAAATGGCAAATGTCAGCAACGTTATAATCTGTAGGGCCGTAAGGTACCGTGATCTGGTTCATTTGTGTAGCACTGCTAGGTAACCAACTTCCTGTCGGCGCGCCACTGTTGATGTAACAGAAAATAACCCGCTTATTCACACTTTCCTGCGCCAGTGCGTGACGATTGGCCAGAATGCCGCCCAGCAACGCAGAACATTTAATCAACCCGGCTGCAATGCCGGATTTCGCAACAAGACCCATAAAACTACGGCGGTCTTTTTGAACGAAGGCTTCGCGCTCTTGTTTCGGACCTTGATCGTCCGCTTTCATTTGCGCCTTATACACTTCAGGCGCAGCTTCGCGGCGGAGCAAATCTTCACTGGCTTCTACAGCGTCAGCTTCGGGCAAGTGGCGAAATTTGTTATCAATCTTTTTCATCGGTAAATCCTTTGGATTAGGAGGTTAATGTTCAGTTATTGTTGTTTCATGTGTATTGCAAAGCATTCAAATTGTTTAGATTCGTCAAAAAAAATCCCCGCAAAAAGCGGGGATTTTTACATCATCACTGGCAAATTACCCCACTCACAACGGGCACTACTGCGGCCCCGGCAGGTTTACTGCCCTGGAAGCCAAACTCTACCGTTTGTCCTGGTTGGATATTGGCATTCCAACCGAGGTTTTTAGCATTGTAAGGATTACTTCCATTTAAGGTCGCATTCCAAGAGTTGGTCACTTTGGAACCGTCACTGTATTGCCAATTGACCGACCAGCCATTCAGGGTTTGCGTGCTGGTATTTTTAACGCGAATCGCTGCGGTAAAACCATTGCCCCATTGGCTGCCGATCACATAAGAACAGCTGGCTTTTGCAGACACCGACGAAGCATTGCGTGTTGAGCTGGCCACACTGGATGGACGCACTGAACTTGAGGCAACACTGGAAGGCATCGAAGAACTTGAAGGTGCGATGGATGAACTCGAAGGCCTGACGATCGACGAGCTGGAACCAGAGCTTATGCAATTATCAGAATGAGAATGAGACAAAATTTTGCTGGCAGCAGCAGTTCCGCCCTTACCATCGCTCACAGTTAATTTCACTGTGTAATTGGTGACAGGACGCATGGCAAAATTAATCCTTATGTCGGACGACTTATAAATCACATTGGAACCTTGGGCAACTTGCCAATCATAAGTCAAGGTATCGCCATCAGGATCACTCGATCCCACCGCTGATGCCTTTCCATTAACCAACCCACAACTCACGGATTCAATCGACGTGGTTAGCACAACGGCGGGAGGATTGTTCGGTGCTGAAGAACTGCTGCTTGAGCGAGGGGTTGAGCTGGTACTTGAAACGCTGCTAGCAACACTGCTTGAAGTGCTACTAAAGTGAGTCGCACGTTTTGCGGTGGCTTTTATGCCATTAGTACCATTAATCGCCAGCTCACCCCAAGCAGTAAGCAAATTAGCATCCCAGTTATTGGTCAAGTTTAATTCCGGGTTTAGGTTGCCGCTCCAACTCCATGCAAAATAACCAGCGCCATATTCTTGAGCGTATTGCATTACTGAAGCAGCTGGCAATTGAATAGGCACTATCGGCAAGGGTTGATTGCGGTAATGCGGATGGTAATAAGGAACAGGAGCAAAACCGCCGATCACTAGCGGAGCGCCTATTTGAGAAAACTTGGCAATGTAATCGCGCACTTTCTCAGGGTTAGTAAAAGCATCGAACATTTCCACCGAATATATTACGTTCAAGCCACGCTGCACGTTATCTGCAGCAAAGGTTTGCATGGCGTTATCCCGATCTTGGCCCCAGTGGTTGCCATCGATCATTATTAAAAAATTCGGTAGGTAATAGTTCAAGTCATGCAGATAGGTATACATCCGGATATGGTATTCGTTTAACGGCGTGGTGCCCAAGGCCTGATTACCCAAGCTTATAACTACATAATCTTCGTATCCTCGCAGTGCTTCGTAGCGCGTTTGCCAAAACCTAACTGTAGTTTCGGGAGAAACTCCGGCCTCTCCCCAGCCTGCCACATCGTTGGGTTCAAGCACACACATTACTCCATTGGCTTTACACGCCTCTACAATGATGCGCAATTCTTCTGCGGTAATCATCTCAAACCATTTGAGGTAATTGCCGGCGATCTCCACTTGTACCGCGTTGGCGCCCGCTGCTGCGGCATCTTTAATCGCCTGCACGGCTTTATCCGGCGCGCCTAAATGATCAATTGTGATGCCGCGAAAAATAAATGGCTGTCCATTGGGATCCAGTAGCTTGCCATCCTTAACAGTCCAAATAGCTGCTGACGGCAAGGCAAGGCTACATAAACCTGCGATGGTTAATGTTCTCTTGAGAAATTTTTTGAGAGAAATATTCATAAATTTTTTCCTTTCGTGATAGTCGACGGATAAAGCCAACGTGGACACATAACATTATTGTTGTTGGAAATGTATTTATTGAGCCTGATGGATTAGCAAAAAGTCCCGTTCTCTTAACGAAACTTTTTGCTAAAAAATTTATTTAATTTTTATTAAATCTCTTACTGACAAACAGCACCGGTTACGGCAGGAATAGCTGCAGTACCAGCCGGTTTGCTGCCTTGAAAACCAAATTCTACGGTTTGCCCCGGTTGAATATTGGAATTCCAGCTCAGGTTTTTAGCATTGTAAGGATTGCTTCCACTTAAGGTCGCATTCCACGAGCCGGTCACTTTGGACCCATCGTTATATTGCCAATTCACCGACCAACCATTCAGCGTTTGCGTACCGGTATTTTTAACGCGAATCGCTGCAGTAAAACCGCTGCCCCATTGGCTGACGATCACATATGAACAGCTGGCTTTTGCAGGAAGCGAAGAACTGGAAACACTGGAAGGGCGCACCGAACTTGATGGAACACTGGAAGGCTTGGAAGAACTCGACCGTGCAATAGATGAAGGCCTGGACGATGCACTTGCACTTGTTGCGCAAACATCTGAGTAGGAATGAGACAAGACTTTGCTGGCAGTTGCTGTGCCGCCCTTGCCATCACTTACAGTCAATCTCACTGTGTAATTGTTAGCGGGACGCATAGAGAAACTAACTGTTATTCCAGCGGTGGAATGGACAGTATCAAGGTGCTGCACATCCCATCTATAGGTTAAGGCATCGCCATCCGGATCAGTGGAGCCAACCGCTGACCCCTTGCCGTAAACCTGACCGCAACGCACAGATTCGATCGACGTGGTTAACACGGCAGAAGGAGGATTGTTTGCTGCGGAAGAACTGCTGCTTGAATGAATGCTGGAAACGCTGCTGGAAATACTGCTCGAGCTATTACTAAAGTGAGTAGCCAATTTTGCCGTGGCTTTTATACCATTAGCGCCATTGATGACCAAATTTCCCCAAGGTGTTAATGCATTGATATCCCAATTTTGTACCAGGTCCAACGCGGAATTTTGGTTGCCACTCAAACTCCACGCAAAATAACCTACGCCGTATTCTTCTGCATATTGCATCACAGCTTCAGCGGGCAAGCGCAGCGGGATAGCAGGTAATGGAACCCTATTATTGTAGGGGTGGTAATAAGGCGTGTGCGCAAAACCACCAACGATAAGTGGGGCCCCTATTTCGGCAAAGGTGGCGATATAAGCGCGAATTTTTTCAGGATTCAGATATTGATCAAAAAAATCAACAGAATAAATAATTCGTTTACTAACGGAATCATTTTGCTGAGCAATTCCGCGCGCAATGTGTTGCATTGCCAGGTCGGTATCCTGACTCCAGACATTACCGTCGACCATTACCACAAAACCTTGCGGCAATACGCTCATTAAATGTTGGGCATAGGAAATAATCCCACTGGTATAGATCACTGCAGAACCGGGGTTTCCATCAAAATGCTGATTACCCAAGCCAATAATGACGTAATCCTCCATACCGTATAACGACCTATACATATCTTGCCAGTAGCCTATGGTCGCTGTCGGGCTTGCGGAACCCTCCACTCCGCCGAAACCGGCAACATCATTCGGCTCAAGTACGCAGACTAATTTTTGCTCTTTACAGGTTCTGGCAATTTCCGCCAGCTCGGCAATAACAGGCCGGGGAAATACGTCCGTATATTTAATCGGAAATTCAATTTGCGCTGAGTTGGCTCCCAACGCGGCAATATCTTTTAATGCCTGCAGGGTTTTGCCCGGAGCAAGGGTGTGATCAATCGTCACGCCGCGAAATATAAATGGATTACCATTGGGATCTAATAATTTTCCATTCTCAACAGTCCATATGGCCGCAGCTGGCAAAGCAAGAGCGCATAGGCCTGCCACTGTCACTGCTTTCCTAAGAAATTTTTTGAGTGTAAAAGTATTCATATTTTTTTCCTTTTGGTGAATAAAACAAGGCAAATACATATCATTATTGTTGTTTGAAAATATCGTTAACTTGTTTCGAGAGTTAGTAAAAATCCCGTTTTCTCACACGAGACTTTTACTAATTTTTTACAGCGGTTTTTTTACTAATATCTTTACTGACAAACGCTACCGGTTACTACTGGAATAGCGGCAGTACCAGCTGGTTTGCTGCCCTGGAAACCAAACTCTACCGTTTGTCCCGGTTGAATATTGGCATTCCAGCTCAGGTTTTTGGCACTGTAGGGATTAGTTCCAGTCAAGGTCGCATTCCACGAACCCGTCACTTTGGAGCCATCGTTATATTGCCAATTGACCGACCAACCGTTCAGGGTTTGGGTACCGGTATTTTTAACGCGAATCGCTGCGGTAAAACCATTGCCCCATTGGCTACCGATCACGTAAGAACAATTGGCTTTAGTAGCGATCGAAGAAGAACTGCGCGATCTGCTGGAAATGCTGGATGGTCTTACGGAGCTTGATGAAACACTGGAGGGCTGCGAAGAACTTGAAGGTGCAATCGATGAACTGGATGGCCTGAACGAGCTGGAACTCGAATTAATGCACCAATCAGAATAGGCATGAGACAAGCTTTTACTGGCGGTAGCTGTGCCACCCTTACCATCACTTACGGTCAATTTCACGTTGTAAACGCGGATGGCCTGCATGCCAAACTGTATCGATATACCGACCGCGTTGAAGTTATTAACTGAACCGTTAAAGCTACTGGTAACTTCCCAACTATAAGTCAAGGTGTCCCCATCCGGATCTGTAGATCCCTCTGCCGATGCAATGCCACTTACCCGGGGACAACCCAGATTTTGAACATTAGCGGTTAATACGGCAGCGGGAGGATTGTTCGGCGCGGAAGAACTGCTCGAGCTAGTACTCGAAATGCTACTCGCAACACTGCTGGAGCTGTTATTAAAGTGAGTAGCGCGTTTTGCAGTGGCTTTTATGCCGTTGACACCATTGAGAGCCAGTTCGCCCCAATGCGTAAGTGCAGTGGCATCCCAGTTAGTCGTTAGATTTAAACCGGGGTTAGTGCCACCACTCCAATTCCAGGCAAAGTAACCGGCACCGTATTGTTCGGCATATTCCATAACAGAAGCCGCAGGTAATTCCACAGCGATAGTATAAATCGGTTGTGGAGAATGCGGATGATAATAAGGAGTTGGAGCAAAGCTCCCGATCACCAGTGAAGAACCTGTTTGGGCAAAAGTAGCAATGTAATCGCGAACGCTCTCGGGGCTAGCGTAAGTAGTGTTGGACATTTCGACCGAATAGATAACGCTCCTTGCGAAATAAGTATTTTGTGCAGCAAATGCCTGCATTTCTTTACTCGCATCTTGTCCCCAGCCGCTGCCATCGATCATTATCAGGAAACCGGGCAGATCGCTAATGTAGTGACCCAAATAACTTCGCATGCGAGCACTGTATTCACCGGCGGGTATATTATCTAACGCTTGATTACCCATTCCTATGATCACGTAATCCTGCTGTCCGGCGAGTGCCTGGCGACCTTGATAACCCCAAAAACCAAGGGTTTGATCAGGGGAAGCCGCACCCATTGCATTGGGGTAACCAGCAACATCATTGGGTTCAAGCACGCACACCACTTTGTTGTTTTTACATGCCTGAATCACACTGCTTAATTGTTCCGGAGTGATGGTTGGGGCTTGATTGTAAACATTTGCAGCGATTTCTACCTGGACCGCATTTGCGCCCGCGGCGGCTGCATCTTTGATTGCCTGCACCGCTTTATCCGGCGCAGCCGTATGATTGACAGTAATGCCGCGAAAAATAAATGGCTGGCCGTTAGGATCCAAAACCTTACCATTTTGAATCGTCCAGACAGCAGCTGATGGCAAAGCAAGGCTACACAATCCTGCTACAGTCAGCGACTTTTTAAGAAATTTTTTGAGAAGAGTTTTCATAACTTTTTTCCTTTTGGCCTGCGACGAATCCAATGCAGGCACATGACATTATTGTTGTTACAAAGACCTGTGAATGACGAGCGATTTCAATAAAACGTAACTTTGTTTTTATTCGATAACGTTAATCTCACCAAAACATTTTCTGACAAAACAAACTATT
The DNA here is from genome assembly GCA_040385335.1 of Pseudomonadota bacterium. Classification (GTDB taxonomy): domain Bacteria; phylum Pseudomonadota; class Gammaproteobacteria; order Pseudomonadales; family Cellvibrionaceae; genus Cellvibrio. The sequence goes on from JAZKHP010000038.1 coordinate 20,690, forward strand.
GTTTAAAAAATAGTTACAACAATTTTATGAGTCAATATATAAAGGAGAAAGACGAATAAACCAAGACAGCATACGAGCATTGTGACCGAAGAAGATTCGGCAGCGCCGGACATCATTATTGTTTTGACTGGCTGGGCCTAAAATAACAGGTTTAACAAAAGTAAACACTTTTTGAGCCAGCGTCTTTACATTTCCTAACGTTACACCCGCCTTGAACACAATTTGTGCAATCAACTGTCACTTAAAACATTAACTTGCATCTGCTTAAAAACGGAATTGCGGTTGCAGTAATTTTTATTCGTTAAATCATTTCTGATTTTTGTACATAGCTGCTGCAAAAAAAACACCTATCTGTTGCTTAACTTACAACTTGTATTATTAATTTTTACTCGGTTAATCTGTATGAAAACATTCAAAAATTAAAATTGGATGTCGATCAAATTGCGGGTATCCACGGCCCTGGCGCAGTGAAACTTGCAGATTTAAAAACTTTTATCGGCTTGACTCAATAGACAATAAAATAGGCCGGATTGATATCCGGCCTATTTTATACGCAAGTGTTTAAACTTTTTGCATTTAGTTTTATTAGGGAATTGCAATTGCTTGATAATCAACACCCGCAAATTAATTTGTGCCAATTAAAACAAATAGCATCTGCAAAGCATACAGAACTGCTGATATTTAAACAGCTTGCCTCAAACAATTCACTCCATTTGCATAAACGTTATCCCCTGCTCAAGCAGTTTTTCCTGAAAAAACTACGCAAATAGGAACACTTTACCTCAACAATTATTTAATTCCGGAAATTCCACGAAAAAACGGTGATTTATCAAACAATAAAAACGAGTTTTGTGAAATGCATACGGCTAAAAATCTTTATTGGCCTAATGTTTGCTAAAGCCAATTTGTTAAATAATTTATTATTGTTTTATGTGGAGATAGTCATGTTTTTCCTGCCGCAAAAATCAGCTCATATTTTGAAATCAGCGTGCGCGTTAGTTACGCTAACTGGCCTGTTTAGTATTTCTTATTCCACCCACGCACACCACGCGTTTTCAGCGGAATTTGATGCGCAAAAACCGGTTGAATTATCAGGCACTGTTACACAAGCCAGATGGGTTAATCCGCACAGTTGGGTTTATATCGATGTAAAAGATGCCAGTGGCAATATTACAAATTGGGGTTTTGAATTTGGTGCTCCCTTTAGTCTGAAACAGAAAGGCTTGACCAAAACTACTTTGCCTGTCGGTGCAGAAATTAAATTGAAAGGTTATCGCGCAAAAAGTGGCGAAAACTATGCTTACTCCACCAGTATCGTACTTGCCAATGGCCAGGTGTTTCAAACCGGAGGTGCGCAGGACGCACCCGAGCCGCCACGCGCAGCGCAATAAATTAACAATATTTTTATTCATTGAATTATTATTTTGGAGAAAGTGTTCTTGAACGTTAAATTTACAATAAGACCGCGATTTACAATAAAGCAGTTTTTAAAAGGCAATCCGTTTTTCCCCAAAGGCAGGCTACCTGGACAATTATTGTTAATACTTGTCGGTTTATTATTTTCCTTGGCCAATGTCGCGGCAGAAAAAATTCCAAAAGCTAATGGGCATCCAGATTTCTCCGGAATTTGGCAAACTACCAGTTCAGCCGACTACGATTTGGAACCGCATTCATTGCGTAAAGATGCACCACCCAGTGCGGGAATTGTTGAAGGTGATGTAATTCCTTATTTACCAAAAGCGCTGGAGCAAAAAAAACAAAACTTTGAGAATCGCTTGACTGATGACCCCCGCTTGAAGGGATGGACGCTCGGAGTGCCGCGTGGGATTTATTATCCCGAGCCCTTTCAAATTTTTCAGCGGCCACGCGATATCACCATCTTTCATCAATTTGGTCACTCAGTGCGCACCATTCACACCAATAATACGCAACATCCTGACGACCCCAATGATTGGTGGATGGGGGACTCTCGTGGTCACTGGGAAAAAGACACATTAGTGGTGGATGTAAAGCATTTCAATGACGGTACCTGGTTTGATCGTGCCGGAAATTTTCACAGCGATGCGCTTCATGTACTAGAGCGCTGGAAATTTTTGGACGCTAACACCATCGAATACAAAGCCACGATTGCAGATGAGAAAGTGTTTAGCCGCCCCTGGAATATCAGCGTAATTTTACATCGCCATCGCGAAAAAGATTTTCAAATTATCGAAGATTACCGCTACACCCTGGAGTACGACAAATATTATCCCTACCCTGCCGAAGCGGGACCAACAGCAGGTACGAAATCGCAGCCATTAACAAACACCACTACCAACCCAGTTAACAAATCCAATTAAACAATAGGTATGACATGAAATCATTTACTCAACGCGGTGATTTATTCAATCTCGTCATAACCCTTGCAATATTGAGTTTGGTATCAACCAACATTATTGCCGCCGACATTGATAGATCCAAACTCCCTAAATTTGAACGTGAAAATTTTATTTACAAAGTAGAATCCGGCAAGTGGAACGGAGCGAAATTAGCGGATGGCCAGCCTGATGTACAAGGTCAATGGTCAAACACTATTGGCAATCATAACAATCTCGTTAATCCGCAAGGTGGTCAGGGCAATGGCAATGGTAACCGCAATTCAGGCAAACCACTCGCACCCAGTCGAGTTATTGACCCTGAAGATGGCCAGGTACCCTTACAACCCTGGGCGCGGGAATTACAAAAAGAATACGCCAAACATTTACTTGATCCACAAAAACCCGAACACATAGAGCCTCTTGCTCGTTGCGCACCTGCGGGGCCGTCTAAATCTTTTATGTGGCATGGCTATGAAATCCGTCAATATCCAGGTTATGTGGTTTTTTTGTTTGATTCGGGTTCGCGTATTATTCATTTGGATAACAAACCCCATTTACCCAAAAATATTAAACTTTGGAACGGTGATTCGCGTGGCCACTGGGAGGGTAATACACTAGTAGTGGATGTTGCCAATAACAATTCCAAATCGCGTTTTGGTCGCAACGGCGAGTTTGCCAGTGAAGACACGCAGATTTCAGAAAAATTTATTTTTGACAACAATCGTGAACGTTTTATTTATCAAGCGACTTATACTGATCCCAAAGTTTATACCAGGCCGTGGACCCTGGCAGTGCCCAGCCGGCGCGTAGAAAATTTTGCAGAGGATGGCTGGAATAATCAATTGGGGGTTGCCAAACTGAATGAGAAAAGTAAACAAGAGGATAGCGAATTATTGCTTGAATCTTACGAGCAAATATGTGCGGAGAATAATGGCGGCTTTGGTGGCGGCTCTGGCAAAAAGTCAGCGGCTAATACACCGGCTACAATAGTAACGCCATAAAAAGCTTTTGACGGTAATCATAGGCATTAGCGTCATTAGATGGATATTGGTTATTAATCCAAAAAAAATTATCAAACTAAAGCATCAACACTATTTAATTATTTATCAGGAGCATAGATCCATGAAGTTAACCTTAGTAAAAACCCTGGGCTTTTCGTTGCTAGCGTCCGTCTGTGTAAACGTATTTGCTGCTGACTCTGTGCCTGCCGCGGATAAAGCACCTGCGGCCGCAGCTGGCCCCAATCCGGCCAAGCAAGCCATTGCCGTGCGCAAAGCAGCCTTCGTGTTAATTAACAATAGTTTTAAACCTATTGGTGACGCATCGCAGGGTAAAGCAGAATACAATCAAGCGGACGCTGAAAAACGTGCAAAACGTATTGTGGTATTGAGTGAATTTTTGGACAATACATTTCCCGATATTTCCAATCTGGGCGAACCGGATACCAAAGCCAAAGCTGAAATCTGGGCAGAAAGAGCCGATTTTGATAAACGCTTAAAAGATTTTAAAGAGCACGTTGCAGTCCTGGCACAAGTAACAGCAACAGAAAAAACAGCATCAGATGCATTTAAAGACGCTGCTGGCGCTGTAGCAAAAGACTGCAAAGGTTGCCACGACAAATATAAAGTTAAATAATCAAAGTGGCATTTAGCCAATAAAATGGCTGGTTAGCTTGAGGCCTCAGCTCATGAGCGAGGCCTTGTCCATTCTCCGTAAACAATATCGATGCAAACATGAGTTTACTCAACAACAAAAGTAATGACATTACCGAGGAACAAGCGCAGGAGCCTGACCTACAAAAAACGCAGCAGTCGAGTCTAAAAGTTTGGGACTTGCCGGTACGTATTTTTCATTGGGGCCTGGTGATTGCATTTGTTGCGGCTTACATTACCAATTTGTTGGGTGTTAATTATTTTAAATATCACGTATGGTGCGGCTACACTGTAATTATTTTGGTGCTGTTTCGAATCATCTGGGGTGTAGTTGGAACTTATCACGCAAAATTTATTCATTTTGTGCGCAGTCCTTTTGCCACCACAAAATATGCGCTCAGCATTATTAAAAAAGCTGATAAACACTATGCCGGTCACAATCCTCTGGGTGCATTGATGGTGCTCGTATTATTACTGGCCCTTTTAATCCAGGCTATTACCGGCCTATTTAGCAATGATGAAATTTTTAATCTTGGTCCACTCTACGGCTACGTTGACAATGATTTAAGCCTTGCACTAACCGAGATCCATCAAAACTTGTTTTACTGGATTTTAGGTGCTGTGATATTACATATTATCGCGGTCTGCCTACATATATTTTTTAAACGCGATAACATTATTAAAGCAATGGTAACGGGAGAGAAATCTAACAAGGGATTAGAAAACGAAACTGCGATAACATCGTCACGCATTGGGTTAGCAATAATAATCGCTATTATTCTAGCAATAACACTGGCATGGGTGATTTACTCAGCACCGGAAATAGTGACTGATTTTGGGTAAAACACGGCGAAAAAAATACTCTTCTTTATCATTTCCTCTGCAGTAGCGCTGTCAAGGCAGTGCCCCTGACAATAGCTACCGAATAGAGATTGTTTCATGGCCACTCAAAGCTTCGTAATTGACCAGCGAACCCTGGAAAATAGCATCTATAGGTTCAAGTGGTGTCTGGGCGCTAACAATAATTAATGAACTGTTGTAATAGGGTAACAAATCCAAGGCTCTGGATTTTGTGGCGCCTTGAAAAATAAAATCTTTAACAAAAATAACATCTGGCTCAAAGTCAAATTTTTCCAATAGATTCAAGTCCTGCGGCTGCATAAGACTAATCCCGATTTTATAATCGCGCTGGCGATAATTGCTCAATGCCTTGTGAAAATGTTTTAAGGTTGCATCATCGACTAATCGCGTATGCAATAAAACCCGCTCCGGCCCTAAACCACAATCACTCAAAATATTTTCAAACGCTTTGCCGTGATCATCGACAACACTAATAATATGCCGCGGCTGTACAGGTAAGGCTAACAGGCCCTTACTACCCTCATTTTTCTGCATGTCAATTTGCTGTAAGTAATTTAGTGAATGCAGTGTTCGCACTAGCCTATCCAGTTGAATAATTTGCCCGGTACTATCCAGGGAGTTAAAAATATTATCTATGTTTAACGGGTTTCCAGCTGCAGATCGTACCAGCAATTCACTCTCATGAGCGAACAGTTCATCTTCGTCCGTATAGTGAATTTGATGAAATTTACTACCTAAAATAAGATTACCAAACCTGGCCATGTAGGCATTATTGCTTTTGAAAAATCCGATTTTTGGTAAAAACTCTGTATGGGACTGAGTTTGTAACTGGTCATTAAAATAATTCATCAATTCAGTAAGTGGCATAATAATAACCCGGAATATTTTAGCGAATGTGCGTTCTATGGTGAGTGCATAATAAATGCCATCTATTGATCTATAAAATAACCAAATATTCTCAGCTTATAACATTACCGATAATTTATTTATTGCGTCGAATTTATTATAAAACTAGCCATTATTATCCTTATCATTTTTCAATAAGATAATTTCCACTTTTAATTTGAATAAGGATATACGTATATATTCCTTCCCTTGCCCGAAAGGCATCATTATATTTCAATCCCATTCGCGTGATGTTTAATTTAACAACCAATGTTTTAAAAAATTAACTTTATAAAATCAACAATAGATATCTAAGTGTTTATATTTAAACACTTACAACTCAGGGGTGTTGCTATGACTGTGGTAAAAATAAATAGTATTGTTTCAGCAATTGATACATCCGTAGATAAATTGTTACCTGCGGTGCTTCAAGTCATAAAACAAAAGGCGATTGCTGACAATCTAAATTACTCCGGTAGCGTTGATCCTGAAGAAGCCTGGCGCTTATTTACCGGCGGCGTTGCGCATTTAGTTGATGTGCGTGCTGCGGAGGAACGAAAATTTGTTGGCTATGTTCCCAATACTTTTCATGTCGCCTGGCAAACCGGCCCAGCGCTGATAAAAAACCCACGTTTTGTACGCGAACTCGAAAGCAAATTATCGAAAGAATCCATCATTTTATTGTTGTGCCGCAGCGGCAAGCGTTCTGCCGCCGCCGCAGAGGCGGCAACTCATGCAGGATTTAAACATGTTTTTAATGTGTTGGAAGGTTTTGAAGGTGATTTGGATGAGCGTCAACAACGCGGTGCAAACGGCGGCTGGCGGCAGCGTGGATTGCCCTGGGTGCAAAATTAAAGCTAAGTAAAAATCAGGAACAGAACAATGACAAACATAACCAATAAAGAACAGGACTTTTCCGTTGTTGCGTCCTCAAGTTGGGCGCTCGATAAAATCGTCAGCGAATTGCGCGCGGCACGCAATGACTGGCGCAGCCAACGCGGTCGAGTACGCGAGGCCGGTTTGCGAGAATTGCCATCGCGGGATGCCTTGCAACAAATTCTTACTGATCTCTGCGGCGCACTTTTTCCAATGCGCCTTGGCCCGCAAGATTTACGCGAAGAAAGTGAAGACTATTATGTTGGCCGCACGCTGGATGCAGCATTAAATCAATTGTTAGTGCAAGTGCAGCTGGAATTATTGTATGTCGTGCGACAACAACGCGAGATCATCGACGAGCAGGAATTTAAAGTACAAGCCATTAATATTGTGCGGCAATTTGCAGCGGTGCTGCCAGGTCTGCGGCGAATTTTAGACATTGATGTACAAGCGGCTTTTCAAGGTGATCCGGCGGCACGCAGCGTGGATGAAGTCTTGCTGTGCTACCCGGGAATTCTTGCCATTATTCATCATCGTCTTGCCCATACATTGTACGAGTTAGGCGTGCCTTTATTAGCGCGGATTGTTGCAGAGCTGGCGCATTCGGCAACCGGCATTGATATACATCCCGGTGCGCAAATTGGCAGCGGATTTTTTATCGATCATGGTACGGGCGTGGTCATTGGTGAGACAGCGGTGATTGGCGAACGGGTACGTATTTATCAAGCAGTGACGCTGGGCGCAAAAACTTTTCCTGCTGATGAAACTGGAGCCTTGCAAAAAGGTTTACCTCGCCATCCGATTGTTGAAGATAATGTAGTGATTTATGCGGGAGCAACGGTATTAGGTCGTATTACTATTGGTAAAGGTTCAACCATTGGTGGCAACGTGTGGCTTACGCGTAGCGTTTTACCGGGCAGCAGTATCACCCAGGCTACATCAACCAATTTAGCGGAAGTCTTATCATGAGTGCCTCCCTTTATTTTGGACACATTGTAAAACGTTTACGCGAAGAACGCGGTTTATCGCAAGAAGTATTAGCGGACCGCGCTGATTTAAATCGCAGTTATGTGGGCGAAGTAGAACGAGGTCAAGTTATGCCCTCGCTGGGAACTGTGATAAAAATTTCAAAAGCGCTGAATTTATCTGCATCAGGTTTATTGGTGCGATTTGAAGTTTATGAACAATCGCAACTTGAACAAGCAGAATAATTTTTTATTTGGCTATTTACTTACAAGCCAATTCTACAAGTCATTTTCCCACCTTATTTTTTTTATTATTTATTCAAACATCGGAGATGGCTATAGGCGGTTGAGCTTTTGTTATTAGAATGAGATCTTAGCTTAGTATTTTTTGCAATATAAAAATTATTTCTACTGTTGATTTTAAAACAGTTACTACCTCATTAATTAAAGGAGCTCTTACATGAGCGACAATGAAGTGCAACAAGCACTTGGTGATAATGCAGCGAGACAATTAGCAAATGCCACCAAAACAACTCCACAGCTATCAATTATTTCTCCACGCTGGCTTGTACATCTATTGCAATGGACGCCCGTTGAAGCCGGTATTTTTCGTTTAAACAAAGTAAAAAATCCCGCGCGGGTTACGGTCACCTGCTCCAAGCGCGATGAGTCAGAAATCATACCAACATTTGTTGACTACGAAGATAAACCGCGTGAATACTTTTTGAATGCAGTGACCAGTGTGGTTGATATACATACTCGTGTGTCTGATTTATATAACAATCCACACGACCAAATTAAAGAACAATTACGTTTAACCATTGAAACCATTAAAGAGCGTCAGGAAAGTGAATTAATTAATAATCCTGAGTACGGTTTGTTAGCCAGTGTGGATGAAACGCAACGCCTTTCTACTTTAACCGGTGCACCAACGCCAGATGATTTGGATGAATTGCTAGTAAAAGTATGGAAGGAACCCGGTTTCTTTTTAGCTCACCCACTCGCCATAGCCGCATTCGGTCGTGAATGTACTCGCCGTGGTGTTCCGCCACCGACAGTAAGTTTATTTGGCTCACAATTTATTACCTGGCGCGGTGTTCCGCTGATTCCTTCGGATAAATTACCGATTGATGAAAATGGCAAAACAAAAATTTTGTTATTGCGCGTGGGCGAAAAACGCCAGGGTGTTATTGGCCTGTACCAACCTGGTTTGTCCGGGCAACAGAGCCCTGGTTTATCAGTACGCTTTATGGGTATTGGTCGCAATGCAATCGCCTCATATTTAATTTCTCTGTACTGCTCGCTCGCGGTGCTTACTGAAGATGCACTTGCGGTATTGGAAGATGTGGATGTTAGTAAGTACCACGAATATCCCGATACTTATAAATAACCGCATAGCGAGTTGAGTAACCATATGACTGACCATCAAGGTTTGCCAGATCTACAATCATTGGCTGCGCTAGCCAATGAATTTTTTCAGGCTCTGCCCAATGCAGAGCCTGTAGTTTCTGGTCTTCGCTCCACTATTTCATCACCGGTGCCGCAGGCGTTTTCGCAACGCCCGCAAGCTAATCTGGACATTGCAAATCCTGCCACAAATGTTGCAGATTTTGCGACAAAGGAAAGGCCGTCATTGCCTGTTGCGTTAAAGCAACAGGCATCGGCGCTACCTGCTTCCAACTATTATTTTGCTGAAAATTTTTCCGACAAGCCTTCAGAAAATGCGGCAGGTAAAGTAAGCCAATATCCGTTAGATAATTTTCCTATTGAGCAATTGACTGCTCAAGCTTCAGCAAAAGCATTTGGCTTACCAAGCGATGAGGAATTAAAAAATTTATTAATGGAAAATAGATTTGTCACCGGTCAATCTACTTCCAGACCACAAGCGCCGCCTGAATTGCGGATTCCTCATATATTGGAAACGAATGCGGGCACCTATCACCAACCACAGCAAGGCAGTGTTGATCGCACTTCACCGGGTGCTTCGAGTTTGCCTGGCGAGCAGGATATTCAACAATTATTATCGGCGGAATTTAACTTCAAAAAATTTTCCCCGGCAACACTATCACCTGTCGCCCCCGCTTCACATTTTTATTTTTTGGATTCAGCCGCACCGCCTGTTTTTGGCAACACACCAAAGCATGGGCAGTTTGCAGCGGAAGCCCAAGGCTTTGATGTGCAGAAAGTTCGCCGCGACTTTCCGATTTTATCGGAACGAATTAATGGCAAACCCTTGGTGTGGTTTGATAATGCCGCGACCACCCAAAAACCAAAATCGGTGATTGATCGGGTCAGCTATTTTTACGAGCATGAAAATTCTAATATCCATCGTGCCGCCCATGAATTAGCCGCTCGTGCCACCGATGCTTACGAAGGTGCGCGCAATAAAATTGCAACATTTATCGGCGCAAAATCATCCGCTGAAATTATTTTTGTACGTGGAGCAACTGAAGGCATTAATCTTTTAGCAAACACGTTTGGCCAGGAACAAGTTGGCGAAGGTGATGAAATTATTGTGTCGCAATTGGAGCATCACGCCAATATTGTACCCTGGCGAATGCTGGCCACGCGCGTGGGTGCAAAACTGCGGGTTATTCCGGTGGATGATACGGGCCAAATTTTATTGGATGAATTCCGAAAATTAATTAATGACCGTACCAAATTAATAGCGATTACGCAGGTATCCAACGCTTTGGGAACTGTAACTCCGATTAAAAATATGATTAATATTGCACACGCATCCGGCGTGCCGGTAATTGTGGATGGTGCGCAATCAATATCGCATATGCGCGTGAATATGCAGGAACTGGATGCAGATTTTTTCGTATTTTCTGGTCACAAAGTTTTTGGCCCGACAGGTATTGGCGTTGTCTATGGCAAGGCTGAACATTTGAAAAATCTGCGTCCCTGGCAAGGAGGCGGCAATATGATTGCAGATGTAACCTTCGAGAATATTACTTATCAAGATGCACCTAATCGTTTCGAAGCCGGTACTGGCAATATTGCCGATGCCGTAGGTCTAGGCGCAGCAATTGATTATATTGAACGCCTCGGAATGGATCGCATCGCGCGCTATGAAAATGATTTATTAACTTACGCTACACAACGTTTGCAACCTATTTCCGGTGTCCGTTTGATTGGTACTGCAACCCATAAAGCCAGCGTGCTTTCATTTGTATTGGCGGGTTATAAAACAGAAGAAGTGGGCAAAGCGTTAAATCAGGAAGGAATTGCAGTTCGCTCTGGTCACCATTGCGCGCAACCGATTTTACGTCGCTTTGGTGTGGAAGCCACCGTTCGTCCTTCGTTTGCATTTTATAATACGCGCGATGAAATTGATTTGATGATATCTATTATTGAGCGACTTACATCGGCCAGACGTTAGTCTGGCTATTTTATCTAGGATCAGCTACTTACTACGAAGAACTTGCCAAGGAGATTGTTTGATTCAAAACCTTATGAGGCATGGATGCCTATTAGAGCCTATAGGGATATATTTACGGCGTGTTTTGAATCAAACAATCTTCTTGGCAAGTTGCCCGAGTACCGAAAATAAATTACATGAACAAAGGCCTGGACTAAATCTCCTGGCTTTTGTTGTTGTATCTTTTTAGTCCTTCTTCGCTTAAGCATTATTATTTTGCTCTAAGGAAAGCACAAAAAATTATTTTAAATATTTCCATAAACAATCTAGTATCGAAAATGTTTAAAAAACTATTTAGTTATCAATTAATTTTTAATAGGAGTTTATTATGAGTTTGCGTTTAGGTGATGAAGCTCCAGATTTTGTCCAAAACTCCAGTGAAGATGAAATTCATTTTCACGAATGGTTAGGTGAAAGTTGGGGCGTGTTGTTTTCCCATCCTGCCGACTTTACACCTGTCTGCACCACTGAATTGGGTTTAACTGCCACCTTAAAAGATGAATTTGCCAAGCGTAATGTAAAAGCGATTGCACTGAGTGTTGACCCGGTAGATTCACATAAGCGTTGGATAGAAGATATTAACGAAACCCAGCATACGATTGTTAACTTCCCCATTCTGGCGGATGCAGATCGTAAGGTATCCAGCTTGTATGATTTAATTCATCCCAATGCCAGCACTACCGCTACGGTGCGGTCGTTATTTATTATCGATCCCAACAAAAAAATTCGTTTGATTATTACTTACCCGGCGAGCACCGGCAGAAACTTTGATGAAATTTTGCGAGTCATTGATTCCCTACAATTAACCGACAATTATAAGGTTGCCACACCCGGCAATTGGAAGTCAGGTGAAGATGTCGTTATAGTGCCATCGCTGCAAGATCCAGAAGAAATTAAACAGCGTTTCCCGAAAGGTTATCAAACAGTCAAACCTTATTTGCGCTTAACGCCAGATCCACGCAATTAACCCTTAGCGAAAAATTGGGCAACGATTATTCCTATTATTTAAATATTATTAAGGGGTGCAACACGCGCCCTTTTTTATAAATTAAAAAAATAAATTATGGCTACTCCCTATATTGTCGATGCCAACTACCGGTTTATCGCCGCTTATCAAGAAGTGAATACGCGAATTAGTCAGCGGCAACAAGCGCTTTCGCTTTATGCAACCTTGGTATTAAGTCTGCTGGCTGCATTGGTCGCTTTGAAATCCAGTAGCGGCGATAGCGTGCCGATTGAATGGCTTCTACCTGGTTTTCCCGCGGCATCACTTTGTTTAGCATTTCTTAATTACAAAGGTGAACGGGCAATTACCAATTTGCGCCGCTTTCTCGCGGCATTGGAACAGTTAAATAACGCACATGAACATTTGCCTAGCTATAACACCCATCCAATTTGGTCGGCAGGTGCTAATAAAGCCAGGCTGTTTCACGATTTAACTGCTGTGCTATTAGTGAGTGCTGGCAATGGTATTGGTTTAGGTGCGGCTGTACATATTTATCCAGATCGCGTGGCGGCAGCACCCTGGGCAATTTGGGGCTCAATTGCCATGGCAATAGTGTCCATTATTATTTTGCTATTCATTCCGCGTTGGCGTTATGTCCCACAGGAAGTACTTTAACCACATGAATTACTTTAAGCAGGACATTTCGAGAGAAGCACGAATAACAACAAATCCATTTATAAAATAGCAATTGTAACTGCTTTTATTTCAACACTTAATTTCACATCTGCTTTTTTTTAATCATCAAACTGCTGTTATAAAAACAAATTTCTTTTTCCTTCCGTTATTTTTCGCGCACATTCGTCATTTTATTAACCTGTATTTTATTGGTATGTAAATTGCTGGCGAGCAATTACATTATTTTATATTTTAGGTTTGGTATGTTTGGTTTACGTAAGCAAAATTTCATTTTCTTTAGCAAAATTTTCCTTATCACTTTTAGCATATTGTTGATGGGATTAGCGTGGAAGTTATTTGCCGCAGAACGTTCTTCATCGCAACATGCTAGCAAATTACAAAACGCAGCTTCGCCGTTAGACGGTAATCGGAGCAATCGTGATGCTAATGAAAAACCAGGCGCCGCAAAAAAAGAGCGCAGTCCTGGTAGTGGCATGCCTATTGCCATTACCGCCATTCAAGCATCCAGTAGCACCCTGCAAACAACTCGAACGAGTATTGGCACTGTGGTGCCCGCAGCGGAAGTGGTTTTGCATTCACGCATTGCCGGGCAGCTCACTAAAATTTTGTTTGAAGAAGGTCAGTGGGTAAAGCAAGGGCAATTATTGGCACAGATTGATTCTCGCCAATTTGCCGCGGATTTAGCGCAGATTCAAGGTCAAGCAGACCGCAACAAAGCACTGCTGCGCAATGCGGAACAGGATTTAGCGCGTTATCTTTCACTGCGCACACAAAGCGCTATTTCACCGCAGCAAATCGATTCACAAAAAACCTTAGTGGAACAATATCGCGGCACTGTTTTGGCAGACCAGGGCGCGTTAGAGCGCGCGAAGCTGCAGCTTAGTTTTACGCAAATAGTTGCGCCTATTGAAGGCCGCATTGGGTTGCGAAATCTGGATGCAGGCAACAACATTTCACCAACAGATGTGCAAGGTTTAGCGATTATTACGCAAGTGCAGCCGGTAAATGTGGTGTTCACTTTGCCGGAGGATAGCCTTGCGGATTTATTAGCGGCGCAAACCAACGCCCAAACTGGAGCGCAAGGTGTAGAGCATGGGCTGCGACATAAACAGGGGCAACATTTGGAAAATAATTTGCCAAATAAATTGCAGCAAAAATTAGGTCGCGATCTCACCGTAGAAGCCTGGGATAAATCTAATCGTCAAGTATTGGCGCAAGGCGAAGTCATAGCATTGGATAATCGCATTGATCCAACCACCGGCACTATTAAATTAAAAGCGAGCTTCGCCAATAAAGATTCGCAACTTTTCCCCAACCAGTTTGTGAATTTGCGTTTACAGTTGGGTGAGCACACGGGAGCAACTCTGGTACCTGCTACTGCGATACAACGCGGCAGTGAGGGCACTTATGTGTACGTAGTGGACGCCGCTGCAATGAAAGACTCCTCAACCGAAAAAACCAATGCGGGCAAAGAGAAAGCCAATACGGAGAAAGAAAAAGCTATAACCACTATTGTCGAGCGGCCCGAACAACATGGCCAAACGGTGTCGGTGCGCCTAGTGAAATTAGGTGCATCCGAAGGCAATCAGGTCGCAGTGTTAGAAGGTTTACAGGTCGGTGAATGGGTGGTGACCCAAGGCATAGATAAATTGCGTGAGGGCGCAAAAGTCATTGTCAGCCTTTGAACCCCCACCCTTGAGTCCTAATTTTATAAATCCCAATCTACGAATTCTGAAGCCATGAATCTCTCGCGCTTATTTATTGTTCGCCCTATAGCCACGTCACTGTTGATGCTGGCTATTTTATTTTCTGGCCTACTCGCTTACCGTTTATTGCCGCAAGCTGCCTTACCGCAAGTGGACTACCCGATTATCCAGGTCAATACTTTTTACCCCGGCGCCAGTGCAGAGGTAATGACGAGCCTGGTGACGGCACCGCTTGAGCGCCAATTCGGGTCTATCGCCGGCGTGCAGCAACTGTCATCCAACAGTGCCAATGGTGTGTCCATTATCACCCTGCAGTTTGATTTAAGTATTCAGCTGGAAAATGCTGAGCAGTCGGTCCAAGCGGCGATTAATACGGCCAGTAATTTTTTGCCGCGTGACCTGCCCTCACCGCCGATTTACAACAAAGTAAACCCGGCGGATGCAGCGATTTTATCGCTCGCAGTAACCGCGACTGAGGTTCCTTTAACCCAGCTACAGGATTGGGTCGATACACGCCTTGCACAAAAGCTGGCGCAAGTTTCTGGTGTAGGTCTAGTAACGCTAAGTGGGGGCCAGCGGCCAGCAGTACGAGTGCAAGTTAACCCTGCGGCCCTGGCAAGTTATGGCTTGAGCTTTGCGGATGTACGCAGCGCTATTGATACCGCAAATTCCAATCAGGCTAAGGGTAATTTTGACAGCGCCGAACAATCCTTCACGCTGGAAGCCAACAGCCAACTTAAATCGGCGGCGGATTATGGAAACCTGATTGTCGCTACTCGCGCCGGGCGCTCCATTCGTTTGAACGATGTAGCGCGAGTTATTGAAGCCGCAGAAAACAATGCGCTCGGAGCCTGGATTGGTTCCCAAGCCGCCATTCTCGTCAGCATCCAGCGTCAACCTGGCGCCAATGTGATTGCGGTGGTGGACAATATTCGCAAGCTGTTACCAGACCTCAAGGCAAGCCTTCCCACTTCGGTCAAAGTCGACATTATTTCAGACCGTACCGGTAGCGTGCGCTCGGCATTGGACGCCGTGAAATTTGAATTGATGCTGGCCATTGCCTTAGTGGTCATGGTGATTTTCTTATTTCTTCGCACCGTTGCAGCGACCTTTATACCTGCGCTGGCAGTGCCCTTATCTCTGGTGGGTACATTCGGCATTATGTATTTGGCAGGCTTCAGCATTAACAACCTCACACTTATGGCACTCACTATCGCCACCGGCTTTGTGGCGGACGACGCGATTGTGATGATCGAGAACATTAGTCGCCATCGCGAGATGGGCAAGTCTGCCCTGCAATCAGCACTGGATGGGGCAAAGCAAATTAGTTTTACCATTGTGTCCTTAACATTTTCGTTGTTGGCCGTGTTAATTCCACTGCTGTTTATGGGCGATATTATTGGCCGTTTATTTCGTGAATTTGCTATTACCCTAGCAGTGGCAATTCTCATTTCGGGACTGGTTTCATTGACACTAACACCAATGCTTTGCGCTTATTTGCTGAAAGCCGGACACGAACCTTCACCTTATCGCTGGCTGCAAACTACCGAAAAATGGTTAGACCAACTGATTGCAAAATACGGCCGCGGTTTAACCTGGGTATTGCTGCATCAAAAATTAACACTGGGGGTAGTTGCGCTTAGTATTGTGCTGACCTTATTGCTGGCAATCTGGGTCCCGAAAGGTTTTTTCCCGCAGCAGGACACTGGCATTATTCAGGGTATTACCGAAGCGCCGCAATCCATTTCCTTTAGCGCCATGGCTGAGCGGCAGCAGTTATTAACAGCAGCCTTGGAAACTGATCCTGCCGTGGCGAATATTGCTGCTATGGTAGGTGTGGATGGCATTAACACTACGTTGAATTCAGGCCGGTTGCAGATTGTGCTAAAACCCTACGACCAGCGCGACAGCATGCAAACGGTTATCCAGCGTCTAACCGACAAAGCGCAAACCATCAGTGGTATTCATCTCTACTTACAACCACTCCAGGACATTACGGTCAATGACCGCCCTAGTCGTTCGCAGTACCAATTGATTGTCGAAAGCGCAGACCCGGAAGCCTTAAGGCAGTGGGCTCCACAGTTGCAAGCTAGCCTGACCGCGCTACCCGAGCTACGTGATATCTCCAGTAACCAGCAGGAAAATGGCCGCAGCGTGAATATCGAAATCGACCGCGATACCGCCGCGCGTTTGGGTGTGACTGTGGCAGCAATCGATGATGCGCTTTACAGCGCTTTCGGGCAGGGCTATGTCTCTACCATTTTTAGCGAAACCAATCAGTATCGCGTGGTGATGGAAAGCCAACCGGCCTTTAATACCGGCCTGCAACCGCTGGATGCCATTTATGTTCCCAGCAAAACCGGGCAACAAGTCCCATTGCGCAGCCTTGCCAGCTGGCGGGAAGGTAAAGCGAGCTTGCTGGTCAGCCGCGAAAAACAATTTCCTTCGACCACTCTTTCATTCAATTTAGCGGACGGCGTAGCCCTGGGTGAAGCAGTCACTGCCATCGAAAATAACCTCGCACAGCTCAAGGTGCCAGCCGCGATTCAAACTCGTTTTAACGGCGAAGCTTTGGTATTTAATCAGGCGCTTAAGAACCAGCTGTTTTTAATTTTGGCCGCTTTGGTGACTATGTATATTGTGTTGGGAGTGCTCTACGAAAGTTATATCCACCCGCTTACGGTACTTTCCACCCTTCCCTCAGCCGCTATAGGCGCGTTGTTTGCCCTGATGATCAGCGGCCGTGAGCTTACCGTTATTGCCATAATCGGTATTATTTTACTGATCGGGATAGTGCAGAAAAACGCGATTATGATTATTGATTTTGCGCTGGACGCACAACGCAATCAGGGCCTAAACCCCCGCGAAGCCATCTATCAAGCCAGCTTACAACGCTTTCGCCCTATCTTAATGACCAGTCTTGCCGCCTTTTTCTCAGCCGTGCCTTTGGTGTTTAGTCATGGTGCTGGCGCAGAGTTACGCCAGCCCTTGGGGATAACCCTGATCGGCGGTTTGCTGCTCAGTCAATTACTTACCTTGTTCACTACACCCGTTGTCTATTTAAGTTTTAACCGGCTTATCCGCCAGGACAAGTCGACTGACATTGCAGAAGAATTGGAAAAACAGAGGGCTGGATCTGAATTAGGAAGGGAGGCATCGACATGAGTGGTTGGTCTATCTTCGTTCACCGTCCCATTGCTACAAGTCTCTTAACTTTAGCCATAGCGCTACCGGGAATTCTCGCCTTCTGGATTTTGCCCATAGCCTCATTGCCCAATGTCGATATGCCCAGCGTTAGCGTCACCGCCAACTTACCGGGAGCAAGTCCGGAGACTATGGCGTCCACAGTGGCGACCCCGCTGGAGCGTAGCCTGGGGCGAATCGCGGGTATTACAGAAATTACCTCACGCAATACCCAGGGCACCACCAATGTGGATATGCAGTTTGAGCTAAGCAAGGATATCAATACTGCAGCGCGCGAAGTGCAAGCGGCCATCAATGCCGCGCAAGCAAACTTGCCCATTGGTATGCTTACTCGCCCCAGCTACCGCAAATCCAGTGCCGCAGGCGCGCCGATTATGTCGATGGCACTCACCTCAGCCAAGTACACGCGTGAGCAACTTTATGATTTCGGCTTTACGCTTATGTCGCAACAAATTTCACAAGTACCTGGTGTTGGCGATGTAGTCGTTAACGGCAGTGCTTTGCGCTCGGTGCGTATCCATATCAATCCAACTGCGCTCGGTCATTACGGTATTAGTCTTGAACAAGTGCGCGTAGCAATCGCCGCATCCAACGCGAATCGCCCCACGGGTTTTATTGAAGACGGCGATTTTCGCTGGCAAATAAATGTAAATGACAAGGCGCATTTAGCCAAAGATTTTCAGGATTTAATTGTTGCTACTCAGCAGGGCGCAGCAGTTCGTTTAAGTGATGTGGCTGAAGTCATCGACTCAGTACAAGAATTCCGCAACGCTGGTTCATCCCGTGGCAAGCCCGCGGTCATGGTGGTGGTTTTTAACGAGCCGGGCGCAAATATTGTCGACATAGTCGATGAAGTCAAAGCACTCTTACCACGCTTACAAGCGCAGCTGCCGCCTGAAATCGATGTGGAAATTGTGATAGATCGCAGTATTACCATTCGCAAAACATTATCGGAAGTTGAGCACACTTTATTAATTGCAATTGCTCTGGTAATTCTGGTGACCTATTTATTTTTACGCGATGCCCGCGCCACCATTATTCCCACGATAATTATTCCCGCCACTTTGTTAGCATCTTTAGCGGTGATTTATTTATGCGGCTTTAGTTTGAATAATTTGTCACTGATGGCTTTGATTATTTCCACCAGCTTTATAGTAGATGATGCCATTGTTGTGGTTGAAAATGTAAAGCATCACATTGAGCGCGGCTTAACACCGATTAACGCCTCGCTTAAAGCGGTGCGCGAAGTCGGCTTCACACTGCTGGCGATGAATACTGCATTGATTGCTGTACTAGTGCCCTTATTATTTATGGGCGGCGTGATGGGCAGATTATTTCGCGAATTTTCGGTTACTCTGGCCATCGCCATCGCCATCTCATTGTTATTATCAGTCACTGCCACACCATCGTTTTGTAGTCGCATTTTAAAAGCGCAAGCAACTCAACCTGTCACAGAGAAATCCAGCAAAAAAAACAAACGTTTAATTGATTTTTACGCACACAGTTTACGCGGCTCACTGCGCTTTTCAGGCACTACCCTACTGCTATTTTTTTGCACTATTTTATGCAGCATTTATTGTTACAGCATTATCCCCAAAGGATTTTTTCCGCAGCAGGATACCGGTAGAATTCAGGGTCGTTTGCAAATAGACCAAAGTGCATCCTTTGCCGAAACGCGCAAAAAGATTCAACAATTAATGGCCATAGTGGGTCAAGATCCCGCTATAGATACTTATTACGAATTTACCGGTGGTCGTGGCGGCGGCACGGCAAATACCGGCTCTATGTTTAGCATGCTAAAACCGGTAAAAGAGCGCGATGTCAGCGCGCAAGAAATTGTCAATCGTTTGCGACCAAAGCTAGCGCAAGTACCGGGAGCCAGTTTATTTTTATTAGCACAACAGGATTTAAATTTTGGTGCACGCCCGGGTGGTGCGCAATATCAATTTACCTTGCTGAGCGATGATATTAGTCAGCTGCGCCAACTGGTACAACCGACGCGCGGTGCCATGGAAAAACTCTCAGAAATTACGGATGTAAATGCCGACTATGATGAGCGCGGCTTACAACTTTATATCGATATCCATCGCGAAAAAGCCGCGAGCCTAGGGGTAACCGTTGCAGAAATTAATAACACCTTAAATAACGCTTTTGGTCAGCGTGTCATTTCGACCTTGTACGAACCGCTGAATCAATATTTTGTAGTGCTCACACTGGCACCTGAATTCGCTAAAAATCCGCAAAGCCTGGAGCAAATTTATGTGTTTAATAATAACAACGAAAAAATTCCACTGGCTACGGTTGCAAGCTGGAGTTTGCGCAACGCGCCGCTTACGGTAAACCATCAGGAACAATTTGCAGCCATTACTTTATCGTTTAATTTGGCTAAAGGCATTGGCTTGCAAGAGGCAATGGCTGCTATTCAAACGGCATTCGCCAGCTTAAATCCCCCCAATAATATTCGCGGCGTATTTGCCGGTTCAGCAAAAATATTTCAGGATTCACTCGCCAGCCAACCCTGGTTAATTCTAGCGGCGGTGGTTTCCGTATTTATTGTCTTAGGCATATTGTACGAAAGCACACTGCACCCACTGACTATTTTATCTACACTACCCTCCGCCGGCTTGGGCGCATTGGTCATACTTATGTTAAGCGATACGGAATTCACCTTAATCGCTTTAATCGGTGTGATTCTGGTGGTGGGCATAGTGATGAAAAATGCCATCATTATGATTGACTGCGCCCTGCAAATTGAACGCAACCAACATGTGAGCGCTGAGGCCGCTATTTATCAAGCCTGCTTAACGCGTTTTCGTCCTATATTGATGACGAGTATTGCTTCCATATTAGGTGCCCTACCGCTAGCACTGGGTTCTGGCGACGGTGCAGAGTTACGCCGACCCTTAGGCCTGGCCATTATCGGCGGTTTAATTCTTGGGCAAGTGTTAACGCTTTATACAACACCGGTAGCTTACGTTTACCTGGACAAACTTCGCCGCTGGCAGCTACGCAATATTTTTTCTAAAACTTCCTTGCCAAGGCAGCCCGGCAACAACATTTAACAATTAATCTTTCACATCCCGCTATCTACAACAGCATTTGCAATTCCAAACATCATTTACACGTAGCTATTTGATGTAGCACTTGGCAAATCAATAAAACGCTGCTCGACAATAGTTAAGTTGCAACACTGTTGCCATGCCAGCAAACAAGTGTTGGATTTAATACACATTGATTAACACACTTTCGCAACATCAGCATCACTCTGAATATAAGCTTATGGTATTAAGTTTGTTTGGTAAAAATAATCGTGAAAAATTCCGCGGTTTTGTAACTATTACTGCATTTAACGCAGGTTTTTATTAATTTTTAATCTGCACTGCATTAACAATAAATCTGGCATAGATACTGCAATTCAGTAAATAACACTGAAGGAATTAAAAAATATTGCGGAAACTGGTTGTGATCATGTTTGCTAAAACGTATTCGTAAGGCACTTCGCAATAGGCTATCAAAAATTTATTTACATTTTTAGTTAACCATAATCCCGAACATTTCGGGAAGGAAATCACTATGAGTGCTCACGCTTATTCAGAATCCTATGCTCATGATCGCCGTCATGCGCGCCATGTATCGCGGCACCACACGGCAAAAGCAACACCGCAAAAATCTGCCGACATTATTCATTTAGTACCGCGCTCGGTTAAGATTGAAAAACCGATTGAATTGGTTTATTCAAAATATCGCCGTTTAACAACTTCAGCTTTGACTGCAGCCATCGTTGGTTTGCATTTAGCGGTGCTGAGTTATTTTCTCTATCAACCTATCGCCGAAGCGGTAAAAAAGATTGAAGCTCCAGTGATTAAATTAGAGCGCTACACGCCTCCCGTTATACCACCGCAACAAATTAAGCCCGAGCCGCCAAAACCGGTTAAAAAACAAATAGCAAAAGTTGTTGAACCTAAAGTCGTGCGCGACAACCCGAATGTGGTTGAAGAGTTTGTCCCGCCGGTTGCGGTCAGCGAAAGCCCAGCGGCGCCGGTAGAGGAAGTTACGCAACCTTCGGCAACAGCAAATTATCTACACAACCCCGCGCCGGTTTACCCCGCCCAGGCAGAAGAAAATGGTTGGGGTGGCACAGTGACACTGAGTGTATTAGTACAACCGGATGGCACAGCTAAAACGGTTGAAGTGAAACAAACCAGTGGCAAAAAAGTGCTTGATCAAGCTGCAATCCAGGCGGTGCAACGCTGGACATTTGTACCTGCCAAAAAAGGCGCAACAGCGGTAGAAGGTTGGGTTGAAGTACCTATCACTTTCACACCGGCAAATTAATTTTTTGTTACGCCACCCAGTTAAATATTTAAGTTAAATAATTTAAGTTCAGCCATTAAATGTAAGTATTAATTTCAACGGCGAATCTTTTCAATTCGTCTTTTTTCCGCAGCAATTTAGCTTATAAAGTGAGTAGAGTTATGAATGAGTTATACCAACATATTGTTGAATGGACCCTGTGGTCATTAGGCATTTTTTCAGTAGTTACCTGGACCATCATTTTTATCAAGAGTATTCAGCATTCATCTTTGAGTATTCAAAACAGACGTTTCAAAAAAGATTTCTGGAGCGCAGCCGATTTACACGCAGCTGCGTCACTGGAAAAATATGTTGGCCCTACCGCGCGCGTGGCAGCCATTGGCTTTACTACTTTGCGTGAAGCTGATTCGACCACTGCCAGCAACCTGGAAACCAGTTGGGATCGTCAGGATTTATTGGAGCGGCATTTGCGTCAACAAATTCAAAAAGAGCGTCGCTCCCTGGAAAGTGGTTTAGCAGTACTGGCATCCATCGGGAGCACGGCGCCCTTCGTTGGATTATTCGGCACAGTGTTCGGAATTATTCTGGCGCTAACAGCCATTTCCAGCTCATCATCCGCCAGCATTGAAGTTGTTGCAGGACCCATCGGCGAAGCATTGGTTGCGACAGGCGTGGGTATTGCTGTTGCAGTTCCTTCTGTGCTCGCGTACAACTTTTTCTTACGCCGTTTGAAATTAATTGCAGCAGATTTAGATGATTTTGCCACTGATTTTATTACCCTGGTACAAAAATCCGGTTTTCGCGTTCACAGTTTAACTACCGCAAAAACGGCAAAAGCAACGGCAGTGAAATTAGAGTCGACCAATCACAAGCTCGATACCAACCAAGAGGTGCTCGCGTAATGGCCTTTTCATCAGGTGGTAGCGACGGCGACGAAGTATTTGGTGAAATCAATATAACGCCGCTGGTCGATGTAATGTTAGTTTTGTTGGTCACTTTTATTATTACAGCACCTATGCTGACTAATACTATCAACGTCAATTTGCCGGACACACAACCCACAACCCAACAAAAAGCACCGGAAAAACCGGTGGTCATTAGTGTTAATGCAGAAGGAATTATATTTCTGGATAAAGAAGAGTTTGCCATTAGCCTCGTAGAAGCGGAGCTACTGAAACGCAAAGCGAGCAATCCGGAAATTCGTTTGAATTTAAATGCCGATGAGAAAGTCAATTACGGAGTGATCGCAAAAGTCATGGCCGCTATTGAGCGCGCTGGTATCGATAGGCTTTCGTTTATTAGTGAAAATGAAAGCTGATTTGTGATGACGGGTGATAGAAAATCTTTGTCTATCACCCGAACATTGCTAAAAGATTGCGTTAACTATTTCAGAGCATGATTTATTTCAAGGATTGGGAAATCTCTTCTATCCAGGTCAATGCCTCAATAAAATCCAGACGATTCATCGCACTATTCAAAGCAGAAATACCATTCGCAGAGAGATGCTTGTCGAGCGCAGGTTGCAGTCTGCAGTAAAGATCAAATGCCTCCATATTTTGTTCGCACAATAATTGTCTGAATTGATCAAGCTGCTTCCCAGTCACAGCGCTATTCGCATCAGCAATCATGTTGTCCGTTAATAAAGCTGACTGTACAGTCAACCACTGCTGCGCAGTTGCTATTAATATTTTTAGCTCATCTTCTACTTGTGTAATTAAACTTTCAATGCGGGGAATGTCATTTTCCGGTAACGTAATTTCAAGCTCGTGGGCCACTGCCATAAATCGTTTCGCACCCAGCATACCGATTGATCCACGCATGGTGTGGAGCAGACTAGCCATATCCTTCTGCCGGCCTTCAAGCCACATTTGACGGACCTTCCCCACACTCTGACTGCTGTTATCAACCAGTTTGCGAATTAATTCGAACGTTTTCGTCCTCCGCGTAGCATCACCGGAAATCGTTGAAAACAATTGTTCTACATTAAAAGTATCGAAGTTCGCTTTATTTTTAGTATTATTTTTATCGCTTTCTAACTTTTTCTCGCTCTCTTTATTTTTACGATGAACTTGTTTATTTTGCTTTTCCGAATCCAGCGTCTGTGGTTGTACATTTGTGGTTGCAGCTAAATAACGATTGATTGTTACCAGCATATTTTCCACATCAATCGGTTTAGCGATTAAATCATTCATGCCCGAAGCGATACATTGTTCATGCTCAAACTCCGTTACACCCGCTGTCATCGCCAATATTGGCAAGTTTAATAACAATTCTTTGCGAATTATCTGGGTCGCAGTGAAGCCGTCCATCACTGGCATTTGCACATCCATAAGAATTAAATCGTAAACCTGCCCTTTGACTTGCAGAAGATCCACAGCCTTTTTACCATTATCAGCTATGTCCACTATAGCGCCTGCCTGCTCTAGTAAACCCTTAGCGACTATCTGGTTAAAGGTGTTGTCCTCGACTAACAGCAGACGCCCTTGGATGCGGGTACGAGCATCCAACAAATCAAGATTTACGACGGGAGTATCTGGATGACCCTTGTCATGGCGGAGAGCTTCCTGCAGCGAATCGAATAAACTGGACGACGTAATGGGCTTGAATAAATAGGCATCGGGAAGTGCAACGAAGGCCGTGGAATGTTCAGACTCCATTAACTTATTGTGACCAAAGGTATTGACCATCATGATAATAGGCATAACTAAGGCTGGCTGTAATCCTCGGATCGCTTGCAGAGTTTGCAAACCATCCAGTTCGGGCATTTGCCAATCCAGCAACACCGCATCATAAAATTCCCCGTTAGCATTTACATCGCGAATACGTTGCAGCGCCAGCGCCCCGGATGCAACACTATCGACATCCCAATTCAATGCATGAATAACTTTACTTAAATAATCGCGAGTGGTTTTGTTATCGTCTACGACTAATAATCGCAGCGCACCCAATGCATTAGGCAAAGCGGGAACTTCACTGCCAGCGTACGAAATGTCTTTGTCCGCGAGCATCAAGGTTAAGGTCACGGAAAATTCGCTGCCCACCGCCAACGCACTGCGCATTTCAATTTTTCCCTCCATCAAATCAACCAAACGTCGCGATATACTTAAACCCAATCCCGTGCCACCGAACTTACGCGTTATAGAAGCATCTGATTGGGTAAAGGGTGAAAACAATCGATCTTGCTGCAGTTGTGTCATACCTATGCCCGTATCACGCACACTAAAACATAATGTTACAGCGCCCGGCTGCCGCGCAACGCACTTTACTAACATCGACACTTCACCCTGCTCGGTAAACTTAATAGCATTGGTCACTAAATTCACCAGCACTTGTTGCAAGCGATGAGAATCCCCGATAAAAACCTGTGGCACATCGGGCTCGATACCTATGGCAAGCTCCAGATTTTTATCGCTGGCATTGACACTCATAATAGTCGCAAGGGAATGCAGCAACTCATCCAAACTGAACGCAGTCGACGCCAGCTCCATACGCCCTGCTTCAATTTTCGAAAAATCTAAAATGTCATTCAAAATATCAAGCAGTGATTTACCTGAAGAACTAATCATCCTCAGGTATCTTTTTTGGTCGGAGGACAGCGTGGTCCGTTCCAGTAGTTGGGTGATGCCAAGTACAGCATTTAAGGGGGTACGAATTTCATGACTCATATTGGCAAGAAATTGGCTTTTAGCAAAGTTGGCGGCTTGGGCATGGTCACGGGTTTCTGCCAGGGCCTGCAGATTCCTTTTATGCTCGCGAATATCTTTTGCAATACCGAGGTATCCGGTGATCACACCTTCCTTATTGCGAATGGTCGTCACCGTTAAATTGATGGCCAGAGTTGTGCCATCTCTATGCACATAGGTCCATTCGCGGGACTCAGATTCACCGCGGCGTGCCAGTTCAACAAAGGCATCGAACCCATAAACGGGGCGGCCCAACTGCAGACTAAGTGCTTCACCGCGCGCAACAACTTCTTCATGAATATGAAATCGCGTAGCGTTTACTTTGCCAATGATGTCTTCTGCGCTATAACCTAATAATATTTCGGCACCGCGACTAAAAAGCGTCACTAGTCCATGTTCATCCGTTTCAATAATCGCAAAATCTTTTGCTGCATCAACGATATCTTGCAGCTGCATCAACACTTTTTCTTTACCAATTTGCGCTTGTTTTAGTGGCGTTACATCGCTCACAAAACCATACAACCCTTTAACTATTCCATTTTCAATATCAGGTACGTAAGAAAATACGGCATAGCGAGTATTGCCATTTGCGTATTGAATAGTTCGTTCGAAAGCGATGGAATGTCCCTGCAAAACCAATTTCAAATGGGGTTCCAGTTGCACGAAACGTTCATTACTAATAATGTCCCTCATGTGCTTGCCGTGCATTTGTTGCGGCGTCACACCAAACCAATCAATGTAAGCCTTGTTACCAAAACGATTACATAAGTATGTGTCCCAGGAGCCTACCAATGCTGGCATATGATCAATAATGGTTTGCAGCTCTTGTTGAAAGTGCGTCAATTCAACGGTTTTATTCGCTAACATTTGCACCGTTTCTTGCGTTGCATTTTGCGCTTTTTCAAGTTCTTCCGTCATGCGGTCGAAGGTATTGGCCAAGATGCCGATTTCATTGTCAGGAGAAAGATTAAGACGAAAACCAAGATCACCTTTGGTCACCTTTTCGGTTCCCAACCTTAGCGTGGCAACCGGAATTAAAACTCGACGCTTGATAATGATGCAACCAGCGGCAATTAAAATGGTTAACACCGCAATACTGATCTGCATAAATATTGCGGCCTGGTTTTGGGCTTTGGCGAGATCAATACGATTCAGGTTTACCAATTCGAAGGCATTATCCAGCATATCCTGCGTGGTGAGAAATAATGCACTTGCCGTGATAGTGGTACGATCCTGAGTTTCAACGGCATAAAAAGGCACGTTTACAGCAGACCTGATATTAGTCAATCTGCCATAAAGATTGGCCAGCACTTTTAAATTGTTTTTTTCCTTCGCTAATAATGCATTTTCACTTGCCGTGGAATATTGTTGTGCAGCCAGCATAGTATTAAAGCTTTTCATATGCGTTTGCCATTGTTCTACAGATCTGGTTTCGTTGTATAAGGTCGTTTCCATAATCAGAAAACGAAAATGGCTAACACCTTTTACAACATTTTCAGCCATAGTAATTTGATCAGTCTGCACGCGTACTTCAACAATAAAAAAACGCGTTACAACGATAACAATAATTACCGCAATAGAAGCGAGCCAGGCAAGAATATTACTTTGGCGATTTAATGTCATAGTCCCCTAACGAATATCTTAATGATATTAACGAATAATTTTGATGGCATTAGGCAGAACCGACTCAAGAGGCTCTTGACGAATGTAATCGAGATAATTAGGAATAGGTCCTTGAACAAGACCTTGCTTCATCGCCCATCGCGTTTCATCGCTAAGGGCAAGCAAAAGCGTCTGATCCAGCGTCAGATAAAAATCGTTTGCATCGAACGCTTTATGCAGCAACATTGGGTCCATTTTTAAATTTTGTCCAAGAATAGCTTTAGCTTGCGATGGTTGTTCATGGATGAATTGTGTAGCTTCGCTAATCGCCAACAGAACTTGACGTACCTCAGCGGGATGCTGGTCTATATAGTCTTGCTTGCCAACTAAAATAAATCGGTAAACAAAAATATCTTCGTCATAAAGCGTCACAATCTTGTCCTGCATTAATTGTTGTAGCCGGGCAAGATCCGGGTGCCACACAGTCACGGCATCAACCTCTCCGCGCACCAAAGTCTCAACTAACACTTCGGGTTTTATATCAACAATAGTGACCGATGACTTAGGAATAGCACGGGTCAGCAACAGCGTATCAATGAAGAATTGCGCATTGGTACCAAAAATGGTTCCTACGGTTTTCCCATTCAAATCTTCTGCAGTAGTAATGCCTCGATCCTTGCGAGCAACAATTGCCATGGTTCTACGCGAGCCAAAAATGGTAGTGAGTGCAGCAATTTTTTCACCATTCATTACCGCAAACATAAAGGGAGCATCGGCCAGGATAGCTAGGTCGGCTTTATCTTGTAAAACCGATTGCAATGCTTGCTTGCCGAGAAGGAAGGGCTGAATGCTGACATCAAGTCGGTGTTTAGTGAAAATATTTTGCTGTTGCGCAACATAGAACGCGCCAGCACTAATCTGTGTTGGAGTTGCTATGGTGACAATGGGTAGCGGGTCACTACCAAGCTCAGGACTTTTGCCGAAGATCAACCATCCGCAAAAGAGTCCCGACAAGCAAACAATAACAATAACAAAAATAAGCCGCTTATCGAGGTCCAGCTTTTTAAGCAAACTCATTTAGTTCTCCACAACGTGCTCCACAACCTGCTCCACTAAGCGCAACGCAATTCGCTCCACAGGATGCTTCGCAGCGAATATCGACCGGCTCAGCAAACTGATCTTTGCCCTCAAGTCTAGTCGAGTCGCGATAAGTGTAAAGCCAGATGCGGCTTAAACTTGTTTCTCTTGGCTTAACACGACTAACAACTGGGAAAATACATTTTTTCAACCATACTATGTCATAACCTTTTTGAAAATTTACAGCATTGGCAGGTACAACGCGGTTATTTGATGAGCTATGACTATAAAGCTCTACCACCAACACTCTCATAAATGCAGGTAAAAAGATCGTAATGAAACCCCTAGTACAAGTTAGCAGTCGGCCTAAATTACTTATCGTTGACGACCAGCCATTAAATATTGGCGTATTGCACGAATTATTGCGCGATGAGTTCGAGGTATTTATGGCGACCGATGGGTTGCGGGCAATTGCTATGTGCCAGAGCCTGCTTCCAGACATTATTTTATTGGATATTGTGATGCCGGACATGGATGGATACGAGGTATGCAGGCGGCTTAAAATGGGCTCAACAACAGCCGATATACCCATTATATTTGTCACAGCGCACTTTGATGAAGCTGAAGAGGTACGGGGTTTCGAACTGGGTGCCGTGGACTTTATCCACAAGCCGATCAACCGCATCATTACCAGAGCACGTATCCACAATCATCTTATCCATAAACAGCAAAAGGATTTATTACGTTCAAATGCGCTTATCGATGGTTTAACCGGTGTGGCCAATCGGCGTAAATTTGATGAAGATTTATTCACTGCCTGGGCCCAATGTGCAAGAGAAAAAACCCCGATATCGCTGGTGATGCTGGATGTCGATTTTTTCAAACTTTACAATGACCGTTATGGGCACCAGGTGGGCGACAAGTGTTTGCAATTAGTAGCAAACACCATAGCAAGTTCATTGCAACGACCCTACGATCTGACGGCTCGTTACGGTGGCGAAGAGTTTGCGTGCATTCTGCCTTATACCGATCTAAAAGGCGCTGTGCATGTGGCGGAACAAATACTCGCTAATATTCGCGAGCTTGGCATTGAACACCTTGCTGCAAAAAGTAATCACATAGTCACGTTGAGTGCAGGAGTTGCGACTACCATCCCTACACCTGAAGAAAAGCCAGACATGTTAATAAAAATTGCTGACCGACAACTGTATTTATCCAAAAACAATGGCCGCGGACGGGTGAGTTCATAAATTTATTACGAATTAAATAAGTTCCTGCATTAGATTTTTCCGCGAAGCGCTAGATTGAGAAATGTATATTTTTTTTGTGCTTAAACAATAAGCGTAAACATATCATTTGGTAATTCAATAACTAACTCAAATGGCACCATTACGACTTTATCGATGGATTGACCGGAAGCTGTATCATTGGTGTCGACATGTAAAAGCCGAATAAAAATATTGCCATTTTGTGCCAACAAAAATCCTTTCACCGCATCCATACCCACGCCGCGCCCCGAGATACCGGTGATGGTTTCTTTTGTTGTTACACCCGCAACAAAAATCAAATTAGCAATGTCGTTACAACCGGGTTTGTCTTCCATTTTCCATTTGCCCATGTTGACGCCCATTTGAAAGAGTTTAGCAATGTTAATGCCCTGCCCATCGTCTTTAACATAAATATGCAGACACTGTTGTTGTGGTAAAGCGTGGATTTCTATAGTTCCGCTGATGGGCTTTCCTGCTTGCATGCGTATTTCTGCAGTTTCGATTCCATGATCAAGGCTATTGCGTAATATATGCGAAAAAACATTCGTTATGAGTTCATTAAGGTTCGTTCTAATGCGTACCTGATTATCTTCGATAACAACTTTTGGAACGGCTTTATTGAGCTGTGTTGCTAGCGACGGCAACGAACTAACAATATCTGTCAACAAGTCGCTTAAGGGGTTTGATAAAGCTCGATTCAACAATGATTGAATGGGCAATGTTGGCTGATCACTTACCGGAAACTGGCGTTTGGTAATATCCACATAATGCTGGATAATTTCAATAGCTTTATTATCGGCCCAGAAACCATTCTGATCCCGTTGCTCAACGCTATTTTCTCTGCGCCCTAATACGTTGTAATAAATATCCTCGTATTCTTGCAGTATGTGTTCTACAGCTGTCAAATCATCTAATAATTTCTGCTGGTCCCAATGGCTATTCGGTTTGGTTTTAAGTGCGGTGTAAACAGACTCTACGTCATGTACAACATCGCTAAAGTAATCGAAACCAAAAGTGCGACAATTGCCTTTAATGGTGTGAAAATTGCGAAATAATAAATCGATAATGGCATGGCTCTGCTGATCATTGCTTTCAAGCTGCTTGCGGTTTTCAGCAATAAAACGCTTTGCTGATTCAGCAAAAGCCAGGTATTTTTTTGCCGGCACATTTAACAGCTGACTGATAATATCCAGCTCACGTTTTTTATCGCGCGCCTCGGTTTCCATTTTTTTGAGGAGGGTGACATCGCGGACTGAAACCATCAGCTTGGTCACTATACTGTCGACCACCACAGTGTTCCAATCCAGGGCCAGGAACTTACACTTTCCGTTAAAATTGGCCACGTACTCGGTAATTAATAAATGCGAATTGAGTTCAAAGTTTATTTTTTCCTCACCAATAATCGCATTTATAGCGGCTTGTATTTTTGCAAAGGTATCATTGCCTATAGTCGTTCTGCCAAATAATAATGCCAGCGCATTTTGATTGGCAATATTACTGACCTCGAAAATTTCTTCCAGATAATGGGAATATTCCGGGTGAACATTGCCACCGATTTCAATGGTAAAAAAACCCTGTTGAATATTACTCAGCATGGTTTGAATATCGTTCGTTTTCTCGCGTAGCTCGGCAGTGCGTTCCAGCACCTTGGTTTCCAGCTCGCGATTTTGCTCTTCCACAGCAATGCGTTTCTTACGCTGTGAATGAACAAAAAGTATAACGATCACCATCATTAATAAGGTATATATAAGATAAGCCCACCAGGTTTTCCAGGGCGGCGGTAATTGAATAACTGTTATGGATTTCCCCGTTTCATTCCAGACGCCATCATTGTTGCTACCTTTTACGGTAAAGACATAGGTGCCCGAATTTAGATTGGTATATTTTGCTGCGCGCTGGGTACCCGCATCTATCCAATGTTTATCGAACCCTTCGAGCTTATAAGCGTATTGATTTTTTTCGGCATCTCTATAGTTGAGCGCGGCAAAATGGAACGTAAACATAGACTGGGTGTAATCCAGCGTTAAGGTCTTAGTGTGGTTAATCACTTTTTGTAAAATGCCATCGGTACCACCCACCACAACTGAGTCTGCAAATATTTTGAAATCAGTGAATGCCACTGGCGGAACCGTTTTATTTTCCAATATGGCTTGTGGGTTGATAATGCGCAAGCCGTTGGCGCCGCCAAAAACAACTTCTCCCCTGCGGCTATGAAGGCCGCTGTTAGGTTTGAAATTACCTATTAGTCGGCCATCGAGGCGTTTATAGTTTTTTATTTTTTTAGATTCCGGATCGAAGGACGAGAAGCCATTATCAGTGCTTACCCACAAGAGCCCATTCGCATCTTTTACAATGGATGCAATCGCATCATTTAAAAAGCCGCTTTTTTTATTAAATACAGTAAATTTTTTGGTTTCCGGATTAAATAAATTTAATCCGGAAGCTGTGCCTATCCAAAGTCTGTTTTTGCTATCCTCTGTAATACTCAGTACTGATGCGTGGCTGATAGCCGTAGGATCTGCAGGAGCTGGATAAAAAGCAGTAAAAGTGCCCGCCTCACGATCCATAAGATTTAAACCATGGACAGTGCCAATCCATAAATTTCCCCGGGTGTCCTCGTAGGACGTCCACACTAAATTCGAGCTAAGCGATTTTGTATCGCCGTCGACATGTTCGTAATGCGTAAACACTTTGGTATCGCGATTATATTGACTCACGCCACCAGCATGAGTGCCGATCCACAAATTATGTTTTCGGTCTTCTTTGATCGACCAAACGGATCCGTTATTAAGCTTTAAGGAAGTGCTCACACGAGACTGAGTGTTTCGACTCTGGTCAAACGGGTAGCGCGTAAATTTTTGAGTCTTGGGGTTGTAACTGGAAATGCCGCCGGCCCAGGTGCCAGCCCAAACCAGGCCGCCCGTATCAATATGGGTGGCTAGCACGGCATTGGCACTGATGGTTGCGCTGTCCTTTGGGTCTGTTTTGAAATACATGAATTCATTTTTTCCCCGGTCAAAAAAATTCAAGCCACCGCCATCCGTACCCAACCACAAGTTGCCATTGTGGTCTTCCGCCGCCGCAAGTATTGAGGTATGGCTGAGACTTTTGGAGTTGGATACATTGCCTGCATAAGATATAAATGCTGAACTTGAACGATCGAAAAAACTAATGCCGGTCGGGTAGGTGCCTATCCAAATATCACCATTTTTGTCTTCGTATAAACTGCGTATAGAATTATTGACCAGCGATCCGACATTGCCGGCTTCATGCTGATGATTGATAAATCCATCTCTATCGGGATCATAAACAGAGATGCCACCGCTATCAGTTCCCACCCATAAAATTCCCTGTGAGTCCATCAGCAATCGCCACACTTCGTTGCCACCGAGACTGAAGCGATTAGTGGGGTCGTGAAGATAGCGCTTTTGTTGCTTGGTTTTTGGATCAAAATGCACCAGACCATGCTCGGTCGCCAGCCAAAACTTACCGTCGCGATCGGAAACCATATCGAAGATACGTCCATCTTGCGGTGAGTCAGGGTTGTCTAAATTTATTTTGTACGACGTAAAGTTTTTTGTTTGCCAATTCAGTTTTTCCAGACCCATATAAGTGCCAAACCAAATATCGTTATTGCTGTCGAGCAACGCGCTCTCGATCACACCGTTGCTCAGCCAGTTGGGTCTTTCGGGATCTGGCGTTATGGTGGTGTATTTATGGCTAAGTGGGTCTATGACATAAATACCCGTCACTGACGCGGCCACCAGTTCACCCGTTGGCAACTCGATGATTTTGGTAATATTACTGAGTGACAGTTTCAGAGGCTGACTCTCATCATCCTTAACGCGGGTGAGTGTTTCTTTGTGTGAATCGTAGATAAGTAACCCGATTCTGCAGCCCACCCATAAGCGCTGGTGGCTATCTTCAAACAAGGTTCCAGCTGCATTAACCGGGGTGGTATCCTTGGGATCATCACTTAAACTGATATCAATTTGCTTAAATTCATAACCATCGTAACGGACCAGAGCGACGGCCCCACCCAGCCACATGAAATTATCACTGGTCTGAAGAATAGCTTCGACTTCCCCCATCACAATATCTTTATTTTCAAGAACATTCTGCAGGCTAATTTTTTCAGGAATGGTGGCGGCACTCGCCAGATCTGCCAAGCCAGCACTCATAAGCATCGCTATAACTAATACTGATATCAGTCGCACTCGCTTATTTGCGCATAATAAAAAATGCATATATTTAAATTTCTTATTAGGTGGAGTTATTAATCTCATTCTATTTACTTCCCTTGAGAAGCTTCACTCCTTACCTGAACCCGATTGAACTCGATAAATCTTACTTTGCAATAATCACTATTATTCAATGAAAGCAATCCAACCCTGAGTTAATTACGGTATTGCGCAAAATTCGTGTAATGCCGCTGGCTTATAGTTGAGTCAACTGCCCAATTTTACTATGTTGAGTGTAGCAACCTCGAGGTAAGCTGCAAGAAAGTAAATGAACATCAAAGCTAATATTGCAACATCATTTACAAGCTACAGCAATGGTAAAATTAAATGGACAAAACCATTGCATTTCAGTGCGCAGTTGATGTGGCAATATTGCTGCATACAGAAATTAGAAAATTTATTTTCTAATTTAATCATGACAAACACTCATAATAATATCGAACCGCAGCGATGAACTCTCGCCCCCCAAGTTCCAGCTTGTGGACGCAGAATCACGGTTAAATAATAATTTGTTTTAAAACTGAAATTCGCTAGTGAAATAGTTGAGATTTCTTTTTTATTTTTTTTGGAATGCTATAGATTGGAAGCGATGGCATTCCTATGGTGACGACCATTTACGAAGCCTATTATGATTTAGATTTCACGAAGCTTTCTAAAGGCCAGGCAAACGTACCTGAACCATCGCCCATGCCTCTGCCAGGTATTGGCATCCTGGGATTGTTTTGCAGACGTAGAATCAACATGGACTAGGGAATAATTAGCCTAATACCAGGTTAATAAATTGTACGGCACGATTTTGTTTTTTTTATCTTTTTATTAATATAAAATTCAAGATCTGCCCTTAGTTAGGTTCTAACTGAGATGCTGGTAAAAAATCGCGTTAACTATTGCGATTTTTTTAATGCTAATACCGGAAATTTAATCTCACCAAGCTTTCCGTAATCCGTTTCACTCCTTACGGACTACTTACTACATCCCCGCTTACGCGAGGATGAGGAGCTAAGTCAGTGACATTCGAATCAGGGTAAATCTCACTTAATTTCCAATAAAAACTCTGGATAATGTTTTGAAAAAATTCCCGAGAAATTTAATTTGTACATTCCCGCAGCAAGGCCTGGCATTGCAAAGGTGAGCGAATCTACCGGTAAATCAGGTTGTGTAACACTATGGAAA
Organism: Pseudomonadota bacterium; assembly: GCA_040385335.1. Lineage (GTDB taxonomy): Bacteria > Pseudomonadota > Gammaproteobacteria > Pseudomonadales > Cellvibrionaceae > Cellvibrio. The sequence goes on from JAZKHP010000038.1 coordinate 55,620, forward strand.
AACTTGTTACCTTCCTGAGTATATTGACCATTTGAATCCTGCTCCAATTTGACGATTTCAACACCCGCAAAGAAATACAAATCGCCATAAATTGTTTGTTCAAATGGAGCATTTGCGTTAGCTTTTTTTACACCGGTGTAATAGACATTGGGGATTTTTAAATTAATGTCTATACGCGTTATAGCATAATTACCACTGGCATCAGTGCTGCTTAGTGCAATGATTCCATCGGGAATTCCTCCAGAAAGAGGATTTACTTCGCCAAGCTTTTCGAGATCTACTTCGTAACTGTAGTAATTATTTTTATTCTGCGTCTGCGTGTATTGGACATTTTTAATCCAATTCGAAATTGGTTTGGCAGTAGCCACATAAAAATTGCAGCTCTCGGGATAACAGTTATCCCATATGTGCTCAAACTTAGCCGTAGTAATTGCGCTTGAGGGGGTTACTTCCACTTGTTCAAATGCTAAAGCTTGTTGAAAGGTTTTTGAATTAGCCAGGATTAACGGATAAGAAAATATTTTATCCTGATAACTTAAATTTACTGTGGCTTCAAAAATGCCATACTCAGCTGGTGGAGTGATGGTGAGCCCTAAAGTCCATCGACTTGATGAATCTGTTGCCCAACCAGATCCAGTAATGTAACTGATTGACTTCAGTATATTAGTTGCTCCGTAATATTCCCCATTAAAATTGCTGTTTGCTTCGACCAATATGCTTTCAGGAGAAGAAACTTGAGTTGCAATAACTTGATAATATAAAGGTGGCGCATTCTTCTTAAGCATCTCAACCACCGAGTGCGTAGTCCAAACCTTCACATCATAAGAGCTGCTGTAACTCAGTGGTCCGCTGAAGCCAAAGCTATAGGTTTTCGGTGAAAAGCTTATGGGAGGCGTAATATTGAAACGAGTCGCTGATATTTTTTCTACTTTGTATGCGCTGGTAAATTCATCCGGCATGATAACTTCAGTAGCAGTGTGAGGCATACCTATGACTAATTCATAAGTCGCATTACTTTCAGAATAATTTATATAAATGTCACTTCCACCTACCCCAGTTGATTGACCTGCAATACTGGTAGTGAATTCGGGAAAATAACGCAACACCGTAAATTCATAGGGAATTGTATAGCGAGATCCGTAACGAGTATTGCAATTCTGATCCGCGCAAACATCAACCGTTATCAAGCCTTTGTATTCACCGGCGGGCAAATCAAATGCACTTATATACAAATCAGCGTATGTATCATTAATTGACGGAGACACAGTAATGAGTTTTGTATCTACTGCGACAATTACAAAGGGTGTTGCGGGAGGTTTTCCAACATAATTTGCGCGAATATCCGTTTGGCAACTCGATTGGATATAACAACTTATGGTTGCTTTGGTTTTTGTAAAGCTCAGTGTAAAGCTACTGTCAATCTTGGGCTCAGGATCCCCTCCACCTCCGCCACCACCACCGCCGCCACACGCTGTAGCAATAAGGACTGAAAAAGTAATAAGCAGTAAAGATTGTAAAACTTTCATGTGAGCTCCATGTTTATGAGTGACTAAATTGCGAACCTATATCCATGGCTAAGTCAGAATTGCGCAAGAATGCGCGAAACTCTACATAAAATGCTCAGAGATAAAAGCTTGTGGCGCATAATACATCAATTCCCCAGGCATAATCGAGCAAATTCTGCTCAAAATATCATTGAAAAATCAGATTATCCTGATACGGCACTTTTCCTGATACTGCGCTTTCCTAGGAATAGACGGCTTCAGTGACTGCCCCTTGCCTCTTCTACTTTCTTCGAATTACATCTACATCGCCGCGGCATGAATAGCTTCGTAGTAGATAATGGACGGCTTTAAATAATTAATATTGGTCTTTTATGTATTTAGTTGAATAACGAAAAATAAACAATATTTATTTCTTAACTGGCAGACCATCCTATGGCAACCAAAAAATAAAATATGCAATAATTTTTAAAAAATTCTCAAATAAAAGCTACTACTGCCTTCAGCTTAACCTCACATTAATTTGAAAATTCCACGCAGCCTCAACACTTTCCCATAAAGTTTTCTTATCAAAATATTTAAGATGTATCGATCAAAGTTCTAATAAAAAATATTTACAGAGGTGCGCTAACACACCGTAGAACGAAAAACACTTAATTAATATTATCCTAATGCAAATTTTTTGCAGGTATCCAAATAACTAGCAGAGGACATTATTATGAATTTTCTTGCCTGGATTATCATAGGTGGAATCATCGGTTGGTTAGCGAGTATCGTAATGAAAACGAATGCTCAGCAAGGCTTGTTTTTAAATATTGTTGTGGGGGTTGTGGGTGCATTTTTAGGTGGGCTTTTCCTGGCACCCCTGTTTGGCACAGGCACTATCAACGGCGACGATTTCAGTGGGTCAAGTTTACTGGTGTCGTTTCTTGGCGCGGTCATTCTTCTCGCCATCGTAAATCTTTTCCGGCGTAGATCTGTATGATGAAAAAATTGCACACTCATAGCAGAATACTGTTAGTAGAGCGTCAGTTAGACTAGGTGAAAATTTAGAATTAGTATAACTTTAAAGTAGCTATAAGGTTCTAAATGATAACGTCTTAAACAAGAATGTTTTAACAACAGTAAGCAAGGTGCATAAGCACATTTTTATAAACTCAAAAAGAGGTTTTAATGATGAGTCAACATCCTGAGCAAAAAAGTAAAAAATCAACCACGAAAAGTGAGCCGGGCAAAGCCAGCAACGAAAAAAGTGGTCACGGAAATGCCCGTGAACAAGGCAAGAAAGATGGTGGAAAAACCACTCACGGCCGCAATTAACGGCTAAAAAAAGCGGAGCCCGGCTCCGCTTTTTACCTATTTTTCTATTTTTTCTCTCGCTCCGCGTACATCCCTACTACTGCTCCCGTAAAGCCACCAGCCACAGCAGAAGTCAACACTTTAGCATCGGCATTATCAACCACAGTAATAAACTTTTTCCCATCCACGCTGTACGAAAAATCCATTTCCGCTTTGTCGATATTTATGCGCAAATAGACAGGCTTGAAGTTTTTTAACTTTATAATATTTTCATGAATGGTTTCTCCGCGAACTGGCATATTTTTACCAACACGTTTACGAACACGCAAAACCATTTCGCCTGCGGCATTTCTACTCAGACCAAATGCATAAAAATATTCGTCAGTTTGTACCGCTAGCAATCCAGCCTCATCAGTTGGAGACAGCGGATTAAATTGTAATTTTGTTTCAAAGCTCGCGGTCATATGCGCGAGGCGACGGCCAATGAACGACGGATTGCCAAAACTGCCAATATGATCGTCGCGCGGTGCGATAACCAATTCGTCATTACCACTACTCCACCATTGCGACAAAGGAGCACGGATAAATAACCAATGCGGGGCAAGCACCTTCTGCGTAAATTTTTCGCGTTCGCTAAAATTACCGGTCATTGCGCGCGTAACTTTTTCTGCTGGAGGTAAGTTAGGTTTTTTAACCTGATAAGGTACTGCCTGGCCTTTTTCGAGGACGATTGGCCAACCATCTTTCCAGGTTACCGGCAACATAAACGTCTCGCGGCCAGTATGAAAATTTCCCGGATCTTGTTGATCTTTTTTATCCAAATCATATACACGCGTGGCAAGAAAAGCTGCCCACCAATTACCTTTGCCATCGTCAAATAAATCTGCATGGCCCGTGGCGGTAACAGGATTCTCGCGGTTATCCGGCAAACCAAGCTGAGTTAACACCGGATTATTCGGGTTAGCAGTATAGGGGCCAAAAATTTTATTGGATTTATAGAAAAGTTGGCCATGGGTATAACCGGTACCACCACCCGCTGCAGATAAATAATAAGTACCATCGACTTTGTAAAGATGTGGTCCTTCAATATATTCCGTGTGCCACGGTTGTTTTTCTGAACCGTCCACCAGGACTACATCGTCAGATAAGGGTTTAAATGTTTTTGAATCTACCTGCATCAGCGCAATTTGCGTATGTGCGGCATACTTTCTCGGTGATGGATCTTTGTGATGAACAATATAGGTTTTGCCATCGTCTTCAAAAAAGATTGAAGGATCAATACCGCCGAGATGTGGCAACCAAATGGGATCCGACCAGGGTCCAGCGGGATTGGTCGCGGTGACGATAAAATTTCCGTCGCAAGCCACACAGGTATTGATCACATAAAAAATGCCATTGCGATGCTCTATGGTCGCGGCATAAACGCCCGATTGCGCCAAGGCAACATTTTTATAGGGCAGCTGTTCAGGGCGATGAATCGCATTGCCGATTTGTTTCCAGTTAACCAGATCGCGGCTGTGAAAAATCGGGATGCCCGGAAAAAAACCAAAGGTTGAATTGACCAAATAAAAATCTTCACCCACTCGCACCACACTAGGGTCCGGGTAAAAACCGGCAAGAATCGGATTTTGAAATTCATTCGCAGCCAAGGGCTCCTTAAATATCGCATCTTTACCGGAATAATCAAACCAGGAGAAATGCGCACTATTATTAACAGGCGCCTTTGCGTAAGCACACGCAGCCATCAGGAAAATACAAATAAGCAATAATTTTTTCATTAATTTTTCAGTCTCATATTATTTTAGTTAATCTAGCCAGGATCAGGCCAACGTTACTTTTATTATCATTTACAGTGACTTAATCCCAATTAAAAAACTTGGTCAAAGTCGCATTTTATCCTAAAACAATCTTATAGCAATCCCGCTTGCCATTGACCCCTGTGACTTGAAGCCTGCAAAATTCGAAAAACTTTTTTGGTCAACAATTACACTTCATTGCCTGTTCTCCATGAGCAAAGATCACAAAACTGCATTATCTTATAACCTTGGCTGGACGAGACGCTTTTCTAAATAAAAGGCCTCTTATTCTGAAAAAGTCGCAAGGAATGTGGCCTGGGTACAGATTTCGTTGCATAATTATTTCCAGAATTGATATTTTGTTTTGGCTCCACCTTTAAGTTCCGGGTAAATGTAACTGAGGTAGCTTATGAATGATATGACGACTATCGGCAGTCCTTTATTGTGGGCGGGGTTTCTCATCTTTGTGCTTGTGATGCTGGCATTGGATTTATTTGTATTTGGTGCAAATAATACTCACAAAGTGAGCATTAAAGAAGCCGCGAGTTGGTCGCTGGTGTGGTTTTTATTGGCGATAGGTTTTAACACGGGTTTGTGGTGGTATACGCAAGGAAGCTTGGGGGCTGAAATTGCTGATCGTAAGGCTTTGGAATTTTTTACGGGTTATCTCATTGAAAAATCTTTATCCGTTGATAACGTATTTGTATTTTTATTAATTTTTTCAGCATTCCAAATAGCGCCTGAATACCAACGCCGCGTATTAATTTACGGCGTGCTGGGGGCTATTACCATGCGCATCCTGTTAATTTTGCTGGGCAGCTGGATTGTGCAAGAGTTCCATTGGATACTCTATGCATTTGGACTTTTCTTATTAATAACGGGAATCAAAATGATGATTCCCTCAGATAAAAAACAGGATATAGAGAACAATTGGATAGTAAAACTTGCGCGTAAATATTTTCGCATTACTCATGAATACGACGGAAAGCGATTTATCATACACAAAGATGGTGTACGTTACTTCACTCCATTGTTCCTGGTGTTAATTCTAATAGAAGTCTCGGACCTTATATTTGCAGTGGACTCAATTCCTGCCATCTTCGCAATTACAACAGACCCTTTTATTGTGGCAACATCAAATATTTTTGCGATTATGGGATTGCGAGCGCTTTATTTTTTACTCGCTGACGTTGCGGAACGGTTTCATTTACTCAAGTACGGTTTGGCGATTGTATTAGCGTTTATTGGTACAAAAATGTTACTCATGCCCTGGTTTCAAATGCCGGTGTCAGTATCACTTGCCGTTGTCGTTGTTGTTATAGGTTTAAGCATGGCAGCAAGCCTTTGGGTTACACGGAAAGCAGAATAAATAAGCTAATATTTGTTTGCTTGGCTCCGTGAAAAACAACACCATCTATAGCAACACTTACGAGCACATTTAAATGAAAGTAATTTTACTATCTAGTGGGAAAAAATCAAATCACTACTGCGAAGTCCTACATCGAAAAAGCTGCCTCAGAAAGTAATAAGTCGGGAAAACCCTATAAAGTTAAATGCGGCGAAGGAGACGCGATCTTAAGTTCAGTATGGCTTACCAATGAGTTGCAGGAATATAGGAAAAATAAAAGTCTTTAATAAAAATTAACATCCGCTCAACAATCAGTTAAAAAAATTCTGCTTTGTTAAGTGTATTTAATGAATCCACAATACTGGGGCACGCAGACTTTCCGAGCGCAGTTGCTGGCTCACATATCATCTAATTATACCTATACCGACTTTAACTTCATGTTAAAAAAAATAATCTGTTTGATAATTTTTAAAATAACAATTGAATATTGCCAAGTAGTTATGTATAAACATAAAAATTAGAACTTATTTAAAATCATTGAACAAGGACTTAATTACAATAGTTAGGTAGAGATTTGCTTTAAGGAATAGCCTGCAAAATACCTAAGCCCATATTTTGTACATGTTAAATCATGAAGGAAAGGGAAACGGGTCTAATTTAATTTACTGGAGAAATAAAATGCGTAAAAAAATAGTATTTGCCTTTGGTTCTGTTCTTTTTTTTGTTGCAGTTAAGGTTCTAGCGGGGACTTTATTGGCATCACCTGGCTACGTAGCTTCAGGCTGCAAGTGGTCTTACTTAGGGTGGAGTTATGGTGGAAGGACGTCTTTATCTGGCTTGTTTTGTGATGGTCAGGGGCCCATTCTGGTGAAACAAGTTTTTCAGCCGCCTTATGGGCTGCCCTCTTGTACCATGAGTGCATCGGCAAGCACTGATCTCTATACCTATTCCAGCCCATTAAATTGCTATAGTTATTCAGTCAGCAAAAAGTAATTAAGCCTTGGATGACCGCAAACTCTTCTAACTAACAAAAGAGTTTGCGCTTCAAATATCAAGTCTCATTTCGTTTTAGATTCACAGAAGCTCCTTAAGCTTGCACGTTTATCTTGCGGCACTTACTCTCAATGATTTATGCAATGCAAAATCCAGCAGAGTGAATTGTTCAAATTACTAACTTTTAATCGACCATTTAAGGTAAATCCGTGTTAAAAACTCTGATAAGTTTAATAGTAGGGATCATTATAGGTACCAGCGTTACATTTTCATTGATGTCTGAAAAAAACAATATTCAAAATACCCTTGCATTACCAGCCACGCGCATCGCAACTCAGTCAGAAAATAAAAATTTAAGTGGTGATCTACAACAAGAGAACATGGCTTTAGCAGAAGCACTTAAAAAAGCACGTGCTGACAAGGCTATGGCTTCGGCAAGCTCCATCACAAGTCATTACACTGGACAGGTTGCTTCAGATTGCGCGTCAGAGGTGAACAATGCAATTTTAGCTTTACATGAGAAAGATAAAATTTTAACTGAGTTCCAAAGTGTTGGATCACTGCATGATTACGATACAAATTTATACAATCAATTTATTAGTGAAGAAGCAAACGAGGCTCGAACAAAAAATATCGAAAACAAAATTTATGATTTGCTCCGTAGGAATCCTGATACTCAAGCTATAGTCATCTCTTCCGTAGATTGCAGATCCACAACCTGTAAGATAAAAACACCTGTTGCAGATCAATCAGCTAAAAATCAGGTTGCAGAAGCTTTGTCGCAACCAGAATTTCTAAACGCTCTCGGATTCAATAACGCAACAACACGCCCGGCGATGGAAATTACCGGCGGAGAAATGACGTTATATATATCCCGCAGTCAGTAGCTTGACGATGAAAGCTGTCGATTACCGCTACTTGTATACAACGCCGTCTCTTGAAAGATACTTTAAGCTTCTTTGCAGCCGGTCACCACATTAAAGGGGTGGTAACGATTTATTATTAATACAATTCGCTCCCGGTCTTTTAGAAAATTTTCTAAATTAAAATAAAAATCTACGATGTAATAATTTGTTAACCAATTAATGAAAAAAGAAATCCTTGCCCAACGATAAACCATTTATAGCGCTCGCCACCCAGTTGGCCTTGAGATTTGTTAGCTGTATTCTCAAAGCACCTAACACACCTTTCATATGGGGCATGCTCGTATTACTGTCTACAGTTGCCTTCCATCTTACCCGCCCATGGGGATCAAGCTCCGCCTTATGCTTTACTCAATAATTTTTCGCGCGACTTCCAGGCCTTTTGCACCCAAAGAATCCACTATTTCCATAAAGCGAACCAGCAGCTGCGGATCAATAAATACCGCGCGACCGGCACTGCCTTTGGTGGAAGTATGGTAATAAATGAATTTGGAGTAATCGGCTTGGTGACTTGAAGATGCTAGCAACATACCTGTTTTTCCCTGAGAGTAAGGATTTTATTTGCTCAGGAAACTTTAAAGGGATTTGTTGGCGTTGTATAAAACAAAACTGTTTTTTAACTAAAACACTCACACCCTCATATTTATTAAAAATTATTCCCATCCTTTATATTATTTTTATTTAAACCGGTAACTCATGCTTTGTTACATCTCCATCAGACTAATTCGATAACGCCGACTGCAGCTTATGAAGATCTACCGGCTTTACAAAATAATGTGCAAAGTCAGCGCTGGTTTTCCCGGAAAATGAATCTGGACTGTAGCCAGTGACCGCTATGTATGTTGCGTCTGCGCTTTCGGGTAATGAGCGCAGCACCGCCGCAAGCTGATAACCGTCCATTCCCGGCAAGCCAATATCGAGAATGCAAACGTCAGGCACAAATTCGCGAGCCATGGCGATTGCAGAGTCAGCACCGTAAGCGACAGATACCTGTTGGCCCATTGCGTCGAGGTACATAGCCAGGCAATCTGCCGCATCGCGATTATCGTCAACCAGGAGTATTCGCCGGGATGCGCTCGGGTTCGCTAAGGAATCGGATTTTTTTTCATCCAGACTTTCACTGCTAACCACTTGGTACCTGGGCAGCGACAGCGTAAAAGTGCTGCCGAACCCCTGCCCTTCGCTAGTCGCGTACACAGTTCCACCGTGCGACGTAACCAAACTTTTTACCAGAGCAAGCCCGAGCCCTAAACCGCCCTGGGATCGGTCTGAGGTACGCTTTGCTTGCGCAAATAAATCAAATACGTGGCCCACCATTTCCGGCGCTATGCCGATACCGTTATCAACAACCTCCAACACGATTTGTTCCGGTTGAACCTTCAAATACATATCGATTTGACCCAGTTTAGGCGTGTACTTGGATGCGTTATTAAGCAGATTAGCGATCACCTGAATAAGCCGTTGATCGTCACCAACAACCATTGCCGGCTCCAGCGCGGGGGTGAGATTAAAACGCTGTTGCTTGGCGACTATTTGCGGCGAAACTTGCTCTATCGCCTGATTGAGAATATCGCGAATATCATGGGGGTTTTTCTCAAGCGTAATTAAGCCACGGGTTACGCGCGCAACATCCAGGAGATCATCAATGAGATGGGTCATATGTCCCACCTGACGGGCGATAACATGTGAGGTCGCTTTAACCTTCGAAGAATCTTCAGAGACCAGGTCCAAAATCTTCGCTGCAGAACTGATAGGCGCCAAGGGGTTTCTTAGTTCATGCGCAAGCATTGCCAAAAATTCGTCCTTGCGCTCATCCGATGCCTTGATTTCATATTGTCGCAAACGCGCGCGAATCGCAGAACGTGCAGCGCTGGTCAGCGTTGACGCTCTTAGCGGCCGCTCTAACAGCGTTACATTGCCCAAGGTTTCATAGGCACGCATGCTCCATGCCTCGTTGCCACCGGCCCGTGTTAACAACAGCAGCGGGATATCGGACCAGGCAGGTTGCGCAGCGAGATATTGGCTAAGCCTGGTGGAAATAGTTTCCGGTAAGGCTTCTTCAACCGTTAGCACAGCGCCAGCACCGGTTTCCAATTCGGTTAATAGATCCTGAAATGAACTGCACAAGTGGCAAGGTATGGAACTCTTTTTTAAAACGTCGCATGCCAAGCTCGCGTCTCTTCCAAAGGGAACAAAAATTAAAATCCGCTGCGCAAACCCGTCCATTAGACATCAGCCTCCGCTTGCGTATCGCGCATTAGCTTGGGCACACCGGTGAGAATCCCCTGGAAGTGTCGCAACACTGGCCCTATGTGGATGCCGTCACTGGTTATCATTATTCTGCGAATGGTGCGCTCATGCGCGCTACCGCGTTTTTTAAAAATCGAAATGGCTTGTTGGACTTCGCCAGCGGCTTCAAAGTAACGCAGCAAAATCACATTATCGGCGAGATAACTGGCATCCACGGTCGAGCTCATGCTACCGCCGAGCATGCCTTGCTGCACACCAATCAGAAGCGTGATAACACCACGCTGGCCCAAATAAGTTAGCAGCTCGTGCATGTGGGTAGCGAGCAATTTTTCGCTCGGCATGGCTTGCAAAAAACCATTCAAACTATCGATGACTACAACCCTGGCGCCATCATCAGCAACCGTGCAGGCCGCGTGCATAAATTCCCCCGGAGTGAGTTGCGCAGGGTCAACTTGCTGTATCGACAGCAAGCCACTCTCCAGATACGGCCGGAAATCCATCCCCAGGCAGCGAGATCGATTGATAAAATTGGACGCTGACTCTTCGAACACGAACATAGCCGCAGGCCGATTTTGTTTTAGACAGGCATATACAAAATGCGCAGCGAGTGTCGACTTCCCGGTTCCCGGCGGGCCAGAAATTAAGGTGCTGCTACCCTCTTCAAGTCCGCCACCCAACATACTATCAAGGGCCTCAAGGCCACTGGGGAACTGCGCCTGGGCTCTAAGCTTGCGTGAATCAGCGGCAATCAAACGTGGAAATACGACTATCCCGCCCTGCTCGATCTTGTAATCATGAAGACCCTCGCGATAGGCAATACCCCGATACTTAATCACCTCCAGGCGCCGCCGAATACCGCCGTAATCCGTTGCCACGCGGTTGAGCGCAATAACACCGTGCGCAATGCTGCGAACCTGAAGATCACCAGAATCCTCACCACAGTCATCCAGAAAAAGTGTGGTACAGGAGCGCGTGGTAATAAATTGTTTAAACGCTAAAACCTGACGGCGATAAATGATGGGCGTGGACGCCAGCAGCTGCAGCTCGGACAGTGAATCAAGCACTAGACGCGTAGGTTTAATATTCTCAATAACATCCAGGATGCTTCTGGTTGTCGTACCCATCTCTACGTCACTAGGGTGGAATATGCTGTATTGCTGGTCCGGATTAAGAATGCTCTCTGAGGGCAATACTTCATGGATATGAATAGCACTGATATCCCACCCATGAGCTGTGGCAACCGCATGCAGTTCAACGGCGGTTTCCGACAGGGTAATGTAAACGCAGGTCTCGCCTTGCCGCACCCCATCGAGCAAGAACTGTAACGCGAGGGTTGTTTTCCCCGAACCAGGTGCCCCTTCAATAAGGTACAAGCGATCTTTTGTCAGGCCGCCGCGTAGCACATCATCCAATGCGGTTATGCCCGTACCCATAAATGTATTAGTAGAAGTATTTTGTGAAGACAATAGCATGCCCCCCTGTTAATTTAATTACGCTCTGCTGCCCCTGGCCTGGAAGAATATTCTTTGGGATGTATTTACCCTTTTATAAATTTTCTCAATCTAATGCACATCAGGAACAGCGTGTACAACAGTAAAAAGTCGTAGATAAGTAAAATATTTTCAAATCGATTTTATACCAGAAGAGTAACGTGCAATGTGCGCTCGGGTACAGATCACTTCGTCATCGCTATTCAGCCATATTCAACATTAAATATTATTCCGTAATAATAAAAATTTTAAATCTGCTCAGGTTGATTAAAAATTTGACACACGATTATAAATTTCTAACCTGACTCTAGGGGCGCCGCTTGCTGGGCCCTGGCCCTTAAAAAGCGGGCGCAGCAAGCGGCGCCCCTACGTTGGATATTGTTGATTTATAATTTTCCGTCTTATGCAAAAGATGCGATATACTCGCTGCGGGTGCGCACTCCAGCGGTGTGCAGGTTTCTTGCGTCGGTCGGGCCGCCACGCGATTTTTTCCTGTGAGAAAAGATTATGGCCGCATCCCAAAGCCGTCTCTCCGAGACGTTCAACCATTTTTTCAATTCCAAAAAATCCACTGGTATTGTGTTGATTTTTTGCACCATTATTTCTTTATTCATCGCCAATTCGGCTATCAGTGAATCCTATTTAGGCTTTTGGCAAATCCACATTGGCGGGCTGAGTGTCGAGCATTGGACCAACGATGCCCTGATGGCTATATTTTTCCTGCTGATTGGATTGGAATTGGAGCGTGAGCTGTATAGCGGCGAATTATCCGATTTTAAAAACGCGTTATTGCCGATCATTGCTGCCATGGGCGGCATTGCCGTACCAGCACTCATTCATTTCAGTTTAAATGCCGGAACACCAACACAAAGCGGCCTGGGCATACCCATGGCCACCGATATTGCATTTGCTTTAGGGGCGCTCGCGTTACTTGGGAGCCGCGTGCCAATTGCATTGAAAGTTTTCCTAACCGCCTTAGCAGTTATGGACGATTTGGGGGCAATTGTTGTTATAGCGATTTTTTACACCGCCGAACTTACCAGTGATTATCTTTTCGCTGCCCTGGGAGTATTTGGATTATTGGTTTTTATGAATCGGGTGTTAGGTATTATGGCCTTATCACCCTACTTAATCGGCGGTGCCATCATGTGGTTCTTCATGCTCAAGTCAGGGGTGCATGCCACGGTTGCCGGGGTATTGCTGGCGTTCGCAATTCCTTATTCGGCCAGGGAAGATGATCAGGCTTCGCCATCTCACAAGCTCGAGCATTTCCTTCATAAGCCAGTCGCATTTTTAATACTGCCTATTTTTGCACTGGCCAATACCGGCATCGTTATTGGTTCGGGCTGGGCAAGCGAACTCGCAAGCGCTAATAGCTTGGGAATTTTAGGCGGCCTTGTGCTAGGCAAACCCATCGGCATTATGCTGTTCTCCTTCATCGCTGTAGCTATTGGCATTTGCCGTTTACCGCTTGATGTCAATTGGAAACATATTTTTGGCGCGGGTCTTTTGGGCGGCATAGGTTTTACCATGTCAATCTTCATTACCAACCTGGCATTCCCTGGCGATGCCGGTGTCATCAATGCCGCGAAGATGGCGATTCTACTTGCCTCTCTAATAGCCGGAATCATAGGTTTTATTTGGTTAACGCTGTGGAGTAAAGCCCAGGGATCGAGCAAAAGTTCCGAGCCTGGAAAGGTTTAACTCACACTTTGCATTTTACGAATGCAGAGTTTCTTTTCATAAAAAGATTAGAAAAAATATTCAAATGTAGCTGCAAAATTTTTGATGGATGTTGGAGTAGTTACTGAATTGGAGCTTGAGCGCAAAAAATAAATGCGGCTAACATTATGAGTGACGATTTTTATTTGCCCAAGCAAGATTTATTTTTTTCGCTCTATTGCCGTTGCATCCGTTAAATATTTTTCATAGCCTTTAGGCACAACTCCTATCGCCCTGTTAGTTAGCTGAAATACCCTGCGCTGTTGGATATTGGCGAATTGAATACTTGCATCAAAGCTATTATGCCAAAGGCGCATGATAGAACCGTCTTTGAAGGCCAATTCCAAACCTTCCTGGATTCGCTGTTTTGCCAGTGTATCGCGATTATTTAAGTAGAAGAAAAATGGCATATTGTAAGTCAACATAAAACTTTCGTTATAAACAAGATTGCCAATTCCCCTAAACGCAGCGAATTCACCAGGCAATTCAGTTACACTGCGACAAAAAAGATCGGCCCTGCCACCGGCGACAACTTTAAACAAATTTTGATAGCCATCCAGTTCTAGAACGCGAAAGCCATTTTCACGCAAAATAATATTATCCGTCCAACCTATACCCTGAACAACAGAGTAACGGCGCAGCTCATCCAGTGATTTTACCGCTGCAATTTTTTCCCGGCTTTGCGGGCTAACAAAGCAAATTCTCCAGCCTAATAGACCAAAATCAACGGGAAAATTAATAAACGTCAAATTGCCTTCTGTGTGATATTCAGTTTCATAACCGCGCATAACCACTAAATTTTTAAACGTACCTTGTTGTAAAATAGCGAAGCGCCGTTTATGAGGAATATCCTCCATTGTCATTAAGGTAAACTCGCCGTATTTATCGCGCGTTTTTTCCAGAGCCATTTTCACAAGTTCATAGCTATATCTATCGAAATCATTTTCCCCTAAAACATAATTCACCACGAACTCAGCCCGTGAGAAATTGCTCAATATAAGTATAGCGATGAGAACAGCTAGACGATAGAACATGGAATAGACTCTTGGCTAAAATGTTTTGAATGTAACTCTAACTGCTTTTTTTGTTGGTGCTGAGTCCGCGAAGCCCAATACGACCATCTTGCAGCAATAACCATAAATAAACATATATCACACCTATAGAACACTAAAAATATTGCTGGATCAACAGGTATTTTTTGCGGAAGTTGTTGGATTTTTTTGGTGCGGATTCACACAAACAACAAACACCCATTAATTTTTTTGAACTCGTAGGTTGGGCTGAAGCATGAAGCCCAACAATTCGCCCGCGCAAATCAACAGTATGTAAATTTAAAATACAAATACAAAAATTATTTTCCGTTTATCGTTACCATACTCCAATCCATTACTCTATTTTTTTACCAGACACTACTGAAGCTGGAGCTTGGGAATTATAGGAAAATGATGAAAAATTTTTGGCTTGTCATTGAACATGGGCATGTTGGGCTTTGCAGCCCAACCTACGGCGCTCGGGATTGCTTAGGAAAAAGCAAAACCCAACACACTCAATATCTAATCTATTTCGGAAACCGTCCTTGGTCGCCGCACTATTGGTATTTAATAATGAATACCATCTCCTCCAGGTTTTCAAGTTTATCCATGGCAGCAGACAATTCAAAATCCGTATCCAGTTTAATATCAGAATTATTGCCTTTGCATAGGCTCAATTCACTTATTTTTGTTAGAGAAGTTGGTGTTTCATCGATATTAATTGAATAGCTATTGGCATTGTCTTTGAGTTTGGCAAGAATCAATACATCTTCGATTTTTATGTTGCCCAAGGTATTGACCATATAAGGTAATCTTGATTTCTCAATTTTTAAATTAACCTTCCCTAACTTCTTGAACAAATGCCATTCATTGGGCAGATCATGCTTAAGGTTTAATGACAAATGCAGTCCTGATTCACCTAGCTCTTGTTCTATATTTTGAAGTTGTTTAGTGAGTGATTTACCTGCTTCAAGTTTTAATTTGCCGCCGCCTTCATTGGCAGTGTATTTCACATGCATGATGAGGTCTGATATTGTTGCATAGTCAAATTGTCTAATATCAGGAAGTTCCAGTCTCCACTTGCTGACAACTCCAGCGCCTTCAAAGGGTAAATAACGCTCATCTTTAAAATTTAATTCAAACGCACCACCGTCATTTTGTGCACTACTCGTTGCTATGGCATTGATGGGTACTATATTAGTGCTAAAACGATCGTCGGTTTCCTCAGTGTTTTCTTCATAAGCTTTGCCACCAATAGCGGTATTGCGATACTTGTTTTCGAGTAGCGTGAGTGTTGCGCTTATGCTGGTGTAAGGGCCTGCAATACAGGGAAGTGAAACCGCTACAGATTTAATTCTGCGTTTGAAGTGTCCCGGAAAGTCCAAATCAAATAAAGCCTCCGGTAACACAAATTCACATTCACCCGTTTGTCTTAATTGAATGATGGCTAGCGGATGGAGTTGATACAACGAAATATGTTTTGTTATTTCGTAGTTATAACCACGTTCGCTCTGGTAAGCGGCTTCCATTTGCTTTAAAGCGACATAAAGTTGCTCGCCAGCTAACAGGCCATCACGCCCGATATCAAAATATCCAGACTGGACAAAGTTGGTTCTACTGATTCCACGCTCAAAACAAAAAGTTCTTTCAGCTTTTTTAGCTAAATCATAGGCAAGATTATAAATTTGATGATACAGCGTTTTTAGTGAACCACGCATCCAGACATAGAGCTCTTCATTGGAATATTTATTTTTGAGAAACTCTTCTACTTCATTCGAATTATCAATTTGTTTCTGCTGATTCACTATTTCCTGATTCGCAATATCGATGCGAATTTGTTGCGCGGTAATTTGCTTATCGATTTGTTTTAATTCGTAACCTGCCGCGCTGGCTTGGAAAACTCGTTCTTGCAGTGCGCGGGTAAATCCACCTTTTTTACCTGCGCGTGAGGATGCATAGGATAATTCGCTGGCATCAAGTTGTAAAAATTTAGCCCATGCCTGTGCGGCCGCACCTAAATTTGAACCGCCCAAGGTAATTGACATACCCACACCAAAAGGCTGGATGTTACCGCTAAAATTAGGAATGATATGGAGAATACTCGCTATTTTTTCCGGCAATGCCGCCGCCATTTGTTTATCTTGAGCATCACTTGCCTTATCCATATCCTCTTTTTCAAAGGGAATAAGTTTTAAGCCGCTGTCACCATCTACTGTCACAATCTCATTCGGTAGCCCATTAAAATCGGCGGTATTATTTGGAACTGATTCCTCCGGAAGTCCAGCCAACTTCAAATAATATTTCATACGCGCTTCAGGCGCTTTTCTATTTTGAACAAGTGTATTTAAACTTTTTTCTGCCTCTTCCAGTTGCTTTTTCTTGATTTCCATCATCAAATTTTGCATCACGCCTTCGTGCCTGGCACGGATCAGCGCAATAGTTTCATTATCTTTTTTCTCAATGGCCGAAAGCATCGCCGAACCCATTGATTTCAATTCACTGCACAACTCCAATGCTTTTTGCAACAAGTAGTAAAAACGATAATTAGGCATTGGCGTATTCAAATCATTAATTACTGAATCGATACTTAAACCTTGCGCTGCTGCTCTTACTAGCAATGCTGGATCAATTGGCGGTTCAAATAAAGGTAACTTGCGAAATACGCCCTGAATATTTTCGCAATGACGAATTTTGTACAACCTATCCGCCAATGTATCCCAATAGCCCATCAGCTTGGGGTTGTTTGGTATGCAGAAGTACAATGAAGAGGCCAAGCCATAAATATTGGCAAAGGCAATCTCACCGTTAACTACACCCACGGGCAAATCGGTTTGATTGCTAAACGGCATTGCAATTTCGAGTTCCACCACCGCGTTACCAAAAGCATCCCACTTATCTAATAAACCAAGATAGGTTTGTGGTTTAATCTTGCCTCGTTTGGGAATCATCATAGGTTTTGCACCCAGTATGTGCCCCGCCAGGATGTATAACTGCGTTGCTTGATTAATACTTTCAATCGTATCTTGTCTAAATAAGTAATCACCCCAGGCGATTACATTATCCAGATATTTCATCACCACCCATTTCATATAGGCGACTGGCCGACTACGTGCAACCACGTGCGGCATAAAAGGTTTGTTACGCCATTCATTAATGGTTTGGTCAGGCTTGTTGGGTTGGAGATGATTAAAAATACTGTCTAAAACACGTTTACTATCAATTTCCTTGAAAGGTTTGAATTGCCAAAAGCGTTGGTCATCAGTTCCATCCGCAATCGGATTAAACACATAATGGAACCATTTCATGGCCTCCTCAAAATGTTGCGCCTTGCTGAGCGCATCTGCTAATGCAAGCGGGGTATGGAAAAATAATTCCCAATTGTAGATTGAATAGGGATGTTTTAATTCGTGGTAAATAGCAGGTGTCGATAAACTATTATCGTGATCAAACGGACCAAAAACATTATCAAGCATCGCCAGATTATCATTAAAAAGCGCTGCTACCTGGTTCAGGTTTGCTCTACCCAACAAGGCTTTGGTGTAGGCATAATAAAATTCCGTTTGCATGAAGCTGGTTCCACTCAGCGTTTCATTCTCTGCTGCCTCAAAAAAATAAGCATCCATTTTTCTTGACATAAGTTGCGTTGCATTAAATTGCCAGGAATACATTTTCCCATTTTCGTGATTAAACTGATCAATCGGAATAGATGCTGTTGTTACAGCCGAGGCCGATTTTAATTCCGTGCCATTAAAGTCAAATGCTCCTCTATAACCACCATCACTATCTAAAAAGTCATCGACGTTAATTTTCACTTTTTCAGGGTAGATAACTGGAACAAATTTAAAATAAGGAAGGTCATGGGTCGCATCTACAGGATCAGAGAAAACTGCATCTTTACTTAATTGCTTCTGCGTCCATTTACCATTCCTATACTCACTAGAGCCCATCTTTATTTCAAAGTATTCAA
This sequence comes from Pseudomonadota bacterium, assembly GCA_040385335.1. Taxonomy (GTDB): domain Bacteria; phylum Pseudomonadota; class Gammaproteobacteria; order Pseudomonadales; family Cellvibrionaceae; genus Cellvibrio. Next base: position 73,941 of record JAZKHP010000038.1, read on the forward strand.
TCGGTTTGGTTTTTTCTATGCCATCTGATGCAGTTCCAAGGTCTTCAAATTTTCCCGAAGTTGAAGCTGGATTGGGTTTGGTTTTTTTCATGATTTGCGGGAAGAACAACAACAAACGCCCATTCCATACTACCGGTGTTAAATAACAGCCATTACCAGTAACTTCATTATTAGAATTTGTCACATCATAACTTGGGATATCCACTTGCATTTTTTCCCACGGATACCAGTTCATTTCATCTAAAGCCAAATAGCGATAATAGAAGGAATAAGGGGCATTACGTGTCCGTGAGAATACATGTAACTTAGCGTCTGCATTCCAGATTTGGCCGATCTTATTGCCATCGATGTATAAACCAACCACTTCCATATTGGCAACTTCATCGACTTTATACAGATATGATTTCAGCGCATCGGCAACGTTTTGCTTATTAATATCTTTTTGTAAAAGCTCGCTTTCGAGTTCTTTAAAAAATGAACTTTTGTCATCGCGCAGATTACTTTCAATCCAGTTTTCCGGATATAAAAACACTTTACGATTTGCTTCCCAAACCCGGTAACGCTGCATCCAATTCCAACGGTCACGGTCCAATATATCTGGCGTTATACCATTGTGCTCTTCCTCCAAACCTAAAAAGCAACGCTGTATAAAAAGTTGTACCGATGAAATGGCTTGCTTGATTCGCGAGGTTTCCATACAAGCGCACATTTGCACATCAATCAGGAAAAATTCAAACAAACCATCAGCATCGGTTACGCCCCAATCGATCAGCTCTTTCTGTTGCAAGAGATAAGCAGTGAGTGCACTGCTTTGATGATTGCGTAAATCATCATTCAATGGCTTAACCACCAGCTCCCAATCAGTTTGATTGTATTTTGCGCGCATTGCATTTTTAATGCCGTCGGCAATTTTTCTGCACTCATTAAATTTAGAGGTTGGAATCGCACTGGCAAAAAGAATATTGATATCCAGGCCTATTTTATCGGCCACAGATAATGCATTTTGTAATTTGAGTAAGTTAATTTCATTGTGGTAATCAGTTAATGTTGCGATATTAAAGTGGTCAGCTTGAATGAGCGCATCCAGGCGAGATTGCGTCCAGCCAGTTAATTCCGCCATTTTCTCTGTTAATTTTCCAGCATCTGAACTTGCATCACTACTCCAGGCCCAAAAATCCAGAATATTCGTATCTGTGCCAGGCAAACTATTTCTCAATCGCGTATAGGCATCTAAACGCAACCAATGTTGCAGCGTGATTGCATTAAAATCTAGATCATCAAACGCTGTAGCATGCTGCTGCAAATAGCGAATTTCATCGGCACTTAAGTTAAATGCTGAAACAAGCAGCGATGCTTTCTTCAATGCAACCAGCGCAGGCTCGCACTGTTGTGAAGCAAAATCAGGAATGAGTGCTGAAATGGGTATAACCGTGATAGATGAAGCAGGCGTTTTCCAAAAAATATTTTTAAATTCCAGTGCTGTAGTTGTTAGCCAATATAGTTTACCGGCTTGCAGATCAATCTCTGCACTCCACCATTCATTGGTGGGATCTTCTTGTTGTGTGAAATTTAAAACCTGACCATCAATAGTGATGGCCGGCTGAGCATCCGTATTTCTCACCACAAAAGTATAAGGGTTACTCGCAGGAAGAATTAAATAACCTTTCCAGTTAGCTTCACTTGGTTTACTACTTTCTTTAATGTTTTCAAAAATAGTGTAAATAGGCTGCGCCGGTGTTCCTAGTACTAGAACCTCGGTTACCAGTGCTTCAGTAACTTTATTTTCCAGGCCAGCAAAACCCGTTAAGGTTTCTATAATAAATTGATAGCTAAGTTGCTGTCTTAAATAGGGCAAAAACACGTCTAAAAATGCCACTCGTTTCTGTGGTGCCGTATTGGAATCAGGCTCCCCATCAGGTATTTTATCCAAAGCAATAATGACATCGCCTAATTTCAGAATATTTTCGATTTGTATCTTTTGCGCGAGAGTTTTAGTTTTTTCGTTATCGAGAATTCCTGTAAACAGCTCTTTAAACAATTTTTTCTGTTGTTTCTCAATTCTAGTGAGTGCATTTCCCCACTGAATATCACCGGTGGCTGCTATAAAATCGGTTTTTTCTTGTGCAGTTAAAATCCCGATCACTTGTATGGACCCATTCACCTTGTCGTATTTCAATTTATTTTTAAGTGAATTGGTATCTGCTATGGTTACCTCCAAATTTTTTGGCGCGTTGGTTGTAAATATATTACTACCTTCCAGATAGCCAATAATCTTCCCTATTAACTCAGCATCAAATAACAAACTAGCCTTGGCTTTTACAAAATCACTCGTAGCTTTATCCCGAATATTTATTTTTTGTTGCTCTACATCAGTAATACCTTCGTCTGCTTTTAAATCCTGATGTTGTGTATCAATGGTGTTTAAACCGTCATACAAGCTTTTGCTCAACAACAGCACTGTTTTTTTAGAAGGGTTAAACGGTTTTTTCTGATTATCTTTCCCTCTGATAATATAATTCAGCTGTTGATAGGAAAAACCGGCTGATTCTATTTTTTCCCAAATGTTAATGAATGCCAAGGTCGCGGATGCACTGGCAAACATATCTGCAAAAAGTGGCTTGGCTTCGATAAATGCGGGAATTTTTAGCCCTAAGAATTTAGCTAACAATCTATATCTATATAAAATTGACAAATTTTGCAAACTTAATTTATCGTCCATTGCGCTATCTTTCATGATATTGGTAATGTCATCAGACGAAAGATTTAATGCTGCCATCACCGCAGGCAAATGATCTGTTAATTTAGTGTCTGCCGTGAAGTAGTTGCCGTTGGCATCAGGCTTGAACACTTTGTCTATGGCTAATACATTATGAGTGAGGAACAGTTTTTGATAGAGCGACTTCTCCCCTGAGGTGCTGATTGCTCCCCAAAAAGCCAATAATTTTATTAATTCCAATCCCGTTTTATCTAATAACTGCTTTACCGAAGTCAACTGGTGGATTAAACCCGTATTAATAGAGAGGAATCGTTTAACATGATCTTCGCTGCAATCATCGCAACCGCAATCATCACATTCATTGCCACAATCTTCGCAAATACTCACATCAGCATGACCATGTTCCGTTTCCGTTTGCTCATACACCGCACTCAAGCCGACAATAGCTTTATCGACTTCATCGATACTCCAACCTAATTTTCTCCAGAGGCGAATAAAGCGATGAATTCTGTCATATTCTTCCAGGGTTACCGGAGTACCATCCAAATGTTGCAGTACTGCGGTGTCCAAATCACAACTGTCTTTTTGTTCTAAAAAAACCAGGTGAACTGCATCATCAATAACAATGAAAGTACCTTTTTCACCTTTTACACCGGTAAAAACCATTGTTTTTAGCGCGTTCACATCCATTGCAGCGGTTTGATCTGTTAATGTTATTTTCCCTGTTTTTTTATCGATACTAGCCAGCTCTACTTGTTCGTCACCTCTTTTAAAAAATATCTTGCAATCTTTAACCAAAAGCTCAAGCCTTTGGTTACCAAAACCAGCATTGTTAGGTAAACTAATCTTGCCATTGACACAGCCTCTGCCAGTTTCAATCACAATAATTTTGCCAACTTTTTCAAACTGGCATTTCACCCAATTGGTCAAATCTTTATCGGAAATCTCAATATCATCTTCATTGCTTTTTGGGCATGCGAGTGATTTTTTATTCGTTAACAGCTCAACGGCATCTTTTAACGCTGGAAACAAATCCACCAGTTTTTCTGCCTTTACCAATAGCTCTGCCATTTTGTCCAAGCCATTGGCTTTGGCATAATTTTGTAAAAAGCGATAGCTAAAGTGCAAACTTTCCATAATCGCTTTTGATTTTCCTTTTGGCATACAGGGGTTGATGTATTCGGTTTTGAGCAAATCCACTAAATTAAAATAATCAATCCCGGTGCGAGGTATAAATTCTTTTTTAATCAGTGTTAAACCATCCTCGGCTAACATCACATCATCTTTTTCGTAGCCATAGTATTCGCATAGCGGCTTCACGCCTATCAGGTCTTGATATTCCTGATCGCTGTAGGTTTTATTTTTTATTTTTTCCATCAGCGCTTTGCTTTCAAAACACTCTTTAGTCAAGATCACATATTCTTCTTTGGTGATTTCTAAAAACTCAGCATCTGCCGCTTTATCTAAAGCATCATCCTTTAAATGCATTAAATCTTCATCAACATGGGTATTATCTTTTCTAAAGGTACTGATTAACTCATAGCGGCTGCTAGCCAAATTCTTGAGATAAATTCTCGTGGCATCAATCGGTTGATGATAGGGTAAGCTAAAGGGATAGACCGCGTTTTTTAAAATGCAATAAGCTTGATACTCGGTGTGTTGTGGTTCTGCCAATAATTCACTGCTGGTTTCATCGTCTACATTGAAGGGTTTAAGATGCTTGAATGCAACATAGTTTTCCATTACCTCATTGACTAAATCGACATAAGGCAAAATAGTGTTAGTGTTTTTACAGGTGAGTTCCAGGCAACCTAAATCTGGTCTTCGCGCAAATAACTTTTCCAGCGGGGTATTGGATATATCTTTTGGATTTGTTTTTATGGGTATCGGACTTAAGGGATCTGGATCTAAATTGTTATTGCGCAAGTACTGTAATAGCTCTACATAATAGGAGGTAGCGCTATACACAGAATTACATTCGCCGCACTCACAAAAATCCGCATCGCCAAACAGCAAATCCCAGGATAAATTATTTTTAGTAACGGTTTGTTCAAGATGCCTGGCATAGGTTACGGATCTAACCGCTTGGGCCCCGACTGATCTTTCCTCGGTTTGCGGTTGTTCGGTAAACCCCATACTCCTGTCAATCATCGCAACGCCGGTTGGCTGGCTCGCTTCACGCAGCGCCATCATGGTCTGTTGATTCCGCGCACTCACCTGCTGGGCGTTATAGTGTATTTGCGCCAGAGTAGTTTCGTCCAAACCACTCTCTGCCATAGCAGCGTTAAACTGCACCGGGGGCATACTGGAAATTTGCAAAGCAGTGTGTAGATGTGCGTTAAATAATACTGGCACTGCGTCAGGCACCGGGCTTAAGGCGGTAATGCGCTGCAAGGTTTTAAGTTGCGTTTTAACTGCATCCTGTGATTCTTTAGGAATGTCTTTTAATACTATTTCATCTTTTAAAACTTCATAAACAGAAACAGTCTTAATATTAAAATCAGGCTTTTTCTCTAACAGCTTAACAATCTCTATGCCTACTGCATTATTCAACATAGGCACTTGCGGATCTTTAGCCATATTCACCAACATGGCCGTTGGCTCTAATTGAAATAACTTCTTATGCAAATTAAGCGCATAGGTTTGTTGTTCCAACTTATCGCCAACCGGAGCTAATGTCGCCACTTTTTTTATAAAATTTTCTTTATTTAAACTCAGCGCAATATCCCGCAGGGAGTTAATAGCGTCATCTTTTTTAAATTCAGCAACAATTTTTTCTGCGTCATCGCTCCAATTTGCAAGATGGTCAGTAAATTCAAGATTTTTAATAATGCCCGGCGTAAATTCAGCCTCTTTGGCAAGCTCAGATTTAATCGAAACCCAGTCCCCGTTATTTTTTTTATAGAGGGCTTCGAAAACTTTTTTCTGTTTGTCGGCTTTCAAGTCACCTTTAAAAAAATTGTATTTAATATCCAGAAAACTCATACTATCATTTTGGTTTGCCATGACTATCTCCTTACTTCCCAAGAAAATTCAGTTCAGTTAAAAATTAAATTCATCGTAAAAAAACAGTAAACTCAAATAACATCGCCTGACCTGGTAAAGCATTTGTGCTTTACCATTACCCGATCAAAACCCCATCAATCTCCTGACAGCAATACTAATCAACGTCCTCATTGCTGCCTTATAAACTCCTCTAAGGCAGCTCTATCCTCCTCCGTCATTCTGGTGGCTGATGGGAAATCGCTGAAACTTCCGAAACTGGGTATGGTAGTTTCTCTTTCTCTTAAATTACCGGGTCCGTGACATATTGCACAAAACGGATTTCGACCCTCAGCCTCCCGTTGCTCAACCCAACCGTCAGGCACTGAAAAATGAGAGGCATCCATCGCCATTCGATTTAAAGCTGCGCCGAAACGAACGATAGCAACGGGAGGATAGAGAGAGGCCACATCCAACGCTACGCCTAGTGCTACGTCAGTAATGCCACCACCTTGCACAATTGCATCTGTCGTATCAGCAGCTGGATTAGCACTCTGGACAGCTGCATAGGCGTCACCGGTATAAAGCAATACTCCAATCGCAACCACAGCAGTAACAAGCCCACCGGCACGCGGTACATCTGGTGTGGTGACATGGGGTGTAGTGACGTGTGGCGTAGTGACGTGTGGCGTAGTGACATGCGGTGTAGTGGCATGCGGTGTAGTGGCATGCGGTGTAGAAGCATGAGGTGCAGTTAGGTGCGGCGCAGTTACCTGTGGCGCATTCGCTAAATTGATATCTAATTCCGTTCTAGTCCATCCATTTCTACCAGGAAGATCACTGGTACCTGCAGGCAATACTCCATCCAACTCCAACTCTCTCGCCGTAAATCTTTCCACCGGAATAGTGACGCCGTTGCCTATATCCACATCAACTGCGTTTTTCGACATACCAGGATTTAGCCGTTCCATGGTCCCGTCAGGCTGGTTTGTCCGCGCAAATTCAATCGCAAGCTCTTGTGCCGCCGAGGTGCGATCTCCGCTCACCGTATGCCCGGCGTTGTACCCTGACGCATAAGATGTGTTTAGCCGATAAGTTCCCGATTCTGCAATGAGCAGGCGATCAATAACGGTTTGGTTTCCGCTCGCAAGAATAAGATCAACAACACTTTGATTAAAATAGCGCTGATAGGATTGTTTGCCATTACTGTCGACAAAATTAATTGGCCTCCCTTTGCAGTAACAGTAAACATTCACACCATCGCCAATGCCTATAGGGTCACCGCACAACCATCGCCCCAGCCAGGGTAAGTAATAGCGTGCAGAATGATATTCCAAGCCACTTTCTTCATCTCTTTCCTTGCCAATATATCTGTAGCGTTTAGCGGACGCTTTCAGTGATGCATTTTGCGCTTGGTATGCAGTGGTGCCGTAAGGGTGGTACTCCTCGTAGCTTATGACTTGTGCAGTTTCATCAAGCTCTAATGCAGCGGAACCTAAATGATTTTGCAACTGGTATCGCACTGTCTGTTCGGGACTGGTGCGTCCCATGGGAATGCCTAAAATCACACGCAGTTTGGTTTCAGTTTCGATTAACACAAAGCGATGGCTTTGATCCATCAGGCTTAGGCTGGTGCGTTCCAGCCCCGCATCGCTACCCGAATGTTGTTTATACAATTCAAAACCAGAACAATAAATTCTCTCGTTTTTCTTTGTTGGAGTTTCTTGCGGATTTGCTGAGTTCTCGGTAATTTTACGAAGCCGTTGTCCTTGACCGTCGTATTGGTAATAAGTGGTTTCCGCTGTGCCGCCATCATTACGGCGTTGACGAATAGTTTTAACCAACTCTTCTTTAAAGCTCCATTCGACTTCATCCAAATGCGGCATGGCAGTCATAAAGCCATGTTGCGCATGATGCGGATACAGGTAGGTATGGGTACCTATTTGTGTGCTGATTAAACGGTTGTTAGCAGCCTGATAGTGATAATTGCGCACCCAGGCATTGCCTGCAGTTTGATGGCGCATTTGTAAAAGGTTGCCCACCCCATCGTACTGGTAGTGTTGCGTATAATTACGCATGGCGACGGGGTCGCCGGGGTTGAGTTGTTTTAAAAATGAATTGTCATTCCAGTTGTCTTCGCCATCAAAATTTAATGGCGAATCACTTTCTCTGCCCGCAGCCTGGGTTAAACGATAAAGCGCATCGTAGGTGTAAGTCGATAGGCCAGTCACTTTCGCATTATTAAAAAATACAGTGGGAATATTTTTATCTTCAATATGGGTAATATTCCCCATCGGATCAAAGGTGTAATACCAATCTTGCAGTGGATCATTATTGCCACGTTTGGTTTCCAACCGATTTAAACGAAATGTTTGCTGATCATAATAAAACTGGCTGCTAACATCATTGCCATAAATAATAAAATTGCGCTGACCTTTTTCGTTGTAATCAATATCCTTGATATAAACACTCGCGCTTGCCAGGTGCGGGTGCTTAACACTTTCGGCATTTAATAATCCGGCTTCATTGTAAGACGGCGTAATCACACTGCCATCCGGTGCAGTTTGTTGAGTGATTCTGCCTAAGGCATCTATTTCTGCGGTAAAGGTAAAACTGTCTGGTTCCAAATCATTGAGCAAATTCGCATCCTGCCAATTGACCAGGGATTTATAATTTTTAAACAGAGTACGTTTGGTAAATACCGGCTGGCCTTTAAAATTATATTCCGGTGTTTCAATTAAACCACCCGTGTCATAGTGCTTAATGATTTGGCCTCTTAGATTTTTGGCCTCAGGATCTGGCTCATCTTCGCCATAAAAAATTCGCTCAAAAATATGATTAGCGACTGTGCCACCATCCCCGCCCAACACTTTATTAAAACTTGGCCGATGTAGAATGTCGTAAAAATATTGGAACTCATGATTGCGTTCATCCCATGTCCGCAACGGCTTTCCTAAAATATTGATGAGCAGCCAACGTTGACCCGCATCCATACTTTTTTGATACACCTGATTGCCCAGCATATCGTATTTATAGTGCATGACGGCATTTCCGCGGGCATCCACCACTCTACGCAAATTGCCTTCAATATCTAAAAACACTCTGGTGCGCAAAAACTCGTCGGCATCATTAACCAAATTACGATTGTGCTCTACAGATAGAATTGGCCTGCCCATAGTATCCACATGCATTACCATGGGGGTATTGGCGTGCTTGGCTGCCTGAATCGCGGCTTGTTTTTCTCTGGCAGAATCTTTGCCTGCGGCAATAAGTTCGGCATCAATTAAATGATTGATTCTGTCGTTGTACCAACTGGATTCCAATATCGTATCGTTGGAGTCATAAATGATTTGTTTCCAGCAATCAAATTCGGTGCGCGATAAGGTTCCATCCGGCAGTTCGGTTTTAATCAATCTGCCCATCACATCATAAAACAGAATAGGTGTTACACCTGTCTCAACTAATTCTTTTACATCTTCAAACTGATGTGTCAGTGAAAAATAGGGTTCGTATTGTTTAACTGCATTGCCTTTGTTGTTCAGTATGCTTCTGCCACTACCTACCCAGCGCAATTGTTTTGGTAGTAAATTTCTGGTGTCTACTTCTGTCACGGCATAAGAGTTATCAGCATTGACTTGCACTTGTCTGGCTTTGCCTGACTCTGCCTGAGCCTTTTTCATAACCACTTTTCCTATTCCATTAGAGTATTCAAAACTGATTTGCACATTTGCGTCAGGAGTGTGCTGAAAGTGTTCTTCTCTTAAAATGGAGGCAACAACCGCAGGCTTGCCTGAGGTTTTATAGGCATCAAAATCATAAACAAATCTGGCACTGGCATGCCCTAATAAATTTTTACCCAGTGCAACCAGGGAATCTGAAGTGAGTGATGTAAAAAAAGTTTGAATCTGCGCTGCTTCTGCCGCATCTGTGTATTCATTTAGACCGATTAAATCATCCGCCTCGTTACCTTTGCCATATACCGCCGTAGCTTTAACTATGCCCAATTCGTCTAAAATAGCCTCGCTAAAATTGCCGTTTGCATCCTTCATTCTTTGCGCGGCAAGCGTCCGGAAATTAAATTTTTCTACTGTTTGCTTATTGCCAATTGCATCCACAATTTCTTCAATAAACTGATAGTAATCGCTGTAATATTTGAGCGTTGTAATCGCACCATAGGGATCAACATACGCAATGGGCAAACAGAATCTGTTTTGCGCGTCTGTCGCAGATTCAGCATTAGCAATATATTGCGTAGTACCTGAACGAATCCACCAGCTACTATCACCTTCACTATTAAAATATTTTCCCTCCATCATGACTGCCTGACTAACTTTGTCGGCAAAAATGTCGGTCAGTAATTCTTCGGTATAAGCCAGTTGATAGCTTTCGTAGGGAAGTGCTAATGACTCTAATTGGTGAAGTGCCAGCGGCGTTATAAAATTATTTTTGCGGTAAGTAGTTCGAACCTGCTCTATCAATCTTTTTAAAGGGTTGCTTGAAGAGGGAACCGTATCAACTTCATGATATTTTAATTCCATGGCTTGATTCAGCACATCATCAAAGTCAGTTAAAGCATAAAAATTTCCCTGCTTATTAACCCCTTGCAGCTCCCAGACTGTTACCTCAGAGGCTAATCTTAAGCGGTGAATATCGTCTGCACTAATATCGTTAGTAAAAGCATTTTTGGTATAGATAATCTGTGTTTTGGTTTGTGCTTGCTGTACATCCACAGGCAAGCTGCTGTCCGTTTTTATTCTTGGATAAACAATGGCAGCCGACTCTAAAACATTACCGTATTCATCCAGTTTGATATTCAGGCTATGCCCTATGCGAGGGTCATCCGTTGTGCGCTCATAATGGTAAGTAATCGCTTCACTTTCTTTAACAATAAATATCGCATGTTGATTTTGTCCTTTGGGTTGTAACAGCTCAATCACACAATTATGTGTGGCGACGCTGTAGGGAGTCAGTGCTGTTTTGATTTGCTCTGGTGTCGCACCCACCAATGGTACATCATTCGCAAATATTTCCGAACGCAAACTCATCCCCTTGCACGCTCTAATTGCTTCACCCCATTCTTGCGCGGATAAGTGTTGGGGTAGGCTTTCCTCCAGGTTAGGCGAAACAATCAGCTTCGCATCCGGAAGTGACAACTCAGAATGGTTTACGCTAAAGCCATTACGCCGCATGTCTTCGTACCAATACTCATGCGAATATTGGTTGAGTATTTTCTCCAGGCTGATAAAAGCACCCGTATGAAACCAGTTTTTACTAACTACTGGCTCCTGATGTAAGGTTTTATCAACAACATTGGTAGCATCTTGTTTAATCCAATGTTCAAAATCTTCTGCATCGATTTGGTCAACCCTACCAAAACCGCGAAATTCCTTTTCGGCATGATCGTAATAGCCATGATGATATTTATAACGAGTCACAAAACGGTGGCCAGAAATTCTGTCTCGTGTTTCTGTTTCAACTACACAGTGCACCGGGAAATGCAGCTTGGTCACCCAGGGTCTACCAGCGAGCTTATCCTCCAGATAAAATTGGGTAGAAGCTGCATATTTTAAATAGGTTTCTTTACCTAAGTTATTTTTATAAGCCACCATGATATGCGGCTTTTTACTGCTCATTAAATCGATATATTTCAGCGGCGATTGTGCATCTTTTGTCAAACTGCTTGACCAAACAATGCAAGCGACACCATTACCCAGCAAATCCGTGACAGTTACTTTTGCAAGATTGTTGATTTCTGGAAACGCTGCTATTGCAACGGGTGTTTTACTGAATGCATTACCATTTAAATTCATCCAGCAAGAAAATTTATTTTCACCTAGATAAATGATATCGGTCGTACCAGAACCATCGATATCCGCTAAACGCAGGTAAGCAGGATTAAACAAATCATCATTAGCAAAAACCGGAGCATCATCCATTGCCACTTTTCGGCCAAAATTGCCGTAGCCCAAGTTAGGCCAATAACAAATTTCTCCATTTCGAATACGCACAATGTCGGTTAAGCCATCGCCAGACATATCTGCTAAAAAAATAGTTTGTTTTAAATCGGAGAAAACCAAATGCGGACCTTTTTCTTCATCCTGCGGTTTGCTTGCTCGATTCGCCACCCCAAAACCATTCTTACCTTCCGACTCATACCAGGTAAACACTTGATCTTCAGTAATCAACACCTCTGGCTTACCATCATTATTGAGGTCGATCATTCGGGTGTTGCTATCAGTTAAGTTGATATTGGGAAGGTTTTTAAACGTACGAAATAATTGCCATTCGTCATTATCATTTATTTCATAGTAGCCTTTGGGTTCAGCATTTAAGTTAACAATTTGTTTGCGACCATCCGCATCCAAATCCATTAACTGCAACTGCGATCCAACACCCACAAAAGACGGTTTTGGTGTAATCAGTTTTGCTGGTGCAAATTTACCCTTACCCAGGTTATGCTTGTAATACCAACCCTCTGCTTGTTCGGTAAGAATGCCGGCTAAGCCCTCGTTAAACAAGTCTACGAATTGATAATCTGATTCAGCTAAGCCTACCGGTGCGTGTGTTACATCTTCGCTAGCAATTAAGTTGACTTCGCCATTCCAGGCGTGTTCTTGATATTCAAATTCGAGAGCGGGTAGATGTTTGCTGGTATAGGTACCATCTTGCTGTTTAATATAGCCATGGGCAGTGAAAGATTTCAAAAATGTGAAGCCATTTTCTATGGTAGTGTCATACTCGAAATCAACACTTTTTACTAAGGCAGATCCCTCGCTTAGCTCAGCAAAATAATGAAACAGTAAAACTCTTTTACAAAGGCGCGTAGTCCTTATTTCAAACCCCGCTTTATATTCAGAAAATGCATCCGCTCTAAAATTCCAGTCGGCGACTGCATTGTATGGAGCAGTTGTAGCATATTCACCATAATCAAAAACCGTTTGGAAAAGATAATCTGCAATATTCGGCAAGGTATTGCCGAACTTGCGATAAGGTGTTTTATTTCCATACACAACCTTTGATAAATAGGTGTTAGTGTAGGTGAGCTCAGCATTTAAAAAACGATTTTTATTATGTATCTGTAACTCATCAAAACCTTTCTCATCTTCTTGTTTATAAATGTATTGAACACAATTACCCTTATCGTCAAATATAAACTCAGGTAACCATTCGTAAATTTTGTTAGCATCAACCGGATTAGCAATTCTAGCGGCCTCACTCCAGCCAAACAACGTTGTGACATTGCTTTTGTTTATCACTCGCCATTTAATTCCACCATTAGTTTTATCCATCCACCGCTCTATACGAGCGAATAACCCTTCTATCCTTGGCCGGTAATGACGAATAGCAAATAAACCATCACTTGAATCAATTTCTTTGATGGCATACTCACCATTTGTGCCCTTTATAAAATTACCGTTTGTATCTTTCTTAAATTCCGGAACCAAATCTTCCGCTTCCGAAAACAGAAATACATCGGTATCAATCGAATCGAAATATTGCGGAAGTTTTTTGTCAGTTTTTCTTTTAATTGAGGATAAATTTAAGCCCCAACCTAAACCAAAAATGCTATTACCACCACCCGAGCTGTATGAAACTGACAATGAAGGCGTTAAAGTTCTTGTGGCGGAAAAGGGTAGCGGAATACTAAAAGAGGCAGTGCCATTAATTGCATTAACAGAAAACTTTTCATCAATGCCCTTAATAGCTCCGCCACCTTTGGGCAGATTAACGGAAGGCATTTCAATAGAATTTGATTTCGTCTTCCCTGCATCAGTCTTTAAAAAAAGACTTTTTGCATCTTTATTATTGGTCTCGTTAGTCACTTTAATCCCTCAATTTCAGCAGTTTTATATAATGAAAACTTATACAGAAACACCCTTTTCCATAATATTTTTTTATAAACTATTCCATTCCAGAAATCTGACAGGAGATAATCCCAGGAGAACAATCGCCAACGTCAGAGAACTTTTAATATTAATTCTGCTCCACCCGGATATAAATTTCTGTGATTTATTCACATCAAACAGATAAAAAATGTGAACATTAAAAAGCAAATTTAAACGACGTAAAGTTTTTCAAATCCTCTGACAGATTAACGTTGAACCGTATGCGGGTAAAGCGTGAGCTCGCGAACGCTGCACCCCAACACGACCATCTTCCAGCAATAATTAAAATTTGAAATGTGCACAACAATGAATTAAAAAATTTGTATTGCGATTAAGCCCACTTAATGAGCCAGAGATGTTGCAGTGCTAACTATTGTAAAATAACAGCTATTGCTGCAACGTTTGTTGATGTTTTTCGGCAGGCATATTGCGCAGGTTTGTGCCTCATTAGTTACCTATGCCGTAGGCTATGGAAAGGCAAATTCAAACCTGGTCTGCGCCAATCAGTTTAATATCTTCAAGCCTATGTTGCGCGGAACAAAATCCAACACTGTAGCGTTAATGCAATAGCGCTGCTGACCATTTGGACCATCATCAAATACATGCCCTAAATGCGCACCGGAAATTTTTGCAAGTATTTCAGTGCGCTTCATACCGTGGCTGTTATCTGCTACTTCTATCACTGCACCATTAACAGGTTTAGTAAATGAAAGCCATCCGCTGCCAGAGTTAAAACGATCACGCGTGTCAAAAAGCGCTGCACCACTCAATTTATCCACAAAAGTGCCGTCCGGTGTGTTCTTGAAAATTTCATACTGTTTACAAAAACTGGCATCTGTATTTTTTTCAAATGCCACAGCAAAAGCTTCACTATCACCGAGCTTAAATTTTCCAAGCAGGAAATAGAATTGCTCAGGGCTCATATAACCCTGGCGACCAAACACTTCCTTGCCATCTTGCAACAATAAAATAGTGGGTGTGGCCCAGGTCGGTGTTTTTAAGCTCAACCCGCTGAGTTGGCTCGCAAAACGAAAATGCATAGGGATATCTCCCTTATACTCCTGCGCTACATCAGCTTTAAATTTTTTGCAGTAGGGACAAAAATCTTCAGCATCTATCACCACAATATGTTTGCCTTTTAATAAGGTTGTGTTGTCGACAACTTGCGACTGCATTTTGTTTCCTTCAAAGCGCACACCCGTAGCATGATTTGGACAATAGCCATCGGGATTTTTGGCAAGATAATTTTGATGATAATTTTCCGCCGAGTAAAACTTCACAAGCGGTTTAATTTGCGTCGTGATAGCACCACGGCCAGCTTTTGTGAGCAAGGCCTGGTAGGTGGTCAGGAGTTGTTGTGCAACATCTGCCTGGCTTTTGTGGGTGGTTAAAATAATAGAACGGTATTGGGTGCCGGCATCATTGCCCTGACGATTCAACTGCGTTGGGTCATGCATTTCAAAATAGTGTTTGAGCAAGGCATCCACACTCACCACTTTAGGGTTATAAGTAACCTGAACCACTTCAGCATAATTATTCGGATTGTTCTTATTGGCGTACTTTGTGATCGCCTCATAATTCGGCTCAACGCCCTTGCCATCAGCGTAACCTGCAACGGCATCGACAACGCCATCGATAGCTTCGAAATGTTTTTCTACACCCCAAAAGCATCCAGCACCAACCACAATAGTGTCCAGGTTACGAGTTGCAGGCATATCTTTGTCCACTGCCAGCGAACCAACACTCAGTAACAGGCTACCCAGAATGAATGTTTTAAAAAATGTCGATAACGTCATAACAACCTCTATTGGCTTTCAAATTAGTAGGTATAAATTTCTGTCACGGTAGATAGAGTTGCATTCGGGACATTTGTTACAGGATGGCATAGGAATTATTTATTTAAGCCCGCGCCTAGCTTGAAAAGCCAAGCAAGTGCTTGGCTTTATTTTTTTTATCGGTCCACTCTTCACATGTTTCAGCCAAAGGTGAATGTACCCACACCTATACCTGCACCAGCTACTTTTCTGCTCATTGCTTTTCCCCCACGTCATCTGTAAACATTTCTTCAATCTCGGCAATTAGCTCGTCGTAGGGTGGGAATCCAGAATCCTTGGTCCACTTCGACTTATATTCTGCGCGAAGGTTGTCGGAGGTCACTCCAACTTGCACAAGCAACGCTTTGTAATCGTCCGCAAATTCTGCGTCATTAATGATGTTATCTCTTATATCCACAAGCTCTCTTTCAATGAGCTCAATTAACAACGTCAGGTCATTTATAGTTAAAGACATAATTTCAGGCTTCCCGAGTTTGGTTGGTATCGCGCGTTATGCGCTAGTAGAGTTTAACCAAGTACATATTGGCTTATATATTTATTAAAAGTTAGCAAATCAAAAGAACCGCGAATTTCAAATTTAACTTTTCCTACCGCACTCAAATAAACTTCAAGCTCACAATCTAAATCCAGTGTGCCTGATGTCTCCACAGAGAAGGCCTGAATTTTACTGTAAGGCAACGAAGTATAATCAACTTTTGAACCCGTAAGCCCTTGCACATTCGCCGCTATAATTCGTTTGTTAGTAAATACAACTTGATCGCGAATCACTTTAAACGCAGCAAATATAGTTTCACCCTCAATTAAAAATTTATGAAAGTCAGGCCTTGCTTCAGCAATTTCTATAGGTTTAAGTTTAAAAATCGACGAATTATTAAAATCTATCATAATTATTTTATCCAGTACGGTTCATTTCCAAAGTGCGTACAGCTCCCTCCCCGGCCAAGGGGAGGGCCGGGGCGCCCGGCTAGGGGTGGGGTCACCGCCCCAAGCAAGCATCATCCGCAAGCTTACTCAACTTAGCAACCACGTCAGGCGTAGCGCGTAAACGAAAAAATGCACCCGCCGCATCAGCACGTTCTTCAAGCACGTCACAAGAAGCAAAGATTTCGCCGCGTAATTCTTGTGCTGACCAGGGTAAAAAGATTTCTGCCTCAATCAAATCTTTTTGAAAAAATTGCACAATAGTTTGATGCAATTTTTTTATGTCGTCGTCACGCTGCGCGCTCAGCACAATACAACCGGGGTAATTTGTTTGCAGCTCTGCGGTACGCTCTGCCTGTGCGGCGGCATCCATCAAATAATCAATTTTATTGAACACGCGAATGCGCGGCACAGTATCGGCGCCAATCTCGGCCAACACTTTATCGGTGACTTCTAACTGGGCCTCAAACGCGGGATCGCCAGCATCAACAACGTGTAACAACAGAGATGCGTTAAGGGCTTCGTCCAAGGTTGATTTGAAGGAGGCCACCAAACCATGGGGTAAATTTTTAATAAACCCCACAGTGTCACTCACCAATACTTTGGGCACAGTTTCCGGGTGCAAGGTACGAACCTTGGTGTCGAGTGTGGCAAACAATTTATTGGCTACTAATACGTCTTTGCCGGTCAATGCACGCATCAAAGTAGATTTGCCCGCATTCGTATAACCGACCAATGCCACCTGGGCTAGCGCCGTTTGCCCCTGACGTTGTGCGCGCTGGGTTTCACGCCCCGCCTCCATCGCATCAATTTCTTTTTGCAGCTCGGCAATACGGTCGCGCACCTTGCGGCTGTCCATTTCGCTGCGCGACTGACCTGAGCCACGCCCACCGGTGCCGCTGCGCTGCCGTCCTGAAGGGCCTTCGCGCTTGGCCGCCTCACGCAGACGCGGCGCCATATAGGTCAGGCGTGCGATCTCAACTTGTATCCTTGCGGCATGTGAGCTGGCGTTACGATGAAAAATCTCGAGGATGACCACCGTGCGATCCATCACCTCGCAACCCACCTCGTTTTCAAGATTGAGCGCTTGGGACGGCGAGATTTCATGGTCAACAAGAATAAACTCCACCGCATCATTCGCCGCGCCCGTCGTCGCACCTGCACCAGTCTGCGACAAACTATCTGAGGCCTCTTGCTGCCCCTGTTGCCCTTCCAAGAAGTTTCGTATTTCCTCGCGCTTGCCAACGCCGACATAGGCCGTCGAGTCGAAAGATGGACGCTTCTGAGTAAATTGACCAACCACCTCCAGGCCCAAGGTTTTTGCCAACTCAGCCAATTCGACCAACGACGAGTTAAATTCAGTATCGCTAACACCGTCTAAATGCACGGCGACGATGAGCGCACGCGGAAGATATGGTTTTTCGGGGTTTAACATGGAGTAATTTCTCTAGGGATGGGAGCGCGAACGCTTTCAAATAGCATCGCGAGATGAAGTGTACGCAATATTGTGGATGAGCCCAAGTGTGGCGAGAGCACCTCTTTTAGCTTCGATCAACATTAAGTGAAGTTTCACTAGCACTTGCGAGTCGGCTGCTTCACTTAACGTCGGTACGTTAGGGTAAGGCTAAACAGCTTAGTCAGGCCCTACTTTTAATCGCTCCAACGAACACTTATCGCTGGGACGGATTCCATATTTTCATTCTCTCTCCCATCAAAAATTTGACCCCAGCCTCGATCATCGCCAGATTTGACTCCATAAAAAATACCGGCAATTTAAATATTATGTTTTGCCGCAAGGAAATAAATACACGGCTCAGCACATAAGTAAGCAACAGTAATAGTTGTCCAAAAAAAACTATTGTATTGAAATAGTTTTCACTCCAGAAAAAAATCAATAAGATAAATAAGGCAATAAAACACCAAGGTGAAATCCATCGCATCAACTTGTGAGAAAATATTTGAAAGGCAAACAAAGGATTTTTAAAAGGTATTAAAATATCCCGATTCGTGTAGAGGCCCGCCATACCTCTTATCACAGTTCGCACTCTTCGGGCATGCTCATCGTCTACATTTTTTAGGCTAGGATAATAGCCGAAAACATCGCTAGCAGAAATCACTAATGAGCCAGCTCTAATTGTATTCAAAGCAAGATTAAAATCACTACAAATATGAGTATTCCATGGCAAACAAAACTCTTTTCTGACAGCGAAAAATGACCCACTCATTCCCACGCAACCAGCCAATTGAGATTCCATTCTCCGAACCCACAACTCATACTTAAGATACAATCCCTCCGAATCTTTTGCACCATGTCTGTTAAGGCGTGCATCTTGACTGGATACTGCACCAACTGCAGAACTGGCAAAATAGTTCAGTATGTTAGACAGGCACTCTTTATAGATCAAAGTTGACACATCAGAAAATACAATAATCTTTCCTTGAGCCAAGCACAGCGCATTATACTGAGCAACCTCTTTGCCACCTCGGATAGGCGACCTAATAAATTTTAACTCATTATTATTGGCATATTTCTCACAAATCTCATCGGTACCATCACTTGAACAATCAGAGGCAACAATTATTTCAACTCCAGGAATTTCTCGCCTTAAAAGAATCAAATTATTTATTTTATTTTCAATTCCTTTAACTTCATTGTATGCAGCAACAATAATCGTTACGGATTGTTCTTCAAAAACGCCTCTACCACCTTGACTCTTACCTTTACCTTCACAAGCACTTTTCCACAAACAAATAATATACAGAGCAAAAGGATAAATTATGTAGCTATAGAGTGAAGAAAGAAACAAAAGTGCAATAATAATTTTTTCCATGAAAACACCAAATTAATTTACATTTTAATTTTTAAGATACGCGATCTAATTTGATACATTCGTTTAGCAAAAGGAGAAGTGGGGCTAAAGTGAACAATCCACGCTTTTCTTGTCAACGGAGATTTGTTGACGGAAGATGCATGTATAGCAAAATTGTCGTGTATAGATACATCACCTTTTTTAATAATTTCTTTGGAAAAATCAGGCTCAGAATCAAACTCAATAGCCAGTCGCTCGACGCCACGGAAGGTTATTTTTTTGTGAGGAACAAGGTAGGATGGGCTATTTTTAGTGAAAATAAGACCTCCATTGAAGTCAGATGTATCTTGCATAGGTATCCAGAAATTTAGGCTCTTTATTGGCACCCCCTCGCCCAAATAAGCTTGATCCTGATGCCAGGATGTAGCAATATCACAAAATCCAAATTTATAGATCGCATGATCATATAAGCAATGACATTCTTTTTGGAAAAAGCCTTCTGCAAATATTTTGCATTTTTCAAAAATGCGGGTTTGTAATATTTGTTTTCTTATTCTCGATGGCCTATTGACATCCACATGTGCGAGCCCGTCAACACTTTGAGGAAGAGTTTTGTCTAACTCTTGTTCCAGCTCATCTACCTCATCCATTAAAAATAGATTTTCAACCGTTGTGAATCTTTTCTGTAAAATATCTGCATAGTATTCCATAGAAATCCTTAAAAATAAGAGAGCAGCTCTTTATCGTAAACACATTAGAAATTTTCGCTAAATTTTCTTTCTATGAAAGATTGAGCTGGTGCGCGCAAAACCATAAATCATATGAAGAAAAAAAATATCGATTTTTGATGTTTTAAATCTAAACATTACCGCGACAAAATTTAAAATTAGAGAAACAGAAAAAAGCAATAAAAATAAATAAATGTTAAAAGGCAAAGAAAGCAAAGAAAGCAAAATTAAAAATGTAAATAGAAAAGAAAATGTCGCAACTTTAGATCGCAGAAAAGTGCGCCAGCTTTTTAAATCCCCAACCCCATGCCATCGCTCCCTCAAATAAAATTGCTCAAGAGATTTGGGGTAGCCCTCATGGTGAGCTTTAAAATTTCGATTAATTAGCATTTTTATAGAGCTTGCTTGAGCTCTTGAGCAAAAATCAACATCCTCGCCAGTAATCAGTGTTTCGTCAAAACCCGATATTTTTAGTAATGTTTCTTTTGTTGTAATCAGATTTCCTGAGTCAATATATGTTTCAGAACTTTCAGCTATTTTTGAAAACCACGATGTTTCTATAAAACCCGGATCCTCCGATAGTTCGTAGCGACAACCGGTGATGG
Source organism: Pseudomonadota bacterium (assembly GCA_040385335.1). Lineage (GTDB taxonomy): Bacteria > Pseudomonadota > Gammaproteobacteria > Pseudomonadales > Cellvibrionaceae > Cellvibrio. Next base: position 94,424 of record JAZKHP010000038.1, read on the forward strand.
TAAAACGATTATTTTCAAGATATTCATAGAATGAAATGTATTCATCAACCCATTCATTAGTTAATAAAACATCAGCATCTATAAAACAAATATTATCAAATTTAGCCACTTTCCATCCTACATTTCTGGCGGACGAGACTGTAACCTTTTTACCTAGATTGATTATCTTTACAGCATTAATTTTTGAAGCTATAAGTTGAGTTTTATCTGTGCTTGCATTATTTACGACAATAACTTCATATTCCATTTTCCCTTTAAAGCAATCAATTATTCTTGTTAAGCAGTGCAAAATATAGTTTTCTTCATTATATGCAGGAATTATTATGGAAATGTTCATGGCATTCTCGGTAATAGTTTGCAGACAGGCGTTGATATGAGCGTCGCTGTGATAGTGGCGATGTTTTTCTGTGTATGCACGAATGAGTTCAGCATAGGTTGGTTGATTATCCGTTAATCCAAACTGGCGCATTAATCCAAACCAGCGATGCAAATCCATTATTCCAACCCTGGACGCTGCTTAGTTAACCCACAACTGCACCGATGGCCGCTGCCATTGCCCAGCCGCATAAACTGCAAGATGCTCCGGTAAAATATCGCCGTGCATCAGCAATCGGTTAAGCATCAACGTCAATTCAGTATCTGCAATACATCAATTGCTAAATAAATTAGACTCCCCCGGGATTAGGAATGAATCGGCAACATCAAATAATTTTTCGCAGCTATGCTGGCCTCCGTAGAAAGTGTGGTGAACTTTTTGCCATAAAAAATAACTTCTATCGGGCGCTCTTTGCGCAGCACCAGTAAATCACCGCGAATCCATGCTTGCAGTTGGCGCGCCAGTGCTTTGGTTTTTTGATCCAAAGGATAAACCGCCTTTTCAGGAAAAGTATCTTCCCCTATCCTTTACCATGAAAATAAGGCACAAAGAATGTGCATACGGCCAACTATACCTTCATTCCAGATTTGGGACAACCAACCCTGGAATATTCATCCAAAGGAAAACCAATGCGACTGAAAACACTCGCCAGCCTTCCCCTATTCGTATTACTGACCAGTTGCTACTACCTGCAAAGCACGTCAATACCGATAAAGACAACCCACTACCCACAACAGAATGCAACCGGAGAAAATAAAAGCGACCGGAAGCGATTTTTCATCAACACTTTACGGCTCGGGTATTCAGCGCGTAAAAGCCCTGTTTAAAACCGCACGCGAATTTTTATGTAAACAATTATTTTTTTTAACGCAGATTCAATAACAAACTTCATTTCATTTTTTAAATTGAAAAAATTTTGTTGGTAAATAAAAAATCACGACCCGTTTTACGAAGCCACATTCCAAACTCCCTCCCCTGTTAATGTGAGGGTCGGGGCGCCCGGCTAGGGGCGCCCGGCTAGGGGTGGGGTCGCCTTTGCCCTTTTTAACTCCCAGAAGAACTCCGAATCACCCTAAGCATTAAACACCCCTCACTAACCTCAACACTAATATTCGTACCAATAGTAAACCCCGCCCTATTAAGCCAATAACCTTTGAGCAACATATAGGGAACAGGAGGCGGCGCTCTGTAAGTGCTGGGACTACTGCTTAAAACATAATCGTAAAAGCCCAAGCGGACTTTAAGTTTGCGGGTGGGGAAAGATTTTTCTTGGGCCAAGCGAGGCTCTGACGCTATAGTACGTTTAGCCATGGCTGATACACTTAAACAATACGCAATACATGTCTTGTGGTAGCTCAATAACTAATTTAAATGGCACCATGACTCCTTGACCGACGCATTGATCATGAGTGTTTGCATCCAAGAGTTGAAGAAAGATATTGCCATTTTTTGCCAGCAAGAATTCTTTCACTGCATCCATACCAACACCTCTTCCCGATATAGTGGAAATTTCTGTTTTGGTTGAAACACCAGAGGAAAAAATTAAATTTGCGATCTCGTTATAGCCGGGTTTATCGTCCGCGGTCCATTTACCTATTTCAATTCCTTTTTGAAAAAGTTTGTCGATGTTAATGCCCTGCCCGTCATCTTTAACATAAATATGCAGGTATTGTTGTTGTGGCATAGCGCAGATTTCTATGGCGCCGCTGACGGGTTTTCCTGCGTGCATACGTACTTCCGCAGTTTCTATTCCGTGATCAATACTATTGCGTAAAATGTGCGCAAAGATATTCGTCATTAATTCAGTAGCGCCAGCGTTAAGACGTACTTGATTGTCCTCGATAACAACTTTAGGGGCCTCTTTATTGAGTTGTACTGCTAGCGACGGCAACGAACTCACAATATCGGCTAAAACGTCGCTTATGGAATTTGATAAAGCGCTATTTAACCAGGATTGAATGGGCGACGCTAATTGCTCACTGATGGGAAACTGCCGTGTAGTACTCTCGACATAATGCTGAATAATGTCAATAGCTTTGCTGTCAGTCCACACCCCATTTTGATCACGTTTTTCACCGCTACTTTCTCTGCGTCCTAATACGTTGTAATAAACATCCTCGTATTCTTGCAGTATGTTTTCTACACGTGTCAAATCACCTAATAATTTCTCGTGATCCCAGCGGGTATTCGGCTTGGTTTTAAGCGCGCTGTAAACAGACTCTACGTCATGTACAACATCGCTAAAGTAGTCGAAGCCAAATGTGCGACAATTACCTTTAATAGTATGTAAATTGCGAAATACTAAGGCAATAGCTGCATCACTGCGCTGCTTACTGCGTTCAAGTTGAGTGCAGGTTTCAGCAATGAAACGCTTTGTCGATTCGGCAAATGCCAGATACTTTTTCGCCGGCACATTGAGGAGCTGACTGATAATATCCAGCTCACGCTTTTTATCGCGCGCCTCAGTTTCCATTTTTTTAAGTTGCGTGACATCGCGGACTGACACCATCAATTTGGTCACTGTATTGCCGACAACGACCGAGTTCCAATCCAGTGTTAAGCATTTGTACTTTCCGTTAAAATTTGCCGCGTATTCCTTAATGAGTAAATGCGAATTGAACTCAAAATTTATTTCGTCTTCACCAATAATCGCATGTATAGCCGTTTCTATTTGCGCAAGAGTATCACTGCCAATATTCGTTCTGCCAAATAATAATGACAGCGCATTTTGCCTGGCAATGTTATTGACCACAAAAATTTGTTCCAAATAATGGGAATATTCCGGATGAATATTGCCATCGCTTTCAATCGTAAAAAGTCCTTGCTGGATGTTGCTGAGCATGGTTTGAATATCATCAGTTTTCTCGCGCAGCTCGGCAGTGCGTTCCAGCACCTTGGTTTCCAGCGCGCGATTTTGTTCTTCCACAGCAAGACGCTTTTTACGCTGCGAGTGAACAAACAGAAAAATAATGGCTACTAACAGTAAGCTGTATACAGCATAGGCCGACCAGGTTTTCCAGGGCGGTGGTAATTGAATGATGGTTATGGATTTCCCGGTTTCATTCCAGACTCCATCATTGTTGCTACCTTTTACGGTAAAAACATAAGTGCCTGAATTTAGATTGGTATATTTTGCGGTACGCTGGGTGCCCGCATTGATCCAATTTTTATCGAACCCTTCCAGCTTGTAGGCGTACTGATTTTTTTCGGCATCTCTAAAATTGAGCGCGGTAAAATTAAAGGTAAACATCGACTGGGTATAATCAAGCGTTAGGGTTTTACTGTGGTTAATAACGTTTTGTAAAATGCCGTCGGTACCACCCACAACAATTGAATCTGCAAATATTTTGAAGTCAGTAAATGCCACCGCAGGAACAGTTTTATTTTCCAATATTTCTTGTGGGTTGATAATGCGCAAGCCGTTGGCTCCGCTAAAAATAATTTCCCCCCGGTGGCTGCGAATGCCGCTGTTAGTTTTGAAAACACCGACTAATTTGCCATCGAGACGTCTATAGTTTTTTATTCTTTTTGATTCCGGGTCAAACGAAGAAAAGCCATTGGCGGTGCTCATCCATAACAGACCATTCGCATCTTCTACAATGGCCTCGATAGCATCACTGAGGAAGCCGCTTTTTCGATTGAAAACAGTAAATTTTCCGGTTTCTGCGTTAAATAAATTTAATCCGGAAGCCGTTCCTACCCATAGCTGTTTTTTTCTATCTTCGGCAATGCTGAGTATTGTTGAGTGACTGATTGAACCAGGGACATTAACATTCGCAAAAAAAGCGGTAAAGGTGTCTGTCTCCCGGTCCAGAAGATTTAAACCGTTGGCTGTGCCTACCCAGAGATTTCCCTTGGTGTCCTCGTAGGACGTCCACACTAAATTCGAGCTAAGCGATTTTGGGTCGCCTTCTGCATGTTCGTAATGTGTAAATACTTTATTATCGCGATTGTATTTGCTCAAGCCTCCGTTATGGGTGCCGATCCATAAATTATGTTGCCGGTCTTCTTTGATAGACCAAACGAATTTGCTGTTAAGCTTTGTGGAAGTGCTCACGCGGGAATGGGAGTTGCGATCCTGAAACGGGTAACGGGTAAATTTCTTAGTGTCGGGGTTGTAACTGCAAATACCGCCAGCCCAAGTGCCAACCCAAATCAATCCTGCGGAATCAATATGGCTACTGAGCACCGCATTGGCGCTGATCGTTGTGCTGTCCTTTGCATCCATTTTGAAATGCGTGAATTCGTTTTTTTCCCGGTCAAAAAAATTCAGACCACCACCATCGGTACCTAGCCACAAGTTGTCGTGGTGATCTGCTGCTGCAGTGAGTATTGAGGTGTGACTAAGGCTTTTAGGATTAAGGATATTTCTCGCATAGGACTTAAACGATGAGCTTGAGCGATCAAAAAAATTAATGCCGGTTGGATAGGTACCTATCCAGATATCGCCATTTCTATCTTCAAATAGGCTGCGCATAGCATTACTGTTTAAGGATCCAATATAGCCCGCCTCATGTTGATGATTGATAAATCTATCTTTCTCAGAGTCGTAAATGGAAATGCCACCGTTATCAGTTCCCACCCATAAAATTCCCTGTGAATCTATCAGCAGCTTCCACGCTCGGTTCCCGGCAAGACTGAAGCGATTGGCAGGGTCGTGAAGGTAGCGCTTTTGCTGATTGGTGTTTGGATCAAAATGCACCAAACCATGTAAGGTTGCCAGCCAAAACTTACCGTCGCGATCGGCAATCATATCGTTAATATCGCTAGCTTCAGGCGACTCGGGGTTGGCGAGGTTTATTGGGTGTGAGCTAAAGGTTTTTGTTTGCCAATGTAGTTTTTCCAGGCCCGCTTTGCTGCCAAACCAAATATCATTATTGCGGTCTAGCAGCGCGCCCTGAATAAAAGCATGCTGCAGCCAGTTTGGGTTTTGGGGGTCTGGCGTTAGGGTGGTGTATTTAAGAGTAAGTGGGTCTATGACAAAAATACCCTCCAAGGATGCGGCCAGCAACTCACCCGTTGGCAATTCAATGATTTTGGTAACGTCGCTATGACTCAGCTTAAGCGCCCGGCTTTCATCATCCTTAACGCGGGAGAGTGTTTCTTTGCGTGAATCGTAGATGAGTAATCCACTCTTGGAGCCCACCCACAAACGATGGTGACTATCTTCAAACAGCGATCCAACGGAATAAACCGGGGTGGTATCCTTGCGATCTTCACTTAAATTGATATCAACTTGCTTAAACTCATAACCGTCATAACGGACCAGGGCGCTGCCACCACCCAGCCACATAAAACCTTCACTGTCCTGAAAGATAGCTTCGACTTCTCCTATGACAATATCTTTATTTTCAAGAACATCCTGAAAGCTGATTTGTTCGGGAATAGCAGTGGCACTCGCCAGATTTGCAATACCAACGCCCACAAGTATTGTTACAGCAATACCCCAAACCGATATCAGTCGCACTAACTGTGTTGCGCAAGAGAAGGATTGCATAATATTTTGATTTCTTACTGAGCAGGTTGTTAACCTCAGTGTAGCTACCCGGAGGTGGGCCGCAAGCAAGCAAGAAAGGATCACAGCTAATATTCGCAGCACCATCTACACGTTATAGCAATCTTGTAAATCAAATCCACGGGGCCCTTCGCACCCCAGATTGGATACCATTGCTACAGTTTTAAATAGTTATTAATTACTTCGCATCTGGTAAAAAAATCATCGAGCTCTTCAAATCCATATTGTCCTAAAATAAAAATCACAAAAACCCAGGCGGCCACTTCAAGCATCGCCTGTATTTTTGTGATTATCTAATCAACTATTTTTTTTAATTAATCGTCAAATATGTTTGCAGCCTCAGCGTATCGGTTGATCGGTGTTGATACCGCAATTGTCAGGTGCATTAGCATCAGCGTCGGCAGCGCTGTAGGACGGTGGTGCATCGAGATGGCCCATTAGGTCGATCTGGGTGGTGTAGTAAAACTCGTTGTTGCCGAAATCCGGATTGGTATTCCAATGGCCGCGCGCCGTAACCAGATCACCAACCCGCAAACCGTCAAAGGCCTCCTCAGGTTCGGACCCGACCGCGGCCCCTATTCCACCACCGACCCAACCGCCCACCGTGGCACCGACATAGGCGGCTACAGCAGCCACTATCGCGGCTACGATCAAGGCGATGATGAGACATAACCAGGCGAAGGGCCCGCACGCCAGGCTGGCGATCGCAGCACCTGCCAGGTAACCGAGCACCAGGCCCGCAACACCGCCCGCAACCGCGCCGACCGCTGCACCTACCCTCGCGCCGCAGGAGAACGAGCTGCGCACCAGGCAGCGCAACATGGGTTCGCCGCGCCCGTTACAGACGACGAATCCGGCATCAGTAACGATCAGGTGCTGATGATTGGTGCGCACCACCAGATAGAACTCCCCGGCAGCGGTCACAGCGAAAGGTGCCAGCACGAAGAGTGCCGTGGAGCTGAGGTCTGCTGTTTGTTCGACTATGCCGCTCGCGCAAGCGATCTTGCCCTTGTTGGGCACGATGCAACCATCCGGCTGGAACAGGAAGTAACTGACCAGGGCGATAATCGCCAGCACACCCGCGAGAGGGGCGCCCAGCCCCGCGGTGGTTGCCGGTGCGCTCCCGGCAAACGCCGCGATAATCCCGTTAAGGAAAGCGGTGACCGCACCGGACGATAGCGCACCGATAAAGAGACCGGCAGCAGCGGCGATGGCCGCGAAGGCTGCCCAGTCAAAAGGACCCGCTACTTCGCCGGGCTGCTGTGGACCGCAACTTATATCAGCCATGACGCACCTCCAAGGTCAGGAATTGGAAACGAGCACAGAACCAACAAAGCAACCAGCCCATCACGGCCCCGAATAGCAGCCCGAAGATCAGGGCGATAATCCAGTTGGCAGCCAGCCCGCCGATGATGCCTCCGAGTAGGCCGACAAATAGCGCGATCCAGAGTCCGAGCAGGATAAGAATCAAGAGTGGCTGGCGAAGGACGATATAGCGGAACAACATCACCAGCAGAGCGACGATTCCGGCAACGATCCAGCCCGCCAGAATGTAATCCCAGAGGTCGGGCGCCGGAGCCGGCACGCAACAGGGTTGGGTTTTGGCAAAGGCCACGGTTAGCGCGGCCGCCCCGCCGGACATAGCGCCGACGCGTGTACAGAGTCGTCCGATCATGATGTCACCCGTCTATTAAGATGAAAATGTTGATGCCGCCAAGGTAGGCACCGTTGAGCGTGGCCAGAACATCCACCATGGTGGTGATTAATGTCCCGGGCGGGGAATTCGGCACAGCGGCGGGCACGCTTATCGTGAAGGTCACGTTAGTCTCCGCCCCTGGCGCAAGCGCGAAGCTCGAAGAGCTCAAGGTGGCCCAGGGAGCCGCTGCCCCCGGAAGTATCTGGAGGTTGATGGTTCCGCCTCCCGGACCGGGATTACGCACCGGAAAAGTGAAGCTGCGAGTGCGACCCTCAGCGGTGCGCATGCCATCAATTGTCTGTTCACCGGTATTATTGCCCGCATCCTTGTCATGGGGATGGAAAACCTTAACAAACAAACTGAAGCGTTTTTCGGTCATTAGCGCGGGAGGGGTGGCGAGTTTTACAGCGCCTTCAGCGCCGGGCGCAAGGTCGACAGCAATACTGCCGATGGGTGAACGGACCTGACCTACACCCCAACGACTCCAGGCCATATCCACACGCGTCCCCGCTGCAGGCACCTCAGTGGAGAGATTGCGAAGTCGCACATGAAGTTCGGGAATCGGCACTATTGGCCAGAAGTTAATGGTGTCTAAATCGGGACTATTGAAGGTGATTGGGAAGCCTTCACTGAGGAGCCGCGCCTGATCATAAGTGGATGGGTCGGGTTTACGCACATCGACATTATCCAGTGGCACACAGCAATCCCGTTTGCGGCGCGGCGGCATGCCGAGAAGACTACAGAGGCTTCGCCTTGCGCGCGCACTCTCCGACGAAGACCTCGCAAAAAGCTTGCTCATCTTTCACTCCTTATCCCAATAGTGTGTTCACTCAACCTTGATAGCGATGCGCTACTGTTAACAATTTATAAGAGGATGTTGGAAATGTATGTGAAATTTTGGAGGAAGTGGATGTGAAATATTCACATCCAAACATCAAACAGGTTGTGATGAAAGATGACGGAGGGATTTTAAAATGGATTACCAAGATCAGGCGTAAAAAAAACTCCACCTAAATTCGGTTTTTCAACTGCTTCTTTTACAGACTCCTGAGATATCATTGATAAATTTAGATCAAAATCAGATTTAAATATTGAAAATTGTTTTGCACGATCTTCATGAAAAGCCATACAAACAATATCAACATTATCCAACGGATCTTTACGCAATATTTCAGTATTCAAACCATCAACTTCTTCGGGAAGATCATCAACCACAGTTATGATTACTTTTTCTGTGGTCGTGGAGTAACTACAACGGTACCATCAGGCTTAAATGCTCTCGCCGCCTTCGGATCAGTTACAAGAATAGTTCTATTTTGTTTCTGAGCTTCTTTTGACATAAAGGCTTGACAGTCGTCACACATTTTCCTAGACACATCTATATGCTTGGCATGAGGATTCTTCACTATTGCCTGTTTTTCCGCATGACTTGCCGCTGCCGAACCTGGTACTCCATTATCGTATGCACCACCATTACGCAATTCGTGTCCGAGTTCCCTCGCTCTATCTATAACTTTCTGAACATCCACCGCTGGAATATCATTTGGACGTTTGTTTTCAGTGGAACCACTGAGAGACTGATTGGGTCCGTCCGTTGATGTTGTCTTCTGCTGAGATCCTTTAGGTAGTTTGTTGTGAGCTTCGACAGCTGAGACAGTATCACTTATAAACTCTTCATCCTCTTCTTCTGGTATGGCTGCAGCACTGTCAACCCTACACGCACCTCCGACCATGTCAGGTGATCCACTCCCGCCAGGGTAGGTCCCATAGCAACTGCAAGTCGACTCGTCACTACACTCGATGCCGCTAGCAACATAGCCGGCACCCTGCTCTTTTACCAAAGCATTGCAGACCGAGGTCTTACTCCCCAACGGCGAGTCCCCCCCGCAGCGGGCCCACTGCTCTCCCGCCACGGACATTTGCAGGCCTGCTGCCCACAAAAAAACTATGAGTAAAATTTTGCGCATTTTAAATTCCTTATTCAAGGGGCTACCAAATTATCCAGCTCGAATTTAGCAAGGTTGAATCATTATGACAAGCTCTATCAAAAGTAAATCACCGACTGATGTAGGCGTGGATACGGGCAAAGCGTTTTGGGATGTCTGCACTCATGAAAAACAAATTACTTTCAGAAATAAAAAAACACAACAGCATTCAAAATATTATTCATCACCACATCGCAATTGAAAAACGAAAATACTTTTCTCTATTGGAAAATCGAATAATGAAAAAAATAGGATACTCAATTGTGGGTGCTATTTTTTGGCGGACTATGCATTGGCATCACATGGGCTCGCGAACGCTGCACCCTAACATGACAATCTTTCAGTAATAACAAAAAAGCTGAATTTTTCCCAAGTTAATTAAAATTCTGCATTTCGATTAAGTACATTTAGTGAATCACAGGGAGTTTTGATTGGTTGAAAAATAATTAATTCAGCTTCGCCATTGTTTGTCTGTGAAAAATTACCCGATTTCAAAAGCTATTTTTTACAGAATCCCCAAGCGAATGCACTTATCATCCTAAAGGTTCATTCCGAACTTTTACGATGATAAGTGCATTCTTTAAAGGAGTACCAAGATGAAACTTTTCGCTCACCGTTCCCCAATTGTATTTTTATCCATTTTTCTATTATTGGCGTTGTCGGTTTCCGTTTTTGCCAAAATGGAATTGGTTAATGCCATTCAAGAAAAGCCCAGATTAACCGCAAGCGACCTCAAGACTTCTTCGACACCCAGCAAATCGAACGACCCACTAACAAGTTTTGGCCATGGCCGATTTTTTGGTAAAGATGGCGCGGTTTTCGAGCCAACACCTGAATCAGTTTACGAAGTGCAGACTTATTACCTGACTAAAAGCACTGCCACTATAAATCAAGTGAAAGACCGAACAGTACTTGCTGCGCTAAAGAAGAAAAAGACACTCATCTACGCAGCAGTCAGTGACAAAATTCTCGCTAATGCTTTATACCTGGATGAACTTCTTAAGCTTTCAAAGAAAACGGAAGACTTTGTGTTAATGGAGATTCTTGATGGCTTGCGACGCTACCATATTGAACATTTTGCCAAACTCTCTTTCCGCAACGAGGCAGACGTTTTTAGCAAAGGAATTCATCCAGATATCGCTCGCAAACTGGAAGAAGGAGGTATCACAGTATTTTTAAAAACCAACGCTTCCGGCGATGAATATATAAAAGAATGCAGGGATGCTGGCGTCCCTATTCCGCCACCGATGTATGCAGCTCCATGGGAAAACAGAGGTGTTTTTAGCAACGAGTTTATCGACGACACAAGTTTTGCCGATCTTTGGTTTTATGAAAGTCGCGAGCCCGAAGGCGCTTGTCTCGCATTGCCGCGTTATGGTTCAGCAGACGCAAAAACAGCAAACTTATTGGGCTTAATTTGCGTTGGAAAAAAAACCAGCAAGGCGTGCTTTTGGGACAATCCTAATACTCGCAAATTCGTTCGTAATGTTCCGGTAAGTATCAATGAATTTCTCGGCGGAGCAGCATTGGCATCAAATGGTCAAGGCACCTGTACGGCATGTCACGCCGGTGAAAACCCCTTTGTCGTACATCCAGACAAAGCGCCCTTTGCTGGCTTAACTTCTAAATTAATGCCCGACAATTGGCACGACCCCCTGGTGCATCCTAGTTGGCCACAGAACCCTGGACCGACTTCGGTTCTCGATACAGTAAGCTCACAAAATCGCTGCGACTCTTGTCATCAACAAGGTGGAGCAGGACGCTTTCCCGATGTGAGCGATCCAGGAATAGCATCATACTGTTCCGTTGTTTTAGAGCAATCGGTTTTCGGTGGAGCCAAGCGTACTATGCCGCAAGGTGGTGGGCCTATATGGAATTACTTCAATCACATAGACGCCCTACTCTCGTTATGTTACGGCAAGTCTGTAGAGCAGGATCCGATTCCCGATGACGACAAACACATATCGCCCCCGATTATTATCGAGCCTTTATTTGGCTGCGCCACGCAATTAGCCGTGAAAGGTACGCTGCTGGATGCAAAAGTTTCGGTGTTTATCAACGGCGCGTTTATTGATGCAAAAATTTCGCGCAGCCCAAGCTTGGTAGAATTCGACGTGCCCGCTCTGGTTGCAGGCGATGTGGTAACAGCGACTCAGGAATTTAACGGTGTGCTGTCAGATCCATCAGACCCCGCAACTGTGCTCGATCATAAAGTGGAATTTCCCAGCGGATTGCCGAAACCCGATATTGATCCAAAACTTATTTATCAATGTGGCAACACGATTGCAGTTAAACATGTGCCAGGAGCAAAGCTAACCGTTTTTGTAAATGGAATAGATCCACGTTCGCGCAATACCAGCACCGGATGGAGCGGAATTTACCCTGGAAAATATCCGTTTGACCTGGGTGATAAGTTTACGGCAAGCATCGAATTATGCAGTGATTCAAGCCCTTTATCGGATGTTGAAACAGCCGTTGCAGCACCGCTCACAGTCAACGCGCCAAAGTTTGCTCCGCCGCAAACCTATGTTGGTCAGCAATTAATTAATATTACTGACATTCTGCACGGTAGCTGGCTCGAAGTTGGAGAATCCAGTGCTGGAGGTTTTGGTCAATTTTCTACCCCCATTTCCTGGCACAACGAATATGATTTTGCGACGCCACTGGGAGGCCCACTTTCTGCTGGTCAGCATCTCACGGTACAGCAAGCCTTATGTGATAAGAGTCCGCCAACTGAAACACCACCCGCGAAAGAGTGTGGAGATATTCCAGCGCCCAAAATACGCATTCCACTTGAAGGTGAAAATTACGTAGTCGTAACGGAAGCTGTTGCTGGAGCAAGGATTCACGTTTTTGATTCCAGCAATATTGAACTGGGGGATGGTAGCGGCAGTGTGATTGCGTTAAACCGCGATTTGCTTTTTGGTGAGACCATTACCGTTACGCAATCCATAGGCGAATGCAAAGGCAAGTTCGGCTATAAAGTAAAAGTAAGACGTATAGAACGTGATAAAAGAAGCGATAAAGATTAGGTAAATTTTTAGTAGATGAAAGTAAAAGTTGCCCTCGATTGAGGGCAACTTTTTAAAAAAACCTCCCAGCATCAAGCCATGAAAAACCACCATTTCCAACTGCGATCTTTTAATTTCCGACGTGAAAAAATATTAGTAGGGGGAAGGTATTGCGGGTCGTCTATGAAATATAGATAAACAAAAATTTATTAAAGCCCACGCATTTTTTTCTGACGATGTTGGGAGGCTTTGCGCTAGCCATGTTCAACTTCCCGCTCAGCCATGCAGGAAAATTATAGGGGAGTTACCCATGAAAGCTCGAAGCAAACGCGCAAACAACTTAGCAAGTTTAGCGTGCATTTTTACACCAGTTTTGCTCGTTACCAGCATGGCGCAAGCGGCGGAAGCGAAACCGAAAATTGCTATTTTTTCCGGGCCCACAGCTACAATCCAAAACAACAAACCCTTAATAACCAGCAATAAAGCACGCGAGCAATACGGCTTGCCTTTGCGCAAAGACCAGTGGGGCGATGTAACGGCAGATTGGCCGCGCTACCAGCGTCTGGCGGCACCGGTCACTATTTATGTTGAACAATTTACGGCGCATCCGCTTGAGGCAGACGTAAAAGAACTTTACGCCGCAGCCGATGGTTACGTGAATGCTAAAGGCGAATTTTCCAAAACCAAAACCAGCGAAGCCGATAAACCCGTTTATGCCGTAACACTAAAACCGGAAGACGGCTTATACGCACTACCTTACATGGGCCGGCAGGCAAATGGCCAACCTTGGGAAGGTGTAGCAACGGATCCCAAAGCGCCTTTTTCACAATCGCGCCAAACATTTGTGCCTGATGCTTCGCGCATTTTTGCAGAAATCGAACGTAACGGCGGCGAGATTTACAGCAAAGCCAATTATGATTTTTATCGCGCACTACCAGCGGGTGGTTACACGAAAGGATTACCAAAATCCAAACGAACTGATGTAGGTGACGGAGATATAGCAACGGAAAAATTAGGCGAAAATTTCTTTACGTACGGGCCCTACGCTGCAGCGCAAGGCCGCGCGAAAATGGCGATCTCGGTAAATTATGTGCAGAAGGCAATGAACTCTGGGAAATACGCAGGCGCAATTTGGCTGGAGGGTAGCCCCTCAATAGAGAACACCAGTTACTGGTTAAGTTTGATGGTTGATACCAAGTTGCCACTCACTGCTAATTCGGCCCATCGTAGCCGCGGCGAAATCAGCCCCGATGGCGATGCAAATATTTTGAATTCGATTAGTTTTATTCTTTCCAAAGTATGGGCAGATGAACAAGGCCGCAACCAATTGGGCGCTGTATTGGTTCAGGATGAAATTATTTATTCCGCGCGCGAAATTGAAAAAGGTGACGCTCATCCCGGTGGCTATGTAGTCACCGGCGGCTACGGTGGAATATTCGGATCAATGACCGCAGGTGCCTATCTCACCAATGTACCAACGCGCAAACACACGTGGAAATCCGATGTGCGCGTGAGCCAATTACCCACCAGTATTAATGGCCAAATTAAACGCAACGGAAAATTTGAAACAATTTCTGTCGCGATTAAAACTGCTGAAGGTGAACTTTTACCCGCTGCAATTCCGAAAGTGTCTTTACTGAAAGGCGATAGTTGGTTTAATGATGATGGCGGTCCAAATCCAGGCAACGAAAAAGGAATCATTGCCAATATCGATCAGTTGCTCACCTACCCACTGGCAGGTTTGGTTGGCGAGGGATCGGCGCCCTATTCCGGCATGTCCGCATCGCAAGATCGTGCGCTTGAAAAAGCTGTGTTAAATGGTTTGCCAGTGGTTAAAACTGCACGCGGTGATGCGAGCGGTTTGGTGAAAGTAAATCCGAACAATTTATTTATTGAAGGAAATAATCTAACCACTACCAAAGCGCGGATGTTGCTTACCGGCGCCATTATGAAACTGGGTCCACTGCCCAGAGCGGCTGACCCCGAACATCCCACCACAGCAGAGACAGATGCGATTAAAAAGAAAATTAATGTGTATCAGGAAATTTTTCAGACGCATTAATTTTTTCATATAGCCCACCATAAAAAAGCGCACATCATTCGATGTGCGCTTTTTTATAACTAGTTAATAGGAAGTGGCGGCAAGAGTGGCGATGGTTTTCGCAATTTCGTCGCTTGCTCATAAGCAAAGCCAAAGCCAATCAATTTACCTTCGTCATAAGGCTTGCCAAAAAAGGTAATGTCCATGGGCAATCCCTGCGAGCCAAATCCCATGGGCACCACCAGCGATGGAAAACCAACGGAGCTATAACCACCCAAGATTGCAGGTTGCATTTTTTTTGATTCAACAAATGTTGGATCTTCAATTGCAAACGCGGGATTTTTTATTGGTGGAGCAAAGTTACTAAAATAGGGAAATACCAGGGCCTCTACATTATATTTTTTAAATATCTGCAATTTCGCCTTTGTTGCATTGGGTAGAATATTGTCAATCAAATCTTTGTAGGCAGGATCATCTGTGGAGGTAGTGAGTGATGTTTTTAATAAATTCATCACGCTGCCTTCAACAGGAAACGCAGATTTCTTTACATCGGTTTCATAAATTTTTACAAACTCTGCGACAGTTTTTGGAACCTTGCCATTAAAGGTTGCCAGATATTTTTCCCAGTCAGCTTTAAAGCGATAATCACTTAGCTTGCGAATATTTTTGCCACCTACATCCAGGTAAGCATCTACAAATTCTTTATCCAGGGTAATGTTCACCAAAGTTGCACCCATGGCTTGCATTTTTTTCAATGCAGTTTCAGCCAGTGCATCAATTTCTGGATCGCCACCGAAGAAGTCTCGCACTACGCCAAGACGCACACCTTGCAACGCGTCTGCATGTAAAAATTGTGAATAGTCCACGGTATTTTTATTTTTACTAAAAAAGTCCGGGTGCACTTTTTTATATTCATTCCACACCTGTAAATTCAGCGGATCACCCACATCGGGTGCGGCTAATACGTTAAGCATTTTTACCATATCGGTTAGGGTGCGAGCCATGGGTCCGGCAGAATCGAAATTGAGATTTTTTGGCGCTATACCATTGCGCGAAATCAGCCCAGTGGTGGGTCGCAAACCCACGATTCCGTTATACGCAGACGGCCCCCGCACGGAAGTACTGGTATCCGTGCCTACGGCTAAGACGGCAAAGTTCGCGGCAATCGCCGCACCGGAACCGGAGCTGGAGCCACCCGTGTGACGTTTGAAATGATAAGGATTTAGCGTTTGGCCAGTAACCGAGTTATAGCTCCCACCCGCAAATTCACCCATGGCCGCTTTGCCAAGAATCACTGCGCCTGCCGCTCGCAACTGCTGAGTTATAAATGCATCGTTCGGCGGCATGGCATTTTTCAAAATAACCGAGCCGTTGGTGGTGGGCATATCCACCGTATTCACATTATCTTTCAGCAGTACCGGAATACCGTGGAGTGCGGAACGTTTGCCTTTCGTTTTTCGTTCCTGGTCAAGCATGGCAGCGGTTTTTATGGCATCGGGATTGAGTGTAATAATCGAATTAATCTTTGGTCCACCATCTTCGTAAACCGCAATTCTCGCCAAATACATTCGCACCAAGGCTTCATAAGTTAAAACGCCATCGTCTACCGCTTTTTGAATATCGGCAATGCTGGCTTCTTCCACCACAAAAGACGGGAGTTTTTCTTCGGCAACCAGGAGGTTTGAAACAACAAGCGAAATACCGGCAGCGAAGCCAATGAACGAGCGCAATAAGAGTGACATAGGCTAAACCTCAAGTTTCAGTAGATGACTAAAACGAGACGTTTTTTAGCAACGACACCCTCGGATAAGGGGAAATTTAAATCAAGCCACCAAATAATTTTTGCTTGAAGTTTTTCCAACAAATAAGCAAAAACTCATAACTCTAGCAATAAAAAAATTGAGCACAATCGAACACCACATGATGCATTCAGAATTCTCCCTGGTTTATAACGCCGGACTAATAAAAGGTGACGGATTTTAAAATGATCAAATTGTTTGAAATTAAATCCCCGTCACTTTTAAAAAAAAATCACGACCCGTTTTACGAATATTCCTTAATAGAATTTAAAACTCCCTCCCCTGCCAAGGGGAGGGCTGGGGTGGGGTCGCCCTTGCCCTTTTAATTCTTAGAATTGATTTCACCAAGTAATGAGGTTTTCCTTTAAGTGCACCTTTGTAAGAAAATCCACCGCGTGCAGAGTAGCAACACACATGATGAAAACAGTAAAACGTCGACCCCTTTTCTTTTACACACATCACACCAAACAATAGCTCGCCACAAAACTATCGACAGATTAGTATGGCCTCCATTGTATTGGAAGCTTGCCTATGCCTTATTGCTACCTATTTTGCGGCGCACTTATAGCCGCCACACTACTCCCACTTTCCTCTGAGGCGCTGTTGGGCAGCCTGCTCTATCAACACTATTCACCGTTATTGCTGTGGCTGGTAGCCACTGCGGGCAACACGCTTGGCTCTTGCATCAATTGGTATTTAGGTAAAGGGTTTTTGCACCTGCAAGATAAAAAATGGTTTCCCATTAGCGCTAAGCAACTAAGCCGCGCGCAAACGCGATTTCAAAAGTATGGGCTGGCATCCCTGCTATTTGCCTGGGTACCGATTATTGGCGACCCGCTCACCTTATTGGCAGGAATGATGAGGGTGCAGTTTTGGAAGTTTTTGGTATTGGTCGCTATAGGGAAAGGAGTGCGTTATGGATTGGTAATTTGGGTAGCCTTGAGGCTGATATGACAATTTGACTCAGATATTTTATGTTACATTTAAATTTTTGTAATTTATTCACTATGAATAATGCATCTGGTGCGCAATCTTAGAATGAAATAAATTTTCTTTTAAAAGATAGTTACTTAAAAAATTAAAGCGAATAGGTACGTTTTAATTTAATAGAAACATTTAGCATGTTAAACGGAATAACAATTATTCACAGTTAGTTTAATTCCCAGCAATTGTTATGAGTTGCTATATCATCGTGGACCCAATACTCAGTTGTTACATCCAGTTTAATGACTCCAGTAATGCCAGATCCCCTTAATACCCTGGCATCTACCCCGACGCCCAAGGATTGCTCACAAATTTTATTGGCATCTGCGAGAGTTGCTATGTCTTCTCCGCGAATCCGTGTGTTAGATGATATTATTTCGTACCAGCGGCTGTTGCCTTCCGTCATAGTTTTGCTACAGGCGAGAACACGAGATTTTTTGCAATTTTGTATTTTTACGCACTGGTAGCCGCAGTGATCTAATTTTGCAAGATCATCTGGCACAACGAGCACGCTGCCAACCTGCGTTCCCGGGGCTAATTTATCACCAGAGGATGTAACTATGTCGGGGAAAGTACTGATCATCTGTGTGTTTTTGGCCAATTGTGCAGGGATTCCATCAATCGATCGAACATCGAACCCATGACAATTATTTTTTACATGTATTGTTTCGCTTATGCAGTCGTAGGAGAAGCTTTTTGCTGATTCCACAATGGGAACGAGCCGAAGTTGGACTGCACGACCACCGATCTTAGCATCCAGTTCTATTAATACTGTTGTGTCTGGCTGAATAGCCCAGGATTTAATTCCACTGTTTTGAGGAACCGCTGGTAGCGTTACATCACCTGGACCTGCAGGCCGTTTATTTTTATGAAAAAACTGTGACAATGGCTTTGAAAATTTGGACATCTCACTTCTATACCAACCATCAAACCGATCAAAGCTAATCGTAGCGGTCTGAGCACCAAGTTGCGCCCACACTAACCAAAGTAATAGCGGCAACGCTATTAGCAGCAAAGAGCCCCAACCACGGCGACGTTTCATCATTTTTATTCCCACACTTTTTTCAACAGGATTAGATAAATAGATAGAAGATTTCACCCCGCAAGATGGAACAGCGTTAAGCAGTTACACTACTCTCATTAAAGCAGCTGATGTTGTGAATGCAAGTTGTGGTTCATTAACGCTTTCAAGACATGCTCCGCTGTACAATTTTTTGTCTGCAGTAGCTAGCGCTTGATTATCTATAATGCTTTCGCGCTCTGTATTTAAATTTTTAACATATTATTTTTCAACACTTAAATAGCATTAAAAATTTCGAATAAGGCTTATATGTTTGTGGCAAAAGATACCTCCTGCCACATTCACGTTGGCGAGCCCCACTGTTAACGTTGTGTTGAGCACCCCGTTTGCGCTACTGACAGCTGGGGGATGAACAATGGTAGTCCTTGTTGGCCTTGCGCATTTACCACACAAAAAAATAGTCCGATAACAAAAGTGTGGTTGTTACATATTTTAAATTGAAATTATTCATAGGTGTTTCCTGATGATTGTTGAGCCCAAACCCTCTGAGATCGCATCGACAAACGCTGTCATGACACTTTGCGGGTCTTGAGGGTTAGCAGTAATCATATTGTCCAATGTCCACATAAACCCCCCGCTAATAGCAGATTTATCTGTGAAGCTGCTCATTAAGGCCTGCGTACTACCTGGACCGTCATTGGTCCAATCGCCCACCACAAAATATCCGATCGTTGAAAAAGTGGGAATGGCTTGTTCGATCGCTTCTGCCCACGCGGCGGGTGTGTTGCCAAAGCCACCGTCATAACATTGCAAATTCCACCATTTAACAGCGCCAGGATTGGAATTGTTCAACGCGGCTAAGGATGCTGCCCAAAACGCCGTGTTGGTATAAGGACAGAATGTGATGCCAAATCCCAAACCGGCCAACATCTGGCAAAACGCTACAAACGAAGTTTGGTCGTAGGTCTCTTCACAGTCCATGTCAACGATGCCTATGGCGGGAAATGTGTTGCGCAACACTTCGAAATTGCTTTCCAGCGTTGTACCAGAAAAACTGTTGCCATTGGATTGATAAATCCTTTGAATGGTCTGAAAATCCATCACACCGCCACCACCAAAGGACGCACACACCTGCGACACGGTGCCAGCGGGCAAACCGTTAACCAGTGCAGGCCAGTTAGAATCACCGACATAACATCCCTCTGAAATAATCAGCGTATCGTTAAAATAAATATCCCCCATGATTTGTGATGGCTGAATCGCATAATTTCGGCCAATATGAAACAAACCCAGGATCGCAGTGTTAAATCCTGATTTTTGCAATTGCACAATCGTTGTTGCCACCGGAGGAAATGATTGTGTAGTGGCAGGGTATATACAACCCTCAACGTAAACCGAAAAATTTTGTTTCATGGAGCGATTCCTTTTGTGAGTGGATATTCTGTTGCTAGATAGTTAACAAAACGTTGGCAAAACTAACCTTTCATCGCTCTACAACCATAACTCCTTCCAACTGGCGTTTCGCCAAAATATGACATCTTGGACTTTGCACCAAATTTGGATGAACCAGGCCAAAGCGAGAATCACAAACTAACCTCTGTCAATCGTGAATTAACAACTATCGTTAGGTTACAATAATATTTGTTAGTTTCTATTACACAATACAACGAATATTTCCCCATCCCTATTACACATTATTACAAACACTTTGAAGGAATTTTTAAAAATAGCTGCGGGGCGACAATGTAATTTCACAAAAAAAATGGTGCGGTGGATAAAAATAAAATTTCTAAATCGTTTTTAATTTTCCCGATTGCATTTAAAATTATCTTGTGTAAATTCTGAAGTATTAATTCATTGCATCCATGCAGTTCTAATCACGACTTATTTTATTAAAAAAATTCAACTTGAAAACAATCTGTCTATTAAACATTATTACACTAAATTTTGGCACTTAAGCATGAGCTTTTTATATGTAGAGTAGTTGCTCGCTTGTTGACTCCAAAACGCCTTTATCATTTAATTGCAGTGCGCAATATCGCGCATATTTTAAAAGGAATCCTCAAATGGCTAATCAACAAATGTATGCAATTGCTAACTGTACTGGAAGTGATGCTAACTTAACTAGCACAGTAAGCTCTAGCGACAATTGCTCTATACCAGCGGGTGTGATTACCCATACCGGCGGCTCTGACGGAGATTATATTCGAGTTCCAGACTGCTCAGGAAGCGAGTGGTACCCTGAGCAGCACATTCTAGTTCAAGCCGCTGATGGGAGCTGGACAGTTAGCTTTTGGTCTAATGATCAACGAGATGGGCTTTTATATTGGAGTCCATCCGATAACTACTATGAAGGCAATCCTCTTCCTGGAAGTAATGGATCATCCAATTGGTATAGCACGTTATTAATTTCAAATTGCAATGGATCACTGCAGGTTGGCTGGGCAAGATTTTAAAGCGTCAGTTTCAGCACAGCTCGAATAGTGAATAAAATGTTTTTGCCTATTGGTTAAAAACTCTCTAATAATTAGGGGGTTTTTAATTAAACTCTGCGATGCTTTCATACCCACTGAGCGGGGGTAATTATAAATTTCAAAATTTAAAAATTTATGTAGCACAGGAATATCCGATCTACTTGAATTACGGAGATACGCTAAAAATATTAGCAATAGTTGAAAATTTGAAAGATTCTAAGTCGATGTCACGCGCGGCATGATGCTGAGCTCTCTTGGCATTTCTAACTACGAATTCAGTTTGGGTAATTAACCAATACTTGTAGTTTTCCCATTTAAAGAACTAATATTTGATTGTAATTTAATGTCAAATAATTCATTGGGCAACTCATTCCCTAACGCCGTACTTGTAAAAAAGAACAATATCAAAATTATCATTTTCGGCATACAAACTCCTTAGAAATATAACGTTTGAGTTAAGCGGACAGGCCTGTCCGCTTGAACGAATTATTTTAGACCTTTGCAATTACTGCCGTGGCATACCAAATTCCTGCACGTTCGGGAAGCCGAAAAAGCTTTTTATTGCTTCTGGAATAGTTTTTCCACACTGCTTCTTGTCCAGCCTGCCGCCAAATTCTGGCCGGCACAATTTGGGAACAGGGCCAACCAAGTGACCGACATCACAAGCTTGGCACATACGCGAGAGGCCCGCCTCCAACTGAAGCGAATAATCAAGAGGTATTGCCGGCTTTTTCTTTTCACCATTAGTAGGTCTTTCTAACAGCGAAGAATTATTCAGACTGCCGCCTCGAACGTTAATGAAGTACTTGCCAACCAACGCTTTTATTTCATCTTCTGTTAGAGGGGGTAAGTCAGCATCAATTTTTTTTCCAACTTCGTAACGAGGAAGTATGTTTAGTTCGCTACTTCTCGGCCACTGAGCCAAACCATGACAAGAAATGCAAGATGATCTTTGATTGTCGGCCGGTCCATTCAAGCGTCCCTGAAATCCAGCAAAAGGTCGATGAGGCCACTCCTTATCTTTTTGCCACACAACACCAGCCAAGTCGCTGTTTATAGCGGTTTGACTTAGGGTGAGCGACGAGCTCCATTGGGCACCAAGCTTCTGCGGGTCGTCCCCCCAAGACAGCCCTACTGGAACAAAATTGTCAATCAATCCATCTCCTCTTGCAGGCCCTTTCCATATGAAAGTCCCCATAATCCACTCGGTATCTGAAGCCTTCTTTTCGTCTCGGATGGCGACGTCTATTTGAAATAGTTGCAGAGTCCGCTTTGCTCGCTTCTTAATGTCATTTGAACGAGGGTCATCGGATGGGTATATTGCTGCCTCTACCTTCGGAGCTCCATTTAGATACGAAATGTTAGTTGCATCAGTAAACAGTAGCTTGAAGCTCATTGTCTTTTCTTGGAATTTCCAGCCCATCTCAGGAATGTCTGGATTGCAAGGATCTGAGAAAACATCACCAAGACTAAGAGCACCTTCGGTGTTGAACCAACCGATAGCCCAAACTTGAAATGTGTCCTGAGACCCCGGCGCAAGATCATTTTTTTCTGGCCCTCGCTCTCGTGTTAAACCGTTAATCATCTCTCTACCGTTGGCTCCATAATCCATCCAAGGGGCTATCCACCATTGCGCATCAGGGGGCATTTTTATCCTTCCATCTGTTATATGCAGCCCAGATGCGCGAATTTCAGAGAGCACAGCCTCCAAATATTTCTCCCAGTTTTGTTGAGGATCAATGGATTCCCATTTGTATTTTGAGTCGGCTTTCTTTTGTGGATAGTCAGTCCGCCACGGCAAACTGACAACTCCCTCGGAGGTTGCAGAAGATCTGACAACATCTGGGAGTCTTGTACAGGTTGCGCCGTAGACAACGCTAGCACTCTGAAGCCAAAGAAAAATTAAAGCCGCTGGAAAAAGCTTTCGTGGACTCATCAGAATGCCCTCATTGGATAGGTCTAATAGTTTATTCAACGGCCAAAGCCGTATATTTATAGGCAGTTTAAATTTCGGGCCCTTAAATCATTTCAGCAACAATGGTTTACGAGAACATAAATATATTTGGAGATATACGGCTTGTATTTGTTATACAAGTGTCCGCTTTGGGTTTAGACGACGATTAACATCAGCAACCCTTCCACATACTATTGCGACGCAACGCCTCGAAGTCTTGCCAAAAAAATTATTAAAAAATTTAGTCATTTCTATTTGCAATGCAAATAACTAATGCGATTTTATCGTTATTGATTTTGCATCTTCAGCTCCATAACAAAGCTCGAACATAGAATTTTAATCGCAATGGCTGAAGTAAAGATTATTACTGCTATGTACGCCAGTGGCCATTACAGGATATTACGGCTTTTTTATTTTAAATCTCTGGCATCTGCCAATACTGATTATTAATCATTCGAACAGAGTGTTTATCGTGCAGATTTTTTGGCAAATTTATTTTTGCGGGGTGTAGATTTTTTATTTGATTTTCTCAAGGTGCGGCTTAAGTAAGCATCATAAGGAGAAATAAGGTAGGGCCAAAGTAGTTAAAATGAGGGGTCGCGTAGGCCAGTAGCATTGCTATAGTTAGCTGTGCCTTATTGAAGAGCATTTTTTCGGCTCAACTTATATGAATACCTTAATCAAAATTGTTTATACTGATGCTTGCCTGATTTAGACGCTTGCTTAATAAATGCCTCCTGTCATGCCCGCCTATTGGGCTTAATTTTTTAAAGCACTAATGGATTCTGGATAAAATTTTTGTCACAAATATATTGGAGTTATGGATATGATTAAAAATAATAAATTAAGAGTACTATTGCTATTTTCAGCATTCTCCTTGCTGAGCGGTTGTGTTTCAAATCCAGATGATATGCCTACCTATAAATTTAGTTCTGACATCGTTAGTAATAGCCCTTCTAACTCAATCATTACTTCGGTCGCATCAAAAGAAACTCTTAAAGGGCTAAAATTACCCTTTGACCCATTGATGAATTATGCAAGTGCATGGCCGCCACAAAGAATAAATGGTGAGCCAACAATACGCTTTGCAAAGAAATTTGCAGGTAAGCCAATTGATGGAAACTTCCAGGTTGAAGTTTTGCCCGGCATCAAAAAAATGGCGATTAATTATACTAATGGCAAGGAGATAAGAGAATATGTTATAGAATTCTCTGCTGAGCCAGGTCATACATATTTCGCAAAATTTTTAATCCGTAGCGATAAAGAAGACTCCAGCAAGCACACAATTAACCCGGTAGTTTGCGATCTCACCAAAAAATTACGATTAGAAACTAAATTTATTAGCGACGAAACCGTAGGCATTATTAGGTAGTTATCGCATTCAACGTCATGTTAAAGAGCAACTGTTAAACCGTACAATATTAATAATTCAAGGGAAAATTATGCAAAAGTTATATATTTTACTCATTACTTTACTAATGTCTGCATGTGCTCAGATGCCGACTTTTATTCCTGGTGCAGATAAAAATAACAGCGATGGTAGTGAATTCGGAGAGAAATCTACGCTCTATGTTTTTCGTAGTGAAAATACCCTTGCTCCAGGTTTCTCGTTTGCGGTTGTTATTGACGAGGGTAGCATGGCTTCGTTGATGAAGCAGCAATTTGCCGCCATTCCTGTAACAAGTGGGAGTCATATTATAAATTTTGATTGTCGTTTTCCTTGTGGAGCTACACCAAAATTTAAGATCGATGTTGAAAAAGGAAAAACCTATTATTTGCTTTTTGCGCAAAGCATTAACCACACTTACTTAAAGTTCATTTCAAAAGACGAAGCTGAACCCTACATAAAAAAATATCAAAAAATTCCATTGACTCCTTTAACAAGTACTGGGAAGAGTAAGAGTTCAAAAGTTAAAAAAGTTAAAAAGGCTTAGACGATAACCCCAACTTTTGAGATAGAGTTTAGTACCGTAGTCAGTATTAATGTAATTCATAGGAGCTCTTCTTATTGCATGGTTTAGCTTCTACTATTCATCTTACTTCGGTTCGTTAACAGTTCTTTGCTCCGCACAAATCAGTATCTGAACGCGAGCAAAGGGCTAACCCATCGAGAAAATTAGGGGACGGATTATTTTTAAATTCGTTGCGGTCCCTTTCGTGGATGCATAAAAGTCTTCCCGCAAATGTACCTACGCATTTGACTTGCCGAGCCGTAGAAAATCTGCAGGCGATTATTTAGGCTCACACCATCGGATGGGTGAATCCATGTAATCAACTGTTAGCCCTCTCTCTGGCCAGATCTGATAGCCTATTACCTCCGCTTAAATTACGATAGCCGCTATCAGACACTGACGTAAACTCCACGGCCACAAATAGCGAACCTGTGCCCGTCTGAATCTTACTCACCCGATATAAGCACAATGGGATAAAACTATGAAATCACGCGCCGCCGTTGCCTTTGCCGCTGGAAAACCACTTGAGCTAGTCGAGATTGATGTTCAGGGCCCGAAAGCCGGTGAAGTTTTAGTGCGCATTGTCGCCACCAGCGTTTGCCATACGGACGCTTACACCTTATCTGGCGCTGATCCTGAAGGTTTATTTCCCGCCGTGCTTGGCCATGAAGGCGCCGGCGTTGTAGAAGCGATAGGTGAAGGTGTCACGAGTTTAAAAGTGGGCGACCATGTGATTCCGCTTTACACGGCTGAGTGTCGGCAGTGCAAATTTTGCCTGTCGGGTAAAACGAATTTGTGCGGCTCGGTACGTGCAACCCAAGGGAAAGGCGTTATGCCCGACGGTACTTCGCGTTTCTCATTGAACGGTGATCCCCTCTTCCACTACATGGGCACGTCGACCTTTTCCGAATACACGGTATTACCCGAAGTGTCGCTCGCCAAAGTTTCTAAAGAGGCTCCGCTCGATAAGATCTGCCTGTTAGGTTGCGGAGTAACAACCGGAATAGGCGCTGTCTTTAATACGGCGAAAGTAACTCCCGGCTCAACCATTGCCGTTTTCGGTTTGGGGGCAATTGGCCTTGCTGTCATTCAGGGCGCGGTAATGGCTCAGGCAAAACGTATCATTGCCATTGACGTAAACCCCGATAAATTTGCCTTGGCCAAACAATTCGGCGCGACCGATTTCGTAAACCCTAAGGATCATGTTGAACTCATTCAGCAAGTGATCGTAGATATGACAGACGGCGGCGTGGATTACTCTTTTGAATGTATCGGCAACGTTAATGTTATGCGCTCAGCCTTGGAGGCCTGCCACAAAGGCTGGGGAGAATCGATCATTATCGGCGTGGCCGGAGCAGGCCAGGAAATTTCAACTCGCCCGTTCCAATTGGTGACGGGCCGCGTCTGGAAAGGTTCAGCATTTGGCGGAGTGAAGGGCCGCACACAATTGCCGGGTTATGTGGATCGCTATATGCAAGGTGAAATCAAGATCGACGAATTCATCACCCACAATATGCCCTTCGAACAGATCAATAAGGCTTTTGAGTTGCTGCATGAAGGCAAAAGTATCCGAACCGTACTGCACTTTTAATTGGTGTTAGCGTTTAAGCAAGTAATGTAAGTTAGCAATTCATTCGAGCAAGATTTTTTATTGCGCAAAATTTTAATTGCGTAACATTTTTAATAAAGTAAGTTGAGTATTAGCATGTCCAACACTGAATTAACGCCGCTGTCCTCCACTAAAAGTTTTGGCGGCTGGATCAAGCGGTTCCAACATCAATCCAGCACACTCGATTGTGCGATGACATTTTCTATTTTTTTACCACCACACGCTGACGCCGCAGCAGTTCCCTTGCTGTGGTGGTTATCTGGATTAACGTGCACTGATGAAAATTTTATGCAGAAAGCCGGAGCGCAGCAACTTGCTGCCGAACTGGGAATCGCCATCCTATGCCCCGATACCAGCCCGCGCGGTGTTAGTATCCCCGGTGAAGAAGACAGCTACGATTTCGGTTCCGGTGCAGGTTTTTATGTGAATGCCACGCAAAAGCCGTGGAGCAAGCATTACAAAATGTACGACTATATTGCCGAAGAACTCCCCACAGTAGCCAGGGCAAATTTTTCGTTCACGAGTAAAGAAAGCATCAGTGGCCACTCCATGGGTGGTCATGGCGCTCTGGTTCTGGCACTGCGTCAACCAGGGCGTTATGCATCCGTATCAGCCTTTGCCCCCATTGTTAATCCGAGCGCTAGCCCTTGGGGACGAAAAGCTTTCAGTGGTTACTTAGGTGATGACCAACAAACCTGGGCGGAATACGATGCTTGTGCCCTCATCAAAAAAGGCGAATCAAAGCAGCCATTATTTATCGATCAAGGAGATGCAGACAAATTTCTTAGCGAACAATTACGCCCGGAACTGTTGGAGCAAATTTGTAAGGAACATCAACACCCTCTTGTGCTAAGACGTCAACAAGGTTACGACCACAGTTATTTTTTCGTTGCAACATTTATTAATGAGCATTTAAGGTACCACGCTCAACATTTATTTTAGAAAAATAACGTTAATAAATCTGCTTCAATAATTTCTATAGGCTTTAACTTAAAAATTGACGAATTATTAAAATCTATCACAATTATTTTATCTCTATGTTTCATTTCCGAAGCGCCCAACAACTCCCTCCCCTGCCAAGGGGAGGGATGGGGCGCCCGGCTAGGGGTGGGGTCGCTTTTTTCATTATATAGTTTCAAAATTGAGATTGTGTATATACCGAATGCGGGCACGAGTCATTTCTGCCAGGCACTCAATTAAATTTAGATCGGTTTTACAGGATCTGATTCTACGAGACAGCCACTTTTTTTGTTCGGTAAGAACGATGAGCCAGCACGATTTTTTTTATTTAAATTAGCACGATTGAGTTCGTTGCCAAAGAAACTCAAAACTTCTTTAAATTGCAAACTACCATTTATTTTTGAGAACTCACTCGCCAAATAGTATTGCCAACATCATCCGCAACCAACAGTGCGCCGGTTTTGTCGAGTGCTACACCCACCGGTCTTCCAAATGCAGTGTTAGAATCGCTCAGAAAACCCGTTAATACATCCACCGCTTCACCCGTCGCTACTCCATTTTCAAAGGGTACAAAAATAACTTTGTAGCCGCTTAGCGGGCGGCGATTCCATGAGCCATGCAAACCGACAAACATGCCCTTAGCAAAGCGCATGGGTAAACTATTATCTGCCGAGTAAGCCAAGCCCAGGGGAGCCGTATGGGCGCCCAGGGAATAATCAGGAGCGATGGCTGAGGCCACTAAATCTGGCCGCTGCGGTGTAACGCGTGAATCAATATGTTGACCGAAATAACTATAGGGCCAGCCATAAAAACCACCGTCGCGCACAGAGGTGAGGTAGTCAGGAACTAAATCGCTTCCCAGCTCGTCGCGCTCATTGACAACCGTCCAGAGTTTGCCGGTTTCAGGCTCCCACGCCATACCGTTGGGGTTGCGCAGGCCGGTAGCGAAGAGACGATGCTTCCCCGTTTCGACGTCTACCTCCCAAATCGCAGCGCGCCCTGCCTCAGCGGCCATGCCGCGCTCCGCTACATTACTATTTGAGCCGACAGTAACGTAAAGCTTGCTGCCATCGGGGCTGGGGATCAGGTTTTTAGTCCAGTGATGATTGATGGGACCGGCAGGTAATGCCAGCAGCATCTCGCCCCTGGCGGCAATCTGCGTAACGCCAGTGGTGTAAGGAAATCGCATGACGGCATCGGAGTTAGCGATGTAAAGATTGTTACCAATCAGTGCCATGCCAAATGGTGAGTTGAGTCCTTCTAATAGCGTCGCACGCAGGTCAACAATACCATCACCATTAGCATCGCGCAGGAGCGTGATCCGATTTGCACTCGCACCGGCTGAACCAGCTTTTTTCATTACCAAGCCCATTACCCAACCTTTAAGACCTTTGCCGTCATCAGGTTTCGGTGGCGCATTGGTTTCAGCCACCAGCACATCGCCATTAGGTAAAACATAAAGCCAACGTGGATGATTTAACTGATTAGCGAAAGCCACAACTTGAGTGCCTGCCGTGGCAGTTGGCTTCGCATTTTCTGCCCAACCGACAGCCGGGGCAATCTTCACTGTAGGGATTAAGTTGTGTACGGGTTTAGGTAGTACTGGTTGGGTGCCACTACCCGCCGCGATAGGAACGGTGGCCGTTTCAGTGCAAGCACTTAGGGATAAAATTATGGCAATTAGCCACCATTTTATTTCAATCATCACTGAATACTTTGATCGCAAACACGCAATTTTTTTCATTTTCGTTCACCAGAAGTATTAAGCAGTAAAAATTTCAGTGCGATTTTCCTAAGGAAATAATAAATAATTTTCTGACAACACAAATTGTCTCCATTATTTTTTCTCTTACAATCTTTGGAAATTTATTTTATTGTTTTCTCCTCGCCACTGCATTGACTCTCATTTAATGAATGATTTGCAGAGCAAGAAGTGAATTTTTATAGCAATACAATAGTGATTCCAGCAAGTAGATTTCGCTCTGGTGCCGGTTCAAAAGCACGACCATTACTTTGATTGACGATCACTGAACCTACATAAATTTCATCCGTTATATTGGCAAGTTTAATCCACCATTGACTGTACATTTTATTAGGTTCTGCGCGGCCCAAAGGTAATCGACCTGAGAGCGCAATATCTGCTGTCGTGCTTGCAGGTGCTTTTATGACATTATTATCATGAGTAGCAACAGCACTTCGATGTGCAACACTAATTGATGCTTGCAAATAATCATTGCTTAAAGGCTGCCAATTAATTTGTAAATAATGATTGATTGCTGCGACACCCGGCAATTGCATTCCGCTCCATTCACCCTGGGTGTATTTCGCACTTAAATAGCTCGATGCAAAACGGCTGTTCCATTGCGAAGACCATTGCCAACGACTACTTAACTCGATACCTTCGCGTAGCGTTGCAGCCGCATTGCGATAACTGGTGCGGCCATTTTGTGATTGATCAACGACTATTTCATCTTGTGTATCAATCCTGAAAGCAGTGAGTGCAGCATTAACTTCCGCCTGTCGGTATTCAATTCCCACTTGCTGCTGCCGATTTTGTGCAGCCTCCAGCGTTTGATTAAAACCCCTGTCACCCGAGGTATAAGCAGTTTCGGTTAAGGTCGGGGTTTCAAAGCCACCACCGATACCCGCATGTAATAGCCAATGCTCAGTGAATTCATAACGGGTTTCCAATGCTTTGGATAAATGAGCAAACTTTCGATTTCCGCTGTCATCGCTATTACCTGTTACAACAAAATCATCCTCGACTGAAAAATTGATATTGGATTTTCTTAATCCTGCCAACCATTTCCATCGAGCAATTGGTTGCCATTGTGCAATGACATAGGTATCGCGGCTATCAACCTGCCCTACTTCATCCCGACGTAAATCACCGCGCTCGCCAGCAATATTAATGTAGCCTTTGCGCTGGTCATCCATGGTGGAATATTCAGCGCCCAAGGTGATGCTGGCTGGCTGATTATTCAGCGCAATATCCCAGGTATAATTTCCATTTGCACCATTAAAATTACGCCGCAAGTCCACCACCCCACCCGAACTAGTGATTGCATCGCCTTTCTGTGCAAGGAATTGTTCAATGGCGCGCTTGCCGTTCCACAGAGCAATTTGCCAGCGCTTATCGCTTTCTGCCTGACGTAAACTCAATGAGGTTTGTTGATGATGAATTTGTTTGCGGGTATTAAAAAACTCCGCTGCTGGATTAAGCTGTTGCGGATCACTTTGCCATTCGGCCAGCGTAAGCCCTAATGGATCTTCCAATCGCGGCGCATTCTCTTTATCCAAACGCAATTGCGCCTGGATGTCATTAGCAAAACGATAATAAATTTGTGCCCCTAATTGATCGCGCTCTGCACTCGCGTGGGGGCGATCACCAGTAGCCTCTAAATGATTGGCTTGACCCCGCATCGCAAAGTCACCTTGCTGCCATTCGCCCACCACATGCTCACGCACCAAACCTGATTCATCCATGGCCCCACCCAGCGTCACGGTACTTATAACGGGTGCCTGGGTTTGTAACCTGATAACTCCACCAGCACCATTGCCATAGAGTGCCGCTACTGGCCCCGTTAATACATTAATCTGACTAACGCCATCCAACACAACACCTGAAAATTGCCCTTGGCCATCAGGCATGCTCAGGGGAATGCCGTCTATTTGTAAATCTACACCGCGCACACCAAAGGCTGAGCGAGCACCAAAACCCCTGAGGGTAATACGAGTATCCTGCGCATAATTAGAGCGACTATCGGCTTGAACCCCGGGCAAACCCGACAAAAATTCGGCAGCATCATTTCGCGCACCCGGCATGAGCTCTTTCACTAAAGTAGAATTTTCACGCTCATCGGCCTCGGAAACCCTGGCCGTTACGACCAGGGTTTCTACCTCAGGAAATGCTAAACATCGCAGTGATAATAGTGCACATAAAAATAAAAAATATTTCATCAATAACAGCACCAATTGATATAGCGGACTTTTTATGGGCATTAACGCGTCACATGGAGCAGCAAAAAAAAACCTACTTGAAATACAAAATACAAATCAAGTTTGATCAGGCTGGGCTGGCTCAGTTGGCCCCGAGGCTTCAGACGGATCGATTGATCTTTTTAACCTAGCTTGATCTGGGCTGCTCGCTTCTGACACAAGCATGGTGGCTCGCTCCCAATGTACGTTAGCTCGCCCATCTGGCATACCTTCAGCCTCCCAGATTTGATGAGCTAATTTACGAATTATTTCTGCGTTGTATTCCATAAAAACTCCGGTAAGGATATGAGTCATATTTAGTATTTACTAATTTTTCCGGCTTTTGTTTTTAAAGAATATGCAGCGGCATCTTGCCGCTGCTATTGAAATTAATAAGAGCCAATTTACTGGGGCGATAATTGCAATATTTTGCCATCGCTTTCGTCTGTTGTTAAATAAATCAAGCCGTCCGGCCCCTGCACCACTGTACGCAGTCGTTGACCCAGCTCGTTTTTTAACAGCCTCTCTTCTTTAGTAATTTTATTTCCATCCAATACCAACCGTACCAACGTTTGTTCGCGCAGACTGGTCAGCAAAATATTATTTTTCCATTGGGGGAATTTGTCACCTGTATAAAAAATAAATCCAGCTGTCGCAATAGAAGGCACCCATTTATATATGGGTTGTTCCATACCGTCTTTATGGGTCCCTTCGCCAATTTTACCGCCGCCGTAATTCTCCCCGTAGGTAATAACCGGCCAACCGTAATTTTTCCCGGGTTCATCAATATTTAATTCATCACCACCTTGCGGACCATGTTCTCCCGTCCAAAGTTTTTTTGTTAGGGGATTAATAGCGGCGCCCTGTATATTCCTGTGGCCATAGGACCAAATTTCCGGTAACGCGCCAGCTGTTTTAATAAATGGATTATCTTTCGGCGTAGACCCATCAGCATTTACCCGAACAACCTTGCCCTGGTGATTATCCAGCGTCTGAGCTTTGTCTTTTTGGTTGTAACGATCACCCAGCGTGATGAAAAGCGTCCCATCCTCCGCCCATACTAAACGAGACCCATAATGAGCATTAGAGTCAACCTTGGGTTTTTGACTGAAAATACGCGTCACTTTTTCGAGACTGTTCCCGTTCAGAACGGCATGACTCACTGCGGTACTATTTGTATCTTTCTCTCCGGGTTCTGAATAACTGAAATAGATTTTTTTACTGGATGCGAAATCCGGCGCAAGGACGACATCGAGCAACCCCGCTTGCCCCTGGTTGTAGATTTTCGGAAGGCCCTTCAATGGTTCTCCGACTTTTCCGGCCGGCGTTACTATGCGCATACGGCCGGGCTTTTCAGTAACTAACATGTCGCCATTTGGAAGAAATGTAAGGCTCCATACTTTATCCAAACCCTCGGCAACCGTCTTGACACGTATACCGCCACTTTCAGTTTTGACATCGACGGGTTTAGCCTGCGCTATTGGCAATATCAGCGTGAAACACAGGACAACACCAAGTAAGCTATTCTTCATCAGTTACTCCGTTTGCGAGATAATTAAAAAAATCTGTCGAGCGGCCGCACTGGACACACACAAATAACCGCAGTGTAACAAGCCTGCTAGCAGCCGGCAATTTAAGGAGTGTTAAGCAGAAATCGATTTAGTGCTTTCACATTCCAACAACTTACTAGTGGATTTCCACAAATATCGATTTACCACATTAATTTTTTAAAACTTAAAAGGTGACGGGATTTTAAAATGATCAAATTGTTTGAAATTAAATTTCTCCGTCACTTTTTAATATTGATTTTAACAAGCAATTTGGCGCAAATATTTCTCAATAAAATGTTAAAACTCCCTCCCCTGCCAAGGGGAGGGTCGGGGCGCCCGGCTAGGGGTGGGGTCGCTCTTATATTCTAAATCACCCGAATAACCAAACACCCCTCACTCACCTCAACACTAGTATTTGTACCAATAGTAAAGCCTGCTTTATGAAGCCAATAACCTTTGAGCAGCATATAGGGAACAGGAGGTGGCGCTTTGTAAGTACTGGGACTACTGCTTAAAACATAATCGTAAAAGCCCATACAGACTTTAAGTTTGCGGTTGGGGAAAGATTTTTCTTGGGCCGAGAGAGACTCTGGCGCTATAGTACGTTTAGCCATGACTGATACCTCTAGTATCGATTGTGGTTAGCTGCCTCTGGGTGTTACAAGCACTCAGGGGTGGCGCATTTTTAAGTTTAAAATTTACAGTTAATAAAACCTCCGATTGAATAAAAACTGCACGCCTATAAAACACTAAAAATCTGGATGAATCAGGCCCTTCCTCAATCTGAGTGGGTTCCTAGCAATTTTCCTCAAATCCATTATAG
>JAZKHP010000039.1:0-16220 GCA_040385335.1 Pseudomonadota bacterium
AGGTGGCCAAAATTACTATGCCACTACAGTAGGGCGATTTGGGATAGTTCAGATGAGCCTCTTGAAATTACCTATTCAGGTGAGTTGGTTATAAATGGCTTTGTTCAAGTCTCGGTTGCTGCTGATAAGCAGTATGAGACAAAGCATAAACTGGATGAAAATATTAATTTCTTTGTTACCGATAGCAAGACTGGGGAGGTTTTTAAAAGCAGTCGAGTACTCGGTGGGTGGAATCTGGCAAGGCAGGGGATATCATTAACAGGTTTTTCTAGTCCGCGCCCAGTGCTAGATGTTGATGAACATTTTGCAGGAATTCCTGACAATATCATGGATAAAATAAATTTTGAGATTGAGTTATTTGATCTTCTTTCTAATATGCCAAGTCCAGAAAAAACCTTGGAAATTTATGCCGAATATAACGGCTTTACTTCAAATAAAATTTTTGTAAATGTGTTGTTGTATAAAGGCTAGTTGCTTTCCAAAGATTAAAAGTCGGCTACAGTTATAGTGGTCTAATACCACCGTACACACAATGAGAATGCCAATTTGTATTTTGTACAGTCTAGGTAGTTGGCAACAGCAATTAGTATTGCCACAAAAGTCAAAAAATGCGTTACACCCCGGTGAAATACGTGTCCTGAATTGTTACCTAAAATGTAACCATTTGTGATGTTGGCGCTTAAGTATTCATTTCGCATTGGTTCCGAGGTAGCAAATGTAAGGAATGGGTTAATAAATGTTTACTTTATTTACAACCTTCTATTTAATGCTTAGCAATTCTAAAAATAATAATTCCGGCTCTGTCGAATATGTTTCGAATATGATGCCTGTAGCTAGTTCTATTTGGTTTTATCCTTTATACAATAAAAAATATTTTGTTTTGAAAGCTAAGTTCTTATTAATTTTATTTCGATTTTTAAGATGTTAGCGTTACCAATTTACTCAAATAACAATAGTGTTACGTTTTGTTGATAAAGCGGAGTGCAATAATTGCGGGCGGACAGAGGAGCTCTTACTTAGCCTCTTGTTTTCTAAATCAATACCCAGCATTCGGCTAGGGTTTGTCTTAGCTTTAAATAATAAAAGTGCTTCTGCTGATTAAGCCGAAAGCAGATGTGACCGATAAGATTGTGCCTGTTTTCACACTGGTTTTTGCCTTTGGTTTTGCTCTGTTGCTTGACCAACTTAATAATAATGATTGATAACCTGCTGAATGAAAGATTTATCGGCAAGGGTTTTTCTAAATGTACGTTAATTCAAATTCGAGGAGTTCTTCATGAACAGATTGAAAACCTTTGTGTTAAATCCGACACGCATCCGTTCTGTAAGACGAGCAGCTAGCATTTGTGGGTTGGGATTAGCATTGATCGCTACCTCATCACAGGTCAACGCGGCCTGTACTTACACACTGGAGTCACAGTGGGATAACGGCTTTTCCGCAAAAATAAGAATTACCAATACCAACAGTGCACCCATTAGTTCATGGTCGATTGGCTGGCAATATGCCGGCGGTAACCGTGTTCTGGCAGGAAGCTCTTACAACGTTACGTTGACCGGAAGCAATCCTTACACGGCAACGAATATTTCCTGGAACGGCAATATTGCAGTTGGAGGCTTCCAGGAATTTGGTTTCCAGGGCACTAAAGCAGCAGGGGCTGCCGAGATTCCGGTTCTTACCGGTGCTGCCTGCGGAACAGCCACCTCTTCTACAGCAGCGGTCAGCTCAACAGCTAGTTCTGTTGCAGTTAGTAGTGTTCGCAGCTCGGTATCACCAAGTTCAACACCGGTAATCAGCAGCCGCGCCTCAAGCAGCTCTATTAGTGTCGGTGGCGGTTGGCAACTCAGTGCCACCGAGTCCTACCTTAACTTCGTGACTACCAAAAATGCTCACACTATTGAAGTACACAAGTTTGATTCCTTATCGGGTTCGCTGACAAACGCTGGTGTTGCCACCTTGATCGTCGATTTGGCGAGCGTAAATACTGCGAATACTCTGCGGGATCAACGCCTGCGTGATCTGTTTTTTGAAACCGGATTATTCCCCTCCGCCATTGCAACCTTCAATGTGGATACCGCAGTAGTCAGCGCGATCCCTGTGGGCCAATCAGCCGTCGTGGATCTTGCCGGTACCCTGGAC
Source organism: Pseudomonadota bacterium (assembly GCA_040385335.1). Classification (GTDB taxonomy): domain Bacteria; phylum Pseudomonadota; class Gammaproteobacteria; order Pseudomonadales; family Cellvibrionaceae; genus Cellvibrio. The sequence goes on from JAZKHP010000039.1 coordinate 2,138, forward strand.
TTACACGGTGTGGCCGCGTTGATGAGCACCAAAGTGTTGGTGCAAAAAGCAACGGCTACGCGAGTGGTAGTACAAAGCGTTGCGCCGGTTATTGTGAAATCAGCGGATCATAATTTGACTGCAGGAGTTGAAGCATTACGGGCGGCGGTCGGCATAACCTCGGTTAGCGGGATTGCACCGGTAGATTTCGTACTTGTATTCAACGCTCAATAACGAGACAAAAGAGGATTTATAATGAAAAATTTATTAAAAATTTCAATGCTCTGTCTCGTTGCCATGGCAACGGGAAAGGCCGCAGCGCAGGGTGCTTGCAGTGTGGCTTACACCACCGTGAACAATTGGGGCAGTGGTGGCCAGTTTAAGGTTGCCCTCACCAACACCAGCGCGGCGAAAACCAGTTGGGAATTGTGCTGGACCTACACGGGTAACGACGTCATTACCAATCTGTGGGATGGGATAAAAACTCAGACCGGTAAAAATGTGTGCGTAAAAAATGCGTCCCATAATGGCAACCTGCCAAGCAATGGCACGGCGTCCTTTGGCTTCCTGGTCAACAATCCTGGCCCAGCGCCCACGGCTTACACCTTAAACGGTGTAGCTTGTGGTGGTACACCAACGAGCAGCTTATCAAGCACGCCAACGAGTGTGGCCAGCAGTACGCCACGCAGCAGTTCGGCGAGCAGTGTTCCTCTAACCACAGCGCGTTGGTTATTGGATAGCACGGCTTCCAATTTCTACTTTGTGACTGTCAAGAAAAATACGGCGGGTGTGGAAACTGCCGAGAACCAAACTTTCACTCAGTTGCAAGGTACGGTTTCGACCAGCGGTCAAGCGACTCTGACCATTCCACTGGCCAGTATTTCTACCGGTGTTGATCTTCGCAACACGCGTCTGCAAAGCATGTTGTTCGAATCCAACTACTTACCGAGCCTGCACTTCACCACCCAGCTGGATTTGGCTGCGATTAATGCCATGGCAGCCGGTAGTATGAGTACGGTAGCGGTGACCGGTAATCTGGTATTGCACGGTGTGGTCAAAGCCATTACGTTTGATGCCATGGTGTTTAAGCACTCTGCCAATAGCGTCAGCTTCTCAACTCGCAGACCGATCCTGATTAACAGTACCGACTTTGAAATGAATGCCGGTGTAGAAGCATTGCGTGCCGTAATGGGCCTCACAGCCATCGGCGAGAAAGTGCCGGTTTACTTCAAAATGTTCCTGACCAGTAATAACCCAAGCAACCTGCCAGCAATAACACTTCCCGCTGCGCCCAATGCGCCTGTCAGTTTGGCGGGCAGTGTAAGCAATGCAACGGGCGATGCGACCTTGAACTGGTCTGATGTCAGTGCTAACGAAAGTGGTTTCCTGGTTCGTCGTAAAGGTATTGATGGTCGCTGGGTGACTGAAGGTAACGTGTTAGCGAACACCTCTACGTTTGTCGACAGTTTGTTAGGTTTAGCGGGTAGTCATGATTACAAGGTGATTAGCTATGTTAACAGTGTGCCTTCATTACCGAGCACAGCTGTGACCGTGATTTACAATGATGGTCGTTCAAGTGTGTCTTCTTCTGTTGCCTCTTCTACGGTTTCAGTCGCAAGCAGTAGAACATCCAGTTCGGCGGTGCCCCTCAATGGGCAGCAAATTTTTGCTGCGCAATGTGCTGGTTGCCATCAGTTAAACACAAGCTTCCCGACACAACGCAACCAAGCTCTGTTAAGTTCTTACATCCAGGCGAATATGCCGCTGGGTAATGTAGGTTCCTGTGGTACTGATTGTGCCAATGCTGTGTCCACTTACTTGTTGTCACGCTTCACAAACTCGTCTTCATCGGTTGCATCAAGCGTACGTAGCTCGACTACATCAATTGCTAGCTCGCGCAGCTCGGGCGTAGCAAGTAGTCAAGGTGTATTTGTTGGCGATGCAAGCAGAGGCTTGGCGCTTTATAGTCAACGCAATTGCGTGAGTTGTCATGGTGTCGATGGTGAGAAAACGGCGACCGGAGCACCGGCCCTTAACCCACTTAATGCTAACCGCTTAACCTATCTTCATAGTCAAGATACGCAAGCCCGCTCACTGAGAGACTTTATTGCCCGCTGGATGCCACAAGGTAACGCAGGTAGTTGTGTTGGCCAGTGTGCAGCAGATCTTGAAGCTTACATCTGGACCTGGCGCAAGCCAATCGACGGTATTCCTGACAATCCGATATCCGCCTTCAGCTGTCCTTCCAGCTCAAGCTACGGGCAAAGAACTCTGCGTTTGTTGACTCGGGAAGAGTACCAACGTTCGGTGAGAGATTTGGTGAATTATCAAACTGAGGTGATTTCTCGCCTGCCAGATGATTTTATTGCCGGTTCATTTTTAAATAACAACAGACTGGTTATCGATAAGAGCCGTTACACCAGCTATCTAGTAACGGCAGAGCGTATCGCCCTGGATGTCGCCACGCGCTGGAATGCTGTGCTGGCTTGTACTCCAAGCACATCCAGTACTACCTGTGCCGACAAGCTGGTCAATGATTTGGCACCGCGGATTTTCCGTCGTCCACTGACTGCTACCGAGAAAACGGCCTACACCGATGTTGCTAGAGGCACCACTGGTTCACGCACACAGGCAGAGGGTATGGAAATTGCGCTGGCCGCTATGTTGTCTTCACCGCAATTCCTGTATCGCTCCGAGGTTGGTGACGTGTCTGGCGCAGTGTATAAGTTGAACGGTTACGAAATGGCGACTTATATGAGCTATACCTTCACTGGTTCAACGCCTAATGCGACACTGATGACCGCAGCAGCCAACGGCACACTCAATACCGTGGCGGGCATTCGTCAACAAGCCGCCGCTTTGTTGAATTTGCCCAATTCCAAAGTCTTGTTGGGTGACCTGGTTAACCGCTGGTTAGCGACTGATAACTTGCAGGCCCAGACAAAAGCAGCGGTAGCGAACTTCGGCACGCTGGGTGCGGACATGAAAAACGAGTTGGGTAAAAACTTCTCGGCTGCCATGCTTGACAGCAGCTCAACCTTCGCTTCCATTTATAACCCCAACTACACCCACGTTAACCAACGGTTGGCCAGTCACTATGGTTTGTCCTATACCAGTAGTGGTGCGGATGTCGATGGGTTCGTTCGCGTAACAACCAGTGACCGTGGCGGTATTCTCACTTCGGGTGCATTCTTATCTCGTTATGCAACGACCACTGACGCTAACATGGTGACTCGTGCTGTAGCCGTTCGTCGTAAGATGATGTGCCAGGACATTCCTGAGCCACCGCCTGGTGTTAGCCTGGACCGTGAGGCGCTGGCTGCTCGTGACAAAGCGTTTTTTGAAGATCCAAAAACGACCCAGCGCATGATCTTCGATCGTATTACGGCGGGTAGCAGCTGCGCAAACTGTCATGGTGAGATTATCAACCCACTGGGTGGGGGATTGGAAAATTATGACACCGCTGGTCGTCTGCGCTCAGTGGATCTAAAAGGCAATCCGATTGTGTCTACCGGCACTTTCTTCTCGCCTTATCCACAGCTCCAGTTTATGAATGATCCGGACCGTGTTATTTACTCGCCAGCCATTCAGTTCAATGGCGCCAAGGATCTTGCCCGTACCATGGTTGAACAACCACTGGTCTCCAGTCAGGCGCAAACCTGTCTTGCGACTCAGTTTATGAGCTACAGCTCAGGTATTCACTCCATCTTCTTGATCGATTCGATTCGGGATGTTGGCTACGCGCGCATCAGCAAGCCGGAAGAAAATGCCTATCGCTGCGATATTGCAGATCTGACGAATGTGCTAACAACAAGAGGTCCGCGCGCAATGCTCGAAGAAATTCCAGCATTGGAATCAGTAATGTATCGGCAGGTGTGGCAGCGCTAATGCGTTGCCCACTCTTACATCGCCTGTTAACGAATTGGAGAAATAAAAATGAGATATAAAGACTGTTTCGATAAAGAGCGTAGAGATTTTATGCGTGTGGTAAAGCACGCCGGCATTTCAGCCGGGGTACTGAGGGCTTCCAGTCTGGTAGCGGGTGTTATGCTGGCTCGCACCGCTGATGCTCAGACCCCCACCAAACACTGCCTGGTTTTTTCGGGTGGTGGTTGCCACCCGGACAAATGGTTTCCAAGTGGTAGTACCTTACCGATCCAATCAGCGCCATTGCAGACGCATTACGGCAAAATGGTATTGATGCGAAATGCCAGTTTGAGTGCCGGTGGGCACGGCCAAATGCCTCATCGCTTTAATAATGCCAGTTATTCCAGCGATAGTTTTGATGTCAATATGGGTCGCACCATTGGTTCCAACTATCCTCACAAATACATAAATGTGGGTAATGTTGCAACGTCCGGATTAAGTCGTGAAGGTTATGCTGAAAAGACCACACTTACCAGTCCACAAGCAGTTCTTGATACCTACTTTAGTGGCGGTGGCGGCGGTGGCGGTACTGGCACACCCCCGAGAAAATCTATTGTGGATTTGCATTTTGCTACGGTCAATGATTTGAAAACCAAACTGGGTCAGCATGAGAAGGATAAATTAGACAGTCATTTCACCGCTATCCGGGAAATTGAAACGACGCTGACAGATACGAATCCGAATCCAGTTGGCACATGTTCGCCACTACCTAGTACTGGTGGTGTTTTGGCTTTTGATGCACTTGCTAAATTACAAACTGACATTATCGTGTTGGCACTATCCTGTAATTTGACAGCTTCTGTTTCCATCGCTTTTGGTAACGATTCCCATGAATACCATCTCGATGTATTAGGTCGCTCATCGCATCTCTCGCATCACAATCAAGCCCAAATGCCAAATGCCTATTCAGAAGATATTGCCTATATGCAGGGGTTGACCAAGAATTTATTCGATAAACTCAATGCGAAAGGCTTGCTGAGTTCTACCATAGTGACGCAAATTTCCGATATGGGGGATGCTAATGGTCACGGCAATACAAATGTGCCTATGTTAGTTGGCGGTGCAGGTATTAGCGGTGGTCGAGTTATGGATATCGGCGGTAAAACTCAAACCGATATTTACCATACGCTCGCGCTTAAACTGCGTGCGAATGAGAGCCAATATGCCGCTGCATACCGAAATTGGGGTGGTAGTGTCATTTCTGGTCTCTAAGCTACATCGCTACTCAACAGTTAAAGTTGATAGGGCTCAAAAACCCCACTTAAAAAGTGGGGTTTTTTTTGGCGAAGCTGGAATTAAATGCTGCGGCCTTTCATTTTCAAAAAATTATAGGGAGAAAATTCTGTGCTAGAGTTTCTTAGAATAGGTTACGAAACATCCACATAAGCAGATAAATCTTACTTGTTGATAAGATGGCTGATTAAGCGTCCGTAACGAATAAACCGAACCCTGGGCTTGTACGGTATTGTTATGGTGCAATTTTTTAAGGCCTGCCAAAAACAAAAAAAATCCTTGTATCAGCAATATTTTACTTTCCGTGCATTAATGACTTGCGCGTTCGTCATTGCTGCAGGTTTAGCCGTTATAAAAACTCCTCTCACCTTTGCGGAATCATTACCGCAACAGATTAGTTTCCAGCATTTACTCGAAAATAAAGACATCACCCTGGCTGAAGTTCAAGGCTTAATTCAAGATAGCCAGGGATTTATCTGGATTGGTAGCGGTAATGGTTTGATTCGATTTGATGGATATGATTTCAAATCTATTCCTTTAATAACTGAAGGTGACAAAGGCCCGGAAACCCATGTGGTCAGAGTGATTAATGGTATTTTTGAGGATAGTGAGAAAACCATTTGGGTAGCTACGCGCGCTGGCTTATTGCGCTACGACCCAGGCACTGAAAAGCTCACTCCTGTCCCTGACGACCCACTTGCCCCCGTGGCTATTGCCACGGCTTTCACGTGGAATGCCAAAGAGATACCAAGTGGGGAATTGCTGGTGGCAACGCAGGCAGGATTAATTGCACTCGATCGTAAGACAAATAGATATAACGTATTTCGCCCGCAAAGTGACGATCCCAACAGTATTCATCATGTGCACGTCAATGCGATCCATGTTGACGCTGCTGGTCAAATTTGGATAGGGACTGAGGCGGGGCTTGAAAAGCTTGACTGGGCGACGAAAACTTTCATGCTCTTTAAGCCTTATCCTGAGCATTCAGACCTTATTCCCGCCAACTCTGTTGTCGACATCATCGATGATGCGGGTGGCGCCCTATGGGTTGCAACATTTAATGGTCTGGTTCATTTCAATCCAATTACCCAGAAGCGTACTCGCTATATTCATAATCCTCTGAATACCAATAGTGTTGGCGGTAACGAAATATCCAAACTCTTATTGGATTCGCGCGGCGCTTTATGGATTACCACCGACGGTGGAGGGTTGTCGATTTTTGAGAAAAATACTCAATTTCCAATGGGGCAATTTGTAACCCACAAATATGAAGCTGGCCGCTCCGGGTCATTAAGTTCAAATCAAGTCCGCACTATTCTCGAAGATAGAAATGGCGATATCTGGATCGGACATTACCCCACGGGAATTGATTACTATGATCGCTCCAGTGCTGCCATCACCAGTTTTTCCCATGATCCATCCAACCCTAACAGCGTGTCACACAATTCAGTTCAATCCCTTGCAGAAGATGCTCAGGGAAATTTATGGATAGGCACAGATGGTGGTGGATTAAATTATTATAATAGAAAAACAAATCAATTCACTCGTTACAAAAATGATCCCCATAACTCCAATAGTCTGGGCAGCAATACTGTGCTTAGCCTCTACGTCGATAATGAAGGGCAGGTATGGTCAGGTAGTTGGGGCGCGGGTATCACAAAATTTAATCCCGCTACTGGTGAATTTTTTCGCATACCCTTTGATTCGATGCGTGAATCTACAACGGCGTTAAGCCAGTCGCAGCGCTTTAATAATGCGACCGTTTGGTCCATTAAAGAAGACAGTAAAGGTTACCTATGGATAGGTTCGCACTTGGCAGGGCTAAGTAAGTTAGATCGGAAAACCGGAATTTATACTCACTATCAGCACAAAACCAATGACCCTGCATCCATAACAGATGGTGTGATATGGACGAGCTTTGAAGATACACAAGGCCGAATTTGGGTTGGTGCAAGTGGTGGATTAAGTTTATTAGATCAGCCTAGCGGGACATTTACGCAGTTTAAAGCTAATGCAAAAATACCCAATAGCTTAACTAATCCTTCAGTATTATCGATCCATCAGGATCGCAAACATCGCCTTTGGTTTGGCACTGAAGGGGGGCTCCATTTGCTTCAGGATGACGAAAAAACCTTTAAGGTTTTCAACAAATCAAATGGTCTCGCCAACGAAACGATTAAAAAAATTGTAGAAGATCAGCATGGACGCTTATGGCTAAGCACACTCAATGGCGTATCTGTGTTCGATCCAGATACCTACGCCATCAAAAACTATAATCGCAACAGCGGGCGCTTAATGGGAAGTTTTCATATAGGCTCAGGAATGGTTGCGCGCAGCGGTGAAATTGTCTTTGGTGGTATAGAGGGTATGCTCATATTCGACGTAGAAAAGCTTGTCGATAACAAGGCTATTCCCCCCATTGTTTTTACAGATTTAAAAATATTTGCCGATTCAATCGTCGTCGGCGGTAAAGACAGACTGTTACCCCAATCACTGAATCACACAAAAACGCTCACTCTTGATTATCAAAAAACCATGTTTGAATTTGCTTTTTCGGCATTGAATTTTCGCGATGCAAACAAAAACAAATACTCTTACATGCTGGATGGTTTTGACAGCAACTGGCTCGATGTGGGTGACAGGCGTACAGCAAAATATACCAACCTGAATTCAGGGACTTACGTGTTTCGCGTCAAGGGCAGCAATAATGATGGCCTATGGAATGATCAGGGCGCGGCTATTACTATCGTTCAGCTACCTCCGCCTTGGAAAACCTGGTGGGCCTATACAATTTATGTGCTAATGCTAATCGCTATAATTATGTTGTTTGTACATTCACAACGTAAAAAACGTCGTTTAGTAGAGGAGCAAAATCGTTTATTAGAAATAAAAGTAGCTGAGCGTACTGTAGAATTGCGCGAGAAAAATAACCATATTCAAGCCATGTTAAGTAATATGCACCAAGGGCTATTTACCGTCGAAGCTTCGGGCAATATTCATCAGGAATATTCAGTCTTTCTGGAAAATATTTTTGAAACCAAAGAAATTTCAGGTCGCAATGCGATGAAATTTTTGTTCGGTAATGCCAATCTTGGCAGCGATACATTTGACAGTGTTAAAGTTGCCCTGGATTCAATGATTGGCGAAGATGAATTGAACTTCGGATTTAATAAACATTTGTTGTTAAGGGAGTACAGCGCAGAGTTTACTGGAAACCGTAAATATTTGTCGCTCGATTGGGATCCGATTGTCGACAATAATGTGGTCAATAAACTCATGGTATCGGTGCGTGATGTGACACAACTCAAGCAGCTGGAGAGTGATGCACTGAGTAAAAAACGAGAGTTGGATATTATCAGCCAGTTGCTGAATATACCGACCAAAAAATATTTAGCATTTTCTTTCTCCGCTAAACGTTTTATTGCCGAAAATCGCGATTTTATTGCGCGCAATCACCAGCGCAGCGACGCTGTAATCGCCGTGTTATTTCGCAATATGCACACCATCAAAGGCAATTGCCGCACCTTTGGTTTTCGCAGCTTCAGCGACTGTGTACATGATGTGGAGTCAGTGTACAGTGCACTCAAAGCTGACCCATCGGTTTTTTGGGACCGCGAACAACTATTGGCTGATTTAACGCGTGTGGAAAATTTGCTGCAAGAGTATGAAAATATTTTTTTCACAGTGCTTAGGCGTGGCGATAGCGAACGTGATCACAATGGCTTTTGGGCTGATAGTAAAGCGATAGAAACTATTCAGCAGGGTATCAATGCCATGCTTCGTAAATTTCCTCAACCAAAAGACACCGAGGAGCTGGTACCCATACAATTGTTGCTCAATGCCGCATTATCGACACCTTTTAATGAAGTGCTAACAGATGTAGAACAATCATTATCATCAATTGCGTTGCAACTTAACAAAGAGGTACCGAGGGTTATCATTGATGACAATCACATAAGAATTAAATCAACAGCTATCGACTTAATTACCAACGTTTTCACCCATATCTTACGTAATTCTGTGGACCATGGCATTGAAACTCCAGCAGTGCGCAGACAAGCCGGTAAACCCGCAAGCGGCACTATTAAAATACGCAGCCTAAACCAGGATCAAAAACTTTATCTGTATGTGAAGGACGATGGCCAAGGTATCAATATCGACAGACTTTTCGCTAAAGGGGTTGAAGTAGGACAGTGGGCTGCAGGAGATAAGCCCGGCTATAACGAGATAGCCAATTTAATTTTTGCATCTGGCATTTCTACCAAAGAACAAGTCACAGATATTTCTGGACGTGGAGTGGGTATGGATGCTGTTAAGCAGTTTTTGCTCGAACAAAATGCCAATATTAAATTGCATCTTTTGGGTCCGCATGCAAGTAACAACATTTTAGGAGAGGCGGTGATGGTGCCATTTGAATTGGTGATTGAGTTACCATCCAGCGCGTTTATAGCAACGGTTTAATTTTTCCGATACCTAAATGCGTCACATCATGCTGACGGCTTGGTGGTTACAATCATTTAATCATTTGTTTGTAAAACTGGAAAAGCCACCGTAAGTGACTAAAATCAAGGCAATGCCTTGGTGAGAAATTTATGTGTAGGTTTTGGTGGTTCGTCGTAAATGCTGTTCTCTGCGCCTTATGCGCCCCATTCAATGTTGTATATGCCAGCCCAGCAGATGTCACGCCTAAGCAAGAAATTACAACCAATGTACCCATGATCGTCAGTTATAATAAAATTCCATCACTATCAAATCCCTACGCATACCGTTATGAACTGATTCAGCAAATACTCGAAATCAGTCGTCCTGAATATGGCGATTACCAACTTAATAGTTATGAAATGGAAATCACATCCGGGCGTCAGGCAGAGTTTCTCGGCAAAGGAAAAGTATTGAATTTAGCATGGGGATCACCCGGCTCACTTATAGCTAACGCCAACGCGATACCGATTACCATTGATATTCTTAACGGCCTGCTCGGTTATCGCGTTTGTCTCATAAATAAGAGCGCGCCAATTAAAATCGATAAAATTACCGACGTCGCCTCACTCAGTCATATCAAAATTGGCCAGGGGCTTTGGATTGATGTGGATTTCTATAAATTTAATCATCTGGAGCCTATGGCTGTTCCTTCTTTTGATAATTTGTTTTCCATGTTAAGCGCAAAACGGATTGACTGCATTGCTCTGGGAATCAATGAAGTAGAAGCTATTTATCAAGATAAAAAGAAAGCGTTTCCCGCAATCGACATCGATAAAACATTGCTAATTTATTATTATTTTCCTACCTACTTATATGTCAGTAAAAACACGCCTGAACTGGCTAAGCGCATAAGATTAGGTCTTACAAAAATGAAAAAGAGTGGTGCTTTTGATGATTTGTTTATGCGTTACCACGAAAAAAATTTAGCACATCTCGAGTTAAATCATCGCAAAATGATCTGTTTAAATTCGCCTTACTTAACTAGCGCTAACGCATGTGCTGGGCCGCTTTTCTAAAAATACTACCTCCATCTAAAGCTAAAGATTATTTTATTTCTAAAAATGAATTTCAATAACTATTGATATGGATTTTAGTTTACACCAGGTCTGCAGTAGGAATGTGAGCTGGTTCAAACCCAGTAATAATGCGGCTCTTCGTTTTGATTCACTTTAATCTATAAAACGACTTATATAAAACCTCAAAGCTATATTGTTTAAATCTTTGCATAAAGATTTAAACGCCACTATCTTCATATTACGGTAATGTTAACGATAACAGAAAGTCGGTAACCAGTTTCCCCGATTTACCTCGGGCCCAGATGCAAAGCTGAAAGTCGGGTAGCACTGCAAGATTCAAAATTAACTAAACCGCAATAACCGCAACCCTGTAGCCATAATTGGAGAAGTGTATGTCTATATGTAATCTTTTAAAGCGCTCGCGTTTAACAGTAACCTTAGTTGCTACTGGTCTCTCGCTAATTGCTACGTCGGCCTATGCTGTAACTGGCAAGTTCGTTCCAGCAACAGGCGTCCTTATGACCGTGGGTCAGGATGTTGACAGTATTAACGCCTACGTCAGTAGCATGGGCTTTACTCCAGCTGGCGTTACCAATTACGTAGGTATTACTACACTGGATGGCTTGAACGCTAATGGCGATGCAGGCGCGGGTCGCAACAACGTTCGCGAAATTGCCACTACTTACCCTAACAGCGTTCTGGTTGTCGGTATTTCCATGAATGGGCAGGTAGATGCGGTTGCGTCAGGTTCTTATAACAACAATATCGAAACCTTGCTCACTACTCTTGCAAGCTATAACCGACCTGTATTTTTGCGTTGGGCCTATGAAGTGGACGGCCCATGGAACAATCATAGTCCAAGCGGGGTGATTCAATCTTTCCGTTATGTTCATGGTCGTATTGCAGCTTTAGGTTATGCCAATCGTATAGCAATGGTTTGGCAGACTATGTCTTACTGCCCGATTAATTCGGACATTAATGCCTGGTATCCCGGTGATCAATATGTTGACTGGGTCGGCTTATCCTATTTTTCACCGCAAGACTGTGCAATGCGTGAAGTAAACAAAACGGCAGACTTTGCCAAAGCGCACAATAAGCCATTAATGATTAACGAATCAACTCCACAACGCTATGCCATAGGCGAGTTAACTTATTCAGCAGATGGTGCTGCTGGTACTGGTCGTGTAAATAAAACGGCGGCGCAAATTTGGAGCGAATGGTATGTGAATTATTTTGGCTTTATGAAAAAGTATGCGGCTAACTTAAAAGCGGTGACTTACATTAACGCTAATTGGAATGCACAACCACGTTGGGCATCAGGCAATGAAGGTTATTGGGGTGATAGTCGCGTACAAGCAAATGCGACCCTTAAAGCTAATTGGCTAAACGAGTTAAACACTAATGCGCTGACTGGCACCCCTTTTCTTTATAAAACATCTGGCGGGTTGTTTGGGCAATTAGGTTATGGATCCCCTGTTAATGCATCCTTACCTTCCGGTTTTCATCAGATCATTAACAAGAATAACAACAAGTGTGTAGACATAGCGGGTGTTTCTACCGCGAATGGCGCAGCTGCTACTATGTGGGACTGCATTTCGACTGCACAAAACCAGCAATGGCAGTTTGTCGCAACCGACAGTGGCTTTTACCGTTTAATGGTACGACATAGCAATAAAGCGCTTAACGTGAATGGTGTATCTGCGGCTAACGGCGCCCTGTTTAGTCAATGGGATTGGGTAGGCGGTCATAACCAACAGTGGAAAGCTGTAGATGTTGGTGGGGGCTATTATAAGTTTATTGGCCGTCAGAGCGGTCGCGCTATGGATGTGCCCGGTTGTAGCACGGCTAATGGTACACAACTAAATCAATGGGACGATTTTAACAATGCTTGTCAGGCGTTCCGTTTAATTGCCCGTTAAAAATCATTGTTAATTTACAAAGAAAATATTTTAAAAAATACACACTCCACGTTGTAAGTGAGTTGAGGTTAACTTACTGAAACCTTGCAATATGGAGTGTGGTTGTTGTAAAACCACGTCAAAATAAAAGCCACACCTACGTTAGATGAGGTTCGGAATAATCAACAAAAATTGTTTTCCCACTACATTGATACCACGCTTGATGTTACCGATAACGTTATCGAGCAGTTAGTTAGCCAGCGTGCCGGCTTTTATTCTACGTCCAAATGTGAAGCTGAAAGCCGAATACAGTGGAAAGATTCAAAATTAACTAAGAATGTAATAACCGCGTTTAGTCATCATTGGAGAAGTCTATGTGTATATTTAATCTTTTAAAGCGCTCGTGTTTAACCGCAACCTTAAAATTTTCACTCGGTGTTGCCTTAATTTCACCACTCACTTTTGTTGAGGCTGCCGTTGCACCTTTGACTGTAAGCGGCAATAAAGTGTTGATCGGTGGCCAACAAGGCAGCCTTGCTGGTAATAGTTTTTTCTGGAGTAACACAGGTTGGGGGAACGAAAAATATTACAACGCACAAGTTGTAGCCTGGTTAAAAAATGATTGGAAATCTACGTTGGTGCGCGCCGCCATGGGAGCAGATGACGCCGGAGGTTATTTATCGGATCCAGCCAATAAAACGCGTGTTATCGCCGTAGCTGATGCTGCTATTGCCAATGATATGTATGTCCTAATTGACTGGCACTCTCATCATGCAGAAAGGCATCAAGCGCAAGCTATCGCGTTCTTCAGAGAGATGGCGACTAAATATGGCAACACGAATAATGTTATTTATGAAATTTACAACGAACCATTACAAGTTTCCTGGAGTGGTGTGATTAAGCCTTATGCTCAAGCTGTCATTGCCGCTATTCGCGCTATAGATCCCGATAACCTTATTGTGGTGGGTACTCCTTCCTGGTCGCAGGATGTTGACGTGGCGGCCAACGACCCCATAACTGGTTACGCCAACATTGCTTATACTCTGCACTTTTATGCCGGTACGCACAAACAGCCTCTACGTGATAAAGCACAAGTTGCGTTGAACAAAGGTATTGCTTTATTTGTGACCGAATGGGGTACCGTAAATGCTGATGGTGCCGGTGGTGTAGCAAATAGTGAGACCACTGCATGGATGGATTTTTTAAGAACTAACAAAATTAGCCATGCCAATTGGGCATTGAATGATAAAGCTGAAGGCGCGTCTTCTCTTGTTCCAGGGGCTAGTGCTTCTGGTGGTTGGGTAAGCTCACAACTGACTGCTTCGGGTGCGCTTGCTAAAAGCATCATGCTGAGCTGGCAGCCGGTAACTGGCTCCCTACCTTCCGGTTTCTATCAGATCGTCAACAAGCACAACAATAAATGTGTTGATGTGGCGGGTGTTTCTACCGCGAATGGCGCAGCTGCTACTATGTGGGACTGCATTTCCACTGCGCAAAACCAGCAATGGCAGTTTGTCGCAACCGACAGTGGCTTTTACCGTTTAATGG
>JAZKHP010000040.1:0-10603 GCA_040385335.1 Pseudomonadota bacterium
CTCACTGGCAACGCAACTGGTTGCAAGGCGAAGTGCTGGATCAACAGCTAGGTTACTGGACAAAACAACTGGCAAGCTTGCCAGTTGCACACAGTTTACCGCTGGATCATCCGCGGCCTTCAATTCAAACTTTTGTGGGTACAACTTACAATTCACAAATTGATGTGGCGACTAGCAAAAAATTAAATCACCTTTGTCAGTCGCAGGGCGCAACTTTGTTTATGGGATTGCATGCCGCTTTCTCGGTGTTGTTATCGCGTTACAGCAGCGAGAAAGACATCGTTGTCGGTAGCCCTATTGCCAATCGCGAACAAGCGGAAGTTGCGGGTTTAATTGGTTTCTTTGTAAATACACTCGTCTTACGTAGCGATCTGTCGGAAAACCCAAGCTTCACGAGTTTACTCAAGCAAAGCAAAACTATGTTGCTGGATGCTTACGCCCATCAACAAGTCCCCTTTGAACAAATCGTTGAGCGTTTACAGCCGGAACGCAGTTTAAGCCACAGTCCTTTGTTCCAAATTATGTTGGTGTTGCAAAACAATGAACAAGGTATTTTGGAATTGCCAGGGCTGACGTTAAGTCCGGTAGAACAAAGGAGTGTGGGTATTGCGAAATATGACCTGACATTGAATATTAGCGAAAATGAACAGGGTTTATGGTTAGGTTGGGAATACAATATCGATTTGCTTGAAGCCAGCACCATTGCGCGCATGGCGAATCATTTTGGGTTGCTGCTCAACGATTTAGTGAAAGCACCCAACGAAAATGTATTCAAGGCTGAGATGCTGAGTGCGCAAGAACGTCAGCAATTGCTCATCGATTGGAACAACACTTACACGGATTATCCAAACCATAAATGCATCCATGAGTTGTTTGAAACGCAAGTCCAAAACAATGCAGGGGCGGTTGCGGTTGTGTTCGAGGATCAGCAATTAACCTATGAACAACTGAATCAAAAATCGAATCAGTTAGCGCACTACCTCATCAGCGAGAGGCAAGTAGCTCCGGATACGTTGGTCGGCATTTGTGTAGAGCGTTCGCTGGAAATGGTTGTTGGGATGCTCGCAATCCTGAAAGCCGGTGGTGCCTATGTACCCTTGGATCCTGAGTATCCCGAAGCACGTTTAAAATACATGTTAGATGATGCTAAGCTCACCACGGTATTAACGCAGAGCCATCTTCGCGAAACTACACCGGTTACAGACCAACAGGCGGTGTGTCTGGACAGTGAAGAAACTGAACAACAATTACAAATACAATCTACACAAAATCTAAATACAAATGAGTTAGGTTTAACCTCAGCTCATTTAGCCTATGTGATTTACACCTCGGGTTCTACCGGAACCCCCAAAGGTGTAATGATTGAGCACAAAGGGCTGGTAAACACTGTTACAGATAACGCCCATCAATTTATGGTCACATCCGAAACAATATTTTTGCAAAGTATTTCATTGAATTTTGATGCGGCTAGTTGGGTTATCTGGATGGCCTTAGCGCGTCGGGCACAATTGGTTATTGCAAACGAAGCCGTTAGATTAGGTGATAATGTCGAAGCTTATATTAACCAGGCTCGAGTCACACATCTCATGATGACGCCTAGCAGTCTTGCAGTTTTAGACCCTGGTAACCTAACAGGTTTGGATGTTGTGATTGTCGGTGGTGAGGCTTGTCATCATGGGTTAGTGAATCGCTGGCAATCAGGGGTTGTGTTTTATAATGCTTACGGACCCACCGAAACAAGTATATGTTCGACCATGGAAAAAGCGACGCCAAAGGGATTGTCGGGCATCGGAAAACCGATTAAAAATATTCAAATCTATATTTTAAATGAGCAACAAAATTTATCGCCACAAGGTATTGCAGGTGAGCTCCACATCGGCGGTATTGGTTTGGCTCGCGGGTATTTGAATCGCCCGGACTTAACCGCCGAGAAGTTTATTGTCAATCCATTTTACGACAAAAAAAATCCAGCAAGCAGCGAGCGCCTCTATAAAACAGGCGATTTAGTTCGTTGGCTACCTGACGGTAATTTGGAATTTGTTGGCCGTATTGATCACCAGGTTAAAATACGTGGGTTCCGTATAGAGCTAGGTGAAATTGAAAATACGTTGGGCAAACATGAATCGGTCAAAGATGTAATCGTGCTTGCCAGAGAGTCTGTTGTTAAAAATGATAATCGTCTTGTTGCTTATGTGGTAACAGATGCTATCGATTTAAGTGAAAAAAGTGAAATTTCTGTTACCAAAAGAAATGAATATATTGATAGCTTGCGCCATCACCTGAGCCAAGCCTTGCCGGATTACATGGTTCCATCAGCTTTTGTATTGCTGGACCAATTGCCGCTTACACCAAACGGAAAAGTTGAGCGCGACAAATTGCCAGAGCCCGATATTTCACTCCAGCAACATATCTATGTCGCACCGCGCATCGAGACTGAAAAACTCTTGTGTGAAATATGGCAAGACATTTTGGGTATAGAACGTGTCGGCATTACAGATGATTTCTTTCAGTTGGGTGGACATTCTTTATTGGCAACACGCTTGGTCGCCAGGATCAATAGAACATTAAATATTTCGTTGCCTTTACAAAAATTATTTCTATTGAGGACGGTTGAATTACTTGCTAATGAACTGGACGTTAATAATAAATTGTCAGGTATTCTGCTTGATAGTGAAAGTGCATTATCAGCAGATGAAATAGAGGTGGTAATATGAAAACTATATTGGATTTATTAGTTAAGATTGAAACTTTTGGTATTAAATTAAAAGTTGATGAAGCTAATAATTTGTTGATTCGAGGCAATAAAAATTTATTGGATAAAACCTTAATAAGTGAAATTAGTGAATTAAAACCACAATTAGTGGAGTATTTACTACAAAAAAAATATATGGTTATTGAAGCCGTTGCACGTAATGATGACTACAAGTTGAAAACGTCTTTTGCCCAGCAACGTTTGTGGTTGGTCGATCAAATTGATGGTGGTGGCGCACATTATAATATCGCGAGCTACTTAAGGCTGACAGGCTCACTAAATATAGATGCATTGCGTCAAGCATTTACCAGTATCCTTGAACGTCATGAAAGTTTGCGTACCTGTTTTATAGTTGATGAACGTGGCGAGCCCATGCAAATAATTCAAGTGGCTGCTGCTTTTGTTGTACCTCTAATTGATTTATCCGAGTTCGACGAAAGCATTCGTCAATTACGACTAGCGCAAATTATTTCAGATGAGTCAGCACAATTTTTTGATTTGGGTTCTGATTTAATGTTGCGTGCGCAACTAATAAAAGTTGCAGCTAATGAACATGTTTTATTGGTGACTATGCATCATATCGCTTCTGATGGCTGGTCAATGTCAATTTTAATTAATGAATTTAGAAGGTTGTACAGCTCCTTCATCCTGGGTCACGCTAATCCATTGCCACCCCTTGAGATTCAATATTCAGATTATGCCCATTGGCAACGTAACTGGTTACAAGGTGAAGTGCTTGATCAGCAGTTGGGTTATTGGGAAAAACAATTGGCCAACTTGCCTGTAGTGCATAGCCTGCCTTTGGATTACCCTCGTCCCGCTATTCAAGGTTTTGCAGGCAAGACTTATGTCTCTCGTATCGATAGTGCAATCAGTAAAGTATTAAACGATTTGTGCCAGTCGTATGGTGCGACTTTGTTTATGGGGTTGCATGCCGTTTTCTCGGTCTTGTTATCGCGTTACAGTAACGAGACTGACATTGTTGTGGGCAGCCCCATTGCCAACCGCGAACAAGCGGAAGTAGCAGGTTTGATTGGTTTTTTTGCAAATACATTGGTGTTGCGTAGTGATCTCTCTGAGAACCCAGGTTTTATTGAGTTGTTGCAACAAAGTAAGGGCATGTTGCTAGCTGCTTACGCGCATCAACAAGTACCTTTTGAACAAATTGTTGAGCGTTTGCAGCCTGTACGCAGCCTGAGTCACAGCGCGTTATTTCAAGTCATGTTGATATTGCAGAACAACGAAGAAGGTGTTTTAGAATTACCAGGATTGACACTAAGCCCTATGGAGCAAAGTGAATTCCATATTGCGAAATATGATTTAACGCTTAGCGTGACAGAAGGTTTAGATGGTTTGAGCTTAAGCTGGGAATACAACACGGATTTGTTTGAACAAGAAACCATTATTCGTATGGCAGCTCATTTTGAATTATTGTTAAAAGCACTTGTCAGTAATCCACATAAAAATGTTTTGCATGTTGAAATGTTGAGTATACAAGAACGTCAGCAATTACTCACCGAGCTGAATAATACGCGAGCGGATTATCCAAGCGATAAATGTATCCACGAATTATTTGAAACTCAAGTTATAAACAATCCAAATTCAATTGCAGTTATATTTAAAAATCAACAGCTCACTTATGAGGAGTTGAATAATAAAGCTAACCAGCTTGCTCATTACCTTATTCAGGAAAAACATGTTAAGCCCGATACGTTGGTGGGAATTTGTGTCGAACGATCCTTGGAAATGGTGGTAGGCATTCTAGCAATTCTGAAAGCGGGTGGCGCTTATATTCCGCTCGATCCTGAATATCCAGAGGCGCGCTTGGCTTATATGCTGGACGATGCAAAACTCACAACGGTATTAACGCAAAGTCATCTGCGCGCAACAACCCCGGTTACAAATGCACAAGCGGTACATGTGGATGGTGAGAAATTTAAGCAACAATTACAAATTTATCCAACCACTAATCCAGATTTAAACGAGTCTGGTTTAAATTTAAATCATCTTGCTTATGTAATATATACCTCAGGCTCTACTGGAAACCCCAAAGGTGTACTCGCACCGCATCGCAGTATTTGCAATCGCGTAAATTGGATGGAGCAACATTTTCCTGTATTAACGGATGATGTATTTTGCCAAAAAACAGCAGCTGGTTTTGTTGATCATGTGGCAGAAATTTTTCAGGCATTGGCTTATGGCAAGTGTCTTGTGATTGTACAGACTAGCGAAATGTTGAATATTGATAGCTTTGTTAGCATAGTGATGCAACATCAAGTTACACGTTTAACGCTGGTCCCTTCATTATTGAAGTTCCTGATCGAACAGGGCGCCTTGGCGGCTATGACCTCGTTGCGGTTGGTGATATCCAGTGGTGAAGCCTTGCCGCTGGAACAAGCACGCAGTTTCTATAGTGTCTTACCAAATGCTCGTTTATTGAATTTGTATGGTTCTAGCGAAGTGGGTGCGGATGTCAGTTTTTATGTTGATAAAGTCGGTAGGGATTCGCATCGTCAAATTCCTATAGGCAAGCCAATAGCTAATACGCAATTAATAGTCCTTGATTCACACATGAATCTGGTTCCATTCGGTGTTGGTGGAGAGTTACATGTCAGTGGAGCGGGGCTGGCACTTGGATATCTGAATAATGTTGAACTAACGAGCAAAAAATTTATTTCGAATCCTTTTTGCGATAGGGCTAATGTGAGCAGTAGTGAGTATCTTTATAAAACGGGTGATAGGGTGCGCTGGTTGCCGGATGGCAATTTGGAATTTCTGGGGCGTATCGATCATCAAGTGAAGATCAATGGCATTCGAATTGAGCTAGGTGAAGTTGAAAATGCATTGATCTCATATCCACAAATTAAAGATGCAATAGTTGTTGCGAGAGAGGGTTTGTCAGGTAGCACGCAATTGGTATCTTATGTAATTCCACAGCAAGTCGATAATGAAAACGTCACCAAAGAAGAGGTTACTTTTAGTCTTTTTTACTTTGGTGCTGATGCGACCTCAGCCGACAATAAATATGATCTTTATTTAAAGGCCGCAAAATTTGCAGATGATCACGGGTTGGAAGCGATCTGGACTCCAGAGCGGCATTTTGATCCGGTTGGAGGAAATTATCCCAATCCAGCTCTTTTAAGTGCAGCCATAGCAACAATAACTAGCCGCGTTAAACTGAGAGCAGGTAGTGTAGTAATGCCGCTTCATGATCCCATTCGTGTTGCCGAGGAATGGGCTGTGGTTGATAACCTTTCCAATGGAAGAGTAGGGCTTGCTATTGCGAGCGGATGGCACACACGGGATTTTGTATTGGCACCTGAAAATTTTGAAACACGTAGAAAAATTGTTCATCAAGGAATTGGGACTTTAAAGACGTTATGGAATGGAAATAAAATAATAAGAAAAAATGGTAAAGGTAATGATGTTGAGATTCAGGTTTTTCCAAAACCAATACAAAATGAATTGCCGCTATGGATAACAGCCTCTTCAAACCCGGAAACATTTGTTGATGCGGGTCGTTTAGGCGCTCATTTATTAACTAACCTTTTGGGGCAGACAATAGATGAGTTGGCAGAAAAAATTGTCTTGTATAGAGAAGCATTGGCAAAAAATGGCTACGATCCAACACTAGGTCGGGTTACTTTAATGATCCACACCTACTTGGGTGAAGATTTACAAGAAACCCTAGACCAAGCCAAAGCGCCATTCATGAATTATATGCGGTCACACATATCATTAATTATTCCAATGCTTAAAAGTCTTGATATAGCTACTGACGGGGTTAGTGAGGCTGATCTTGAAAATATGGCTGGCTTTGCATTTGAGCGTTATGCTCGCACAACCTCATTTATTGGAACGCCAAAAAGTGTATTGTCGATAGCTACTCGTTTAAAAGATATTGGTGTAGATGAATTTGCCTGTTTAATTGATTGGATAGATTCTGCTTCAGCTTTGCGAGCACTTGATTCACTGCTTCACCTGCAAAAAATGGCTCGCTCTTTACCACCCAGCTCAAGATCTATTACTGAATATTGCCGTAATTTATTACCAGAATACATGATTCCAACCGGGTTTGTATTTTTGGATGAATTTCCCCTAACGCCTAATGGAAAACTGGATCGTAAAGCATTGCCTGAACTGGATACGTCAATGCAGCGAGCCAGTTATGTTGCGCCGCAAACTGAAACTGAAAAAATGCTTTGTGAAATATGTCAGGAAGCTCTGGATATTGAGCGCGTCGGTATTTCTGATAATTTTTTCCAGCTTGGCGGTAATTCTTTATTAGCGACGCGCTTAATCGCTCGTATAGCGCAGGATTTTGGTGTGGTTCTACCCTTAAGAGCATTATTTCTTTGCAAAGATTTATCTGAAATTGCTTGCGTTGTTGTAGGGCAGATGACTCTTGAAAAAAATAAACGCAGGTTAGAAGAAAACGAATCAAAAGAAGAAGTGGTGTGGTAAATCCACTATTTCTGTATTTAACGTTGCTACCGAAATTTTTAACTATTTAATACCAAAAATTATTTTAAATAAAATTTTTTGTTAGAGGTGAATAATGAAGGACAAGATTGAATATACAAGTACCATTAATGAGGATCTAACAAAATTATCGGTGCTAACTGTAGATGAAGCAAAAGATACCGACTATGTTCTGTCAGCTTTAAAGGAAAATAAGGTGGTGTTAATTCAAGGCGTAACGCAAGTCTACGCCGATAATATAATATTTGATGTGGCAAAAAAATTGGGCTTGGCCGAAAAACTGGAAACTGAGGCTGGGTTTGCTTCTGTTATTGGTCATAGGAAAAGCGTTGGAAAGTATTTTATGTCTGTTAATGAACGCAGTGATTATCAGGTTATTCCTGCGCATTCAGAAGGGAGCCATCGTATGAATATGCAACTAGCATCATTTTATGCCATGGAAAATACCACAGATGGTGGTGAAACAATCCTGTTTAATACACGCGAAACCAGTTCGGAGTGGGATTCTCTTAGAGATATTGTTACCAAATGTGATATTGGCAATAGAAAGTTGACTCAGCTGGAAATTATGCAGGCAAAGATGCTTCTTAATATAAATATTCCTGAAGATATTGTTACAAAAAAAGATGTTGTTGTTTCTGAAAAAGGTTCGCCTGCACCAGGTATTACTTTATTTAATGTTTTGGTGCCTTTGCAGAAAATTCGATCCATTATTTTAGAGCGTGATTGTTTTGTATATTGGGATACGGTGGCGAGCGTCGATTTTGACTCGGGTCTTGCATACCTGGATTTTCTGAAGACAACAGGATTGCTTAAGGAGCCGGAATCAGGTATTGACATATCCAGGCTGGACTATGTGCATCCGCGCAGATTGTGGAGTTCCGGCATGAATTACAGCGGTTTATTTGAATCAAAAATAACAAGAAAATTAATCGCAGGTGACATGATTATTATGAATAACCTGACATGGACTCACGCAACTAATAACTGGACTCCCGGATCTGGCCAGCGCAAAGTTGTTGCGGCTTTTGCTTAATTTCTAATGATTTTTGAACTTGGGCAATAATTCATAAATAAGGGATTTTTGCTAAAAAAATACTATAGATTGCAAAAGTACGAATAAAGAGGTTACGGTGAAAATAATTGAAGTAATAGAGCGTCTTTCAAATTTAAGCATTGCTATTTTTGTTGAAGATGGAAAGCTAAAAACGAGAGCTGACAAAAGCGCTTTGACCCCTGAGGTTATTAATTTAATTAAGGATAATAAAGATGCGATGCTTAAGTATTTTTCTGAAGTTTCGGGACAAAGCATAACGTCGTATAAAAAAATATTGCCGCAGTTTAAGAAAAGCTCACAACTTTCTTTCACGCAGCAACGTTTATGGTTATTGGATAAAATTGATGGTGGGAATGCCCATTACAATAAGCCAGGTGCTTTAAAATTAACGGGTATTCTACATGTTCAGGCATTAAATCAGGTTTTCACCAGTATTGTTGAGCGCCACGAAAGTTTGCGTAGTTATTTTGTTATGGATGAGCATGGCCAGCCACTGCAAGTTATTCAGGCTGCGGTGCCTTTTGTTGTGCCCATGATTGATATATCTCAATTGGATGAAAATGCATGTCAATTACAACTGACGCAATTTATTTCTGATGAGGCGAGTCGTGCTTTTGATTTAAGCTGTGATTTAATGTTGCGTGCGCAGCTGATCAAAGTCGCTGCCGATGAGCACATTCTGCTTGTCACCATGAGCCACATCGCGTCCGATGGCTGGTCAATGTCAATTCTGATCAACGAGTTCAGCGCGCTCTACGGTGCTTACGTTCAAGGTCAGGAAAATCCGTTAACGCCGCTAGCGATTCAATACGCAGACTATGCGTATTGGCAACGCAATTGGCTGCAAGGCGAAGTGCTCGATCGGCAATTAGGTTATTGGACAAAACAACTTTCCAGTTTACCGACCGTACACAATTTACCTTTAGACTATCCGCGTCCTTCGATACAAAGTTTTGTGGGCAAGAATTATTCATCACGAATTGATCGTTCAACCAGCAAGTTGTTAAACAATCTGTGCCAATTACAAGGTGCCACCTTGTTTATGGGCTTGCACGCTGCCTTTTCGGTCTTGTTATCGCGCTACAGCAATGAGACTGACATTATTGTAGGTAGCCCTATCGCCAACCGCGAACAAGCCGAAGTGGCCAATTTGATTGGTTTTTTTGCGAATACCTTAGTGTTGCGCAGTGATCTTTCTGCGAGTCCCAATTTTACTGAATTGTTAAGGCAAAGTAAGAACATGCTGTTGGATGCTTATGCGCATCAACAAGTACCCTTTGAACAAATTGTTGAACGTCTACAGCCGGAACGTAGTTTGAGCCACGGCGCCTTATTTCAAATTATGTTGGTGTTACAAAATAATGAGCAGGGTGCGTTGGAGTTACCCGGTCTACTTCTGAGTTCGGTAGAGCAACGTGGAGCTGCTGTTGCGAAATACGATCTCACCTTAAGTGTCAGTGAAAGCGAGCAAGGCTTCAGGCTGGACTGGGAATACAACACCCATTTGTTTGAGCAAGGCACCATTGCAAGAATGGCAAACCATTTTGAATTGTTGCTCGATGCTTTAGTAAAATCGCCAAATGAAAATGTTTTCAATGTTGAGATGCTGAGTGGGCAAGAGCGTCAGCAATTGCTGGGTGATTGGAACAATACACAAGCAGATTATCCAAACGAAAAATGCATTCACGAATTGTTTGAAATGCAAGTCCAAATTAATCCTAATACGATTGCGGTTATCTTTGATGGCCAGCAATTAACCTATGAACAACTGAATCAAAAAGCGAATCAACTTGCGCATTATTTGATTCAGGAAAAACACGTAACACCCGATACCTTAGTCGGTATTTGTGTAGAGCGTTCATTAGAGATGGTAATCGGCATTCTCGCAATTTTGAAAGCCGGCGGTGCCTATGTACCCCTGGATCCCGAGTATCCCGAAGCGCGCTTACAATACATGCTGGAGGATGCAAACCTCACCACAGTATTAACGCAACGCCATTTACGTGAAACCACGCCGGTCACCGACCCACAAGCAGTATGTCTGGATAGTATTGAGTTCCAACAACAATTAGAAATTTATCCAACCACCAATCCGGATTTAACTCAACAAGGTTTGCATTCAAAGCATCTCGCCTATGTGATTTACACCTCCGGTTCTACCGGAAATCCCAAAGGTGTGATAGTTGAACACCAGGCGTTAGTGAATCGCATCGATTGGATGAACCGTGAATATGGTTCATCACCCGCTGATCGCATGTTACAAAAAACCCCCTTCAGTTTTGACGTATCCGTGTGGGAATTTGTCTGGCCTT
>JAZKHP010000041.1:0-42423 GCA_040385335.1 Pseudomonadota bacterium
ACGAAACAGCTGCGCTTCGCGGCCGAGCGGCTGACCGCGATCGAAATCAACGCGACCTATTACCGGACCCAGAAGCCGGCGACCTTTGCCAATTGGGCCAAGGCGGCCCCCGACGGCTTCCAGTTCGCGGTCAAGGCATCGCGCTTTGCCACCAACCGCAGGATATTGGCCGAAGCGGAGGATTCGGTCGCGCGCTTCCTGAGCCATTTGATTCTGTGCTTCAAGCTCACGCTCGTGCAATTCAGGGTCTTCGCGCTCGGCTTCCCAAATTGCCTCAAGGTAATCCATGATGCGGCCACAAATAACTGATGTGCCTTCACGATGTAACGCCGATATGCGAAATACCGGGCCAGTCCACTGCAAGGCATCAACCACTGCCTGGCAGCGACCTTCCGCTTCTTCAGGATCTAATAAATCCACTTTGTTAAGTACTAACCAACGATCGCGAGTTGCGAGCGTGGGGCTAAATTTTTCTAATTCCCGAGCTATAGCGCGCACATTTTCCACTGGATCAGATTCATCCACTGGCACCATATCGACGGTATGTAACAGCAAACGGCAGCGCGTAAGGTGCTTGAGAAACCGCACACCCAAGCCAGCACCTTCAGATGCGCCCTCAATCAAGCCAGGAATATCGGCGATGACGAAGCTACGGTATTGTTGAACTTTTACCACACCAAGATTAGGTATTAATGTAGTAAATGGATAATCAGCCACTTTGGGCTTCGCCGAGCTAACAGCACGAATAAAACTGGATTTACCTGCATTAGGCAAACCCAACATGCCCACATCAGCCAGCACTTTAAGCTCCAGTTTGAGGTTACGACTTTCACCCTCAGAACCATAAGAAATTTTACGCGGCGCGCGATTGGTACTGGATTTGAAGCGCGTATTCCCCAGACCATGAAACCCTGCCTGGGCCACTTTTAATTTTTGACCGTGTTCCGTTAAATCGCCGAACACTTCTTCCGTATCAGTATCTATAACGGTCGTTCCTACAGGTACGGGCAAAAATAAATCTTCACCTCTAGCACCAGTACAATCTTTACTGCCGCCCTTCTTGCCATGCTCAGCTTGATATTTAGGCTGAAAACGATAGTCAATCAAGGTGTTTAGATTTTCATCGCCGACCAGATAAACGCTGCCGCCATCGCCGCCATCGCCGCCATTAGGGCCGCCTTTAGAGACAAACTTTTCCCGACGGAAGCTCATGCAACCGTTGCCGCCGTTACCAGCTACAACTTGAATCGGGGCTTCATCAACAAATTTCACAATACTCTCCGGGAAAACATATGCCGCTTTAGTGCGGGATTAACTAATTTCTGCAGCCATAGTAACGCTCTTACATATCCATGTATCTGCTGCCTGACACTCATCCTGAATATAAAAAAAGCCCTATCGATAATGACAGGGCTTTTTTATTGTTCTTTAATATTCCTGCTTAAGTTAACAAGCAAGGGCACTAAAAGTCAAAATTAAGCAGAAACTGTATTAACAGGAACAATGCTTACGTATTGACGATTAAATTCGCCTTTGATTTGAAACTTAACATGACCATCAGCCTTGGCGAACAAGGTGTGATCTTTGCCGAGACCAACATTCACACCAGCGTGAAACTTGGTGCCGCGTTGACGAACAATAATGCTACCTGCAGGGATCAATTCACCGCCAAAGCATTTAACACCAAGGCGTTTGGAATGGGAATCGCGACCATTTCGCGTACTACCACCAGCTTTCTTGTGAGCCATATTCTACTCCTCATTAGCCTTACGGCTATTAACCATGGATGGCTATTAACCGTTAATGCCAGTGATTTTCACTTCGGTGAACCACTGACGATGACCTTGACGCTTCATTGAGTGCTTACGACGACGGAATTTAATAATCTTCACTTTGTCGGCACGGCCTTGAGCAATAACTTCAGCAGTTATTGTCACGCCTTCTACAACGGGAGCACCAATTCTGATATTTTCGCCGTTAGCAACCAGGTAAACCTTGTTGAATTCAACGATGCCACCAGTGGCGAATTCGATTTTTTCGAGCTTAAGGGTTTCGCCTATCACTACACGATGTTGCTTACCACCGCTTTCAAAAATTGCATACATACTTTGCTCCAACCTGTTTTTTCCAAGCAGAACTTGGACTTGGACGACACGAAGTAGCCTAGCGACATGCTTGAGCGTTTGTGACTAGCGTCGTATACCTATTTTCAGGGACGCGGATTGTATGCTGAATGAGCGGAAGTAGCAAGATGCAATGGGAAAGTTAACGAATAATAAAGCCTTCATGGCCTTAGCTTGTTCAGCTACTATGGTTGTGGCATTCATTTGCACTATTTAATTGGAAACAATAACTGAAACTAGGAGTTTTAACATGTTTAAATCATTGACGGGATTCATTGGTGGGCTTATTGCCATTACTGGCTTACTTACCAACATCAGCGCACAAGCAAGGCCCTCTCTAAAAGATTACGGAACATTACCTGAAATTCAGCTCATTGCCATATCGCCCAGCAGCGATTTAGTGGCCTTTCGTAAAGTCACTAATGAGTTCGATAGAGTTGTCATAACCTCTCTTTCTGCGCATAAACAAATTGCCAGTATTGATGTTAAGGAGATTCAACCGCAAGGTATATATTTCCTCAATGAAGACCAGCTTGTGTTGAGGGCATCTGAATATAAAAAAATAGATCGTATCATCGACAGTTTCGATATCAGTACTGCGTTCCTATACAACCTGAACGATAAATCAATTCGACAATTACTCATCCCGGGGGAGGAACCGGTTGTTAAAGGACAAACGGGACTTGGAAACCTAATAGGACTATCTTCAGACGGCAAATATGCTTATATGCCTGCATTCAGCTTTGTAACAACGCTCGGCCCAGATGTTAGCTTGAAACTTGATCGTGCGGACTTCTCATTACTTAAAGTCAATCTGAAAGAGAAAAAACCACCGTTTATTTTTAACAAAGGCACCAAGTCTACTTACGACTTTTTTGTAGATGACAAGGACAACGTATTAGCTCAAATAAGTTATGACCAAAATAGCAATCTCCACCGCGTTCGTGCTCGCCAAAATGATGAATGGGTAGAAATTTTTAGAGAAAAAATAGAAGTAATTGAAAAAAGCTTTGTAGGTGTAACACCAGACTTTAAATCGCTCGTAGTGCTGGATACCAACGAAAAGACTGGCCGCATGGCCTATTACACTATGTCACTTGCTGACGGGACTTTATCAGAACCTATTTTTAATCGTGAAGACGCAGATATTGAGGAAACTCTCGAAAGCTTTCAGCGTGTGGTTTATGGTGTGCGCTACGCAGGCTTTAACCCAAGTTACCAATTTTTTGATGCGAAACTTAACCAGCGCATGCAAGACATCGTGGCCAAGTTTCCTGAGCAATCAGTTTATTTAAGTGATTTCAGCAAAGATTGGAAAAACCTTGTTGTTCGCGTAGCCGGTTCAAATTCACCCAGTGACTATTATTTGTTTTCCGAAGGTAAAGAGCCACAGTTTCTCACTTCATCTTACCCAGCTATAAAAGCGGAAGATTTACATCCTACAGGCAAAGTAACTTTTACCGCCCGCGATGGATTAAAAATCCCCACGCTCTTGACTATCCCTAAAGATAAAGTCAGCACAATGAAAAACTTGCCTACGATAATCATGCCCCACGGTGGTCCCGAATCTCATGACTCAATTGACTTTAATTATAGAGCCCAAGCTTTTGCTGACAATGGCTATTTGGTTATTCAGCCCCAATTTCGTGGCTCAAACGGTTTTGGCTTGAAACATTTTCAAGCAGGCCTAGGAGAATGGGGCAAAAAAATGCAGGATGACATCACCGACGCAGTGAACTTTGCGGTCAAAAAAGGTATTACCGATCCGAACCGAGTTTGCATTGTTGGTACCAGCTATGGTGGTTACGCTGCTTTGGCTGGCGGTGCCTTCTCACCCGATTTGTATAAATGCGTTGTCGCCATTGCTGGCGTAAGTGAACTTAAATCTTTTTTAAGCTGGTCAAAAATGGAAAGAGGCGGGAAAAGTTCTGCGGTTAGCTATTGGAAAAGGCAATTCGCTAACGGCGAAATAGATAACACAGCTTTGGCTGCTGTTTCACCTGTAAACTTTGCAGAAAACTTTAAAGCACCGGTACTTTTAATTCACGGATCACGTGACGAAACCGTACCAATTAAACAGTCTGAAGACATGAACTCAGCGCTCAAGTCCGCTAAGAAAAAAGTTACCTATATCGAATTAAAAGGCGAGAACCACTTTCTTCAGGAAAGCGAAACAAGGCTGAAGACACTTGAAGCAACCGTGAAATTTGTTAACGAAAATATAGGACAAAAGTAGCCTTAAGACTCCACCGAGCAGTACCCCACCTGGAAGGTTCCAAATGGGGTACTGCTTTTTCAAACCCCATAAGATGCCTCAGTGTATCGCTTTTAAAAAATCATGAGCTTAAGCAACTTCCCATTCACAAAGGTCACAAACGATAAAACATGACTTGCAATACAGCTTTCCATCAACTCCTGCGCAAGGTCGGTAGTGAGAAAAATTTTATTTGCAAAAACAAGCTCTAGCCCGGTTTGTATTGCTATTAAAAGCATGCAGCTCTGTAAGCATCTTTTCCCACGAGGGCGGCTGATAATCGATGAGCGCTTTTAATTTTTTGGAATTTAATGAACGATCTATAACCAGATGCTTATCTTCAACGATGGCTATATCTTTTTTATAAATTTTAGCAATTAAATTTAGCAGTGAATAACTATCAATAGGCTTACTGGATAAATGATACAAACCAGACAAAGCCGGATAAAAAAGTATTATTTTTTTAATGACTTTAGCTAGCTCAACTGTCGTCAGACCAGAAGAAATAGCTTTTGAAGAACCGGGTACGGCCCCATCCTGCGCAATAAACGAATTTAATAGCGATTTTTGACTAGCCAATTCATGCCCTACCATTGCAGTCCTTAAAGTTAACGCAACACGACTATCAGTCAACTCTCCACGCAGTTTTGTTTTACCGTAAATATCCGTAGCGTCAGGCTTATCCAACTCCGTATACATGCCTTTTTCCCCCGAAAAAACACAATCCGTACTGATATGGATCAGCCGCGCATTCATTCTTTCACAAACTTCAGCCAACTGACGTGGGAACAAGCTATTGATCATTGCCGCTTGCAAGGCATCAAAACTATCTGGATTTTGCTTAATTAGCCCCACACAATTGATGACCACCTGCGGCTTTACCCTATCCATCACTGACGCTAACTTACCTTGCTGTAAAAAATCACATGAAGATAAAACATTAATCCCTGATAAGCTTTCAATAAAGCTACATTCATAAACTCCACGAATTGAGCCCCACACCTCAAACTTGGCGTCGTTTGAAAAAATTTGATGGAGCGTACTGCCAAGCATCCCGCTTGCACCCAAGATAAGTATCTTCACCAGTCAGTCCTGAACAAGTTTACATTATTAACCCAGTGCTTATTGGCAAGCTGGAATCGATGTCCGCCTTTAGCTTTATTGTTATTTAAATAAATAGTATAAGTTGCACATGGCTTTTTCGCACACAAGCTAACGGGGAGATAATGATTCAAATTTTATATTTATTAGCAGCTTGAGGGACTACATTCAAGATCATTACCTTGCGTTCCAATATAGATTAAAGACAATAAAAACTTCCTTAATTAAACCTTAAAATATTCTTAATTTATTCTGAACCAAAGAAAGACAAGCGAGCCACCTATACTTTCTTTTCATTTGCAACAAGCGCTTTGAAAAAAATGCAGGATGATTTATCGTTAGCCATAAATTTTTTCCATAGCGGCTTGCCAAACAGGATTACGATTGTATTGATGTACCAGGGCATAGGGTTCATGCTTGCTGGTAAACACATATTCACCGTCAAATATAGGTTCAGGGCTACGCAAAAAAGGCCTGAATGAAGCAATTTTATCTGGCGCAGCGGTTGTGCCACATTGACAACACCAGCTGGTATCGTGGTCATTAAATTTTGTAATATCTTTATAGGGTTGTGTCGTTAAGAGCACATTTAAAGACGCCTGATCCGGAAGCGCCTGATTCAAACCAAAAATAACTAAGGAAAGATTTAATGATAAGCCAAGAAAATATTCATACTCACCGGCAAAACTTCCCGCATTATAAATAGGTTGATCCTGCATGTGTTCGTGCACCTCCGCACCAAAAGTTTCATGCATAACCTGATCGCCCCAAGGCTCGTGGCGATGACTAATAGCTTCACTTCCTACGCATATTTTTTTATCGCCCAAATGTTGCTCTAACCATCGGGAGGGATTGCTTTGAAAAATCACATCGGTAACATCGGTTGCAATCACATAGCGAATTTTTTCTTTAATGTCCTTAAGAAACAACCAGGTATAAAAATGTCTAGCAGCAGTAACCCTATAGGTAAATCCTTCCATAAACAAATAACCGTCGTCACTCGCATTGCGCTCTTGCGATGCAAGAAATACCGTAAATCCATTTTCTTCCAGCATTTTTTTGGTTGCATCACTTATGTTAAATGCAATCATCACCTTCAATCCTTCGAAGCCGCATCTATTGGCGGAATTAACCCATAATTTAACCTTGTCAAAATTGTAATCTGAAACCACACCTATAATGATATCTTTCATCTCTACCTCTTTGCGCCAGTTCTTAGTCCACGAATAATTCGTCGAGCTATAAATTAATACCAACCAAAAATACTCACTCCATACCTTTTTTAGCCCTTGGTGCCAGCAGAAGGTAATAAGCAATTTTATTGCCGAATGAATTACTAAGCTTTCCGGTGTTTAACCAGTGGGCCAGGTCAAAAAACAGCAAAGACTTTTTGAACATTAGCCGTCCGTCGATTCCCCAATTATCTACCCATAAAGAATGTTCATTAACACTTTCAGGTTGCGAATTCAGGATTATTTTCCTCCCATTAAGGCGATTAAATTTCTCAATGAGTTCCACATAATCATTAGGGAATTCTTGTTTCGTTTTTTCAGCGTCTAATTTATAAAATAGATTATCTTTATTGATACGCTTTACCCGGCTTTGCCACTTGCGCTCAGCTTCTGCTTCAGAACTATAATGGTAGAAATGTATTTCTATATCACCATCCAGTGTGCCTATTGGATAGCTTGCATGCTGCAGTTGCGGATACTTTGACTTTTGTACAAACTTTAGTTTATTCATTATTTTTTCATCAAAATTTTCCAGCAGATTCAAAAAACACGGCGCTTTTATCATCAACCCAACGCAGGGGGTTTTATATTCCAGGCCCAATTTTCGATATATTTCTGCGCCCCAGCAATCATCCGCAATGACAGTGAAATATTTGTTATTGAGTTTTTTTAAAATAAGACCTTGCCAGATTTTTTTCCTAAAATAGATATAACAAGTTTTCATATTATTAATTGCTACAAAGATATTATGTAGCCTCCCTAATCATGGGCCAACAGCATATTTTCAACGCAATCCAAACCTTGGAACTTTGCACATAAAAAACTTGGAATGAGCTCCATTCCATGCCGATCCGTATAGTCTTTACCGAGTGACTTTATGTAATAGTCTTCATTAACATCGAACCCAATAGCACGCAGCTTGTCTTTGTAATCCATGCCATACAACCGCACATGATCCCATTGCCAAAACGCTTTAGTGCGCGCTTCCGGTGAAATGATAGAAGGATCTTCATAGGTAGTCGGCCTCGTTACGTCAATCGGCACATCCAATAGCGCATAGCCATCGGGTTTTAGTACACGAAAAACTTCCTCCATAGCTTTTTTATCATCGTCAATATGTTCAAAAACATGCATGCAAATAATCAGGTCAAATGAATCATTTTTGAATGATAGATTAGTAATGTTCTCTTTTCGCATAGCTTTTGAAGGATCAATATCAACACTTAAATATTCAATATTGTCATGTGATGCAAGAAACTTTGTGATCGACATCTCCGGCGAAAAATGCAGTAGCTTTATTTTTCTATCAAACTTGGCAAGCAACTTTTCAAGATATACATAATAAGCCCTGTGACGCGGATGCGAATAACAGTGCGGACAAACAGCGTTTTCATAAACGTGTTTATAACCGGTGTAAAAATCACAAAATTTACTGCCGCTCCAGTTGCAAATATTGCACTGCACTTTTTTAAATGCCGCCATGCCATAGTGAAAACCCTTGATAACTTCAAAGGTCCCATTGGTCATCGAACTCAGCGAATTGAAAAGGCTTTTCTTTTCCTTAGCTAGCTTGTTGTATTGGAGATAAGCTGCTGTTGCCATAAGTTTCTTCATGACTATAAAACTCTTGATTAAGATATTGTTCAATGTGCATGGAACAATTTTCCACACCATCTTCCAAATTCACTTGTTCGCTATAGTAAGGCAGTAGTTCTCTATGCTTAGGATTGGATTCAATATGATTTAAAATATTGGAAACCATATCCGCGCTGTAATGTGAAGGCGCAATAGAGCCACCCAAGCCATACATCATGACTCTCACACCGTTCGCTGGCTGGTCATACATCCTGGGCCTGAGAATTTGCGGAATCCCTGCTTTAATAGCTTGTGCCATAGTGCCTATGCCACCGTGATGAATAAGACAGCGAGACTTCGGTAATAAATAGGCAAAATCTGCATGCTCTATGTACAGCAATGGAACATCATCAACTTTTTTAAGCTTCGCAAAAGCCTCAGCGCCATGTTTAGAAACAAATATGCCAGGCGAACCCAGCTTGCGGCAAATAGGTATCATTTCCTTACAAAAAGCTTCCACATCTTCGACTGCCGTACCCGGAGTAAATACAATGGGCTTTCCCTGTTCTGCGATAAACGTATCGGCACGCAAATTAGACTCCAGGCTTTGGTTTTCATAAAAAGGGAACCCGGCAAATTTCAAGCGATTAAACTCTTGTCCTATGGGCTCACAAAACCAGCGCGGCAGTAGCGCTATTTCCAGCGGGACATGAAGGCCAGACGATGCTGCTGTATTTTTCTTTAGCGAGAACTTACTGAAAAAGCGGGCAAATGAATTTTGTAGTGGTGGCAATGAATATTTTTCGCGATGCTTGTTGTACGCAGGTTTAATATCAAAAGACAAACTACTTTTAAAAAGAATAAGGGGCAGCGTGATATTCCGCAAAAGCCATTCGTTTTTACCGTAGAACGACAACAAGAGGATCATATCCTCACGATTATCAGGAATTTGTGAGGGGGCATAATAAGTGAGCACTAAGGGAATATTAAATCTCTCGCAACCCAGAACAGCCGGACTGAGATTGCCATGGGAAACCACCACCATTTTTGTTCCGCGTTTGACTTTGTCCTCAAGGAAATTGTACACACGCTCAAAGTTCTTGCCGATGATATTGTCAAAGCGATTTATTTTTCCATCGTTCGTCTCACCAGTAGAGTTTTTACTTTCCAATGCGGTTAGCTGCTCTTCAACTGTTCCCATGGGGAAATAATTAACCCCGGCTTCTTCGATGTGCTTGCGGAAATACTCATTGGCTAAAAAAATGACGTTATGTTTATTTTTCATTTTTTTTGCCACGGCAAGCAATGGATAAATATCACCTAAAGACCCGAAGGCAACAAAGATAAGTTCGTGGTTTTTCATATTGACCTCGTTAAGGTTGTAAAAAGTGGGCTTACAAGTAAGCCCACCGCACAACTATGTATGCTAATTAACGGCAAACATAACCTACGTAAGGAACCCATCTGGTAGTGCATGTAGGAGTGCAAGTAGTGGTGTAACCCGAGTATGGGGACCAGGTAGTAGTACAACCGCCACCAGCAACTGCCATCATTTCTTTCATTGTTAATTTACGCATTTGTATTCTCCTAAGAGGTTATTTCATTAGAGTTATTGGCTTCATCAAAAAAATCCGCCATATTAATTTGCCGCCCTGCTGATCGCACCGTTTCCGGCCGATGCGCCACCAGTATCCTCGTCATCCGCAACGCATTAATGTTTTCATTCACTAATGATTCGTTAGCAATATCGAGGTGACTGGTGGCTTCATCCATAAACAGGATGCGAGGCTCGCGATAAAGCGCGCGCGCCAACACAATTCTTTGTTTTTGACCACCACTTAAACTCGCGCCCATGTCGCCAATCAATGAATTAAATTGCATAGGCATTTTTAAAATATCATCGTAGATACAGGCGAACTGGGCACATTTATGAACTTGATTCAAATTAATATTGAGCGCAAAGAAAGCAATGTTTTCTGCGATATCGCCACTAATTAATTGATCATCTTGCATTACACCTGCAATTTGACTGCGATAGCTGGTTACTGATTTAATCGGCTTATCATCAATAAGTATTTCGCCTTCGGTGGGTACAATTAAGCCCATAAGACATTTTAATAATGTCGTTTTGCCGCAGCCACTGGCACCCGTAATCGCCACCGTTTCACCCGCGCTAATCGTAAAGCTGACATTCTTAAATACATCTTTATCATCCCCTTCATAGCAAAAACGTAAGTTTTTTACTTCAATTTTTCCTTTTAAATCCACGCTTTTTGTATTAATTCCATCATCCGTAACTCCCCGATTTTCACTGGTCAAGGCGGTGGATAAAATATCATGCGCCGCGACCTCCTCCGCTTTTGCAAACGTAATATCGCTTAAACGATCCAGATGAATTTCTAACATTTTATATTCGATTGCCTGTGAAATGAGGCTATCTACGGAACGAATAAAACTGGATTTAAAACTGATAAATGCGTAAAGCATTCCCAACGACATATGGCCTTCAATTACCGCAGTAGCAGCCAAAAAAATAACTACAATATTCTCAATTCCAAATAAAAAGCCATTGATAGTTCCATAACCGATACTCCAGCGTGAAATTTTTATATCTTTATTTAACACATCAGCCAAGCGATTCAGCCACTGATTTTGGCGATCGTTTTCACGCTGGAATATTTTAATTGCTTGAATCGCGCGAACGGATTCCATGAAGTGGGTGTTCTCCCGGGCACCGGCAAGAATACGTTCCTCATTTAACTGCTTGAATGGTTGATACAAGACCACACGCAACAAGGCATAAACAACCACCACCATTAATACAATAAGGGTTAGCTTCACACTGTATAAAAACATGGCCGTGAGCGTTACTAAGGTCATCAACCCATCAATTAATGCGCTAACGAATCCTGTCGTCAACAAATGGCGTACTTGCGTTAAAGAACCAAAACGAGAAATGATATCGCCCATATGTCGCTTGAAAAAATAGTCCATAGGCAAACGAATCAAATGAAAAAAAAGATTGGCGGCCATCTGAATACTTAACCGGTTGGATAAGTAAAGTATGATGTAATCGCGCAACGCTGAAACACACAACTGAACCAGAAATAGTAAAGCGAAACCGCCAGCAATAACCCATAGCAAACTATAATTAGTTTGGCCAATCACTTTATCCACCACCAACTGCATATAGAATGGCGCAGCCACGCCAAAAAGTTGCAGTGTCAGCGACAGAAAAAGTATTTGTGCAAGACTTCTTTTTAAGCCGGTAATCTTGCTCCAAAAATCACTCAGCTTTAATTTTTTGGTATCCTTTCCCGCAACAAATTTTTGTGTCGGCCTTAACTCCAATAACACCCCGGTGAAATAGTTACTAAATTCATTTCTATTAGTTGCTCGCGCACCCGACGCGGGATCATGAATAACATATTTATTTGCCGTGATTTTTTTTAACACAACGAAATGATTAACACCCCAATGAATAATGCAAGGAAGTGGCAAATCATCCAGCTCCTCCATATCGGCACGAACTGCCCTGCTAGTGAGATCCATCCGGCCTGCAACATCAGCCAGGTGTTTCAAATGCATGCCATGTATTGAGACGGGGAAGCGCCGACGTAAACTATTTAAATCGGTTTCATAACCGTAGTAACCGGCAATCATTGCCAGACAAGCCAGGCCACATTCTGCAGATTCCGTTTGATAAATAATGGGCAAACGCGTATCGCCATTAAATTGCAATAGCGCCTCTGGTCGCTGTTCAAAGATATGATCGGCATCCACTACATGCTCATTCATAACTGCCCACCCTGAGGAGTTAACAAGTCTTTGAAAATATAGCTAGCCAGGGACTGTGTTTTTATTTCAAGCCTTGAAGTCACCTTCATTCCGCTGCGCAGTGCCAATTTGTTTCCATATACATTCACTGTCTGCGATTGAAGCACAGCAGTGACTTTAAGTACCGGCGCTCCTACCTGTACCGCCTGCCCTATAAGTTCACTTGCCAAAACAACCTTGTTGTCAATAAGCCTTAGAGTAGCTTTGTAAGAAATGTTTTTTTGTGATGGAAAATCAGTGAAATAAAGATCAAGAATCTGTCCCTCAGTGATCAGCGACGCAAATTGCAAAGGGACTAATAAAGTTACTTTCAAGGATGCACTTTCAGAAGTTTCCGATAAAGTCGGCGAAGCGCGCTCCAGCCACCCGCTCAGGGTTTCCGTCTGTGTGTAGGTAGCAGTAAACAACCAAATAAAGGCTAATAACAACCAGATCGCAAAGACAAACACGAAGCCAGTGTGTGATCCACTAGGAACAACTAAAACGCGACCATATAAACGGCTCGTGTGCTGCTCTAAGGCTTGCTGTCTAAATAGTTTTTGGTCCATGAAATTCTTTATCTTAAATAAAATAAATATCAACTGCGTGTTCTGTTAACACCACGAGCTAATGCTGAGGATCTATGGAAACGACGAATCAATTTTTATAATTATTATAAGCTCCAGAGCTGTGCCGAAATGGCACCAAGGGCCCCAGGTTGCATTCGCAATGTAAATGAAGGATGAAGAAAACTTCTTAATTAAATCTGAATTTATCCTTAATTAATTCTTAATCGGTAAAAACCAATAAAGAAATGTAAACTTATTGCATCTATACTAAAATTTTTTAAATATTAATTTTTAAGGCAATCCTTATAGCAACTATAGCTTCGAATGCAGCTTCGCATACAACTTCGAAATATAACTTCGAAACTCTCTGAACAAATAGAATTTTTTAATTAATAAAGGTAACCGCTGCGCTTGGAAATAATGATATAAAAGTATAGATTAACCCCAATTAAATCTGTGCACATAGCTTGCAGGTCGTCAAGGTGAAGCCAAACCATCAACCCAACATTGCCATTATTACGTTTGAATACGGAAAAAATATTTCCGGAGGAATTGGGTCATGCTTGAATGGTTTTGTGCCTTGCATACAACCACAAGCGAACCTGTGGGTATTGGTGTTGTATTGGAACTTTGAAAATAATTATTTTTCGTGCATGGAATATGAGCGCGACCTCCCTCTAAAAACCCATAAAGAACCACTCGAACAGACAATTCTCCGTATCATTAATACAAATAGTCTGGATGTTGTCCATTTTCATCATGCGGCAAAAGAAATGCTATCGCTCATGGTTTTTATTAAAAATAATGAGCCTAATATTAAATTTATTTATAGTTGCCATTCTATCTTTAAGCATGAAAGAAACGTCAGGGCGATTTTCGATGAAGCCATCGCATACGAACAGGACATCCTGAACCTTGCAGATGCTATTCACGTTTTAAGTGAAATTTCTAAAACAAGACTGGTTTCGAACTATCCCGAGTTATCCCAGCAGAATATTCATGTAATTCCCAACGGCATTGGCAACGCAGATTTTTTATTGGTTGGATTAAAAAATACCATTGCTTATTTTTTGCTGAACTTTGTTGACGTTTTTAAACGCGGCGCAAGGAAAACTATCATCTGCGCTTCAAGATGGGCACCCGGAAAGGGTATTGAATTTTATTTGGATGCTATACCGAAAGTACTAATACAAAACCCGAATGCCAGATTTATACTCGTAGGTCAAAGAAATAATACCTGGGATGATCAGAGTGCTATTGAATATAAACAGTTTTTACAAAAAAAAATCGATGCGTTACAGAATAAAATAAAAGTGTACGGCTGGATCAGCCGCTGGCAACTATCCCATCTTATAAAAAAATCAAATGTTTATATTATGCCGAGCGAATGTGAATCTTTTCCTTATTCTTTTCTGGAACCCGCATTTCTTGGTACAGCAATTATTGCAGCCAAAATTGATACGGTTAACGAGATGGCAAATGATGGTCAGCACTTTCTAGGGTTTGAATCGGGGGATCCCGCTGATCTTGCGGAAAAAATAAACACGTTGATTAATGATGAGCAGGCAAAAAATTGCCTGAGCTCTGCAGCTAAACACCTCTGCGATGAGCGGTATTCGTGGAACATATTGGCCAAAAAATATTTACATATGTATGAATCAGTGCGAAAAATGCACCCGGAATAACTAATGAACCGCAATCATTGTAATTCGTTATATTCGTCGCCCCACCAGTGACCGCGTTGCCATTCCACTTGAACCGGATCAGCGGCCCGCAACATAAACGCAGCCAGTAGCAATTCCCAATACAAAATCTCGCATTTTAAATCACGCCAGAAGTTTCTAACATCATTGGTCACATAATCACGCACCAACACCGCCTCTTCACGCAACATTTCTTCTGCAGTCAGCTCCAGCTTAACCAAATCTTCTACTTCTTGATGTAAGCCCTCCGTAAGCGCCGACAGGGTGCTGGTATCTTCCTCGGCAATTGTTTCTGCTGGAATTCCAGTGTCAATATTTTTAATATGCTTCATGGTAATAGCTCCTCATTAAGATCAGCAAAATACACATAAGATATTTAAAAGCTTTTTCCCCACTCGGGCGGTACAGCCCTTATAATCACCGCCTTTCTCCAAACCAGTATAGGCCATTCTTTCCAATGCAAAAAAGTCCAATGCAAGAACAATATATCCCCGCCGACGTCGAGGCCGAAGCCCAGCAATATTGGGACGCCCAGCAAAGCTTTAAAGTTGTTGAAGATCGCAGCAAAGAAAAGTTCTATTGCCTGGCGATGTTCCCCTACCCGAGCGGCAAGTTGCACATGGGTCATGTACGCAACTACACTATTACTGATGTAATTACACGTTACCAGCGTATGCAAGGGAAGAATGTATTGCATCCTATGGGATGGGATGCCTTTGGTCTGCCCGCTGAAAATGCCGCCATTAAACACAACACCGCACCGGCAAAATGGACTTACGCTAATACCGATCATATGCGCACTCAGCTCAAGCAACTTGGCTTTGGTTTTGATTGGTCGCGCGAACTAACGACCTGTAGACCTGAATATTACAAATGGGAACAGTGGTTTTTCACCCGCCTGTTTGAAAAGGGCCTGGTGTATAAAAAAATGTCGACCGTAAACTGGGATCCGGTTGACCAAACGGTATTGGCTAACGAACAGGTTATCGATGGCCGCGGCTGGCGCTCAGGCGCATTAGTAGAGCGTAAAGAGATTCCCCAATGGTTTATCAAAATTACCGCTTACGCCGAAGAGTTGATTAACGACTTAGACAAGTTACCCAATTGGCCAGAACAAGTTAAAACCATGCAGCGCAACTGGATTGGCAAAAGCCGCGGCCTGGATATGCGCTTTGAGTTAGCCAAACCTCTGGGTGAATTTACCGGTTTTGATATTTACACCACGCGCCCCGACACCTTGATGGGTGTGACTTATGTGAGCCTTGCGGCGGAACACCCCATCGCCAAATTATTGGCTGACACCAATCCCGCGCTGGCAAAATTTATCGCCGACTGCAAAGTACAATCCGTGGCCGAAGCCGATATGGCGACCATGGAAAAAGCCGGTATGGACACAGGTATTAAGGCCCTGCATCCCATTACCGGCGAACCAGTTTCAGTCTGGGTCGCTAACTATGTCTTGATGGATTATGGCTCAGGCGCAGTCATGGCCGTGCCAGCCCATGACCAACGCGATTTTGAATTCGCCCGAAAGTACGGTATCGCTATTGCTCAGGTTATAGCCCCACAAAATGGCGAAGAAATAGATTTAACCAAAGCCGCTTTTACCGAAAAAGGTGTGTTAGTCAATTCCGGCGAATATGATGGCCTCGACTTTAACGCCGCTTTTGATGCTATTACCAGCACCCTGGAAATGGCCCATAAAGGCCAGGCAAAAACGAATTATCGCCTGCGCGATTGGGGCGTTTCCCGCCAGCGTTATTGGGGTGCCCCTATCCCCATGTATAACTTGCCGGAAGGTGGTGAAATCGCGGTGCCTGCCCATAAACTACCCGTATTGCTGCCGGAAGATGTGGTGATGAACGGTGTACAATCGCCCATTAAAGCCGATCCCGAATGGCGTAAAGCCGAGCTTGACGGTCGCGCAGTCGAAAAAGAAACGGATACTTTCGATACCTTTATGGAATCAAGCTGGTATTACGCACGCTATACCTGCCCCAATTTTGAAGGTGGAATGCTCGACAAAGCTGCAGCCGATTATTGGTTGCCAGTCGACCAATATGTTGGCGGTATCGAACACGCTATTTTGCATTTGCTCTACGCGCGCTTCTTCCACAAATTAATGCGCGATGAAGGTTTGGTAACTTGCGACGAGCCCTTTGAACGCTTGCTTTGCCAGGGTATGGTATTGAAAGACGGCACCAAGATGAGTAAATCCAAAGGCAATACGGTAGACCCGGAAGAGCTTATTAACCAATACGGCGCTGATACAGTTCGCTTATTCTCGATGTTTGCCGCACCGCCAGAACAAAGTATGGAGTGGAGTGATTCCGGTGTTGCCGGTGCCTATCGTTTCTTGCAACGTTTATGGCGCGCAGTGGAAGGTCATATCAACGCTGGCAAACCTGGCAAATTGGATACTGCTAATTTGCCGCAAGCGCAAAAAGATTTACGCCGTAAAACTCACGAAACCATCGCTAAAGTCAGTGATGATTTTGGCCGCCGCCAAACCTTTAACACCGCCATAGCAGCCACCATGGAATTGTTAAATGAAGTGAGCAAGCTTTCTGATCGCGCCAATCCGCAAGGCTTGGCGGTAGAGCGTGAAGCATTGGAGACAGCCATTTTATTACTCGCACCCATCGTGCCGCATATCAGCCAGTCACTGTGGCAAGCACTTGGCCACCAACAAATTCCGCTCAATGAATCCTGGCCAACACTCGACGAAAATGCACTCACCCGCTCCACCATTGAAGTGGTCATTCAAGTGAATGGAAAAGTGCGCAGCAAGCTGGAAGCTGCGGTCGATTCACCAAAAGAAATTTTGGAGCAAATGGCACTTGCCCAGGAAAATGTACAGAAATTTCTTGAGGGTGTAACTGTGCGAAAAATTATTGTGGTACCGAATAAATTAGTCAGTATTGTGGCAAATTAAGTACAGCGAATATCGCCATCCAAAAGTCGTTGCTGTTGGATGGCGATCAAAAATAAATTCAGGATTGTTATGAAAAAAATTATCGGCTGTATCACTCTTACCTTACTCACCAGCGCATGCGGTTGGCATTTGCGTGGCGCAGTCGATATGCCGCAAGATTTATCGCAATTGCATATTTCTGCAATAGAAACACGCATTACATCGACCGACAAATCAATCACTACCTTTTCCACCACGGAGTTAATGACCGAATTACGGCAACAGCTAAAAGCCAATCGCATCAGTGTTACTGAAGACAGCAAAGCCGCCAATTATGGATTGATAAT
The DNA here is from genome assembly GCA_040385335.1 of Pseudomonadota bacterium. Taxonomy (GTDB): domain Bacteria; phylum Pseudomonadota; class Gammaproteobacteria; order Pseudomonadales; family Cellvibrionaceae; genus Cellvibrio. The sequence goes on from JAZKHP010000041.1 coordinate 17,635, forward strand.
TTTAAAAGAAAGTATGGACAAACGAACTGCCGGTGTCGGTACAGATGCATTAAGTAGCGCTTACGAAATCACGCTTAAAGCGGAATATGAAATTCGCACGAAAAACAATGCACAGGTAGTTCCTGCAACCGCATCAAGTATGCGCAGCTTTAACTACAACACAGCTTCTCTTAGTAGTTCAGCACAAGAAGAGATGTTACTGATTAAAGAAATGCGACGCGATTTAGTTCAGCAAATGTTGCGCCGCTTGAATGCCGTTGTCAGGCACCCCGCAACCAACAACAGTGAGCCGGACAATGGCAAAACTGCGCCCTGAACAATTAAGCGCTGCCCTCAGTAAGAGTATCGCACCCATTTATATTGTAACGGGTGATGAACCTTTATTAATTCAGGAAACCTGTGATGCGATTCGCGCAGCTGCGCGCAAAGCGGGTTTTATTGAGCGCGATTTACATCACTGCGATTCACACTTTGAGTGGACCCAAGTCCTCGCTTCCGCAAATAGTATGTCACTATTTGCGGATAAAAAAATAATCGAATTGCGTATTCCCAGTGGCAAGCCGAGCGACAAAGGTAAGGTATTACAAGAATATGCACAAGCACCTTCAAGCGATAATCTATTATTAATTATTACCGATAAACTTGATAAAGACGTAGCCAAAACCAAATGGTTTACCGCACTTGAACAGCAAGGTGTACACATTCAACATTGGTCTGTTACCCCGGAAAATTTACCGCACTGGATTAACCAACGGCTAAAACAAGCAGGACTGCAAGCCGATGGCAATGCAGTTGATTTGCTTGCTTCCCGCATTGAAGGCAATCTCCTTGCCGCCGTACAAGAAATAGAAAAATTAAAATTATTGGCACCCGGCAATATTATTAGCATGGAGTTAATGGCCTCGGTGGTGGCTGACAGCGCACGCTATGATTTGTTTGGCTTATCCGATAAAGCTTTGCAAGGCGATGCCAGCGCGGCGGTAAAAACATTGCACGGTTTAAAAGCCGAAGGCACCGATGCAATCGCTATACTTTGGGCGCTAACGCGCGACATACGCAGCCTGGTACAAATTTCGCTGGCAATGGCGCAAGGCAAAAACTTTGAAATGTCCGCACGTCAAGCTGGCGTCTGGGACAAGAAGCAACCATTATTTAAAATTGCGTTAAGCCGAATTAAGCCCGCGCAATTGCAACAATTACTGCGCAAAGCCAATGGTATCGACAAAGCAGTAAAAGGTATGCGCGATGCAGAGCCATGGGATGAATTATTAGATTTAATGTTAAATTTGGCAGGAGTGCAAAGTTTAAATGCGAACAATGAAAAACTCAGCTTGAGAAACTAATCAACTAAAAATCCAACAAACATCTTGCAACACACAGCAGCAAAGCCCTAGCGCCATCTCTCTCCAATAATATTGCACTATAAGGTCATATTTTTTTGAGGATACACAATGAAACGGCAATCTCTCCTGTTATTGAAAATCATCTTCTGTGTCAATTTACTCATCATAAATCCATTCTCTATTGCTAACGCATTAACACCTTCTGGAACCATACCTAGCCCACGCACCATTGAATACCCCTGGATGTCCATTGCTAGCTGGAACAAAATGCATGCTGAAGATGTTGCGGTGGCCGGGCAAGGCGATATAGACATATTATTTGTCGGTGATTCCATTACTGCCGGTTTGAACGATGAGCTTCTAAATACTTATTTTCCTCAGCTCCGTCGCGCCAACTTTGGTATTGGCGGTGATCACACCGGAAATTTATTATGGCGCCTGCAGCATGATCAAGCTAACCATTTAAAACCTAAGGTTGTCATTTTATTAATCGGCGTTAATAATTTTGGACATCTCAATGAAACACCTGCGCAAGTATTTGCTGGCATAGAAGCTACTGTAAACTTACTACGTAATACTTATCCAAAAGCAAAAATACTCGTAAATGGAATTTTTCCTTTTGAAGAATCACCACAAAGCGAAAAACGTGGATTAGTTATGGAAGCTAATAAAATGATTGCAACACTCAACGATGATCATTCTATTTTTGTGAAAAATTATGGGCCACTATTGCTCCAAGCTGATGGCTCTATCAACAAAGATATCATGGGCGATTTTTTACATCCCACCAAAGAAGGCTATCAACGTTGGCTGCAAGCTATGCAGCCTGACATTCAGAAGTTGATGAAAATTAAGGAGCCGAAAATGCTTACCATTGATACGACTAATGCGCATATTGCCAGTATGGGGCGTACGCATACGAATGCCGACCAAAGCCTAAGTTTTGGCTACCCCGGCGTCAGCTTCTTTGTCAATTTTGAAGGCAAAAGTTTATTACTGGATGCTTCCAGCAGTAGCAATCAAAGTTATTTGGAAGTAATTGTTGATGGCGAATCAACAATTATAAAGCTGCCGCAATCGCGACAAACTATTCCGCTGGTAAGTAATAAGAAAAGCGCAAAACACCGCATTGAAATTATTCACCGCACCGAAACCTGGCAAGGCGTTGTAACGCTTAAACAATTCTCTACGGATGGAAAATTTCTCAAGCCTGCCAGATTGCCGCAACGAAAAATTTTGCTGCTGGGCGATTCAGTCACCAGCGGCGAAGCCATTGAACGTATTGCCACGGATAAAAAAAACTCAAGCTGGTGGAACCCACGCTTATCCTACGGCATGCTACTAGCGAAAGAATTAAATGCGCAGGTTCATTTAGTAAGTTGCGGGGGACGCGGATTGATACGGAGTTGGAACAACAAAACGGATGAGCAAAATTTACCGGATTTTTATCAGCGTAGCATCGCCGACGCAGCTTATCCGGCGTCATGGAATCACACGCAGTATGATCCAGATTTAATTATCATCGCCATTGGTACCAATGATTTCAGTCAGAGTATTCCTGATAGCGAAACATTTATAAAAGCTTACGTAAGTTTCCTTACGACAATTACCAACAATCACAAACATGCACAAGTCGTCTTAACAGAAGGCGCCATAGTTTCCGGCGAGCGCAAAACCACATTGATTCATTATATTGCTGAGGCCATCAAGCGTGTGAATAACTCACGAATACACAGGGTTGCCGTAAGTCATTATCCCGGCGATGAAACTGACGGTCATCCCACTAAAGAGCAGCATGCTGCCATGGCAAAAGAATTAACGCCTCAGCTGCAAAAAATATTGCAATGGTAAGACATTGGACTCTTAAATAAAAAAAGGGGCAATGCCCCTTTTTTTATGATTGCAAAAAATTAAACTTTTTCTGGCCCTAAGGGCTTAAACATTAAAATCAATTTTGGTAAAAGTGTAAGCGTGCCGATAATTGCGGTGAACATCGCAAAGGCAGTGAGCACACCAAAATAAATAGATGGAATAAATTGTGAAAGCGCCAGGATGGAGAATCCGATAACAATAGTCGCGGATGTGTAATACATGGCACGACCAATTGAGGCGTGTGATTTGTGCATAGCATCGACATAGTTTCCGCTGTGTGCAAACTCTTCTTTAAACCGATAAAAATATTGAATCGCTTGATCCACACCCACACCCACTACAATGGCGGCAATGGTAGTTGTCATCATGTCCATTGGAATTCCGGCTAATCCCATACCACCCAGCACAACGCCCGCCGCGAGAATATTTGGCAAGAGTGCAATGAGGGCGATACTAAAAGAACGGAACAGCGCGATCATCATTAACATAATCGAAACAAACACAATGAAAATAGTAGAAATTTGCGATTTAAATAAACTTTGCAACATATTGTTGTACAAAATTAACATGCCGGTAAAGTGGACCTGCTCCGGCTTAAAGTTGCCTTTTTCAATCGCAAAGGTACGGATGCGCTCTACCAATTCAGCACGTTTTAAATTGGGTGTGGTTTCCTTGATACGCAAGGTAATACGCGCTTGCTGCTTTTCATCAGACAGATAAGGTGCAATCAAAAACTCTTTAATGTCAGGCGACAATGCATTACGCATAACACCCAATTCGAAATTATTTAACTTATCGCCGTTAATATCTTGCGCAACTTGATAGGCAATCGCTAAGGACTGCACCTTACCCACTTCCGGCAAAGATTCTAAATAATCATGAAGTTGTTTAATTTGATCCAAACCATTAGTGGTGAACCAATAGCTATTAATTGCTTTAGCTGCTGTCGCATCACTGCTTGGCTCAGTAGCAAAAGGATCATCAAGATCGCTGTCGGATGCCACTGCTGGAGTTGCATTAGCTGGCGCAGTATCGACTGCCGCAGTATCGACTGGCTCAGCAAAAGGATCTTCTTCGTCAGCAGCTGCGGGATCAACAAAGGAAGGCGTTGCTGGAGCATCCAGAATAATTTCCAGGGTTGCGGTACCACCCAATTCTTTATCAATGACTGACAAACCCTTATGTATTTCGCTGTCGCTGTGGAAATAATCAATAAACCGATTTTCAACTTCTAATTTTGATAAACCATAAAGTGAAATCACTGCGGCAAGCAAAGAAACCAATAACACTTTGCCACCGTGAAACTCAGCAATATGGGAAAAACGTAAAGTCATTTTTGCCGAGGCATCACCGCGATCTTTGGGTTCGCCTTTCGGTAATAGCATTAAGCCCGCAGGCAGAATCACAAACGATAAAATAAATGCAACAATTAAACCTATGGTCATCATCCAGCCAAAGTCGATTACCGGGCGAATACCACTTTCTACTAGCGACATAAACGCAACAATAGTAGTCAAGGCTGAATATAAACAAGGTGCAGCCATTACGCGCACCGTTTTCATGACTAAATCACCCTGACTCCAATGCGGATGTTGCGCATGTAATTCGCGATAGCGCACTACAATATAAATAGTAAAAGCGAACGACATTATTAATAATAAAGCGACAAAATTAGAAGAGATAACGGTTAATCGCCAATCGATCCAACTTAACCAGCCAAGCATTAATGCCACCGACGTAAGGCAAGTTGCGAGCGGCAAAATAACAAATCGCCACTGGCGAAAAATAACGGCAAGTACAATCACGATAAAAGCAACTAGAACACCACCAAAGACGATCAAATCGCTTTTGATATAGGTGAGCATGTCAGCGGTAATCATGCTCACACCACCTAAAAATATTTCCGCATCACCGCGATATTTTTGCGCTATCCCGCGCACAATATCCACCCGCACCGTATCAGCCGCTCCAGCAACCGTTCTAAATGCCAGGAACTCTTTAGTAACTTGTTCTAACTCATCTTCTTCCGCGGCGGACAAGCTGTGTTTATCGCGCTTGCTACGCAATGCATCGCGATGACGCACCATTTCAATGTACTGATTGTTCACATCCAGATTAAGTAACAGCGCCGTCGTTTTACCATCAGGGCTTAGCAGCATATTGCGGTAAATCGGGCTGGTTAAAAATTCTTTTTTCGCCATCTCGCGATCAACCGCGGGAGTAACCAAAGTGCGTGTTGATTCTTTTTGTTCTGCGAGTGAACGCATGGGGCTATAAATTAACGGGACATCTATTAAAGAATTAACGCTTTGCACTCCGGCAACTTTCGCTAATTCATCGCGCAAATTTTTAAGAGTACTTAATGATGCATCGGAAAACATATCGCCTTTTGGGGTATAAGTGACCACCAAAAAATCACCGCGCTGATACCGCTTATTGATTTCACGAAAGTAATCAATGGTGTTGTCATGCTCCAGGGTGAGAGCATCTGCAGAGGCATCCAGTTTAAAGTTTGGCAACCCCAAAATAGCTAGAGTGGTTAATGCAAAAACTACTGTCAGTACCGCAAAAGGGCGGCGAATAATAATAGTGTGGTATAACGAGGAAATTGTATTTTGCATCTTATGCAACATAAGGAGAACCTTTTCCATGATCAAAGAATTGTGAATGGGCTGAGCGAACGTGGATGCTTGGGGTCGCTATTATGCTGTAGTCACCCATCATGTGGAAGTCGCTGATTACCCTATATCGAGTAAAGTGGATTATTGGGTGGAGCTTATTATGCAAAGGAACCGCTCACTGCCGAGAGCTAATATCAAGTCGCGTAGTAAGACCTATCCCACCCTGAAAATCTGGCATCGGTGTGACAGCTGGTATTCAATAACGTCCTATTTCAATCTGAAAACTTTTGATTAACAGTCTAAATCCGAAAAATAGACGTGAACAAACGAGTGACGAATTGTTACAATCAGTGGATTGTAACGACTACTTTACCGCTTGCAGGAACTCATCCATGCTTAAACTTCACTTTAAGGATAATCGTCAACCCGCTTTCTGGGTGACAGAGAGATTGTATTGCATAGGTTCTGCCGACGATAACCAGCTCATCATTCACAACGACAAACAAGTAGATCGCCTGCATGCCAAACTGTTTGTCGAAGATAATAAATTTCTGTTAAAAGACAATAATAGCTCCACTGGCTGCTTTATTAATGGCCAGCGCATCACCCAAAAGGAAATACAACCCGGGGACATCATTAAGCTTGGCAACACCGAACTTATCGTTTTGGATCCGCGCAGCCTGCAAAATAGCAGTGACCCTAATGGTGCACCCTGGCGCCTGGTCTCCGACTGTAGTTGGCTACCGGGCAAAACCTTCGTGGTGCCGGTTGGGCGAACCCTTAGTGTTGGCCGTGGAGACAATTGCGATATCAGTATTCCAGGCACCCATTTATCACGCAAACATGCTGAACTTTATATTAAGGACGATCAATTATTTATTAAGGATTTAGGGTCATCCAACGGCACTTTTCTTAACGATAAACCCATCCTTGAGGCCCCCGCTAAAAATGGGGATCAATTACGGCTGGATGTTTATACTTTTCGCCTGGTCGCGCCCGAATCAGATATGTTTAAGCCCCGCACCCCCCTCACTATTGATTCATTCAGTATGCCGGTTGAACGTAAGCAAGCTCCTAGCGAACCTAAACGCTGGAAAACTCGCCCGACTTCACCTGGCAACCGAATCGAACCTACTTATAATGAAAATAAATCCAAACTTTGGCTATGGATCATAGTCGCCGCCTGCATAGGCGCTGCTATTATCGCCAAATTCTTATGGTAATTCTTGTGATAGAATCCGCCGCGCCGTATTGTTGCTTTCATTATTAGACTAAACACCAAGGAACCTATCATGAGTTTTGAACAAGTACCTGCAGGCAAAAGCTTGCCTGACGATTTTTACGTAGTTATCGAAATCCCGTTGAACAGCTCTATCAAATATGAAATTGATAAAGACTCCAACTGTTTGTTTGTTGACCGCTTAGTCAGCACGGCGATGCATTACCCAGCCAACTATGGCTATATTCCTCACACCCTGTGTGGCGATGGCGATGCAGCTGACGTGTTGGTGCTTTTCCCCGAAGCAGTACAAGCAGGATCTGTGATTCGCTGCCGCCCAATTGGCGTACTGAAAATGAGCGATGAAGCCGGTGAAGACGCAAAAATTCTCGCCGTTCCGCATGACAAGCTCACAACTATTTATAGTAAGATCAAAACCCTGGCAGATTTACCCGAAATCACTCTCAAAGAAATAGAGCATTTCTTTGAGCATTACAAAGATTTGGAAAAAGGTAAGTGGGTTAAAGTTGAAGGCTGGGGTGATTTGGAAGCTGCGCGCACCGAAATTATGGACGCTGCCAAACGCTATCAAGTGAGTAAATAGTTCGCTAATAATAGTTAAAACAACGGCCGCTTAGCGGTCGTTGTAGTTTTATGCAGTACCCTAAGCACGAGAGCAAACAAGGGCCAATAATAAAAGCCCAGTAAAAAAACCAGCGGCTTGTATGTTATTCGCCAATAACCTACAAATAACAATAGCAACCTCTACACTGATAAATCACAAAAACAGTTACTAGAAGTTTTAACCCTATAACAGTGGGCACCAACTATGAGCTCCTCAGCGACGAAAAAAAATCCTTTATTGTGGGTGCCATCCGGTTATTTCACCATGGCTCTTACTTACAACATTTTAACCGCAGCTACGGTGATTATGTTTAGCAATCTTGGTATGGACAATGCGAAAACGGCTGAATACGCCAGCATGCTTGGTTTGGCATACACCATCAAACCCTTTTTTGCTGCTTTTTTTGAAATGTATAAAACTAAAAAGTTTTTTGTACTTCTCACTCAGATCCTGCTCGGTTGTGGTTTTTTTGGTATCGCACTTATATTGAATTTACCTAACTATTTATTACCCATGATCATATTATTTTGGGTGCTTTCTTTTATTGGCTCATCGCAGGATATTGTTAGCGACGGAGTTTATGTAACTTCTTTGGATAGTAAAAGCCAATCCAAATATTGCGGCGTACAAAGCCTGAGTTGGAATTTGGGAAAATTATTTATTATGAGCGGGCTATTGGCGCTGACTGGTTATTTACACGAAACCGTGTTCAAACATGATCCCCATGTTAATGGCCAGGACTGGGTTGACTCCTGGCAAGTCATCTTTGCGATTCTCGGTGGAGCAATGATTTTAATGGCGGGCTGGCATTTGAAATTTATGCCTGAAGGCTCGCGCCTGGAAAGCTCACCCAAGTCTTCCAAAGAAGCAATCCAGACGCTTGCCGATGCTTTCGTTACTTTTTTTCAGAAAAAAGGCATTTGGCTAATGATCGGATTTGCCTTTCTATTCCGCATCAGCTTTGGGTTTTTAAATGCTCCCAGCATGCTATTTTTAAAAGATACTGCAGCAAACGGTGGCCTGGGCTTAACCAATCAGGATTTCGGCCTCATTTACGGCACCTTTGGCTTAGCTGCTTTATTGGTAGGATCACTTATCGGTGGGGCTTACGTAGCTCGCAAAGGGTTAAGAAAGGCATTATTTCCGTTATGTCTCGCCATTAATGTTCCTAACATCACATTTCTGTTTTTGGCCTATTACTTACCGCAAAGCCATCTAATCATTAGCCTCGGAGTTATTATCGAGCAATTCTTTTTTGGTATTGGCTCAGTGGGATTCATGATTTATTTAATGCAACAGTTAGCACCAGGTAAATACACCACCGCTCACTACGCGTTTGGTAATAGTCTGATGGCTCTATGTATGATGCTAACAGGTATGGTGAGCGGTCATTTGCAAGTCAACATGGGATATATTAATTACTTTATTTTTGTGATGATCGCGACTATCCCCTCTTTCCTAATTTGTTGGTATGCACCTTTTCACATCAAAGATGAAGCTTAAGTTTTCCAACCTTTGAAATCAAAACGGCCGCAAATGCGGCCGTTTTGATTTTACGAACCACTATTTTTATTCTCCCGTGAAATTCTTCGCATATTTTGCAATCCACTCCAGTGCCGCCTCCTCGGAAGATATATTACGACCCTCAGCAGTCAATATTTGTTGGCGATACTCTTCAATTTGACAGACCTGCTCAACCATTCGTGTGCGAAAAAATTCGTCATCGCTAGTGAAGCGTACACCCACTTCAAATTCACTGAGCGCTTGTTTGCGCAGCCAGACCACTACTGCTCGCCCTTGATAATCTGGTTTCACTATGGGAATTTTAAAATCGATAATGTCACCCACCTTAAAAGCTTCATGAGTGACAAAGCTTAGGCCGCCAGCACTTAAATTGAGCGCCTCGGTCACATTATGCATCTGTTCGCCAGCGATAACATGTATAGGTATGAACGTAGAGTGGCGAATGTAATTTCGCATAATTATTCCTCGCTTTATCTAAATAAAAATCAAAGTAATAAATTATAAGTAGCAATGGCGATGATTAACTTATAATTTTACGCTGCCACCGGGGTGCAGAATTTTCGCCCGACTAATCGGCTAAATGTAATTTACTTATATCAGGCACCACCGGCTTTATGGCTGGTTTAATTTGGCCCAGATTTTCTCCCACAGGCGCTAATCCAACACTAGGAATATTAATCACCGGTAACGGAGTAATTTCTCGCTCATCAGCGTTAATCATATCTGCACCCACCTCGGCAATATCCCAATCACTCACGTCTAACTCCATCACTGGGATTGTAAACTTGTCTTCGGCACGAATTAAATCTGAGCCCACCTCAGCAAGCGAAAAATCAGGCGCGGTTACTCGTGCGACATTTTGTTTTTGTTCATTTGCATCTAATAAATTGCTGCCTTCGGACCTTAGGCTAAGCGCACTTGTGTCAATGGACTTTGGAATAAACTCAGACTTTTCTCCTGCCGGTAACAAATCGGTGCCCACGGGTGCCAAGCTAAAAGCTGCTCTGGCATGTGTTTGAGTTGTAGGACTTGGGACTTGAGCTAAAGCTGCTTTATTGACTACAGGATTTACAATTGGCTGGGAAGTTATAGCCGCGCTAGCTACAGGCTTAGTTAATACTGGCGCTATTGCAGCGGCGTCTACACTGGCGACCAATTCAATTTGCGCGCCAGCCTTAATCAGCGCATCTCGGTATTTTTGCGCACTACTTAAATCCAGGCCGCGTTTAAGGGGAACTGGTCTACCACTAAATAATGAGTCAACTTTTGCTGCGTCAGCTTTAAATAATTGCTGTAAGCGCAATTTCACATCCGCCAATTGGTGACCTAGAACTATATCGCCACGAAAAATAATGTCGTATTGCTGTTCACTCATAATATTTGTTCTCGCTCAATATGATTAAAGCATAGCAGCCACGCGCTGGAGCAGGCTAAGTATTCGAATATATTAGCAATATAAACACTATTGATTGGATCAAAATAGTCTCACCCTGCAGTGGCAATCAAGCAATGACCTTCCATACTTTAGTTCCTTATAGAGAGAAGCTCCGTGCGGGTAAAAGAAGCTCCTTGCAGATTCTTCTTTTACGGATTCATTAATACCCACAAACCATTTTTTGTGAAGGACGCTATTATCATGAACACTATATATCAACACAAGATTGTCATTAATGGTCATCTTACTGAAGCCAATAATGTGCAAATTAAAGTGGAACAAGATATAGATTTTTTGCAAAATCGTATTCTATTAATGAAGAGCCAATCTACACCTAATCAAGTAGTGCTTGATATTTATGAAAACATGTTACGCAGCCGTAAAGCCGTATTATCCTGGTTGCACGATGGTCAAAAACCAAATGGTACACACTAGCAAAACCTTAATGTCACACACTTAATCTTCCGTAAAACCATGATCCATACTCAATGCCGGTTCAGCTACAATCGGATGACCAATAACTTTCGCGGGCACACCTGCTACCGTAGTGTGCGCAGCTACAGAATTTAATACCACACTACCTGCACCAATTTTTGCACCTTCGCCAATATCAACATGCCCTAAAATTTTTGCTCCCACACCGATCAGCACACCGCTGCGTATGATCGGGTGACGCTGGCCTTTGCGACTACCGCTGCCGCCAAGAGTAACGCCATGTAAGAGCGAAACATTGTCTTCGATGATGACTGTCTCCCCCATCACCACACCGGTGGCGTGATCAATCATAATGCCTTTGCCAATTCGCGCGCCAGGATGAATATCAACATCAAAATGTTGCGAGATTTGATTTTGCAAAAACAATGCCAGACAGTCGCGCCCTTGCAGCCACAACCAATGCGCAATGCGATGTGATTGCAGCGCTTGATACCCTTTAAAAAACAAGAGTGGCATGCTGTAGGTATTGCATGCCGGGTCACGTTCACGGTGCGCAACAATGTCCGCGCGCATAGCAATCTCAATGTCTGGATCTGCCCGCATAGCCGCCAGCAGGATTTCGCGGATCATTAGCGCGGGCATTGTCTGACTGTCTAACTTATTAGCGAGATGAAAACTAATCGCCGCTGAAAATAAGTCATGATTTAAAATAGTTGAATGATAAAAACTCGCCAATATGGGTTCGGCGACACTCGCTTGCACCGCTTCAGCACGAATTGTTTCCCATACATCTATAACAGGTGATTTATTCATAGCGCCCATTTCTTTAAACAGAATGAATTTTTTTTAGGATGAGGGGGATTAATTCATTCATATGATAAAAAATTTCAACTCCCATTTTTTTCATTTCTGGCAATAAAAAATTATCACTGCCATTTTCTTCGGGAGGACAATAGGCTAATGCACGCATTCCAGCAGCACTGGCAGCAATGATACCGGTAAGCGAATCTTCTACCACTAGTGTTTGCTCAGGCACACCGCCCATGGTTTTTGCAGCGTGCAAAAATAAATCTGGCGCGGGCTTTCCCCGAGTTACATCTTCAAAACTAAAAACTTTACCTGCGACATATTGCAATAAATTTGTTTTGACTAAAGTCATTGCCATTTTTTCGTGCTTGCCATTGGATGCAACACAAAATGGAATATTTTCCTTTTGCAGCGTTTTCAATACCTCTTCAACACCAACCACAGGCTGTAAATATTGTTCACAGGCAACTAATGTTTGCAATTGTACGTAGCGCCAAAAATCTTTACCTCGTTGTTCGCGCTCTGCTTCACTTACATTTTGCCAATGTAACTTTTCAGTAAGTTCAGCAGTAATCATTGCAATGCAATCAGCAACCGATTTACCGCGATAGGCTTCCAAAGAATAGCCTGTACCTACATGAATACCGTATTTTGCACTTAAGGATTCTGCAAATACTTGCGCAGATAAAATTTCGCTGTCAACCAAAACACCATCACAATCAAAAATAACCAACATACGCATCAATACTCTTTAAAATGTATACCACTGAATTTTTCACAGTTGTACTTGATCACCAATGTTGTTTATTAAATTTCACTTATCAGTACTAAACATTTTATCCGTTGCCGGGTAAGGTGTTATCAATAAAATTAAAAACCCCACGATTAAAAACAGAACTAATGCACACATACCAATACGAGCTGAGTGAGTAATCAGAGTGAAGCTCGCCACTGCCATAGGCGCAAGAAATGATGTTGCACGCCCCGACAACGCGTAAAGTCCAAAAAAGCGACCGGCTTCCTCTACCCCGACACTACGCGCTAAATATGAACGGGAGGATGCCTGTGCTGGACCAAATACCAAACCAATTAATAAACCAAAAACGATATACGCCTTTTCCGCGGCTGTGCCAAATAAACCACCTGAATCGGCGGTTGATAAAGGTAGAATTCCAAATAAGGTATAACCGGGACCGGTGGAAATAATACCAAGGGTGGCAATGATAAGACAAATAATGCTAAGACTAACGACTTTTTTCGAGCCCATGCGCGTGTCCATTTTGCCAGCAAAATAACAACCCGCAATCGCAATGACCAACAATATAATGCCGTAGATCCCCATCTCGACTGTTTGCCAGCCAAACATGCCAGCGGCAAAAGTTCCACCCAACGCCAGCAAACCGTTAACGCCATCTTGATAAATCATCCGTGCAATTAAAAACCGTGACAGCGATACCCGCACGCGTAATTCACCCAGCGTATTTTTTAATTCAGTTAATCCTGTGCTTATTGCCTGCTTTAGCGGCACACCCTTACTGCTATCCGGAGTAAACAAAAATAATGGGATAATAAAAATAAAATACCAAAGCGCTGACAATGGACCAGTGATGCGCGCATCCTCGCCGAGGCCTGGATTTAAATCAAATAGTGGATCTAAACCTATTAAAGTTTTGCCCGTAGTTGGGCTGCCAGCTAACAATAACAACACCACAAACAATACAATCAACCCACCGACATAACCTAAACCCCATGCCATATTGGAAATGCGCCCGACCTCAGACTTACTCACCAAACGCGGCATCATGGAATCATTAAATACAATTGAAAATTCAGCGGCGACAGTGGCTAAAATAATTAACAACATAGGTAACCACAATGCAGAACCGGGCGCAGCTAACCATAAAAAACTCAGCGCTATAATTTGAATAACCGCAAAAAAACCAATCCATTTTTTACGCGCGCCGGAAGCGTCGGCAATAGAACCCAATACCGGTGATAACAACGCAATAATAAATCCCGATATAGTGATGGTATAACCCCAGGCAACCTGCCCTGCAGCTGGATCAGTTACCAAGCGCGAAACAAAATAAGGCCCAAAAATAAACGTAATGACTACGGTAAAAAATGGCTGTGCAGCCCAATCGAAAAACATCCAGCTTACAACAGCGCGTTTAGTTACAGGTGGTGGAACTTGATGATGGCTCACTCGACTATCCTTTTTAATATTATGGCTTTTTAACAATATGGCTTAATAAAACGCTGGTAGATTTCACCCAAATTTTCTAACACTGTTTCTTTCATGGCTATATCAGATAGCTGGATTTGTTCACGCAGTATTTCTTCACTCATTTGCGACCCATATAAACTAGCAACAGGAGCATAACTTAAATGCCAGGGTTCTGGGGCCACACCATCATTATCATCGCCACAATTGTCATAAGGCCGATAAAAGCCACGTGCATTGCTATTTAATTCGGAACTTAACCACTCGTGAAATTCCGCGAAAGGGCCGTCATTTTGTGTTTCTGCAAGGGTCAATTGTAAAGAATAATTTGTGTCGATACGCGACGCATCATAAATATCAACATCTGTTCCCCAGTGATGGCGCGACCCTCCAGGCAATGCCGACCAGCGTAAGATAGCAAATACTTTTTCCCTGTCGTTAAGTGTAGCAATATCGAGTGGCTCACCATGTTTATCCAAGACCACGCGCAAACCACTGGCCTTACTATTCCATATCAACAATTGTCGCTCAAAATTGCGGTAGCTACTGGCCACCCGTAAACAAAAAGTTTTCGCTTGAGCCTCCATAGCTAGCTGCGTTAGAGGCTCAACGACAAGCGGATGTAACAAACAATTAAATTCAGGCGCCAGGATTAGTTTGCTATCTGTGACGCCCAACAACATCCCCGGCTCAACCAATTGCTTAGCTAAATCATTCATTTATGTTCCCCAAAACCCTGCCAACAACCGGTTACACATAGCAATTGCAAATACTTGCGCCATTTTTTTCTTAATAAGTTGATTTATTTGATCTAGTACTTAACATTTTAATTGCGCCTAATAATTTACAGAGTAATATACAGAGCTGCTGTAAATGGAAATTTTATCGCAATGGATACAATAATCATAACTTAGTTCAGAGCTGGAATTTCATGCATACCCATCACAGTGAATTACTTCAGTTAAAAAATCTTGGTATGGCTTCCGTCAATATTCTTCATGCAGTCGGCATAAATACTTATGCAGATCTGCGCAATATTGGTGCCGTCGAAGCTTATCGCCGCATAATCGCACGCGATATCAACGTCTCTAAAGTCATGCTTTATGCTTTGCAGGGTGCTTTACTTAATATTCACTGGAATGACCTTTCGCCAGACATGAAGCTTCAATTAGTTAATGAAGCCGAACATGGTTACAGTAATGATCAAGAGCAAGCAATTGCTTAAAGTACTGGACAGCGCCCACCAATAAAGTACATACAAATACTAACAAGTAGCTTAATGACTACTGTGTACTGCTCTCCGACTTGAAACACTTATTTGCGTACCAAGTTACACTAACTTAACAAATAGGTGTTGTCTGGTGAGGATATATGCATTTACTGACAAAACAATCTGATCTTATTATTGACCTCGCCACCAAGTGCCGGGGCTTGACAGACTTACTGCTTGAAAATCTTTTACCCTGCGCGCCCCCATTAGAGCTCCAAAAAAATACCGACATTTTTGCTGATCAGTCCACCACTAAAATCTATCGCATTAGCGAAGGCCAGGTAATCCTGAGCGTTCGTAACAAAAAAGTTATGGTATTCGATGAGGGCGATTTGATTGGCGTTGCCCGCGCGCTCAATTTAAACGAAGGCATTTTCAGCTGCACCGGCGCAATAACATTAATTCCTTACCAACGTGATGAGCTTATTGTTCACGTTAATACCAATTCTAAATTGCAAAAAAATTGGGCGTATTACCTGATTTGCACCTCAAGTTTTTACCAACAAGCCCTGGCGCAAGAGCTGCGCACTGAGTTCCAACCTCACGCCGGGTTCTTGCACTTTAATACTGACGACACAATAATCCAGCAAGGTGATGCCGCCGACAAAGTCTATACCTTGTTAGAAGGTAGTGCGGATGCGGTATGCGATGGTATAAAAGTAGGCGAAGTTCATACCGGTGAAATTTTTGGCGCTCTCGCAGTATTCACTCGCCAAGCACGCAGTGCCTCTGTCATAGCTACCAGTGACTGCATGGTTTTAGCGGTCCGAAAAGAGGAGTTTGTGGATTTAATCGATCACCAGCCTCATATTTGTATGAACCTAGTTGAGGAAATGGCGGAAAAAATCAATCAATTGAATAATCAGCTTCTCGCTAAAGCATAGTTACTATCCATCAGCGAGCTTAACATCCGAACTAAACTGCTTTTTTTGCAGCTTTCATAGCACTTTTCCGCTTTCCACTTATCCAATCATTGAATTTCGTCAAAATGAACCTATATAGCGTTTAAGCTGTAAAATCACACCGGCGCTATTCATCATATTTTTTAAATCCAGGAGCAATTATTGTGCAACGTATTATTTTATTTTTGTTAACTAACCTTGCCATTATGGTCGTAGCTAGCATAGTTCTTAACGTGCTAGGGGTTGGCAGGTTTATCAGCAATGGCCAGATGAATTTGCAGAGCTTACTGATCTTCTGCGCAGTATTTGGTTTTACGGGCTCCTTTATTTCCCTATTTATTTCCAAATGGATGGCCAAACGCAGCATGGGTGTAGTCTTGGTTGAAACACCACGTAACGCTGATGAGAAATGGCTGGTGGATACCGTCGCCGAGATAGCCCAAAAAGCCGGCATTAAAACTCCGGAAATTGGCATTTTCCCCGCACAAGAATCCAATGCTTTCGCCACTGGCTGGAACCGAAATGCAGCGCTGGTTGCGGTAAGCCTTGGGATGCTACAACGCTTCGAACGCGATGAAGTGCGCGCTGTACTTGCTCATGAAATTGGCCATGTCGCTAACGGCGATATGATTACGCTAAGTTTGATTCAAGGCGTGGTGAACACCTTTGTGATGTTCTTTGCACGCATCATCGGCTTTATGGTAGACAAAGCCCTCCAGGGTAACAACGAGCGCAGCGGTACTGGCATTGGGTATTACATCGCTACTTTTGTGGCAGAAATGGTATTGGGTGTTTTAGCTAGCATGATAGTTGCCGCATTTTCACGTTACCGTGAGTTTCGGGCTGATGAAGCGGGCGCAAATTTGGGCGATAGGAACGCCATGATCCGCGCTTTGCAGCGTTTACAAGTTGAATCCGGTCAGAGCGCAAACGCGATGCCAGCGAGCATGCAGGCTTTTGCTATCAGTGGCAATATTGGTCGTTTTTTTGCGACCCATCCACCATTGGAAGTGCGCATTCAAGCATTACGCGACGGAGCCAATAGCCCACAAGCGTTGCAAAAAAGCCTGTCCTAATGAGATCAAAGTAATTCCCCCTAACGCTTAAAAGGAAATGCGCATGAAATGGCTATCCAGCTTATCGCTAGCGGCAATAACTGCCCTAGCGGGCATAAGCGCTGCAGTTAACGCAACAACCCCTTCATCATTAGCGGCAGCAGGGTTTGCTACCGACGATGAACGCAACAGCATGCAAATATTTGAGCATGCACGGCCAAGCGTCGTATTCGTTACTAATCAACAAGTCATGCGCGACCCTCGTTCCTACGATCTCATGTCAGTGCCAGCAGGAAGCGGCACTGGTTTTGTATGGGGCGAACAAGGTTACATAGTGACTAATTTTCACGTTGTGCAAAATGCCAACAAAGTCATGATCACTCTGCAAGACCAAAGCTCCTGGTTTGCTGAAGTGGTAGGCCTGGCACCAGAGCGCGACCTCGCTGTACTGAAAATCGCAGCCCCTAAAGAAAAATTAGTTGCTTTGGCATTGGGCGATTCCAGTTCGCTTTCCGTGGGCCGCAAAGTACTGGCGATTGGCAATCCGTTTGGGCTCGACGCTACTCTTACCACCGGAGTCGTTAGCGCTCTGGGACGCGACATAATATCGCCCAATCAACGCAAAATTAGTGGCGTTATCCAAACTGATGCCGCCATCAATCCTGGCAATTCCGGTGGCCCGTTGTTAAATTCGCAAGGCCAACTCATCGGCGTTAACACCATGATTTATAGCCCAAGCGGTGCTAGCGCAGGCATAGGTTTTGCTATTCCGGTCAACACCCTTAAAGATGTCATACCACAGCTTATCAAACATGGTCGCATCATCCGCCCCGTTATGGGTCTTGAGCCAGCACCGGATCAGTGGACACAGCAAAGTGGTATTGAGGGCGTGGCAATATTACGCGTGTTTCCCAACTCTCCTGCTCAAGAAGCTGGCCTACAAGGCATAATGCGCAACTCATGGGGACAATTGGTATTAGGGGACGTAATAGTCGCCATTGACGGCAAACTTACCCCTAATAACGATCAGCTTATGGGCGCGCTTGAAAACTACAAACCGGGCGACAAGATAGAAATACATCTTATGCGTGACGGTAAAATTATTAAGCGCTTCCTCACATTAATTGCGCCGGCGAAAACATAAACATTTAATTCAATAACTGAGGAATACCCCATTGAGCGAAGCAGGATTGCGTATTTCTGAGATCCCCGAAGATAGCAGCAAAGGGTTTGAGCATGGCGGCGATAAACTATTTGCGGTCAAAAAAAAAGGGAAGATATTTCTCTATAAAAATAGTTGTCCACATGTTGGTGTAGCATTGGATTGGGAACAAGATAAATTTCTCGATAGCAGCAAATCCATGATTCAATGTGCCAATCACGGTGCGCTCTTTGTAATTGAAAATGGCAACTGCGTTTCAGGCCCCTGCACGGGACGCAAACTGACATCTGTCAGCTTCGACATTGTTAATGGTGTTATTTGCCCACATTGAGTTAATCGGAAACACTCAAAACACTTCGATATGCATTTTTTTGTATTATCAAATTTAAATTTTTATTAAGGTTTTGTCATGAATAATTTCACTTTCCACAATCCTACTAAAATCATTTTCGGCGAAGGCCAAATTGGCGCACTATCAGATTTAATACCCAATAACGCGCGCATTTTATTGACTTACGGCGGCGGCTCCATTAAAAAAAATGGTGTATATGATCAAGTTATCACTGCGCTTAAAGGAAAAACTTTTTTTGAGTTTTCCGGGATTGAGCCAAATCCACATTACGAAACCGTATTAGAAGCAGTCGCATTGGTGAAAGAAAAAAAGATCGATTTTTTACTTGCTGTCGGCGGTGGAAGTGTTGTTGATGCAACCAAACTAATTGCTGCTGCGGTTAACTTTGAAGGCGAGCCTTGGGATATTCTCGCAAAAAATGCGCAAATAAAAAGTGCATTGCCTATTGGCTGCATCCTCACCCTACCCGCTACCGGAACTGAAAGTAATGGCAACTCGGTAGTTACCAAATTTTCAACCCACGAAAAACTTGCCTTCTCAAGTCCGTTAGTTTATCCACTCTTTTCAATTCTCGATCCTGTTACCACCTACACGTTGCCAACACGTCAAATTGCGAATGGTGTAGTCGATGCGTTTGTACATATTATGGAGCAATATCTTACTTATCCCGCGAATGCAAAAGTACAAGACCGCTTTGCCGAAGGTCTATTAATAACGCTGATCGAGGAAGGCCCCAAAGTTTTGTTACAACCTGACGATTACGCAATTCGCGCGAACATCATGTGGGCGGCCACCATGGCGTTGAACGGTTTAATCGGTGTGGGCGTACCACAAGATTGGGCAACTCACTGCATCGGCCACGAAATTACCGCGCTGCATGGTTTGGATCACGCACAAACACTGGCTATTGTTCTGCCATCATTAATGAATCTACAGCGTCAACAAAAGCACGAAAAAATAATTCAATATGGAAAACGAGTGTGGGGATTGAGCAATAGCAATGAAGAAATATTAATTGACGATGCAATCGCAAAAACTAAAAACTTTTTTGAACAAATGGGCGTACCCACTACTTTTTCAGGTTATGGAATAAAAGATACCTCTACGCCAACGCTCGTTAAAAAGTTAGCCACTCATAATGCAATGCCAATAGGTGAGCATAAAGATATAACAGAAGATATAGCAACCAAGATATTGATCGCCGCAGCCTGATAAGGCAACGCAACCTACGCCAATTACAATTACATTTTTTGTAGGAAAATATGCCCCAACATCCTAATCGCCTTTCCGGCGAAGGACTTTTTTTATTACTCGGCTTAGGTTTTGGTTGGGGTTTAAATTGGCCGATCATGAAATACATTATTGCCGGAGTGCCACCGCTCACTTTTCGCGGCTTTTGTTTATTTTTAGGTGGCCTTGGTATTTTAGGTATAGCGCGCTATACCAAGCAACCGATAAAAATCCCTAAAGGATATCTGACTAAAACATTCATTATTTGCTTGCTTAACATAGTCGCCTGGAATGTTATGGCGACTTATGGTCTTGCGCTTTTACCTGCAGGTCGTGCGGCGCTGTTGGGCTACACCATGCCAATTTGGGCAGTGCTGCTGTCCGTATGGGTGCTCGGCGACAGCTTTAATTGGCGCGTTGCCATTGCTTTGAGTCTGGGAATGATCGGGATTTTATTATTGATGAGTGAATCACTCATCAATTGGTTTAGCGCGCCGCTTAGCATCTCATTACTAATCGGCGCACTACTGATGCTCGCCGCTGCATGGTGTTGGGCTATTGGTACTATACTCATGAAACGCTGGAGCGTTCCGCTTAACAGTGTCGCACTCACCGGTTGGTTACTATTTTTAGCTAGCATTCCGATTTTAATCAGCGCTTATTTTATCGATGGTATACCGCAAACGCTGCCATCAACACTACGCCTGTGGGGTGTTGTTTATAATGTATTTATTGGTTTTATGTTTTGTTATTGGGCTTGGGTAAAACTGGTTACTTTGGTGCCCGTTAGTGTTTCATCACTGTCATCGTTAATAACACCAATGATCGGTGTAATTTCTAGTATTTTTTTACTCGGCGAACGGCCGGGCGTTATGGATTGGAGTGCGGCATTATTAATTTTGAGTGCAGTGGCAGTCATTAATTTTGGCACTAAAAAAAATCGGGGTATAGCAATTTAAATGCATTGCATTTACAGAATTTATTTAGTTGTACAACTTTAATCAGCCGGCTACATTTTTAACATAAATCAAATAGCTAACAACACAGAGTAATGTATGAAAAATCCAATTCGCCTATTCTCTTTTTTAATATTTTTAGTGTTTTTGCATAGCAATTGTTTTGCCGCCGCTACCGCAAAAAACTTCAAATGGCCAAAAGGCGTGAAAACTGCTGTTAGCTTGGCCTACGACGATTCCTTAAATTCACAGCTAGATCACGCAATCCCGGCCCTCAATAAGTATCAATTCAAAGGAAGTTTTTATCTAATCCTTTCGAGCGATGTATTATTAAATCGCTTGCCTGAATGGCGCGCAGCAGCAGCAAATGGTCATGAACTAGCGAATCACACTTTATTTCATCAATGCTCACGCTCATTACCGAATCGGGATTGGGTAGTGGCACATCGCGATCTGGATAAAGTCAGCGCAGCGCAACTGAAAGATCAAATCATGGCAGGGAACATTATGTTGCATGCTATTGACGGAAAAACAGAACGCACTTTCACTACGCCTTGTGGCGATCTAAATGCAGGTGGAGAAAATTACGTTAACACTATTAAATCAGAATTTGTTGCGATTAAATCAATAATTGGCACCGGTGTAACGTCGGACATGAATCAGCTCGACCCTTACGCGGTGAACTTTGCAACACCTGCTGATGTGACTGGGCAACAATTAATTGGTATCGTTAAAAAGGCTGCAAAAAAAGGTAGCATGATTAATTTTACGTTTCATGGCATTGGCGGTGAT
The DNA here is from genome assembly GCA_040385335.1 of Pseudomonadota bacterium. Taxonomy (GTDB): domain Bacteria; phylum Pseudomonadota; class Gammaproteobacteria; order Pseudomonadales; family Cellvibrionaceae; genus Cellvibrio. The sequence goes on from JAZKHP010000041.1 coordinate 39,459, forward strand.
CACCTCTCTATAACAAAAGAAGCTCACGATGAATTATTGCAATATCTTGCTCAGAATAGTGACATTTATTGGGTAGATACTTTTATCAACATCATGAAGTATGTAAAAGAAAATCAAAAAAAATAATCTATGTCGAAATTTTTACGAGAATAAGACCATGACAAAAACTCTGAGCCTCATTGTGCAAGAAATGCCGAAAGCAGAATTACACATTCATATAGAAGGCTCCCTGGAACCAGAGTTGATTTTTGCATTGGCACAACGCAATAACATCACACTCCCGTATAAATCTGTTGAACAATTGCGCGCTGCCTATGCGTTTACCGATTTACAATCGTTTCTAGATATCTACTACGCAGGTGCTAGCGTATTGCTCCATGAGCAAGATTTTTTTGAAATGACTGTGGCTTACTTGCAACGCGCGCAAGCAGACAATGTTCGTCATACAGAAATTTTCTTTGACCCGCAAACTCATACCGCGCGCGGGGTGCCAATGGCAACAGTGATCAATGGTATTTATCGCGCGTGCATTGCTGCGCAACCACAGATCAGCGCAACATTAATTTTATGTTTTTTACGGCATTTATCGGAACAGGATGCATTTGAAACACTGGAAAATGCCCTTCCCTATCGCGACAAATTTATTGGCGTAGGACTCGACTCATCTGAACTCGGCAATCCTCCAGAAAAATTTGCAAGAGTATTTGCGCACGCAAAAGAACTAGGCCTGCATATAGTGGCCCATGCGGGAGAAGAAGGCCCACCTGCCTATATTCAGAGTGCACTGGATGTACTTTATGCTGAACGCATCGATCACGGTGTGCGCTGCACGGAAGATGTTGCCTTAACCCAACGTTTGATAAAAGATAAAGTCCCATTAACTATTTGCCCTTTATCAAATTTAAAATTACGCGTAGTTGAAAATCTAGGCAATCATAATATTTTACAATTATTAGATGCGGGCATAGTAGCCACCATCAACTCGGACGATCCCGCTTATTTTGGTGGTTACATTAATGACAATTTAATTGCAGTGGTCAATGCATTACCGATGAACTCGCAACAGGCAATGCAACTAGCACGTAATAGTTTTACTGCGGCGTTTTTGGATCAGCAAACCAAACAGAGATATTTGAAGGAGGTGGATGATTTTTTTAATTCGCTGTAAATTTTTGTTAATTTTTTGTAAATATCCCGGCGCATGGAAACGCAACCCACCCAATCTAGCGCAGCAAAAACATAAATTTTTATTGTTTTTTTATCAACATTATTTTTTAACTGCCTCATAACACACCGCATCCTTTTGGTCTAAAAAATATAAGTAACTGATATATAAACATTATTAATGTGAATTACCAATTTACCCACAAAATCCAACTGTGCTTTGAATACACGCACTGACTGGCATATAAAATTACTCTGCTCGCTTTTTCCTCATTTTTTGTGCAATTGTTAATATTTGTTGGCACATGAAGGGTTTCTATTTGTGAGTGCACGGGCTATAGTTGCCGGAACTGAAATATTTCGGTTTTTCGAATAATCATAAGAAGCGATTTTAACCCCTGTAATTTTAATATTGCTCTACCACTCATAATAAAAAATGATCGAAAAGTCTTCCGATTACTTCAGCTGTAACATGCCCGTATATTGTCTTTGATTTAACTATTTATCTTTTTTAGGTGATTTGACTTACAAATGATTGCGCAACCATTTTTTAAATCTAAATGTTTGACGACATTTAATAAGATCAAAAAAGTTATGCCCAATGCTGTTTTAGCATTACTTGTCTTTTTTTGAGTATTTTTTGTTTGAAAATGATTGCGCAACCATTTTTAGATTAGATGACACACCTTAAGATCAAAATCTTGTTTTATTTGATCACCGTTAATTGTGCAATCGCTGAGCAAATAGTTGTCTTGTAGGCTTTTATTTACAGCAACATTTGCACGCCTTACAGATTGCCGGGTATGGAGCGAACCTTAGATAGATCGAATGCAATGAAATACGTTGACCTCAGCCGACTAAGTCGTAAGTAGGCAGGAGCAATCATTGATTCGAGTTTTAATTTTTTTACCTTGTTGTTTGACTAATTTGTTGTATCCGTCTTAACAATAATTATCGACGACCCTGCCGAAATCACTTTCGGCGTTAACTTCCGAGGAAAACATTATGAGTAGCTTTAAAGCCTCTGCGATTAAACCGCGCATGGCGAGTGCGATTACGCGCTCTGCTATTGCGTTGGGATTTTCCCTGGCTGTGTCCGCATTTTCTTCCAATGTGTTTGCTGGCTGTAGTTATACAGTTGTCAACCAGTGGGGGAATGGATTTCAGGCAGGTATAAAAATTACGAATACGAACTCTACTCCAATTAACGGCTGGGAGGTTAGCTGGAGATATTCCGGTGACAACCGCGTAGGCAGTAGCTGGAATATTAATTTCAGTGGCCAAAATCCCTATACCGCTAGAAATGTATCCTGGAATGGCAGCATTCAACCAGGTCAAAGCGTAGAGTTTGGCTTTGTCGGCACTAAGGGTTCTGCCAGTGCAGAAATTCCTGCGGTTACCGGAGCCGCTTGCGCAGGCGGAACCTCATCAACTCCTGCATCGTCTGTAGCGCCATCTTCCGTTGCTTCATCTGTACGATCATCAGTTGCTCCATCGTCAATTGCCTCGTCTGTACGATCTTCAACGGCTTCTTCATCTTCCCCGCTTTCTTGCCCGGTAGGTAACAGCTGGCCAGATTGTCCCGAATCTACCTGGAGCGATTCCTACTGCCTACAAATCCTGGGTAGAGTTTGCAATAGAGGTTCATCGAGCAGCCTTAGTAGCCAACGATCTTCAATTGTTGCCAGCTCTCTAGCTAGCTCAAAAGTATCATTATCAAGCTCATCAGTAGGTAGTGTAGGCCGCTTGGATAACCCCTTCGTAAGCAACACACCGACCAAATGGTACGTCAACCAGGATT
>JAZKHP010000042.1:0-119800 GCA_040385335.1 Pseudomonadota bacterium
CAGAAACTGACAGGATACAATCCGGCTATCAGCCACCGCGTAATGAGCGTGAAGCCATTCTCTGCTCAATATTCCAAAATGTATTAAAACTTGAACGAGTGGGCATTAACAATAATTTTTTCGATATAGGTTGTGATTCTATCAGTGCTATGTTGGTAGTTGCCGCGGCCAATAAAGCCGGACTTCCGTTGAAAGTACGCGATATGTTTTATAAACAAACAGTTGCTGATTTGTTGTCATTCACACCGGGTGTGAATGGAAATTCATCAGGAATCTTGGCTCTATCCAACTACCAGCAGTGGTTTATATCCAGGCAGATTGATCCTGTTAATGCCTATCAAGTTGTTGCTTTTAGTCTTGGAAAAAATTTCGGTTCATCTGAATGCCAAAAAGCTTGCCAATCTTTGGGGGAAGCTTTGCCTTTAATATCTATGCAATTAGATAGAGAAAAAAAATGTTTACGTATCCAACAGCAGCCAACTTACGTAGCACCCTTTATTAAACAGTCCACTCATACCGGGGAAATTAATGAAGTACTCGAGTCTCTGCTACGTGAATGTCTTAGTGCTGGCGAGTACGGCTGCTTTAATGGGCTGTTGACATGGAACACCCAAACCTATTTTTTAACTTTTGCACATAAAGCAATATTGCCTGCACACAATCTCAAGTCTTTTGAGTACCTTTGTTTAAAAACTTTGCAAGCACAGGAAAAAGGTATTGCAGTTGTAAATCACTGGCCGAATGTAACCCATCAACCAGTGTTGACTGAGTATCTTTTTAAACCAGATGAGGACCTTTTGCAAAATGCTTTTAAAATGAGTGTTGCGGAATATATGGTGTCATTGCTATTTGAAGTTTGTTATGAATGTTTGGATGATGGTTTCTGTCTTGATTTTCTTTATGACACATCAAGTTTCAATAATCTCCCTATAAAAACTACTTCGCCAGATGACAATAAACGAAATGGAAAAGATATTGTTTTAACTAAAGATGACACGCACCAATTAAGTGGAAACAAAAAGCTTGTTAAAAAATGGATTTTTGATTTTTTAACAAATCATGTTAGAGTGCAAAATTGTACACACACAAAACATACGGAAAAACCCCGATTATGCGTTCAATTTTTTTCAAGTGACGAGACCTACAATACGCAAGAAAGTTATTATCTTGAAAAAGAGAATCATATAGCAGATCTTAGCTTTAAGATTTTTTTGTATAAGGATGTTGTAAAGATTCTTATACAGAGTAATGGAAAAAATCCTGATGCTAAATATACCTCGTTAATTGCCAGAAACTATATTGAAAAACTAAATTTAATTGAAAAAGTATGTAGGCAACATATTGACTTTAATGAATGTAGAAAAAAATTGTTAATTGTAGAACGAAAATATTCCGATGGCTTAACGTTAATGGAAGTTATTTAATTGGTTTGTCGAAAGGATTTACTATTTTCACTGTTATTAATTTAGGTATTGTACATAGACGCATTTAGGATTGATTGAGTGCATAAAAATGACGCGACTTATCAGCTTATGGTGGACCAGTTATTGGTTTAAAAGCACTCAAATTAGGAGTGTCAGCGGGATTCTTATAAAGCTCAATCAAGTTGGATGGCAATTCCGTCGCTTAAAAGTACCTCTAATAATTTTTAGAGACTTAATAGATTGAATTTGTTAGCCATTTTTTTAATTGCATCTATACTTATCATTGAGAGGCTCTGTAAAAAAGTTAAGCTCATAAAATTATGGCAACAATTACCTGTTGCAGTGCTCTTTGAAAATTCTTCACCGCATGAGGCGCACTTGTAAAAAATCTTGAATAATCTGCTAGAAGTTAATGCTCATCTGATTAATAGTACGGGGCGTATGATAGTGCTTACATCGAGGATAACTTGAGAAACAGTTTAATTGTGAGCGTGTTTCTAGAGCTTTTTCGATACATCATTTTACTGGCTAATTATGCTTTGCGAATAAACATTGCCTAATCTTTGGTTGGTAAATTTTTGTATGACCAACTATTGTTATAAGCTTTTGAGGCGGCTCCAGATGTTTTAGGTCACTTAAATCAACGCGCTATTGAAAGTGAATGCCTGAATAATCCTGTAGTAGGAAATTAAAGCATGCTTTGTATTTTTCCATTTTTTTGTAGTCTCCCAAGGTTTATAAATAATAGAGACATTATATTTAAATGAAGGTTAAAAAAATATATGAATTTAATTTTGCAATTAATGAATGTTCGCTTATTAGTAGCCAGCATTTTTGGCTTGATACTTTTGCCATTTTCTTCGTTAGCCGATGAAAATCTGAAGCTTGTTTCTCATGCCGAATATGCAGAAAGTACGCAAGTCAATGAGAATCTTTACGTGCAAATAGGGGGAATTAAACAATGGATTACTATCAGAGGTAAAAACTACAAAAATCCGGTTTTACTGATAATTCATGGAGGGCCAGGTAATCCTTTAAGTTTGTATGCAGAAAATATGTATCCAAATTGGGATCAGGAATTTACCGTTGTTCATTGGGATCAGCGTGGTGCAGGGAAGACTTTCGAAATCAATCAAGCAACAAGCGAACTAACCTATGAGGAACTCGAACAGACTGGGTTGAGTATGGATTTGATGGTGCATGATGGATTAGAAATCACCGACTATCTACGCACGAAATTTAAAACAGAAAAAATTATTATTTCTGGTTCATCTTGGGGCTCAGCTCTTGCATTAACCATGGTTAAAAAAGCACCCGAAAAATACTATTTTTATGTTGGACTCTCACAATTGGTCAACTACCAGAACAATTTAAAAGCCAGCTATGAATTGGTTTTGTCCAAGGCATTGTCTAAGGGCCGCAAAGAAGATGTAGCTGTACTCAAAGCTATTGGCGCTCCTCCCTGGGTAGATCCTAAAAGTTTTGGGAAATTACGAAGGATAATACGAGCCTACGAAAATCAGGATACCTCCAACGCACTGAACTTGGTGCTGGGTAAAGAATATTTATCACAAAAATCGAAAGCTGCTTATCAAGCAGGCGAGGATTTTTCCTATGTTAAGTTTGTGGGATTGAGGGGCAATGGAATGGCTCTGCAAATTGCCTTGGACAAGTGTTGCATAGAACTTAAAATACCAATTTACATTATTCAGGGAGAAAAGGATTTGTTGACTACTCCAAAAGTAACAAAGCAATTTTTTGAAAAAATAAATGCACCTGCCAAAACATACATTAACGTTACTGATTGTGGGCATGATCCAAATCTTACTATGTTAAATAAGCAATTGAACATATTAAAAATGGCAAGCAAGAAAATAATTTATGATAATGTTTTATTATGAAACCTTTACACGAAGCAAGTAAATAAAGCACAAATTGTGCGATTCATTTAGATAGCGTCAATTTTCTTAACTTTAATTTGCGTTTATCAAACAATATTCACACACAACATCCCATTGGTATTTTCCTTTAAATGAGCATGCGTTCTATGCCAGCTGTAATAATGTAATCACTTCCCTGTGCAATATCATCATCTCCCTTACCCATTAAAAGGCGTTTTAAAGAGTGCGCCGCAATAACCCTATTCGTGTGTTGCGCATAATTCATTACTCATCTTCTACCGCCGGTAGAGCCATATTACCAATGTATTCGTTTTATAAATCACAAATTAATAGGGTGAATTTTTTCAGCTGAAATATTTTTTATTTAAGCAAATGTTCTTTATCTCCCTGTTGGGCATTACGTGAAACTAGAATTTTTTCCAATACCATATTACGAGGTGCTATTGAGGCAAGACGTGTACCTGACGGGACATCGTCGTCGATGATTAGTCGGCCATTTTGCTTTTCGGTGTATCGGCGTTGGGCGCGTTTCGTTACGTTGGTATTTTTACGTATATCGTCACGTGTCACATTGGTAAATATCCAACGATTGACCTCCTATGAAAATTCCGTTCTTCATTTGTAGTGAATGACGTTTGTTAATTTCTATGAATAGTAAGTGACATTTGCTTAAGGTGAGTTTTCAATGCACAAAAATACTTTTCAACAAGGTTGGTTACGTTAAAACTTTTGAATATTCAGGATATCGTAACGGGCGAGATCCAGTACGGCATTGCGTACTGCCGTTTGAGGATATTGAAGCAGTTCTGCACACAGCTCAGGCCAATTTAATGAACCGGTGCGATTGAGTAGATTGACCACTGCGTAACTGATTGGAGTTAGCTTGAGTCGTCCGCCATTAGCGGGAATTTCGAAGTTGTCTGATTCAATTTTATAAACACTGGTCAAGGATAGTTGGACATGTTCGTTTAAATTAGAATCGAGTGTGCCCATCAGCAGCGCTGTTTGAAACTCGCTGGATAGGCGCTCCCGGGTATGAAGATGGTAGATAAACTCCTTCATGTTTTTGTTATCGAGAACCTCCTTAACGGCAACACCCATAATCGTTGCCAGATCTGGTTTTAAAGAATCCATATCGACACAACTGCGGCGAGCTTCAAGCAGTTGCGGCAACTGGCGATTACATACCCACAAAACGTAATCTAAAACCGTCGGTGGGTAGGTGCCCACCGAAAGGTGCAAGCTTGCAACATCCAGCGGCGTCACTTGATGCCACCAACCGCGCGGAATATACAAAACATCACCTGCTGCCAATATGCATTCAAACGTTGGTGTAGCCGGGCATTCGCGCGGGCTTTTGCGGCTGGTTTGTTGGCTCAGTGGTAGCGGCAGGGTGGGCGGATATAGTTGCCATAATTTCTTGCCCACCAGCTGTATGGCGAAGACATCGTGGGTGTCCCAATGCTTTCCGAATGATCCAGTTCCACAAAATGATACGTAAGCGTTACCGGTAGTGGGTTGTTGTGCAAACTTGCCCACTTCCATACACAACCGTTTGGCAGCTATTGAAAAATTCTCCACGCGATTGAGAACGAGTGTTGCACCGTTTTGCAGCAGGTTATAAAAGTGGTGTTTGTTGATAATTTTTCGGCAGCGACCAAATGCAATTGTTTCATCCAAAAAGCTGGCGGGTGGCACTTGGCCATTCAGGAACATTTGTATCAGCTGTTCGTCGGGTTCAATACTGTGCAGTAATAAATCCAGATCGTGCCATTGCATGATTGGCTCGCTCAGCGATGCAGCACACAGCAAGGGCTGTTGCTCGAAATAGTTGGCGAGGAATTCGTTATGACTCACATTGAAATTGAGCATCTTGTATAGGCCGAGTGCGCCTTCCTAAAAGCTTATGGATGGGTAAAAAAGGCTGTCCTCGCCGCACAAAAAAATAGTAGGAACTAATATCTGTGCTGCGATGACAACCAACGGAGATGGCCAAGGCCATTCCACACTCATGAAGTCTTTTCAGGTAACCATGTCTTAATTGACGTCGGTGTGCATCATCCCCCTACATATTAAAAACTGCCCACCCCTAAACGGAACTGCCTTTTGAAAAACAACTGCCGCGTGAAAAGTAATTGCTGCGGTAGGGTGTGCTTGCGCGCGCCTCGTCTTGATAACAAGTTCTTTCACAGCTTTTTCTCAGCGGGTTTTTTTAACGGGTGGTCGGCTATGTTGCAGATAAAATCCTTTGCGTTGCGTTTATTATTGGCCAATTGTTTGATGATGATTTGCTCGTCTGTCTGGGCAGCCCAAATCCCTTTAGCTTCGGCGACCATCGCTGACATTAATGCAGCCTTTAAAGAAGGTAGTCTGACTTCTGAACAACTGGTAAAACTGTATTTGGCACGGATTGAGGCCTATGACAAACAGGGCCCCAGAATCAACGCAGTGATTAGCCTCAATCCCAAAGCCGTTGAAATTGCCAAAGCGCTCGACGCCGAGCGCAAAGCCAAGGGTCCACGCTCGCCTTTACACGGAATTCCCGTCGTCCTAAAAGATAACTTCGACACAGTGGATTTGCCAACCACTGGTGGCTCAATAATGCTGGAAGGTTCGCTACCGCCGGACGACGCTTTTATGGTCAAAAAGTTGCGTGATGCGGGTGCCATTATTCTGGCCAAGGTAAATTTGTCTGAATTTGCTTCCGGCGGCGCCATGAGTTCACTGGGTGGTCAAACGCTTAACCCGCACGATTTAACTCGCACTCCTTCAGGTTCATCCGGTGGCACAGGCGCGGCTATTGCGGCTGACTATGCGCCCTTGGGATACGGTACTGACACGGGTGGCTCTATTCGCGGCCCCTCAGCATCTAACGGTATCGTTGGTTTGAAACCCACCCACGGTTTATTAAGTCGCGATGGCATTATTCCGCTGGCATTGACCTTTGATACCGGTGGTCCTATGGCGCGCAGTGTTTATGACGTAGCGGTTTCGCTTGGCATAACGACCGGTGTGGATGGAGCCGATGCGGCCACCGAAAAGAGCAAAGGAAAGTTTCATAAGGAGTACACCCAGTTTCTCAAAAAGGATGCCTTGAAAGGCGCACGTATAGGTATTGCTCGGGATTTCCTGGGCGCAGATGAAGAGGTAGATTGGGTCATTGAAGCTGCGCTTAATACTATGCGTGCCAAGGGTGCCATCATTGTCGATGTGCGTTATCCCAAATGGTTACTGGATGTTAAAACCGAGTTTTACAGCGCTCTGCGTTATCCTGAATTTGCTGCACAAATTGGCGATTATCTGGCGACGACCAAGCCGCAATACCCCAAAAATATTACGGAGCTTATTGCCCGTGCCGACACTTTTCACTCACTCCGTAGCGATGGTGCGGGGCCCAATCCGCGCCGCTGGAATTTGATGAAACGTGAAGTCGCCAGTGGCAAACTGGACGATTTCCGTTACACCACAGTACGCGATCAGGGTCTGCCGCTGGTGCGCGTTACGCTCGAAGGTATTATCAACTCCAATAAGTTGGATGCGATCGTTTACCCAACGTCACCACGCCGACCAGCGTTGCTTGCGACCCCTCCCGGTGCGCCCGCTGACACCACCCAATCAGCCACAAACTTTGCCAATCTCAGCGGCTTTCCCGATTTAATCGTGCCTGCCGGCTTTACCGGTGACGACTTACCTGTGGGCATTTCCTTCTTTGGCCCAGCTTTTAGTGAACCTAAGTTATTGGCATTGGGTTACAGCTTTGAGCAGGCAACCCAGGCGATACGCGTGCCAGTAAATACACCCGCGCGCGATATTGATTTTATTGGAGCGCCTTAGCTAAGGACTGCAATTTTTTTTAAGCGAGAGGATGTCATTCACGGGAGGTGTCCCATGTTTGTTCCAACACTATTTGTTCCCAATTTGGCTGTTCTAGAAGGGGCTGTTCCAAAGCTGGCTGTGTTAAAACAGCCTGCGCTAAAACTGCCTGCGCCAAAATTTATAGTCCCAACGCTGCTTGCTTCAAAACTCCTGCTCTTGTGGCTGGCAAATACAGTGACCGTTGTTGCAGTGATCATTGTGTTTGCGATGGATGCACAAGCGACAGTGGATAATCCAAAAGTGGCGCCTGGTCTGGCTGGTTTGATCAGCTATCACTTACCGCGTTTTCCACCCGAGTTAGTCGGTGTAAAAGCCGGTGATGGCGAGGTGGTTATGGTTATTACCATTGATTCCGGGGGTAAGGTGAATGATGCCTTTGCCTTGGAAGCCACCAACGAGGCTTTTGCCAACTCTGCGTTGCAGGCTGTTAGTGATTGGCAATTTGCCATCATGGATAGCAGCTCGGCAGCCAGCCATACCTGGCCGCGCCGGGAGGTATTGCAGTTTAGCTTTAAACGTTCGGGAGTGGTCACTACCTTAAGTCACGTTGAGGCCGCACGGGAAGGATTTATTTCCACCAATGTTGCCCAGTTGCGAACCTTGCCGTGGCACGAATTGGACACTGAACCGCAGAGACTAGCAGCAGCCATGCCCGTCGTACCCCGATCAGTATTGGCCAAGCTTGGCCAGCAGCCCGTAATGATTAACTTTGTGATAGATCGAAAAGGCGAGGTACGCGTGCCTGTGATTACCGCTTTGAATGATTCAGAGCTGATGCAAAGCATCCTTGCTACAGTGCGTAAATGGCGTTACACCCCACCCATGTACCAACAAAAACCGGTTGCAGTAGAAGTTACCAGGGCGTTGGTGTTGCCGCAAAAATGATTAGTTGTCGCGACCGGAACCAGGGTGGGGGGAAGCGCTGCCTGGTCGTCTTAGTTCAGGTAGGTGCAACTCGGGTTGAGTTTGTTAAGCGCCAGGTTCTTGTTGCTCTCTATTTATTTATCTGACATCCCCTACTCAACGCGTTCAAGACCCGACATATGAACCCACTAATAGTTATAACTTTGATAGGTAATTCAGTGATAGGTAATTCGCTTGCCAGGGCATTTGGTTCAAATGCCCGGCTGTGGTTATTAAGTCTCGCGTTAATCGTAAATCCAGGCTATGCCCTGTCGGTGGAAGAGGCGACTATTGCCGATGTGCAATCCGCGTTTCTATCTGGGCAAATGACGGCGCGTCAGTTGGTTACCGATTACCTGAAGCGTGTGGAGGCCTACGATCAGCAAGGGCCTTATATCAATTCCATTATCAACCTCAATCCACAAGCCTTGGCTGAAGCCGATGCTCTGGATGCAAAACTCAAACGCAGTGGCAAACTGAGCGGTCCTTTGCACGGTGTGCCAGTGCTGATTAAAGATTGCATAGATGCCACCGGTATGCCCATGACCTCCGGGTTTCAAGGCTGGAAAAATTATTATCCCCCCAGTGATGCGCCCCTTGTCACAAAAATCAAAGCTGCCGGTGGCATAGTGATTGGCAAGGCTTCGCTCTCCGAATTTACCAATGGTGGTGGCGACAATATCAATTCGGTTTTGTCCGGCTATTCACGCAATCCCTATAACACGGCTTTTGCCACGGGCGGATCATCTGGCGGTACGGGTGCGGCGATTGCCGCAAATTTTGCCTTGGTGGGTGTAGGTACAGACACTGGTGGTTCGGTGCGTATGCCTGCGGCACACAATGCTTTGGCGGGGTTAAGGCCAACGGTGGGTTTGATTTCGCGCACGGGTATTCAACCCAACAACAGTGTGCGCGATACCGCAGGACCTATGACACGCACTGTCACGGACATGGCGATTTTGTTGGACGCCATGGTCGGCATCGATAGCAATGATGCAGTCACACTTAAGAGCAAAGGCCACATCCCTAAAACCTATGTCAGCAGCTTGAAAAGGGATGCGCTAAAAGGTGCACGTTTGGGCGTGCTGCGCCAGGTATTTACCGACAAAGTAACAGATCCACGCATCATCAAACACTTTGAGCAAACCTTGACGGAATTACGCTCCGCCGGTGCGGAGATTGTCGACACATTTGTAGTGCCGGAAATTGAAGGCTTGGCTCGCGCACCGCAGACACCGGCAAGACGCAAGGCCGATATGATTAAGTTTCTTGCCGCACATCCAGGTATTCCCTACGGATCACCCCAGGCCCTGGCCGATTCCAAACTTGCCCATCCTTTGCATCAAGCGGGGCTTGAAACCGTTGCTGCGTCTGGCGATCCGGAAACGGACCCCGCCACTATCAAGGGTTTGGAAACAGAAGCGATTTACCGCACGGCCTTCACCAGGGCCATGGATGCCGACAAGATTGATGCCCTGATATTCCCCACCTGGGCGCAGTTACCGGTGGTAAATGGCGACCGCAATACCCAGGTGATGGCAGATGAACCTAATCCTAAAGGTGGCGTTACCGGTTTAAGTAGTAGCCTCACCTTTGTTGGCAGTACTTTGCAATGGCCAGCACTTTCGGTACCCAGTGGTTATCTGGGGCAGGGGCTACCCGTTGGATTACAAATTCTGGGTCGCGCCTGGGATGACGCCAAATTAATAAGCTATGCCTATGCCTATGAACAGGCTACGCACTATCGTCGGCCGCCGGCCAGTACTCCTCCTTTGTCTATTACTGGAACACACTAAGGGTGTTGACTCACTTATGATTAAGCAAGTTGTCTGGAGTTTACTCATCGTCGCGGTCATTGGCGGTTTGGCTTATCCCAAACTTAAGCCCCTGTGGTTGAATGCGTCACCTAAAGCTCAAGCAGCGTCTGGCCCCGGTGAGCGGCTAGCTATGGATAAAACGCAGAGCCAGGACAAAACGCAAAATCCGATGCAAAAAAAACCTGCTGACGCAAATGGTTCGGGCGGCAAGAGCGGCGCCCCTTTAAAAGTAACGACGTTTGTTGTGGTGCCCAGCATATTTGCGGAAACCATTACTGCCACTGGCACTGTGCTCGCCGATGAGGGTGTGGAGCTGCAGGCTGAAACCAATGGCAAAGTTGTCAGCATCAACTTTGTGGAAGGCGCGCCGGTAAAACAGGGCGATTTATTGCTGAAGCTAAACGACTCTGACCTGCGCGCGAATCTGGATAGGTACAACTACAGTAAAAAATTGGCCGAAGTTCGCTTTCGCCGCTATTCGCAATTACTCGCCCAAAAGATGGTAAGTCAGGACGATTACGACAGCGTGCTCAGCGAAATGAATGTGCAACAGTCGTTTATTGATTTATACAAAGCCCAAATCGAAAAAACCGAAATCCGGGCGCCCTTCAACGGTGTTGTCGGCCTGCGTTACGTGAGCCTGGGGGCTTTTGTCAGTGCCACTACGCGAATCGCAACCTTACAACGTTTGAACGAACTGAAAATTGATTTTGCGGTACCGGAAAAATATTCCGGGCGCATTAAGGTGGGCACCGAGATTACCTTTACGGTGGCGGGAGGCTTGCAAAAGTATGCTGCGCGCATTGCTGCGCTTGATCCACGCATCGACAGCGGCACTCGGACGCTACTGGTACGAGCCGTCTGCGCCAACAATGATGGCCGACTCCTACCTGGTGCTTTCACCAATGTTTCTATACCGCTGGATCAAATAGCGGATGCGTTTTTAGTACCTGCAGAAGCGGTAGTTTCAGGGCTGGACGAAAAAAATGTCTTTGTTATTCAGGACGGCGTGGCTGAGCGGCGCGCAGTAGAAACCGGCTCGCGCACCGCCAGTCAGGTGCATATAGTTTCCGGGTTAAAGGTGGGCGATAAAGTGATTACGTCAGGCTTGCAGAATATGCGTGCCAAGCAGCCGGTGGAGTCGGTGATGGAGGCGAAAGCCGTGAAATCCGATGCAGATCCTGCGATTAAAAATCCTGCCCCTAAAGGTGCTCCTCCTAAAGACTTGCGGGGCGTGGGTGCTGACCTGACCAAACCCAAGGGTATTTCTGCTACGAATACTCCCATGACACCTACTAGTCACTTTGCCGTGAAGGCTACAAACGCTGACTTAGGGAGTGCAAATTCATGACGCTTGCCGAGCTGAGTATTCGCCGCCCCGTACTAACGATTGTTATTTCCCTATTCATTATGCTGATGGGTGGCATTAGTTTGACGAAGTTGCCAATACGGGAATATCCGGCGATAGATCCACCCACGGTATCCATTACTACCAGCTATCCTGGTGCTGCTGCAGAAGTGGTGCAAACCCAAATTACCGAGCGGATTGAAGAGGCCGTCAATACGGTTGCGGGTATAGATACCCTGAGCTCCGTCAGCCGCGAAGGTGCGAGTGTTATCACGGCGGAATTCAAATTGGGTGTTGATCTGGATGTCGCTGCCAGCGATGTGCGCGATCAATTATCCCGCGCGGCACGGTTTCTACCCGCCGATATTAATCCACCCATTTTGAACAAAGCCGATGCAGATTCGAATCCGATTTTTGGTATTGCCTTAAGCAGCCAAACCAAATCCCAGTTGGAATTAGGTGCCTATGCGGATTCTCTACGTGAACGCTTGCAGACAGTGCCAGGTATCGCCAGTGTGGATCAACCTGCGGAAAAACGTTACGCCATGCGGCTGTGGATGGACCCTGAAAAACTTGCTGCTTACGGTGTTTCGCCGTTGGATGTTAGGCAAGTGTTGGCTAGGGAAAATATTGAATTACCAGCGGGTCGCATTGAAGGTTCGGCAGTGGAATTTCCGGTTAAAACCTTATCGCGGATTACGACTACAGAGGAATTTAATAACTTGATCGTTAAGCGCAGCGAAGATCGCATAGTGCGTTTCAGCGATATTGGCTATGCCGAACTGGGCGCACAAAACGAACGCGGTGCGCTCAAGATTGACGATACACCCATCGCCGGTTTGTATTTCAAGCAACAGCCCGGTGCTAATCAAATTGAAATTGTGAATGAATTGCGCAAGCGTCTGCAGCAGGTTGAAAAGGAACTGCCTGAAGGCATCAAGATGAATATTGCTTACGACAATACCTCCTTTGTGCGCACGTCCCTGTTGGAAGTATCTGAAACCATTCTGATAGCCTTCGTTCTTGTTGTGCTGGTGGTGTTTTTATTCTTGCGCGAATGGCGCACAACGCTGATTCCCGTTTTGGCTATTCCGGTTTCCATAGTGGGTTCTTTCTGCATTATGTCAGCTGCCGGGTTTTCCATTAATACCTTAACGCTGCTGGGGATGGTGCTTGCCATAGGCTTGGTGGTGGACGACGCCATAGTGGTGTTGGAAAACATTTATGCCAAAGTTGAAGCCGGCATGACGCCCTTTGATGCGGGTATTCAGGGTACAAAAGAGATTTTCTTTGCCGTTATCGCAACCACTATTTCATTGGGGGTGGTATTTCTACCCTTGTTATTTTTAGGTGGGTTGTCGGGACAATTGTTTCGTGAGTTTGGCGTAACTATCGCAGGCACTGTGTTTATCTCCGCATTTGTCGCACTCACCTTAACGCCCATGTTGTGTACGCGTTTATTAAAACCGCATCAATCGCACGGTTGGTTCTTCCGCGCTACCGAACCATTTTTTCATGGCATGGAAACGGGGTATGGCAGCGGTTTAAAAGGTTTTCTCAAGCATAAGTACTGGGCGCTGGTGATTCTGGTGCTCGCGCTCGGTTTGGCTTATGTGTTTATCTCGCTCTTGCCGCGGGAATTATCGCCGCTTGAGGATCGTGGTCGCATTTGGGTTCGCGCGACTGCTGCCGAGGGTGCCAGCTACGATTACATGCAAAATTTCATGGATGACGTTGCCCGGGCAACCCGCGAGAGCGTCCCCGAAGCCGATGTAATGATGACGCAAGTGCCGGGCTCCGGCGGTGCGCCCGGAGTGCAAGGTGCCGTTAATAATGGCTTTGTGCGGGTGTTTCTTAAAGATCGCGATCAGCGGGGAAGGTCGCAGCAGGAGATTGCGGAAGACCTTCGTTTCCTGACAAAAAAATTCACCGGTGCAAACATTAATATCGGCCAGGAACCCAGTATTGGTGCTCGACGCTCCCAATCTACGGGTGTGCAATTCGTGATCCAGGGGCCAGGTATTGAAGCCTTGCGGGAGGTGGTGCCAGCATTTATCGAGGAGGCGCGTAAAAACCCCGCATTCAACTTTGTAGATAGCGATTTAAAGTTCAGCAAACCTGAAGTGCAAGTCACGATTAACCGCGAAAAAGCGCAAACCCTTGGGGTGAGCACACTGGATATTGCCCAAACCCTACAAGCCGCTCTAGGTGGGCAGCGCATTAGTTATTTCATCCTCAATGGCAAACAGTATGAAGTCATCGGCCAGCTGACCCGCGATTTCCGTTCCAGGCCGAGTGATTTGGATAACATTTCGGTACGCACTACGAGTGGCAGGCTGGTGAAACTGAATAATTTGGTGACATTGAGAGAAACCAGTTCGCCGCCTGAACTCTATAGGTACAACCGCAACAGTGCGGCGGTTATTTCCGGGACACTGGCGAAAGACCGCACGCTGGATGAAGGTATAAAAGCGTTTGAAGAGACTGCCAAAGCCACTCTGGACGATCGCTTCAGCACTGCTTTAACTGGCACAGCACGTGAGTATGTCGACAGTTCATCCTCGCTGATGTGGGTATTTATTCTCGCGCTGGTACTTATTTATCTTGTACTCGCCGCCCAATTCGAAAGCTTCCTGAGCCCACTGGTGATATTGCTAACAGTGCCGCTGGCGCTCTTCGGCGCCTTGTTGTCGTTGTGGTATTTCAGCCAGAGCCTGAACATCTTTTCGCAAATTGGTTTGATTATGTTGGTGGGGCTGATTACCAAAAACGGCATTCTGATTGTTGAGTTTGCCAATCAGCGATTTGCAGCGGGTGCGGCCACTCGTCTTATTGCAGTTCAGGAAGCGGCTGCAGCACGTTTACGCCCCATTTTAATGACAACAATGGCGACAGTTCTGGGCATTTTGCCGATTGCGCTAGCATTGGGAGCTGGCTCTGAAAGCCGTGTGTCCATGGGGATTGCGGTAATCGGCGGGCTGGTTTTTGGCAGTGCGTTGACTCTGTATGTCATCCCCGCCATGTATGTGTTGCTACACAAAAAAATCAGTGCTGTAAACCCGATGGCTACGCCATTAGTTACTTTCCCTGACGTTGCCAACAAGCGGGATCCTGCGGGCACAAAATCGATAATCTAACCGGCGGAGACGGGCTATGGGTAATAACAAATTTACGGGTTCGATAACCACATTCACCTCGGTGCGAATGTGGTCGATAGCGGTGTTGTTCATACTAGTGTTATCCATAATGACCTTACCGGTGCAGGCAGCGTCCGATAAAAAGAATTTTCACCTTGAAGAAGCAACGATTAGCGATATTCAATCCGCGATTTTACGCAAGAAGTTGACATCAACCCAGTTGGTCGAGCTGTACCTGAAGCGCATCAAAGCCTACAACGGCACTTGCGTGAGCGAACCTCAGGGGATTCTTGGCCCTATAACCACTATTCCCAATGCCGGACAGATTAACGCACTGGTCACCCTGAATCTGCGTCCTGCTACGCGTAAATCCTGGGGCTTTGACGAGCGCAAGGCGCGCAGTTTGACGGATAGTCTTGATACTGACCCGAACATGCTGGATGCGCTGGAAACTGCTGCAAAACTGGACAAAGAATTTGCCAAAACGGGAAAGCTTTCTGGGCCACTGCACGGCGTCGTTATGGCGATCAAGGATCAGTACGATACTTTTGATATGCGCACCACCTCGGGTGCAGATACTCCTTACGCCAATGACCGTCCGCCCACCGACTCTACTTTTGTGGAACGCTTGCGTGCCGCTGGTGCGATTATTATCGCCAAGTCGAATCTGGGTGAATACGCCTCGGGGGTACCCCGCAGCTCGTTTGGCGGTACTTTCTGCAATCCCTATGATACTGAACGCTCACCGCGCGGTTCCAGTTCGGGCTCGGGTTCGGCGGTAGGCGCCAATTTAGTGACCTGCGCCATCGCCGAAGAATCCGGATCTTCCATTCGCGGGCCAGCGAGCGCTGCCAGCGCCGTGGGTATTGCTGCCACCGAGGAACTGGTGAGTCGCGAAGGTATGGTGCAATACGGCATTAATACTCGTGTGGGCCCTATTTGTCGCACCGTAAAAGATACCGCCAGAGTCCTTGATGTTATTGCTGGCTACGACCCCAGGGATCAAATTACGGCTTTTAACATTGGTCGCTTGCCTGCTGCTTCTTATGAAAGTATGACTAACGCCAAACGTCTTGACGGGCTGCGTATCGGTGTAGTGCGCGAGTACATGCACAAACGGTTATTTACCAAGGCCGATGAACAGACCATTGATATAGTGTCAGCGGCAGTGGGCGATCTTAAGAACCTGGGAGCAACTATTGTTGACCCCGGCGAGAATGATTTATTCACCAGCTGTATTCGCAAGTATGCACCGCAGAATCTCAATGTGGTGTTCACCAAGCGCTACCCGGATCTGTTTCCGGTGGATGTAAACGGCAAACCCACCACTGATCACACCAGTAAATTGCTGGACATGACCATGAATCCCGCATTGGTGCCAGCGGATCTCACCCTGCGCGAATTTGGTAGCTCCGAGCCAGATGGCCAGAACAAATACATGTTGAATTTGTACTTGCGTGAACGCGGCGATGCCAAAATCAAAAGCAATGCCGATTTGATTGCGCTCTCAAGCTTTCATCAGGATCCAACCTTTCCCGATCGCAAAAAAGCCCGTGAGAATGCCGAGAAAATGTTGGAGCTCAATATGCCTGAGCGCATGTTGTTACGTTATTCGTTGCAGCAAGTCATGCTGCAGTGTATGACCGAACAGCAGCTTGATGCCATTGTGTATCCCACCAGCAACCTGCCGCCAACCCGCTTGGGTTCACCTGCCGGGCCCGCCATCAATGAACGCAATGGCACGGGTGTCTGGAGTTTTATCGGCGCCCAGGGTCTTCCCGTGATTACCGTACCGGCGGGCTTTACCAGCGAAGTCTATGACCTGATTCGCGATCCGAGTGCACCGGTGACACCCGAGTCGGCCTGGAAGAATCGCGGTGGTGGCGGAGGTGATAACCGTTTGGCGGGCGATGACCGCACCCGATTGACTGGCCCATTTCCCGCCAAATTACCGGTGGCAATGGATATTGCGGGACTGCCCTTTAGCGAGCCTGTGTTGTTAAAAATTGCCGCTGCTTATGAGGCTGCGACCAAGCGCCGTCAACCCCCAGAAGGCTTTGGTCCACTGGCTAATGAACCTTAAACGATCATGCGTAAGCTACTAGGTACGGGTGATATTGAGCCGCAAGCGCTGCCGCGATATCAACTCGCCGCGCGCCAGGAAAGGTTGTTAAAAAAAATCCTGATAGCCTGCGTTCTCCTCATGATCAGCATGGCGTTGATTATGTGGTATCAGGTGTTACCCACTTGGCAAGCAGTGCTGGTGGCGCAAACCGCAGGCTTGTTGGCCCTTACCGCATGCTTGCAATCCGTGTGGTGGATTACGCGCTGGCGAGTTAAGGTTTTAAAAGCCGCCGCCTTGGAATTATTGCCTGACAATATTGGATTGTCTGGCAATGTTGCCTTGCCACAGAATGTTGCGTTAGCGCCTGGCCAAACTCCGCAATCTCAAATCTTTGCTTTATCTACCCTTCAAGAGTTTTCCGTCGATAAGCCGTCGCTAAATGAGGTCCCGCCGGGTCCTAGGCCCTTATTTGCACGCTACTACCGGGGTTTGCGCGCTTATTGGAATGGCTTTTTCGGATTTATTCAGGGCCATGGCAACTCTCTTGCAACTATAGGTTTAAGTATTTGCGCAGCCCTGGCGTTAGGCTTAATTATTAGTTATTGGAATCTGGTGCCTATTGGTTTGGCAACCGGTTCTGCAGAGAATCCTAACGCCGGGCAAGTGCCCATCAAACTTTTGCTAGCGCTCAGTCTCGTCTTGTTGGCCTTTTCTGCATTGGTATTGGAGCGCTATTACGCTGCCGCTAACCGTTCGAGCGAGCTACCCGAGTCTCCCCACATCACCTATCAGTTGCGTGTTTCTATCACCCTGTCCTTGTTACTGTGTGTTGCGGTGTTGCTGGCGAATAAAACGCGACAATGGCCCCTGGTCGCGCTAGTTTGGGTAGGTTTAATTCCTGCCGCTATTGCCGTTGAACTCCTGATGCGTGCGGCATTGTCCCTGTTTTTGCCGCCACCACAAGGCGAGCCTGAATTATTGGCAGAGAGCTTCCTGGCCGCACTTTGGCGTTGGCCCATAAAACCTTTTACACATTTACAAGATGAGCTCAAGCACAGGTTCGGCATAGATTTACGCCAGAGTTGGGCGTTTGCTTATATTCGCCGTGCATTCCTGCCAGTGATGGCCACTTTGCTAGGTGTTGCCTGGGTACTCACTGGCGTCACTGAAATAGCCATTGCCGAGCGTGGCATCTACGAACGTTTTGGTGCGCCCATTGCGGTCTGGCAACCGGGACTTCACTTGGGTTTACCCTGGCCCTTGGGGAAGGTTCAACTCATAGAAAATGGCGTAGTGCATGAACTTTCTGCAGCCGTCAGTGACAAGGATTCTACCGATCAGAATCAGAAACTAACCACTGCGGAAGCACCGCCACCTGCCAGTGCCAATCGCCTCTGGGATGCGTCCCATCGCGCGGAAAAATCGCAAATCATTGCCAGCCAGGTCAGGACGTTGAATGGTGACCGCCAGAGCTTTCACATAGTCAATATGGACGTGCGTTTTATGTACCGTATAGGTATGAGCGATAGTGCTGCACTCAAAGCGCGTTACTTGAGTGCCGATACCCCCGCGCTGATTCGCAGCACCGCCAATCGCATACTGGTTAGATACTTCGCTTCCCGTACCCTGGAAGGTGTATTGGGTGAAACCCGCACCCAAATAGCAAGGGATATTGGCGTCCAGTTGCAGGCTGATCTGGACGGATTAAACAGCGGTGTGGAGATCATGACCACCGTGCTTGAAGCCATTCATCCACCTGCTGCGGCAGCTAATGCCTATCACGCCGTACAAGCGGCGCAGATCACTGCCCAAGCAATTATTGCGCGCGAGCGGGGCAGTGCTGCGCAGCAAATCCATCTTGCCCACTTGCGCGCTGATATGACGCGCAATCAGGCCAATGCCGCAGCGCGGGAAACACTCGCGAGTGCCGATGTTGCCAAACGCCGCTTTATTGCCGAGCGCGACGCCTATCAGCAGGGCGGTAAGGCCTTTTTGCTGGAACAATACTTTGCACAGTTGACCCAGGGTTTAGCTAATTCCCGTCTGGTGCTGGTTGATCACCGTTTGCCGGCCGCTAGCGCCACTATAGATTTGCGCAATTTTTCAGGTGCGCAGTCCATTGCTAGCAGCTCAGGTATTGATAACAGTTTAGGTATCTCTAGCTCAGATATCTCTAATTCAGGTATCTCGGCCAAGACAGACGCTCAAGAAGTGTCACCAGCGCTTGCGGCCAAAGTGGATTATCAGGAGTTGCCGTGACTAGATCCGATAAAGAGCAACACGAACACAACCATGACCACAGTCAGCAGGGCCCCGATGATCATAGTCACGACTGTAGCCACGACCATAGCCACAATCACGATCATAGCCATGCTCACACAGGACATCATCACGGGCATCATCACCATGGTCACCATCAGGGTGGCCCTTTCCCCTGGTTGCGTGTGGGATTTGCGATCTTATTGCTAGCTGTCGCGCTTACTGCAGCTACAGTGATACAAGTCCGCTCTGGCGTTGCTGCTGTAGTAACGCGCTTTGGCAATCCCACCCGAGTGCTGTTGGAACCAGGTCTGGCGCTGCGCTGGCCAGCACCTTTTGAAGCTATTATTCCGGTGGATTTGCGCTTGCGCACTACCTCCAGCGGCCTGCAGGATGTAGGTACTCGCGATGGCCTGCGCATTATTGTGCAGGCCTATATTGCCTGGCAGGTGCAACCCGATGCCGAACATATACAGCGATTTATGCGTGCCGTACAAAACAAACCCGATGAAACCGCTCGCCAGATTCGCACTGTGGTAGGTTCTGCGCTGGAAACCACCACCGCATCCTACGATCTGAACAACTTGATCAATACCAATGCAAGCGAGGTACGCCTTGCCGATTTTGAAACACGGCTGAACCACCAGATGAGCCGACAGCTGCTGGACACCTATGGCGTGCGTGTAGTACAGGTTGGTGTTGAACGACTCACACTACCTTCGGTCACCCTCTCCGCTACTGTGGACCGAATGCGCGCCGAGCGGGAAACCATTGCGATTGAACGTACCGCGCTGGGCAAACGTCAGGCTGCGGAAATTCGTTCTACAGCGGAGCGTGATGCCCGCATTATCCAGGCTGATGCCCTTGCCCAAGCCGCCGATATCGAAGCTCAATCGCGGGTACAGTCGGCAGCGCTCTATGGTCGCGCTTTTAGTGGTTCACCAGAGTTGTACACAATGCTGCGTTCACTCGATACCCTGGGCACTATTATCACGCCACAAACCCGTTTGATTTTGCGTACTGATGCCGCACCTTTTCGCGCACTGGTGGAAGGCCCAAATAACATAAATATGAAAGGTCCCGCTGCTTCGGGCACTGGAGGGCGCTGATGGTGGAAGTAACAGCAGCCATTACTGCAACCTCTGCCAGCCCGTGGCTGCAGGCGATGCGTATTACGTTTATAGCCTTTTACGCCTGTACCTTGTTTGCTGCCGCGCGCTGGCTGACCGCTAATGTAGTAGAGGTGGGCGCCGGCAATCGCGCGGTGGTACTACATTTTGGAAAAATCGCGCGGGAGCAAGCCTCAGGCTTGCTATGGGCCTGGCCGCAGCCCATTGACCAGATAGTGCTGGTTCATTCGGCAGAAACGGTGGTGGAGCGGCATGTGCAAGCTTTAATGCGCTCGCAAGCAGCGAGCGACGCTGACGCAATGGCATATGACGATGATGAAGGTGGCCCGGTGAGTGATGCCTTGGCAGGATCGGGTTATTTACTTACCGGCGACGGTGCCATTGTGCAGTTGGATGTGCGGGTGTTTTATAAGGTCACCGAGCCGCGTGCTTATGTCCTGCAATATGACCATGTGCTGCCCGCTTTGGATCGTCTGGTTACCCGCAGTGCGCTGGCGGTATGTGCGGCACGGGACCTGGATAAGATTCTGGTAGCGCGCCCGGAGTTGTTAGCGTCGGGTAACGCCGATGCTGAACAGCGTGAGGGCTTACGCAAGGACCTGCTGGCTCAGATTAATCTGGCTTTGGGCGATTTGCAGCAAAAAGGTTCCGGTTTAGGTATCCAGGCAATACGCGTAGATGTGCAGTCGGCGTTGCCGCGCGATACGTTAAATGCCTTCAATTCGGTACTGACTGCTAACCAGCAGGCTGAGCAAAACCTTGCTGACGCCCGCTCCGACGCGGCCCGTATTACCCAGCAAGCAACTCAGGGCGCTGACCGCAGTCTGCAAGTGGCCAGTGCCAATGCCTCCGAGCGTATCGCCAGGGCGCAGGCCCATACCGTTAGCGTCAGTTATCTCTCCGACTCAATACAAAAACGCACCGAGCCAGGTTTACTGCTGCGTGTCTACCGCGAGCGTTTACCCACTATCCTCAAAAATGCCGGTTCTCTCACTATGGTAGATCCGGGTAGTCATGCTGCGATTATTATCCCCGGTACTGAAAAATGACTGACACTAGCAGTTCTTCAATAGGCGCTTCTTCGATAGACTCGTCGTCAATAGGCTCCTCCTCATCATCATCTTCCTCAGCAACGCCTCCCGCAGGACCTCCTGCCGCAGTACCATCTCTACTTAGCCACGATGAGCAGCGCACTGCCGCACTCCAACTCACCCTTGCGATGCTGGCGTTGGGGCTCTTGTCACTTGGCCTGGTTTGGCGTTGGTTAATACCAGGGCAGGTTGGTGTCAGCGAACTATTGCTCGGTGCTGCTGCGCTTTTGGTGGCGCTGCCGGTATTGCGTGCGGGCTGGTTTGCGCTGCGCTATCCCGATCTGCACGGTGTAACTGATTTACTGACCGCCATCGCCATGCTGGGTGCCTGGGCCATTGGCGATCTGCTTACCGCAGTCTTATTGCCCATCGTAATGATTTTTGGCCATGTGTTGGAAGAGCGCAGTGTGATAGGTTCCCACGAAGCTATCGCCGCACTTGCCAAACTAACTCGCACTCAGGCTCGCCTTATTCAAGCGGACGATAGCATTGCGTTGATTAGCAGCAGTGCGCTGGCGAAGGGCGATCTTGTCGAAGTGCGCGCCGGTGATCGCATTCCCGCCGATGGTCGTGTCGTGGCCGGGCAGGCTAGCTTGGATACTGCGCCCATTACCGGCGAGTCTGTACCTGTAGAAGTCGCGGCAGGTATGAACGTTTATGGCGGTGCAATAAATCTGGATGGTTTGTTGCGGGTTGCGGTTACCCGCATTGGCCGGGAGTCTACTTTGGGTAAGGTCATAGCGCTAATGCAAAGCGCTGAAAATGCCAAGCCACCGATTACCCGGTTGCTGGAACGCCATGCTGGCCAGTATTTGATTTTGGTGTTGCTAATTGCTGCGCTTACCTGGTTTTTGTCCAACAGTGCACCAGCAATGCTGGCGGTGTTAGTGGCCGCTTGTCCCTGCGCGCTGGTGTTATCGGCACCGGCGACTTCCATTGCCGGTATCGCCGTAGCTGCGCGTCACGGCATATTGATTCGCGGCTCTGCTTTTCTTGAAGAGCTGGCCGATACGACATCCCTGATTATTGATAAAACCGGTACGTTGAGTACCGGTGCCTTACGTCTGCAGGAATGCCAGCTGGAGGCAGGAGTTGAGCAATCTTATGCAGTGCAATTGGCCGCAAGTTTAGGCGCAGCCAGTAGCCATCCGGTGAGTCGAACGCTGGCCGCGCAAATTAGCAGTCACGCTTATCTCGCTTTAACCGAAGTGCGCGAGCGTCCCGGTTTGGGTTTGGTCGCCCGGCTGGCAAGCTCGTCTGATGAGGTTGCATTGGGTCGCCCTGAATTGTTTGAACAGCTTGGTTTGGCGACTGCTTTTGTTCCGAGTCATGACGGCCCTATTGTCGGTGTCGCTCAAGGCGATCAATTTCTTGGTTGGCTGTTACTGGCAGATACCTTACGCCCGGAAGCAACTATGGCCATGCAGGAGTTGCGCGATATGGGTTTAGCGCGGCAAGTGTTACTCACCGGTGACCGCGCTAGCGTTGCCTACGCAGTAGCGGAGCAGGTGGGTATTGATGATGTTATCGCTGAGGCTTTGCCAGAAGAAAAACTGCTGCGCGTCAAAGCTGAAATCAACGCGGGTTTTCGCCCTATGGTGGTGGGCGATGGCATTAATGACTCGCTCGCACTTAAGGCTGGGGTAGTGGGTATTGCGATGGGTATGGGCGGTTCTGATATAGCGCTGGCATCGGCAGACGTCGTGTTGATCGGCAGCGATTTACGCCGTCTTGGTACTTGTCTGAGATTAAGTCGCCAGTGTCGGCAAACGCTGCAGGTCAATGTCATTATTGGCCTTGGCTGGACTATTGCCATAGTTATAGCTGCTGCTTTTGGTTGGCTGGGTGCAGGGGGTGCTTTGGTGGCTGCTATTCTGCACAACCTGAGTACTCTGCTGGTGTTGGGTAATGCGGGGCGCTTGTTGAGGTTCCAGGAATTGCTACCAACTCTTGGCACGAATAAGTAGCAGTCGACTCCTCGGCGGGGGAAAGGTGGGGGGATAGCGCGTTAGTGCGTCCTAAGTGGGTAGAGTTCCGCGATAAACCCTCCGAGAGAAGCTCCCTATGAACATGCATATTTTCAACAGATACATTTTCTCTTTTTTCCATACTGCGCTAGGTCCGACCAAAGTAGTGTTAACACTATCGAGTCTACTAGCGCTTCACACGGCGGTTGCTGAGCCGGCATTTGATCACTATGTGAAACTGACGCCGGAAAATTCCGCCATAGGTAACTATCCAGCACAAAAAGAAGCCATCCTAACCATCAAATCAGGTCAGACAGTGAAAATTGATACTGGCGGCGGAGCGGGTTGGCGCAACCCTGAAATGGAGCCCGCCGAATGGTTGAAAAAGAACAATATCCCTACCACTGCCAATAATCCCGCTATTAAAGAAACTATCGAAGTCTGGACGAAAGCCACCCGTTACGCTGATATCAAAACCGGTCATTTTCTGATTGGCCCCATTAATATCGAGGGTGCAATGCCTGGCGATTCGTTGGAAATTCGCATTTTATCAGTGGTACCGCGTATTCCTTACGGCACTACGGGTGCGGGACCTGGCCGCAGTCTTAGAGGGGCAGATGGCCCTAAACCTCCGGCGCACATTTCCTTGCTTGATCTCAAACGCAATGTGGGAATGTTCGCGCCGGGTGTGGAGATATCCCTCGCGCCTTTTATGGGCGTGATGGGGGTTCAACCGCCAGTGGAAGAGGGTAGCAATCGCAGCAGCAGCCCGCCGGGTAGCTTTGGTGGCAATCTCGATGCCCGTGAATTGATTGGTGGTACTACTCTGTATTTACCTGTGTTTGCCCCCGGCGCCAGGTTTTTCACCGGTGACGCCCATGCCGTTCAGGGTGATGGAGAAATCACCGGCACTGCGATCGAAACTGCCAACACCGTTATTTTGACGTTCATTCTGCACAAGGGAAAAACCCTGAAGATGCCCCGTGCCGAAACCCCTACTCATTACATAGCCTTTGGTCTTGATCCGGATCTGGAGAACGCCATGCAGCAGGCGGTGGATGAGACAGTCTCTTATATCAACGATATCACCGGCTGGAGTGGTAGTGATAAAGCCTTACCACTAGCCAGTATTGGAGTGGATTTTCACGTGACCCAAATCGTCGATTACACCAAAGGCATTCACGGCAAGATTCCCAAAAAGTTATTCAAAAACAGCAAAAACACCTACTGGTATAAACCTTAAAGAGTGCAGGGAGCGTCTGCCACTGAGGGTTTTGGTATGGGATTTTGGGTTAGGATTTTTGGAGAATTTTGTATGAAATTATCAGACGTTTTCGCCATGTTTAATCGTGTTTTATCGTTGGCGACGACGCTCGCGGTATTAGTACTTTTCGATACCAGGAGTGCTCTGGCTGCCAAACCCGCGTTTCAACTGGAAGAAGCGACACTGGAACAAATCCAGAAAGCTTTATTGAAAAAGCAGGTTACCACCGTAGAGCTAGTTAACCTTTACCTGGAACGTATTAAGGCCTACAACGGCCAATGCGTGAATCAGCCTGAAGGCATATTGGGACCAGTAACTACCATTGCCAACGCGGGTCAAATCAATGCGCTTTCAACCCTTAACTTGCGCCCCGCGACGCGTATAAGCTGGGGTTTTGATGCCCGCAAAGCGCGTTCAATGACGGACGCCAAAGATGATAATCCAGCCCTGCCAGATGCTCTGGAGTTGGCCGCAGCGCAGGATAAACAATTTGCCAAAACCGGCAAGCTGGTGGGTTCCATGCACGGCATGATCCTCGCCGTTAAAGATCAGTTTGATACCCGCGATATGCGCACCACGTCGGGTGCCGACGCTCCTTACGCCAATGATCGGCCGCCTACAGATTCCACTTTCGTGACCAAGCTTGTGCAAGCCGGAGCCATTGTATTGGGCAAGGCTAACATGGGGGAGTACGCCGGCGGCGACCGCAGTAGTTTTGGCGGGGTGTTCTGTAATCCTTACGATACCGAACGCAGCCCGGGTCGCTCCAGTGGTGGTTCGGCTTCGGCCGTGGCCGCTAATCTAGTGACTTGTTCTATTGGCGAAGAATCCGGGCCCTCGGTGCGCAACCCGGCAAAAAACAACAATGTGGTGGGTTTGGCACCAACACAAGAGCTGGTTAGTCGTGCTGGTATGATCCGTGCTTCAGCTCTTAATGACCGGGTAGGTCCACTGTGCCGCAATGTGCAGGACGTAGCCAAAATTCTTGATGTTATCGCTGGCTACGACCCTAAAGACGAATTGACCGCCTTTGCAGTAGATCGCTTACCTGCGCAGAAATACCAGACCTTTACGGCAGAACGTAGCCTTAAAGGCATACGCATTGGTGTGGTGCGTGAATTTATGAATCGCGACTTGTTCAGCAAGGCTGATGAAGAAAGCATCGCGATCGTAGAGCGTGAGGTTGAAATGCTTAAAAAGCTCGGCGCTACTGTCATTGATCCTGGTCCTAGCGGTGCACTATTCCAGGGCTGCGTGCAAACTTACGCGCCACTTGCACACAATTCTGCGCTTACTGCCCAATTCCCGGAACTGTTTCCAGTCGATGCCCAAGGCAAGCCTACTGCCGATCATGTGCCCTTGTTATTGCGAATGTCTGAGGGTTCCGCCCCATTTCCTGCTGGTATCTCAATTCGTGGCCTTGGCAATGAACCTTCGCTTGGCGAGGGGCGTTACGTGCTTGAGACTTATCTCAGGGAGCGTGGAGATGCCAATATCAAAACGCTTGAGGATTTGCTCAACAAATCCATTTTTTACACTGATATTCGTCAAGGCTCAGGTTTCTCTGATAAGAAAGCCAGCCTGCAAACCAAATTCGATGACAAGACGCTGGATATGAGTAATCGCATGCAGATGCGCTTTGCCCTGCAACAAATCGTCTTGCAATGCATGGCACAACAGAACCTCCAGGCGGTGACCTATCCCACCGGGAATGTTCCGGCCCCTAAACTCGGCGCTCCTGTTGAACCTTCTGTGAATGGCCGTTCGGCTCTGGCCTGGACATTATTGGGTGCTAACGGCTTCCCCACGATTTCTGTTCCGGCGGGTTTTACGACCGAAGTCTACGACCGCATTCCAGACCCAAAATCGCCCAAGGCGACAGTGCTGGTTGGACCCATAGCGGCGCAATTACCGGTGAATATTGATTTTCTGGCGCGACCTTTCGGCGAGCCGATATTGCTGCGAATTGCCGCTGCCTATGAGGCTGCAAGCAAACATCGCAAACCACCTGTGGGGTTTGGTGCCTTGCATTAAGACCTTGAAAATGCTCGTGAATATAATCGCTGTAATGGAAAAATAAGTGCCAATTGTAATTGTTAGGGGATCTGAGCGTAGGGTGGGAAAAAGCGTACACGTCTAAAACAATGTAAACGTTATCGATGTGAATATGTTGTCACTGAATTGAGGAAAACCGAGATATGAGCCTAAAACCTAAGTATGTCGTTCGTACAACGTTGAATACTGCTTGCGCTAGCTGGATATTATTGATGGCGCAAGGGGCGTTCGCTGCCGACGCAGGCACAGTCAATGCGGCGGTCAGCGAGCAGACTAAAACTGAGGTAGCGGCAGTAGATTCGCAGAAAAAAATCGTGCAACTCGATGATGAAGCGAGCAAGGCTGTGGCGAGCTATCGGCAAATGATTACCGAAGCGCAGAGCTTGAAAGGTTACAACGAGCAGATCGACCAGCAGGTTAAGTCGCAAAAAGATCAAATTGCTGACATGACCCATCAACTCGCTGTCATCGAAACTACCTCCCGTGAAGTCTTGCCACTCATGGACAAGATGCTTGCGGCGCTGACGAGTTTTATCGGTCTCGATATACCTTTCTTACCTGACGAGCGAAAAAATCGTATCGCTTCCTTACAGTCAATGATGTCGCGGGCAGATGTTTCTACATCGGAAAAATATCGTCGTCTGGTTGAGGCCTATCAGATTGAAGTGGAATACGGGCGCACCATTGAAGTTTATCAAGGCAAAGTGGAAGAAAAGACAGTGGACTTCCTGCGCACCGGTCGCGTGTCCTTGATGTATCAAACCCTGGACGGCAAAGAAACCGGCTATTGGAATGCCGAAACCAAAAAATGGGCTATCGACAATAGTTTTGGGCATGGAATGGAAAAAGCCCTCAAGGTTGCGAAAAAGCAAATGGCACCTGATTTTATTGAAGTAGCAATTCACACCCCTCTGGAGGTTAAATAATGAAGCACTTAAACCTTTCAAAGCTGATAGTCATTGGCGTGGTGTCAGCCACGCTGGGAATGGGTTCGGTCGTCGCGACAGCTGCTACCAGTTTGGACGAATTGCTTGAACAAACCCGTACCATACGTGCCGCAGAAGCCAAAGCCAATAGTGCGCGTGAAGCCAGTTTTTTGGCCGCGCGCGACAAACAAGCGGAGATGATCAATACAGCGCGTGCTGATCTGAAAGAACAGCAAACTCGCAGCGCAGCACTCACTGCCGCGTTTGATGCCAATGAAAAAATATTGACCGATATGCAAGCGCAGCTTGACGCTCGCGCTGGCAACCTGGGTGAGATGTTTGGTGTGGTGCGTCAGGTGGCCAACGATTTCTCTTCAGTGGTTAACAATTCCATGATCAGTGCCCAGTACCCGGGCCGGGTGAAATTTGCATCGGATCTTGCACAATCGAAAGCCTTGCCATCCATTAATGATCTCGAGCGTTTTTGGTTTGAGCTACAACGTGAAATGACGGAAACCGGGAAGGTTGTAAAATACAAAACCAAGGTCGTGGCACCTGATGGTAAACCTTTTGATGCCACGGTGACTCGCGTTGGGCCGTTCAGCTCCACCACCGATAACCTTTACATGAACTACCTGCCGAGTCAGGAGAAGTTGGCGGTTATGGCGCGTCAACCCGGCACTATGTTTCAGAATAAGGCTGAATATTTATCGAAAGCTGAGTCTGGCTATGTCAACGGGTTAGTTGATCCAACGCGCGGTAATTTGCTCACCATTTACGCCCAAAAGCCGACATTTATGGAGCGTATTCATATGGGTGAGGCGGTGGGTTACGTCATCATTGCTGTTGGTATCGTCGGCCTAATATTGGGCATCTATCAACTGCTGTATCTCGCTAAAGTACGCTTCAATGTGCGCGAGCAACTTAACTTCCTTAAAGATCCGCAAACTACTAACCCGCTTGGCCGTGTATTGGCAACCTTTAAGGGCGCCGATACCGAAAAACTTGAACAGACTGCCGAAGTAGTGGAGTTACGCATCTCCGAAGCAGTGCTCAAAGAAGTGCCCAAGCTTGAGCGCTATCAGGCATTCCTAAAACTGGCGGTGGCTGCGGGACCCTTGCTCGGTCTTGTAGGTACGGTAATAGGGATGATTCTGACCTTCCAGAGTATTACCGAATCCGGCTCCAGTGATCCAAAGCTGATGGCAGCGGGTATTTCACAAGCCATGATCGCTACGGTATTGGGTTTGGCTATCGCTATTCCTCTGCTGTTTCTCAATGCCTGGCTGGTGTCCATCTCCAAATCTGTTGTCCAGGTACTGGATGAACAAAGTGCCGGCTTGTTGGCTGAACGTTTGGAAACCATGGAGGCTAAACATGCCTGAATTCATAACTGAACCCTTTGAAGCTTTGTCGGCCATGCGCCAATTGGGCGGGCCGGTAGTGGTGTGGATTTTTGCGGCTTGTGTGTTGATGTGGACCATTGTGTTGGAACGAATCTGGTACTTCAGGAAGGTTTTACCTAATGAAGCAGCAGCCACTCTGGCGCAATGGCAACAACGCAGCAATAAGTTAAGTTGGGCTTCACGTCAGATTCGCACTGCCATGATTTCGCGTCTTAATGCTGGCATGAACAGTAAATTGTTAATGCTGAGGGTACTGGTGCCCATGAGTCCTTTGTTGGGGTTGGTGGGAACAGTTTTGGGGATGCTAGCGGTATTTGATTCCATGGCAGCTCTGGGTTCAGCGGATGCGCGCTCAATGGCGACCGGGGTTTCAGAAGCTATGGTGTGTACCTTAACCGGGCTGGCTGTGAGTATTTCGGGTCTATTCCCGGTGTACTACTTCAAGCGAAAAGCAGCCATGGAAACCGAGCGTCTATCTGATCAATTTCATTTTTAAAGTAACGTTTTTTAACACTGATTGTTAAAAGTTTGCTCAGTGATACTACATAGACAGATACATTTTATTCGCTAGACAACAGGTGAAACCAGCGGGGATTCTGCGATGCGATCAAGACGGCAACTATCGGAAAATATGGACGAAACAGGCATCGATTTAGCACCGATGCTGGATTTTGTTCTCAACCTACTGATTTTTTTCATCATTACTGCAGTATTTGCCAAAGAGGTGGGGTTGACCGTAAGTCGCCCTAATTCATCCGCCGCTACGGAAAAGAAAGAGGCGGGCAGCATCGTCATTGTCATTGAGGCCGCAGGCACAATTCTGGTCGATAAGCGTGGTGTGGATATACGCGCGGTGCGCGCCAATATTGAACGTTTGCACGCCCAGCGTCCAGACGATTCAGTAGTAGTGGTAGCCGAAAAGGGTTCTCAAACGGGTGTTTTGGTACAAGTCATTGACCAGGTTCGTCAAGGTGGTATCCAAAACGTTTCCATTGCTGCATCTGAGCGAGGTTAAAGCACATGATATTAAGACGCCACTCTGAAGAAAGCGATGAAACGGGTATAGATTTAGCGCCCATGCTGGATTTCGTACTCAATCTGCTTATATTTTTCATCATCACAACATCCTTCATTAAGGAATCCGGAATCTCCGTTAATAAAGAACAGGCCTTGACGGGTGAGAGCCAGGAATCAGGCAATATTTTGATTGCTATAAGGCCCAATGGCGATATCTGGATGGATAAGAGGCGGGTAGATATCCGCGAAGTCCGCCCGTTGATAGAGCGATTACATCTTGAACGCGCAGAAGATACGGTGGTTATTATCGCAGATAAAGAATCGCAAACTCAAATGCTTACCAAGGTGATGGACGCCGTAAAATCTGGTGGCATCGATAACGTATCGATTGCCACATTACCTGGCGCTGAAGGGTAATCACGATGAAAATATACAGTCACAAACATATGGTTGTTCCGGCTGCGGCGCTAGGGTTATTTCTATCACTGATGCTGTTTGGAATTATGTATTCAGTCATTAAAGCGGGGCGGGCAGCTGTAGAAGCGAGAGTAAACCTGCCAACAATCGACTTTGTGCGATTAACGCGGGATTCAGAGCCTGAAGCTTTATCCCGCAAAAGACCGCCACCACCGCCTCCGCCGCCTCCGCCCCCTGCAAAAATGAAAGTCGTTGCTGCTGCGGTCCAGCAAGAGGGTCTCTCGGGTCTCGAAATTCCAAGCTTAAGCCTAAATGCAGATGTGGGTGGAGTGGCTTTGGGCGGAACTAAAGCGATGTTTGATGGCGACATCATACCGCTGCAATGTCCTCCGGTGTCCTACCCCAGTGATGCGCGGCGCGCAGGCTTAAGTGGCTGGGTACAAATAGAATTTGTGGTCGGACCTGACGGCTCGGTGCGCAGCGCTAAAGCGGTGGAAGCACAGCCGCGCGGCGTGTTTGAAGCTGCCGCAGTCATAGCCGCACAACGCTGTCGCTTTAAACCGAAAATGGTTGATGGGGCTCCTGTTGAACAAAAAGGGCGCAGGAAGTGGAATTTCGATTTAAACAAGTCTGCGGGGTGAAAACATGATCAAACTCAGGCATAAATTCAGACGCAACCTAGGCCAAAAGCTAAGCAGGCTAGGCAAGTTGCTGATAGTGGTCGGAATTGGCATCACGTCTAACGTTTTTGCTGCTCCGGATTGTCCTAAAGAGGAACAAAAAGACGGCACCGAGTTGAGTGAAGACACCTATTCAACAGTGCAATCCGCTACTGAACTGCTTGGTAAACAGAAGTATGCCGAGGCCATTGAGAAGCTGGCTAAAGTTGCCGACAAGGGCTCTGACTACGAAAAAGCACTGGTTAATTACAATTTGGGGCTGGCATACAGTTCGAAGGAAGACTTCAAAAGCGCGGTTAACGCTTTTGCCAAAGCACTTTCTACTGACTCATTGCCGCGGGCTAACCGGGAGCAGCTAAGGTATAACCTGGGCCAGCTGTACATTGTGACCAGTCAGTTTGACGAAGGTATTAAAACCTTACAAACCTATGTCACTACGACGTGTGGTACTGTTCCTGCGGAGGCACATATTTTTCTGGCCAACGCACTTTCTGAACGCAAGCGCTATGCCGAAGCGCTGCCGCAAATTGAGCTTGCTGTGGGCAAAGCGAAAGAGATTAAAGAGCAATGGTTACAGATGAAGCTGGCTATCAGCTATGAGCTGAAGGATTACAAAACAGCGGCTGATTCCCTGGTGCAATTGATTGTTAAGTTTCCGCAAAAACCGGATTATTGGAAGCAACTGTCAAGTGTGTTGTACGAAGGCAAGAGTGAACCAGAATCCCTGGCCGTGTTAGCTCTGGCAGAACGGCAAGGTTTTTTGCAAAAACCTGCTGAAATCAAAAATCTGTTTAGCGTTTACATGATGTTGGAATCGCCCTATAAAGCAGGCACTTTATTGGAAACGGCCATTGCCAAAAATACTTTGCCTGCGGACGAAACCAATCTTAGCTCACTGTCCGATGCCTGGATCAATGCGCGTGAATCGGTCAAAGCGGAGACCACGCTGAAACAGCTGGCGTCAATGTCAGACAAGGGCGATTACTACTACAAGCTTGGCGCCATGTATGGTGACAACGAACGTTGGCAAGATTCCAAGGGTATGTTGACCAAAGCCTTGCAAAAAGGCGGACTGAAACGTACAGGTGATGTATGGATGCGTTTAGCGGTGGCCAATTACGGTATGAAAGACAACGAAAGCACCATAGCGGCTTTGCAAAAAGCCAGTAGTTTTGATGAGTCGCGTAATCAGGCCGGGGAATGGTTGCGTGCATTGAGCAAGCAACCTTAAAAATAAGCAACTTAAAGAAATAGCAGGCTTAGAAAGCAGTTCTAAAAAGTAGCTTTAAACATTTTAGTAAAAATCTGAATGAAATATTCAGTTCAATATAACCCATCACAAAGACCTGAGCTTATCCTGATTGGATAAGCTCAGGTCGCTAGAATATTTATTTCTCTCTGCAAATTATTTCAGATTAATTAACTTCTTAATATGTGACTTTTTATCAAAGCACCACTCCGGCTATAGATCTATATAAATCCAAGCATATTTCTCCTGGCATAGTTTTGTTGTCCAAATGTTCGCTATTCCTTGCCAATTTATTTTCGGATAACCAACGTATATCGTAAAGCACTGTCGCAGTAATTATTGCAAACAAAATTATTCAACTTAAGTAAATTTATGATTGCATTATTTGTTGTTGCGTTGATTATTAATGCTTATTTGTCAGTATGGTGCACTTTCTTTGGTGTTTGATTTTTTTTGGAAGTGGCTAGGAATTAGTTGCTTTAAAGGCACGCACTAACATCAATCATCTTGAAATTTTATTGCACTAAAATGATTGTTTTTTACGAGTTATTTTTACAAAAAATAAAAAATTTTACGCACAAATATTTTTCGTATAAGCAAACAGTAATGCTATAAATTACTGTTTTACGCGGTAAATTAAGCTATATTTTCTTCTTTATGTTTTTATAAAAAATATTATTTTTATATACTTAACATTATATTTTATTAATTAGTTTGTTTGCACCATTGTAGTAATTTTTAAAAATTATCGCACTAAAATAGCAATAAATTTGTCGTTTTTTAACGCAGTTATTCTGATTTTTATGTGTGTTTATTATGGATATTAATGTCTATTAATTCTATTTTATGTATTTACTAATTTAAATTTTGCGAAAAACCATGAAAATCATATGCTTGCCTGATCCAAAATAAAAAACTGTTAATTTATTGTTGGTTTTTTTAATTAATTTCACAAAAATAAAAAACAATAAATATCTTGGCGCGCATTGTGCATATTTAAACAGTAACAGAAGGAATTTCCTGAAGTGCGACTGGAAGGACGATGAGGTTCATCGAAACTATAAAGAATGCCGCATTTATAATTAACTGAAAATTTTTATATTTCTATGTGATGTTGCTCAATATTAGCAAAAGGCAAAATCTATGAAAGCCTCTCTAACCTATATGATACCGAACGAGATTTCAGTGTCCGACGAAACACATAAGATTTTATCTATCGAAAATGTTATCAATAATTGTCATATTTCTTTGCTCAATTTTTTACGGCGGCGCTTGCGCGTTGGTGAAGATGCCCGGGATGTCGCGCAAGAAGCCTACATTCGTTTAATGCAATACGAAGGGTCAAAAGATGTGAAATCACCTGAATCGCTATTGTTTAGAATTGCTATTAACGTTGCTAATGATTTGGGACGTGCAGATAAAGTTCGTCATGTTGTAGATCATTGCGATATCGATGGACTTGATTTCGATTCCGGAATGGCGAGTCCCGAACGCGAGGTTTCCTCCAGCCAACAATTGAATATACTCTATGAAACCATAGAAAAATTACCGCCGAGATGTCGCCAGGTATTTTTGTTGAGCCGATTCCATCATATGACCTATCCTGAAATAGCGAGTCACTGTGATATTTCAGTTAAGATGGTGGAGAAACACATCAGCCGCGCCTTAGCGATCTGCACCGCTAAAGCGGAGCAATAATAAAGACAGAAAGAATTTATTCATTAAATTTTAATATTGAGGTAGGGGGATATCTTCTGAAAACGTTTAATGGGTGATATGGAAAATAAACCTAGTGAAATTTTGATCAATCAAGCAGCCCAATGGTATGCAAGGTTACATGCGCCCGACTGCTCTGCAGCAGAGCGTAGTGCTTTCAAGGCATGGCTGGCTGGTGATCCCAGGCGTGAACAGGCTTATAGGTCTGTGATTGACGCCGCTTCCTTAATTCGCGATCAGCTTGGTTCTGATCCACGTATGCGCTCTCTGGTTTCCAGTGCGTTAGTCAAGCCGCAAGAGGTTCTCGCAGAGGCTGCCGGAGAGACTCCCACAGCCTCGCAATTTGCGCGTCACGCTGGCGCCAGTGCAGGTTTTCGCTACTCGGCAGCATTGTTCATTTGTTTTGGTATTGTCGCATTTTTCACCTTTGGAGGCAGGCAGGATTTTGCTGTTAGCCCCTCTGAGTTGTATGCCAATCATACCTTGGATAAGCAGCGCATCGAATTAAGTGATGGTTCAGTGGTTTATCTTGATGTTGGCGCAACACTGACGGTAAGCATGAGCCAACAGGAGCGTCAATTGCATCTGGATGCCGGACGCGCCCTGTTTGAGGTGGCACACGATAAAGCCAGACCTTTTTCGGTAAGTACATCGGGCACCAGTGTTGTTGCATTGGGCACCCGTTTCCAGGTTGAGGCAGTGCCAGAAAGTCAATCAATCAACGTGACCTTGATTGAAGGTTCTGTGGCTGTATCAAACAACAGTAGTGCAACTAGCTGGCGCGAAGTACTGCAACCCGGGCAGCAGTTATTGATTGATAATTTATTACATCGTCATCAAATCGCTGCTGTTAATACTCAGGCTACGACGAGTTGGTCCACAGGGTTTTTGGTATTCGATAAAATGCCTTTGCGTGCGGCGCTGGATGAGATCAATCGTTACGCGAAAGTTAAAGTCGTTCTAGGTGATAGTTCACTCGCTGATATCCCTATCGCTGGCAATTTTCTTGCGGGTGGTGATAGCAGTGAGTTCGTTGAAACTTTGACCGCTGTATTACCCTTGAGAAGTGCTCGTACCGGAGCGAATGAAATTGTACTGTTCGAGAAATACGATATACAGACTCCCTGATCATTGGTTAGCTTATTTTGCTCTAGTGGCTATAGCTTTATTCGGCTCTGGATTTCCTACCTATGCAGCTGACAACCCGTTTCTTATCAGCTCGCATTCACCGGTCAAGCCAGATGCTGCGGGGCTTGGCGTTTTCCCTCACAACCCGGCTCATATTGAAATAAACTTTGATCTCCGTTCCGGCACTATTGGCGATGCCTTGCGCGAGTTATGTTTGCAGGCTTCCTTGCAATTGCTTTATGAACCCAATGCTCTCTTCAATAAGCCCGCCATAGCAGTTAAGGGTAAATTGACCATCGAAACCGCCCTCGACAAACTTTTAGCAAATACCGATATCACCTGGCGCCTGATTAACGGTAGAGCTCTGGCGGTATCGATCAAACCAAAGTCCAAAGTAGAAGCTATTATTGTGCCAACCGCCAATAAAGATGTTGCGAGTGATATGGCAGTTCTCACGGATGTGAATGTCACAGGTCAGGCGCCCTGGTGGACTAGCTCCGGTAGTTCCGTACTTGGCTTCGCCAAGCCTCTATTGGAAACACCGCGGTCGGTGTCCTACATCAATAGCGATGCTCTTGAAGTATTTAGTCTGAGCGCCGTAGAGGATTTGTTGCGAGTCGTACCCGGGGTATTCACCACCACGCGCTTTGGCGTCCAGGGCTCGGTGGATATTCGCAATGTTCCGGCCGACACTTACTTTCGTGGTATGCGGCGGTTGACGCTGCAAGGGCATGGCCGCAGTATTCTGGCGGCCATGGATTCGATCGAAGTGGTAGGCGGTCCGGCGTCGCCGTTGCTTGGCATAGGCAAGATCGGTGGCTACGTCAATATGGTGCCTAAATCCGGACGGTCCAGAACGGGCCAATATTTGGATGATATTCATGGCTTTGCCCAAGTCATTGGGGGCCAATACAACCGCCGCGAATTTTCCTTTGGATTCGGCGGGCCAGTGACGCTGGAGACCATCGCTAACCAAGGTGGCTACTATATTTACGGTTTACTGGAAGACTCGGATTCTTACAGTGAGGCAGTACCGGTTAAGCAGAAGTTATTACAGGCGGCCACCAGCCTTGATGAGGCAGCGGGATCGTTTCGTCTGGAAACGGGTATTAACTATCAGGAATCCCGTACGGCTGGCGCGCTTACGGGGCGCTTGACCCAGGCGCTTGTGGACAACCGCGATTATATCGGCGGATCACCGCTGGTTAATCTGGATAGCAATGGCACTGGTAGTATCGGCTACCTTGAAATGCAATCGGGTTCGCCGGTAAAAGGTGAGCTTACCAGCTTCAATCAGCCGCTAATGCAGGTATTTCCCTGGCCAACAGACACTTCCGGTAGGCCATTAGCCATTGACCAATTTCCCCTGGTTTCAGGTATACCCGAAACCTTGTATCGCTATTTAGAAGCGAATCCCGAGGCGGATCCGTCAGGGCTGTTGCGGGCTCAAGGTGAGGGTGGGCCTAGCCCGATTTCTGGCGTTGTGCCAGTGGGAATGCCGCTCGATCCGCGTACTGTAAATTTCAACAGCCTTAACCCGCGCCGTGGCACCGCCTACGAAAAGGATGTGAAAGCAGAATTTTTGACTTTTTTTGCCGATCTGGTTTACGACCAGGATCCTGATTTCACACTCAAAAATCAGTTATTTTTCGATAGCATGAATCAGTACAAAAATTCCAATCAACCGTTCAGCCAATTGCAAGATGTTTACGTGATCGAAGACAAGTTCACGCTAACCCAGCACCTCAACACACTGCCGTCCTGGGTGCAGATCAATCAGGCCATTTCGTTTAACCTGCGTAATACTGTATCCAAGGGAGCCAGAATCGTTGGCGATTACGGCAATCATCGTACTGATGCCACTGCGCCTGCCTGGAGTCCAGATACTGCGGGAATGACGGCGAATACGACCTTTACCAGCGCCAACGAAAATACCGATTTGGCCAATGACGGGCTACCTTGGGGAAGTATTTATAGAACCGAGTTCTCTGAGTTTGGTGCGGGAGCTTTGTTTGATATTGATTTATTGAACAACACGAATGTCTTGCTCGGCGCCCGCTACGACGTTTCTAAAGCCAGTAATATTGACTATGCCGGACGCTATCGAATTAACACAGGTACTTCTGCTAATCCTGGTGCTTATGCTCTCACCGATGATATAGCAGAGGCTTGGGATAGCGGCCTATCCTGGTCTCTGAGTTTGTCCCGGCAACTACCTTATGGCTTGCGCCCCTACGCGACCTATTCAAAAGCGAGCATATTGTTGGATGGCAATAATAACTCACTACTCAATGATGTAATTAAAAGCGGACATATGGGTTCTGCGTTATTGAAGGAAGTTGGGATGAAAGGAAGTTGGCTGAATGACAGCTTAAACCTTGCTGCCACACTCTATGAGCAGGGCCGGGTAGATGTTTCAGAAACAGATGTTCCAAACGTTATAAATGCCTATGCTACATCTACCACCACCCGGGGTTGGCAGGCCGAAATTAAGTGGGCTCCCGACAAAAATCTTCTTATCAGTCTGTATGGGCTTAAACAGGTGGCCCGTTTTACACCTAATGTTGGCGGTGTGATTCAAGTGGATGCCAGGGCATTAGGGTTTGTGGATGTGGTGGATAACAACGGCCAGGTGGTTTATCCCGCAGAAGCTTTTTTATACGGCGGTCGTGTCGGTATTCTCCTGCCTGGCGGTTTAAAAGAATACGAACGCAAACAGGGTAATCCAGAGACACAGGTGGGAGTAACTGCTATCTATCAGTTCCACCGGAATTGGGGCGCAACATTTAAAGGCAGTTACTTATCCAGTACCTGTTCGGGCCGATTATGTCTGGTAACTCTCCCGCAGAGTCTGGTGTTTGACCTGGGTTTACTCTGGAATAATCAAACTCTGGGTTTTAAGTTCGACGTCACCAATATTAGTGACGAACATTATTTTCGTGCCCGCACCGGAGATACCCTCGGCGATGTGATAGCGCAGGCCATGCCCGGTCGACGTGTCCAATTTTCTGCAACTTTTAAATTTTAATGCTCATTAGATTTAATTAATCCTGATTTCGTCATCATTTAACTGAGTTAATCCCGCTACTTTTTCGTAGGCCGCCTTAGCTGCGCGCAAACCCTGTCTGCTTAAACCTGCCCCTTCGCCGGAATATTAGGCATGATCTTTCATCTGTCGCCAATTTCATTTTTAGCTGTCGACTACTTTTAGACAAACAACAAAACTTTCCTGGTAGGGGTGTCGCAATAGTCTGCGTCTCATACAACGACCGGCGTGCAAATAGCAGCTTAGCTATGGTTCGCCCCTTGCAACGAATGGGGAGTTTCTATGTCCAGTTCTAACAACTTTAGCCGCAAGCTTTACTTGCGCAACACAATTGCAGCAGTGATGGCTTTTGGTGCTGCCTCAGTATCCTTGAGCTATACGCAGGTAGCTGCTGCGCAAGAGGAAGTGAAATCTGATGAAGTGACGGATCTTAGTGATGTCAACGTTACTGACGATCCACTGCGTACTTTATCCACTGAGCCTTCCGGAGCATCCTTTGGTTTTGCCAAGCCGCTGTTGGAAACACCCCGTACAGTTACTTTCGTCAGCGAGGAGCAATTGCGCTTGTACGGGGTATCTTCGGTGGAAGATCTCAGTCGCCTGGTACCAGGCACCTACACAACCACTCGCTATGGTTTGCAGGGAGGTATTAACGTTCGCGGTGTTTCAGCTGACTTTTATTACCGCGGTATGAAACGCCTGCAAATGCAAGGGCATGTACGCACCATACTCTCGGCCTACGACAATATTGAAGTGATTAAAGGCCCTCCGTCCCCGCTTTACGGTATGGGTCAAATTGGTGGTTACGCTAATTTAGACCCTAAATCGAACCGGGCCAAAACGGGTAAATATATGACGCAGGAACAGGGCTACCTGCAGGCAACCAGTGGCAGTTATCACAAAGGTGAATTGCAATTTGGTTTGGGTGTGCCATTTACCGTTGGTGGAAAATCTGCAGGTGTTTACGTGGTCGGCTTGTTGGAAGATTCCAAAAGCTTTGTGGAAAATGTGCCGGCCAAACAAAAGTTTATTCAGGCCACTGTGAGCGTCGACAATGCCGTGGGAGGCTTCCGTTTGGAAACCGGTGGGCAAATACAGAACTCAGTGACGGCAGGTGCCTACTTCACTCGTACAACCCAGGATTTAGTCGACAACGGCACCTTTATTACCGGGCGCCCCATGGCGCAACTGGACCTGAATGGGGATGGCCGTATAGGTTATGTTGAAACTTATTTGGGGTCGCCAGTCACGGGTAACATCGGCGGTAGCAACCAGGCATTAGATCAACGCTTTGTCCTTCCTTTGGATGCGAGTGGCAACCCTACGCCTATCTCTTCCTTTGCTAATTCCATAGTCGGTATCCCTAAGTCAATGAAGGATTATTTGACGACTGGCGCTGGTGCCAACTCCCATTGTGCGATGGCAGAGTTTATGCG
Organism: Pseudomonadota bacterium; assembly: GCA_040385335.1. GTDB lineage: Bacteria > Pseudomonadota > Gammaproteobacteria > Pseudomonadales > Cellvibrionaceae > Cellvibrio. The sequence goes on from JAZKHP010000042.1 coordinate 39,259, forward strand.
GGCGCAGCCCACGATGGTTAATGGCAATGGTTTGCTGGTAACACGTAACATTCCCGTCGGCTTGGTATTGGATCCTTGTACCACAGGTACTACCACCTTGGCGCATGATGATTACCGCGGCAACGGAGCTTATGAGCGTGAACAAAATGCTACGCAAAAAATGTTCTATTTTGATTTGATCAATGACTCAGATCCTGATTTCACACTCAAGAACCAATTCTTTTACGATAGTTTGGATTCCTTTAAAGATTCCTGGCTACCCTACGGTGAAAACCAAAAAATTTCTGCCTTTGAAGACAAGTTTACGGTTACCAAAAGAGTACCTTCAGATTACTTGCCGGATTGGTTAAAGGTGAATACCTTGGGATCTCTAAATTATCGCGAAACCAAAGGTTGGATACGCAGTTCTGGCGGCGACTTCGATTTTCGTCAAGATGTTATTAGCGACAAAGTCGGTGCTGGTGGCAGTGGCACTGGCAGTTTCTATCCGAACACCATGTTCTGGACCCAGTTGACCAACAATGACTACCAAACGGGTGTTCCCAACAGCCGCGACAATACGTCTAAATACAGCGAGCAGGGTATAGGCGTAATGTTTGATTTGGATATTTTTAGCGACACTAACCTAGTGGTGGGTGGTCGTTACGACAAGGTGGAGGCTGAAGCGAATGAAAGCCCGAGCTTTAACCCAAATACGGGGGCAATTGGCGTACCTTCAGCAACATTAATCAATGACTATAAACTTGGTTTGGCATGTCTAACTCCAGGAGGCGTATGTCCGGGTGCTTATCTTGCGCCGGCCGTAGATGTTAAGGAAACCGATAACGGTACATCATGGAGTACCAGCCTGTCGCATAAGCTACCTTGGTACAGCATGACGCCCTATATTACTTTGGCTAGTTCCACCATTACCCTGGATTCCTCTAACAATATGTATGCTGCTGCTACTATCAGCGGACACAAGTTAGTTGGTGATGCATCGTTGACTGAGTATGGTATCAAGGGCGTAGCGCTGGGTAAAAAAATGCAGTGGACAATTGCTTCTTTTGAGCAAGAGCGTACTGACGTTTCCGGCGGCGGTGACCCTAGTATCTCTGCTTTTGCCACGAGTACCACGACTTCCGGTGTGGAAGCGAGTGTGAATTTCCAGGCGACCAGAAAATGGTTTATTGGGGCATCAATAGCGCAGATGGATCCACGTTACAGTGCTGGTGCAAGTGCCCTGAATATTCCAGTTACTGCTCGTGAACTTGGTTTTCGCGATTATGTAGCGCCAAATGGCGATGTCTATCCAGCAGAAGCTTTTGGTTTCGGCGGTCGCACCTCTATCACCTTAAACGATCCTAATAATATCTACGACAAAGTCCCTGGTTCTCCCAAAATCCAGGCGGCCATGAATACCAGCTACAACATCGGTAAGGGGTTTGGCATCCTGGGGAATGTGCAATATTTTGGCAAATCCTGGGCTAATCGTATTCAAACCGTCGAGATTCCAGAGGCTACCATTATCAATCTTGGTATCACTTGGGACAGCGCAAAGGTTCATGTGAAAGGCAACGTCTACAACGCGGCTGATGATATTTACTTTCGCGCCGGTAATGGTGGTAATAGTAATTTGATGTCGGTTATGCCGGACCGTCGTTATGAGATTTCACTGAAGGTTGATTTGTAAGTACAGGGCGCAGGAAAACTTGCGATCTAACTAACTTTTTAACCAGAGTGAGCTAACCCAACGATGAGAATTTTACTGACAGAAAAGCTCAGCCAACCCCGGTGGGTAAACTCTGAAAAAAGTCTTGCTAACTCTGAAAAAAGCTTGGCTAACTTTGAAAAAAGCGCGGCGAACCTGGAAAAGAGTTTGGCAAGGTCTGAGAAAATTCTCGGTGTAATCTTCGTCGCCGTGGCTGCCATTTTGGCAGCCACTATTTTCTATAGCCAGAATAGTCAGGCCGCCGAATTTGATTTACAAACCGCGACCATTGAAGACATCAATAAAGCATTCGATGCCGATGCCTTAAACTCCGAAAAACTTACTCAACTCTATTTAAACCGTATCGCTGCCTACGATCAAAAAGGCCCGAAAATCAATTCGGTCATCACCCTCAATAAAGAGGCGCTGGCGACAGCGCGCAAGCTGGACGCCGAGCGTAAAACTAAAGGGCCACGTAGCAAACTGCACGGTGTACCTGTGGTTCTTAAGGATTTATACGACACGAAAGACATGCCTACTACGGCAGGTTTCTTGCCGATGAAAAATTCCCAACCCATGTATGACGCTACAGTGGTCGCGCGTTTGCGCGATGCCGGCGCAATCGTACTGGCCAAAGTTAATATGAGCGACTGGTTTGGTGTGCCCAAAGAAGGAGATCAAAGTACGGTATTGGGGCGCACGTTAAATCCTTACAACCTCGAACTTACTCCCGGCGGCTCCAGTGGTGGCACAGGTGCTGCGCTGGCGGCATCTTTTGCGCAAATTGGTTTGGGCAGTGAAACCGGTGTATCCATTCGTAACCCCACCGCTAACAACAGTTTGGCCGGGCTGGCGCCATCACGGGGATTAATTCCCCGCGCCGGGCAGGTAATGACTTCCTTTATGCAGGAGCGCTGCGGGCCTATGGCGCGCAGTGTTTATGACGTTGCTGCCTTGACCGATGTGGTCGCAGGTTTCGATGCAGAGGACCTTGCAACCGTAGTTTCGCTAGGTAAAACGCCCAAGGTTTCTTATACCAGTTTTCTCGATAAACAGGGCTTACGAGGTGCGCGCATAGGAGTGTTCCGCGACTTGTTTCGCAAGGGTGATATGCATCAGGAAGGTATTGCCATGCTAGAAAAAGCCATAGCGCAGATGAAGGCAGCGGGTGCAGTGATTGTTGATCCCGTCTCCACCAGTATTGATCTATTTCCGCTGTTAGAAGAAACCCGCACTAACTACTACGAAGCGCAGTTTTCCTACGACCTCTACTTCCGTCGCTTGGGCCCTAACGCGCCCATCAAGAATATGGATGAGTTACTGGCTAAGGGCGGTTCACTGGTGAAGCCCAGCATTGTTAAAGGTTACAAAGAGTTCAATTCGCTCATGCACCATCCCGATTTTCTGGCGCGCCAGGATACCCAGGAAACTCTAAAAGACGCCGCGATTGAGCTAATGATGAAGTACCGGTTAGACGCGCTGGTGTATCCGTTCAAGTCCGTGCCACCAGAACCACACTTGCAGCGCGGCTTGGAGAAGGATAACCCGTTTAGTTCTATTACCGGGTTACCGGCCGTGTTAGTGCCTGCGGGTTATACCCAAAAGGAAAATGGCCCCATTGCGATTGAATTTCTCGGCAAACCATTTTCAGAACCAGTGCTGTTCAGGTTGGCCTACGCCTACGAACAACTTTCTCACAACCGCAAACAACCGACGAGCGTGCCAGCCTTGCCGGGCGAACGTTTCAGTTATTGATCGGCTTCCAGTTTTTGCGCATGGCAAGTACTTATTTCGCAGCTACGTCTTTCAAAAACAGTTATGCATTTCAACTTTTAGGGTCCCGGTATGACAACTATCAAAAGTATGATCACCCATAAATACCTTCGTTCGCTGGCGATAACGACGCTGCTGACTGGCTCATTCAACATGGCGCTAGTCAGTTACGCCTCCGCTGTAGATCTCACGGATGCCACCATTGAGCAATTAAATGCCGCTATGGGCAGCGGCAAAGTGACGTCAGAACAGTTGGTAAAACTCTACCTCAAACGCATAGATGCTTACGAGAAAAAAGGCCCGGCGATTAACTCCATTATCGTTATGGACCCGAAGGCATTGGCGACGGCAAGAGCCTTGGACAAGGAGCGCAAAAAGTCTGGCCCACGGTCGCCATTGCACGGTATACCTGTGGTTTTAAAGGACAATTTTGATACCTATGATTTGCCGACGACAGCAGGTTCACAATTACTGAAAGGCTCTATTCCGCCGGACGATGCCTATGTGGTGAAAAAACTGCGCGAAGCAGGCGCTGTGATAGTAGCCAAGGTTAACTTGAGTGAGTTTGCCGGTAGCGGCGGCAGTGTTAGCGGTGCAACTGATCCTGTGGTGATGAAAGCGGGCAGGGTGCCGAACGGCTTCAGTTCTATGGGATTGCAAACCCTTAATCCCCACGATTTAACGCGCGGCCCATCGGGTTCCAGTGGTGGTACGGGTGCTGCAATTGCCGCAGGCTTTGCGCAATTTGGCTTAGGCACTGACACGGGTGGTTCAGTGCGCGGGCCTTCATCGGCAAACGGTATTGTTGGGCTTAAACCCACGCGCGGCTTGATGAGTCGCGATGGCATTGTGCCACTGGCGCTGAGCTTTGATACTGGCGGTCCCATGGCGCGCAGCGTGTACGACGTTGCTGCATCGCTAGGGCCCATGACCGGTGTGGATGCTGCAGATGAAGCAACCCAAACCAGTTTTGGCAATTCACATACGGATTACACCCAGTTCCTCAAAAAAGGTTCTTTAAAGGGCGCGCGCATCGGTATTGCACGCGAATTTATGGGCCGCGATGCTGGAACGGATGTGGTCATGGAATCAGCCATAGCAACACTTAAAAAACTCGGTGCTGAAGTGATCGAGGTCAAGTATCCGGGATACATAGTTGCCGCCAAACAATCTATCTATAACGAACTTGTCAGCTCTGAATTCAAAGCACAGATCACCCAATATCTACATACCCTCAAGCCCGGTTTTCCCACCAGTTTTGATGAAGTCGTGGCTAAGGCGAATGATCCCGCTACGGGTTATCGCAGCCCCGAAAAAGCTTACGCACTCAAATACACTGCCTCTATTGCTCGGGATTTAAATGATCCTGTGTATTTAGCGATCAAGAACGAAATGTTATCTGCCGTCACCTCTGGCGTGCTGGCGATGTTCACCCAATACAAGCTCGACGCCATCGTTTACCCCACATCCCCAACGCCTGCGACCTTGATCGTACCCGATGAGCGCACTCCGCCAATGACGGGCGCCGGGTCGGCCACCAACATTGCCAATGCCACTGGTTTCCCGGATTTGATTGTTCCGGCAGGCATGACGCCAGAGGGTTTGCCAGTCACCATCTCATTTTTTGGCTTGGCCTACACCGAGCCGAAGTTACTCGCTTATGGCTACGATTTTGAGCAGGCGACCAAAGCTATTCGCTTGCCCAAGTCCACGCCGGTACTCGCTTCCGACAAGGTAAATCTTTGAGGTAGTGCAAGTCTTTGAGTAATGGATAGCCACGGGATAAGTGACGTTTAAACAGTATTCGGTTAAACAAGTAATCGGTTAAACAAAAAGCTGGCCGAAAGTGTTGCGCTAATTTTTTACACTGTGTCGGCCAGACGACAAAGAAATTCACTGGGGGATCGTTATGTCAGTTTCTATCGCACGTTCAATGCTGGTTTCCGTGGTAATGGCAACACTGGTTGCTTTGCCGTCCACCGCGCAGGCAGCGGAGTTCAACCTTGCTACTGCCGATATCAAGGATATTCAGGCAGCCATGGACAAAGGCGCGCTTACATCTGAAAAGTTGGTGCAGCTCTACATGGCGCGTATCAAGGCATACGACCAACAAGGCCCCAAACTAAATAGCGTTATTACACTTAATAAAAACGCTTTGGCGGAAGCTCGCGCACTGGATGCAGAACGCAAAAGTAAAGGCAAGCGTTCCCCCATGCACGGTGTGGTGGTGTTGGCTAAAGATGTTTTCGATACTAGCGATATGCCTACCAGCGGCGGCTACAAACCAATGGCGAACTCGCAACCTGGTCGCGATGCGTTTGTGATCGAGCGGCTGCGTAAATCCGGCGCGATTATTCTCGGTAAACTCAATCAATCTGACTGGTATGGCGTTGCCACCCAAGGTGCCAGCACTCTGCAAGGGCAGGTACTCAATCCCTATAACCTGCAAAAGACACCCGGCGGTTCCAGCTCCGGCACAGGTGCAGCTATGGCAGCCTGGTTTGGCACTGTTGGTTTAGGGAGTGATACCACAGGTTCCATCGTTATTCCTGCCACGCTAGCTAATTTAGTCGGGATTTCAGCAACCCACGGGCTTATCTCGCGTACCGGGATGATGTGGAGTTCGCCATCGCAGGAGAGCGGTGGCCCCATGACCCGCAGCGTTTATGACGCCGCCGCGGTGCTAGATGCTATTGCCGGTTACGATGCTGCTGATCTCGCCACCCAGGCAGCACTCGGTAAAATTCCAGTGCAGCCTTACATTAGTTTTGTCTCTGCTGAAGGTTTGAGTGGTGCCCGTATCGGCGTTCTACGTGAAATGGTGCGCAAAGGGCCGTTGCACGAAGAAGGTACGGCATTGTTTGAGAAAGCATTGGCTGAATTCAAAACTGCGGGCGCGCTCATTATTGATCCCGTAATGACCGGGCTCGATTTACCCACCAGTCAGCAACTTGCGAATGCCCCGACCTATGAACGGGCCGATGCGATAAATGCTTATTTGGCGCGCTTACCGGAAAAAGCGCCTATACGCACCGTGGAGGAAATGATCGCTAAAGGCGGCAGTTTAGTGAAGCCGGCTATCGTTGAGGCTTCTAAAATTGGCTCGCTGGATCGCCATGCTCGCCTGGCTGCGGCTATGAAGCATCAGGAAGTCATGCGTGAAGCCATAGTGAGCGCCATGGAAAAGTATCAGCTCGATGCCGTGATTTTGCCTTACCGTACAACGGTAGCGGATCAGGTGGGTCTGCCTTCTGGTGGCGGTGGTGGTAACGAATCGCGTAACGCCATCGCGTCCTATACCGGTTTACCCACATTCATTGTACCCGGCGGTTTCTTCTCCTCCGATGGTGTTCCTTTCGGGGTGCAGTTCATCGGCAAACCCTTCGCAGAACCTATGCTAATTAAGCTCGCCAGTGGTTATGAAGCCGTCAGCAAGCATCGCAAATCGCCAACAACCACTCCGGCGTTACCGGGTGAATCGTTTAGCTATTGATCCTTAATCGCAAGACATTGATGAACCGAAAAGATGTTAATGAATAGAAAAACGCTTACTAAATAGGAGCCACTATGCAACCTCTCAATAGTATTGCCGCTGATCATTGGTCGCGTCGCCGCTTTATAAAGTTGACCGCGGGTGCAAGTACCGCGCTGGTTATTGCTCGTTACAGTGCTGCTCCAGCCTACGCGGCGACTGGTAATGATTTACTCAGTAAATCGGTGGTAGAAATTGCCAAAATGATTGGTGATAAAACCGTCACGGCTACTGATGTGGTTAAGGCCTGCTATGCGCGAATTGATGAAATTAATCCCAAAATCAACGCTGTAGTTACTCTCTGTCGTGAACGTGCGTTGGCCGAGGCAGCTATAGCCGATGCCATGCTGGCAGAGGGTAAATCACTCGGGCCATTGCACGGGGTGCCCTTTACCGTAAAAGACTCCTTCGATACTGCAGGTGTGCTTAGTACCGGTGGCACTTTGGGCCGTAAGAGTTATGTGCCGGGTAAAGACGCAACTGTTGTCGCCCGCGCTCGCGCTGCTGGTGCGATCCTGCTCGGCAAGACCAACACCCCTGAGTTTACCTTGGGCGGCGGCGGTAAAGGCACGGTTAATCTGGTCTACGGCCTCACCAAAAATCCTTACAACGTTAAGTATCAACCCAGCGGCTCGTCTGGCGGTGCCGGTGCCATAGTGGCGGCGGGCGGAGCTTATTTTGATATAGGTTCCGACTACGGCGGGTCAATTCGCGGGCCAGCTTATGCCAATGGCATTGCCGGCATAAAGCCAACACTGGGTCGCGTGCCGCGCACGGGTCATATAGTCGGTTACGGCGGTCCGTTTGATTCTTTTCAGGAAACCGGGCCCATGGCACGGCGAGTCGAAGATATTAGTTTGCTTATGGCGATACTCTCGGGGCCAGACGATTGGGATGCCACCATGGCGCCGGTGCCACTGGGTGATCCGGCCAAAGTCGAGCTCAAAAAATTGCGTGTCGCCTATTACACCACCAACGGCATGATGGATCCCACTAAAGAAGTGCAGGCATTGGTGAAACAATGCGTGACCTATTTCGATAAATTGGGCTGCAAAATCAAAGAGGATATGCCGCCAAAAATGGCTCAGTTGGCCGAAATTCGCACGAAATTTAACGGTGCCGATGGCCGCGAGCATATTCGCCGTCTACTGAAAATGCATGGTACTGAACAGGCGTCGCCCGGCTTGCGGCTTGATGGCGACGTTGTGAGTAGCGCTGACTTCACCCGTCTCTGTGAAGAAATGGACGCGATTAAAAGCGAGCAATTGGCCTGGTTTGAAAAATACGATCTTATTATTTGCCCCGCGAGTCAGCGCGCACCTATTCCTCTGGATTTTGTCCAGGCACCTGAACTGCGTTCCAAATCCAGCTACACCAGTCAATACAACACCACCGGCTGGCCAGCGGGTGTGGTGCGCGCCGGAACCTCGAAAGAAGATGCCGGTTTGCCCCTGGGTATTCAGGTGGTTGCGCAGCCCTGGCGCGACGACGTGGTCATAGCGGCCATGGCTCATATTGAGCAACAGACTGGCGGGTGGCAGGCACCGACAATCTAGGTCTCTATTTATAAGTTTCTATTCATCAAGTTCCTATTCAGAAACCCTATTCAGAAGCCCTATTCAATTGACAATTTGCAGTGAGAAAACCCATGAAAATAGCAACTGAAGTACCTGTGAATCAATCGCGCCGCGAGCTCTTCGGTCTACCAAAAATTCCCGATGCAGGCCAATTCAAAAAAGCGGTAGCGCTCACCGCAATGACGGCGGCAGTGAACTCTGCCTACGCATCAACGGATAAGAGCACAGAAATTATCTATATGTCAGCCACCAAGCTGGCAGGCTTGATTCGCGCGAAAAAAGTGTCTGCATTGGAAGCCGTGGATGCCTATATCGCCCGGCAATTAATTGTCAATGATCGTCTTAACGCGGTAGTGATGAACTGCTATGAACGTGCACGTGCTGAAGCCAAAGCGCTGGATGCCAAGGCTGCCAAAGGCGAATTTGTTGGTGCATTGCATGGTGTGCCCATGACCATCAAAGATTCGCTGGACACTGAAGGCGTTATTACCACAGGGGCAACCTTTGGCCGGCAACAATACATACCGGAAAAAGATGCGACTGTGGTTGCGCGGGTGCGCAAGGCAGGGGCAATTTTGTTGGGCAAGACCAATACTCCGGAATTCACCTTGGGTGGGCTTGGTGGCATTACTGCCGCCAGTAATCTACTTTTCGGTGCGTCACATAATCCCTATGACCTGGCGCGAACTACCTCAGGTTCTTCGGGTGGTGCCGGCGCTATTGTCGCAGCGGGCGGTGCGGCCTTTGATATAGGCTCGGACTGGGGTGGTTCGATTCGCGGGCCCGCCAATCACAATGGCATTGCCGGGATCAAACCTACCAGCGTGCGTGTACCGCGTACCGGTCATATTGTCGATTACGGCGGTATCTTCGATTTGTGGCAGCAGCTTGGGCCCATGTGCCGCCGGGTTGAAGATATAACGCTGATTACCCCCATTATCTCTGGGCCGGATTTCCGCGATGCGTCCTGTGCACCTGTGCCCTGGGCGGACCCGGCGAAAATCGATCTTAAAAAACTCAAGGTCGCTTTTTGCGCCGATAACCGTGCTGTAGGTGAGGCAGCCACTGACGACGATACGAAAAAAACGGTGCGCCAAGCGGCCAATTGGCTGGAAGGTGCAACTGCCAGCGTGAAGGAGGATGTGCCGCAAGAAATTCTGGAACGTTTGCGCGAAGCCCGTACGAAATTATCCACGGGTGATGGCGGTGCCTATTACCAACGTCTGGCTGACAAGTGGAATACCAACAATATTTCACCGCAACGCAAAGAGCGCATGGCCACTGCTGTGCCCATTAGCTCGGCGGCCATGGTGGAAGCCTGGGAGCAACAAGATCTATGCAAGTCGCAGATGCTTAATTGGATGAAAAACTATGATGTATTTATTTGCCCCACTTCTAATAAACCGGCGCAATTAATCGATGGCAAGGGTAGCTCCAACAACGCTACCACGGGTTGGCCTTACACAGGTGTATTTAACTGCACTGGCTGGCCATCCGTTGTAGTGCGTTGCGGCAGTTCTGCTGACGGCAAGTTGCCCATTGGTTTGCAAATTGTTGCAGCGCCCTGGCGTGAAGATATTTGTATTGCGGTAGCCAGTTACTTGGAAAGCCAGAGCGGCGGCTGGAAGAAACCGCCGATTTGATCGTTGTTATGGATTCGCTCTCTTTTCAACTCACTTTCTACAACTCCTTTTCACAAGCGTTAAGGGATTTCAGATTATGAAATATTATTCATCGTCATTCGCGCTGGCACTTTTACTGATGCCGGCACTGCTGAATTTGCAACTAGCTCACGCCGACACTTTGGACCTGGAAACCGCCACTATTCTCGATATGCAAAAAGCCTATGATGCCGGGCTCACATCAGAAAAAGTGGTATCGGTTTATCTGGAACGAATTGCGGCCTACGACCAACAGGGGCCAAAACTCAATTCGATCATCCTTGTTAACAGCAAAGCGCTGGAAACCGCAAAAATGCTGGATGCGGAGCGCAAAAGCAAAGGGCCTCGCTCGCTCTTGCATGGCGTACCGATTCTGGTGAAGGACAATTTCGACACCTTTGATATGCCGACTACTGGTGGCTCCAAAGCCTTGAAAGACTCCACGCCAATGTATGACGCCTTTACCATCAAAAAGCTGCGGGAAGCAGGCGCCATATTGGTCGCTAAAACTAATCTCGATGAATTCGCCCGTGGCGGCACTGGCACCAGTTCGTTGGGTGGCCAAACGCTAAACCCATACAACCTCACTAAAATTCCCGGTGGCTCCAGTGCTGGTTCGGGCGCGGCTATAGCCGCTCTTTTTGGGCAAGTTGGTTTGGGTACGGAAACCGGCTCGTCCATTCGCCATCCTTCCACTAAAAATAATCTTGTTGGTTTTTCGCCATCGCAGGGCTTGCTAAGCCGGCAGGGTATTATTCCTATTTCCATTACTTACGACCGCCCCGGCCCTATGGCGCGTAACGTAACCGATGCTGCAATAGTTATGAGCATTATGGCTGGTACCGATGCGGCAGACTTATTTACGCTCAGCAGTTTAGGGCGCGTACCTACGGATAATTATCTGAGTTCACTCAAGAAGGATGGCTTGAAAGGCGCGCGAGTGGGCGTGCTGCGTGACCTGTTTGGTCATGGTAAAGAGGATAAACCGGCAGTAGAACTTATTGAGGCCGCATTGAAAACGCTGAAGGCACAAGGTGCTACGGTAATAGATCCGCTCGATACTGGCGTAAATTTATGGGCGACACTGCGCGATACCAACGCTGGAACTGGCGAATACAAACAAGCTATTAATGCCTACTTTGCCGCACGTGGCTCGGCTACGCCCGTGAAAAACTTAAGTGAGTTAATTGCCTCGGGCGGTTATCTTGGCCGCTTGAAAAAAATGTATGGCGAAGCCAACACCATTGGCGAAATGACCTATAACGCCGACTACATAGGTAAGTACAAAGGCAAACAAGTTATTCGCGAACGCATGCTGGCGTTAATGCAGGAATGGCAGCTGGATGCCGTGGTTTATCCTTTCGAAACCAAACCGGCCAGAACCATCGCTGAAGCTGCACCTAATCGTGGGGAAACTGTGGTTGAAAACGAAGCCAATAATCGCACATCCGGCGGCGGTAATCGTCTCAGCACCGTTAGCGGTCTGCCGACCATAGTAGTACCTGTTGGTTTCAACACGGACGGCATTAGCGTCGGTATGGAAATACTGGGCAAGTTATATGACGAAGCCACAGTCGTAAGATTGGCCTACGCCTTCGAACAAGCCGCACCCAACCGCAAACTGCCAGTAACTACGCCATTGCTGGGGATTGAGAAAATTAATTATTAGCATATTGTTAACGACGCACTCACTTACTATCGAGAAGGAAATTATGTATAGAGGTAAGTTATCAGGCTATCGGACTCCTGCACGGATGCAGGCTGGTAGGGCAACGCAGGAGCAGTTGCCGAGACAGAAGTCGACGATAAGCGTACAAGGACGTATTTACAGCGTGCCTGAAAACTTACCTCTATACATAATTTCCGCCCAGCTAATATATTCGGAGTGATTTAGTGTTCTTGAGTAATTCAGATGTCTGGGCGTCGAAGTCAATCAATATTCCTTCGCTGCATTTTATTGCTTCTTTTTTTTATTAATATTTGAGGGAAATATTTATCTATAATTTCCAGAAAAAAATTGGCAGAAAATAATCAGTAGAAAAAAGTTGGAAGATACAAAAATGAAAATTGTTCCCCTCACTCAAGATCGAATTAAGGATTGGCTGGATTTTTTTGACAACAAAGCCTTTTGCGATAACCCCTCTTTGCAAAGTTGCTATTGCACCTATTTTCATAAACCGAAAGCGTCCATTGCAGATCTGCCGAAAGCAGCAGAAAACCGTGGCTACGCGGTGCAATTAATCAATGCAAATTATCTTTGCGGTTATCAAGTCTACGATGACCAAAACAAAACCATTGCTTGGTGCAGCGTCAACAAAAAGCAAAATTTTTTCCGAACACCCGCTGGAAAAACTGACGACGAAGAAGTTCTTTCAATAATGTGCTTCGTTGTTATGCAAGAACATCGCGGCAAAGGAATAACATCAGCAATTGTTAAAAAAATTATTCAAGACGCAAAACAACAAGGAATAAAAATTATCGAATCCTACCCCAGAAAAAAAGCAAGAACTCCAGCAGGCGCTTTTCACGGCGGTTATGAAATGTATAAAGAACATGGATTTGTTGATTGTGAAATTAAGGGAGAAAAATGTATGCGGAGGTATCTTGGGTGAGGCGGGATTATGGTTAGATGAACACTGATACTCAACATCTACAATCGGCGGAACTTTTGCCATATCAGCAAAACGCGATTGAGCACATTGAGCAACAGGCGACTCATAGTGGCCAGCTCGCGGGCGATTGCATTGATGCAATCCTGGCGCGTGCCAGGTTGACTAGAGACACCTACGACAATGCTATCGCCGCTATAGGCTCTTACGCGCAAATTGCAGTGCATTTTCATCCCGAACGGCTCAGTCGCAGTGGCGAAAGTGTCGCTGAAGGTTTGCTCCAAAGTGGACTTTACAAAAATCAGTTTGAGACAGGCCTTTCCGGCGGCAGTCCCTCTGCTTTCGCTGGCGGTGAACGCGATCTTTGGGAGCGGCATTTGTTTGGTGGTGCTTACCACGGCGAAAATGTTTTGCCGGCGGGGCGTCCGAAATATGGTGCATTGCAACTAATAAGTCATCCTGATGGACCCGCGCCGCGCTTTGGATCTTGTTATTTTTTACTGAATGAGAGGGTTTGCGAAAGGGCGACTTTTACTTTTGGCGGCAGTCAGGAACAAGATGCGCTTGCACGTACGGGAACGCTGAAGATGTTGGAGCCGATAATCGCAGATATCTTTAGTGAGCTTGAATTAGGGCGAGATGTCTTTGGCGTAGGTAACTTAAGTGTGGCCGGTTTTTTAGATAATTTGATAACTAGCTCTTCTGCGCCGGTTCCTAAACCACAAAATTTATCGTTGGGCAGGGCACTCGATAGTTTTGTAGAGACGCAGATTCACGGCGAGATTTGCTTAGCGAAAGATGTTGCAGCAATGGTTGTCGACCCAGCGTTTCACAACCATCACATTGGTGAAGTACTCAAAAAGATTTCTCTTCAGTACGGAATTCCACTCAGATGGCATCCGGGATTTACACTCCCGGTTAGTCAGGTTCCAAAGGTTTTTCGCGGCTATTCAATAGCCCCCCTGGCACATCGTGTAGCGGGAAATGGCCTTCTCGATGCGCTCAATGTCGGCAAACTCGCCAATTCACTTGAGCTTGAGCCCGAACGTTGGAAAGACTGGGCATCTTATGAAGACACTCTTACGCAGTTCAGGCGGCTATGGCATTTTATGGTGTTAAATGGTTCGCCCAGGGAAGCGCACCAACACCCTTCAGAATTATTGTCACCCTTGATAAAACCTAGCTCAAACTAAACCCGGATTTCGTTAAGGGTAGTGTCCTTACCCGTTCGCCAGTAGCAGCGAAAATAGCGTTACCTATGGCGGGAGCCAGAGGCGGCAGGGCGGGTTCGCCGAGGCCCGTGGGATTGTATTGGCTCTGGATAAAATGAGCTTCTACTATGGGAGCATGCGCCATGCGCAATAATGGATATTGGTCAAAATTAGTTTCCTGTATGCGGCCTTTTTCCATAGTGATTTGTTGAGCGAACATCAAACTCAACGCATCTATAACAGCGCCTTGAACCTGGGTTTCTGCACCACTCAGATTGATAATAGGGCCCACATCGGCTGCCATCACCACGCGCACTACCTTAAGTTTCTTTTTCTTATCCACGCGCACTTCGGCCACTCCAGCAACATGCCCGGCATGACTAAAGTGAAATGCTAAACCAAGGCCGTGGCCTTTCTTCAATTTCTTACCCCAGCCCGCTTTTTCTGCTGCGAGTTTAATCACTGCGGCTGCGCGTTCGGTATTAAGTGCACGGATATTGCCCGGCGTTAGCCAGCGAGGCTCACCCAGTAGATCTAACAGAAACTGCTTATGGTCGCGCTTGGCGGCAGCAGAAAGTTCATGCAAAAACGACTGCACCGCAAACGCTACGGCATTGGAGCGCGGGGCGCGCCAGGGGCCGGCCGGTGTGGCTGAGTTGAGCAAGGTTTGTGTCAGGTTAAAGTTGGGCACCAACAATGCCGGGAATTCTTCGCTATCCAAATTGCCACCGGAAACTGGTTTTTCGCCGTCCGCTGTGAAGCTGATGAAGTGATCGCGCCATGCGGTCAACTTACCTTCTTGATCAACCCCGCCTGCAAATGAATGGAATCCGGCCACGCGGTAAAAATCATGAGCTAAATCGTCTTCACGCGTCCAGGTCAGCTTTACCGGAACGCTTTGGCGTTTGGCAACTTCACGGGCGATCACAGCTGCTTCGCAGGCATAATCATTCATTAACCTGCGCCCAAAACCGCCGCCAACACGAGTTTGGTGGACGGTAATGCGATCCAGTGCCAGCCCGGTTACTTTGCTTAAGAGCGTCAGACTCGAATCCGCCTGTTGGGTGGGAGACCACAACTCCAGACGACCATCCTCGTGATACCAGGCCGTGCAGTTTTGCGGTTCAAGAGTAGCGTGGGCCGCGTAGGGATAAGAGTAGAAAGCTGTTAGCTGCTTGGCCGCACCGCTTAATGCCGCATCCACATCGCCAGTGTTACGCAAGGTTTGTTTACCCGATTTTTCCGTTAATGATTCAGCTTGCGCCAAAAACTCGGTCCATGAATCCTTACTTGCGTTGGTTTCATCCCACTGAATCTGTAACTGTTGTTTGGCAGAGAAAGCCGCCCAGGTTGATTTGGCGATAATAGCAACACCCGGCAAAACTTCGGTAGCCAAGCCGGTGCCTTGCACCACAAAGGCATCAATAACGCCCGGAAATTGTTTAATAGCATCAAGATTAGCGCTAACGACTTTACCGCCGAATGCCGGGCACTTGGTGTAGCTGGCATAAACCATATTGGGCAACTGGGTATCAATACCGAAGAGTGGTTGCCCGGTTACTATTTGACGGTTATCAACACCGGTATAGCGCTTGCCAAATAGTTGGTAATCGCTGCGCTCTTTCAGCTTGAGGGATTTGACATCGGGCAAGGGGAGCGCAGCAGCTTTGGTGGCGAGAGCACCGTAATCAAGACTACGGCCATCTTTACTTATCACTTTGCTATTTTGAGTGCGGCAATCGGCTGCACTGAGATTCCATTCCAGTGCGGCGGCTGACACCAGCATGCTGCGTGCCATGGCACCGGCTTGTCGCAATTGATCCCAATTGGACGGGATAGATGTCGATCCGCCCGCACCCTGACGGCCATAAACAGCGGGATTTACTGCTGCTTGTTTGACTTCTACGCGTTGCCAATCAGCGTCCAGTTCTTCAGCGATAATTAAACCAAACGCGGTTTTAATGCCTTGGCCGATCTCCGGACATTTGGAAAAAATAAGGATATCGCCGTTGCTACTGATTTGCACAAAACCATTAGGCTTAAACTCGGGCTCTGAGCCAGTAGCATTTTGCGTCAATCCGTTTTGGGCTAGGGCACTTGGGCTATCCCCTAGGTAGAAAGCCACAGCAAGACCGCCACCGGCCAAGCCGACCAGTTTGAGAAAGTGGCGACGCGACACTGGCGCTGGTTCACGGAGCACTTCACTCATCAGCGATTGAATTGCAGCATCATCCTGAGCAGCCTTGGAAAGTAGCTTATTCATTTCAAACCTCTCCGTTTCTTGAGCCAGACATTAGTAGGGATGGCTCGCTGTCAAGCAATGCAACCTTGATTACGTCTTTAGAGATAGCACCTTTAGATGCGCGCGCAGCTGAGTGAATCGCGGCTCGAACACGCAGGTAAGTACCGCAACGGCAAATGTTGCCATTCATAGCCGCGTCTATATCGGAATCAGTCGGGTTCTTTTTTTGTTTGAGTAAAGCTGCCGCACTCATCAGCTGGCCCGCCTGGCAGTAGCCGCATTGGGGCACGTCGTGTTCAATCCATGCTTGCTGGAGTGGATGCAGGTCGCCATTTGCTGCAGCGAGGCCTTCAATGGTTGTTATTTTTTGATTCGCAACTGAACCCAGCGGCTGCAGGCAGGATTTCATCGGTGTGTCATTCACATGTACTGTGCAGGCGCCGCACTGGCCGATTCCGCAGCCGAATTTAGTGCCTACCAAGCCCAGGTGATCGCGCAATACCCAAAGTAGCGGGGTACTGGGGTCTATATCGTTTATCTCATAAGTTTTGCCGTTGACAGTAAACCTAGTCATCGCGAGCTCCTGCGATCAGATTTTTAGTTGCGATCGGATATTGGAAAATTGAATTTCACGCTCGGTATCGCACAAGGAGGTGACGTTGTGTGCCATATGGGCTGGATAATTTTAACGAGCTTCTTTTTACCGGGATTATATTTACAGCAGCCACTTATTTACAGCAAGTCAATTATTTTAAAGAGCGCAAAATTTGGCGGCGGCACTCAATGTTTTGTAGCCGCCTCGCTTCCCCTATCTATGGGAACAAAATTGTTTTAACAGATTTCACTCTCACCTTTTTGCAACAGGCCCAAACGCCGGTGGTGAAATTCGGTGATGCGTTGCCGCTTCGTAGGCTGTACCCAGTTTGATGAGCAAGGGTTCGTCTCCCTGGCCGGCAAAGAAGGTGATAGAGATGGGCAACGGGTGAGCCAGTTTGGTTTGCCGGGTTGTCGGTGATAACACTGAAATGTAATCAGTTTTGTCTTCGTTCAACGCATATTCTGGCTCATAGATAACCTGAGTCACGCCCGCCGGTATGGCGATGCGTGGGATTTGAAAGAAGGGCGAAATGCTGTCCAAGCTAATACTGCCGACGTTGGGGCCTTGAATTTTGGGCGTCGGCACAGTGTTTTCAGGATGGACGAATGCATCAATCTTGTTTTCATGCATCATTTTCAGCAGCGCAAGCCGCGCAATGTAACTGCGGGCAAGTGCATCGGCTTTACCGGGATCGTTGTGACCTTTGAAATTCACCCAGTTCTCGGCACCAGCGCGTGATTCATCCTGACGAAACTTCGCGTTCGCCACCCAGGCAGCCCAATGGGTAACACGCGTATCACCGCGTTCTTTCAGGTAGCGATCCAAATCAAAGGCCGTGTCCGGGCACAAGGATGTGGTGCAGGTAATAGCAGCGAAACTGCTGAAATTGGTGATGTTAACCTCACCGGTAAGCGGTGCTTCACGCCTGCTTAACTTAAGTAAGTACTCGTAAGAAGTAACGTCATGACCCGGTACCGCAAAGGCTAAGTCGCCAGTTTTGTTTCTTCGGGTAAATATCTCTGGCATTAAGCGCGGCAGAATTTCAGAAAGCGCATCGCTAAAGGTGTAACGCAAATTAGCAACATCGGGGTCGTCCGGATATTTGGGTGTGATGGTTTCAACCAGCTCGGCGCCGAGTTGATCGCGCAGCACGGTTTTAATTTCCTTATCGATCTGGTCACTAATAGCTTCGTGATTTTTGGTGGTCTTCACCATGTGCTCGCGGAGGATAGCGATACGCATACCTTTAAGCGGTTTGGGGTCCTGTTGCAGCGCGACATCACTAACCGCAAAACTGGCGTAAGCTTGGGCGGACGCCATGATTTTTGGTATTGCTGTGAAGGGGTCGCGAGGGTCGAAGTAGCCGTGTACCGGGTCTTTCAGCGCGTCGAGCACACGCACCGAGTCGATTAAAGTCCGTGAATGAACACCTGCGCGATCATTTATCCATTGATAGCCGATACCGCCGTTATCCGGCATAAGGCCTTTGGTCGTTAGCAAAGTGACTACACCGTTGCGCGATGCTGGCCCCTGACAGGACGCACCGGACTGCTCGCATATACCTATGGTTGCCAGGTTGGCGGAGATAGCTACGCCAGAACCGCTGCTGGAACCGCGGGTGACGCGCTCGGTATCGTAAGGGTTGCAAGGCTGGCCTGCCCAAGCGCCCATGCCGTGCCCGCCAGCAATAAATTTGGTTTTGGGTTTGGCATCGCCGCCGGGATTACCTGGGCCACCGTTGAATTCATGCGCGATGGATTTAGCATAAATAATCGCGCCTTTGTCGCGCAGCCGCGCAACCACTGTGGCATCTGTTGGCGGTACATCCATCGCAAAATTGACATCGTTGTTAGCCGTAGTGCGCATGTCTTTGGTGTCGTAAACATCCTTAAAAGCAGCGACTGTGCAATACATTGGCAAAGCCTTGAGATCGGGAGTCGCACCGTATTGCGCATCCAGCTCGGCGGCGCGTTCAAGCGCATCTGGCTGCTGGCGAAATTTTTCGCAGACAGCCGGGGCGTCGGCGGGCAGGGGGCCTGATGATGGATGAGCATCGAATTTGTCCTTGCAGGTAATTGAACGCTCGCCACGAAGATTTAAAGTCTCCAACGCATTCACCTGGCCCGCGTTGGCCATTCCTACCCTCATACCCATTTGCGCAAATGCACTTGAGTCGGAAATGGTCGTTTCCATCCGGCCGTAATCAAGGGGCAAGCCTTTGTATTCATTTAACGCCGGGAAAACCTTGGTCGCTTTTACCGTTTTGGTAGGGAATACCAGGGCTGAGCCAGCGCGAACATAACCTTTAACGGCTTTAACTTTGGCACCATTTGCGGTGACCAGTGCAGTACACACACCGTTGTAAGCCTTGGCTCGTGCAATATAGGCCTGGACAACTTGCTTGCAACTAGTTTGGCCAGTTTGGATAGCCGTTTGAATGCTTTCGATAGTGGCTTCTTCTACCGCAAAACCGCCAGCAGAATAGCTTTGTGGGGCGAGCACCGAGCTGCTGATAAGGCACCAGACCGCTAGATTTTGCAGCCTCCGGCGGATGCTGTTGTCATTGATTCTGTGAGTGAAGGACCGGGAATGATGAGTGTTCAAGAAAAGACTCCTTGGTTATGAGCGTCGGTGACGCCCGCAATGATTCTTCTTGAACAGACGCAGGCCCAGACATAACCCCCACCTTTGTTGCCTGCGATTTCCCACTGCGTTTCCGGTCAGGGTGGGGACAATCTCCAAGAGCGCGTCTAACCAATAACAACTAAGTATTAAACCCATTGAATGGTGAGGTTTTCTCATGCAAGTTTTCGTCAGTCGTATCCTTTCGCTGTTGGTTCCGAGCAATAGCCACACCCTGAAGCCCTGGCTACGTCTTTTTCTGCTGGGTATTTTTTTATCAACAATGATGGCCGGTGCTGCGACCCTTGAACTCACCAAAGCCAATGTTGCTGACCTGAATGCGGCCTTTGATAAGGGTACCTTGACGTCCGAAAGCCTCGTCAAAATGTATCTCGCCCGGATTCACGCGTATGACCAGAAAGGACCGAAAATCAATGCTGTATTGGCAATCAATTCCAAAGCGATAGAAACGGCGCAGGCGCTGGATAAAGAGCGTAAGGAAAAAGGTCCGCGTTCGCCGCTGCACGGCATCCCCGTTATTGTGAAAGATGTATTCGATACTTACGACATGCCCACCACTGGTGGTTATTTGCCGTTAAAGGGTGTGATTCCCGCGCAGGACTCTACCATCGTCAAGCGTCTGCGCGATGCCGGGGCAGTTATTCTCGCCAAGGTTAATCAGAGTGATTGGTATGCCCAGCCCGATATTATGGCGAGCAGCACTTTAGGTGGATCGACCTTAAACCCATTCGCACTGGATCGCACACCGGGCTGGTCTAGTGCGGGTACAGGCGCCGGCTTGGCCGCGCACTTTGGGACAATAGGTTTGGGAAGCGAGACTGGTTTTTCCATTCGCACGCCTACCAGTGACAGCAATTTGTATGGCATTTCGACCACCTCCGGTTTGATTAGCCGGAAGGGTCAAATGTGGAGCTACATCACCGGGGAACGCGGCGGCCCCATGGCGCACAGCATGCATGACCTGGTGGTGACATTAGACATAATCGCCGGCTTCGACAGCGCGGATTTGTGGACCGCGAATAGTCTCGGCAAGATGCCAATGCAGCCCTATGTGAGTTTTATGCAGAAGGATGGTTTGCGTGGTGCCCGTGTCGGTGTGCTCAAAGAAGCCTGGGACTTTGCTCCGGTTGACCCAGAGGCGCTGGAGCTAGCAAAAAAGGCCATCAAAGTATTTAGCGATAACGGAGCCAAAGTATTTGAGCCGGTGTCGCTCGGGATTAATTTAGTAAACTATTTGGAAGCAAACGGTTCGCCCGGCCGTTATGAACGTATCGCAGCTATAGATGCTTATCTCGCGCAACAAGGGCCAGGGTACCCGTTCAAAACGGCGGCGCAATTGTTGCTCAATCATCCGGGTGTGCCCACCCGGCCCAACGATGTGCAGGCACTCCAGAAACCGGTGGATCTGGATCGCGACCCGGAATACCGCGCTACTTTAGAAGGTAAAGCCAGATTGCGCGAGATGGTAGTCGCCTTGATGGATAGGTACCAACTGGACGCGTTGATATTTCCCCATAAGCTCGCGGGCCCACTGAAGATTGGCCCGCGCGGCGATGCAGAACGTAAATACACACCCAATCAACTAAGCCCCAATACGGGATTGCCCGCAATCATAGTACCCATGGGTTTTACGCCCAAAGGTTTACCGATCGGGCTGGAAATTCTCGGGCGACCCTGGAGTGAGCCAACCCTGATCAAACTTGCCAGTGGTTTTGAGGCGGTGACTAATAATCGCCGCGTACCTGCTAGCACACCGGCTTTAGCAGGGGAGACGTTAAGCTATTAGCGGGTGACGAGGAGCTGACAAGCGAAGCTGGCAAAAGAGGCCTGTAAGCGAGTTGCTCAGCGTCCGCCATCACACACAGCAACCTGAAATTTTATTTTTTCTGGCGTGGGTAGGGTGCCAAGGTTCCGCTGCGTCCTTCTATGTAATGAACATACAACCTATTGATCAGGCGAATTCGTTTGGATTGGTGGATGCCCACCTTAGCTTGGGCGTGTCTAACGATTCTGCCAGCTTGTCT
Source organism: Pseudomonadota bacterium (assembly GCA_040385335.1). Classification (GTDB taxonomy): domain Bacteria; phylum Pseudomonadota; class Gammaproteobacteria; order Pseudomonadales; family Cellvibrionaceae; genus Cellvibrio. The sequence continues at coordinate 60,819 of JAZKHP010000042.1, forward strand.
CGGTCTCGCCCAGCGCAAAACTGGGTGCTCGACCCATTCCAGGACATGCTATTCATCATCGCCGCTCCACTGATTTGTCTGGGGTTGGCGGTATTGGCGATGCAGTACTATGGTGCCGCACGCGGTGCGACCCTGGTGATCATGGCCCATGTAGTACTTACCGTTGCCCACCATATGCCTACCTTTATTCGTATTTACGGCGATGTGGATTTATTTAAACGCTTCAAATGGAATTTCGTATTAGGGCCGGTCATTCCCCTTATTTTTTCGATAGCAGTGCTGGCTTACATCAACTACCACAATTATCCCGTGGAGTATTTCCTCTATCTTTACATCTTCCTGGCGCTCTGGGACCCCTGGCATTTTCTGCGTCAGCATTTCGGTTTTATGCGCATTTATGATCGCCACAATAACGCCCCGGCAGCGCTGGCTTCCAATATGGATTGGGCGATTTGCGTCATCTGGTTTGTACACATTATGGTTGCCAGCGGAGACTGGATTCCAGGGCTGTTGGAAGACCTTTACCGCAATGCAAATATTCCTCTGCTGCTGGTATTGTCCCAAGGGTTTATTTCCACATTAAAAACGGTGACCTGGTGGCTGGCGGTATTCACTAGCGCTGCTTACACCTTTTATCTCCTGTGGTGTCTACGTAGGGGTTATTACGTCAGCCTGGCAAAACTGGCGTTGCTGCTGTGCACCTTTGGCGTAATGTATTTCACCTACACGCCGAATGAATGGATTCTGCAACTGGTGCCCGCCTGGGGATTCAAAGTCGGTTTTGCCACTTTGGGCATTGTGCATATGACTCAGTACCTCGCCATCGTCTGGCGTTATGACCGACAGATTTCTCAACAGGGGCGTGCCCGAGCCAACTGGTTTCAATGGTTGCACGCCCGCCGCACACCCCTTGGGGTAGCCTTGGCCGCTGGCGCTTACGTGTTGTTCTGTATTGCTTATGGGGATTTGATTACCACCGATCATGATAATCGCTGGCTAATGTCTGGCCTCTTGACCATAGGTTTTATTTCTACCCTGATGCATTATTACTTTGACGGCTTTATCTGGCGAGTGCGACATCAGCAAAACCGCGAAGCATTAGGATTACAGGCTTCGTCGCTAACTACAGGTCCACTTAACGCACCGCTTATGTCGACAATATTGTCAGCTGACAAGAATTTTAATCCGTCGCCTGCACAGGCCTCTTTGTCCTGGTGGTCTAGCGCCGCTCGAACAAGCGCAGGCACTATGTTCCTGCGGCAACTTCTCTATTTTGGTTTGCCCATGGGCATACTTACTGCTGGTGCGCTTTCAGTATGGAGCAGCGGAAATACAAGCTATGTGAAACAGATGTATCAAGCTCAGAAACTGAGCCAGCAAGGCCAAGCTGATGCGGCAGCACAAGCGGCGCGTCAGGCTTACGCAAGCATGCAAGCAGAATTACCCTTTGCAGAAAAGATGGTTGACCTCAAACCCAGTTCAGCCAATCAAGCCCAACTGGCGTTTTTGGTGTACAACGAATCCCTTTATAAAAATCGGATCATGCCTGCACTGGCGGGGCTTAATCCTACGAGTAATCAGCAGCAGGCTCACATTGTGCAAATTCGCAGGGCGGTGGAATTGCTTCAAAACGCAGTGCTTCGTGGTGAAGCGGTTGCGCATGTCGGGCGTGAGCAGCTTACTCAAGAAGAAGTTAGAAATATTATGTTGAGCTGGCAGCGCCAGGCTCAAATGTAAAATTTTTTTATTGGGTTTTTAGAATTATTGGTTGGAAATTTTTAGATAAAAAATCGATTCATGAGAGTTGTAATTTTTAACAATATTGCCTTTTCTTGGCTCTACCTCATAGCCACCGTAATAGATTGTTAATCACTGATGATGCTTTTCACATAACATTTAAAAATCGGCGCAGATTATAGGTCGGCTTGATTTTTTGGTTATTCATTATTGATTGGTAATTGCTCAAAGCTTGCAATTTTTTCCTGGCACAAGATTGCTGTTAACTCTTGCAAATGCCTAACTCGCTCTGCCAACCATACAAGCTCTTCCTCAGAAATTTTATAATGCTTTGAATAACGTGCATCTACATAGGCTTTTTTCAATAACTGAAAGCGACGGCGATGCATTTTGGTATCTTGAGGAAACACCTCGGCAACTTGTTCTTTTTGTGAAATGGCTAAAGAGTTTAGCCGAATTAAGTTGTGGGTATAGGGCTTGTAATTAGTTAGTACTAAAAGAAAACAGGAATAGCAATGCTCAGTGGCCTGGTGAAGCTGAAAAGCGGCATTATTATAATAAAGTGCATTAAATGCGTTCTCATATTGAAAATAAAATACTTTTGTACTCTCATACCAATAATCATAATGTTGCTCCGCAATGTTCTTGTATTCTTGCGGTGTTAAATTGCCGGCTTCCGCCAATTCACGTTTGTCAGATTCATAAAGAACAATTCCCTGCCGCTTAATATCAGTGAAAAAATACTGCCCTTGAATTAAAGCGTTATTTACATCTTCCAGCGTGTGGACCAGAATATTTAAAGGCTGGCGCACTCGTAAACCAATGCGATCTTCGGCGAGATCCCATATTTTATATTCCTCAACGAGTTCGTGTTGGTTAACAATCACTAAAATATCATAGTCGCTAACATAGCCGTACGCAGGTTTGTTTACCCATTTTCCAGTGGCAAAACTACCGAACAGGATAATCTTTAATATCCTGCCGTGTTTTTTATTAGCAGTGGCGAAACCCGTAACTTGTTCCAGCTCGTCACGAAGCACATCCACTATATAAGTGAGATTGTTCCGTTTGGATGCGGGTAAATGATCGATGCTTTTATTCATTTTGTCATATTACTATTATCAAACCTAAGTTCAAAGATAATGTTATATCTTGTAAAACATAAACCACAGTGGCTTGTTAGAAAACTTCATGGCGCTCCATTTTCCTTAATTTATTAGCAAATTGAAGCATCCAGTTTGCACTGTAGAAGTTTTGCAACGATATTGTTAGCTTACCACTTCCTTGCAAAAACGCTGAGCCAAAAATTGTAAAGCTTAAAAACATTCATTTGAGTGCTTATGCATTTATTGCTTATCTACTTCGTCGTCCCAAATATCTGAATATCCGCTTGCCTCTAAATGCCCACTAAATGTTTGAAGCAATTTTTCTGTCCAGAATTTACTACCCTCATGCCATTTTTTTTCTGCTCCTTGCTTTTCTTCTTCAATAGTTTTATCTACCATATCCCAGAAAAATACACTTAGTGCTTTAGCTTCTTCCTCTGTTTCAACAAAGCCCCGGTTTAAAATTGATAATACAATTGGACGATCTAGCTCTTTTGCGCAGAAAATTGCGAAGTCTTTTTCTTCTTTAAATTGATATTCGATCATAAAATCTTTCCTCCGTCTCGAATAATAGACATTCTGTTAGCAACCATTTTTAGTTTTTGTACAAGCTGTGACAACAGAATTCTATCCGTTACAGTCAAAAACCAATGTGCTTTTTTACCTGGTCTTTTGTCTTGAACAAATTTAAGACCAGCTGGTATGTCCGCTGTCTCTAAAACCCAGTGTATGTGAATCGCGTTGCCAGGATTATGTTTTTGTTTAAATTTATATACACTTTTTAAGTTACTAAAAGTAGCTGAAAAAGACAGCCCCATTTGGTCATGAGGTAGTGCCCATTTTAAATCCTCGGATAAGCACCAGTCCTTGACCCTAACTCCCTTAATGATTACCTCTCCTTCACTGACGTCACGTTTTCTATAAAGCGTAGGATGACTTAAGCGTGGTGTGGGTCGCATTAGAATATTTTCTAACTCTTTTATCTCTTCCCTTAAATCATCAATTGTACGAAATTGATTAATCATAGTGCCTCTCTGAATCTATGACACAGCCGAGTTCAGCGGAATGCTGGAATGAACTCATCTTGCACCACGGTTTAATCTGGGTGCAACATTCATCAGATGAGTCGCTGTTATGTATACTAAACGCATCGCCATCGATTTGGCAAAAAATGTTTTTCAAGTTGCAGTAGCTAATATACGAATGCAACCTTCCTCATTACAGATGCAAGAAAGTTTTAATACCACTTGCAGGAAGAGTTCATATACGACTTGTAGGAATGTTAAAAAAGTGGGCTTTCATTCAGTTTTGAATGAACTACCTGAAAATTGTAGTCATATTTTTTTAATATTGAACTAACTAAAAAGGAAAACCAAGCCGGTGCGTTTGGCGATATATATATTCAATTAATACATCCAAGTCAACATCAATTTCAGCACCGTAATCAATAGTATCTTGTGTATAGTCCAGACCATTTTCCGAATGTGGCTACCGGCTAACCAATGCTCTTATTTTTTTCATGCTCAAAGCTTTTTCTTTTATGAACAAAAGGGGAATATAGATTAGTTGGATCTACAAATTCAGTTTCGTAATTAATATATTTCACAGTGCCAATATATAAATCTTCTTTTGTCAAAAAACTTTCTTTTAACCTAGAAAAAGTCGACTGTATTGCTACACCCTCATCACTCTTTAAATATAAACTCAACATTGCCACCGACTCATAGGGGTTCATATGCCAACAATTGACAGCAGTGTATTTTGGCATATGCTTAAATATTTCGGGTGGCTTAAAAGTATTACCTTGGCCTGCAACTTCTTTCCGTTCATTCAAATCTTTAAAAAATGCTTCTCTGCCTAGAATATTTAACTTTGGGTATGAACCTTCAAATGGATCGTCAAATTTATCAGCTCTAGTAAAATATAATTTCTTTGTATCAATCAATGATACCAACTTTGTAAAATCCATATATCGCCATATTTTTATATTTTCGTCATCTGGCGTAATAAAGGTTGCACGTACAGAGCATATTTTATTTCCTAACGCCAAGCTCACCGGAACATTTTACGGAGAGCGTTTTTGTGAAAAAATGAAGCGTAGCGGAATGCACAAAAACGAGCGCAGTAAAATGTTTCCGTGTGCAGCTTTTTGTTATACATTTGCTATTACTTCCGCCCAATTAACATGATCTTTAATTGCATAAAAATAGCGTAAATCAAGATGTCTTCTTTTGAACTTTTGCTCGCACGCCTTTACCGTGTCTTCCGTTGCTTTCTTAATTTCTGAGTTTGAAGATCGATCCTTAATATTTATTTCGTCAACTATTTTCGGACTATTCCTGCCAAACAGCTTCCTCCTTGACTTTACGATTCTTTTGGATTGAACTTGCCAATATTCGACTCGAATCTGGCTGTGATATAGATATAAGCGCAAATGGCCTATTATTTCGTTGTACATCCAAGGGCCGCCAAATTCCCGACAAAGCATTCCTACCAATAATGAATCTGGGTGGTCTTGCTCAGGGTTCTGTACTCTATACTGAAGCAATTGCTCGGGACCGTCATAAGTGGGTACACTTTTTCGGATGTAAGTTTTCATCTCCTCTTTATACTGAGCTTCGGACAGTCGATACACAGGAATTTCAAAAAAGTACTTTTTCATCTGATGCCGGTATAACAGTTTATTCAAAGTTTCAGGCTTTATATTTCCGCAATTTTACAAAATGCCAATTCATATAAAGCCGCCATAAGACAATAACTTAATAAAACGTACTTAATCAAAGTGGCGATATACGGTTTAATAAAAATGAAGTAATACGACCGCAAAAAAACTTGAAAGTAGGAGGGGGGAAAGCTACATCACTACACGTTTGTATTTAGATGTAGCCACGTCATGGATAAGTCCAAATCCTTCTTTCGATTAAGTCTCCAAAATTCTCTGAAAAAAACATGCGACCGAGAATACCTAGGTCTACCGGGTTCAGCAATATTTTGTTTTATAAAAGAGCCCCATACTTTTTAACAATCTTAAATTGTCTTGTATTCATCCACTGGTAGGGGGCCAATTGCGTTGCCCGTCTTCAATAGCACTGATGCTAATTGTGGCATTAGTTCTTTGGAGGACAGTGCATGTCGCGCACGCTTCTTTGCTGCAAATTATGTGGCTTGTTTATTTTCATCACATCCGGTGTTGCGCTTGCAGCACCGGAGTTACCCAATGTGAAATTATTTACCACGGGTGGCACCATTCAAAGCAAGGGTGCTCATCGACAAAAAATTATGGAGTACTCCGACGGCAGGGTTGCTCCAGAAGAACTTATTAATGATTTGCCCGAGCTAAAGCAGATCGCCAATATCACCTATCTCGAAGAATCTAATATAGGTTCCGGCGGTATGAACGCCAAAATATTGCTCAAGCTGGCGCAGGATGTGAACGAGTGGCTGGCGACTCCTGAAGCTGCCGGTGCGGTGATTACCCACGGCACGGGTACCCTCGAAGAAACCGCTTACTTTCTCAATCTGACGATTAAATCCAATAAACCTGTGGTGGTGGTGGGTGCTATGCGCCCGTTTACCGCAGTCAGTCGCGATGGCCCTTTCAATTTACTCAATGCGGTGCGTGTTGCCGCTTCGCCTGATGCGCTCGGATACGGTGTGATGATCATGTTGAACGACGAGATCAATGCTGCGCGAGACACCACCAAAACCAATACCTATCGCGTTGATACCTTTGTTGCACGGGATGTAGGGCCCATAGGTTATACCGATTCGGATCAAATAGTGTTCTACCGCAAACCTACCTACCGCCACACCTTTAACAGCGAGTTTGATGTTTCCGGCATGAAGGATTTGCCGCGTGTCGACGTGACTTATGTTTATCAGGAATCTGATGCTACCGCTATCAAAGCATTTGTGGCTGCTGGCGCTAAAGGAATTGTGCTCACGGACAGTGATGAGAAAGCCATTAAAAAAGGCCAGAAAAAGAAAGTGGTATTTGTAAAAAGCGATCGCAAGGGTTCTGGCCGCGTGGCGGAAAGCGAGAAGCAGGCTGGTTTGGGTATTGTCACCTCCGACAATCTGAATCCGCATAAAGCGCGCATTCTGTTACGCCTTGCCCTAACCAAAACATCTGACCCCAAAGAAATCCAGCGCATGTTTAACGAATATTGATGTGATTACACAAATGTTGATGTGATTAAACAAATATTGATGTGATTAAAGAGTACCGCGCATCAACGAATATTTTTTTGCCCAAACGATTATTTTGCCAACGAATTCTTGCCAATAGGTGCGAGCGTATGATCAATCAACTCATTCATTTTTTTGGGCCGCGCTCGCACTGGTTTGGTGTAGCAGCTCTGGTTCTCAGCATTTGTTATCCAACAGTTGCACAAGAAGTTCCCACCTATGCGCCGCAACCGGCCATGCCAGCGGAAACGGTCAAACTTCCCAATATTATTATCGTGTCCATGGGCGGCACCATTGCCAGCCGTGGTGATACACGACTGAATATTAGCAACTACGGAGGCAAGGATTACCCGCGGGTAAACCCGGAAGATTGGGTAGCAGATTTGCCGGAATTAAAAACGATTGCGAACATTAGTCTTGAGGATCAACGGGCTCCGCAAGATCGCGTTTCATCAGAAACCTTCGAGGATTTTCAGCGGGTTGCCAAGCGTTTAAATGAACTGGCCCAGGATGAAAAATTTGACGGAATCGTAGTCACTCATGGTACTAACACCATGGCAGAGACCGCTTATTACATGAACCTTACGGTGAAAACCAGCAAGCCGATTGTGTTTGTCGGTTCGCAACGTCCATGGACTGGTTTGAGTGGCGACGGTCCACGCAACCTCTACGATGCAGTACGTGTTGCCGGCTCCAAAGACGCATGGAACAAAGGTGTTTTGCACTGCATGAATCAAGTGATAAACCCCGCACGGGATGTGACCAAAACCAGCGCCTATCGTGTGAATACTTTTAAAGGTATCGACATAGGTGCTATTGGATTTGCCGATCCCGATCAAGTCAAGTTTTACCGCGAAATTACCCGTCGCCACACCAATGCTTCCGAGTTTGCCGGTATCGATTTCAAATCACTGCCCAAAGTGGAAGTAGCCTACGCCTATCGCGATGCCCCTGCGTATCTCATTGATGCCATGGTCGCGAACGGTGTTAAAGGCATTATTGTCGATGGCACTGGCGCGGGCAGCCCGACGACTGGTCAAACTGAAGCTATTAAGCGTGCCCAGGAGAAAGGTGTGGTGATAGTTGCCACTGCGCGTACCCATGGTGGTCGGGTGCAAGATACCAAGCGCCGCAAAGAGGCAAAGATTGTTCCTGGCGATAATTTAATGCCGGAAAAGGCACGCATTCTGTTGCAGTTGGCCTTGACCAAAACCAGCAATCTCGATGAGGTTACCCGGATTTTTGATGAGTACTAGCGGACAAACTCCTGTCTGCAAAAAGCCAACGCTGACCGTTTTCGCGTTCAAAACAAAACCCGGCAACATTCGCAGATGGCAAGCCTGGTTTGTTATCCCGGCGTGGCTCTACTCAAGGGTTTCACTGCGCTGCGCACCCCAACCAGCTTAACTTTATGGCGCGGCCATTTGGCGAGGCTGAGCTGCTGGCGCTGGCGAAGGCTTCTCAGGATGCCACTGACTTTCACCTGCAGCACCCTGAAAACTTCTTATGACCATAACAATTTTCTCAATCCTTTACGCATACTCAAAGGTGACCTATGCAACAACTCAGCCGACGTAACTTTAATTTCATGATCTTAGGTGCAGCAGCGCCCTTTGCATTACCGATTAATATTGCTTTCGCAAAACCCGCAAGTGCAAAGGTGTCTGAGTTGGCTGCATTAAGTTTGGCTGAAGCGGCTGCGAAAGTGCGCTCGGGTGCAGTTACGGCGACGCAGTTGACGCAAGCCTGCCTTGACCGCATAGCTACTTATGACGTCAAGTTAGACGCCTTCATCACAGTGATGCAGCAACAAGCATTAGCTTCAGCGCAACAGTTGGATGCAGAGCAAAAAACTGGCAAGTTACGCGGGCCTCTGCACGGCGTACCCCTGGCGATCAAAGATATTATTGACACCGCAGGTACTCGCACCACCGGTGGCAGCGCGCTGTTTGAAGATCGTGTACCTACGGAAGATGCCACAGTTGTTGCGCGTTTGCGGGCTGCCGGTGCCGTCATCATCGGCAAAAGTAATACCCAGGAATTTGCCATGGGTGGCGGCGAAACGTCTTATTTTGGCCCATCACGAAATCCCTGGAATTTGGCACATAGCACGGGTGGTTCCTCGTCTGGCTCGGGTGCAGCAATTGCCGCGCACTTAAGTTACGGCGCTTTGGGTACGGACACCGGCGGATCGGTACGCATGCCTGCATCCTTTTGCGGCATTGTTGGTTTAAAACCAACTTACGGGTTAGTACCTATCAAGGGCATCATGCCGCTCACCTTATCGCTGGACCATTGTGGACCCATGACGCGCACGGTTGAAGATACCGCGCTGATGCTTAATATCATGGCGGGTTACGACCAGTACGACATCACCAGTGTCGATCACGCCAAAGAAGATTACCTTAGCCAAATGTCGCAACCTGTTTCCGGTTTTAAATTGGGTGCGCCCGTAGGTTACTTCGATGATTTGCACCCCGAAGTCGACAAGGCAGTGCAGGCAGCCATTAGTTTGCTGGCCAAGCTGACCAAAGGAGTGTCCGAGATGGCATTACCTGGCGTGACCCATTTAGGTAGCCTTGGCACTCTCGGTGAGACCTACGCCTGGCATGAACCTTATTTCAAAAATGCGGCTAACAAATACATGTTGGCTGAGCGCCGCCGTTTACAGGCAGCAGCAGATTCTCCTCCGCGGGCTGCAGACTATATCCGCGCCAAGTGGGAGCTCGAAACCGCGCGCCGCAAGGTGAACGATTCCTTCAAAGAGTTTGATCTGGTGGTAATGCCCACTCAGCGCATCCTGGCGCCGACCTTGAATGAGTTAATCGGTCGCGTGAATGACAATAAAATAGCCAATCCTCGTATAACGTCTAATTGTGCGCCGCTCAATGTATTAGGTGTTCCGGCGATTTCTATTCCTTGTGGCTTTAGTAAAAGTGGTTTGCCCATCGGCTTGATGATCGCTGGGCCGCATTTTGCCGAGGGCAAGGTGCTCGCCCTGGCCAAGGCTTATGAGGATGCGACCGCATGGCATAAACAAGTGCCGCCGCTTTCACCGGATATGTCGGTGCCAGCAGTCACTGGCTATGCATAAACACTTATACCCAACCGGTTGCGCCCCCGAATAGCACCCAAGCATGTGAGAACTTTATGACGCTATCACGCAATATCACTGGCCTGCTTGCGGCAACATTATTGTTTAGTAATAGTCCGCAAGCTGCATCCAAAAAAGTTCACGAATTCAAGGCAACGCCCGCGACTGTGCATCGCAGTTTTTTTGATGGTTCACTCGCGCCTGTGCTGACCATTGACTCAGGTGACTTTATCAAATTGGAAACTGTTTCGGGCAACCCACGGTATTTTGAAAACCTGGGGGTACCCAAAGAGAAAATCCCGGCCGAACTTTACACCATGTATGAGGGGGTGGAAGGTAGCGGTCGCGGTGACCACACGCTGGCCGGTCCAATCGCGGTCAGGGGTGCGGAGCCAGGCGATACGCTGGAAGTGCGTATTATTTCCGTCGATGTACGCCTGCCGATTGCCGGTCAGGGTTTTCGGCCCGGTCGCGGTATTTTGCCGGACGAATTCAATTATCAGAAAGATCGGGTGTTATGGATCGATCTAAAAAAACAAACCGTTGAATACGCACCTGGCATCCATGTGCCGGTTAAACCCTTTTGGGGAGTTATTGGTGTGGCGCCACCTGTGAGCATGGGCCGTGTAGCGAGCGGGCCGCCTAATTTCTTTGGCGGCAACATGGATAACAAGGATTTAGGGGAGGGCAGTAAAGTGTTTTTACCCGTACAAGTCGCCGGGGGTTCGCTTTCCATCGGTGACGGTCACGCCGCACAAGGGCATGGCGAAGTCTGTGTTTCCGCGATAGAAACGTCGCTTAAGGGCGAAATTCAAGTGATTCTGCATAAACAACAAAATCTGAAATGGCCGCGCGCCGAAACCCCAACGCATTACATGACCATGGGTTTGAATGTCGATCTCGATGAGGCCGCACGTATGGCTACCAGCCAAATGCTGGATTTTCTGGTAGAGAAAAAAGGCTTGAAACGAGAAGACGCTTACATGCTATCCAGTGCGGCGATGGATCTAACTATCACTCAAGCGGTGGATGGCACTAAAGGTGTCCACGCCATGATTCCGAAAGCAATTTTTGCCAAGTAAAACGTCCTCTTAAAATTCCCCCTTCGCCGAATTTTTGTTTTGCCCCAATGTTGTTTGGGGCCGTAGGGGGGCGGTATTGGTTTACGTTTAACTCGATAGTGCTTGCCTTGTATCGGCGTTGCAACGCTGGGAGGCACCTCAGGTCCGGGTCAATCGTCCTGGAATCATTTCAACCCAGTGAACAATCAGCTTTGAGAGGAAACTCGTATGTCAGCGCGCATAGTCGTTCAAGCTCTATTCTTATTAGTCGCCACGCTCTGCACGTTTGCGGCGCAGGCTAAGGAGGGCTTCCATTTGGAGGAAGCCACCATCGATAGTATTCAAAACGGAATCCGCTCCGGTGAAGTCACTTGTAAACAAGTCGTCGAAGGTTACATCAATCGCGCTCGCGCCTATAACGGCTTTTGCACCCAGCTAGTGACTGCTGACGGTGCGAAGATACCGGAAGCGTCAGGTGCAGTCCGGGCTGGAGTAGTAACAAAATTCCCAACACAAACCATGTCCATGAGTAAATGGATGCCGGATTTCAGCAAATACAAAGGTTTATCACCCGACTTTGGGCGGATGGAGCCCACCATGTCTGATCCTTCGGTGCAACAACAGTTCGGCATGGTAGTGGGCATTCCCAATGCCAAACAAGTAAATGCGCTGGAGACGCTCAACCTGCGCGGTGAACGCTCTGTTTCCTGCGCTAAAGAATGTGATGCTGCCACGGGCTCGCTTCCGGCAAGCTGTCCAGCAGCTTGTGATGCCTTCCGTAAATTACCTGATTCTTTGGAAGTAGCCGCAGCATTGGATCAAAAATACGGCACTAAACCCGATACCAAAGCCATGCCGCTTTACTGCGTACCCATGTCATTTAAGGCGGTGTTCGATGCGAAAGACATGCGCTCTACTGGCGGCGGTGATGTGAAATACGCGATGGATGCCGCACCCGAAGACTCTACTCTGGTAGCTCGCATGCGTACGGCGGGCGCGATTATTTATGCTCACGCCAATAACTCTGAATACAACGGCGGTAGCGGCGACCCGACTGGCGAGGCCAAATTAGAGCACCCCATGTTTGGTCGTGGCGGCTCGCGTGATACCTGGGGCGGGCCAATTTGCAATCCTTATGACACCACGCGCGAAACCGGCGGCTCAAGCGGTGGTTCAGGTGCCTCAGTTGGTGCAAATCTGGTGGTTTGCTCTATCTGCGAAACTACTGGTGGTTCTTGCCGCAACCCAGCTAACTTCAACGGTGTGGTCAACGTTGTGCCTACCAAAGGTATGATCTCGTTTGCTGGTGGTATTGGTGCAAACCCTTATCAGGATCGCCCCGGTATCAATTGCCGTACCGTGAAAGATTCCGCCACAGTGCTTGATGCATTTCGCGATCCCAAATTAGGATTTTTCGATCCGAAAGATCCTTACACCGCGTTAAGCCGTCTAACTGCTTCGAGCACACCCTACAGCAATTCTATTGTTAAGCCTGGTATAGCCAAGCCGCTGGCAGGCATGCGTATCGGTGTTATTCGTGAATTTATGGTGAAACACACGCCGGGCCACGCTGCGGTGAGCGACGGTATTAATAAAGAGTTGAAAGTGCTGCAGGATTTAGGCGCCGAGTTATTTGAAACGATTGATCCTGAGTATCCCGATGATCCGACCATTCCTAACATGCCTTTTACTTTTGAGCATGCCATTGCGGAATTCGTGCCTTTCCACATGCCGGAAATCCTGTCCTGGAAAAAAGATGGCAAACCGGAATTTGAAGTACCCGGTTACGATATCACCAGCCGCGATTACATGGTTGCCGCCTCTATCCATAAAGCTCCCTGGCCTGCGGCCCTGGATGTTCAACGCATGATGGGCAACCCACCGGCGGGAGCAGAGGAATACACGGGTTACACCTTTGCTTACGACTTTGCCCGTTACTTGATGTTGCGGGGCGACGCCAAGGTATACGACTGGCCGACCTTAAACGCTAATGCTAAATACTGGAGCAATACCCGTGTCGTGGCCATGAAAAACTGGGCCGCCAAAACTATGGATATACGCACCAATGCTATCGCCAACACTATGAAGCGCCGCGATGTGTTGCGGATGGCCACCATGAAAGTGATGGAGCAAAATAAGTTGGATGCATTGGTGAGCCCATCGGACACAGCCTTGGCGAGCAAAATCGGCGGTGCGGATGACCCCGTCCGTTGGAGCTTTGGTTACGGTGCAGTTATGGGCATTGCCGAAGTCTATGTGCCGGCAGGCTTTGCTACCACAGAATACGAAGCCAAATTTGTGTTAAGTAAAGACGGTACCAAATATGAGACAGTCGCCGGTACCAAACCCACCAAGTTGACTAAACCATTGCCTTTCAATATAGGTTTTTGGGGTGGCCCGGGGGATGAAGCTGTGTTGTTAAAAGTTGCTTCAGCCTATGAGATGGCCACCAACCACCGTAAACCACCCAAGGATTTTGGCCCGGTGAAAGGAGAGCTGTAATCGATGTAGGGATGCCACTACCACCTGTTGCTCGATCAGAACGATCTGTATCTGAATAGACTTTTAATCGTAAAGTCGTAAGCCGCCTCTTAAAAACAGGCGGTTTTTTTTCGCCGGTTCGGCGACTCGTTGTCAGCTGATTTTCGCCAGCTAATTGTCGATCAATTTGTTTAATCCCGAGGTTCGCAATGCGGTAGGGGATAGCACTACACCCAGCGTCTTTCTTTTTAATAAGCCAATTAAGCTTTTAAACATCATGCTGCTGGAGAACTCCAATGAATGCTTCTCTTAAAAATGTTACCAACATACTGGCTGCCACCATTGCCCTCACGCTGGGTTCTTTATCGGTCCAGGCCGACAGCCTTAACATTGAGACTGCTACCATCGCGGATCTTAACAAGGCTTTTGCCAGCGGCAAGCTCACTTCCGAGAAAGTTGTTGAAGCTTACTTGAAACGCATTGCCACCTACGACAAGCAAGGTCCCACCATCAATACCGTCATCACCCTAAATCCTGATGCCATTAAAATCGCCAAAGCTATGGATAGCGAACGCAAAAGCGGCAAGATTCGCGGCCCTCTGCACGGTATCCCCGTGGTGCTTAAAGATAACTTTGATACTTTCGATATGCAGACTACCGGAGGCTCGCAATTGCTGGAGGGCTCAATTCCGCCTGATGACGCTTTTGTGGTAAAGAAATTACGTGATGCCGGCGCGATTATTCTTGCCAAGGTTAATTTGAGCGAGTGGGCGGGTGGTGGTGGCAGCGTAGGTGGGGCCACTGACCCGGCAATATTAAAGGCCGGTGCTGTACCAAACGGTTCAAGTACCGCCGGTGGGCAAACCCTGAATCCGCACGATCTCACCCGTGGTCCCGCTGGCTCCAGTGGCGGCACGGGTGCTGCTATTTCTGCAGTATTTGCCCAGTTTGGTCTGGGTACTGACACCGGTGGTTCGGTGCGCGGACCTAGTTCTGTCAATGGCATTGTGGGTTTGAAACCGACCCACGGACTGCTATCCCGCGATGGCATAATCCCGCTGGCACTCACTTTCGACACTGGCGGACCTATGGCGCGCAGCGTGTACGATATTGCGCTGTCACTCAACGTGATGACGGGTGTTGATCCTGCCGATGCCGCGACTAAAAAAAGTGTCGGTAAGGTTGCAAAGGACTACACCAGTTTTCTTAAAACCGGTTCGCTGAAGGGGGCACGTGTAGGCGTCGCGCGCGATTTCATGGGCAAAAATCCAGAGGTGGATCGTGTGTTCAACGAGGCGCTGGAAACGCTCACTAAACTGGGTGCGGTAGTCGTAGATGTGAAGTATCCGACCTATATGCTTGACGGCCGTATGGATATCTCGAATGTTGTTATGTCGTCTGAATTCAAGGCGCAGATAGCGGATTATCTCAATACCATTGGACCGAAATACCCTAAAACCATGGATGATTTAGTCCGTCTATCCAATGACCCCAAGACCCATTATCGCGGCCCGGAAAAAGCCTTTGCACTCAAGTACACCGCAGCGGTTGCGCTGGATCTCGACGACCCAATTTACCTGGCGGCAAAGAACGAAGGCCTTACCATGATCACCAAGGCGGTACTCGGTGTAATGAGCAATAACAAGCTGGATGTCATTGTCTACCCAACCAATACCACGGCTGCATCTTTGATTAAACCCTCAGGGCCGGCCAAGCCTCGCACAGCCACTGACTCGGCTACCAATATTGCCAATCAAACTGGATTTCCTGATTTGATCATGCCCGCTGGTATGACCAACGAGGGCTTACCCGTCACCATTTCGTTTTTTGGCCCGGCATTTAGCGAGGCCAAACTACTGGCTTACGGTTATGACTTTGAACAGGCTACCAAAGCATTGAAATTGCCTAAATACACACCGGGTTTGCCGAGCGATCTGATCACTTTTTAATAAGCTGGTACTGCAGATAAGCGGTGTATAAATTTAATCTTTTTGACGCAACTATCCAGCTCCGCTGTTTAGCTGAAGCGTTCAATCCAATACAGGTTTACTGACTATGAAAGCATTCAAGCCTCGGTTGATGATTTTGTCCTCTGCGCTAGCGGTTGCGTTAACCGCTGTCCCGTTTACCCAAGCCGCGACTTTTAATCTTGAAACCGCCGGTGTTCAGGAAATTCAGGCAGCCATAGATGCAGGCGCACTTACCTATGAAAAATTGGTGCAACTGTACCTGGCGCGCATTGCAGCCTACGATGATAAAGGACCTGGCATTAACACGGTTATCACCCTTAATCCCAAGGCGCTGGAAACAGCCCGGGCTTTAGATGCGGAGTTTAAGAAAACAGGTCGTCGTTCGCCCTTGCACGGTATCCCTATTCTAGCCAAAGATAATTTCGACACCGCAGACATGCCTACCACGGGCGGTACTTTCTTACTCGATGGCTCACTTCCCTATAAAGACGCTCCGAGCATTAGACAATTGCGCGATGCCGGCGCGATTATTATTGCCAAGATGAACATGGATGAGTTTGCTCACGGCGGGGTTGGTTTTAGTTCGCGCGGTGGTCAAACTCGCAATCCCCACGATCCACGCCGTCATCCGGCCGGTTCATCAGGTGGGACGGGCGCTGGCCTTGCTGCCTGGTTTTCTCCGCTTGGGTTGGGCTCAGATACGGGCGGATCGATTCGCGGGCCATCCTCTGCCAATGGAGTTGTCGGCATAAAACCCACCAATGGCTTGATCTCTCGCACCGGTATTATGCCTTGCGTACTTACTTTCGATACCGGAGGCCCTATGGCGCGCACTGTATACGACGCTGCCCTGGCGCTGGGTTTTATGACGGGGGTTGACCCGAAGGACCCGCTTACCAGTACCAGTGCCGGTCTGTTTTATAAGGATTACACTCAGTTCCTGAAAAAAGATTCGCTTAAAGGCGCGCGCATTGGCGTCATTCGCGATTACACAGGAACAGATCCGGAAGTGGATCGCGTGTTTAATGCATCGCTTAAAGAATTGACAGCCCAAGGTGCCGTGTTAATTGATAATTTAAATTTCCCAGCCATTGCGCTGCAAAATCGCGAGGTCGTTATGGATCCGATTCGCGCGGAGGTGAAAGACAACTATGTCGATTACCTGGGCGGCCTGCGGCCTGGTTTCCCTCGAACAGTGACTGAGTTGGGCGAGAAGGGCTTACTGCTAACCAAAGCAAAAGGTAATTTCCATCCGCACCCCAGTGTGTTCACTCGCTTCAAAGCCTTAGGAGAACGTCAACCGCTAACTGCGTTGGGTTATACCTCTGCCAAACGATACGGCATGCTAGCGGTACGCGGTGCTGTATTAGGTTTGATTGAAGATAATCAACTGGACGCGCTCGTGTATCCAACTCGCTCTCGCCAACCGGAATTAATTGATCCTCAAACACCGAATATTGTTGAACGTCCACGCACACCGTCATTGACGAGTATTGCTAACGTCACGCAATTTCCCGATGTGATAGTGCCAGCAGGCATTACTGCAGAAAAAATGCCAGTGACCATTTCTTTCTTCGGCCCCGCCTACAGCGAACCGCGGTTGCTCGGTTACGCCTACGCCTACGAACAGGCGACCCAGCACCGAGTGTCTCCGTCTACTACGCCGGCACTATCAGGTGAGAAGTTTGACTATTAAACCTGGGGTTAAGGAAATGGGGAAAGTTCAAAGCAATTTTCACTGGCTGTTTCAAGTTTTCAGAAAAAGTTGATAGTAAAAATATAAAATTTATGTTTTTACTAAGGTTGATAATAACTCAAATAAAAATACCTTGATTGTCGCGTTAGTGCAAAAACTTTTAAATGCCAAGCGGGGATTATTTTTTGTGTCAATTAAACAGCGCGAGCAACAATATTTTTTAGCACAACGGGTCGGTTTAGCGGCGCAATTTCTGCGAAAAAAGCTCGGGTGTGCAGTTTCTCTACCAGGGGAATTTTATTGGCTGGAATTGACATGGCTGTGGATTCCTAATCTTAACGTCACTTTAGTGTTATCGTTAGGTAGTGAGTTGCGTAAGGAGTTGTTAAAAATTGAGTGTAGCAAGAATTATTGATCGGACCTGGCGTCGCATTTCAACATGGTCTCGGTTTTGGGCGCAGCAAGCAGCGCCCCTACGCGAAATGCTTTTTGCTTTTACGATAAAAAGAAATGGTGGTTGTAAGCAATTAAATTCGGCTGCTCTATCTAGTTCGAGACAAGCTTACCTTGTACTTTTGCGACAGAAATATTGGCGATAGACCCTGAGTTAAACTCAATCGCATCATCCACAATTCCATCAGAGAAAATGATCCCACCTTCGGCCATACGTGATGTAAGCGAAAATTTTTGTGCTGGTTCAATCTTGCCAAATACTAACGACGTACCGGTTGTTTTCGACGGAAAAGGTTCACGCACGCAGTAACAAAGCTCGCGAGAATCCCACGGCATTTCGTAGGCTTGATGTGATTGCGAATGAGAAATAGCAGCGGCGCCGGTAACTAAACTGCGTAACCAACCGGTGGAGCCCAAACCCGTCGATATCAATACACCTGATGAAGATTGCACTTCTCGTTGCCCGTTATATTCCAATTCATAACGAGCAGATATAGGAAGTCTAGGGCCTATGTATAAATCATTAACTGCCAACAAAATCTGACCATCGTTCAATTCGGCTTGAGCGATGGTTATCACTTTTGCAGAAAAGTGATTACTCAATACGCCATTAAGAATCGGGTTTAGATCCTTAGACTGAAACGGAAGTAGCTGACCATCGAAACGCTGGGGGGCAGGATTGACGGCAATTAGGGGCTGCCCTTTGAGATATTTCAACGTATTCGCAACTAATCCATCTTGCCCGGCAACTATCACTACATCATCCGGACCGAATAAAAAATTAGGTAAAAAGCTACGTTCTAATAATTGTACTCGTCCAAATTTTCGCAAGGTTTTGTCGATGCTGGCGATTGCAAGTTTTAATTCACGATCTTCATCGACATAGTCTGCAAAATTATCACCGCGACTTTGAATATAAAAGCCAGCTTGATCGCGAGTGTTGTGACGGCGAATCAATCCGTCCAACCGCGTTTCGCGGTGGACAAGAATGATTTTTCGTTCGCTTACGCGCTCCATGATTAATTCCTTTGCAGCAAACCACCAAGAAAATCAGGTGTGATATTCAGTTGGCCTATGTTGTTTGAATTACTTGCCAGGCTTTTAAAAGCTTGTGCGATGATTACATCAGGTTCCATGCCACCCGCTGCAATAGCTTCAAACAATTTAGGATCGATTTTATTTAACGCTTCCATCATTTTCTCAACGGTATAGGCTTTTGCTTCACCTTGCTTGCGTTCATTTGTTGTGGCCAACTCTACCAACTCCTGGCGCTTGGTTTCGAGAGAAACTTCTGCATCCATTTCTTCTTTGCGAATTTGCCGTTCTTTTTCTTTTACAGAGCGATCTGCTTCAATCTTGCTTTCGCGCAATTCACGTTTTTTAGCTTCAACGGCCAGCTCGGTGCGTAACTCGTTTTCCTTAATCGTGCGCTCCTGCTCTATGGCCGCATTGCGACGGGTATAGGTCGCTTCATCGGCTTCGCGCAATAAAGCTTCGCGTACAGCTGCTTCCAGTGCGCGCGATGTTTCAGGTGCTGGCTTAATCGCTTGAATAGCCAGATCAACCACTTCAATACCTAATGAGCCCAGCGCCTCTGAATTTTTAAGTTCATCACGCACGCTAATCACTAATGAGCGTGAGGCCGTTAATACATTGCGCAAATCCAGCTGCTGAATTTCAGATCGCATTAAGACTTGCACTAAATTTAAAATCCGATTGGCTAATTTTTCAGGGTCTTTAGATGCGTAATCTTTTGCGCTATCGGACAATGAAAAATTCATCATGCTTGCTAAGCGCGGTGCATCAGCAATGCGGTAAATCAGCTGCCCCTGAATAGTCACTTCCTGGAAATCTGACGTGGTTTCTTTCAGCATAAATGGCACATCCTGGCTGGCCATAGGCACTGACACTAATGAGGTGGTCGGTGCAAAATAAAAAAACGATAAACCGAGTCCCTGACGCTTAATGGTTCCCTTGCGATATTGCACTACATAGGTAGTAGGGTCAGCTTTGTAATATCCGATATTAAACATGTTATTGCTTCCTCTGGTAAATTAAACCTTAAGCGCTTGTTGGCGAACTTGATCCAGTGTGTATTCAAAAACAACCTGACCATTATTAAAAACAGTAACCAATTGATTGGTCGCTATATCTACAGTATCGCGAGCAACTGTTTTGAATTGACCGTTTTCTTTGATTAAAGCCAAACGACCTTTCTTAGAGCGTTTACCTTGATCGGTGATGGGGTCTTTGTATACATCTCTCCACACACCCTTGATGCAAATTGCAGATGCTTTCATGGCAAATTTTTGCGTATCGCGATTCACTTTTTGCAACAACTCGCCACCCATACCGAAAGCGACATTGTCTGCGCTCAAACCACGTTTTTTCATCTCTGCCAGAATAGCTTCGATAGCCGTTGCACAAACACCATCGCCTTGAATTAAGCGTACGCAAGCAGGTAATACTTTGTAGCCTTTGGTGTTTATCGTAAAACCAAATTTAGCCATTAAGTGCTCAATCGCCTGCGGCACAATTTCAACCGGCTCGCCAGAATCTGGCCGAACTACCAAAGTGCCACCGGTATTTTCGACCTGGGTTTTTAACTCGCCACCCCAGATATTATCGATTGCATTCCAGATATCGTAAGAATCACTCACCACCGCCACCAATTTATTATTGCCACCAAATTGCTTAAGCATATTGGCGTAGGCCGCTGTTTCGCCATCCCGACCCCAACTGGTGATAGTGCTGTGCTCGGCAGCAGGGATAGAAAATCCTGCCATATCTGCTTTGTAATAACGGCGTGCCGCGATCAATGCTGAAAAATTATCGGTGCCCATAAAATTCACTAAATGGGCCAGGCCACCAATGGCCGTGGTTTCTTCAGAGCTTGCACCGCGAGGACCGAAGTCATGAAGTTTAAAAGGCAAGCCAGTAAGATCATCAGCGGTTTCTGCGAGGTAACGCGCAATAATGGTGTGGCAAGTTTTAGACACTGTTGCCACAGTCGTGGGATACCAGACTGCGCGCAGCAATGCGGTTTCGATGTAGCTGGTTAACCAGGCGCAGGTTGGATCAGTGTTGATAACTTGTACCAACACATTACCAGTCGGCACTAAAGTACCTTCAGGCACGGCTTCAATATGCAAGGGTAAAAGGCCAGCATGGGCATGCAAAATATGTGTCCAGCCCGCACGGTTAAACGGTACACCGTGAGCCGTACAAATTTCTTCGGCTTCATCAATATCCGCCAGGGTGATTGGCTTGGTGAGGTATTGTTTGATAAACATTTGCAAGCCAAAGAATATCGTTGCTGGATAAACACCACCGCGAGATTCGATATAGCTAGAGACGTATTCAGCACCTTCAGGGTACTGAACAAAGTGAGAGGTTTTGTAAGAATCAGTATTGAGAATCAGGTTTTGCATGATGGAAATCCTCCAGTCGGTTTTTTATTATATGCCGGTCTATCCAGCATACTTGTTTAGTTTGCGAGATGGTTCCTATCCCGCAAACATATAGTGGCAATTGGACACTATATTGTCAAGCGAAATTATGGGCAAAATGACACTATATTAATTTATTTACTTTTATTTTGTGATGGGAGCTCACTAACGAATTCGGAGTAAAGAATACTGTTCAATTCAAAAACACGCCGTGACAAATTGCAGGAGCAATTTTCACAGCATGGCTGCCGAAGGCGAGTCTCACGGATGAGACGAGTGAATATATCCCTATAGGCTCTAATCGGCATCCCTTCGCGATCCGGTCGCTTCGGGAAACTTCCTACATCCATGTAGGTCGTCCATGCCTCGGCTTTGGCATCCTGCGTCGCTCTACCACCTAAATCCATTTAGGTGTCATAAGGTTTTGAATCAAACAGTATTCTTTATTTGTGCCCCGTTAGTATGTCACCCTATCGCTGACAAGATCAAAGGTTCCGCGGTGCCTGAATTCCAAAGTGGTGCCAATTGCATCGCCGCAGGCTAAGCCAACCAAGCGCCCTTTCACTTTATTTTTAATATCCATAGTTTGTCCATTTTCGCAAAATAATAACTATCGACATTCGCCGATAACTTCAGTTTTTTCAACAATATTGTGGTTGATTTTTTCTAAATTTTTAGCGGGTATCCACCATGCGATATGTTCGAAATCGCAATTTCTCTACGCATTATTAGCTCGCTCCCAACATATCCTGAATAATAAAATAATGATCTTCAAACATAAGCTGTGGATCTAACTCACTCAGTGGCACCCAGCGCGCACATTTTGCATCATCACCACCCTTTACCTTCGGTAATTCTGCGCTAGGTTCCAGCTCAATATAAAAAGCATGAGTCAGGGTGCGGCCACGCGCAGAACGATGTGGATCATCGTAGACAGCCTGACGTTTGACTGAGCCTTTTAATACGGGAGCAGGGACTTTTAATTTTGTTTCTTCGCGCAGTTCACGCAAGCAGGCATCAAGTAACCGTTCACCCTTATCTAAAAATCCGCCGGGTAAAGCCCATAAACCTTTACCTGGACTTGCACGGCGTTCAACTAACAGCACATGGCCGGATTGAATAACAATAGAGTCCACCGTTACAAACGTAGGTGCGTAAGGGGCTGCGCTCCATGCTTGCTGATATTTTTTAATGTATAGGATTTCATCGCGAATTTGTTGGAAGCCTTTGTTAGCTTTGGCAAATTGCTGCAAATAATTGGCTACCGCTTGCGGTAGCACATCAGCTGTAAATAATTTTTCAACAGCTTCTTTTGGCTCGGTAATAAAAAAATCTTCCCGCAAAGGTGTTGCACTTATATCGCGATGGTTTTCAATACTGATGCTATGCCACTGTGGAAACAGGTTTAAATAAAAACCGGTCTGATCTTTTTTGTGGCCAATCAATGTAATTTTTGCCGGGCGATGCGGCGTGGTGTGGTGCGCAGTGACTAAACCATTCACCGTAGATTGCACATTGCGTACCCAGATTTCATCATTGTAGGGCACATCCATTAAGGGCAAACAAAGTAAGCGTGTATTATCACTATCGCTTAAGCATGCACGAATCATTTCTTCGCGCTCTTGATGGGTCCAGGGGTTGCGGGTATTGCGTGGCTGCCAGGCAGAGCCAATCAATAAAATAAGTTTGTCAGCTTGTTTCAAGCCTTCCTCGACAACTTTTAAGTGACCCGCATGGAATGGCTGAAAACGTCCAATAAATACGGTGAAATCAAATGCTCTGTTCATATCGCAAGCCCCTTGCTGATGGTGAATAGCAGCAAGTCTATCTCGCTGCCGTTATTTGCTAACACTGCAATTAGCTTGCTATGTGTGCTGGCTGGATTTATTATTGGCTAAATGCCACTTAATTGGCAAGTTATTTTTTATTCTTAATGGTGGAAAAATTAAATAGCCATGTACACCTCCGAAAAAGATTACCTCAAACATTACAATATTCACAATTACGATGTGCCTTTAGTGTCGGTGGACGTCGCCATTTTTACACTGTTGGATGGCAAGCTACATATTCTCATGGTTGAGCGTGGGGATTATCCGCATAAGGGACGTTGGTCTTTACCGGGAGGCTTTATCAATCAGCAACAAGACAAAGATCTGCACGCAACTGCGTTACGCAAACTGAAAGAAAAAACGGGTGTAAAAGCACCGCACCTGGAACAAGTGACTACTTTGGGTAATGCCAATCGCGATCCCCGGGGATGGTCGGTGACATCGCTGTATATGGCATTGATACCTTATGCTCCCACTGCAGAGTTCATAGCTGCAGTCGTTGATGCTCGTTGGTGGGCTGTTGATATTGCATTAAAGCAATCTCTGGCATTCGATCATGCGGATCTTATTGCCCAGGCTCGCGAACGCTTGCGTGCAAAAGCAGGTTACACCGCATTGCCTATGTATGTTCTTAATGCTCCCTTCACCTTGACGCAGTTACAACAAACCTATGAGGAGCTATTGGGGGTTGTGCTGGAGAAAAAATCCTTCCGTCGTAAGTTCCCTGTGGATGAATTACTTGAGGAGGTTGGTGAGGGTTTACCGGAGGGTGGCCGAGGTCGTATTGCAGCGCTTTATCGCCCTAGGAAAGGTGGCGATCGTTATATTTTTTTGCGGTCGTTTGGGGCTGGCGAGGACTTCTAAAAAATCGAAGCTATAGTTTTAACCACTATTTCTTATTTTGTTCGCAGCCTTCAAGGATCACCCCTAGTTCCAGGGGATTGATATCAGCTTTTAATACATGAAGAATTTGCAAAAGTAGTGCTGCACCAAAATTTCCTTTGCTAATTTTCGATCGTAGTGTAGCTTCTGACTGCGTTATGCTGATACCAGCCAGCTGTTCAGAGAGCCTGCGATAGGTGATGCCGCGCTTCTCAAGTTCAGCTTTTACTAACCTGCTGGCAACGCACTGCCAATCTGAATTTGTGTTTCTCATAATAAACCTTTGTTGCCTATTGACGACATAATGTGGCTAATGGTACACATGCCGCACAGAGAAAAGCAAACGCTTGTTTTTCATTATCACTAAAGCGAGGTAAGGGACTTGAACAGCAAAATTTATAAAGCTCTCAGTGGGATTGCTATTTTCATAGTGACGGCAAGTGCATGGGGCGTTGAATATATGACACCTCAGCCACTGGCAGAATTACTGCAAAAGCAAAGTGCAGTCGGCTCTGTCAAGGCGGGCGTAACCGAGCTACCTATTATTTCCTGGGGTGCGGATATTGCCACCATCGCGGCGAACGGTAATGGAATTAGCACTACACCCAACTCATTATTTGCCCAGGCAGGCCTCGATTTTAAACTCGTGAGAGAGGATGTCTTCGCTCGTCAGGTTGAAAAATACCTGGCAGGTAAAACTCCCTACTTACGCGGCACCATGGGCATGATTAACATGGCGAGTGACTTGTTAGGCAAGGATCCAAGAACCAAACCTGTAGTGATCGCTAAACTATCCGATTCCGCTGGCGGTGATGCCTTGGTGGTGAAGGAGGCTATTCGCACTGTTGCTGATCTGCGCGGTAAAACGATTGTGTTACAAGCCTATGGCCCGCATTTGGAATATTTGAGCCGTTTGCTGGAGGATGCCAATCTGTCGCTGGCTGATGTCAAGGTAAAATGGGTTCGCGATTTAACCGGTACCGACAACTCACCTGCGGAAGCCTTTCGTCAAAAAGACATAGAGGCCGCCTTTGTGATCACACCTGACGCCTTGGCGCTCACCTCAAATGGTAACGTAGGAACGGGTGCAGAAGATTCGGTGCGCGGTGCTCGAGTATTGGTTTCCACCAAAACTGCCAACAAAGTTATCGTGGATGTTTATGCCGTGCGAGCTGACTACCTTGAACAAAATAAAGCCAGTGTAGAGGCCTTTGTCAGTGCGCTGTTGAAATCCCAGGAGCAGGTGTCAGCACTGGTGTCGAACAGCTCAACGCAAAAAGCGGATTATCAAAAGTTGATGAAATCTGCAGCCAAACTCTTGTTGGATTCAGAGCAAGCGGTAGCCGATGCTGAAGGCATGTATTTGGATGCGGCTATGGCATTATTTAATGGCAATAAGGCGTTCTTTACCAATCCTAATGATCAGCGTCGCTTCGAGGTTATTGCCAGGGAATCACAAGCTGCCATTAAGCAATTTGGCCTGGCAAGTGGGCGCGATACCTTGCGGTCACAAGTTTGGGATTATGGTCGCTTGCAGGTGCAAATTGGTTCGGTGAAGGCTGCTCCGGTCAATCACTTTGATGAGAAAGCGGCTATTGCGGTGGTCAACAGGATGCAGAAACAAAATGCGTTGGCAGCGGGCGAGCTTTATTCATTTGAAGTATTTTTTGCCCCGAACCAAAACGCGTTTACGATTGATATGTATAAGGATGCCTTTGATCGCGTCATAGAGCTGTCCTCAATTTATGGCGGCGCATTGATCACCGTTGAGGGGCATAGCGATCCGATGGAATATTTGCGGAAACTTAAGGCCAATGAGTCGCCCCTGGTTTTAGGACAAATTAAACAGTCAGCCCGTAACCTGAGTTTGAGTCGTTCGCAAAGTGTGCGTGATGCCATATTGCAATACGGTAAATCCAAAAACCTGCTGCTGGATGCCAGCCAATTTGTCACTGTGGGTCACGGAATTGCTATGCCAAAAACCGGAATTTGCGGCAATGAACCTTGCGCACCCAAGAACGAAGCTGAGTGGCATTCGAATATGCGTGTAGTCTTCCGCATCGTCCAGGTAGAAGCTGAAGCCGATGTGTTTAAGCCTTTGTAGGCAAGGAGTTACGATGAACAAAATACGCTTATTTATTCCTCTGCTCGCCACCTTGGCAGCATGTGACCCTGTCACCAACTCAGGTACTACTCAAGTACAAACGGCTACCAATCAAGCTAAGGTGTCGGTCGATGAGTTTTATGCGCGCCGCCCGACGCAATACACTTGGCCAGCTGCCAGTAAATCGTCAGGACAGGATTCAGGATCCCTTTTAACAAAAAATTATTATCTTGTTATTGATGGTTCTGGCTCTATGGAAGATTCTGGTTGTTCTGGCGACCAAAGCAAAATTGATGTTGCAAAAGCCGCCGTCGCCCAATTTGTGGCCGGTATTCCAGTTGACGCTAATGTGGGATTATTTGTGTTCGACCAGTATGGCATTAAGCAGCGCGTCGCTTTGGGACAGCGTCATGCTGAAGTACAACAGCAAGTGCAGGCTATATCCGCCAGTGGCGGTACGCCCTTATTGCACGCAGTCAATGCCGCCTATCATGCGATTACTGTGCAGGCGCAGAAACAATATGGATACGGTGAATATCACATGGTAATAGTCACCGATGGAGAGGCCAGTAAAAACGAGGATCCCGGTGACCTGGTGATGCAAATAATACGGGAAAGCCCGGTGACTATTCACACCATTGGTTTTTGTATTGGTACCGAGCACAGCCTGAATGTCCCTGGCATAACGAATTACAGCGCTGCGAGTAACCCCGAGGAATTATTGTCTGGCTTGCAAAATGTCTTGGCTGAATCAAGCCAGTACGTTATGGATTCTTTTGACGAAGCTACGTTTGACAAAGCTAAGGTCGCACCATGAGCGCCCATTTAAAAGCGGCTGCCGGCATTTTCATTGCAGGTGCTATTGCGGTATCAGGTTATTGGTTCTGGAATGAAAAGAAAGTAGAGAACGCTTTTTATAAAACCTCAGACGCCGCAGGGACAAAAGATAAAATCCGTATTGCGGTGGACTCCTGGGTCGGTTATTACCCGCTGTGTTCCGCGCTGCTGAAAAGGCATTTGCGCGAGCTGGGTTATGCGTTGGAATGTGTTGATGATGGTGCTGATTACCCGGGCCGGATTCAGGCGCTGGCGCGCGGCGAATTTGATTTTGTGGTAGCCACGGTGGATAGCTATATAGCGGCAGGTGCAGCGGCGCGCTTTCCTGGCGTGATGGTGGCGGTAATCGATGAGTCCAAAGGTGGTGACGCCGTTATTGCGCGCAAAGATAAGCTGGGTTCATTGGATGCATTAAAGCAAGGCAGCCCCAAGGTTGCCTTAACGCCGCAATCGCCAAGTGATTATCTAGCCAAATCACTGTCGGTTCATTTCGACATTCCCACCCTGGCTAAAGGCAAACCCTGGCGCACCGAAGTTGCCGGTTCCAATGCCGCCTTAAAAGCGCTGCGCAAAGGAGAGGTAGATGCCGCCATTTTATGGGAACCGGATGTCAGTCGGGCATTATCTGAAGACCAATTCCATCGTTTGATTGGCACCGAAAAAACCCAGGGGTTGATTGTCGATGTTTTGTTAGCGCAGCGCGAACGAAGCATCGAACAACCAGAAAAAATGAAAATATTTTTGCAGCAATATTTTCGCGTGTTAAAGCTGTATCGCGATGATGCCGCAATTTTTGAGGCTGAACTGGTTGCGTTTACGGGCTTAAATGCTGCTGAAGTTACCGCTATGACAAAAGGTGTGAAATGGGCATCGCTTGCTGATAACGCTGAATTGTGGCTGGCACACACAGCTCAAGTTTCATCAAAGGAAGCGCTGGTCAGTAGTATCGAGTCGGTGATCACTGTACTGCGGGAATATGGCGATGTGACTAACAATCCGTTACCCGAAGGCGATGCTTATGGTTTGGTGAACAGTGCTTTTATTCACGAGCTTTATTTACAAAGTGGTGTGGGTGCATTCAACGATGCAAAATCAACGCAAGCCAAGGATGAATACACTATTCTGAGTGATGCGCAATGGCTAGCGTTGCGCGAAATAGGCACCTTAAAAATGCGCCCCATCAGTTTTGCATCAGGCAGCGATATGCTGACTATTGAGGACAAAGAACAATTGGATGAAATAGAGGAAAGCCTTTCTCACTACCCCAGCTTTCGCGTCGAGATCCGCGGACATTCCGGTATGCGCGGCGATGAGCAGGAGAATCGTTTGTTGTCGCAATCGCGCGCTGAATCTGTGGCCCGCTATCTGGAATTAACCCATAACATTCCTACCCAGCGTATGCGAGCTATTGGTTTAGGTGCGAGCAAACCTTTGGCACGACAAAATAATGAAACTGAAAGAGCCTATAATTATCGTTTGCCACGCGTTGAGCTGGTGTTATTAGGCGCGGAATTATGACTATAAAAAATCAACCGGTAACGCCACAAAAAGTGCAGGGAAAATTATTTGCGCGTTCACTGAGCAGCCCGTTTGTGTTGTACCCGACAGTAACTGCAGGGCTGGGTGCATTGACGGGAGCGCTGTTTGGTTTTAATTTGTTGTTGGGGGTGGTATTAATTGGCGGTGCTACTCTGGCTGCCGGTGGTTTTTTGACGGAGTTTGCCGTTAGGCGCGAAACCAATGTTAAGGCAATTATTCTTGAAGCTACGCACAAAATGGAGCGTGAACGCGAACAAATTATTGTCTCTTTGCAGCAAGAAATTGATGAGAAAACTTTGCCCGGCGCACGCTATCAGTTAGAAGATTTCAAAACTAAATTTGCCACCTTTGTCGATGTATTGGATGATCGCTTCAATCCCGGTGAGCTTACGTTTATCCGCTATATGAGTGTTGCTGAACAAGTTTATCTTTCTGCGCTGGATAATCTGCGCAACGCTGTTATATCCAGCAAAGCCATTCAATCTACGAATCCTTCGGAGTTAACTAGTCGCCTACAAAAATTAGGCGCTACCGCTAATGACGATATTCAACGTGCAGCACTCAATCAGCGTTTGCACGGTTATCAGGAAACGACTAAAGACATCGCAGATCTTATTGCATTAAATGAAAAAGCGCTGGCAGTTCTCGAAGGTGTTACGCACAAGCTCGCGCGCACGCAGGTAACAAAAGGCATGGCCGATAGCGATACAGAATCAGCCGTGGAAGAATTGGGACGTATGGGTGCGATGCTTGCGCAATACGTAAAATCGTAAATTACAACATCGAAGGGGATCTGTAGTAATGACAACAATATCTGAACAAGTAGCACCCGCCAGTAATTTGCATGTGCTTACCAAAGAAATGCTAGCGCCTGAAATAACAGTGCCCACTGCTACTACCACCAGCGAAATGGAAACCGCGGCGAATAAAGTTGTTGAACATTTATTTGCAGTGGATACGCAAAATGACACCCAGAAAATTGCTGCAGTGCAATCTGTTGAAACCATGGGGTTGCGTGTACAGCAAGAAGCATCGCGTCGCTCACAAATGTTGAAGCAACCTATAGCAGCATTAGCGCGCAATGCCGAAGATGGTGGCCCGGTGGCAAAATCACTGCTGGATTTGCGCGATCAAGTGGAAGATCTGGATCCAAATCATTATGATTTTTCGTCATCTGGTTTGCGTCGTTTACTCGGTAGCATCCCCGGCATTGGTAGCCCGATTCGCCGTTATTTTTCCAGGTTTCAAACCTCTGAAGCGGTTATTGACAATATTGTCGGCGCGCTTGAAAAAGGTGGCGAACAACTTAAGCGCGATAACATTACGCTGGCCGACGATCAAAAACATTTTCGCGAATTAGCGGTGAAATTGGCGGAGGCAGTCGCTTTTGGTCAGCTGGTTGATGCAAAGTTAACCGAAAAATTAGCAGAGATATTGCGCGAAGACCCGCGTTATATATTTATCGAACAGGAATTATTATTTCCGTTGCGGCAACGCATTATGGATTTGCAACAGCAGCAAGCCGTTGCACAACAGTCGGTATTAACGGTTGAAGTGATTATTCGCAACAATAAAGAACTTATGCGCGGTGTGCAGCGCGCCTTGAATGTGACTGTCAATGCATTAAGCACAGCCGTGACTCTGGCACTGGCGTTGGAGAATCAACGCATTACCTTGGATAAAGTCAGCAAAGTGAATCAGGTCACCAACGATCTGATTGCGGGCACTGCCGCAAAATTGCGCACCCAGGGTGTTGCTATTCACAAGCAGGCAGCCTCGGCCATGTTGGATATGGAAGTGTTAAAAAAAGCCTTTCAGGATATTGCTGCTGCGCTGGATGATATCGAAAAATTCCGCAGTGATGCCTTGCCGACTATGAAAAATTCCATTGATGAAATGGATCTCGCCAACAAGGAAAATGCAGAACGTATTGAATCACTGATTCGCGGCCGCGATTCGCAAGCCAAAATGGGCGTGGGAATTGGCGATGAAGTTTTTGAATGGGTTGATGCAAAAGAAACAAAAAAATAAATAAAATTGATTATTGCCAATAAAAAATTAATATCTCAAAGGATTATCTATATGAATTTTATGCAAAAATGTTTTGTTACCCTTGCGCTGATGCTGGCTTCAATAACAGTAAGTGCAGCAGATAAATTTAATGTCTGTTGGTCACATTACACGGGCTGGGAACCTTGGCAGTACGCGCAGGACAGCGGGATTTTAAAAAAATGGGCCGACAAACACGGCATTGAAATAAAACTAACACTCATCAATGATTACATTGAATCGATAAATTTATACATAACCGGTCAGTTTGACGCATGCACCATGACCAATATGGATGCGCTCACGATTCCTGCGGCGGGTGGGATTGATTCTACGGTGTTAATTGTTGGCGATTATTCCAACGGTAACGATGGCATAGTGGTTCGCGGCGGAAAAACCATGGCGGATATCAAAGGACTCGATGTGCTAATGGTAGAGCTTTCTGTCTCCCACTATATGTTGGCGCGGGCATTGACGCTGAGCGGCATGAGTGAACGTGATGTTAAAGTCATCAATACTTCTGATGCAGATATTGCCTCCGCATTTATTGCGCAGCCGAAAGCGGCGGTGGTGACATGGAATCCACCCTTACAACAAGTTCGCCAACAAAAAAAGGCAAATCTGGTATTTGATTCTTCCAAAATTCCTGGTGAAATTTTGGATTTAATGGTAGTGAAAACTGCTGCAGATGCACGGCTAAAAAAAGCGTTGGTTGGTGCCTGGTATGAAACCATGAAAGCCATGTCTTCTGGTGGTCAGCTACAGCGTGCAGCTATCGCCATTATGGCAAAAAGTGCGGGCGGTACCGAAGCTGAATTTAACGCGCAGCTAAATACTACGAAAATGTTTTATACCCCTGCGGATGCTGTAAAAATAATGCAGGATGCAAGCCTGGCAACAACTATGGATGCCGTGCGTAAATTCAGCTTTGAAAAAGGCCTCTTCGGCGCAGGGGCAAAAAATGTTGATGTTATTGGTATAGAGTTTCCCAATAATAAAATTCTTGGCAATCCAAAAAATATAAAATTACGTTTTGATTCATCCTTCGTTGCGCAGGCACTCGATGGAAAACTCTAATAAAAAATTCACTCCACGTTTATGGGGAGTACACGCACAGCAATTTCGGTGGTTAAAATTTCTGCTGGGTGCGCTGCCGTTCGTACTTATGGTGACCGCCTATTTATGGGCATCAGATGTTCGTCACGAAGAGAATCCTGACGATAAGTTACTGCCCAGTATTGCGCAAATGGTTGAGGCGGTAACGCCAATGATGTTTAAGGAAAACCCGCGCAATGGCAAGTATTTATTTTGGGACGATACCCTGGCAAGTTTGCAACGTTTGGCCATAGGAATATGCGCTGCTTACCTGGTGGCTTTATGGCTCGGTGTCAATATGGGTGTTTTCAGCGGTATGGAATCTATCGGTGGACCCTTTAGCACCTTTGTCGCAATGATTCCGCCCATGGCAGTGCTGCCGATTCTTTTTATCACACTGGGTGTGGATGAATTGGGCAAGGTGGCGTTAATTTTTATTGGTACCACGCCGGTTATGTTGCGCGATATTTATCTTGCTACCAAAGCGTTGCCGCGTGAACAATTGGTGAAATCCCTAACTCTCGGTGGCAGCGATGCTGCCTATGTTTATCGTATTGTGTTACCACAAATTTTACCGCGGTCAATCGATACACTGCGCTTGAATTTGGGCGCTGCCTGGTTGTTTTTAATTGCAGCAGAAGCTATTGCATCAACGGATGGCCTTGGTTATCGAATTTTTTTAGTGCGCCGTTATTTATCAATGGATGTAATTATTCCTTATGTTGCATGGGTTACCTTGCTTGGCTTTATGCTCGATTACAGTTTGCGAAAAATGAGCCGCATGGTGTTTCCCTGGTACCACGGAGCCGCTAAATGAATTCTGAGTCAACTAAATTACACCTTGAGGATGTGTACAAAACCTACGGCGAAAAATTGGTACTCGATAATATCGATCTCAAAGTTACCGCGGGTGAGTTGTGCACGGTAGTTGGCCCTAGTGGTTGCGGAAAAAGCACACTCCTACGTCTACTGTTAGGACAGGAAGCTGCCGATAGCGGCAGCATTCTTATCGATGGGAAACCTGTCTCTCATCCTGATCCTGTGCGCGGTATTGTTTATCAAAAATATTCACTGTTCCCGCATTTATCCGTATTTGATAATGTCATGCTCGGTTTACGGTTTGCGTCATCGCCCTGGTGGTTACCCTGGCGAGACAGTCCGGAGCACACAGCATTTGCTATGCACATGCTTGAAAAGTTACGTCTTGTTGATGCGCGCAGTAAGTTCCCGCATGAATTGTCTGGCGGTATGCAGCAGCGTGTGGCTATTGCTCAAGCCCTGGTAAAGCGTCCGCCAATATTACTGATGGATGAGCCCTTTGGTGCATTGGATCCTGATACTCGCGAACAAATGCAATTATATTTAATGGAGCTACATGAAGAGTTAGCACTAACAATATTTTTTGTTACTCACGATCTTGAGGAAGCCTGCTTTATAGGTTCGCGCTTGCTCATGATTTCGCAATATTATGCTGATGATCGAGAGCTAAATGTGGGAGTAAAGCGTGGAGCAAAAATTGTTGCAGACCATCTTTTGCAACGTCAGCCGTTGGCCTCGACTGTAAAGGATACTCATGTATTTCGCGAGTTTATTACAGAATTACGCCAAACTGGCTTCAATCCCGCCAACAAACAACACGTGAAAGAATTTAATTTACTGCACCCCAATTCATTTCAAACGCTTACCTCTGCTGAGCATTCTTAAATTGGAATGCTTTTGTTGGTGTCTGTGTTTGAAATACAGTCAGCTGTGCTAGTTGATCGACATGTCTGACTCAATCCGAAAGGCGTAGGGGATTTGATGAGATAAATCTGAAAAGTAATTGTTGTGGGTCTGCTTCGATCAGCAATACTCGCTGCCCCATGTCGGTCAGGGATTGCGCCTGAATTTGCGGTTGTGGTTGTTTTTTCAACATCACCCCTTAGTGAAAATAACTCCATATACTTTTGATTTTGCGAACTTTTTTGACCTTTAGCGTCAGATTGTGATGTGCGAGATGAACGTGTAACATGCGCTCTGCATTTTGCGCACTACACTGGGGGTGTAGGGGTCGTGGGTTCAAATCCCGCCGTTCTGACCGTTTTTATATCTCGTGTTAACTTCCCCTTTGTAAAAGATAAGCTACAGTTTTGTTGTCAACTTTTCTGCTGCAAAAATTTAAATTATGTAATTAAAATTTCAGACACATTCGTGATACGGCACATTCGTGCATCAACAATATCAAAGAGAGGATAGTTCAGTGTCAAAACAATTGATGATATACGATAACATTCAGCCTTTGTCTGATAAGCATGCGAAGTGGTCAGTCGATGTTAAGGACTACGGTTTTGTTGCGCATTTAAATTCTGTACCTTTGTTGGCAACAGAAATTGCCTTTGCAGCGACAGAATTTCCTATTGTTTTTTCTGCTACAGCAACTGAGGGTAGTTTTATTCCCTTAGCAATTATGGGTCTTAAAGATGGGCAAAATTTGCTCGTTAACGAAAATAAAAAAATCAGTACTCGATATGTCCCCGCATTTATTCGTCGTTACCCTTTTATTTTAGGTGGCAATAAAAATTCGGATAAGATGGCGCTATGTATTGACGAGGATAGTAAGTTTTGCGTACCTGATGGTAGTGAAGGTATGCGCTTGTTTGAAGAAAATGGCGAACAGAGTGCTCATTTAAAAGGTGTCGTTGAGTTTTTAAAAGATTATCAATATCGAGCAGAATTAACGAATGTATTTTGTAAACGTTTAAGCGAGCTTGATTTACTGGAGCCAATGCAAGCGAGCATCACTTTTAAAAACAATGAAGCTGCTAATCTAAATGTAACGGGTTTTTTTGTTGTTAAGCGTGAAAAATTAAAAGCATTAAGCGATGCTGATTTGTTGGATCTCTTTAAAAGAGACGGGTTAGAGTTAATCTATGCACATTTGCAATCATTATCAAATTTTAATCGTTTGATTGATCTTATGTCCACGCAGCTCGAAGCCACAAAAATTTAATTTTTTATCTGCACATAGGAAAAATAAAAAGTCGAAATTTAAAATTAAATTTCGGCTTTTTTTTCGTTAAAACATTAAGAAATCAAATGCTAATAAGCTGCTCTTTGTCGAGCTGAAAGTTTTTTGATTTTTCTTTCGGCGGTATTGAAGGCATCGCGCACTGCGATATGAATGGATTCATGGTCTTGAGCAACCGCAATGGGGTTACCCTTGATATCTATTTCAATAGAAGCTCGGAATTGTTTACCTTTGTGTTTGTGATTATGTGGTGTGTCAAGGACAACACGGCTATGAACAATTTGATCAGTAAAGCGGTTAAGTTTTTCCAGTTTTTTGGAGATCATTTCATTGAGTAGGGCAGAAGAATCTAAATCGCGATATACAACATCAACAGCAGATTTCATCGTGTAGCTCCTTACTTTTTGTATGTTTGAAGGACTGATTAAATTTCAACTTACTTGTGCTAGCTAGAGGCTCGGATAACTTTCGACTCTCAATTCCAATATTGATGGTTTGAGTATAAATATCAAGACGATCTTTTCTTTTTTTCATAATATTTCGAGCTTTGCTTTCTCTGCTAATCATAATATCGAATAAGCAAAAGGTTTTGCCTTATGTTATAGCGCATTCCCAACGAGATGCACTTTTATATATCATTAATACAGAGATTTATCCTAATGGAAATTAACAGTGAGATTATTAGATTGCGCTAAATAGTTTTGCGCGCACAGTCGTGCGATAAGATATTGGGGTCGCCGCTAAATGCTTTTTAAACAAAGTAGTAAAGAAACTTGCGTCTTGATAGCCAACCTTATCGGCTATAGCATTGATTGACAAATTGCTCGTTTTCAATAGATCTTTAGCGATATTAATGCGCACTTCTTGTAGGAAATCTAACGGGGAAATTCCCAGTGCTAATTTGAATCGACGATTTAATGTGCGCGTACTCATGCTAAATCTCCGGGCAACTTGCGACATAATAATTTCACGGTGATAGTTGTCCTGTAGCCAAATTTGAATTTGGGTAATTTCTTCGTCAGGGTGGTGACTGCGCTCCTTTTCAAAAAATCCGCTAGCCTCATAGGCGCGGCGAATTTCATGGGAAAAGTGGCGCTCTACATGGTTAGCAATTTCTTTATTAAATAGGCGTTGAATAAAATGTACCGTTAAGTCAGCGAGGGAGTTAACACTAGCGGCACAGTAGAGGTTGCCCGCTTGAGTAATAAAATATTGCCGCTTGAGCTGGACCTGCGGGTAGTCTTTCTGAAACTGATCGAAGTAATGCCAGTGTGTTGTGGCCGCTTTGCCATCCAATAAGCCCGCCTCGGCTAAAAAACAACATCCAGTTCCGACCGCGCAAATAAGAGCACCATTTTGATGTTCTTGTTTTAACCAGTTTAATAATTCAGCATTTTTTTTAATCAGTGGCCGCGGGTTACGCCACAAGCCAGGTAGGTAAATGATTTGATTGGAGTGTGCATCACTCATCTTCATGTCGGGCTGCCATCGTAAGCCTGAGCGGGTCAACACACTTTCTCCGTTTAAGCTGATTGTCCGTAAGTTAACTAAAGTGAATGCTTTTTCCGCCTGTGATACCGCACTTTGAGCTGCTAATAACATCTCTGAAGGTAGCGTAGCGCTAGTTGCCAGCATATTCTCCAGGAGCACAAAGGTAATATTAATAGTTTGAGTGTTGTTCACGGTGAATCCTGTTTTTTGGCTTAAATGCCATCTATTATGGCTATTTTAACAATGACTTTGTATCTTTTAAATCATAGACTGGCCAGCACTGTTGTTTATAAGGGTTAGCCTATGTCACAGCCATCTATAGCACGCTTGCCTATCATTGTCGGTTTCGGCGGTTTTAATGCTGCAGGTCGAAGTTCTGGCCATCACGGCTACCGCCGAATGGTTATCGAGAGTTTATCTGCTCAAGAGCGTCAAGAGACCCTTGCAGGTCTTGCTGTAATGATGGGTTTGGTCGTTTTTACAGAGGGTCAATATAAAGATGAGTCTGGCCGTGGTTATACCCTTTCACAAATTGAAAGTGAGTTGGGCCCAGCCGTAATAGATGGCACCTTGATTCGCCGTATTGAAAAAACCTATTTTGATGTAGATGCTGTGCACTGGCAGAAAACCGCGTCTTTAGCGGGTAGCGAGCCTATTAGCTTTGAATTGCGTAGCCGTGAATTACCTGAGCCAGTGCCTGCCGAATGGGTTGTTGAGGATATTGATGGTGACCTGGTGCGTGTTACTGTCACTAGCGGAATCGAAGTTAAATTCGATAGTTATCGTGAACTGGCTGTTAAGTCTGCTGGTCAGTTACCGCGAGGTTTTAATGCGGGTGCATTGTACAAATCACATTTTCATCCGCGGGCGATTCAGCTTGCAGTTATAGGTGCGTCAGATGCGATTCAGTCTATTGGTATTGAGTGGCAAATTATCGCTGATGCTGTGAAACCGGATGAAGTAGGGGTTTATGCTGGTAACGTCATGAGCCAAATGGATGAATTTGGTTTTGGCGGTTTACTGCAATCGCGTTTGAAAGGCGGTCGTGTCACCACTAAGCAATGTCCTTTAGGTTTGAACTCCATGCCCGCGGATTTTGTGAACGCGTATATTTTGGGTAGCGTTGGTCATACTGGCGGTGTAGTCGGTGCCTGTGCGTCCTTTCTATACAACTTACGTGCAGCTATAGAGGATATCGGCAGCGGTAAATGTCGTGTGGCTATAGTGGGTAATGCTGAAGCTCCGATTTTGCCGGAAATTATTGATGGTTATGCCGCTATGGGGGCTTTGGCAAGTGAAGAAAAGCTGAAAAAGTTAGACGATGTGGATGTTGCAGATCCGCGGCGGACCAGTCGTCCTTTTGGTGAAAATACCGGTTTTACTCTTGCAGAAGCTACGCAATATGTCGTGTTGATGGATGATGCCCTAGTGATGGAGCTAGGGGCTGATATTCATGGCGCTGTGAGCGACGTATTCGTCAATGCGGATGGCTATAAAAAATCGATATCGGCGCCTGGCCCAGGTAATTACATCACTATGGCTAAAGCGGTTGCAGCTGCGCGCGCTATAGTCGGCGATGAAGCCATTCGCGAACGCTCTATGATTCAAGCCCATGGCTCCAGTACGCCGCAAAATCGTGTTACTGAATCGCATATCTTTGATGAAATTGCCCAAGCATTTGGCATTCAGCATTGGCCCGTTTCTGCCGTTAAATCCTATGTTGGTCATTCGCTTTCGGTTGCCAGTGGTGAGCAATTAACCGCAACCTTGGGCATGTTTAAATACGGTTTTATTCCAGGAATTAAAACCATTGATAAAGTTGCTGATGACGTGCTTGCCGAGCGGCTGCAAATTTCAGTTACCGATATTGATCGCAAAGATAACCCAATTGATGTTGCCTTCCTTAATTCCAAAGGTTTTGGTGGTAACAATGCGACTGCTAGCGTATTGGCACCGCATATTGTTGAATCTATGCTGCTGCAGCGCTACGGTGCTGAAGCTTTTTCTGCTTACGAAAAAAGCCGTAAAATTTCTGTGGCTCAAGCAACTGAATATGATATTCAGGCGTCGCTTGGAAACTTTTCTACTATCTACCATTTTGGTGAAGGGCTTATCGACGAAAGTAAAATAACCGTCACGCAAAGTCAGGTTGCCTTACCGGGATTTGCACAGCCCATTGATTTGATGGTCAATAATCGGTTTGCCGATATGTGTATTAAGATCTAGTGGTATTAAGCTAATCCATATCTATACAAACCATCGGCTTTCACTTAGAATGCTGCGCCTTTCGTACTGCTTGTGTGCGAGTAAGATTTTTAACCGAGAATCCATGGTTCTCCATCAGTAAATATAGGAAGAAGCCCTCAATGGTAACTATTCGTTTGTCTCGTGGTGGCTCTAAAAAGCGTCCATTTTATCATCTCACTGTTACCAACAGCCGTAGCGCCCGTAATGGCCGTTTTATTGAGCGTGTTGGTTTTTTCAACCCGGTTGCTCGTGGTCAAGAAGAAAAGTTACGTGTTGACACAGTTCGTTTACAACACTGGATTAGCCAAGGCGCACAGTTGAGCGATCGCGTTGCCTCTTTGGTTAAAGCTAGCCAAGTAGCTGCTCCTGCTGCTGTTGCCGCTTAAGAGTTTGTTGCTGCCTAATGTCTGATTCCTCGAATTTAGTGAATGTTGGGCGCATAACAGCTCTGTTTGGTATTAAAGGGTGGGTAAAAGTCCACTCTTACACTGAGCCTCAAGAAAACCTTTTTG
The DNA here is from genome assembly GCA_040385335.1 of Pseudomonadota bacterium. Classification (GTDB taxonomy): domain Bacteria; phylum Pseudomonadota; class Gammaproteobacteria; order Pseudomonadales; family Cellvibrionaceae; genus Cellvibrio. The sequence goes on from JAZKHP010000042.1 coordinate 99,646, forward strand.
AATATCAACCGTGGTGGTTAAAAACTGCGCATGGTGTGAAGAAAGTTGAGATTGACGAGGCTCGGCCGCATGGCGATGCTTTCGTTGCCCATATCGTCGGTATTGATGATCGCGACGTGGCTGCTTTATATACCGCAGTCGATATCGCGGTAGAGCGGGATTTAATACCTGATCTGGATGACGGTGAATATTATTGGAGCCAGCTAGAGGGCTTAGCTGTTTTCACGCAGTTCTCAGGCACGCGTCAGCGTTTGGGAGTTGTAAATAAAATGCTTGAAACGGGCGCCAATGACGTACTTGTGGTATTGGCCGATGCTGCCAGCATCGATCAACGCGAACGCTTGATCCCCTATGTTCCCGAGCAGTTTGTACTTTCTGTGGATTTAGTTGCTGGTGAAATACTGGTTGACTGGGATCCTGAATTTTAGAATCTAAAAACATGAGGCCTGTGGTGGATAATGAACCACACGAGAGTAGAGCACCGTTGAAAATTGCGGTTATCTCGATCTTCCCCAACATGTTTAATGCTATTGCTGATTTTGGTATTACTAGTCGTGCGCTCAAGCAAGGCTTGGTGGAGTTAAAAGTTTGGACTCCGCGCGATTTCGCTCATGACCGTCATTCGACTGTCGATGATCGCCCCTTCGGTGGTGGTCCCGGTATGGTGATGATGGTACAGCCTCTGCGCGATGCCATCCTGGTCGCTAAAGAATGGGCCGGTACCCAAGCAAAAGTTATTTACCTGTCACCGCAGGGTAGAACACTGAATCAAGCGGGTGTTGTTGAGCTTTCCCATTACAACAACATGATTTTGATTGCAGGGCGCTACGAAGGTATAGATGAACGCTTGCTGGATACAGTTATCGATGAAGAATGGTCTATCGGTGATTATGTGTTGAGCGGCGGCGAGTTGCCCGCGATGGTGTTAGTAGATGCATTAGTGCGCTTGATACCAGGAGCATTAGGGCATGCGCAGTCGGCAGAGCAGGATTCATTTACGGCGGGCTTGTTAGATTGCCCGCATTACACTCGACCTGAAGAATTTGAAGGTATGAGGGTTCCAGAAGTACTTATGTCTGGTAACCATGAACATATTCGGCGCTGGCGCTTACAACAAGCGTTAGGGCGAACACGGCTGAAAAGGCCAGATTTATTGCTTGCAATGAATTTAACCGAGGAACAGCAAAAGCTGTTGACGGAATATCGTCGGGACCTTGATAACGACAAACTCTAGCTGTGAAGCTATAGACTCTTAGGAGAATATCAATGAAAAATCCAATTATTCAGGCGCTGGAAAGCGAACAACTGAAAACCAACGTCCCTGAGTTTTCCCCAGGTGACACAGTAGTTGTACAAGTTATCGTAAAAGAAGGTGAGCGTGTACGTTCGCAAGCATTCGAAGGTATTGTTATTGCCATTCGTACTCGCGGCCTTAACTCTGCTTTCACTGTACGTAAAATTTCTCATGGTGTAGGTGTTGAACGTACGTTCCAAACACACAGTCGCCAAATTGAAAGCATCACGTTGAAACGTCGCGGTGATGTGCGTCAAGCCAAACTTTACTACTTGCGTGACCTTACTGGTAAGGCTGCTCGTATTAAAGAAAAATTGGTTAAATAAGGTTATTGACCGAATTAACCGAAAGCCAGAGTGGGTAACCATTCTGGCTTTTTCGTTTCTGTTTCCGGTTTAGTTTTGTCTGGAGCTTCATTTACTTTTTTGTATTTATAGGTTGAGGTCTTCTCGTGGATAACGCTCAGCTGCCAGTTTTATTGCCAGTCCCGCCGCAGGAAGAAGCTGTCATTGCTTTCTATCTGGATGCGATATGGATGGAAAAGGGCTTAAGTAAAAATTCACTTGAATCCTATCGAACGGATCTAACTCTTTTTGCACAATGGCTCGCGTCGCAAAGTCTTGAGCTGTTGCGGGTTGATGCGCACACTGTTTTGAGTTATTTGGCAGTGCGTCATGAGCGAAAACTATCCAGTCGATCAACAGCGCGTTTCCTATCCTGTGTACGAGGTTTTTACCGGCACCAACTGCGAGAGGGTGCAATTGCAGAAAACCCGGTAGCAATCGTTAAAAGTCCAAAACTTCCGCGTTCATTACCAAAATCTTTAACGGAACTTGATGTAGAAAGTTTACTCTCAGCCCCTGAGCTAAGTGATCCGATAGGTTTGCGCGACCGCACCATGCTGGAAGTGTTATATGCGTGTGGTTTGCGAGTAACGGAGTTAGTTAGTCTTACTATGCCGCAAATTAATTTACGGCAAAATGTTATACGAGTAATAGGAAAAGGCAGTAAGGAGCGTTTAATTCCCATGGGTGAAGAGGCGGCAATGTGGTTAGCACGATATTTTCGTGAAGCACGGCCAGAGTTGCTGAATCATCTACCGAATGAGATAGTATTCCCCAGTACCCGAGCGCAGGCGATGACACGACAAACCTTTTGGCATCGCATCAAGCATTGGGCTACAGTAGCAGGTATTGAAAAACCTTTGTCGCCACACACGCTTAGGCACGCATTTGCAACTCATCTATTAAATCACGGGGCTGATTTACGGGTAGTGCAAATGTTGTTGGGTCACAGTGATTTATCAACAACACAAATTTATACCCATATTGCACGCACGCGTATGAAAGAGCAGCATGCGGCTCACCATCCACGTGGATAACTAAATTAACGGAGTCAATTATGATAATTAAATATGTCCCCTCATTGATGGGTTTACTTGTACTTTGTTGCGCAGGAACGGCATTAGCGCAAACCCCTCCAGTATCCGATGGCCCTGGTTTGCTCAAACGTAAATCAATCGAAGAAACTATCGTTAATCGTTTACAGCAAGCACGTCCAGACGTGAAGCTTGGTTCGGTACGTCCTTCACCTATTGCCGGGTTATATCAAGCGCAAGTAGTCGGTGGGCCGCTGCTTTATGTTACGCCCGAAGGCGATAAATTTATTGCCGGTGAAATTTTTACTGTTCAGCCAACCGGTTTTGCTAAATATGAAGATCCTGCTTTGATAGAAGAGCGCAAGGGTTTGTTAACTAACTTGAAAGCTAAAGACGCTATAGTTTTCAAAGCCAAAGGTAAAACCAAAGCAGTTGTCTATGTGTTCACTGATGTAGATTGCGGCTATTGCCAAAAATTAAATAATCAAATGTATACCTACACCGATCAAGGCCAGCAAAAACCTGGCTATACCGACCTGGGTATCGAAATCCGTTATTTGGCCTATCCTCGCGCTGGTATTCCTAGCCCATCAGCTGACAAGTTAATCACTGCCTGGTGTTCCAAGGATCAGCAAAAAGCTCTCACGTTACTTAAACAAGACCAGTCTGTGCCGAGCATGACTTGCGACAACCCTGTTGCGGCGCAATTTGAATTAGGCGCTAAGGTGGGTGTTAACGGCACTCCAGCTCTTTGGTTGCCAAGTGGTGAAATGAAGCCTGGTTATATGCCGCCGGCAGACCTGGCTAAAGAGTTAGGAATTCTTTAATCGCTAGCGAGGGTTAAACTCTCAGTGGCTTGCCACGCAATAGATTTTTGGAACAAAAATATACCTCGCTGCTTGCGGCGAGGTGTTTAACTTTAAAATGTTTTCCCTCTTCGTTTGACTATCAGGGCTGACAGATTGACAGCCCTGTATTCCCTGAGTATCGTGGCCATCTTTTTTTAAGATTGGCCAACCGCCGTAATATAAATTTACTAATGCATGCTTAGGGGAATTCACTTGAATCCAGTTCAACCTGTCCGTTCGGTCAATATAGGTATTTGCGGTCTTGGTACTGTAGCCAGCGGCACCATCAACATTCTCAACCGCAACAAAAGTGTTATTGATGCTCGTTCCGGTTGCAATATTAATATTGTTCAAGTGGGCGCACGTCGCGATAACCCAAAGTGCGATATATCAAACGTAAATATCACACGCGATATCTTTGATGTGGTGAATAATCCCGATGTGGATATCGTTGTTGAGCTGATTGGCGGTACAACGGTTGCTAAAGAGTTAGTGCTGACGGCAATCGCAAACGGCAAGCATATAGTGACTGCCAATAAAGCCCTTATTGCTCATCATGGCGATGAAATTTTTGCAGCGGCAAAAGCCAAAGGTGTTACCGTTGCATTTGAGGCAGCAGTCGCTGGCGGCATTCCTATTATTAAATCTATTCGTGAAGGTTTGGCTGCAAACAATATCGAATGGCTCGCCGGAATTATTAACGGCACCACCAATTTTATTTTGACGGAAATGCGCGATAAAGGTCGCGCATTTGCTGACGTTTTAACAGAAGCCCAAGCCTTGGGTTACGCAGAGGCCGACCCTACATTTGACGTAGAAGGTATAGACGCTTCACATAAATTAGTGATTCTCGCTTCGCTCGCATTTGGTATTCCACTGGATGTGAAAAAAGTTTTCACCGAAGGCATTACCAAAATTTCTACTGAAGATGTTAATTACGCGGAAGAATTGGGCTATCGAATTAAACATCTTGGCATTGCTCGTCGCAGTGCAAATGGTATTGAGTTGCGTGTTCATCCTACGCTTATTCCTGAAAAACGTTTGATTGCCAACGTTGATGGTGTAATGAATGCGGTGGTAGTAAAAGGTGATGCGGTAGGCGCAACCCTTTATTACGGTGCAGGCGCAGGTGGTGAGCCAACGGGTTCGTCAGTTGTCGGTGACATTATTGATGTGGCACGTACTCTATTAGCTTCTCCTGAGCATCGCGTGCCTTATCTTGGTTTTCAGGCAGAGTTTGTTGTTGAACAAAAACATTTGCCCATCGAAGAAATTGAATCAGCAAATTACTTGCGCATGTCGGCAGCGGATAAACCGGGTGTGTTATCCAAAATCGCAACCATCCTTAGCGATTCTGGCATCAGCATAGAAGCCATGATTCAAAAAGAAGCTAAAGAAGGCGACGCAACTGTACCCTTAATCTTGTTAACCAATAGTGTGCAAGAAAAGAAACTGATGGTTGCGCTGAGCAAAATTGAGACCTTGGATTCTATCAATGGGGCAGTACAACGTATTCGTGTTGAAAGCCTTAAATAATTAAAAAGTTATTTTAGCGCAGTGTGGATTTATGATTTTTAATCACTGAATCCCCGTTGCGCGAAGATGACGGTAGCGCCATAAAGCATTTACTTTTATTTAATACATTTTTTAATATCAGGTTCTTATTGTGAAATATATCAGCACTCGCGGTTTAGCTCCCGCCCTTAGTTTTGAAGAAGTGGTATTAACTGGCCTCGCACCCGACGGTGGTTTATACGTACCAGAAACCCTGCCAACTTTTTCACAACAAGAAATTGCTTCCTGGGCAGGCTTGTCGTATCAGGAGCTAGCTTTTAATGTCATGAAGCCATTTATTGCTGGCACTATCAGTGACGACGAATTCAAAAAAATCATTGCAAAAGCCTACAGCACTTTTAGACATGATGCGATTGCACCCCTGGTGCAAACGGCTCACAACGAATGGATTCTAGAATTATTTCAAGGGCCAACGTTGGCATTTAAAGATTTCGCGCTTCAGCTGTTAGGGCATTTACTTGATCACTTTTTGAAAAAAAGAAATCAAAAAGTAGTGGTAATGGGCGCAACCTCTGGCGATACAGGTTCTGCTGCAATTGAAGGTTGCCGCCGCTGTGACAACATTGATATCTTTATCATGCATCCGCACAATCGCGTGTCTGAAGTACAGCGTCGCCAAATGACCACGGTGCTTGAGCCAAATGTATTTAATATTGCGCTTCAAGGTAATTTTGATGATTGCCAGAACATGGTGAAAGCCAGCTTTGGCGATCAATCATTCTTGCCTGAAGGTCGCCAGTTAGTCGCGGTGAACTCTATTAACTGGGCGCGCATTATGGCGCAAATCGTTTATTATTTTTATGCGGGTTTAGCGTTAGGTGCGCCGCATCGGCCCATTGCATTCTCTGTTCCAACGGGAAATTTTGGCGATATTTTTGCAGGTTATTTGGCAAAAAAAATGGGCTTGCCCATTGATCAATTAATTATTGCGACTAACTGCAACGATATTTTGCATCGCTGCATTAGCAATAATGATCACAGTAAAAATCAATTGCAACATACCTTGTCGCCGAGTATGGATATCATGGTATCCAGCAATTTCGAGCGTATGTTGTTTGATTTGTATGATCGCGATGGCAGCGCAATTCGTCAGTTGATGGAAGATTTTAAATCCGGCAGCATGACGTTAAAAGAATCGGCGTTATCCCAAGCGCGTGAACTTTTTACAAGTTATGGCGTGAGTGATGAGGTGACCATGAATGTGATCCGCGATGTTTTCGAACACACGGAATACTTACTTGATCCACATACTGCGATTGGCGTAGAAGCTGCTCGTAAAACTCGCCGTCGTCACGACATTCCTATGGTGTGTTTGGCTACTGCGCATCCAGCGAAATTCCCGGAAGCTGTGCGTCAAGCAGGGCAAGCAGAAGATCCAGTGTTACCCCATCATATGAAGGATTTATTTACGCGTGAAGAGCGCTACACAGTATTGGCACAAGACATTAAATCTGTGCAGCAGTTTATTGCAGAAAACATTCGCCGTTAGTTATTGTTAGTGTCATTTAAATTAAACGCCGCGTTGGATTTCTGATGCGGCGTTTTACTTTTCAGAATTAAAAAATATGCAAAAAACTATTCGTCGCCGTCCACTCGCGCAGCTCACACCATTTGATCAAACTGTTCACCCTCTATTGCAACGTATTTACAGTGCGCGTGGTATTCAGCATGAGCGTGAATTGCAGTACCAACTGGCCCATTTATTAAAGCCGAATTTCAAAGGTTTGCCGGAAGCGGTGAGCCTCTTAGCGGATGCTGTAGTAGCTCAGGCAAAAGTCATTATCGTTGGCGATTTTGATGCGGATGGTGCAACCAGTAGTGCGCTTGGTGTATTAGCACTGCGTGCAATGGGTTTGTCTTCGGTGGATTTTCTAGTACCTAATCGGTTTGAATATGGTTACGGTTTAACGCCAGAAATTGTTGCGGTAGCTGCGGCACAGCACCCGGATTTAATTATCACGGTTGATAACGGAATTTCCAGTATTGAAGGGGTAGCCGCTGCCCGTGAATTAGGTATTGCAGTAATTGTTACTGACCACCATTTGCCTGGCAGCGAATTGCCCGACGCTGATGCCATCGTAAACCCCAATCAACCGGGCTGTGAGTTTCCCAGTAAAAATCTTGCCGGTGTCGGTGTTATTTTTTATGTTATGAATGCATTGCGAGCAGAGTTGCGTCAAATGGGCTGGTTTGCCGAGAGTGGAATTGCTGAGCCCAATATGGCCAGTTTTTTAGATTTGGTTGCATTGGGAACTGTAGCGGATGTGGTACCTCTGGATCACAATAATCGAATATTAGTCGCGCAAGGCTTACAACGTATTCGTGCTGGCGGTGCACGGCCCGGCATTAAAGCCTTACTGGAAATTGCCGGTAAGCAATCACACAAAATTATCGCCAGTGATTTCGGTTTTGCGCTTGGCCCACGTCTAAATGCCGCTGGCCGTTTGGATGATATGTCATTAGGGATTCAGTGCTTAATGTGTGACAGTGAATCTCTCGCGCGCGAAATGGCAATGCAAATGGATGATTTAAATCGCGACCGCAAAGCCATTGAAACCGGTATGCAGCAGGAAGCTATGATCACCTTACAAAAAGTCTTGACTGCGGATGAAAATTCTTTGCCCTGGGGTGTCTGTTTATTTGATGAAACCTGGCACCAAGGTGTGATAGGGATTTTGGCCTCGCGAATAAAAGATAGATATCATCGCCCGACAATTGTTTTTGCGGATGCTGGCATTGCCGAGAATGGCGAAGCGCAAATAAAAGGCTCAGCACGATCAATCTCCGGCTTCCACATACGCGATGCCCTGGATGCCATTGCCACGCGTTACCCGCATTTACTGCAAAAATTTGGCGGGCATGCCATGGCCGCAGGGATGAGTTTAACCCGTGAAAATTTTATTCCGTTTGCAGCAGCTTTTGATGAAGAAGTTCGTCGCCAATTAACGGATGAAGATCTATCAGCACTGGTAATGAGCGACGGTGAATTACAAAGTCAGGATTTTAATTTGTTGTTCGCACAGCAACTTCGAGAGTCAGGTCCTTGGGGGCAGCATTTTCCTGAGCCGGTGTTTGATGGAGAATTTTATCTGGTCCAGCAAAAATTACTGGCTGATAAACATTTAAAAATGACTTTGTCATTTGATGTTAAGGGGCAACAGCTAATTGATGCGATTGCATTTAACATAGACCCAAAAATTTGGCCAAATACCCTGGCAAAAAAACTAAAGCTTGCTTACAAGCTGGATGTAAATGAATATCGCGGCAATAAAACAGTACAATTATTGGTTGACTACATCGAAGTGATTAGTCACTGATATTTTAGACGAGAGCATTGGCTATTCTAAAATTTAACAGCCAACTTTAGTAAGCAGAATAGTCATTCACGCGATAAGCATTTAATGGCTAACGCTGCCGCTGAGGTTCTATTTTCTACGCCCAATTTTTTAAAAATTTGTTCTAAATGTTTGTTGACAGTGCGTGGGCTCATTTCCAATATCAAACCAATTTCCCGATTCGTTTTTCCGTTAGCAATCCATAATAAGACATCGGCTTCGCGGCCAGTCACTGCAAATTGCTCTTTGAAGGCGCGGGTATCGTCAGCGGGTTTGTGTTGGTTGGTGAGGCGCAATAAATATTCACGGTTATCAATAAAATTAAGCATTTCGATAGTTAGGGGCGGATCACACTGTGAAAGTTTTAAGTGATGGCCTGTGGTGGGTTTATGTTTAAACCAATCCTGTAATAGTGGAGGTAAGCATAAGCTGAGTTGTTGTCCATTTTCATCACCTTGCATACAGCCAAGCAATTGATGCACTTGCGGCGTAGCCCATAACAATTGCCCATGCAAATCTACCGTAAAGAGAAATTGACCCGCAGTATCGAGCGCCATACGCGCACTCTGCGTCATACGTGCGTTGGTTAAATGCACTTGCATTCTTGCGATAAGTTCATCCGTATTAATCGGTTTGGTGACATAATCAACACCGCCCGCAGTAAGGCCCATGACGACATGTTCAGTGTCACTCAAACCCGTCATAAAAATAATCGGTACATCGATTAATTGCGAATTTAATTTTAATTTTTTACAGGTTTCGAAGCCGTCCATATTCGGCATTATGGCATCCAGCAAAATAATGTCGGGCGTAATATTTTTAGTAATCGTTAAAGCTTGCGAACCTTCCAACGCTACCAGCACAGTAAAGCCGGATTCTTCCAGCACATCGTTAAGCATGTGAATACTTTCAATACTGTCATCAATCACTAATACCACATTGCGTTGTTGCTTGTTCATTGCCTTTTACTCTGATTCTTCACTGTATTCGGCATCTACCCATTGCACAATTTTTTCAAATTGGAAATGGTTAGTAAGATTTTTTAGCTGTTGTATAAACTCAGGTGTTGCCAAATTATATTCCTCCAGTTGGCGAATTTTTTTCTGTAAACCTTGTTTGTGGCCGATATTCGCGAGGTGTGCGATATCATTTAAATGTTCCTCAGCGGGTAATGCGAATGGTTGAAATAATTTTGCTACAGGGCTGGCTGATGTGGGTAATAAATCTTCTTCATAGCACCAGCGCAGATTCAGTAAATGACCAATATGATCGAGTAACAAATTTAACCGTACAGGTTTGGTAATGTAGGCATCATGAAGCGGCGATGCTTCTTGTGATTGCGGTTGATTACGGCCTTCGCTGGCATCTGCAGAAACCATAATAATGGGCAGGCGATACTGGGCCTGGCGTAATTTTTTTGCCAGTTCCCAACCATCCAGTTCTGGCATAGACACATCTAGCATAATGAGCGTAGGTTGATTATCTTCTGCGGTTTGTTGTGCAAGAACAGTGAGTGCATTAAGTGGGTTGTCGACTTCAATCAAATTAAATCCAAGCGGTGTTAATAGTGTTCGCATTAACATGCGATGGGTTTTTTCATCATCCACTATCATGATGGTGCGCGGTGTTCCGTGATAACCGTAAATGGTTTGTACGGGTGCGTGTAAACTTTCTTCAAAAGGATTATTAATAGCGGCTAACATTAAGCTCGCTTTAAATGTGCTGCCCGCACCGGGTAAACTTTTTACGGAAATATCACCGCCCATTATTTCAGTGAGTAAACGCGTGATGGTCAAGCCCAATCCCGAACCTGTCGCAGTAGAGCCGGGTCTTTGGATGCGTTCAAAGGGGCGAAAAATTCGTTCGATATTTTCGCTGGCTATGCCTTCACCCGTGTCTTGCACGGTAAATTCTGCGACCTGACTGCGGTAAGCTAATTGAAAATAAATGGTGCCCTTGTCGGTGTACTTAATAGCATTCGATAATAAATTAATAAGAATTTGGCGCAGGCGCTTTTCATCCGTGCGGACAAATTCTGGCAAACGATCTTGACACTTATAAATAAATTGCAAACCTTTGGCCTCAGCTTGCAACCGAAACATGTTAACTAATTGATCCATTAGCAGCTGTAACCGAACCTGATTCTTGTTTAATTCCAATCGGCCAGCTTCTATTTTGGAAATATCCAATAGTCCTTCAATAAGGTCTGCCAAATGCTCGCTGCTGCGACGAATAACCCCTATGGCTTCTTTGCGGTGTGCAGGCATGCCAGGGTCCTTCTCCAACAATTGTGCATAGCCTAATACTGCATTTAACGGTGAGCGTAATTCATGACTGATGCCGGTAAGGTAACGGCTTTTTGCCTGGTTAGCGGCTTCTGCTTGTTCCTTGGCGACTTGCAACGCATTGTCGGTGCGTTCGTGGGCTTCAATTTCTTCCATTAGTAATCGCGTTTGGCGTTGCGATTCTTCTTGTGCAACGTGGCGGCTCTCATGTGCTAGTACAAATAGCCAGCTGACAATGCCAGTGATAATAATCAGCAAAAAAAATACTTTCCATAAACTGTTTTCTAATAGCAACGCGGTAGCGCTATCGTGGATAGGTGTTTGGAAATATATCAGCGATAACAAAATGGCCGATAGACCGTTGATCGTTAATATTAAAATAATAAATTGCCCAACTTGCGAACTGATTCTGGAGGTTATCCAGTTGGGTAAAAACAATTTAAAAAAATTATTTAATTGTTCCCTATAGTTAGCGCCCGGTTTACAAAAATCGTTGCAGCGCGCATCTAGCGAACAGCACAGGGAACAAATATCGCCAGCATAGGCGGGGCAATAAGTCATATCCTCTGATTCAAATTTGTGCTCGCAAATACAGCAGGTAACAGTGCTATGTTGATGCTGCTTTGGCTCGGTAGCAATTTTTAAAAATTCAGTTGATGTGGCGAGTGTAGGGCGCGCGATGTAATAACGGCCCTTAGTCATCCACGCAATAAAGGGTGCAGCAATTAATGCGCAGGCCAACGCAATAAAGTGAGACAGTGCTTGCGCAATATTCCCGAACAATTCTGTGTGACAAATAATTCCAATCACCGATGCAAATAACATAGCACCGAAACCAACGGGATTAATGTCATAAAGGTGGGCACGTTTAAATTCAATATAATTGGGGCTGAGGCCAAGCGGTTTGTTAATCACTAAGTCAGCGACTAGTGCACCTAGCCATGCCACGGCGACTATGCCGTAAAACCCCAGGGTTTGTTCAAGCGCGCGATATACGCCTAACTCCATCAGCAACAACGCAATGGCTACATTAAACACTAACCAGACTACGCGGCCAGGATGACTGTGGGTTAAGCGTGAAAAGAAATTTGACCAGGCGATTGACCCTGCATAAGCATTAGTGACATTAATTTTTAATTGACTGAGAATGACAAAAATTCCCGCGAATGCCAATGCTACTTGGGGTGAATGCGTTAAATAGCCAAACGCAATCATATACATTCGTGTGGGGTCAGCGGCTTCGCCGGCAGGTACGTCGTGAGTCAAAGCAAGTACTGCCAGAAATGATCCCGCCATCATTTTTATCGCGCCGATAAAAATCCAGCCCGGGCCACCGGCAAGAAGTGCTGTCCACCAGCGCCACTCCTTACCTTTTTTTGCCGGTGGTAAAAAACGTAAAAAATCGACTTGTTCACCAATTTGCGCAATCAATGAAAATACTACGGCAGATGCCGCACCAAAAAATAAAATATTAACGCCTTGTTGCGCTGGTAACTTTTGCAAGCTGCCGGAAAATTCTTGCCAATTATCGACCGCGCTCGCATCGGCATAAATAATAAAAATAAACGGAATAAGTTGCAGAACAATCCATAGCGGTTGGCTCCAGAGTTGAAAGCGGCTAATAACGGTAATGCCATGGGTCACCAGCGGAATAATGGCGATAGAACTTAATAAATATCCCCAGGGCAATGGAATATGAAATAAAAGCTCCAATGCCATTGCCATGATCGCCGCTTCAAGCGCGAAAAAAATAAACGTAAAGGATGCATAAATCAGTGAAGTAATGGTAGAGCCAATATAACCAAAGCCAGCGCCACGAGTTAATAAATCAATATCAACACCATACTTTGCTGCGTAGTAGCTGATAGGGATGGCTGTTAAAAAAATAATAAAACTGACCACACAAATCGCGGCAATGGCATTGTTAAAACCATAGTGCAAGGTAATTGCACCGCCTATAGCTTCTAAGGCGAGAAAAGAGATTGCACCCAACGCAGTTGTGGCGACGCGGGCACTAGACCAACGTCGCGCGCTCTTGGCGGTAAAGCGCAGCGCATAGTCTTCGAGCGTTTGATTAGCAACCCATTGGTTGTAATTGCGTCTCACACGAAAAATGTGTTGTTTGGCTGTCATGTACAACCTTTACTTTGGTGAGCAATAAACTTCAATGTGCTTTAGTTGTGCTTTTGAACTTTTGCGGTGCTGCTTTGGTGCAAAGCTTCTAATTAAATCCAATTTTTTCTCTGTCAGAACGCGGTACTTTAAAAAACACTGTGGCGCATTAATTACCTTTCAATTCTCATACCACAAGATCACCAAGCCAAATTTATTTCATCCTTCTCTATATCTTGAAAAATACGGAACTTGAGTGAATTGCACTATGCGTTAAATGACGTAGTGCCCTGCGCTATTTATCGAATGGGTAAGCAGGGCCGATGTGCGTAGATTGCAAGCTGTGAGCAAAAATAATTGTTATTCCAAAATTATTTTCTCAGTCGCTAATACATTTTGTTGGTGCCACTAACCTAGCCTGAAATATTGAATGTGAGGAACGACCATGAAGCTATCCATTTTTAAAGGCAGTGATGCCCACACGCATACATTTGCCAGCACACCTAAATTATTTGATTGGAAAGTCTGTTTGTTCGCGCTCGCCGCCTCACTTGCTGGCAGCGGTGTGCAAGCGGCTGAAGTCAATACAACGGGCCTTGCGGTTACCGCCACCACGGTGAAGGTAGGCATTTTGCATTCGGCCACTGGCACCATGGCGATTAGTGAAACGGGTTCAATCCAGGCTGAAAAATTAGCCATTGAACAAATCAATGCCATGGGCGGAGTGCTCGGCAGAAAAATAGAATTTATTCAGGAAGATGGCGCAAGCGATTGGCCAACCTTTGCCGAAAAATCGAAAAAATTATTAGTCAACGATAAAGTAGCGGCGGTATTTGGCTGCTGGACATCGGCATCGCGCAAAGCGGTATTGCCGATCTTCGAGCAGTACAACGGTATGCTTTATTACCCCACCTTTTACGAAGGACTGGAACAATCAAAAAATGTGATTTACACCGGCCAGGAAGCAACACAACAAATTATTGCCGGTATTGATTGGGTCACCAAAACCAAAGGTGCCAAATCATTTTATTTGCTCGGCTCAGATTATATTTGGCCGCGCACCTCAAATAAAATTGCGCGAAAACATATTGAAAAATTAGGTTTGAAAGTCGTGGGTGAAGAATACTATCCGCTGGGTCACACCCAATTTAACTCCGTCATTAATAAAATTAAACTGACTAAACCCGATGTGATTTACGGCATTGTTGTCGGTGGCTCCAACGTAGCCTTTTATAAACAATTAAAAGCGGCCGGTATAGATATGACCAAAGAAAAACCACTGCTGTTAACTATCTCGGTCACTGAAGATGAAATCCTGGGCATCGGTGGTGAAAATATGCAGGGCGCCTATGCCTCTATGAAATATTTCCAAAGCCTACCGAATGCAAACAACAAAAAATTCGTTGCAGATTTCAAAGCGCGCTGGGGTAAAGATGTGGTGATCGGCGATGTAACTCAAGCAGCCTATTTAGGCGCATGGCTGTGGAAAGCTGCAGTAGAAAAAGCGGGTTCGTTTGATGTTGATAAAGTGCGCGCAGCATCACCCGGCCTCGAATTAACAACAGCGCCTGAAGGCTACGTCAAAATTCATCCTAATCATCACCTCTGGTCCAAAACCCGTATCGGTCACGCGCGACCAGACGGCCAATATGATGTGGTCTTTGAAACCAAAGAGTTGATTGAACCGGATCCGTTTCCAAAAGGCTATCAATAAGTTGAAAAGACAAGTCACTCGTGTAATCGCGAGTGACTTGGTTTTGCGATTGAAATTCAACAGAGGAATACATCATGTTTGCTGAATATAGCACCTCGGATTTAATTTCCATTTTTGCGATGCAGGGTGTAGCAGGATTAATTTTATTTTCGGTATTTGTTTTAATGGCCCTGGGTCTCGCGATTATTTTTGGGCAAATGGGCGTTATTAATATGGCACACGGTGAATTTATGATTCTCGGTGCTTATGTCACTTATTTAACCTCACATTTATTTTCTACTTATTTACCGGGCTTCTTCAGTGTGTATTTTATTCTCGCGATGATACTGGCTTTTATCGCTGCTGGCGCATTGGGCGCCTTAGTGGAATGGGCAATGATTCGCCATCTTTACCATCGCCCACTCGATACCTTGTTAGCCACTTGGGGTTTAAGTTTAATTTTGCAGCAAACCTATCGCAGCGTATTTGGTGCGCGCGAAGTGGGTGTCACCTTACCTGATTGGTTGATGGGCTCAGTAAAAATTACCGAGACTATTGAACTGCCGATTAACGGTTTATTTGTAATGTGTTTAGCACTGGGTATTTCGACCGCAGTGGGAATTTTAATGTATCGCTCACGCTGGGGAATTCAAGTGCGCGCGGTAGTGCAAAATCGTCCTATGGCAGGTGCTGTGGGTATTAATACTGCCCGTGTTGATCGCATTACTTTTGCGCTCGGTTGCGGCATCGCGGGTGTTGCCGGCAGCGCTTTTACCATGATTGGTTCAACAGGGCCTACCTCCGGTCAACTCTATATTGTCGATACTTTTTTAGTGGTGGTATTCGGTGGCGCAACCAGTTTACTTGGCACCATTGCTTCGGCATTTAGTATTTCACAAGCGCAATCGACGATGGAATTTTTTATGAGTGGCTCTATGGCGAAGGTATTAACACTGTTGTTTGTGGTATTGATTTTAATGGTGCGTCCACAAGGTTTATTCACGCTGAAAGTTCGTCGCTGAGGAGTAGATTATGTCTTATCAAGGCTTGGCATCACTCTTACCCAAAAAAGAAATCTTCGGATTTTTAGTGCTGGGATTGTTGTTAGTGCTGGTGTTACCACTAACGCTGGATATTTTTCGCCTGAATTTAATTGGAAAATATTTAACCTATGCATTTGTCGCCATTGGCTTGGTGTTGTGTTGGGGGTACGGCGGTATTTTAAGTTTGGGGCAGGGCGTATTTTTTGGTCTCGGTGGTTATTTAATGGCGATGTTTTTAAAGCTGGAAGCATCGGATCCTATCACCACTAAAATTCAATCGACGCCCGGCATTCCTGATTTTATGGATTGGAATCAAATCACCGCGCTACCTTTTTTCTGGAAACCTTTTTACAGCTTACCTTTTACACTCGCAGCCATTATTGTGGTGCCAGGTATTATTGCTTATGTGGTGGGCGCAGCCATGTTTAAACGCAGGGTAGGTGGGGTTTATTTTGCGATTATTACGCAAGCTGTTGCGGCAATCCTGACGATTTTAATTATTGGCCAACAGGGCTACACCGGTGGTGTAAATGGCATGACGGATTTACGTACGCTACAGGGGTGGGATATTCGCACCGACCAGGCTAAATACATACTGTATTTTTTTTGCGTGTTTATGTTGTTTATCTGTTTGCTGGTTGCGCAATTTATTCGCAAAAGCAAATTGGGGCGTTTGCTGGTGGCCATGCGTGAGAAAGAAGATCGCGTACGTTTTTCTGGCTACGATGTTTCCAGTTTTAAAATATTTGTATTTTGTGCTGCTGCAGTATTTGCCGCAATAGGTGGTGCGCTGTTTACCTTGCAAGTCGGTTTTATGTCGCCCACGTTGGTGGGAATTGTACCGTCGATTGAGATGGTAATTTTTTGTGCGGTGGGCGGGCGAATGTCGATTATCGGCGCGGTTTATGGTGCCCTGCTAGTCAACTGGTCTAAATCAATTTTGTCAGAAAATTTTCCTGAGCTGTGGTTGTTTGCACTGGGCGGTTTATTTATTGCCGTGGTCATGGCCTTCCCGGACGGTTTAGCTGGCTTATACACAACCTATGTTGCGCCCAGATTTAAAATCTGGTTTGCAGCGATAAAAAATGTAGGTAAAACAAAATTAGAAGTTAATGCCGAGCAACAGAATACGCACACAAAACAACGGGAGGAGAATCAAATTGCAACTGAAAAACCAAAACCAATGAAAGTCACCATTACCGATATACCCCAACAAAATATTCCATCCATAACCCAAGGAGCTCTTCATGAGTAATACAGATTACCTGTTAGCGGTTGAGGGCCTCACCGTTTCCTTTGACGGTTTTAAAGCGGTGGATGATTTAACGTTTTACGTCGATGAACACGAAATTCGAGTAATTATCGGCCCCAATGGTGCAGGTAAAACAACCGTGCTGGATTTAATTTGCGGGCGCACTAAAGCCACCGCTGGTTCCATTAAATTTCGCAACAAAGAAATTACCAAATTAAAAGAGCACGATATTGTTAACTCTGGCATTGGCAGAAAATTTCAGACACCGTCAATTTATGGCGATCTAACCGTTTTTGAAAATTTGGAAATTTCTTTTCCGCGCGGTCGCACGGTGTTTGGTGCCCTGGTGTTTAAACGCGACCAGGAAGTGATTAATAAAGTACATGAAGTTGCCGACATGATTTTTTTAGGCGATCAATTGGATAAACAGGCAGAGCTGTTAAGCCATGGCCAAAAACAATGGCTGGAAATTGGAATGCTATTAATTCAAGACCCGGAATTATTAATGCTCGATGAACCGGTTGCAGGAATGTCGGTGGGGGAACGGCAACAAACGGCAGAACTCTTACGGCGCATCACCAAAGATCGCTCAGTCATAGTGATAGAACACGATATGCAATTCGTCGCAAAAATTGCAGATCGGGTTACGGTATTGCAT
Source organism: Pseudomonadota bacterium (assembly GCA_040385335.1). Taxonomy (GTDB): domain Bacteria; phylum Pseudomonadota; class Gammaproteobacteria; order Pseudomonadales; family Cellvibrionaceae; genus Cellvibrio. The sequence continues at coordinate 117,119 of JAZKHP010000042.1, forward strand.
CAGGGAAAAATTCTCGCCGAAGGCTCAATTGATAAAGTGAAAGCAGATCCACATGTGATTGAAGTTTATTTGGGGCATTAACCAGCGAGGAAATTTTATGTTATCCGTCTCCGATTACCGTGTGTGTTACGGGCAAAGCGAAGTATTGCACGGTTTAAATTTTACGATTAAATCAAATGAGATAGTCGCCATTATGGGGCGTAACGGCATGGGTAAAACCACACTCATGAAATCTCTTATGGGTGTGATTCCAAGTTCGCACGGCAGCGTAAAATTAAATTATGCTGAAGTCAGCGGCATGAAAAGTTATCAGCGGGTCGCCAGTGGTTTTGGTTTTGTGCCGCAGGGCCGCATGATTTTTTCCAGCATGACGGTAAAAGAAAATATTGAAACCGGTTTAACGGCAACCAATAAAAAATCTGTGCCCCAGGATCTTTACGATATGTTTCCCGTGCTCTACGAAATGCGCAGCAGGCGCGGCGGTAATTTGTCTGGGGGGCAGCAACAACAATTAGCTATTGCGCGCGCCTTAGCAAGTGATCCAAAACTGTTATTGCTGGATGAACCCACCGAGGGAATACAACCTTCCATAATTCGCGAAATAGGGCGCACCCTGAAAGCCATTCGCGATAAACGCGGCTTGTCGATTATTGTTTCCGAACAAGTATTAAGTTTTGCATTGGATATTGCCGACAGAATTTTGGTGATTGAAAAAGGCGAAATAGTGCATGAAGAATTAAGGTCATCGGTAGATGAAGCCAAGGTGGCGTCTTATCTTTCGGTGTAGGTTTTATAAATAAACCAGTTGATGTTTTTAACCTTTGATGCGAGTTTGTGGAATGTAGGGACTTGTTCGACAAGCAAGTATTATTTCTTGGCTCAATGCATAAATTCGAGCAAACCTTTCCCTATAGTTTTGAAAAGCTAGACGCTGCGTTTGCTGCAGAAATGCAAAAAGCCACTAACAAGTTTTTGTTAGTGGCTTTTGCTTATTTAAATAATTTTATTAATTTTTTAAATGCATTGATTTTTACAGCGTAAATATGTGATTACATTTTTATAAATACATTTAACGTTGCGTTCCATCGTTTTACTGTTAAGCAGTCGTCGTTGTTAAATAACAACTGCTTGCAGAGGAGCAATATTAACCGGCGCGCTTATTAAATGGTTGCTCTGGTGTGACTGTTTTAGGGGCGTCAGTCGGGCTTGTCTCAACGGTATTACCGGTGCGTATTAATGCACCTGGCTCAGCTTGAGGTGCTGCCGAACCTGGGTTTGAAAGAAAGCTTTTCAAGCCAGCAAGGCGTGCTGGTAGGAATGTGCCAATCAAGGCCGGTGATATTGGAAATACGCCAGCACTTGCAAACTCACTTACGTGAGTGAAGCCTAGTGTGTCTGGCCACGTTTGACCTGGTCCAATAGCATCCCCAAGGGTTAAGCCAAAGAATCCTGGCTGATGACAGCCACCACAGGTCATGGCTGTTGCGCGGTTCATTACCTGGGTGCTGGTTAAGGTGCTGCTCAAGCTTGTGATTCTGTTGGCAACGGCTGTTTGAAATGCATTTGCGTTGGTGTTTGAAAAGGCATTATTAAATTCATTTTCAGCTGTTGGGAAGCTTGCGTGGCTCTGCCCGTTGTTGTGTGCATCATTTGCAACTGTGAGCGAGAAGGTATCAATGCCTGTTAACAAGCTACCCATGTTAGCCACAAAATCTGTCCGAAATTGTGGGGCGCGTGAGTCGGTATTGTTGCCATCAAACAAGAATGCGACTGGGTTACTTTTTACGCTAACGGGCGCGATCATGCTAAGGCCTTGTGGGTTTATGCCTACTTTAAATTCCTTTAGGTTCCATGAGGTGTTGCCCATAAACATATTGGTGCGAACCTGGCCTGTAGCTGTTGCATAGTTGCGAATATCAATCACTGCGCGAACGTTGCTCCCAGGAATTCCGCTAAAGAAGAAGTTACGCAATGCGGTCGCTCTTAGGATTGCATTGTTTTCGGCGCTAAGATTTTGCCAAAATTGCGCAACGGGTAAGCAGCCTGCAGCCACGCCTGGCGTTGGGTTGGGGAGCTGAGCTTCAAAGATGATGAAATTACGGGCACCACCTTGGTTTGCATAAATAACACGGTGTTCGCCGCAATCGCTAAGTGAAACTGTATTGCGTAAATCCAAACGGTTTACTAAAGAGATAGGGATATAGTTGTTGATAGCTGCTGCAGGGTTGTTGGCTTGGGCGCCTTCTGCCGGGCGACACTCCACGGCAAAACCATTTAGGACTCCCGTACATTTTTCACCACCAGCTACCAGGCCGGGTGTTGGGTTTTGCGTGTCCCACATGCGTGCGAATAATTGCTCGGGTGTTGTTGTGTTGCTAGGGTTACTTGCGTTTAGCTGGTTAACTAATTGTTGCAGTGTGCTGCGTAGCGAAAAGTCAGCGGCTTGCAAGGTTGCTGTGTCGTGAACAAATAAGGATCTATCTACGTTGATAGTGACACTGCTACCGCTGCTGCTTGCGATGCTGCTTCTTATACTGCTACTTACGCTGCTGCTTGCAACGCTACTTCTTATACTGCTACTTACAGTACTGCTTGCAACGCTACTTCTTATACTGCTACTTACAGTACTGCTTGCAACGCTACTTCTTATACTGCTTGCGGTGCTGCTTGCAACGCTACTTC
>JAZKHP010000042.1:119900-125803 GCA_040385335.1 Pseudomonadota bacterium
TTATACTGCTTGCGGTGCTGCTTGCAACGCTACTTCTTATACTGCTTGCGGTGCTACTTGTAACGCTACTTCTTATACTGCTTGCGGTGCTGCTTGTAACGCTACTCCTTATACTGCTTGCGGTGCTGCTTGCAACGCTACTTCTTATGCTGCTTGCGGTGCTGCTTGTAACGCTACTTCTTATGCTGCTTGCGATGCTGCTTGCAACGCTACTTCTTATGCTGCTTGCGGTGCTGCTTGTAACGCTACTTCTTATGCTGCTTGCGATGCTGCTTGCAACGCTACTTCTTATACTGCTTGCGGTGCTGCTTGCAACGCTACTTCTTATACTGCTTGCGGTGCTGCTTGTAACGCTACTTCTTATACTGCTACTTACGGTGCTGCTCACTGAGCTACTACTTGTAACGTTGCAAGTGGCCCCATTCAAAGTGGGTATTTCTGGTGGCAAGTTGTTATTTTTGTTAGCGTTGAAACCAAAGGTAATGCTTTGCCCGGGCTGAATCGTCGAGTTCCAGCTCAATGAGGTGGCAACGGTTGGGCTGGTGCCGGTTATATTGGCTGCCCAAAAATCGAGCATTGAATTGGCGTTAAATTGCCAATTTACGGTCCAGCCGTTGATCGTTGTTGGTGTGTTATTGGTGATGGTCACGCCGGCGGTATAACCGGTGTTCCATTCATTCACTACTGCAAAACTACAGACGGCTGCGTGCGAGCTTGTGCTAAAAAGTGTTGCCGTCGCTAAGGTCGTTGCCAAGGTTAGTTGTTTAGCTCTGCGTGTTAGTGTTCTAAGCGTAAGGGGAAACTGTAATAAGAATGTGTGCATGATTCTCTTCCTTTTAGGTTATGGAATGCTAATTCCGTTGATCAGCTTTTTCGCGTACGAGAAAGCTGTGTTGTGGAAAGTTTTGTAATTATTTCCTGGATTAAATTTATTATTGTTATCACCCTTCTGATAGAAAGGGACAAGTTTAGTTAAGTATTGTTAAGTGAATAAAGTACGTAACGAGTGACTATTCTATAAATATTTTATTAGAATTATTTTAGTTGTTTAGCAATATTATTGACCGACATATACGCTCAGGTATATGTGCGCAGGCTACCTTTTCGGAAGGCATTAACCCCTTTATAGAAACTTAATTTTCATTTCTTTACAAAATAAAATCGCTGGGAAAATATTTTTAATTTAAAAATTTTCTTACGTATGATTAGTCCTTATTAGCTTTGAGGCTCCCCTTTACTCATTTATGCTCGATGAACCGGTTGCGGGAATGTCGGTGGGGGAACGGCAACAAACAGCAGAACCCTTACGGCGCATCACCGAAGATCGCTCGGTCATTGTGATAGAACACGATATGCAATTCGTCACCAGGATTGCTTATCGGGTTACGGTATTCCATCAGGGGAAAATTCTTGCCGAAGGCTCAATTGATAAAGTGAAAGCAGATCCACATGTGATTGAAGTTTATTTGGGGCATTAACCAGCGAGGAAATTTTATGTTTCCCGTACTCTATAAAATGCGCAGCAGGCGCGGCGGAAATTTATCTGGCGGTTAGCAACAACAATTAACCATTGCGCATTAGCAAGTGATCCAAAACTATTGTTGCTGGATGAACCAACCGAGGGAATACAACCTTCCAAAAAACAACGTGCCGAAAGATACCTTTAATAAAGAATTTTTCGGTACATTTTGCATACGGACAAGCAAAGCGATTTTATTGATGTCGATTTTGCATCATCACTTCCTTACCACATCCCGAATGCATATTTTTACTTGGGATAGGTGGAGTAAAGACTGTAAATGCTATGTACGTTAGTTGCTATTACAGAATATTACGAATTTAAATTTTAAATTGTTGGCCTACGCCAAACATGATTATTAAATATCCGGTCCATATTCTTTGTTGATGTAATACGCGGTAATGGTCATCCATTCATTCGGTCATTTATCTTAAGCATCTTATTTTTATTGCACATCATTCGGTGTGCATTTACCTCTACTGCTGCCTTCGTAAAATACAATAATCATTAGCGGAGAAAATCATGATCAGAAATGGAAAAGATATTCCCAATGGATCGGTGCTGTCTACACAGGTATGCATTATTGGTTCTGGCCCTGCGGGTATCACTGCCGCATGGTATTTACAAAAAGCCGGAGTGAAAGTTATTTTAATCGAAGGCAGCCGGGATTACGGTGCGCAATGGTGGAATAGTTGGGCAGATAAAAAACTACTTTATAACGGAAAAGCCGATGGATTATTTGCGACCAATAACATTGAGCCGGATTTTCTCATTAGGCCCTACGCTGAAGACAGCGCTTCCCCAAGAGAACGCGAGCGTGTGTTCGGTGGTACTTCTACGCACTGGGGTGGCCAATCGCGGCCCTTGGACCCAATCGTTTTTGAAAAGCGCGAGAACTTTCCTGGTTGGCCCATTAACCGTACCGATCTCGACCCTTATTACGCTGAAGCAGCTACATTTTGTAAGCTGCATAGCAACAATTTTAGTGCTGAGTATTGGGCGAATATATTGCAAGCAGAGGTTCCGTGCCTCGACGGTTTCAACACCGAAATGTATCAGTTTATTGGTGGCAATTATTTAAATTTTGCGAGCAGAACGTTTGACGGAATAACGATTGGCCAAAGCGCTGTTGATGTCATTCTCAATGCGAGTTTACTCAACATAAATCATCAGCAAGGCAGTGTGGCCGAGTTGAGTGTGGCGAGTATGGGGGATACTAATCCTCCGCAGAAAGCAACAGAGTTTACTATCAAGGCAGACATCTACGTGCTCGCTTGCGGAGCAGTGGCGAATGCTCACCAACTTTTACTATCGAATGCCGGGAACGAGCACGATTTGGTTGGCCGTTATTTTATGTGCCATCCACTGTCGCAAGATCAGGTAATTCACGTGACACATAAATATCTTAGTGAGAGTGAATCCAGGCTTATGGATGGCCAAACACCGAGTGGACAATGGCAAGATGCAAATGGCGTAACTGTCACTGGCAGGTTTATTCCCACTGCAGAAGTGGCGCGGAGCGAAGGTATTGGCAGGTGCTGGTTTTGGGCTAATTACGGCCAATACTATTTCGAAATGGCACCTAATCCTGAGAGTCGGGTCACGCTGGCCGATACACTTGACCCGGTCTTTCAACAGCGGCAAACCATGATCACCTGGAAGCTATCCGCAGTGGATGAGCAGACCTATGAAAAATCCACAGCACTTTTCAAAGCAGCAGTGAACAAGTTAGACGGCGATATTTCTTATCTGCCATGGAGCCAGGTTAAAAACCAGCTCACCGTCAATGGTCACCATATCGGAACAACGCGTATGTCGAATGACCCTGCGCAGGGAGTCGTTAACTCGGATCTTAGAGTGCATTCACTCGATAATCTTTATGTTGCAGGATCTTCCGTTTTTCCCACGACTGGAATCTCCAACCCAACCTTCACGATTATCGCGCTTTCAATTCGTTTGGCTGAGTATCTAAGTAATAGGTTGGAAAGAAAATAATTTTTTGTAAAAATCGCAAAGTAAATTGTAATTAAGAAGCCCAGTGAGAGAATGAACTGGGCTTTTACATTTGTTGTAAAGCTTTTAAAAATGCACAGAGTCAATAAAAAATCCTAAATTCTCTTCATTGATTCTACAAATCGAAACCATCAATATCGCCTTTTGACTTGCTTATAGCCCTAAGAAAAATGGAGACTGCCCTGAAGGGAATATCGACGATAAAATCTAAAACATCCCACACTACAGATGAATCATCCCTGTCGCTAGACTTTGGCTTTATATAATGAGCACCGACGAAACAAAGGAGAGACGAAACCAAAACAATAACGTCAAATCCCGCTGCGAACAAATCCCAGACAAGATAAATCCCAAGACAAAACAACAGTACAGCCAGTAATAACCTTATCTCATTGATCATTCATTTATTCCTTAATGTAGCGGCGCCGAGAGCGCCTTGTACTGCATCAATTTCTTTTTGCTTTCTGAAAATGCATTTATTGCCTGAGCTTTAAGTTCAGCTCCGAAGCAGTCGTACTCGCAAATTTGACGCGGTTGTTAGGGCTTGAACAGCTCACAGGTCAATTTCCCTCTTTCTTCGTTATTTGTTGTGCACTTCTTAACGTTTAGCGGGAGTGACTTAATAAACTCCAAGCGCGTGTCAAGATAGATGCAGGCCATGTAGATCTGCAGCTCTGGTGTTGCCGGAAAGCCGAAAGTCCAGCTGTAGCTGTCTTTTCCAAATTCAGGTTTAAGCTCTGCTATTTCGCGTGGGTGGCCACTGTAGACGCTAATACCGACGACGTACGACCAACGCGGCTCCGTCCCTTTCTCGTCTATGGGTCGTACGAATTGATCCCAACCAACATTAGATTTCATAAGTTGTTGGGCCGTCTCGATCTTTTCGGGACAAACAATTTCCAATGCGGATACACGGATCGAAACCGCTAATAGCGCGAAGCCGATGATTGATGTTCTATTCATACTCTTTAGTCCAAACATAATGCCGAGTTCAACGGCTTGTTAAATTGGTTTTATTAAGCCCGCTCTCTTTGATAATTTGCCGCCTAACGTAAGCCTGAATCCCTTGCTCCAAGCTAGACTAGCTGCTCGTGAATATGACTTTAAAATAATAAATAGCAGAAGAGGAAAAAGAAATATCGAAAAAAAACTGAACGTGGTTACCCAAATGCCATACGTTAGTAAAATCAATCTAATTGAAGAAAGCCAAAACACAAAAATCAATAGAAGTAATGAAAGCTTAAAAAATTGATTGCCGATAATTGCATAACTAATTAAAAATATACAGCAACACAACGCGGCGATCATTAACGAAATCCTAACGGCAAAAGAAATTTTCTTTAGTTTTAGAACATCTTTTTCAAAACGGTTTTCCATAATTCAATTCATGCTCGATACTGTAAAATTTAACACCTAGCTCTACGGCAGTTTGTAACTTGTGCGCTTTGTTATACATATGGTAACCAATTGCTTAAGGTATTAGAAAAACCTTTTTCTACCTGATTTTTTGCTAGTTGAATTGATTCATACCCAGCCGCAGCTAAAACCTGCCATTCTTCGTTGCAGTAGAAAACCAGGAAATTAGCTGGATCTTCTTCATATTGGCAAATTGCGAATGCTTTTGGTTTTCCAATAAACTTCCCATCGTGATGCATGGTGGTCTTTCCAGTTTCAGTATTAGACTTTTGAAGAGCAATCCATTCAATCACATTCGCATCATCCAATCTACGCGGTGGTTTTCTCATGGCTCGATGCTCATGCTTGTACTACGTGAAGGTAAATGTCGCCGCTTGCGGCTTCCAATGGAGCGAAGCGGAATGTGTTTTACCGCCTTTTTACATTTTTATGCTCTACCATTTACATATAGTGAATGAAAGCGTGAACTTTTGACATTATATTTAATATTGAAAAAGCAGCTTCCACCATCGTGCACTTGATACAACTCATTTTTTAGCTCTTCCTTGGTTGGACTTGGATAAGCACCAGGATCAGTTTCACCGCTGGGCGATTGAAGGCAGAGTGCATTAATTAAAATTAAAGACTCACTAATAAATTTATATTGATACCTATAGGTTTCCTTAGGTTTAAATTCCGCATTGCTTTTTCCCTTTAAATATTTCCAAAGTTGAATTTCAAGCTGACCAGTATCCGACAACTCTGGCTGTTCGCCGACAGCGATCCATTCTGCTGAATGGCACTTTAGAGACAAAAGCACTACGAGGCTTGCGATGATGTATTTTTTCATATTCACATGTAACGCTACTATAAATGGTGGTTTTTAAGTTGCACTTTTGCCATAAAATGGAGCTTAAAAGTCATCCGTTTGATTGCTTTGTTGAACAAAGCCGCTACGCGGCAAATAAAAGCATTA
>JAZKHP010000043.1:0-20804 GCA_040385335.1 Pseudomonadota bacterium
ACTTTGCATTTGGTACCAGTGGTCGGACTCGAACCGACACGCTTTTAAGGGCGCGGGATTTTGAATCCCGTGTGTCTACCAATTTCACCACACTGGCAAAGTGGGGCGCATTATATCAACGAGTTTTGCTGCGTCAATGTTAATTTAGCTTTTCTTTAGCACAGGGAGCACGCCAGGTATCTCATGCTTCCTAATTCTGCCCAAATCACTCTAACGACGCCTGATTCTATTCACACCATCCAGTGCGGCAACTCGATAGGCTTCTGCCATGGTGGGGTAATTGAATGTGGTGTTTAAAAAATATTGAATGCTATTGCCCTCGCCTTGCTGCCCCATGATGGCTTGGCCAATATGGACAATTTCGGCGGCTTCTGCGCCGAAACAATGTACGCCAAGCACTTCCAGGGTCTCGACATGAAACAATAATTTCAGCATGCCGACATTTTCGCCTGATATTTGTCCGCGCGCAGTATTTTTAAATAAAGCGCGACCCACCTCATAAGGCACACGGGCTTGGGTTAATTCCGTTTCAGTTTTACCGACAGAGCTAATTTCCGGCAGTGTATAAATTCCCGTGGGAACATTCTCAACTCTAACGCAGGCATTGCCTAAAATTCCATCCGATACCGCACGGCCCTGGCCATAAGATGCGCTAGCTAAACTTGGCCAACCGATCACATCACCCACTGCATAAATATTTTCCGCGGAGGTGCGGTAACATTCATCGATTTTTAAATTGCCGCGATGATCGGCCTCTACACCCACCGCACCAAGATTCAAACTATCCGTATTACCGCTACGGCCATTACACCATAAAATCGCATCGGCTTTTAAGCGCTTACCGGACTGTAACAGCAGGGTTACGCTGCCTTCGTTAGCCTCAATGCTAGAAAATTCTTCACTATGTCGCACAGTTACACCACTATCTCGCAAGTGATAACTTAACGCATCCGAAATCTCATCATCCAAAAAAGATAACAAACGGTCGCGGTTATTAATCAAATCAACCCGCATACCCAAACCGGAAAAAATAGAAGCGTATTCACAACCAATCACACCTGCACCATAAATGATGATATGGCGAGGGGTATGCTGCATGTCCAGGATGGTGTCGCTGTCATAGATACGCGGGTGATTAAAATCGACATCGACGGGGCGATAGGGGCGCGAACCGGTGGCAATAATAATATCTTGCGCTGTAAAAATTTCGCAGGCGCCATCTGGCATCACTACGCGCACTGTGTGCGCATCAACAAATGAAGCATCGCCGATATGCACATCAATACGGTTACGCACATAAAAGTTAGTGTGCAGTTCGACTTGTTTGGGGATAACGCGAATGGCGGATTGTAAAACTCGCGGGAATGTTAAGCGGCGGCTATCGCCTATCTCACGAAATAAACTATCTGCTTTAAATTGCAGTATCTGTTTAACAACATGACGCAGCGATTTGGAAGGAATGGTGCCTTTGTGTGCACAGTTGCCACCTACCAGCGCACTATTTTCAATAATCCCCACTCTTTTGCCCGATTTGGCCGCCGCTATTGCTGCGCTTTCACCCGAAGGACCAGAACCTATGACCAATACATCATATAAATAACTAGTAGTCACTTTTTTTACCTTTAGTCAGTCGTAACCCATTTTATGTCATGCATTAATGATTCCATTGTAGCAATGAATGCAACGCCAGGTGGCAACAAATATGGATGGACTAAATAACCTTAAAGCTTGCGTAAAATTCATAGCACTTCAATAAAGGTGCCGGAGGGCAACTCAATAACCAGTTCGAATGGCACCATCACTCCGCAGCCAAAGCTGTTTCCCTTAGCCTGCGGACCTAGAAGCTGGAGTGTGATATTGGCGTTGTGAGCCAGTAAAAAATTTTGAACCGCCTCCATGCCAACGCCACGACCGGAAATATCGCTCACTTGTTCTTTGGTAGAAACACCGGATACAAAAATCAAATTGGCGATAGCTTGATAATCAGGCGTATCCGTCGCGGCCCATTGGCCTAATTCGACTCCCTTACTAAATAGCCGGTCAATATTGATGCCTTGGCCGTCATCTTTAACGCGCAAATAAAGTCGTTCGTCTATCACCACTGCACGCACTTCAATGTTACCGCTGGCGGGTTTTCCACGCTCTATTCGTACAGCTGGGGCCTCGATACCGTGATCGACACAATTACGCAGAATGTGGGCAAAAATATTGGTCAATAGCTCGGTAGCGGTTGATCTGATACGCACGTGATTATCATCAACAACAACCTGGGGAGCAGGTTTGTTGAGTTGTGTTGCAATGGAAGCTAATGAACTAATAATGTCCGCCAAGACTTCACTAAGGGGCATTGTTAAAGCAATATTTAATATATTTTGAATAGGTAATAGCTCCTTCCCCTCATCCAGCGCCGGAAATTTTTTGTTCGCAGAATCTATACTATTTTGCATAACATTAATGACATGAGTATCAGCCCAAAATCCCTCTTGATCTTTGCCCTTCACACCGCGCCCTAATACCGAATAATTTATGTATTCGAACTCATATAATAAATTTTCGACCCGAGCTAAACCGGCAAGCAATTGTTCGCGATTCCAATCCGCTGTAGCGTCAGCAATAAGTGCACTATATGCTGATTCCACTTCATGCACGACATCACTAAAAATACGAAAACCAAAGGTTCTGCAGTTACCCTTAATGGTATGCATATTGCGAAATAATAATGCAATTGCGCTATCGCTACGATGCTCATTGGCTTTAATAGCATCGCGATTTTCCGCAATAAAACGTTTGGTGGATGTAGCAAATGCTAAATATTTTTTTGCCGACACATTGAGCAATTGACTAATAATTTCCAACTCACGCCTTTTCGTCAGCGCTTCACTTTCTAACTGTTTGAGTAGCGTAACATCGCGCACCGACACCATAAGTTTGGCAATGTCGTTATTACTGACAATGGGGTTCCAATCCAGTGACAAATATTTGCGTTTACCGCCCAAATTCACTTCGTAGGCGGTTATTAATAAATGTGAATTAAATTCATAATTTATTTTATCCTCGCCAATCATGGATTTAATAGCGGCGCTTACACTGGCCAAGGTATCGCCGCCCAGATTAGCCCCCGTAAATAACAAACTCATTACATTGCGGCCCGCGATCTCCGTTGTTTCAAAAATATTTTCCAGAAACCGCGAATATTCCGGGTGAATATTTCCACCCACTTCAATCGTAAATAAACCTTGCGGGATATTACTGAGCATGGCTTGAATATCGTTATTTTTCTCGCGCAATTCTGCCGTGCGTTCCGCCACTTTAATTTCCAACAAGCGGTTTTGCTGTTCGACTAGGCGACGCTTTTTGCGTTGCGAATGCACAAACTGCATGATCATCGCGAGAACAGCTAATAGATAAATCGAGTAAGCCCACCAGGTTTTCCAGGGCGGCGGCAGTTGGGTCACCTTGATTGATTTGCCGACTTCATTCCAAATACCATCGTTATTACTGGCCTTGATCTTAAAGATATAATCACCAGCATCAAGATTGGTATAAAGGGCAGTACGCTGGTTGCCCACTTCCCGCCATTTATCATCGAAGCCTTCAAGCTTATAGGCATATTGGTTTTTGTCAGAATCGCGATAATTAAGTGCGGAAAAGCTAAATGAAATCATGGATTTTTTGTAATCCAGCGTGATGTGGTCTGTCTGATTAATCGCTTTTGTAAGAATCTTGTCAGCATCATTGGTAAGGATTTTTTTGGTAAAAACGCGAAAATCTGTTAGCACTAGGGGCGGGACTTTTTCATTGGTCATTAATTTATTAACGTCAAAAATATACAATCCACTTTTGGTACCAAAGGCTATTTCGCCTTTTCTGGTTGCACGTACTGCACCGGTGGCGATACTGCCAATTTTTTCGCCGTTGTAACGCACGTAGTTGCGCACGATTTTAGTGTCGGGATTAAATTTTATTACACCGTTATTAGAGCCCAGCCATAAGTTGCCAAAATGATCTTCAGTGATAGCGCGAACGCCATTATCGATAAAACCATTCCTGGTATTGTAAACCGTAAAATTATCGGTTTCCGGGTGAAATAAATGTAAACCTCTATTGGTGCCAAACCACAGTTGCTTTTTCGTATCTTCATAAATTGACAATATAGAATCGTTCACCAGACCGTGGGGATCATCGGGCTTGGCGAAGTAGCGTTTGAATATTCCAGTTTCGCGATCCAGCAAATTTAAACCATTCGCAGTGCCCACCCAAAAACGTCCTGCGGAATCTTCAAACATGGTCCAAACAACGGTGGTGCTAATACTGGTGGGGTCATTTTCTGTAGGCTCATAATTTGTGTAGCGACCGGTTTTTTTATCATATTGAGTAACACCACTATTATGGGTACCCAGCCAAAGATTTTTTTGTTTATCCTGATAAATTCCCCAGACCACACTATCGATAAGCTTGTTACTGGTTTTTATTTTGGTGCGACTTAAACTTGCATCAAACGACATTTGTTCAAAGCTATCGGTTTTTTTGTTGTAGTGGTGATAGCTAAGCCCCCAGGTGCCAAACCAGATATCACCATCGCGGTCATACAAAGCACTGATTGCCGAAGTGCTATTGAAAATACGCGAAGAAGCAATGTCATTATTGGGTTTTTGATAGTGAATAAAACTGTCCGTTACGGGGTTATAACGTGTGACACCACCAGCGCCGATCCAAAGATTACCATCGCTATCCTCGATGACCGCTTCAACGTTGTTATCCAGTAGACCGCGGTTAATTTCTAACTCCTTCCGATAAACTGAAATTGCCTCTGTTGAGTGATCGTGAAAATTGAGACCCGATGGGTAGGTACCAACCCACATATCGCCAGCATCATCCTGATAAATGCGCCGTATGGTGTTGCTACTTAAAGATCCGGCACTGCCATCCTCTTTACGGAAGCGAATAAATCGATCATAGGCCGCATCATATAAGCTCAGCCCACCAGCATCACTGCCACTCCATACCCAGCCATTTTTGTCGACAAAAATATCGCGAATTAAGTTATGTGCGAGGCTAAATTGATTATTCGGATCATGCTGGTAGCGCTTAACAGCGCCGCTCTCAGGATTAAATTTATATAAACCATTCACAACGCCCAACCATAAATTGCCTTCCTTATCTTGCGCCATGGTGCGCACAGCATTGTCAGGCAAAGATGCAGGATTAGCTGGGTAGGGGGGAATTAAGGTCATTTTTCTGGAGGGCCATTCCATGCGTACTAATCCTGCGTCAGTCGCGAGCCAAATGATGCCCTTTTTATCGACAACAATATTTCGCACGGTATTATTCGGTAGGCTATTAGCATCGCCTTCGACATGCGCTATAACGCTGGCGATGTCGGTAACAGGGTCGAACACAATAAGACCATCATAGGTTCCCACCAGCATTTCTCCGCCAGGCGCCTCTGCTAGCGTAAGTGTCCTCACAATTTTTATGGTTTTCCCATCCTGCCAGCTTAAGCGCCGTGCAACTTCATGGGCACGATCATATTTTAATAAACCATCGCGGGTGCTTATCCACAGCTGTTTGTGGCTGTCTTCAAACAAATCAACAACGAGTTTTACGAATTGCGGCTCACTGTCTTTTTTCGAATCATTCCCGGCAATTGGTATGCTTAAAAACTCATAACCGTCATAACGCAACAATGCATTGCTGCCGCCCAGCCACATAAAGCCCTCGTGATCCTGAATAATGGCTTCCACTTCGCCCATGGCGATATCCTGATTCTGCATAATATTGCGGAAGCTCATTTTTTTCGGATAATCCTGCGCAGCAACACTCAAGCTAAATTGCAGTATCAACGCAAATAAGAAAAAAAAGATAAAGGGTCTCTTCATAGGCGCTACTAGTCTTTATAAATATTTTATATGGGTAGTCTTTTAGGCAGGTTTGCAACAAAGCCTCGCGATCTATTTAATCTCTGGGCTCTTTAAGTAATAGTCACAATGCGAAAAAGAGAAATATGCATCCTGTTGATTGACTGTGTTATTCAAACGGATTCTAACCCGCATTGAATGTGAATTCATTCGATGGTAACTCATATCTTAAAATTGCAGTGGCTTTAGTCGTACCAATAAGTCAAATGATGGTATGACTAAAATCAACACACTTTGATTCATTTTTAGATTGCAAAAAAATCCACTTTAATGTGCCTCACAGGTACAATGGCCACCTCTTTACATTAGGGTTAGACGAATAACGATGGCACGCATTACTTCATTTTCTCCCCCCATTTCCCTTCGCCCCGGCAACAAACAAAGTTGGGGACAATTGCAAGGCAGCGCCCAGGCGCTAACTATTTTACAGGGAGCCTATCTAACACAAGGTCTTAGCCTCGTTGTCACCACTGATGCCAGCAGTGCTAATCGGTTGGAAAGCGAACTGCAATTTTTTAATCAACGCAACGATTTTGAAATTTTACATCTCGCGGATTGGGAAACCCTGCCCTATGACACCATCTCGCCGCATCAAGATATTATTTCCGACAGATTAAAAACGCTGTACCAGTTGCCGCATACCAAGCTAGGTATTTTAGTTGTACCAATTACCTCATTGCTGCAACGCTTGATGCCTGCGGACTATCTTATTGGCAATAGTTTGATGGTTGAGTGCGGCCAGAAAATTAACATTGCGACAATGCGCAGTAATTTTGAAAAAGCCGGTTATCATTTTGTTGATACTGTCTATGAACATGGTGAATATGCAGTACGTGGATCGCTTATCGATATTTATCCCATGGGTAGCGATCACCCCTTTCGTTTGGATTTATTTGATGATGAAATTGAAACCCTGCGTACGTTTGATCCTGAAACACAATTAACCGTTGAGCAAGTTACCAGCATCCAGCTGTTACCGGCCAAAGAATTTCCACTTGATAAAAATGGCATCAGTCAATTTAAAAAGCAATGGCTGGAAAAGTTTGATGTAAACCATAAGGCTTGCCCTATTTTTCAAGATGTCAGTGCTGGCATATCGCCTTCAGGTATTGAATATTATTTACCTTTATTTTTTGAAAAATGTAGCAGTCTGTTTGACTACCTGCCCGATAGTACCCAAATTTACACCATCGGCGATATTGAAAAATCAGCTGAAAACTTTTGGTTGGAATTGCTGCGCCGCTATGAAAACCGTCGTGTTGATCCACAGCGCCCGATTCTACCGCCGAAAGATATTTATTTACAAATCGATGAATTTTTTGCTTCATTAAAAAATTATTGCCGTACCTTTGTTACCAGCAACACCCTGGAACAAAAAGCAGGACAAACTAATTTTGTAACCCAAACACCACCCAGCTTACCCATTCGCGCGCAAGCTGAAAATCCACTCAATGCCATACAAGCTTTTTTATTGGAGTACGCTTCAGCTTCGTCCGCTACGGGTGGCCGTGTTTTATTTTGTGCTGATTCGGCAGGCAGACGCGAAACATTACTTGAATTACTGGGCCGCATTCGCATCGCACCAACCTTAGTCGATGATTGGGCCAGTTTTATTAATGGCAAAGATCGCATTGCTATTACCGTTGCGCCGCTGGAACAGGGTTTATTACTGAATGATCCAGCCATAGCGCTAATCACCGAAACGCAATTATTTGGCGAACGGGTACAGCAACAGCGTCGCCGTAAACAAGCGCAAGATAATTCTGATTTAATTGTTAAAAATCTAACGGAATTAAAAATTGGCTCACCGGTAGTGCATATCGACCACGGTGTTGGCCGCTATCGCGGCTTGGAAACGATTACTATCGACGACCAAACCAACGAGTTCCTAACGTTGGAATACGCCGATGAAACCAAACTTTATGTTCCTGTCACCAATTTACATTTAATTAGTCGCTACAGCGGCACCGATGAAGATTCTGCTCCACTGCATAAATTAGGCACGGAGTTATGGCAAAAAGCTAAACGCAAAGCCGCTGAACAAATTCGCGATACTGCTGCTGAATTATTAGAAGTTTATGCGCGCCGTGCCGCACGCAAAGGCTTCGCCTTTGCCGACCCTAAAGAAGCTTATTTGAATTTTTCCAGCAGTTTTCCCTTTGAAGAAACGCCGGACCAGCAACGCGCTATTGAAGCGGTCATTGCCGATATGCTTTCCCCCAAACCTATGGATCGTTTGATTTGTGGTGATGTCGGTTTTGGTAAAACTGAAGTGGCCATGCGCGCTGCTTTTATTGCCAGCCACGGTGGTAAACAAGTGGTTATTTTGGCTCCCACCACTTTATTAGCGCAACAACATTTTGAATCCTTAAAAGATCGTTTCGCTAATTGGCCCATTACCATTGATGTGTTATCCCGTTTCCGAACCGCTAAAGAAACTGAAGAAGTACAACAACGGCTTGCCGAAGGTAAAGTTGATATTGTGGTGGGTACCCACAAATTATTATCGCCAGATATTAAATATAAAAATCTTGGCTTACTGATCATTGATGAAGAACATCGCTTCGGCGTGCGCCAAAAAGAACAACTAAAATCACTGCGCGCAGAAATCGATATTTTAACGCTCACCGCTACGCCCATTCCGCGCACCTTAAATATGTCCATGGCGGGCATTCGCGACTTGTCTATTATTGCTACGCCACCAGCAAAACGTTTATCAGTAAAAACGTTTGTGCGGCAACACGATGAAACCATTATTAAAGAAGCCGTGTTACGTGAAATTTTGCGCGGCGGCCAAGTATATTTTTTACATAATGAAGTTAGCACTATAGAAAAAACAGCGCGAGAGTTACAAGAGCTGGTGCCTGAAGCTCGGATTGTTATTGGTCACGGCCAAATGCCGGAGCGTGACCTTGAACGAGTTATGTCAGATTTTTATCACAAGCGTTTTAATGTCATGGTCTGCACCACGATTATTGAAACCGGTATCGATATTCCCAGCGCCAACACCATTGTTATTCACCGCGCCGATAAGTTTGGCCTGGCGCAATTACATCAACTGCGTGGTCGTGTCGGTCGCTCACATCATCAAGCCTACGCCTACTTAATGACACCTGATAAGCGCTCTATGACAGCCGATGCGATAAAGCGTCTTGAAGCTATTGTCAGTGCAGAAGAACTAGGTTCTGGTTTTACGCTCGCCACTTACGATATGGAAATTCGTGGCACAGGGGAATTACTTGGCGATGAACAAAGCGGCCAAATTCAAACCATCGGCTTCTCGCTATACATGGAAATGCTCGACCGCGCCATAAAAGCCATCAGACAAGGGAAAATACCTAACCCGAATAAAGACTTTGAAGGTATGGTGGATGTAAACTTACGCATTCCAGCATTAATTCCTGCGGATTATTTACCGGATGTACACTTGCGTTTAGTCATGTACAAACGCATCGCCAACGCCGAAACAGAAGATGCTTTGCGTGAGTTGCAGGTAGAAATGATTGATCGTTTTGGTTTATTGCCAGAGCAAATTAAAAATCTGGTTCGCGTTACGCAAATCAAACTGAAAGCACAAGCCATTGGCATTATAAAACTTGAAGCAAACGCACGCAGTGGGCGTATAGAGTTCGCCAGCGAAACCCGGGTAGAACCTTTAACGATCGTTAAGCTCGTACAAGGTGCGCCGCATATTTACAAATTAGAAGGAGCTAACCAATTGAAATTTACGCTGGCAATGGAAACGACTGATCAACGTTTACAACAAGTTGCAGATTTGCTCACGAAATTAATGCACTAGGAAATTGTTATGAATAAAATCGAACTTTCTAGAAATAAAAGTGAATTACCAATAGCGAAACTATCAATTTTTAACCCATCGTTGCTAAACCCATCGATGTTAAAAAAAGCACTCGCGATAACTCTTTTAGTCATGGGTGGGGCTCTGCCACAAATTACGTTGGCACAGGATAATCACGAACGCTGGTATCAGGTTGAAATGATTATTTTTGCACGGGGCGAATCATCTAAAAATCAGGAAGCCTGGCCAAAAAACATAAAGCTTGCTTATCCCGATAATCTTAATTTTTTAAAACCAATCGGGAGCAATAACGCAGAAGGTTTTAATCTGCTGCCCGTGCTTGAGCGAAAATTAAATTCCCAGGCCGCTACTATCGCGAAAAGTGGCAGCTACACATTATTATTTCATCAGGCATGGGGACAAATGATTCAAGCAAAGAATACCCACATTTTTATTAACGGTGGGAAAAAATTCAATGACCACCATGAATTAGAAGGTAACATCAGCCTCAGTGTGGGACAATATTTAAAGTTTCAAAGCAATTTATGGTTAACACAATTTGCGCCCATTGCCTTGGATAGTGCAACGACCATGGCATCCACAGAAACAGATTTATCAGCAGACGCAACCACAGAGGAACCTTGGCCTGAATTACCTGGCCTACCAAATTCCGAAACCAGCACTAGCGAACCTGCGGATTTCGTTACCAAAAGAATTGTAAAAGTTTTTCAGCAACGCAGCATGCGCAGTACTGAAGTCCATTATATCGACCACCCGTTGCTGGGTATAATCGTTAAAATTTCACCTTTGCTAGAAACCGGCCAACCGGCGATGAATTAACTAATAGTAATGACCGTTCACTTT
The DNA here is from genome assembly GCA_040385335.1 of Pseudomonadota bacterium. Classification (GTDB taxonomy): domain Bacteria; phylum Pseudomonadota; class Gammaproteobacteria; order Pseudomonadales; family Cellvibrionaceae; genus Cellvibrio. The sequence continues at coordinate 10,582 of JAZKHP010000043.1, forward strand.
AAAAGTTATTCGTCCACAAAAAATTTTCTATTTGAACTTTTCCATTTGAACTTTTCCATTTGAATAAAGGTGCCGCCAATGAAAATTAGCCCATACGCTGGAAAGTTACTACCACACGAAATGTTGGTGGATGCTACGAAATTAACCGATGCTTACTACAATTTAAAACCCGATACTTCAATACCGGAACAGCGTGTCAGCTTTGGCACTTCTGGTCATCGCGGTACCGCGTTCAACACCAGCTTTAATGAAAACCATGTGCTCGCCATTAGTCAGGCCATTTGCGATTACCGTACCAAAGTTGGCATCGCTGGCCCATTGCATGTCGGCATAGATACTCACGCCCTATCTGAGCCTGCACAAATTAACGCCGTAGAAGTATTTGCAGGAAACGGTGTTGAAATTATGCTGGCGGTTGGCGGTGAATTTACGCCGACCCCCGCAATTTCTCACGCTATTCTCACTTACAATCGCGACAGAAGCACCGGCCTTGCTGACGGTGTCGTTATAACGCCATCGCACAATCCACCTGACAACGGCGGTTATAAATACAACCCCACTAACGGTGGCCCGGCAGATTCGGATATTACGAATTGGATTCAAGCACGCGCCAATGAATTGCTGGAAAATAAACTGCGCGATGTTAAACGCATGGATTATCGCGCAGCATTGCATGCAGCCACTACCCATCAACATGATTACGTCAATAATTATGTAAAAGATTTAATTAATGTTATTAACATTAACGCTATTCGCAATGCCAATGTCCATATGGGCGTTGACCCGCTCGGTGGCGCAGGCATGCGTTACTGGAGTGCGATTGCTGAACATTACAAACTTAATTTACATTTAATTAATCATAAAATTGACCCGACATTTGCATTTATGACTGCCGACTGGGACGGTAAAATTCGTATGGATCCGTCTTCATCTTATGCAATGCAATCCATCATTGCCGGGCGAAATAATTATCAGATTTCCTTTGCCTGCGATGCCGATCATGATCGTCACGGCATAGTCACACCCAGCGTCGGGTTAATGCCACCCAATCATTATCTTGCGGTAGCGATTGATTATTTGTATCAAAATCGCCCCTTATGGAACGCACAAACCGCCATCGGAAAAACAGTGGTTAGCAGCGCAATGATTGATCGCGTCAGTGAAAAACTGGATCGTCGTTTATATGAAGTTCCTGTTGGGTTCAAATGGTTTGCACCAGGGCTTTATGACGGGTCACTCGGCTTTTGCGGCGAAGAAAGTGCCGGTGCTTCATTCTTACGTTTAGATGGCAGCGTATGGTCTACCGATAAAGATGGAATAATACCCGCTCTACTTTCCGGTGAAATTATTGCACGCACCGGACGCGACCCCGGCGAACATTACAAAGAACTCGTCAATGAATTTGGCCAGGCAAGTGAAAGCCGTGTGGAAGCTCCTGCCAACAGTGCGCAGAAAAAAGCTTTATCGACATTGTCATCTGCGCAAATTACTTCTACAGAACTGGCCGGCGAAAGTATTGAAAAAATTCTTACCCATGCACCTGGCAATGGCGCGGCTATTGGTGGCATCAAAGCAATAACGAAAAGCGGATGGTTTGCTGCAAGGCCCTCAGGTACAGAAGATATTTATAAAATTTATGCTGAAAGCTTTCGCGGTATAGAGCATTTGCAATTGCTTATTGCCGAAGCACAAACTATTGTGGATAAAGCGATTTCATAAATAGAAAGATTGTTATATGTTAAGGGCGGCCCTCCAATGAGCAACGATGGATTCCCGCCCCGTTATCATGAAGAACAACAACATTTCATGCTTCACAGCTTTAGAAATTGATTGTTTGGTTAATCCTTAAGATGATGACAATAACGTTTTAAAGCCTGCCACACTAAACCCGTTCATTCTTTTTTTACCCACCACAATCACTGGCACACCTTTAGCGCCCAATGCATCGTAAGCTCTTTTTGCATTTTTATCGTTTTCGATATCGTAATCGACAAAACTAATGCCGTTCTCCACGAAATAGCTGCGTGCTTTTTTGCAGTAACTACACCAACTGGTTGAATACATAATCACTTTTTTGCTGTGGGTATTTTTATCTTCATCTTTATAATCAAGATTTTCGTAGGAAACATTGGTGTAGGTATTTACTTCTACTTTTACAGCTTTTGCTTTAACATTTTTAGCAGGCTTATCACCAAAATGTACTCTGCCATTGGCATCAGTCCATTGATATATTTCGGCCGACGCGGAACCGGCAAATAAAAATAAACAGATAAAAAAAAATTTAATCATGGGCAAGAGTACTAGAAATTGTCGTTAACGCTGCAACTCATATTTTCGCATTTTTTCCACTAAGGTGGTGCGTCTAATACATAATTTGTCTGCAGCGCGAGCCACCACACCACCACAATCATTTAGCGCTTGTTGAATCAAGCTCATTTCCAAAGTAGTAATGTATTCCCGCAAATCTATGCCTTGATCTGGCAATAATGGATTGTCATTGATATTGACATAACCGGTATTGGCAGCAGCGGTTACTTGTTTTGATGCTGGTGCAAAATCTTCCTCGCTAACATCGACATGACGATATTTAGGTGGTAAATCTTGTACACCTATAACACCGTAAGGATGCAAAATCGCCATGCGTTCGATGAGATTGGCAAGTTCGCGCACGTTGCCGCTCCATTCGTGCTGACAGAGCGACATAATCGCAGCGGAATTGAAACGGATAGAACCGCGCTGTTCGCTTTCCATACGCTCAACGAGTTGGTTAATTAAGAGCGGAATATCTTCTGCACGCTCCTTCAGCGATGGCAATTCGATAGGGAATACATTCAATCTATAATATAAATCTTCACGAAAAGTGGCATTACTAATCATGGCTTCAAGATTACGATGAGTAGCGGCAATTATACGGACATCGACATTTTGCGTTTTATTGCTACCGACACGTTCGAAGCAGCGTTCTTGTAAGACCCGCAAAATTTTCACTTGCATTGTGAGCGGCATATCGCCAATTTCATCTAAAAATAAAGTGCCACCCTCGGCCAATTCGAAACGCCCGGCGCGCGAATTAATCGCACCGGTAAAGGCACCTTTTTCATGACCGAATAATTCGCTTTCCAATAATTCTGCCGGAATTGCACCGCAATTAACAGGAACAAAGGGTTTATCGCGACGCGGAGAATTGTAATGTAAATTGCGCGCTACCACTTCTTTACCAGTACCAGATTCACCGGTGATAAGTACCGAAACATCTTTCTCAGCAACCTGCGACATGCTTTCACGGACATTTTGAATTTCGCGGCTAGTGCCCACCAAACTACGAAATAAATGCACAGGCCGGCGCTGGGGTTGCCGCTTACTACTGGCTTGTGCTTCATGATATAGCTGAGCGCGATGAAGAGTGTCGGCTAGCTTATTGTAACTCGGCGGCACCACCAGTGTCGCAATAATCATATGCCGTAAAAAATCGTCCAACTCCAAATTGTGAAATAAATTGATATCCAATACTTTATTGTCCGCTGAATTATCACCTATCAAAATAATCGCCAGTTCATCATTCCATTCACGAATATTTTTTAGTAATTGCTCAAGTCCATATTGGCAAGAGGAAAAATCGCCAATAAAAACGGCAACGTAATCTTCGCCTTTGTGCTCATCCACAATGAGTTGTTGCCATTCGCTGGCTGCAGCAACGATTGTCGATTCATTTAAAAAATCCAGTAATACCTTTAAATCGTGTCGGCGAGAGGCATTATCGTCAATCACTAACACTTTATTATTGCGCCACATGCTTTATCAACCTTTTATAGTTCTGCAGATTTACTACTATCAGCGAAATTTTTCGGGACAAAATTGCCTGAGCCATGACTATTTACGCTTAGGTTTAGACGAGGAAGGAATGCGTGTCAAATTTATGACATGAAATAAATGCGGAGCGAAGAAATACTTAGCAGTTGCAACCCAACATATCAATCAATATAAAAAAAACAGCATAAAAGCTACACATGTAATGCTAATAAAAACCTGAAGGGAAAGTGGAAAAGATAAAAGTGCCTGCAGTAGAGGCACCTTCTTCTGGCAAAATCAAAATTATCTAGCAAATTAAATTAGTCTGGCAAATTCAAACTTGTCTGGCAGGATCAGGCTTGCGGCTCAATGCCGTCCCAACCTGATTTTAATGTTTTCATAAGGCCAATAATCTCGATGACTATTTCAAGCTTATTATGCATCGAAGCTTCCAGTAATCGCCGCCCCATGTAATCGTAAAGGTTATCGAGGTTTTCAGGGAGATTGGTATCCACTACATTCATATCCAGTGAACTACGCAAGCCAGAAATAATACCCATGGTTTTGCCAATTAAAACTCCTTTTGTGGCAGCATCGCCGCGCTCCATTGCAGCTTGTGCGGCGACTAAACGATCTAATGCCCCCTCCATTAATAACTGAATTAATCGATGCGGTGACGCATTATTGATTTGCGTTTCCAAGCCAAGCTGACGATATTGTTTGAGAGCTTCTTGCGAGTTGTAATTAGACTTAGACAATATAGGCGCTCCTATGCAGGCCCGTTATGAAATTAACTAATATCAAGTAGCGGTTTATTTTAATAACCGTTAATTAAATATTTGTTTAATTTAATAACTGTAAATTTAATAACTAAGCCTAGCACTAAATCAACGCGCCATAGCACTAACTTTATGATGGCATAGCGCGATCAAGCCCGCATAAACATCTTTAAGCTCCTGCAACACCAAAATCAAATCATTACTATCGTCTTTATTAGCAGCAATTACTTTATCAATCAGCACAACGCAAGCCTGATCCAGGCGGCGGACTGACATCCAATCTTCCTGTTGCAGCGCCATATTTAAATCATGCTGTAAATTACGAACTTGTAAAACACCAGCCATGCCATTATAGCTTGCTAAAACCAAATGCAGTCCCATGTTAATTCACCTGCTCTGCTATGCCATCCCAAGCCATTTTAAGTTCACCTAACAAACGACCACACTCATCAAGAATAGCGGGATCATTTTCGTAATTCGCTTGTGACAAGCGGCGAATAATATAATCGTACAAACTGTCCAGGTTCAGCGCCAAATCGCCGCCTGCCTTATCATCCAGACTACCTTGCAACCCGGCAACAATATTCACAGCCTTGCCAATCAATTCGCCTTTACGTGCAATCTGATGTTGCGACATAGCACCTTTAGCCTGCGCAATGCGCTCCAACGCACCCTCAAATAGCATTTGAATTAAACGATGGGGGGATGCGTCAATAACGCTGGATTGAACTTTAACGGAAGAATAATGCTGTGCCGCTTGATAGGGATTCATATATGATTCTCGCATCGTTAACTGTTGTATGCGGCGCCTACATGACCGCATTTAAAGTGTTAACGGCATGGCATCAAAATGCTTTAACATTAAATATGAGTTTATTACTGTCTTATTTATTGACTAAGGAGTCACCATGAAAAGACTTACCCATTACTACTTGGCTACCCTTTCGCTGACGACCTTTCTCATTGCCGGAATGGCCAATGCAGAATCTTTACGCTGCAAAGGTGACATTGTAGATATTGGCGATACAAAAGCAGAAGTCGTTGTAAAATGCGGCCAACCAGAGCTTATTGATTCTTACTGCGAGAAATCAGCAAAAAAAATTAGACAGTCTGACGGCACCTTAACCTTAGTAGAAGGTTGTGAAAATGTTGATATATGGACTTACAATCCAGGCAAGGGCCAGTTTTGGACTAATTTATATTTTGCGGAAGGTGAGCTACGAGAAATGCGTTACGGCGATAGAGTTAAATAAAAATAAGGTAAATAAAAAGAGTTGAATAAAAAAGGTCGCAGCCTGCAACCTTTTTGCAAATTTTTTAAGCGCCTTGCATCGCCTGACCATCTTTTAGTACGAAATTAAAACGGTTATCTAGCATTTCCTGCCACCGCGGCTGAGAGAAAAGCTGTACGCAATCTTCCAATGCAAAAGCTTGATAACCCTGTTGCACTAATAAATGAGCAGCAGCACGACTGCGCCTTCCCGTATTACAATAAAAAATATAAGTTCGCGTTTTATCGAGCATTCGTGATTTAATGCCCAACAAATTTAAGGGTATATTAGCAGCGCCTTTAATATTCAGTTCGCTATATTCTTCTTCACTTCGCACATCGATTGCAACCGCACCTTCACTAATTTTGGTTGCAAAATTTTCCAGAGTTATTGCTGGAACTTGCGGCTCTTTTAAAAGGCGATAAAAATCCTGTTTATCTAAACGCATCAACACGCCATCGGTGTTCATAATGACCGAAGCATTGCGCACAGCCTCATTGACCAAAGCATCTTCGCCAAAACAACGGCCAACACCAATATTCGCAAGATGTTGTCGACCCGTATCGCTATGGCGCCACACCTCAGCTTCACCCTCTTTAATAAAATAACACTGATCGCCCAACTCACCTTGGCGAATAATGACATCACCGACATAAACGACTTGGGGCATTAAACGCGTGAAAATTTGCTCAACGTTAATCGGCGGTACTTTAAAAAACAAATTAGATCGAAGAATAGCCATCATCCAATCCATGTCTTCATCCAAATCACGCTGACGAGAAATATTAAGCTGTAGGTAATCAGCAACCTGACTCCATGCCAGTAACTTATCCAAACGCTCGCTATCCAAACGTAAAACACTGCAATCTGATTCGGCTATAGCAGTCACCGAGCGCGGCTGGCTGTGCGCAATAGGTAAGAGTGTAGAGCGTCCTTTAATTAAAGTTTTTACCTCGTTCTCATCGGTTAAAATAACATCGCCATGTAACAAATAAACATGCTTCCCGTCATAATTGCCGCGCGCAAATATTGTTTGCCCCGCACAAATCACCTCAGCTTCCACGCCCTCAACCAAGGCCAGCAAATGGCTTTCACTCATATCTTTGAGCGGCACTAAGGTATGCATAAGGGATAAATCAAACTCTATATGAGAAGGTATGATATTTTTTTGCGCACGCATTGAATATTCCTTCGTTTTACCCAGATCATGGTTCATTGATACTAACTCTAGTCTATTTTGGACCTGATGAGCCCAGGTTGAATTTTATTAAAACTAACCTAACCCATCCTCATTAAAGCCGCGCCGCCCTTGCATTCCACCGGTATGAATTAAAATTAAGCGGCTACCGCGCGGCCAATAATTTAACCTTAGTAAATGCGCCACACCCCAACACATTTTGAGTGTGTAAACCGGGTCAAGAGATAACTTAGTCTCGCGCTCAAACGTCTGTTGAAATTCCTGCACGGCACCGGGTAATTTTTTTGCGTAGCCCCCAGCATGGTAGCCACTAATTAAGCGCCAATTATTACTTTTTAATCCAGCATTTTCTTGCTGGCGAATGATTTGTTGACCCAAATCACCCTCACCTTTCAAAACCGAAAAACCTATCACTTTTGCTGCCTCAGCAGGGTTTTGACCAAGACTTTTCGCCGCTGCAATGCCTGCAGCAACACCAGCAACTGTATTTCCAGTACCACAGGCCAGACAAATTGCGGTGAAGTCAGCCTTGCGTTGTTGCTCTATAGCCCATCCAATCACTGCAGCGCCACGCAACCCTTCACTATTAGCGCCCCCCTCAGGGATGCTATAAAAACCGCCATGCATTTCTACCAAATTTTTATACGCTGGATTTTCATTCCGGGATTTATCAAACCATGAATTTTCATGGACTGGCGGTATTCCTGTTACAGATCGCTGAGTCAATTGGCGATAATCAGCACGCGTTACAAAATGCAATTGCATTCCCCATTTTTCAACGTCCTGCAACATCGGACTTAAATGCTTGGGGCGCTCACCGCGAATAACACCAACCGTCTTAAAACCAAAATCCCGGCCCGCTGCCGCCAGCGCATAAAGGTGGTTTGAATAAGCACCACCGAAACTCAATACTTTTTGATGGCCATGCATTTTTGCCTGCTGCAAGCTGTAAAACAATTTGTAAAATTTATTGCCGCTTAAACTGCTATCCACTAAATCATCGCGACGCACAATAATTTCAATATCTTTGCGTTGCGCCAAATCCCACTGCAGAACTTGCATAGGCACAGCTATGGCTCGCTGCAAAAACTGATCTTCAGAAATCAAATTCATTAGTTATTTTCTATCGTCAGTACACTAGCGCTTTTCTGCGACCATTTTATAAGAAACAGCCTGATGGTGTTCACAACGATCGCTTTCACCTTCATGGAATTCCAGTGGAGCACCAATACGCACTAAAGATTTTCCACAGCTATTGCCGTGACCATCGGTACCATTACAGATGGGATTTTGATAATGCGTAAACCACTGTGAATATAATGCTTCACCTACACCAGATTTTTTCGCGACAAATGCTACCGAGCTTTCTAAATAGGAACTCAAATCATCTAATGCAATTGTAAACTGACCGACACCAGGGTGATAAACCACAAAATTAACGCCGGCTTTATTGAGGCGAGTTAATAATTGTTCACCGCTATTGTTAAGTAGCGCGTGAGATTCAAGCTTCAACTTGGTTATTTCTTCCTTGAGATTAGATTCATTTTGATGGCGATAAAACAGTTCCACCTCGCGCATATCCAGCATTTCTCGCAGCTCAGCTGTTGCCGCTTGTATTTTTAACTCGACTTCAAGATTGAAATTTTCTTGCATGGCTTGAATTTGACTATTTTCATCCAACTGCGCCGTTTTTAATTTATGCGTAAAGTATTCGCGAACACCTTCGGCCTTACTCGCCTGGATATCCAAATTTTCTTTGAGTGATTGATTGCGCGAATTTAACTCGGAATTTTGCGCTTCAAGTGTTTGCAAACGTTCTTGATAAACTTGTAAGCGTTGTTGATGTTCGTGTTGCAGCTTGTTGATATTTTCTTGCTGCTTGGATTGCAAAGTGGCAATACGCAACCGCTGCTCTTTGAGGGAACCCGCCAAGCGGTCACGCAACTCCTGCGAATAATGTTCATGCAGTTTTTTCTTAATCGCTTGTTGATGAATGGCATTCACAGGGGCGGCAACGCTCGGCTGCGGTTTTTCCACCAAAGGAGCTTTGAACTCCAAGCCAAGACGATTATTCTGCACGGATTTTTTTAACAAAATAAAACTATTTTTACTGGGTTCCATTTGTGGATCCCATAATTTATTCTGCTGCATTTCAATGGCACACTGACTAAAACACGCTAAACGAATGGGGCCAGCACCTAAATCAGGCCCGCGGCCTGATACCTCAGCCAAATATTGCAGCGGAATATTCCAGCGACGATCAACCATCCCTTTTCCATCAAAATCAAGTAAGAAAAATACCGCTGAAGTAATGCATAAATTTGCATTAATGCCCAAATAGACGGCTTTCGCAGCTGAACCTTTGAAATCAGGAACCGGAACGAAACCATCTAAGATAGCTTCAAATTCGGGATATAACATTTCGCGGACAATTTTTTCTCCGGAAATTAACACTACTGCTTCAACAATTTCAGTGGGTTCTAAAGGCATTCAACATAATCCGCAGCGTCGGCTAATAACGCACCAGCATTTAATGATATTAGCTAAGTATAGGCCAGATGCTTTTACGACTACCTAAACACAGGCAAAAAAAGCGATATTTAACCAAATTTGCGGCTTACTCGACTAAATAACTGTAAATAATCAAGGCGTTGGCGGGGGATGTTGTTAGATTTGAAGGTTAGCGGGAAGAAACATCTATAGTAGGAAAACCAATAGCGAACTATGCCAGGAGCTGACATTTAGCGAAAAAGGTCAACATCAGTAGCGAATATTCAAAGCTCAGAATAGTCTTCAGAGAATTCATCATCGATTTCAGTAACTTCATCAAGTAAATCTTCAAGGTAATCTTGCATGTTCGGTATCCGGGTCAGGGTTAAGTAGGAGGTGAGAAATCCCTTTCCAAATCAAGTCCTTAATAAGGAGATTACCGGTACATAATGACAACTACATGAACAAAATATAAATATTTCATGTGCGAAAAAGTATTGGGAAAGCCTAATCAACCGGAATTTTTTGATGATGTCTTTGCACTAGCCAGGAATAAAACAGGCATAAAAAAACCCCTAATAGACGATATTAGGGGTTTTTTAGGAATTAATGGCGGACCGGACGGGGCTCGAACCCGCGACCTCCGGCGTGACAGGCCGGCATTCTAACCGGCTGAACTACCGGTCCGCAAAACAA
>JAZKHP010000044.1:0-107594 GCA_040385335.1 Pseudomonadota bacterium
TCTCGCTTCTTACAGACGGTAGTTTGGATATCACTTTTTCCAAAGTGAGCGTGGTAAAAAACGCCGGTAAAAATATCGCTTGCCCTTGATAAATCCTGACTAAGCATTGCTCCCCTCGTATAAGCGAGGGGAGCAATTTTGAAAAACTTTTTGTCCTGTCAATAATTTTTTCTCCTTTCTTTAAAATCAACCTTAGCTAACTCAATCGCTAACGAATTATTGATTTCGATATAGTACGTTTTGAAATATTTAGAATTCTCAAACGATCACCATAAATGCGGAACATTTCGGGCATGCTATTTTCTTTTGATAAGCTCTAAAACTTTCTCTAAACGTTTCGCAGTCGATCCACACCTGCCCTCCTCTATTTCTTATCAGTTAAATAAAACCTTTTGCAATGGGTAGGTTTGGACGGGCGTATATTTTAGATTTACGGATTGTGCTGATAGATGGTCGTGTTGGAATGTGCAAGCTTAGCCAAGCGTGGCCCGCATCAACCTACCCATTCAAAAAATTAATTTAAACTGTTGCTTACGCGAGAAGCTTTTACAAGCTTTAACAAAAATTCTTTTGATTCATGTCTATACAGTTGCAAAGTAGTAGTCAGCACTCACAGAAAATTTTTATTATTGTCTCCTGTATTATTTTCCATAATTAAGTTATCGCCAAATAAAAAACCCCCTTTCGTATGAAAGAGGGCCTTTTATTGTTATGTGCACAATGATTTTTTATCGCACAATTTAATCACAAAACATTCATGCACTACAAATTAACTTTAGGCGCAACATAAAAGTTAGCGGGAATACTGGTAGCTTTTATACCCAGCACGCCATTAACAATTTCCTCACCGCGCGCAGTTAAGTCAACTATGTCTTCGGCTTTGGAAATATCCAACACCGCGTTATCGCCGGCATTACCTATCCATGAGCTTGCCAGCCAACCAAACGGAATAACTTTCCATTCAGCGAATTTAACTCCGGCTAAACCAGATTCGGTGAAGCCACTAGAAGCAGCGTCAAACACTACAGAATCTAATTGCGTTTGAGTTTCAAAGCCCATGGTAAAGACTGGTTGTGAATCATCAACCTGAGTTGCGCCGAAGATTTCAATATCATCCAACTTCATGGTTCCCGCCGGAACGTTGCCATATTGCATACCAAACATTTGCGGCTTAAGTGTGCGCGAGAATCCCACAGGGAATTCATTCACTTTAAATTCCAAACTAGTCCATTCACCCGGTGTAAATGCACTGACATCCAATGAAGGCGTGTATTCAAAGTGTTTCCAGGCACCATCTTGAATAAAGAATTTAATCCAGAAATTAGAACCGGCCCAATCAGCTGGAATAAAGACTTTCATGTTAATGGTGATGCCGCCTTGAAAATCGATTTCCGCAACGGAATTAATATCGGCTTTATTAATCGCGCCGCCGTCACCTGCGGGAACGGTTACTAACAATTCTCCGTTCGCCATTGATGTTACAGCCTGACCACCATCCCAACCGGCATTTACAAAACCTTCAGTGCCTTTAGTGAAAGTCGCCTTATATTGCGAGGCAATAACTGTTTTTGTAGGCTTGGCACTAGGGTCAGAAATTGAAATAGAATCAATTAAAATTGGTTCCGCCTTAGGAAGTTTGTAACCACCAAACTGCAAACCAAATGCATTGGGTGCAAAAATCTTATCCGCGCCAACAGAGGTAAAATCTATAGTTACTTTTACCTCATTCCATTGACCTGCCACTAACCCCCCAGCAGGAAAACTATTTGAAACCCATGACCATTCCGGTCCAAATTTTCCATAAACATTACCCCATAGACCTTGGCCTTGATATTCCGCAGGCAGATATATGCGATAAGTGATTTCAAGCGGACGATCAAATTTAACATTGCCAAACGCTGTGTTATTCGCAACTATCAAGTTGACACTGATTTGATCTGCCGTTGGCACTATTGTTAGTGAACCATTTGCTTGGCCTACTACTGGATTCGTCCAATCTGCAGTCCAGCCTTCGGTGGAATTATCAAAACCTTGCGTAAATACAGGAGGTACACCGGGCAATATGCTGAGGTCATCAAACTTAATTGGCGCTTTCAGTGCTGCAGCTTTACCGTTAGCCAGCATTTGAATTCCCAGTTTTGACACTGAGGTTAAGTCAAATGTAGTTGCGCCGTTCATCAAGTTAGCGGGGTCAATTTCCTCGGCAGTTTTTGGCAAGGTGAAGCTCAATTTGCTCCATTGATTCGAACGCAAATCAGACGCCGAAGTTGATCCAGCTTTTAAAGTATTGCCTTCCGCGTCTTTCACGTAGAGCGCAAAACTTAATTTACCGGTTTGAATATAACCGCCCCCACCGGGTACAAATTCGGCATAGAGTTTATCGAGGAATACATAAGTCGATACCACTGCACCACCACGAAGATCCAGGGGCGCTTCAAGGGTAGTTGCGAAAGAAGCGCTATCGTCTGTTGTTACCCAGGGGAGATCAAACAAGAGCGCCGCATTTCCCGCCGACTTTTCTATCAGGTCGTTATGATCAACCGGATCATCGCCTTCTGCAGCAACGCCAGAACCCGTTACATCAGTCACAAGAAAAGGGACTTTCTCGTTATAAAGCTGTGTAGCAGCGTTGATAATTTCATCGCTGGTATTCCATTTAGGGCCATCAGCATGAACACCAAACACAAGATTTTTTGCACTGTCGGCAGCCATTAGTTCACGCGAGCGGCCATTTAAAAATGCGTTGAAATCCTGACCGCAACTCGGAGCATCAATCACTAACGGAAATTTAAATCCTGCTTCGCGAAATTTACGAATTATGGATTTATAAGTATCAATATATTCCTGATAACCCAAACTGTCCGGGTTGAAAATATCCATCGCACCCCAACCGCTGGCAATGTTGAGCATGATGTAAGATTGAAACCTGTCCTGCACGAGAACGGGGATGAATTTTTTCAGCCACAAGGTATCAACAGCGCTGAGCAAGGGAGTGCTGTTTTCGGTACAACTCAAATTGCTATCCGATAAGGTAACAACCGCAACCATGCCTGATTCAACAATTTTCCCCATAGCAGCTTCAAATTGTATCTCGGTAGTACTTTCATTAAGTTGCAAACGAATGGCGTTTGAGCCAGCCATTTTAATGGCTGTTATGCCGTTAATACGCGTGCTGGGGCTGTCGCCATAGTGATGATTGATACCGCGTAAAAAAATCGGTTTTTTAAGCGCATCGTAAATCAAGTGTTGATCAGTGGTAATGACAACCGCACCTTCGGGTGGACGTGGACGTGCAGATACATCTTCCACACCTGCAGCTGGACGCATGGTGTCTATATCTTTGTCATCACCACCCGCTAAACCACCGCCACCACCACCGCAAGCTTGAAGAAGTAAAACGCTTGAGAGGATAGCTGAATAATGTAGCCTCGATCTCATGATAGAAAGTTTGTTAATCGCAAGGTTCATAATCCGAACTCCAATTTAAATTTGTTTGGCCTCACCAGAGGCAACTATCAGTGGCTGCAAATTATTTATGTGTGCAGCCGAGCCATATATTTTTTCATTACAACGAAAGCGTTATACCTGCTGAGTAGCGGCGCTCCTGCACCCAAATAGAGTTCAATTGACCGCTGTATTGGGCATAACTTTTCTTGCTTTGCTCAGTGAGGTTGGTGCCGTTCACGAAGAGGCTGAAATGCTCGTTGACCCAATAGCTAACCGATAAATCAAGGTAGGCTTGCGGTTCAATCCAGCTGGCGAGCTTGACCGCCTGACCGCTGGTGTTGAGGCCTGCGAAGCCATCAAACTCCTTGCTTTTCCAGTTGTAAGCCAGGCGCACGTTAAGGCCTGATTTGTCGTACCAGAGAATGAAGTTGGACTGATGTTCGGAGTTGGATTGCAAAGGCAATACATTGCCTTGAATATCTCTATCCGCAGATTCGTTTTTGGAATAGGTGTAATTCAGCTCGACACCGGTTGCACTCAGGAAGGCGCCCGGCAAGAAAGTGAATGGCTGCTTGTAGCCCATTTCCAAACCGTAGAGTGAAGACGCGCCTACGTTTTGTGAAACCCAGACGTTGCCCGTGTTGCCACGATCAATACCATCCCCATCCAAAAAGTTGCGCCGCTCCTGGAAGTTTTGTACAGCGGAGTCAACATCAATTTTGAACAAGCCCACGCCCAAAATCGCGTTCTCCTCGAAGTACCATTCTGCCGCAAGGTTATAAACATTAGCTGACCAGGGTTTGATGTCGATATTACCCTTGTCATTACCGCCACCAGTACAGGTCACCTTGTCACCCACCAATTGACCAGAGCTGTTCAATACCAATACACGATTGCCGTTTTCATCTTTCTTCTCGCATTCGGTGTACCAAAGGTTTAAACCCGAACCGACGTTTTCCAAATTGTTACGGGTGGTCGTTTTAGCCGCGCCGAAACGCACTACCACATCATCCTTAGGGAAGAAGTTTAGATTGAGCGAAGGCAAGGTTTGCACAAAAGATTTATGTTTGGTTTCCACATCGTAAACAAACGCGAGCTTTTGATAGTCTTGGTAGCCAATAGAGTTATAGATATCTAACACTTCGGGCACATTGTGACGATCTACAGTGCGATCTGTACTCAGGATTTGTAGCCCGACATTGCCTTTATAGGGGATGCCCATGATGCCGTCTGTATCATCCAAATTGAGTTGAAAGTAAGCTGAGGTAGAAGCTTCTTCGACACTGTAAGCATTAGCAGGATCATCGACGGTTTTGACCGACATTTCACCATTACCATAAAGACGATTCATAAACTCAAGCGGGTTGTCCCAAGTTGCCGGGTCGAGCGCAGAGACACCCTTCTCGAAACCCTTAAATGGTCCGAAGTCTTTAAATACAGTTATCGCCGGATCGGCTGATGTGAACTCATTATTATGTAATCCAGCATCGCGATAAACTTGGGGTTCGTTAGTGTAATCAAAGTAGCGGAAGTCTGGATAGCGCTGCCAAATTTGATTCCCAGCTAACAGCTGACCGCGCTTGGTAATCGGAATACGTTGATTGTCCTCATATCGACCTGTTGGGGTCACATAATAAAACTCGTTATATTCCGCATCGCGAATACCGTGACGGAAGCCAACATCAACCGAACTGACAAGGTCACCATCAAACGCAAAATTAATATCTGCGCGTAATACATCCAGCGTTGCTTCGGTGTTATTGCCTTTGGCATCCGCTTGATAGAGGGCTAGCTTACTCGCATCAGATATATCGCCATCGTAACTGAAACTGGGAAACTCACCCGTGTAATCAACCGTTAAACGATAAGGTGTAAGTGGATCTTTCCCGGGTGATCCGTCGAGATCTGGCCACAACCAGGCAGGGCTACCTTGCTTCAAATTAGCTTCACGGTATTCTTTCTCTGCTTCAGCATGAACAAAGCGCAAGGTTGCTTTGATGTTGTCCTGGTTATCGTAATCAACCTGAAAATTTGAATTGATTGCACCCGTACGGTTAATTCCGTTGCTGGATTTTGACTCAAACGCAGGAGATAGAACTTCTGCTACTTTTAGCGTGTGGATACTACGTGTTTGTTGCTGCCCCATATCATCAATGTAACTAAAGTCCGAGCCAATACCCACTTGAGTACCGGGCAACAAGGTGTTGTAGAGGCCAGCGTCAATGTTGGAAGGTTTGGGGTAATAGTTACCATTGGCGTCCTGGTAAACACCATCCCCTCTTTGCGCACCAGCGGTATCGGCAGGCACAACCTCACCGTTAACATTTCTCCATTCATTCTTAGTCCAGGGATTAGGGCTCGCATTACCGTTGACCTGGTAGGCATAAACATTATTTGCTCCATCGAAATTAACACTTACACCGCGATCAAATTGTTCCATATGGGTATAAAAAACATCGCCACGAACTTTAACGAAATCGCCTACAGCAGCCTCAATACTGAACGACCCCCCGGTGCGCTCACGCGTCATAAAATTACTGCTTGCGGAGTAATTTTCAGGTGCAAGGTACCAATCGTTAACTAAATCACCATCACTATCCAAGTCTAAAGGATCTATTGAGGTGCCATTTCGCGTGTCCCGGAAGCCTAGCTGAGGCTTAACCTCCAATTTGTAGTTGGCGTTGTAGCTAGATTGTGTGAAAGCACCCAGCGTCACACCAATATCGCCACCGTTATTGAAACCCAGAAATGCGCTGATGTTTTCATCAGGTTTGCGGGTGCCGGCGGAGCCATCGGAATTTATTTCTTTTTTAGAAAGGCTACCTTGTGAAGCCTCTAGTTTTAGATTGCCAGTGAAGCCGTCTTTAAGTGACAGTGGTCTTAAGGTTTTCAAATCCACTACACCCGCGATACCACCTGCAAGAGTATTGGCCGACTGGGATTTATATACATCAACACCGCCGATCATGCCGGCGGGAATATCGCCATAGTTGGCACCAACATCGGTAATGTTCCAGGGGCTGAGAAATTGCTCGCCGTTTAAGGTAGAAAGTACCTGCGGCATACCACGTACGTTCAGCGAAGTCCCTTCATTCGCCTCACGCTTGATTTGTACACCGGTTACACGTTGCAAGGAGTCGGTAATGGTGGAATCTGGCAACTTGCCAATATCTTCCGCCACAATCGAATCAACGACGTTAACGTTGGTGCGTTTGATATCAATGGCCTTCGCCTGCGAGGCGCGAACCCCCTTCACAACAATTTCTTCAACCATGTCCGGTGCGGTTGTCGGCGCTGGTTCCTGCGCATAAACAGCCGTGCCCCACAAAGCACTGCTGATAGCGACGGCTAAGGCATTCTTTCTATTTTTTTGCATCATTGGAGCTTCCTCATTTTATTTTAGTGTCTTTGAGTATTCATTTTTTGAACGGAAAACTTACATATACGCACGCTTAAACAGGTGTTAGATAAATTTCTAAATAACAGGTGATGCTGGATTGCGTCTTGCCGATAAAAAGTTTTTTATAAATTCGCACTTCATTTTTAATCGTTCTTATTTTTAGTAACTGAAAAACTTCGCCGTAGCCAACACTTTCGAGAGACAAAATCTATCAGCCCTTTTATTACTTTCTTTCTAATTGATTTATTGCCGTTTCCTGCTTTAAGCGATAACGGAACAACTATCCAGGGAGTGCCGTCCAACTATATTCACCCGTATATTCACCCGCCCCGTGACGATATAAATATGACTTATCGTCCCTTGACATATTCTTACAAAATGTAAACGATTACAATCAACTTTAGACCCTGGCAGCTAAATTTTCTTTTAGCCATGCAGATTCCTGCGCTAGCGGCGCTAAATTAAGGTGTCAACTGGGTAGTGGTTATTAGATAAATGTGAATAAGGTGAGCTACCGACCCGGTTTGGCCTTTGGCCTTCCCTGCCTAGGGATGTACATATTGCCGTTAATGCGCCCTTCCCTAAGGGTCGGGCGCAATATAAAGAAGCACCCTAGGAAGGGCGTTGAACTACCTTGATGACCAGACAACCGCGATGCACATTCATACGCACAGCAGTGCCAATCGTAAAGCCTACTTTGTTAAGCCAATAACCCTTAACGTGTATCCACGGAACCGGTGGGGGAACTTTATAGGAATGAATTTTATCGAGGTTGTTTACTTGGTAATCGTAAGAGCCCTTACGGACTTTAAGTTTGCGGGTGTAGGAAGATTTTTCTTGGGCCGAGCGAAGCTCTGGCGCTATAGTACGTTTAGCCATGATTGATACCTTAGAATATCGATTGTGGTTAGCTGCCTCTGGGTGTTAGTCGCACTCAGGGGTAGCGTCTCTTTAGGTTTCTTAAGTTTTAAATTTACAGTTAGCAATACCTCCGATTGAGTGAAAACTGCCCGTTTATAAAACACTAAAAATTTGGATGAATCAACAGGTTTTTTTGAAAGTTCGTAAAAATTTCGCGTGTAAATAATAAGTGGCCATTAAATTTTTTGAATGGGTAGGTTGGAAAAGCCGCAGGCGCCTGCGGTTTTTCCAACCTACTCATGAGAGCATTGTTCGGAGCATTGCAATGTTGTTTGAGGATTATGAAGAAACACAACAATACTTATATCTAATCCGCACGCAGAGAATTTTTTACAGGCCCACACTTTTTATGCTCGCATTAAATAATTTATTGAGTGAATTACAAGTTAGTGAAGATAAACGTTTTAAGAAATTTTTGAGTCCAGTATTCATTCATCTCGATAAATTTTTTATTTAATTAGGTAAACGCATTTATTGCTCGCAGACGCTTAAGCCGATTTTTTCGTAGTTTCTGCGCGAAAATAAAAACCACTATAGTGATCAAGCGTTTTATCAGGATGTCCTGGCACACGTAGACATCTTGGTTTGGCCCAAGACTCCACTAACCGATAGCCGATGGCTTCAAGGCTGTTCAAAAACTCCTGGCGATTAAAGATTCGATAAGCACAGTAAACGCTGCCTAAATTTTGCAGGGTAATAAACTTTGGCCCGTCATAAACGGGAGTTTCACTGATCAAGATATGTTTGGGTCGCTGCTGATAAGAATTTAACATCCTGGCAATGTCAGTCTCCAGGTATTGCAAGGCGCCTACAGCCACCAATATGTCCGCACCAGCAATTGAGTCCAGGCCATCATGAGCAAAGTGTAAATTTGTTTGACCGCGCTCTCGCGCCAGGACCTCACCTGCCTCCATTACCGTAGGAACATCAAAAATAGTCCAGCTTAAATCTCGAGGATATTCCATGACTCGCGAGAATCCATAATAGGCTACACCGACATGACCGCCAATTTCGAGTACCGAGCGACTGTCAGCAAACGCATTCTTCAGCCAGTAAATTACCGGATAATCTTCCATTTGCACGCCTTTGAGTTTATCAAAATACCAATTTCCCGCATTGGCTGCGTCATATCCTAAAGGTTTTGTTCGCGGCGCTGCGGCTGCGGCCTCAGCAAAGTTTTCAAATACACCACGAACCGCGTTAATAGGCTGGAGTCGATCCTGCACGCGCACTTGCAATGCCTGAACAACACGGCTGGGAGTAAGCGCCTTGCCTTTCCACTTAATACGAGTGCAGGCAATAAAAAAAAGCGTAACGACCAGAGCAGCAATTAAAAAATAAAATAATAAAGATGAGAGCATAAAGTGTCCTTGGATATAGGTGCGTCATTGGCAGTGCAACACCCGTATGATTATTGGTTTCAGCAGGATACGAATCTATATTTCTCAGAAAAACACTACCGTTCGATTTCCCACATAAAACAAAATAAGCACGGCGGCGCTACCAAACCTTTCACTTGATCGGCGGTAATTAAGCGCAAATTTTCGGTACAAACTATTCTGATTGGCTCCTAGTGCAAGTTTTTTAATTTCCAATTATTCCAATTTAAATAATTATGCTTCTATTTTTTTAAAAAAAATTTAAATGAGCCAAGCTAAAAAAATTCTCGAAATAAAAATTTAATTTTATTTAATGTGATTTCAGTCGCGGCAAGGTGTATATTTTTCTAGCATTTTGGTGGGCGAATTATGAGCTTGGTGTGTTATAAAAAAAATAAGGCGATGGAGCTTGGCTTAAATAGAATTTACTATCGAAGGAAATTGATTCATGAAACCAGAAGCTCAAGGTGAAGCGCAAAGCAACAATAATCTTGTCACAGCCCCTTCCCTATCCTTACCAAAAGGCGGCGGTGCCATTCGTGGTATTGGTGAGAAATTTTCCGCTAATCCAGCCACTGGCGCAGGTTCTTTTTCTGTACCCCTACCCGTTTCACCCGGTCGCAGCGGGTTTCAACCACAACTGGCCATCCAATATGATTCGGGTTCTGGCAACGGGCCCTTCGGCATCGGCTGGAGCCTGAGCTCTCCTGCCATCACGCGTAAAACTGAAAAAGGTATACCGCGCTATGAGGATTCCAGGGAATCTGATGTTTTCTTGTTGGCCGGTGCGGAGGATTTGGTCCCGGTTACTGATCCGGCTAGCGGCGCGATGCTCGAACCGCAATCAGTTGAGCTGGCCGGGCAAACTTATCAGGTGCGGTGTTATCGGCCGAGGGTGGAAGGCTTATTTGCACTGATTGAAAAATGGTCCAGTCGCGACCTGCGGGGAGAGTCCTTTTGGCGGGTGCTGGATAGAGCCAATATTACGCAATGGTTTGGGCGCACCGCGGCTAGTCGCATTGCCGATCCAACCGATCCCACTCGCATATTTCAATGGCTTCCTTGTGAAACCTATGATGACAAAGGCAACGCGATTATCTATGAGTATCTCGCCGATAACGCCGATGCAATTGACACCCAAGCGGCCTGGGAGGTACAGAGAACTGCTATTCAACGTCAGTCACAGCGCTATCTGAAACGGGTGCGTTATGGCAATCGCACGCCTTACTTGCCGCGCCTGCTGCCTGATGGACCCTTAGATTTTTTACCTGCGGAATGGCTATTTGAAGTGGTATTTGATTACGGCGATCACTCGACGGCAAACACTTCACCCATTCCCGATCGCGTCTGGTCATCGCGCGCGGATTCTTTTTCCAATCATCGACCCGGGTTTGAGCTGCGCACTACACGCCGCTGTGAACGGGTACTGATGTTTCACCATATCGAGGAAATACCTGGGCTTGCTTTACCAGCACCTACAATTGGCTTGGTGCGCTCGATGCGTTTTGTGTACAGCCCCGGAGCAGCGCTAGAAAATCCGCTTCAGTCTGGCTACAGCACTCTGACAGCTGTTCAATCCACCGCACATCAAGTTCGCAGTGACGGTCAAATGGCGAGTCGTGATTTACCGCCGGTGGAGTTTACTTACAGTGTCGCGCGCGTCGATTCAGAAGTCCGCATATTATCCACTGCAAATCTGAAGGGGCTTCCGGTAGGTACGCAAGGTCCTGGTGTGCACTGGGTAGATCTTGACGGTGAAGGCCTGTCTGGAGTACTTACTGATGCGGCTGGTACCTGGTGTTACGCGGCTAATCTAGGTGATGGCAAATTTGCACCCAGCCGCGCAATCGCGAGAATGCCAGCTCGGCGCACTCTGGCGCAAGGTGCGCAGCGCTTAATGGACTTAAACGGCAATGGTGCAATAGATGTAGTTGAACTGGACGCACCTATGCCGGGCTATCACGAGCGCACTGCTCAAGGAGATTGGCAAGAATTTGTTCCTTTCTCTTCGCTACCGCATATTCGCTGGGACGACCCGAATCTGCGCTTTGTTGATTTGACGGGTGACGGCCACGCCGATGCTTTAATTACTGAAGACGAGGTATTTACCTGGTATCCCTCGCTGGCCGAAAGCGGCTTTGCGGCCGCCGAATATGCCCGCACGCCCCTTGGCGAAGATGGCGTGCGGTTATTATTTGCAGAGGGCACTCAAACATTATTGGTAGCCGATATGTGTGGCGACGGGCTCACCGATATTGTTCGTATTCGCAATGGCGAAATCTGTTATTGGCCAAATCTCGGCTACGGTAGGTTTGGCAGGAAAGTACAAATGAGCAATGCGCCCTATTTCGATTTTCAGGATATGTTTGATCCCCGTCGAATTCGTCTGGTCGACATTGATGGTAGTGGTCCTACTGACATCCTGTATCTGGGCCGCGAAGGTGCGCAGCTATATTTCAACCGTTCGGGCAATATGCTCAGCGATCCAACCCCTATTAGGTTTCCAGTAGCAACGCACAATCTTGACTCTGTTCAGGTTGTTGATTTATTAGGTCGTGGTACGGCCTGTTTGGTGTGGAATTCGCATTTGCTTGCAGACAGCGACAACCCCATTCGCTATATAGATTTAATGGGCGGCGTAAAACCGCACCTGCTAATTGGCTCGCGCAATAATCTCGGCGGTAGCACCGAAATCGAATATACCTCTTCAACCCATTATTATTTAGCGGATAAAGCGGCGGGAACGCCCTGGATCACTCGCCTTCCCTTCCCCGTGCAATGTGTTAGCCGAGTTACCCAACGCGATGCCTGGCGCGGCACTGCTTTCAGTAGCACTTACAGCTATCATCACGGCCACTTTGACGGTGATGAGCGGGAATTTCGTGGTTTTGGCCGAGTAGAACAGCTTGATATTGAAGACTATGGCCGGTTTGCAGAGGGCAATCCTGCTAGCCCCTGGATAACCCATGACCAACGCTTGTTTCAGCCACCCATTAAAAGCGTCACCTGGTATCACACGGGGGTCGTGATTGATCGCCACAATATTCTGGCGCAATTCAAGCGTGAATACTTCCCAGCGCGCTATAGCCTTGGAGATGAGTTTCAGGAACGTGAGTTGCCTGAACCTGAATTAGATCCAACACTCACGAGCGCTGAACGAGCTGAAGCGTTGCGCGCTTGCAAAGGCATGGTGTTGCGTCAGGAAGTTTATGAACTTGATATAGAAGGACTTGCCGCAGTCACTCCAGTGCATACCCCAGTGCGACTCTACAGCGCCGCTACTCATAATTGCCGCATCCAGTGTCTGCAAGCTCGCGGCACCAATCGACATGCCGTATTTCTGGTTACCGAGAGCGAGGCGCTGAGTTACCAATATGAACTGCCCTTGCCTGCAAGAGGAGGCAGAGTGAGGCCGGACCCACGCATAGCTCACACCTTAACTTTGCGAGTGGACGAATACGGTCAGCCGCTGCAATCCGTCGCCGTTGCTTACCCGCGGGTTGGTCAGTTTACCCATGCTAATCTCGATGCGGCGACTATCAGTTCTATTAGCCAATTACAGCGTGAAATACATTTGGCCTACACCGAAACCCAATTTACGCGAGATGTTTTACTGCGCTCCAGCGCTTCGGCAAACTCAGCCATCCGCTATCGTCGCTTGCGCTTGCCCTGCGAAGTCCGAAGTTGTGAACTTTCCAAGGTAGCTCACCGCGCTACTTTCTATTACCAACTGGCCGACTTTGCTTCCCTTCGCCTTAGCGATATCTACCCTCCCGTCAACACTACGGCTTCGCCGATTGATATGTTGTTGCTGCCTTACCACCGTTTAATTGGGGATAACTCGCCGCAACGCCGCTTGGTCGAACAGGTTCGGACTTTATATTTTGATGATGCGCAAGATTCTGCTGCACCAGTCGCAGCCTTGCCCTTCGGCCAACAGGGCCCGCGTGGGTTGAAATATGAAGATTACAAACTCGCCCTGACAAGTGATTTATTAGATGCTGTTTTCAAGTCACCTCCAGCCCTCGATATGCCCGAAGATATGCTGGCTTGGGAGCTAAAGCCTGGCGTTTCAGCGCGCAGCTTGTTGAATAATTCCCGAGTGAGTGGCTATGAGCGTGGCGAGGACTTAGCGCTGCGTTTTACAGCTTCCGCCGCTACAGCGGAATTAACCGGGCAATATTGGCTGCGCTCTGGTATCGCAGGTTTTGCCGAGGATGCACCCCGAAACTTCTTCCTCCCTGAACGTTACACTGATCCTTTCGGTGCGGTAACTCAACTCGAGTACGATGCGCTTTCGCTTTACGCCCAAAGCGTTACTGATGCACGCGGCAATCGCACTGAAGTGCTGCGCTTTGATCACCGCACATTAATGCCGGTCGAGATGCTTGACGCTAACGGCAACCATACTGAAGCCTGCGTCGATATTTTGGGGCAAGTCATAGCCGTGGCGGCCAAGGGCAAATTGCTCGCGAGCGGTTGGGAAGGTGATAACCTTGAAGCCTTCCATGCCAGCTCAGATTTGGTGAATCTTTCTGTAACAGCCGTACAAGATTTTTGTTTCGCGACAACACTGGATGAAGCTCAAGCCAGGATCTGGCTCGCAAGCGCTAGCAGCCGTTTTGTTTACCACTTCGGCGAAGCTTACAGCGCAGACGGTTCCCTTGTGTGGGCCACGAAACTTCCCTCAGTCTGTTCCATCGCCCGTGAAGTACACACAGGTCAGCCAGGAGGTGATACCAGTCCATTACAGGTTTCACTCCAATGTTCAGATGGCGGTGGCAATGTCCTAATGGCCAAGCAACAGGCCGAACCTGAAACTGACGGTGGTTCGCTGCGCTGGATAGTCAATGGCCTTACCTTGCTCAACAACAAGGGCAAACCGGTTAAACAATATGAACCCTTTTTCAGCGCGAATTTTGGCTGCGAATTACCGCGTGAAGAAGGTGTTACACCCATTATTTTTTATGATGCTGCCGGGCGCGTAATCCGTACAGATTTACCGGATGGCACTTTCAGTTGTGTCGAGTTTTCTCCCTGGTACTCGTTGCAGTTCGATGCTAGCGATACAGTTCTCGAAAGTCCTTGGTATGCCGGCCGCACAACAACTGCGGCCAATGTGGAAGACAGGCGCGCAGCCCAACTAAGTGCTTTGCATGCGAATACACCAGGCTTGGCCTTGTTCGACAGCCTTGGTCGTGCCGTTATTGCCGTGGCGCATAATCGCAGTCCGAGTGACGCGCCTGAGTTTAGGCATCTGTCGTTCATAGACCGGCCTTGGGTAGATGAGCTGCAACTAACCCACACCAAGCTGGACACAGAAGGGAAACCCCTGTGGGTGCGAGATGCGCGCGGTAAGCTGGTCATGCAATATATTTTTCCGCATAAACCAGTTGATGAATGGTCAGCGGACGAACTGCCAGAAAATTCGGTTCCCTGTTATGACATTGCTGGCAACTTGCTTTACCAGCACAGCATGGATGCCGGTGACCGTTGGTCGTTAAGCGATGCTGCAGGTAAGCCGCTGTTGTTATGGGACATCAACGACAAGCGCAATGCAGACGGCGAACTGCAACTTGAAGCATGTCTCGGCCACACCGAATATGACCTGATGCATCGACCCTTGCGCCAGTGGCTGCGGTTAGGTGCAGCTCCAGCGGCAGTGGTGGAATCTTTTGAATATTGCGATACAGCCGGTCTCGATGCCGCAGCGCTGGATAATGCGCGCGCACATAATCTTATCGGTCAGGCGGTGCGCCACTACGACCCCAGCGGACGAATGGAGCTGCAGCATCTTAACTTTACCGGCCAGGTACAGCATGAACAACGGCGTTTAGCGCTCCACACCACGGCAGCCATCATTGACTGGCAAGGGACAGAAGCCACGCGCGAAAGCCTGCTGGAAGCTGAAGTCTTTACCCGTTTAAATGAGCACGACGCCCTTGGGCGCATGACGCAACTTATCAATTGGCATAGCAATCTGGATAACGCGACTGACCGACTGGCGATGTATCGCCCGCAATATAATGCGCGGGGACTACTTGTTGCGGAAGATCTGAGTATAGGCGCGCGTTTCAGTGGCGGGCGACTGGTCTCCAGTCGCAAAACAATCCGCGCTGTGCACGGCATTACCTACAATGCCAAAGGCCAACGCATGCGACTGCGCCATGGCAATGGTACCGAAACCCTTTACGCTTACGACCCGCAAAGCTTTCGCCTCAAACAATTGCGCACTACTCGACCCGCTACCAGATTGCCCTTCCCTGGCTTCCGCTCCAATCTCAACCATGAGCGAGTCCTGCAGCAATTGCATTACACCTACGATGCCATAGGTAATATCAGCGAGATAATGGACGAAGCCTGGGCACCCGTATTCTTCCGTAACCAGAGCGTCAAGCCGCGCAACTCCTATGTGTATGATGCCC
The DNA here is from genome assembly GCA_040385335.1 of Pseudomonadota bacterium. GTDB lineage: Bacteria > Pseudomonadota > Gammaproteobacteria > Pseudomonadales > Cellvibrionaceae > Cellvibrio. Next base: position 15,573 of record JAZKHP010000044.1, read on the forward strand.
AACAGCGCCTGATTGAAGCTACCGGCCGTGAAAGTGCCGAGCTTGTTATTGCTCCGGGCGCCATCAACGCTGATCTTATTCCGGGCAGTTTCCCCAGCGATCAAAACCTGCGCGACTATACCCAGCGTTATTACTACGACTCAGTAGGCAATTTTCTCCAGATGCAACATATGACAACTGATGACAACTGGACTCGCCACTACGAAACTGCAGACTCCAGCAATCGCTTGCTGCGTACCTGGACCGGCACCGATGACATTGATGCCATTCATTACCGTTACGACATCCACGGCAGCATACTCAACTTCGCCAATGTGCCTACAACAGCGCAAAACCGGCGTGACTGGCGCGACATGATTCAAAACATGGATTTGGGTGGCGGCGGCCAAGTCTGGTACAGCTACGACACTGGCAAACAGCGCATGCGTAAACGCATCGAGCGACTCAGTGGCGCAATCGAAGAACGACTTTATTTAGGCGGTATGGAGCTTTATCGCCGCTACTCACCCGCTGGTGTGTTGGAAGAAGAGATAGATACCCACCACTTATTTGTCGATGATCAACGCGCACTGATGGTTGACGATGTGATTAGCACGGATAACGCTGTACTGGGAGAAGGCGTCCTTTGTAAATACCAATACAGTAATCATCTGGGTTCAGTTGCATTGGAACTGGATGAAACTGCGCAGATTATTGGCTGTGAGGAATTACATCCGTATGGTACGACGGCTTATCAGTTGGTTGGTAGTGGAGTTAGAGCTACGGCGAAACGCTACAGATATACGGGGATGGAGCGGGATGAAGAGAGTGGATTGAGTTATCACACAGCGCGGTATTATTTGCCTTGGTTGGGGCGATGGGGGAGTAGTGATCCAGTAGGAATGGGAGGAGGAATTAATCTCTTCTGCTATACGAACTGCAATCCTATATTTTTAGTAGATTCCAATGGCGCTCAAGCAAGGGCACCTGCAATATTAACTTTTGTGGACCCATCTGTAAGTCCCTTTGATCCGCGAATTCTACCAAGGATTCCAGAAGACCTTCCGGTGCTTGATCTTCCTTTCTTGACTGAACCAAACATTTCAACTGTTCCAACCGATTCAGTAGAAACCGTTACACCGGTACGGCCTGAAACTACTCCACACGACACCGCCACTTCAACCTCTGTGACTTCAACTGGATTGGCTGTGCCAATTTCGTCTGAAGAATCCGATGTAATTTCATCGACTTCACACGCTATACCTATCTCTACGCCGATAGCTGTGGAAGACGGTCCGATGTCTATTGAGCCAACAGGTACAGAAATTCGCATTCATTTTCTGCGGATAGATAGGGAAGGAAATATCTCTTCGATTGATTCATCAAATTTGTCCGTGCAAGTAATTAACACAGATACTGGAGCGGCAGATGATCTGGGGGTAGCAACTGGGACTCGGGAAGACTTATCCGATGGGGTAGTTGTTTTTCACAATGTTCTTCTCCCCGAAAATTTTAGAGTTCGTCTCTTAGTTCCAGGTACTGCTTTTTCGGCCCTCGCTACAGAATCTGGTACGAGCACAAGTTCGCCGTTAGACGTCGACTTTGAAGGCGAATATTACACTCTGGCATTTCAATTCAACCAACGACTTGGAGGGGTTACGGTTAAAGATGAGGATACAAGTACGGTTGCCCGCACCATTTCCGCTGCAACTGCCATAGGTGGTACCTCGCTGTTGACTGAAACAATTTCAGTTGCTGGCACCGAGTCTGGAGCGCATGTAGACGGAACAACAGTAGCTCCGACAATTAATAATTTTGTGCTAATTAATTCAGAGCGACGTGCCTTGAGATAGTCAGGAATCAACGAAACATCGCATCATCGAGCAAGGGAGTCAGATTTCATTGATTTTAAAAAATTACAAATAAATTAAAAAGTTACTAAACAGTGTCTTCACCACATTAGCAATAAAAGGAACTCAACATGAACCCCATTCTTGCCACCATTAAACCCGGCGACAGCGGTGCAAAAGTCGTAAATCTAATTCAAAGCCTGTTGTTATTAATTGAACACGCATTACTTAAAACCTATGACTCACCCAATCACCCAACAGCCGATGAATTGGCAAAACTCGTAATCGCCATAAAGGAGGAATTAGCGCAACAATTTTTTGGCGATGCGACACAACACCTCATTCTCTATTTTCAAATACAAAATAATTTGGGCGATAGTTTGGGTGGAGTTGTTGAGAAAAAAACCGCATCACTTTTAAATAAATTTTTAGAAAAATTGCTAAGCCAACCCAATGCGCAAGACTACGAAGTCTTCGGATTGGTGATGGATACCAAAGGCAGGCGCATGGCGGGCGTCGAGGTACGCGCTTTTGATCGCGACTGGCAGCGCGAAACCGTGTTGGGCCAAACGATTACCGATGCCGTTGGCGCCTATCGCATTGCTTACCCTGCATCCCTCTTCCGCAAAACTCCTGCAGAAATTGGTGGGCCGGAATTATTTGTGCGTGCGTATGATGAGCAAGAGTTTTTATTGCAACAATCTGCCACTGTCCCGAATGCTGATCTGCGCACAGAAATTAATCTAACAATTGAAAATAATTTGCGGTGGGTGAGTGGGACAGTAAGTGACGATAGCGGTCGTGCTCAAGCAAATCTTCTTGTGCGTGCGTTCGATCAGGATTTGCGAAGCGAGGAATTGTTGGGAGAATGCCGTACCGATAACAAAGGTCAATATCAAATCTCATACTCTCCTGCACAATTCAAACGTGCAGAAAAAGCAAGTGCAGATTTACGTGTGCGTGTGTTTGCCAATAATGAAAAAGAATTGGCAATGTCAGCCACATTATTTAATGCGGCTGAACGCGCAGTGATTGACATAAATTTTGCAGCGGGTTTATTACAAACCGCCTCTGAATGGGAAACATACTTAGCGCAACTAGAACCTTTGTTGGAAAAACTTCCACTGCATGAACTTACCGAAGAAGATTGTGAATTCCTTAATAAAGAGACAGGTATAGCAAAAGAATATTTGCATTTTATTCGTTTGGATGCCCTATGGCGACATGAACAGCAAAAACAAAAACTACCCGCATCGGCCTTTTACGGTTTGTTACGACAAGGCTTCTCAACTCGCTGGACCGACTTACTGAATGCAAAACCCGAGCGCTGGAGCAGCGCGTTAAAACAAGCCATAGCGGATCACCAAATTCCAGAATCTATTGGCCAGGAGCTTAAAACATTTATTACCAAGCTGACCAACATTGCCGTTGATTATTCTTTTGTTGCACCCGCAGCTGACACCAGGCAACTTCCTTTTATAGGAGTTTTATTAACCGCTACCAAAATAAATACCAAACAACAGCGGATTATTGCAGAAACCCTGCTGGGTCACTCGTTACACGAAAACCCGGAACAACTCATCGCGCAATTAGCGCAAGCGAAAATTCCCCCTGTAGCTATAAAAACTGCACAATTTGCAATTGAAGCACACAGTTTAGTTAATCAACATCTCCCTACTCTCGTTGCCTTACAAACTTCAGTGGCAGCAGATTTTAGTGCAGGCGCAGACCTCGCAAAACTTAACAGAACACAATGGTTAGATATTTCAAAAAACCTGGCCAAGACAAAAAATTTGCCAAACGAATTTAAATCAAAAGAAGATTACGCAGAGTATTTGGCTGATCGAATTGAGTATGCTTTCCCCACCGCAGTTGTCGCCTGGCAGTTAACGGAAATGAAAGAACCGGTAAGGCGCGATCTGGGATTGTTGCTTATTCAAAACCCTGAATTTGATTTGCTCTCAAGCCCTATAGATTCGTTTTTTAAAACGGCGAAGTTGGGGAAAATTAAAACAAAACCAGAATTACTTAAACAACAATTAGGAAAAGAAGTACGCGTTGCTCGCTTAGTCCCAACAACAAATCGCATAGTGAACATGACCAACATGCTTGAACAGGGCTTTGACAGTGCGGTTAAAATTAGTCTTACGGGTAAGCAAACCTTTACAAGCAAAATGAAGAACTCCAGCAAGGCGGTGGCACAGCAAATTTATTCATTAGCTAAATCACGGGCTAATGATATTACCTTGCAAACAATGTACAACTGGGACCGTTTTGATCCAACTATTAGAATCATACCCCCCTTTGCTGCTAGCCCAAATTCAGATCTCGCCGATTGGGTAGAACTGTTCGGTTCCCTCAACGGATGTTATTGCCCACCTTGTGATTCCGTCCATGGCCCGGCCGCTTATTTAATGGATTTATTTGAATTTCTAAAAGATAAAGATGCAGGAGCACCAGCTGGTGGCAATAGTTTATTAAACGTTTTGTTTACTAGAAGGCCAGATTTACAACACCTCAAATTAAACTGCGCTAATGCTGAAACGCCGCTACCTTACATTGATCTCGTTATTGAATTACTAGAGCAGCAAATTGCTGCTGTGATAGCTGGTGCCGACCAAGCTATTGTCACTGCAGCCACTACACCCCAAACTCCTGAACAGCTACCTGACCTGTTGACAGACACCACAGATACAACTGCTATAGCCGCACGTCTTCGCGCCCTACCCTTATCATCACCCGCCAGCGAGGGATTTTACGCATCTAATGGACCTTTGCAGTCTGCCCTATACCCCTGGCATTTGCCTTTCGATCGTAACTTTTTGCAAGCTGGTATTTTCTTTAGTCTGATAGGCACCTCGGCATCCGAAGTCTTGGGGTTAACCGCAAACCCTGGTGTGGATTTGCATCGCACACGTTTGAACTTGAGTCCGGCTAGCTGGGATCTATTACACAACACTGTTGCCACCAGTAGTAGCCAAGTCATTGCTGCCTGGGGTTTAAAAAATAGTTTAAATGCTTTAAATCAGTTGGGTGGCACTACCGGCGAACTATTAACACGCAGCGGTTTGTCAGTGGATGATTTATTTTTGCTGGTCGAATCTGAATTATTTAAAGGATGGGCTCTTGTTATCGACCGCACTCCAACTCCACAAGCCGATCCTTGTAATATCGACAATGCCCATCTCAAACAGCGGATTGGGACTGGACCTTTGACTCGTCATCTGCGACCAAGCACACAAGTCGAAGTTTTTGATTTAATGCATCGCATTTTGCATTTACGCGTTGCGCTAGGTTGGCCACTCGCGCGTTTAATAGCGGTTTTGCAGGTTCTCGGGGTGGGTAAAAATAGCCCCTCTATCGACTTGGTACTCGTGTCACAAATAGGATTTCTGGCAACTCAGATAAGTGTTTCTATTGAAACTTTTGTGGAAATCTTGCTCGCTCTCCAGCAATCCCTTGATGGCTCCAGTGCCGCTACGCACGCCCGTAACGATTGGCTGAAACTGCTTGGATTGTCTGAGACAGATCACAAACGCTTAACCGACTTGGGGCTTGCAGATTCACTAATACCGCAACCCTTGGCAACCAGATTGGACCAACTTGAATCTGCTCTCAAAACTATCGCACTGCTCCGCGCAGCAAATCTCGACCCAGCCGAGTTGTATTACCTATTGCGCCATGAAGATCTGGTGCCTGCTGTTTTCAAACCCAGCGATAAAAATCTGCAAACACAATGGAACACTCTGGCCGCAGCCATCCAAAGCACGCGAGTTGATATTCCCGAATTACCCGCTCTGGCACCACTTCCCGTAGGTGCCACAGCAAGCGAGCGGGAACAGCGAAGCGATGATGAAGAAGCAAGAGCTGAACTTATAGCCCTGGCGCAAAGCGAATTAATAGCTCGTCAATTGGTAGCAGCAAAAGAATGCTTGCGAGTTATTACAGGCACTACTTTTATTGATCTGGTAATTGAAGATCAAATCTTTAATGGCTTACATACAGACGCTTTACTGCCAGCGACAGGAATTTCCGGTGGTGTCGTACAAGATTTTATCGCACTCGCCGTCACCCAGCCGGACAACGAGGATCATGCCGCGCGGTTGCTAGCCAGAGCAACTATTCCGTTGCTAAAAGTACTTAAAACAACACGACTCCTTAGCCTGCTAAAAATAACCGCCGCTGATGTGGAGGCATTGGCAAAACTTCCACGCGATGGAGATACCTGGCTCAATTTCAACAGGTTGTTTCCCGTATCAAGTACAACTCCTCTTAACTTAATTAATATCATCGGACTGATCCAGACCAGCATCACCCAAAACGCAATGCCAAAGGCTGACAGCCGCTTATTGCAGGTTATAGTTGATTCAACTGATGCAGCCAATGCAGCAGAAAATTTTGAAACCATCACCGGCTGGGGACACTCGCTTAATATCAACTCATCGTCAGCAACAGACTCACAGGTTCTTATAGATTTAGCTGAAACCCTGGGATTGACCGACTGGAGGGCTCCTACTATCTACGCCAGCTTGCAAACTGCCGTGCAGTGGTTGCAAGGACACAGATTAGCTGCGAATACTTTGCCACGGTTACAGGATGCCGCGAGCAATCCATCACTGCTGGTACTACCAAAAACTCCAGAGGCGGTTCTTGAAGCGCTTACAAATCTTGCGCGCAACCGTTTCGCGAAAGATAAGGATTGGTACAAAGCAATCACACCAGCGATGGATCGGTTGCGCGCTCGTCAACGCGACGCCTTGCTCACGCACTTGTTGCATGCAGATTCCATGCGTCCTGCAGATAAATCCCACAACTGGAAAACCGCCGATGATGTTTATGCTTACTTGCTGATAGACGTACAAATGGGCCCTTGCCAGCTCAGCTCGCGGATTGTGCAAGCGCATTCGGCGGTGCAGCTTTTTGTCCAGCGGTGTTTGATGAATCTGGAAGAGCCAGAAGAGGTGTTACTTGGCCGAGTATCCGATATTAAAGGGTGGCAGCAATGGGACTGGATGAAAAATTACCGCGTCTGGGAAGCAGGACGCAAAGTCTTTTTGTATCCGGAAAACTGGATTGAGCCAGACCTGCGCGACAATAAAAGCCCCTTCTTTGAAGAATTGGAAAATGAATTATTGCAGAGTGAAATTTCACCCGAAAGTGTGGAGCGAGCAACGCGAAATTATTTAACCAAATTGCATGAAGTAGCACGCCTGGATATTCGCGCTTTATATGAAGAAACCGTTGTGGAAACTCATGGCGATGGAACCACAAGTAATAGCACTATCATTCACATGGTTGGTCGCACCCAGACTATTCCACACCTTTATTTTTATCGCAAACGCTTAGCAGATTTGAGCTGGACTGCCTGGGAAAAAATTGAACTGAGTATTGATGCGGATCATTTAGTGTTAACAGTTCATAATCGCAGACCCATGTTGTTTTGGCCGCAAGTCAAAGAGATTCAGATTAGCCAAAGCAACTCTGCCACAGCATTGGATATGAGTTTAAGAGTTTCTAGTCTCGAATTTGGCAAATGGGGAGCACCTACAGGTTCCCAAGACGCAATTCGCATTGCGAAAGATCAACTGCCAACACTTTCGCTAAGACCAAGAGTTAACCAAGAGCACGGAACGATTGAAATTCTTGTTTATGAATATTTAGCGCTTTCAACCCGAATTGAAGGCGTTGAATTTGCGCGCGGTAAATTCATTTTAGATGCCTGCACAGGCAATCTTTCCGTAAATAGAATTAACCCCATGTTGATTCGTTTACTACCGCCCTTTGTTGAGCCATACCAGCAATTACTAGCAGAGCGAAAAGACACAAACGGCTCAGGAACTTATATACGTTTTACCACCGACACCGACGACGAACACGCATTCATATTATCTGAGTTACCTGCCGAAGAACGCCGCGCCATTGCCGGTGAAATTCTTGCTGAATTATTTTTAACGATACTTACATTTGGGACTCGTCAGCCTAGCGACAGATGGATTAGACATGCTGCCGACATGGATGATCCAATTTCTTTGCTGTTCAACGCTCAAGTGGATGGATTTACATTGCTACCCTGTCAACAAAATGCGCAGTTCAATTACAGGCAGCCCTATGTTCTCCGTTATATAGACAAGCAAATTTTTGCTATCAAAATGGAGAAAGTACCTGCGCCAGCTAGGGGCTATCAATATCTTCTTGAGTCCGCCGAGCATCCTTTTTTGTGCGATTTACTGGAAGCTCTTCGAGCAGATGGATTACCCGGGATTTATCGACCTGATGAAGTAGCCCGTGCTCCTGGTTGGGATATTCATCCGTTAAAGGCAAAACGACATCCACGGCAGTTGACTGAAGCGGGCATAGGCTGGGTTGAAACTAACTTGCGACCTAACATGAACCTGGTTGCAAAGCCTCATCCCATTTCCCAATTCGATTTTAGTGAATTTGCAGCTTTCAGTTTATATAACTGGGAAATTTTCTTTCACATCCCATTACTGATTGCCGATCGCCTAAATAAAAGTGGACGATACAAAGAAGCTCAAGAATGGTTCCATTGTATTTTTGATCCAACCGATGTATCACCCCACCCTGCACCGCAAAAATACTGGCGAGTAAAACCCCTTTTTCTGCAACAACAAGCCTGGGCGCCCGATGCAATTGAGTCGCTAGAAGCAATGATGCGGCAATTGTCGGCAGGTGCGAGTGATGTTGAAAAACAAGTTGATGCCTGGCGCAACGACCCTTTCAATCCCCATTTATTAGCACGTATTCGCCTTGTGTCTTACATGAAAACAGTGGTGCAAAAATATATTGATAACCTGACAGCATGGGGCGATAGCCTGTTTCGTCGCGACACCATGGAATCCATCAATGAAGCTACGCAGATGTACGTACTCGGTAGCGAAATCCTCGGTGCTGCGCCCATAGTGCTGCCACCGTTGAAACGCGATGCACGCAGCTATGCTGAACTAACGAGCGAGGATTCTGTTGATGAATTCGCCAATGTGTTGGTTGGTATTGAAACCAGTTTGCCTTTGCGCGCAGATTCTTCTGGTCGATCTGATCGCACCGCTCCAGATGTATCTATGCTTTACTTTTGCATCCCCAGTAACCCGCGCTTGCAGGAGTTGCGCGCAACGATTAATGATCGTCTTTTCAAAATTCGCCACTGTATGAATATCGAAGGTAGAACCCGGCAGCTCGCACTTTTTGCGCCGCCCATTGATCCGGCATTATTGGTGCGCGCTCGCGCAGCAGGCATGGATATAGGTGCGGTGTTGGATATGGCGCTGGGTGCGCGCATGAGGCACTATCGCTTCCAACCCCTATTGCAAAAAGCGTTTGAATATTGCGGTGAAGTTAGATCTTTTGGTGGTGCACTATTAAGTGCGTTGGAAAAACAGGATGGCGAACTTTTAGGACAGGTACGTGCTCGTCACGAAGTCGGCATGTTGAAGCTCAGCGCTATGATAAAGCGGCAACAGATTGAGGAGGCCGAGACAAATCTGGAAGTGATTCAACGCTCCCAAGCCGTAACTCAAGCACGTTTTGATTTTTATACATCGAATTTAGCAGCTGGTAATAATTCCGCTGAAGCAGTGCAGGTTTCCCATTTAAGTTCAGCACATGATGCCGAACTGGTGAGCAGCGCGTTAAATCTTGGGGCCTCGATAGCCTATGCTTTTCCTGACATATTTGCATCGGCATCACCAGGTATCACTTGGGGAGGAACTAATTTGGGCAACGCTTTGCGCGCGGGGGCATCGATTGCAAGTCTGGTGGCTCAGGAATATACCTATCAAGCTTCAATGTCATCCATCAACGCAGGCCGCCAACGGCGCGACGATGAATGGCGCAATCAAATCGACTTAGCTGCAAAAGAACTTGCGAGTATCGACCAACAAATTATTGCCGCTGAAATTCGCCTAGCCATTACTCAACAAGATCAACAAAATCACGCAAAACAAATCGAGCAGTCCCAGGAAATCGAAGCCATGCTGCGCGATAAGTTCACCAATACGCAGCTATACAGTTGGATGTCTGCACAACTATCCGCCTTGCATTATCAGTCCTACCAAATGGCATTTGATTTGGCCAAGCAAGCAGAAGCAGCAGCCAATCGTGAAGTGAACACACCTAGCACATTTATCCAGTTTGATAATTGGGACGGCGGACGTAAAGGCTTACTTGCAGGTGAGCGCCTAGCGCAAGATTTACGCCGCCTGGATATCGCTTATATGCAAGCCAATACGAGGCTGCTGGAAATCACCAGCAATATCTCCCTACGTCGCCTTAACCCAAACGCACTCTGGGATTTGCGTCTGGAGAAGACATGTTCGTTCAGCTTGCCTGCCTGGTTATTTGATATGGATTTCCCCGGCCAGCACGGGCGACGCATTAAGTCCGTTAGCATTTCAGTGCCTGGAGTTGTGGGACCCTATGGTGGTGTCAACGGCATTTTATCGTGCACGCCCCCAGGCGAAGCCCCCCGATCTATTGCTACAAGCTCTGGCCAAAACGATGCGGGTGTATTCCAACTTGATTTTCGCGATGAGCGATATTTGCCTTTTGAAGGCATTAATTTAGATAGAGACACTGAATGGAATTTCTCGCTGCCAGCGGTGTTCCGCCCATTTGATTATGAAACCATTAGCGATTTGGTTTTGCATATTCAATACACCGCACGCGAAGCTGAGCCAGTACCAGACGGCAGACCTTCACCGGAGGACATAATTAGGGGACGATTACAAAATATAACAGAGCCGCCACTACGCTTATTACTCAGTGTGCGCCATGACTTCCCTTTGGTGTCACGACAACTTCAAGAAACGACAGATCCTGCATTTACGAGCAGAGTAGAACTCAATAAATATTTGTTTCCCTACATTGTCGGCGAAGATTTTATTATTGTGTCGATTTCACGTTTGGTTCCTAGAGTGCCTGGAGCGTCTGTAGTGGCCGAGCTTGTTACTCAAAGCACTAATGAATTGTTACTGACTGCCGCCGATGCAGACAGCTATTTTGTTGTGAACTACGCGTTGACGAATAGAAGTCAATAAATGCAAAATAATTTTCGCAGGCAACTACTTTTGCATTAGATGTGATGCAGATGAAAACTAACATTAAAGTTTGAAAATTTTTCGCACAGCTACAACAGTAAGATGGAGGGTTCAGCAGTAAGAGTAAGGAATAGCGAGTGCGGCAGTAAAATAGTGGCGAGAAATTTAGCCGCCCGAAAAAAATACGGCGGCTAATTGAGAAATAAAATAAATATAAAAATAAGTTAACTAATGGTTCGCAACCATTTGCAGTATTTGAGTTTTCTGCGGCTTTTGCTGAAGGTCGCGTAATATCTCAACAAATAAATCGGTTTGTTCCTGCGTCTTAATATCAAGCTCTACACCAAAGCCTTTTCCCGTTTTATGAATCACGAGCGCTTTCATTTCAACTCTCTGTAATTTATTCGCAGAGCTACGGTTAAGCGGAAGCTCTAATGAAATTTGGTGTTCACAATCAATATTTGCATAATCTGTTTCTATAAAAACTCCCAATCGGCTGCCATTGCGAATTCGACCAATGGCTACTGGAAGTTTGTGCTGATAAATTAAAATACTTATATCGCTTGCGTACCGCTCTGTGCATCTATGTTCCATACTGCCCCCATGATGGTTGTATTAACTTAAACGATCGTAACGTGCTAAACGCCTGTGTAAATTACTGCTTAGATTTTCCGGTAACTGCTCCCAATTAAATTGCCACATCCAATTTTTGCCAATCGTACCTGGCATGTTCATGCGATGCTCACCATCCAACTCTAAAATATCTTGCAACGGAATAATTGCCATGGGTGCCACAGATGCGAGCGCCGCATCTATTAATAACCACGGCATGGTTTGCTGACTGGAAAATAAATAATCTTTAATTAACTGCTGCTGTTGTGAAGAAAGTGATTGATACCAACCCAGGGTAGTATCGTTGTCATGGGTGCCGGTATAAATCACATCGCTATGCGAATGGTTATGGGGTAAATGTGGATTTTTCATATTGCCATCAAATGCAAACTGCAGCACTAACATACCGGGCAAATTAAATTGATGACGCAATGCTTCCACTTCCGGCGTTATAACACCTAAATTTTCTGCAACTAAGGGTAGAGAGGGAAACGCGGCAAAACACGCCTTTAAAAAAGCTTCGCCTGGTGCTTTCACCCATTTACCATGTCGCGCATCTTTATTGCTACCAGGAATTTCCCAAAAAGCTTCGAACCCGCGAAAATGATCAATACGAATAAGATCAAACTGATTGAGCTGGGAACGCAAGCGCGCCAACCACCAACTGAAACCCGAGTCCTCCATCGCTTGCCAATTGTAATGAGGATTGCCCCAGTGCTGCCCTGTTTCCGAAAAATAATCAGGCGGTACACCTGCTACGGTAATGGCATTGCCTTCGGCGTCTAAATGAAAAAACTCTTGAGCTGCCCAAACATCGGCGCTGTCATGGGCAACAAATATCGGCATGTCGCCAAACAAAGCAATATTTTTTTCGCTAGCGTAGTCGCGCAATTGCTGCCATTGTTCGGCATAAGCAAATTGCTCAAAAACATAAAGTGAAATGTCAGACCTGAGCGTTTCAGAATATTGCAGTAAAGCCTCAGGATTGCGTTTTTTTATGGCTTCGGGCCATTGATTCCACGCGCAATGGTCGAAGAAATTGCGCAGCGCCATAAATAATACAAAATCGTCCAGCCAATAGCTATTTTCTTTACAGAATTGATTCAGTTTTTTTGCTAGCTCGTCACCCCGCCCGCTCGCTAGCAAAACATAAAACTGATTTGCACATTCGACACGAATTTTTTGCATTTTTGCGCTGGAAATTCCTGTAGCCGATTCGCTAGAACTCCACGTGCTTTGGCGCATTACCCACTCTTTTTCAACCAACCAGTCAATACTAATTAATTCTGGATTACCGGCATGGGCTGACAATGATTGATAGGGCGACAAATCAATGTGAGTAGGGCCGGTCGGCAGCATTTGCCAAACACTAATACCCGACTCTGCTAAAAAATTAATAAAAGTATAGGCATCTTTTCCAAGAGTGCCATGTAGTTGAGCAATAGAATGTGTTTGCGAAAAAGATTGTTGGTTGGGGAGTGATGTGGGATGCAGTAATACGCCTGCGCGTCGATTCGAAAAGAGGGGTGAAATAGTCGCCATATTTTTTTGCATAAGTATTAGTGTTCTACCCCATTGTTCGGTTATGTAATTTCGTGTTTTATTAATTCAGCCCTTTTGCTATCCTTTTTTTGATACTTAATTTAATTAATGATCTAATTAACCATTTAATAAGTTATTGAATAAATTGTTTGTGAATAACCACAATGAATAAACCATGGATTAATTTATAAGTTCAGCTTCATGCATAATAATTTCGTGTCCCTGACGCATTACGCCCCCAGTGGCAGGTGAGCCGCCGCCAACGCTTATAATAGCATTCAAATATTCTGGTGCAGGTATGTTGATCAGGTGATACAAGTTTTTTAAATGTTGACGATATAAAAATTCAAAATCACTGACGCTTTGCGATGGATTGTAATCACCGAACCACCAAAACCAATCCGAGCCTTCACACAAGGCTAATTGCTTTTCAATTTTGGCTAATTGATCGGGTTTAAATTTTTGTGTGGAGAGCGCCAAATCCGTTGCGAGCTTGGCCTCACATAACATATCCCAACCACGATTTTTATCTTTGTCGCCGATCCAGGTAGAAAAAGTACCGTATACCCAGCTACCCGCTACCAGATGCGGCATTGGTAGCGGCTCTGGCTGTTGCATGCTAATTAATTCACTGTAAGTCGTTAATTCAAGCTTTGGATGTTCACCAATGCGACGATATAAAGATTCTAAAAAGTAATAGGCATTTTCGGGAAAATATTCCCAGGCATTTTCGCCGTCCATAATCACAGAAATAACAGAATTTTTGGGTTTGTCGCAAGCATCAGCAATGGCGACCATGTGATTGATCAAATCACCCACTGCATCTTCCGCATGCCAGGTGGCATATTTAAAACCGATTAAATCTGACAAACCGTCATCGCGAAAAAAACAATTTATATTACTGTCAGCAAAATTGTATGAGCGATGTAAACACGCTTTTTTTGCTTCCAATTCAACTGCAATGGTTTTGTTATCTGGATGTTTCAGGCTGTTGTGTAATACCGAATCGCCCGTGGCAGTCCAATCAAATCCCGCTTCTTTTAGCAGTGTTAAAGTTTCGTCACTTAACCCACCTTCTGAAGGCCAGCACCCGCGCGGACTATGGCCAAAATAATGTTGAAAAGTTTTTACGCCCTGTGCCAAATGCCATTTAGCTCGCGCTTTACCGCCAGCATAATGCGTTGATATAGGAAGGGTTACCATTGGCCAAGCCTGGTTTGCAGAATGAATATCCAACAACAAAGGAACAATAGGATGAGCATAAGGACTCATACACATTTCGATTTGGTTTTTATCATAAAGCGCTTTATAGCGTGGACCAATAGAGCGAATTTGTTCACCAATAATTTGTAACAAATCAATTCGATCTTGTTGTGAAAAGCCACGGCCTTTATTTTGCCATGCTTGCACATGTAAATCCGTACGCCGTAAAGTTTCACCCAGCCAACTGAGGTGATACCAAAAACATAAATCAATTAAAAATTGTTCATTCAAATATTGTGCTAACCATGGCTTCTCAGTTAACGAATCAACTGTGTCGGCCAATTCGCGATAAATCGGAAAGCGTTCAATCATGCGCTCGCGATTTGCGCGCAGATATTTTTTTGCAAGATCCAAATATTCAATCGTGCCAGCAGCCGGAAGATTGGTCGATACCAGCGATGCCAGTACAGCATCCTTGATAGTTTCATGGGTATTGAAATATTGATTAATTTGTTGCCCGTAATCATCTAATTGCTCTAACAAAATGGGGGCGAAATTAAATACGGCACGCGCTTTTGGCTGCGCCTCCAAGTGCGCAACCATGTCAACGTAATCTTTCAACGCATGCAAATAGGTCCAGGGAAAATAATATTCCCCGGTCATAATATTGCGATAATCCGGTTGATGCATATGCCAACAAAATACAACTTTCATTTTGTTATTTACAGGCATGGAATTCTCCTCGGTAAACATAAACTCGCCTCAGCAAAAATGAATTTGCCTTAGTCAACATAACCCAGCATTTCAGGTGTTACTAAAACGACGCCTTTTGGCGATACGAAAAAGCGCTTACGATCAGCTTCGGCATCGTAACCAATAACAGTGCCTTCAGGAATTTTGCAACGGCGATCAATTAATGCTTTGCGAATTTTACAATTGCGCCCTACTTCAACGCTGGGGAAAAGCACTGAGTCGGTAATCTCACAATAGGAATGAATACGCACACGGGGAAAAAGCAATGAATGACGTACGGTTGAACCAGAAACAATACAGCCTCCAGCAATTAATGAGTCAACCGCGTAGCCGCGACGCCCTTCGTCATCGAATACAAATTTTGCCGGAGCAACTTGTTCTTGATGTGTCCAGATCGGCCATTCGGCGTCGTATAAATCCAACTCGGGCGTCACGCTGGTTAATTCGAGATTCGCTTCCCACAATGCATCAACAGTACCTACATCGCGCCAGTAACCGTCGCCGCCACTAATTGGATCGCGAAATGGAAATGCAGTAACCCGATGGGATTTGATCATGGCAGGAATAATATCTTTACCAAAGTCATGGGATGAGTCGGGATTTTTTTGATCTTTTAATAGTTCGCTAAAAAGAACTTTAGTACTGAAAACATAAATGCCCATGGAGGCAAGTGCTTTATCGGGTTTGCCTGGCATGTGCTCTGGATGCGCAGGTTTTTCAGTGAAGCGCACAATAGTATTATCGGCATCAATATCCATTACGCCAAAAGATTTTGCGATATCGAGTGGTACTTCAATGCATCCAACAGTAATATCAGCACCGCGCTCAACGTGTGCCGCAATCATAGTGCCGTAATCCATTTTATAAATATGATCACCCGCAAGAATTAATACATATTCCGGATTGTGTCGTTCAATAATATCGAGATTTTGTAATACGGCATCTGCAGTGCCCATATACCAGGATTCGTCTAAGCGTTGTTGCGCTGGTAGCAATTCTACAAACTCACCTAATTCGCCGCCGAGAAAACCCCAGCCACGTTGAATATGACGATCCAGTGAGTGAGATTTGTACTGCGTAAGTACACTGACACGACGAATACCGGAATTAACGCAATTTGATAAAGGGAAATCGATAATGCGAAATTTGCCACCAAAATGCACAGCGGGTTTTGCGCGCCAGTTAGTAAGATGATGAAGACGGGAACCACGGCCTCCCGCAAGAATAAGTGCCAAAGTTTTTTGTGTTAAACGGCTAACGAAGCGACCAGAAGTTTTATTAATACTCATTTACAGCGTTTTCCTATTTTTGTAATGGCAAGTTTAATCTTGACAGTTAGTATTTACTTTTTCATTGAGCAATATCAATGCCAAGCGAATTATCCAGCTGTTATTAATTGTCGAACTAAATGCCTCTTTTAAAAGCATTTTTCATTGTAGCTGTATTATTGGCATTGGATCTGCAAATATTTCGTTTGCGCGCCATATTTTTTGCTCTACTTTGTGCCATCACTATGTTTTACTTCAGCCCTATTTTTTTCACCAAATGAATTGATTTTATTTTTAGTGTTATGAGCTATGATTTATGCGCCAACCTCAAGGTTTTACATAAGCTAGGTTTTTTCAGCTAATCTTACTCACCAACACGGGCCTTACTTACTACAGTTAATCGCTTAATTTAGTCGCTTACCTTCACTTTATAGGAAAAATTTGCATGCTCAGTGTCAAGCAAGATCAATCTTTACCCAATGATCTCCTGCGTATTATTGCAGCCACACACCACGATCCCTTTGAGGTTTTAGGTAAACATCCGCTTAAAGAAACTACTGTGCTTGCGGATACTGTAGTAAGAGTTTTTTTACCGGGTGCCCGTTCTGCATCTTTGCTCGCCGCAGAGCAAAAACTTAATTTACAGCGCATTGAAGGCACTGATTTTTTTGAATGGTATGGCTTGGGTAAAACCATAGCAGAGCATTATCAAATTGAATGGTGCGATCGCCATAATAATTTGCATACAGAATACGACCCCTACTCTTTTGCCCCACAATTGGGCGAACTTGATATTCATTTATTTAATGAAGGGCAACATTGGAATATTTATGAAGTGCTGGGTGCCCACCCGCATCAAGTGAATGGCATTGATGGTGTGCTCTTTGCCACTTGGGCGCCCAGCGCTGAACGCATTAGTGTGGTAGGTGATTTCAATGAGTGGGATGGCCGTCAGCATCCGATGCGAGTACGTGGTGCAAGTGGGCTGTGGGAAGTATTTATCCCCGGCTTACCTATGGGTTCTTTTTATAAGTACGAAATTCGCAATCGCGATACCCACAATGTATTTGCCAAGGCGGATCCTTATGGCCAGGCATTTGAGCTTCGCCCTAAAACTTCATCTATTGTAATTGCACCCAGCGAATATCAATGGAAAGACACCAGCTGGATGCGCGCACGCACAACATGGGATTGGCAACATTCGCCTTTATCGGTATATGAGGTGCATTTATCTTCATGGCGCAAAGGCGATGGCAATCAGTTTCTATCTTATCGGGAGTTAGCACATCAGCTCGCCGACTACGTAAAGTCGATGAACTTTACTCACATTGAAGTCCTGCCCATTACCGAACATCCCTTTGATGATTCCTGGGGCTACCAGACTACCGGCTATTACGCACCGACCAGTCGTTTTGGTACACCTGACGATTTCCGTTATTTTGTCGATCACCTCCATCAAAACGGTATTGGTATTATTCTCGATTGGGTGCCAGCACATTTTCCCAAGGATGCTCATGCCCTCGCCCGCTTTGACGGTAGTGCACTTTATGAGCACGAAGACCCTCGTTTAGGAGAGCATCGTGACTGGGGCACATTGATTTACAATTATGGTCGCAACGAAGTGCGAAACTTTTTGCTTGCCAATGCGTTATTTTGGCTCAAAGAATTTCACATAGACGGTTTACGTGTCGACGCAGTTGCTTCCATGTTGCATCTCGATTATTCGCGCGAAGATGGCGACTGGATTCCCAATATTTATGGTGGCAATGAAAACCTTGAAGCCATGGCTTTTTTAAGCCAGCTCAATGTGCTTTGCCATGGCCAACATCCGGGTACTCTTGTTATTGCTGAAGAATCCACCGCATGGCCACAGGTAACGCGTCCCACCTGGGTTGGCGGTTTGGGTTTCTCCATGAAATGGAATATGGGCTGGATGCACGATACGCTCGAATACATGAGCAAAGATCCGATCTACCGCCAATATCAGCATAACCAATTAACCTTTGGCATGATGTACGCCTTCACTGAAAATTTTCAGTTGCCGTTTTCACACGATGAAGTTGTCCACGGCAAAGGCAGCATGATTAATAAAATGCCCGGTGATATGTGGCAAAAATTTGCCAACTTACGTCTGCTCTATACCTATCTCTACACCTACCCTGGTTCAAAATTATTATTTATGGGCAGTGAATTTGGCCAGTGGAATGAGTGGGCACATAAAAAATCCCTGGATTGGCATTTGCTTAATGAAGGTGATTTCCATTCTGGCTTGCAAACACTGGTGAAAGATCTCAATAAACTTTATACCACTCTACCCTCTCTGTATGAACGCAATTTTCACCACGAAGGTTTTGAATGGGTAGATTGCAACGATTCAACGCAATCGGTGATTAGTTACTTGCGTAAAGGCAGTAAGGGCTCAACTTTGGTAGTCCTTAATTTCACACCCACACCGCGCGAAAATTATCGCCTTGGTGTACCTATCGCGGGAACCTACCACGAAATTTTTAATTCTGATTCCACCTATTACGCCGGAACCAATATGGGTAATGCTGCGGAAATACCTACATCGCCAATCAGCTGGATGGGGCATGCACAATCTATTGAGTTAACTTTACCGCCACTCGGTGCAGTTCTCTTAAAGTGCAACTAATACTGCGTTAACTAATATTGGACAGGAATGAGCAATGAATAAAATTTTATTTGTTACCAGCGAGGCGCATCCACTGATTAAAACCGGTGGCTTGGCTGACGTTGCCGGCAGCCTGCCGCGAGCACTATTAAAACTAGGGCATGATGTTAAAATTTTACTGCCTGCTTACGCGAGCGCTTTAATAAAAGCGAAGGATGCAGGCATAAAAAAAATATCCCAGATATCAATATACGGGCAGGATATCAATATTTTACAAACGCGCTTACCCGGCTCTCGGGTAACTGTGTTGTTGGTGGACATGCCGCAATTTTCGGAGCGTGAAGGTAACCCTTATTGCGGCCCCGATGGAAATGATTGGGATGATAATCATTGGCGGTTTTTTCTGTTTGCAAAAGTTGCACAAATGATTGCACTCAATCAAACCAATATGAATTGGCAGCCTGACATAGTTCATTGTAACGATTGGCAAACCGGCCTAGTGCCCGCCTTGTTAGCGCAAACCACATCAACCATTACTCCGGCTACTGTTTTTACTATTCACAATATGGCTTATCGCGGATTATTTTCCCATCAAGCCTTTGCTGAAATGGATTTTCCGCAGCACTATTGGCATCACGATAAGTTGGAATTTTACGGGCAAATGTCATTTATTAAAGGCGGAATTGCCTTTGCAAATGCTGTGACCACGGTGAGCCCAAGTTATGCAGAGGAAATTAAAAGCCCGGAATTTGGTTGCGGGTTAGATGGATTGCTCCGCGTTCGCGCGAAGAACCTAAGCGGAATTTTAAATGGAATCGATATAGATGAATGGAATCCCGGTAGCGATAAACTTATTCAGCAAAACTATAACCAACGCACCATTAATCTAAAAGTAAAAAATAAAACTCACTTGCAAGCACACTTGGGTTTACCGGTAAGCGAGACCATTCCTATGCTAGGCTTTATTGGCCGCCTGGTTGAACAAAAAGGCATAGATCTATTGCTCGAGCAAATGAATCAATTATTAATGCTGAATTGCCAGTTAGTCATTTTAGGTAGCGGCTTTGAAACTTACGAACAGGCCTTAAACAAAATCGCTCTGCAACATCCCGATAAAGTATCCGTCAACTTAGGCTATAACGAAACGCTTGCGCATCAAATAGAAGCGAGTAGCGATATCTTTTTAATGCCCTCTATATTTGAACCTTGTGGGCTAAATCAAATCTACAGTTTACGTTATGGCACTTTACCGGTTGTGCATGCCGTGGGCGGTTTACGCGATACGGTAATGGAAGCGAACGGCGAAATAGATGATACCAGCAATGGCTTTGTTTTCACCGAGGCAACGACTGAAAATTTACATCAAGCGATTAAGCGTGCACTTGCCTGCTACGAACAACCGAAGCAATGGAAAAAATTGCAAATAAATGCCATGAAACAAAATTTTTCGTGGGAAAAAAGTGCAAGACTTTATGAGGAGATTTATAGCAGCGCTTTGCACAACAAGGCTTCGCACAACGCGTAATTTTGCTATAAACGGAAATGGATATATTGATGATTGCAGTTATTCGATTAGTCATAGCGGGCGTTATTATTTATGGGCTAGCCTGTGTCGGATTATATATTTTTCAGCGTTCGTTAATTTATTTTCCACAATCCAGAATTATTTTAAAAAGTGAAATAAATTTAAAATTACCCACTGCAGCGGGCAATGTACTTGTAACAACACGCTCGCAGAGTGGCAGGAACGCACTTATTTATTTTGGTGGCAATGCAGAAGATGTCTCGCTGAACCTCACAGATTTCTCATCGGCCTTTCCAGACTATGCGCTTTATTTACTTCATTATAGAGGTTTTGGTGGCAGCGCAGGCACACCTACAGAGGCCGCGTTAATAGCAGATGCTCTCGCACTGTTTGACAAAGTATCTGCAGAACATCAACAGGTTGTTATTGTTGGGCGTAGTTTAGGTAGTGGAATTGCCGTGCAGGTTGCGAGTTTGCGGCCTGCAGCAAAACTGGTATTAGTGACTCCTTATAATAGCCTGTTAGAGCTTGCGAGTTCCCGGTTCCCTTATGTTCCCGTTGGTTGGCTATTAAAGGATAAATACGAATCATGGCGTTACGCAGCAACGATTAACATACCAGTGCTGGTTTTGGCAGCAGAGAATGATTTGGTTATACCACGTGAACAGACTTTACTGTTGAAATCGCACTTCAAACCCAATATTGTGTCATTTAAAACCCTACCAAATACATCTCACAATACCGTATCGGAAAGCTCGCTATACCTCCCAAGCATTCAGGAGTTTTGTAAATAGTTTAGGTTGTACAATAAAACAAATAATTCCTACAATGTATTTATTGTCGATCCCGATTGGTTAAGTAACAGAGGAAATAATATGCGCAAAATATCACTATGTAAGTTTTGCTTAATGGTTATAACTTGCACCGCCCCTTTAGCTTTTAGCGAAACTTATACCTGGACAGACAAGCAAGGAAAAAAACACTTTGGCGATGAGGTACCTAAAGAATATCTTTCGCAAAGTAAAACAGTTGATACTAAATCAACCAATACAATTCCGGGCGTGGAAACCCCTCACAACAATACACCCAACAACAATAATAATAAGGCGCAATTTATTGAGGTGCCTAATTCTTCCCCTAAAAAATCGGCAACTTGCGAGCAACAAAAAAATGAATATTTAAGCGCGCAACTTTGTTTTAATAAATGCAGATTAGTAGGCGGTGGGATTAATAAAGCTAAATGTGCTGACTGTAAAGATGTTGCAAAACCAGACTGTTAATCTACTGGTTTTGAGTGGTTGATTTATTATTGTTGGTTCGTGCACAACATGGCTATTGAAGCTATCACAATTGATAATTTTTAAAAATCATAACAATGCTTCATAAGCCACATTTAACCCACCAAAGATTAGGATGGCAAAAATTCAATTGGATAAGTAATGGTTATTGGCTTTTCACCACCGGCTTTAAATTTAAAGAGTTTTATACGACTAATAAGTTTTGCTTCCAGCGCGGGATTATTCAACTCACTGGAAATAATTTTTACATCAATAACATTACCGTCAGGCGAGATAATAAGTTGTAAAACAATTTTCCCTTGTAGCCCGGGGGTCGTACGTCTTTCCCGCTCATAAAGGGAATAGAGCCCACCTTTGTTTTTATCAAATACAATAGTAACATCCTCTCCCGCACTGCCTGCCCCGGATTGATTTTTAGCGGCCGCTTTTTTGCCATTTGCGCTGTCTTTATTGGAACCAGCCAAAAGCTCGCTAGTAATTTTTTCACTATTCCTTAATTCAAGTGCAGTGCCCCCAACCTTTCCGCCCGCATACTGCGCCGCGTCAATATTACCGCCGGATTGCGCTACACCCGCAGAAATAGCATTGAGATCATGACCGGACGCCACGTTTGCCTCATTGGTTGTTGCAGAGAGATTAGTAGACAAATTCCGGTTCATTTTAGCTTGAACATCATTGTTATCAATTAAGTCATTCAGTTCGTTGGCTAGCGCCAATAGTCCACTTTTTTCAGCAACTTTTCGTGCTTGCTTTTGCGACTCGGTTAAAGGTTTGCGTTCGCTCTCCCTAACACGAGGTAACTCTTCCGTGGGTACAGGTTCAGCCGTCGGTATCGGTTCTTCTTTTAATTTAGGTAAAGGTTTAATTTCCGGTTTTGGTGGCTTCACTATGGGCTTTTCCTTGCGCGATATAAACTCGGCAATGCGATCTGGCGCAGCCACACGAGTGCGATTATCCGCTTTAGGAATATCAACAAATGAAACAACCAGCAATAAAATTGTTGCGAACAAAAGCACCGCCATAACAATTTTATTGAAATGGTCGGAGTCCATTTGCTGCGAGGGTTGCCAGCCCAGGGCAAGATTTTTATAAGTGATAGCTACTGTCATTCCATGTCCGTAATTGCTGCGTTAAACACAAACATTGACCATGCCTCTTTAGCTTTTTAATTTGGATTTTTGATGTGCTGAAAAAGCGATTTTAGTGAATTCGGCTTGCTGACAGGTAGTAAGCACCTTTCGGATTAACACATAGGAAATATTTTCATCGCCCATGATAGTGACTTTCCGATCTGCAGGTTTCTCGTCACCTTGTGAGGGCGCAAGGTTGCTCGCCAGAAATATCAATTCATCTTTTAGTTTCGGAATAATTTCATTCGAGCTATTTAATACTTCATCGACACTCGCAACATTAACACCCTGAATCAAAATATTCGTACGTGTTATTTCAATTAACAGTGTTTCTTCGGGAATCAACTTTGAAATTGAACTGGGAAGTTTTAAGTTTTTTTGGCTGGGTATATTTTGTGTAGTCGATGAATTAATCAACATAAAGAACACAAGAATAGTCAGAATATCAATTAGCGCAACAAGATTTAAGCCAGGTGTTTTCGACCGTTTATGATTGCGCTCCATCCTGCGTGCACGCCGGGATTGGATCATGGCTGCACCTCTTGACTATTCTCGCCAAGACTACTTGTGTCAACATCAGTCGCTTCCAGGCCAGGAGGAGGTACAGAATCCTGGTTTCCTTCAGCATTCGCGAGAGTTAATTCAGGTGCATCACCTATTGAAATATTGGGAAATAATTCAATAGTTTCAACGGTAGCATTATTAACCACATCGGCAGTGCGAACATGATCCATAACATCAATCATCGTTTTATAATTTACAGTGGGATCTAACAGCAACGTAATATCTTGCTCTTCTGGAAAACGATATTTAATTTCTAACAACACCTTGTTAAATATTTTCCAGTCAGGATTGTTGGGATCTCGCGGTATTTGCCGAATTAGACCCAGGTTTACATCTTGAATATCAAATGAGTTTTCACGTACAACCAATTGCAGTGCGAGCTGTATTTCCTGTTGCTCCGCACGCTTTGCATTACGCGCAGGCAAGTTAAGCTCAACCACAGTCATCTGTGAAAACACCGCTGTAATTAATAAAAAACAGATCAGTGCAACCATCAAGTCCATGAACGCAGTAACGTTCAGCTCAACGACTTCATGTAAGCGCTTTTTGCGGCCAAATTTCATTTAGTTACTCTTCAACCATCAGGTTTGAACATTTAACAGCGGCCATTTCAATACTATCAATGAGCTTGCTGGTTTTGGTCGCGAGAAAGGAATGGATTAACAATAGTGGAATTGCCGCACCCAATCCTAACGCAGTAGCGTTCATGGCGATGGAAATACTGGCTGATAATAATTCCGCTTTTGCTGCTGGATCAGCATTCGCAACCGCGCCAAATGCTTCAATCAAACCCGATACAGTACCAAACAATCCAAGCAGTGTTGCCACGTTAGCTAATGTAGCGAGATAATGAGTACGCGCCTCTATTTCAGGCGTCACTTCCATCACGCCCTCTTCCATAGCAGCTTCAATACGTTCGCGTTTCGCATTCGGTTTGTAACGTGCAAATCCGTAATTTAATACGCGGGCCAAGGGTGTATTAGAGTTAACGATAGAATGCTGCGCGCGGGCGAAATCATTAGCCTTCAGCATTGGATTGATTTGCTTCCAGGTTTTCTCCGTTATTCTGGTCGTTTTAGTCAGATAAAAATAACGCTCTATTGAAATGGCTAAACCCAATGCTATAACCATAACAATCGGATACATGAAGAAGCCACCAGTTTTGAAAAAAATTATCAGGTCCATACTTTTTTTACCTTGCCTAGTTGTAATGCTTACAATACTTATTTGATGTTATCTAAACACATTTGGTCACCAGCAGTGACTTTCTCTCAATGCATATTAGGATTTATAGTTTCTATTTAACAGCTTTTTGTTTAATAGCCTTCCGGCTTGTAGCTGTTTAGTTTATTGTTTCCTGATTTGGTGCTTCTTGCTGAATATTTTTTGTTCCATTCAGTTCAATATCCATTTCATAAATAATTTTATTTCGCTCTAAACGGTAATCCTCTACCGAAATATTTCGTTTGTAATATTCCTGCAACAGGTTTTTTACCAATGCCGTATATTTTGTTTCCACATGGCCTCCACTTCATCTACTTTTTATTTTTTGATAAAAAATACTAACTCAATTGTCCTCAGCGCTATTCCACCTGCCGCACTACACGAAAACCGGTGATATTATCCGGCCGCCCATCGTGAGCCACTTTATAGTTGATATTACACTCTTCAAACATTGTTTCGAATGAGCCACCTGCCGCTGAGGTACTGCCATCACGTTCAGCTACCCATTCCTGAACATTACCCACATAATTAATGATTCCCCATTCATTTTGCTGGCCAATGGAAATTCTAATTAATGCATTACCTTTCTGAATGCCACGCGAATTTAACGTGCAATTGCGATTTTGATCAATACGACCACTTGCTGCTTTAGCAGCATATTGCCATTCTTGCAGCGTGGGTAATTTATACCTGCGCCCCGATTTCTCACTTAACCATTTCACATAAGCATTGGCCGTGGAAATGGAAATATTCGTCGCCGGCAAACCAACATCGCCATCTGCTTTTGGTTCACAGGCTTTAGACTGTTGGCAAAATTCATTGAGCTCATCAATGGAGGTTTCATATTTGCCAATGGCAAATGCCTTCATACCATTGCCAGCGGGAACTACCACCATTGCCGGTGCCTTACTAATGCCGCTCATTTTATCTTTACAGCTTGCCCCAGCACCTCTTGCACCTAACCCGGCCATTGAAACACTGCAAGGATCTTTTTGCACAATTTTAATCGCCGCTATCACTGCGTTGCCGTTAAATAAACGCAATGCATAAGTTTTTGAGGCCAGTGCCCGCTCCGGAAAAGAAGTGCCGATATATTCAATACACTTTGCCAGGGACGTGGTAATTCTCGGCTCTTCTTTAAGATAGAGATCGGCATTCAATGATCTTAGCTTAGTAATCGCAATATCGAAGTCTTTCATATCAATATTGCTTAAACATTCTAATTGTTTATTGACGTTACTTAAGCCAATTTGAAACAAGGAGTTTTTTTGTGCAACGCTTTCCGTGGCTTTTTCTATTTGTTGCCGTTCTTGCACGACTACTTTTTGCTGCGCCTGCTGTTGCAGCAATAGTGCCTGCTGCTCCAGCTCTAAACGTTTTTGTGTCGCTATACCTTCAGTGATTAGCAGCTCAAACGCTTTAAGCTGTGCAGTTTGCGTTGCATACCTATAAGCATTTTGGGTTAACACTTGCGCACGTTGATAATCTTTTTGCGCTAATGCCCGTTCAATTTCTTTGACGTAGCGATTGTAAATAGCAGCCTCTTGTTGAGCTAACCAGGCTTTATCTATACCTTTTGCTTGCCGCAATTCTTGCACCAGAGTCCAGAGCTGATCTTCAATAGTCGAGGTAAATTCAACCGTTGCTAATAAATCTGTTAAGGCTTTCATTTTTTGTTCAAGGCGGAGCTTCAATTCTATTTGACTTCGCACTTCTGCTTCAGACAATACCACTTGCGCCGCTGGTTTGAATTTAAAGTAAGCACCAACCGCCAAACCCGTTAGCAATAAAATAGCGATAAAAAATTTACCGGTATGAGTCACCTTCTGGGTAAATTCTCGCCAAAATTGTTCAACAGATTCAGTGCGATTGATGCGATGAAAAGCAAGCGCGTGCTCTATTGCCCGCCATTGCGTTTTTTTCAATCCGATAATTTTTTTAGGTTTTAATTTTTGCCGCTTGGCTTCATCAGCATGAACGCGATTAAAGGGATGTACGCCAGCAAAAAGTTCGTAGGCAATACAGCCCAACGCATAAATGTCATCCCGCACATCCGGAGTCAGCCCTTCCAGCATTTCGAGGCTGGCGTAAGCTGGCGTAAGCGCGCCAAGTTTACCGGCATCAAAAACTGTTCGATCATCTAAACTTTCTTCACGATGATCGGCTTTAGCAACCGCACGCGCGATACCAAAATCAAAAACTTTTGCGATGCCTTTATTGTTGACGAAAATATTGCCCGGTTTAAAATCCGAGTGAATAATATTTTGTCCATGCGCATAAGTTAAGGCAGCGCAGATACCTTCGAGAATTTTTGCTACTTCACTATGCGGTAAGCCTACGCTGCGATATTGACTGATTAATTTATCGAGCGGCTTGCCTTCCATGTATTCCATGGTCATAAACACCGTGTCGCCATCACGGTCAAAGTCATGCACATTTACAATATTGGGGTGAGCAATTTTTTGACTTTTGCGCGATTCCCGCTGCAGCGCAATAAACGCTTCAGGATGGGATTTAAACTCATCACTCAGAACTTTAATAGCGACATAAGGTTCGCGATCCTGAGCTTCAATTTTAAGCAAGTCTTTAGCTTTATAAACGACTCCCATACCGCCGGTGCCGAGAATTTCTTCACAGACAAAGCGTTTCTTTAAGATGACGTAAGCATGGGCAGAAAGAGTATCGCGCGCTCTCACTTCCTGAGCATCGTCTTTTAGACCAGGACCCACTTTAGTGACATCCGACGGAGGAGTTCGCGCTGCTATTTTCGCTGGCACGAACTGCGTTTTATCGCCACTTGCTTCGGTTGCTGGCACCGGGGGGCGACTTTTTGGGATAACTCGGGTTTTATCTGCAGGTGCTGCAACCTGTGAGGTGGGCGAAGGTTGTGTCGGCCGAGCTATTTTTTGCGGTTCGGACTTTGGAATTTCGACTTTCTGCCCTTCAACTTTTGCAACTCCAGCTTTAGGAATTCCAGTTTTTTGACTTGCCACTGCTGCATTTTGCCCAGCCGGTTTAACGGGCGGAACAATTCGGGTGCGATCTTCAAGATTGTCCTTATCAGTCAACTTGACTTGTGTTTTATCATCATCGCCCGGCGTTTTCATATTTTTTTCACTTTGCTCATCTATCCTTGCATAAGATTAGTAGAGGTTATTTTTCCTGCACAGCCTTGCACCACAACGGCAGAAACATTATCGGGAGCACCGTTGGCAATGGCTTTATCTACTAACTGGGTAACCATAACTTCCAAATCGCGAAGTGTTAGTGCCTCAATAAGATCTTCCCTGCTCACTGAATTATATAAACCATCGCTGCAGAGTAGAAAGGTATCGCCAATTTGCGTGGTAAATACTGTGACATCGACGTAGAGCGATTCCTCCACACCCACTGCCCGCGTAATAACGTTTTTATGCGGATAATTTTCCGCAGCTTCAGTGGTTAAAAGCCCCATTTCCAGCATTTCTTCCAACTGGCTATGATCGCGCGTAATTTGTATTAATTGTTGATTGCGAAAACGGTAGAGACGCGAATCGCCAACCCATAAACAAGCGCCCACTCTTTCTTTGATTAATAAGGCGACCAAGGTGCTGCCCATGGTGCCGGCATCAAACATAATTTGCGCATACTCAAGCATTTTTTCATTGGTATCGAGCAATGCATCTTCTACCAGATCAACATAGTCGCTTAACAGCGACGGCGGTGCGAGTTCATCTAATGCAGCAATGATTTTACTACTCGCAACATCACCAACCAGGTGACCACCCATACCATCGGCAACAGCCCATAAACTGATTTCAGGCTTTGCTAAAATTGCATCTTCGTTCACTTCTCTCACGACACCGACATCGGTTCGCGCGGCGCTATTCCATTCAATGGGGCGCCTGAAGGTTTTATCTATCATTAACATGTCCAGGAGTGCTTACAACAGCGCACATTTATTGTTGCATCGCATTTAAATGGCAAGGTTCGTTCCAACCCCAAAGATCCCACTGGCCGTCTAACATCGCAGCTACGCCTTGCATCTGCGGTAAACCGCGCGCGTAAAATAAACAGGGTTCCACTTGCTGTGAACCTTGAGTGCTCCAAACACTGTAGCTCGACAAGCTCTCTTTGAGTGAAGTATTGAGTAAATAAGGGAACACCGAATTGGGGGACTGCTCTTCGAAATCCAATTTTATAACAGTACCTAACTTATTATTTTGCGGTGCACTTGAAGTGTAAATTAACGTTTTAGTCAGCGGATGTTGATTTATTTCTTCAGCCAATTCGTCAATCGGAATTTGTCCGTCCAACGCCTTAAGTGCTAGAGATTCGAGCGCTTCAAACCAATGTGTTTGACTGATAACTTCTAGCGGATTTAATGCTGCCGATGAACAGGTAACGATTGAGAATGGAAAGTAACGACCCACCCGATCTACGCTGGGCAGCACAATGCCAGCCCACACATATTGATCAATCACACCTTCAGAAAAGGCAAAGCGCCAGATGGGGCTGGTTAAAAAAGTATCCAGCCAGGCTTCTCCCAGCTGCTCTTGCGAACAACTGACAAATCCTTGCAGCCAGGAATCCCAGGTATTAATAAAGCCTGTCGGCAAATTGCGATAAATAAAATCGCCATGCGCGGGCAGCTTGCCATATAGACCTACCGTTTTTGCAATATTCACTTAAAGCGACTCCGGGCATCTAAAAGAACTCAGTAAATCATTTTTGAAGGGATTATTAACACTGTTGGCTTTGGCTTCGTAAACTATTTTGTGCGCAGCTTTGCTGTCATTGGCTGAGCTACCCACACTAAAAGTAATCAAATAACTATTGGTCTGATTAGTCGATTTAATTTCTGCATCATCCATCATATGAAACCATGCCCAGGGACCGGAATAAATTTTGTCATAAGAGGAATCATTTAAATCCTCAAAGATAATGCGAATTCTTTTTGAATCTTTGTCGCCTTGCCAACTGACTGGATTCCAAAATTTTGGCCCATGGCTATACGTCAGTTTTTGATCACCCATATCCAGGGTAAAGCGCGCATCTGTTTCGCTCATGCTAATCGGACGCAGCTCCAGACTAATGCTGGGAACATCACCCTTTTCACGGAAATAGGTATTGCGAATATTGATGGCTTTCTGAATTTCATTAATGGACGCTGATGAAAAACCACTGTTGCCACTTAGATTTCCTCGCGCATCCAGAAACGATTGCAAATATTCTTTTACAAAAAGATCCATGGTGCCTTGCGGTTTGAAGAAGGTCGTAAAATCTAATAATGCCACTTCATCACTGGACGAGCGATTAAACGGATAACGACCAGCCAAGGCTTGTTTGAACGGTGTGCAAACTTGCGCACGCCAAGCCGTGTTTACAAATTGATGTCCAGACTGACCGAGTGATTGCGTAGCTTGATCAGCCAGCGATACCAACCAACGCTGAATTGGCTCCGGTGTTGTTTTGGCGTAAACGCGCAAGCCCGTAATAGGATCTGCAGCACCACTTTCCGCGCGGGCCTTGGCAATTTCAAATGATTTTTTGGCAGGATCCGGAGCCATGCTGATCTCTTGTACATACTCTTTTAATAGCGTTAATTTTTGAATAGTGCCGTTGATAGGCGCAGCTGCGCGCGCCGAGTCAGTTGAAAGAACATTAAGCTCGTGAAAACGTTTGTCAACAATTGTTCCCTCAACTGCATTTGCTAAATAATTTACGGCCTGCTCACCGGCCACACCTTTTACCTTATTGGCAAGCGCATCGGGTACGGTTACGGGCGGCGTTAACTCGGTATTGGTTTTACCGACTTGTAACACGGATAAAATCGGTGAATACACCGGGTCTGTTAGATTAACAAGAATATCACTCAACTCACGCATGTTAGAAAAATGGGCCACATCCAGCGAATTATAAACATCAGACCAAATTCTAATATAGTCAGCAAAATAAAACGCTTTCACTTGATCGCTAACTTCTTGCGGATCCTGGATATTCATGTCCATATCTTTACCATCGCCATCAGACATCATCCAACGCTCATTCGTGAGCGCAGCGATAAGTGGCGAGCTTGGCGATAGATCTACATTTTTATATCCCTGTATGGTGTAGAGCACAGGAATCATTAATGCACTGCGAGTACGTTCATCCATTTTAAACGTGGACCGTACCGACTCACTGTAAAAATTGAGCATATCAACGGGTTTGTTATATTCAGAACTGGATTTAATCCGGCTGTAAACCCGCTGC
This sequence comes from Pseudomonadota bacterium, assembly GCA_040385335.1. Classification (GTDB taxonomy): domain Bacteria; phylum Pseudomonadota; class Gammaproteobacteria; order Pseudomonadales; family Cellvibrionaceae; genus Cellvibrio. Next base: position 46,440 of record JAZKHP010000044.1, read on the forward strand.
GCAGCAGGAATACGCAAGAGGGTCGCACGAGTTTGCGTAACCACTTGTTCGTTCAATACTGAGGGCTGTAATTCGCGCGCAAAAAGGGCGTTAAAATGTTCTTGCGCCTGTTCACGCTGGGCAGCATCGGCACGGAAAAATTTATTCCAGTAACTATCAAACCAGGCTGCAACTACAGCTTTATCCATATGATCCAATTTATTAAACATCATATAGACTTGAAACGTATTATAGAGATCACCTTGCGACTCACCCAAACGCAATGAACCTTCCAGCGTCTCCAATAATTTCGGTAAAAAAACTGTTTTTAATTTTTCATCGTAAGCGCGGTTGGTCTCGACATCAACACGGTTATCATAAAGCCCCATACCTGACAACCACGGATGGCTTGCCTGATCGTAAACAGTGCTTGCTTTAGCCAGTGCATTTAAACCTGGTAAAACGGTTTTTATATCGCTACTCAAACGACCCAGCTTTTTTTCTTCATCTTTATATTGAGTGAGGTAAGATTGCACTTCCGCTAAATATAATTTGTTGCGCGCGACACTACCGCTCCACACCAAAACCACGACCAGGGTAATGATCGCCAAGCCTATGTAAGTTGCGGCTTGGGTCCAACGAATTATTTTTTCATAACGCATGTTTACGCCGACTAATTCCGCTTCGGGAAAAATAACATCGCGAAATAACCGTGACATGAAAAAACTTTTACCGCGCTGCGACGCTTGCTGTGCGACTTCGCGAGCAAAGCCAAAATTAGCCGCAACCGATGTCATTAGACGATCGATGGGTGTGCCATCTTGCGTACCGCTGGAAAAATAAATGCCGCGCAAATAAGGTTGAAACTGAAAGCGATTTGCCACGAATGTTTGTTTAACAAAAGATTCAACAATGGTCTTAAGATTTTCCATTTGTTGTGGGAAACCCTGAATTGCGGCGCAACGTTTTACATCTCGCTCGCCGTGCATGCGCCAGAGTACTCTGTCATAAAGGCGTCGAGTTAAACTGCCCAACTCATCGTGTAAAAAATCAAAATCAGGGCTCTGTGAATGTTTGGGCGCGTTGGGCAGAGAAATCCCCCAGACTTGCTCCCGCTCGTCCTTACCTAAATCTTCAAAAAATTCACTAAAGCCGGACACCAAATCGGATTTGGTAAATAATAAATAAATTGGAAAACGTATTTCCAATTTATTCATTAGCTCATCAAGACGCATGCGAATCGTCTTGGCATGCTGGATACGCTCTTCTTCAGTTTGCAATAACAAGTCATGTAAACTGATTGCTACAATTGCGCCATTAATTGGGCGACGGCGACGGTTACGTTTTAATAAATCTAAAAATCCTTCCCATGCGGAGCTATCCACAACGCGATGGCTATCTTGTGTTGTGTAGCGCCCTGCGGTGTCAATCAACACAGCATCATTAGTAAACCACCAATCACAATTTCTAGTTCCACCTACGCCCTGTAATGAACCCTTGCCAAACTGCTCCGCCAAAGGAAAGTCGAGACCGGAATTCACTAATGCAGTTGTTTTACCTGAACCAGGTGGGCCAACAATAATGTACCAGGGCAATTCGTACAGGGCTTTATTTTTTCCTTTGCCTTTAAATTTAAGCTTTTTGAGAGTATCGAGTGCTTGAGCAAAACGTTGATTAATTTGCGCAATTTCTTCCGAGGCCTGGTCTGATGCCATACCTTGCTGAGCATTCGCATTGTTGTGCTGCAAATCGCCTACGAGAGATTCATTACTTTTATTATTACGCATTTGAATGCGCAAATTGTTTAAGCCCCAGAGCACAATGATCACCATAATGGTGATCAACCGAGCGGTTGCACTTCCCAAGGGGGCAACGTTCGCTGCGCCAAATTTAAACAGTGGTCCAGCAAACCAAATGAGTAACGAAATAAGCACTAGACCAATAATAGAAATGACTATTGGGTGAGTAAAAAAACGTCCAATTTTTTTCATAAACACTAGATCTCTTGTATAACTTCGCGAAGCAATATTCGTTACGCCATGTCAATTAAGCAATGCTAATAACGACTGCCGGCCAATTTTTGCGTAAGTAACTTATTTATTTTTTTCGTTGGATCTATTTTCCGACAGCGTGATCAACTCCTCCACAACAGGCGTCGCAGAGGAATACAACCAATAGCGAAACCCGGAATAACTGAAAAATAAAATGGCTACTGCCAAACTAATTACTACCCATAAGGGTATATATTCAGTAATGGGATTACGAGTGTTGCCTAAACCCATCCAACGCGGAGAAAGTGCGCGCTCATACTCTCCACGATTGCGGCGGATAATGGCAAATAGTTCTTCGCGCAGCTGCTCCAAGGCTTCACGGCCACGATTCATCAAGCGATATTTCCCTTCAAATCCTAAATTCAAACAGATATAAAAAAGCTCTAGAATATCGAGATTTTCAGCAGGTGACTGCCGCATACGATCGCAAATTAAAAAGGATTTTTCACCACCTGAAGTTTCACCGTGAAAAACGCTAAGCAAGGTACGCTGACCCCATGCGCTCTCGCTACCCCAAGGTGTATTCAATACTGCTTCGTCCAACACGGAACACAACAAGTAACGCGCTGACAATACAATTTCAGGTTTAATGCCTTGTTCTTTTGCGCGGGTTTCAAACATTTTGATTTCATTAATCAAGCGCTGATATAAACCGCCTACATCGGCATGATTTACTGCACCTCGTGTTTTTTCAAACACAGCAATGAGAGTTGAAGCCGTATTGACCAATGGGTTCAAACCAATGTCAGTGCGAAAATAACTACCTCCCGTATCCACAACTGAAGATTTTACCGTAGTAGACGTGCGGCCTGGCTGAGGAGTAGCGCCCGCAGAACGCGATGGTATTTGTTGTTGTCCAGCGCTGCGTCCTCCTGGCGTAGGATGCAAGGAAGTGCGATCGCCGCCAGGTGTGGGTTGCTTAAAAACTGTCTTATCTGAATCATCAGCCATGGTGCGCACCTCCAAATAAATTTTTGTATTGCTGCAATTATTTTGCTAAATAAAGGTGAGCTAAAAACATTTAAAACTCACTAGCACTACCTATAAAGCATTATTAATTTTCATCAAAGAATTACTGGCGTACCGCCCAAAATTCCATTTCAATTCCGGGAAAATCTCCACCCAAATGCAAGGCGAAGCCACCTGATTGTTGTAGTTCTTTCCAAAATTCGCTGTGGCGATCTAACTCAAAATAAGTATAACCCGCGCGAAACGGAATTTGCCGTGGCGCAACCGGTAAAGGCTTTATAGCAATACCCGGCATAGCAGCGTTGACCAATTGGCGAATCCGTTCCACAGAACCGATTTTTATTTGTGCAGGGAGACGGCTACGGATAACATCGTCGCTAACATCCGCTCGCACAGCAAGCACGAACATTGCGGTAGTTAATAATGACCTATCGCTAATTTCTGAAACGCGAATACCATATTTCTTTTCAACAAGATTTAAGGCAACAGCCGTTTGCTCATACACCATGGATAAATATTCACGCAGTGCATTGGTTAAGGGCGTGAAAGTTTGTTGCAAGTTATCGTGCAAGTAAGGTGGAAATACCGGTGGGCGTTTATTTTTGGTGACGAATGTCGATAATTCGCCGGCCATTTTCAACGCTTCTGAATAAAATTCTAAAGGGTGAAGACCTTTTATAGTAGTAAGGTGTTGCACGTAGGGCTCCAAACGATTAACCAATTGCAGCAGCATATAATCGGCAATTTCAGCAGTACCACCGCGGCGAGTATCTGCCAAACGGCCCGCAATTGATTCGCCACGATGACGCAACAGGCCAACCAATTCAGAAATAAAACCTGATAATCTTGGGACTGCCTTACAGTCGAGACTGGTCGCAAGATAGTGTTCATCTAATAAAATATTTTTATCTTCGCGTGCTTCGGAAATGCGGATCAAACCAATACATGCATATCCGCTTAAATCGTCAGTTTCTAATAATAAACGCAGGCGTAATTTGGCTACATCAAGGGACTGAGTATCGCCACCTTCTATGGTTACATCGCGGGCCTGGAGTTCAGTGGAATAGTAGCGCGCAAGACCCTGAGAGTTTTCCTTGGGGAGAACATCAATTGCACCAGGACGTCTTACGGGAACGCCTAAAAAAACAACCGTGTTATGCGCACCTGCTGGTACCTCAATAACCGGTGGCGCATCATCTACGCTCGGAAAATTAAACGGAGTTCCGTCTGGCAAGATACCGCGTCCACGCAATAGAGATATTTTGCCAAGTTTAAGCAGTTGTTGATCGACCTCGAACTCATGCACGCCCCAGCCGTAAGCTCCGTATGCAGCACATTTGCTATCTATGTAGCGTTCTATGTAACGATCTTGCTGCTGGAAATGCTGAGGATTTAAAAACATTCCTTCAGACCAAATTACTCTGCTATCTAGTGACATTGTTATCTCGCTATACGTTTAAGCTGGTATTGATTCGCAGCTTAAGAGGAAAATGGTTTTTATTTTTTACTTTTATTGTCTTTTGTCACAACGGACATTTCCGTGCCGGATATTTTTATCGTTATTTCATTTTTTCTGATGTTATTTTCTGTTACGGGAAAAGTTATCTTGTAGGCGGAACCACGGTATTGCGAAAACTCAGCATAGAGCGCCACATAGCTAGCGCCATTTTTTAGCACGAAAGTATCGGTACGGCCAACGCCGGGAGGTAAGGGTTTCAGCGTTTGTTTATTAATGTAATCGCCAGCTAATATTTCCTTATCGCGCTCATACAAATCAATAAAATCTGCTTTATTGAAAACGGTAGGGGATTTCAATTCATACAGGCGTATAAAAATCGGTGAGGGACGTTTTTTATCATTGGGATTTATATCGCTATCAACAACAAAATTTATTTTTAAATCAGTATCCAGATTAAGCACTCCGCCCACTCTACTTTTGGACGAACTACAGCCATTCATCAGTAGGACAGCCGAAACTAAAATAATACAAAATAAACGTAAACGAGCGATGAAAGGAAGCATGATTGGCGTTAAACCTCAGTTGAAAGTAAGTTATTTATTTTTCTTGCGTGCCGCTGCAAGTTTGCGCAATTGATCTTCATAGGCATTTACAAAATCACTGCCAAATAGATGCTGAAATGAAGATTCCATATTATCCAGAAAGCTTAGGTAATAATCTCTGTAATTATTCCAATACTTGGCTTTTTGCATTCCGGGAATGACCCCGCCTTTACCGTGTTTATTAAAATTCTTTTCCAGGTTCTCTGGATTAAAGCGCTCCACCATTCGTTCAAAGCCAAAGCGAATACCGGCAATCATGGCAACTTGATGTTCGCCAATTTCCTGAAATCCTTCACGAAATGCATCTACCGGTTTTTTGTAAGCATTGGATTTTTTTACAAACATATTTTCCAAAGCTTCCTCAACACCTACCGAAAATTTTAACGGATTATTTTCCACCGGTTGAATGGTGGTAACATTCATGCGAAATTCATTTTTGATGCTGGCCCGTGAGCGCAACACTTGCATCATCCCATCAACAATTTCCCGCATAAGCTCACCCACCACATCACTTATTTCATCGGATTGTTCTGCGGTGAGTTTATTGGCATCCAGCCCCATCGCAGTAATTAAACGATGATTTACTGCGCCCAAAGTGGCCACTGCATGTTGTTCGGGCTGCCGTGGAGCAGCCTTAACTATTGGCGCGGTTTGAACTTGAACTGGAGGTTGAACACGTGGCTGAGCCACAGGTATAGGCCTGGGCGTTGGCAAAGGTACTTCAAATTTTTTTACCGGCAGATCGCTAACGGGAGAAGCAAAAGGAGATTGATCAAATGGATCTGCTTTTATCGCATTAGCAAAAGGAGCCTCATTACGTGCTTTTGATGGCGATATAGGCATGGGTGGTTCATCCATAAAATCCCCACCCCAATCTTCCGGGATTAAGTTTTCCTGGGCCGCCGCTGGCCAGGAAATAGCTTGGTCCAGACTTGGTGAATGATCGGTTTGGCTATTGCCTAAAAAAATGTTTCCAGGCGCAGAATTGTTGTCTGAATCAAACAATCCACCTCCCAATCCACCACCAAAATTATCTTTAGCAGGACTTTTACGTGCGTTATCGAGCGCTAATAACGGATCCGCACTTTGGCTATCGGGCCCCAGCGAAAAATCTGCAGGTAAAAAACCATTGCCTGAAAAAGGATCAACGAGTGAGGGATCTAAAAGTCCACGGCTGCCAAATATGTCATCCGCACCCGATGAGTTTGATGAAATTTGCTGTGAGGCAAACGGAGAACTACCGGCAAAATCTTGATCGGCAACGACTTTTATTGAAAAGCGGTATTCACCTACCTCAAAAAAATCGCCATCATTCAGCGGAGCTTTGGTCCCCTTCCCTAAAGGCTCTAAAGAATTATTAAAAAATGTTCCATTAGTACTTAAATCCAATATGAAATAGGTGTTTGCATCAAACAATATTTCACAATGACATGAGGATAAGAACTTATCCGGATCAGGCAACACCCAGGAATTGCTTTCTGCACGACCTAAGCTGCCTCCTTGTTTCTTAAATGTTTGACTGGTTTTAGATACAGAAACTTTCGCGGGTGTTTTTACCAATGTAATCTGTAAGGCCATGCGCTTATCATCCTAAACCGGTCCATCTAAATTAAATTTTGATTTTCAATGAGTTGCGATTAAATAATCGCACGCCTTATCTTAGTATGTTTCCCTGGGCCAGGGGCATTTAAAGTAGGGACAGTTTAAAATAATATCATGCAAAGAAAAGCATATACTACAACCCGACCGTAAATTAAAAGCGCTCACTGACTATTAATTTGCAATGTTAATTGCTAATTTATGGCGCTAGTTCTAATTAGTTGTGCTAGCTTACCTCATAGGCCACGAATAATAAATCGCCCAACCCTTGGTTTGCAAATGAATAAACGCGCATCTTGAAATTAAAAGACTTAGAAAATCATAGAGTTACTGGCAACTATAATATTAAAACAATGAATAATAGGAATTAGAATTAATGGCTTCCCCAGACATTATCGACCTTGCCAAGCTCCTGGCTCCCATTGCACAAGATTCTCCCGCTGGCAGCGATGTCCGTGAAGACATGTCCCCGCTCTCCAAATATCAGGCCATTAAAACCGCCCGCTCAGCTGCGCGCGCAGCCGAACGTAAAGGCATGCATGATGGTGACTCAACTGAAGCCGATGAGTATTGGCGAAAAATTATTACCCTTGCACCGGAGATTTTAGCAACTCAAAGCAAGGATCTTGAAATTGCCAGCTGGTTTACCGAAGCCATGATTCGTCGTCATGGATTTTCAGGCTTAAGGGATGCGTTCAAGCTTATTCATGAATTAATCGAAAATTTTTGGGACACTATGCACCCTATGCCGGATGAAGACGGCATGGAGACTCGCACCTCACCTTTAGCGGGACTGAATGGTGAAGACGGTGAAGGAGTACTCATAGCGCCGATTAGAAAAGTACCTCTCACCGAGGGCCATGTCTCATATAGCTTTTGGCAATATCAACAAGCGCTGGATGTTAATCGTTCAGCAAGCGAAGATATACGTGCGAGTAAAGCCGAAAAATTGGGCTTTACGGTTGAAGATATTGAAAAAGCTGTTAACGAATCAAGCAGTGAATTTTATATTCATCTATTAGACGATATTTCAGAGGCCATCGATCTTTATAAAAAAGTTGGCCTACAATTAGAGCAACGCTGCAGCGCAAATGAAGTCCCGCCCACACGAAAAATTATTGCAATTTTAGAAGAATGTCGCGGAGCAATTAGTCATATTGGCAAACATAAATTACCGGTGCCTGTTGTTGAAGCAACTCCCGAGCCGGACAATGCCGCTGCCCCAGGCACGCCATCAGCAAAACCTGCGGGTGTTGCCGGCGCTATTAATAGCCGTGATGCTGCCTTTGCCCAATTATTGGAAATTGCAAAATTTTTCCGTAAAACCGAACCTCACTCGCCCATTTCATATGTTATTGAAAAAGCAGTAAAATGGGGTAATATGCCACTCAATGAACTCATCCTTGAGTTAATTCCAGACTCTTCATCCCGCGAACGATTCAGTGCTCTTACGGGCGTAAAAAATGAAGATTAATTTAACCCACCTAGCCAAGAGGATTAGGGATTATGTCCGATAGTATTCACGATAAACTTAAACGTGTTAGAAAACCAAGAGTTCATATTACTTATGATCTTGAAACAAACGGTGCTGTAGTTGAAAAAGAAATTCCTTTTGTGATGGGTGTAATGGGCGATTACTCCGGCGATAATACCGAAGGTAAAAAATCGCTCAAAGATCGTAAATTTTCACAAATCGATCGCGATAATTTCAACGATATTATGGGAAAAGTTAACCCACAATTGAAAATGAAAGTGGAAAACATGTTGGAAGGTGACAGCAGTGAAGTGTCTGTGAACCTTGATTTCAAAAACATAGAAGATTTTGAACCGCATAAAATTGTAGAGCAAATCGCTCCACTGAAAAAATTAATGGAAACGCGCAACAAATTGCGCGATTTGCTGACCAAAGCCGATCGCTCGGAAGATTTGGAAGCTATTCTTGAAGATATATTGAGTAACACGGCAGCACTGTCGTCATTATCCAACGAGCTCGGCGTTAGTGCTGGCGATAAGAAAGGTGATAAAGATGCCGAATAATGAGCAGCAATTAGACTCGCAAACCGCATCCGCTGAAGCGGGTGAGCTTAGCTTTCTTGAGCAAGCGATTAGTGCAACCAAGCAAACCGCGCGCGACGAAACCGAAGATTTATTAAGAACGCTTACCAGTGAAGCTATGAAAGGCACGGTTAAGTGGGATAAGAATCTTTCCATCACCATCAATGCCGCAATTGCTGCGATTGATAAAGCCATGTCAACACAACTTGCAGCAGTTATGCACCATGAAAAATTCCAAAAACTGGAAGGCTCATGGCGTGGGCTAAATCACTTGGTGATGAATTCCGAAACCAGCACTCAGCTCAAGATTCGCATGTTGAATATTGGTAAAAAAGAACTCAGCAAAGATCTGGAAAAAGCGGTTGAGTTTGATCAAAGCCAAATTTTCAAAAAAATCTACGAAAGTGAATTCGGTATTGCGGGTGGTCAACCCTACGCAGCTATAGTGGGCGATTTTGAATTTTCTTCGCACCCCGATGACATTTCGTTGTTATCAAAAATGTCCAACGTTGCCGCTGCAGGATTTTGCCCTTTCCTCTCTGCCGCATCACCAGAAATGTTTGGCTTCGACAGCTTTACCGAACTTTCCAAACCGCGCGATCTAGAAAAAATCTTTGATTCGGCTGAATACATTCAATGGCGTAGTTTCCGCGATAGCGAAGATTCGCGCTTTGTGACTTTGGCAATGCCTCGCGTTTTGGCCCGCTTACCTTATGGACAAGCAACCAAACCAGTAGAAGCGTTTAACTATGAGGAAGTTCAATCGGCTGATGATGGTCGTCATTTGGCAACGGATCACGAAGATTATTGCTGGATGAATGCGGCCTATGCTTTAGGTACAACCTTAACCCAAGCCTTTGCTGAATACGGTTGGTGTACCAGTATTCGTGGTGCTGAAGGCGGCGGTAAAGTTCAAGGTTTACCGAGTCATACATTTGTGAGTGATGATGGCGATACCGATCAAAAATGTCCTACCGAAATTGGCATTACTGATCGCCGTGAAGCGGAGCTGAGCAAACTTGGATTCTTGCCTTTGTGTCACTATAAAAATACGGATTTCGCCGTATTCTTTGGTGCGCAAACGACACAAAAACCCAAGAAATTTGATAACCCGGATGCAACGGCTAACGCTGCCATTTCTGCACGCTTGCCGTACATTATGTCTACTGCACGTATTGCGCATTTCCTGAAGGTGATGGCCCGCGATAAGATCGGTTCCTTTATGGAAGCAAATGAAGCAGAAGAATGGTTGAACCGCTGGATCAGCCAATATGTCAATGGCAGCCCCGGTGCAAGCGCTGAAATGAAAGCACGCTATCCTTTAGCTGAAGCTCGCGTTGAAGTAAAAGAAGTTCCTGGACAACCAGGGGTTTACAACGCAGTTTGCTGGATGCGTCCATGGTTGCAAATGGAAGAGTTGACGGCCTCATTGCGTCTTGTTGCAAATATCCCTAAAGCTGGTTAATTGTTATATTTATTACGCAATAGCCGTCTAGATTGATAGCCGCAAAAAAAGAGGGGGAATAACCCCCTCTTTTTTGTTTAAATTAAACACCTCGTGCAAGCACCGATGTATTTTTTTGCAAAAAACTATCGCGTGGCAAGCCACGGAAAATTTAACCTTCGCTAGCGATTAAATGGACTATTTTGTGTCAGCACTCAATGATTCTCTATCAAATACCATTGCCGCATCTGCCGAACCGTCTGTTTTAGACGCACTCTATTCCCAGCAAGCTTATCTTACTAATTTGAATAGTTTTCTTGCGGAAACCAATGCGCGGAAATCTTTAAGCTATTGGATCTCCGAATTTGAAAATTCGCATAAATTTAAAGTGCCTGATGATATTGCCATCGCAATCTATCGCTCCATTTCGATTATTGATAATTTAATTAACGATCAACTAAATTGCATTATTCACCATAGTGCGTTTCAAAAACTCGAAGCATCATGGCGTGGCCTGTGGCATTTGGTGACTCAGGCAGATGATAGCCGCAATATAAAAATTCGTTATCTCGATATCAGCTGGGCTGAAGTTGTTAAAGATATCGAACGGGCTCTGGATTTCGATCAAAGCCAGCTATTTCAAAAAATATACAGCGAAGAATACGGTACGCCCGGTGGTGAACCTTACGGCGTTATTATTGGTGATTATGAAATCAGCCATAAACGATCTGCAGATCATCCCTACGATGACGTAGCCACCATCAGCGGATTATCGGAAATCGCGGCCGCTTCTTTTGCGCCCTTCGTTACCTCCGCATCCAGTGAACTTTTTGGATTGGATGATTTTTCCACACTGGGTATGCCGCTTAATTTACAAACCATTTTTGCGCAAGATGAATATATTCAATGGCGAGCTTTGCGTGATAAAAATGATACGCGATTTGTCGGCTTGACTATGCCACGCACCTTGATGCGCACACCCTATTCCACCCAACCAGGAAGTTACAAAGGCGTTTTTTTCTATGAGAAAAACGAAGATAAAAATAATAGCGGTTATTTGTGGGGCAATGCCTGCTACGCGTTTGCGGGAATTCTAATCCGCGAGTTTGCCAACGTAGGCTGGTTCGGCCATATTCGCGGTGTACCTCGCGATCAAATTGGCGGAGGAATTTTAGCGAATCTACCCATGGCCATTTTCGAAACAGATTCGAAAAAAATTGCGCACAAGCCATTAACCGATGTGTTGATTACGGATTCACTGGAAAGAGAGTTAAGCGATTTAGGGTTTATACCCTTGTGCCAATGCTATGACAGCCCTTTCGGTGCGTTTTACAGCAATCAATCCTTACAACATCCGCTTAAAAGTAGCACGCGCAACATAGAAATAAACGCAAAACTTTCCTCGATGTTGCAACATGTGTTGTGTGCATCCCGCGTTGCGCATTACATCAAGGTGATGATTAGAGATAAAATCGGTTCATTTATTACGGCCGATGAATGCGAACATTTTTTAACAAAATGGTTATTCAAATACACTACGGGTCGAGACGATCTGGAATGGGATGAACAGGCCAGATACCCCTTGCGTGAAGCCAAAGTTAAAGTGACTGAGCATCCGGACAAACCCGGACAATACTTATGCGTTATTCATTTGGTACCTCACTACCAACTGGATAATATGGTTTCAGAGTTAGAACTGGTCACCGAATTGATTCAACCGGGTAAAGGATAATAAATTATGCGGATTGATAAAAAGAAAGAATTTCGCCCCTCTATTCTTGATCGACTGCTCGATGAAGCACCGCATATTCAGGTAGAAGCGGATAAAAATCGCCATCAGCAAATGCGCGAATTGCGTAACAGTGTTAAACGCGATTTACAAAATCTGTTAAACACGCGCTATCGCATGCTGGCACCGCCGGATGAATTTAAACACCTGGAATTATCGCTCCTTAACTACGGATTACCCGATTTAGCCACGATTAATATTGCCGATATTGAGAAGAAGAAAGCCTTTACGCGCTTATTAGAAAAAATTTTACGCAACTATGAACCGCGCTTTAAAACGGTAAAAGTGACGCATCAGGACAGTAAAGACAACACCGATAGAACCTTAAAATTCAGAATCGATGCAACACTTTATGCCGACCCGGCACCAGAGATGGTGGTGTTCGATTCAGTGTTGGATCCGGTATCAAGAACAGTGAATGTGGAAGAATCAAAACATGGCTGATGAGTTACTCCCCTACTACGAAAAAGAGTTAGCGTTTATTCGGCAAATGGGTGCCGAATTTGCAAAAGAACATCCAAAAATTGCTGGGCGCCTGGGTGTTAGTTCTGAGGCTATCGAAGACCCTCATGTCTCGCGTTTAATCGAAAGCTTTGCTTATCTTAATGCGCGCATTCAACATAAGTTAGATGATGATTTCCCGGAACTCAGCGATGCATTATTGGGCGTTTTATTTCCCCATTATCAGCGCCCTATTCCGTCCATGACCATAGTGCAATTTATGGCGGACAAAGAGCAATTGGATGCAAGTTATTTTTTACCGAAAAATACACTGCTTGAAACCGAACAATTTCAGGGCGAGAACTGCCGCTTCTCAACAGTCTATCCTACCGAATTAATGCCTTTTTCAGTCGTCGATGCAGCGCTTGTGGGGCGCCCTTTTGCTACTCCCGGGTCAGCCTCAATCCGCGGTGCCGGTGCGGTCTTGCGCATCCAATTAAAAACATTCACTAGTGCCATTAGTATTTCAGAATTAAAACCCGATCGCTTGCGTTTTTATTTAAAAGGGCAACCGCAACATATTAATCCTTTGTATGAAATGTTGTTAAACGAATGCCAAAACGTGGTTATTACCACCAGTGAAGCCAGTATTGCACCGGTTTTTTTAGGCAAAGATGTTATTAAAGCCGTAGGTTTTAGCAGCGATGAAGGTTTATTTCCTTACCCGCCCTCTTCTTTTATTGGCTATCGTTTATTAACAGAATTTTTTGTCTTTCCTGAAAAATATATGTTCATCGATATCGAAGGCTTGGCTGCCAAACTTCCACAGGACGCAACCACAGAATTAAATCTGTATATTTATTTGAATAACTCTGATGTAGAACTCGAACACAATATTTCTGCCGATACTTTTATGATGGGATGCACACCCGTTATTAATTTATTTGAGCATAAAGCAGATCCCATAAAAATTGATCACACCCGGCTTGAATACCAAATTATTGCAGATGCCCGGCGCCCATTGGGTTATGAGGTTTATTCGGTCAATAAGGTACTCGCTTCCACTGCAGAAGGTGATAAAAAAGAATATTTACCGTTTTACGGTTTGAAACACGAACATCAGGATAATGAAAATCATGCGTACTGGCATGCTTCACGCCGTCATTCAAAATTAAGCCATATTGAACGCGATGAAGGCAGCAATATGTTTTTGAGCCTGGTAGATTTACAATTTAACCCAAATGTTCCTGATGATCGTACCCTGGTTATCGACACTACTTGCAGCAATAGAGATTTGCCATCCAAGCTGCCGTTTAATATGGACCAACCCAAATTGCAGTGTGTCAACGGTGCACCACCTTGCGAAAGAATTCGTTGCCTGACACAACCTACCGCGACTATCAGACCACCCATGCGCGACGGTGCTCGCTGGCGATTATTGTCACACCTGAATCTTAATCATTTATCAATTACCGGCAGTAACAACGCAACAGAGTCAATGCGGGAAATTTTACGACTTTATGATTTTAAAGAATCGTCCGCTACGCGCGCACTTATTGCATCAATAGCATCACTTCAGGCGCGCCCGGTTAGTGCACCCCTTAATATTGATGGCCGTGCAACTTTGTGTCGCGGAATAGAAGTTGAAGTTGTGATAGATGATTCGCAGTTCACTGGCAGTAGCAGTTTTCTTTTCGCATCCGTACTGGAACATTTTTTTGGACTCTATTGCTCCATCAATTCATTTACCCGCGTGTTGGTTAAACGTAAAAATAAAGAAGGTTATTTAAAGAAATGTCCTCCACGAGCAGGCGAAAAAATACTTCTGTAGTCGATCAATTACTGAATTCACCCCATGCCTATTCTTTTTTTCAGGCAGTGCGAATTCTGGAGCGAGCTACTTTACTAAAACCTCAAAATTTAATTTTGGGTGATCGTTCGTTGCGCGCAAAAAATTCTATTGCCGGGTTTGCGCCGCCGGCTTCAGAAACTATTCGACTGGCAACTCACCAATCATTTAAATTTCCCAATGCCGAGCTTTTTTCAATAGAGCGCAACACTAGCTCGGGTCAAGTTCCGCCCTGGTTAATGCACATTAATTTTTTTGGTTTGACCGGTTGCATGGGTGTTATGCCCTATCACTACACTGAACTAATTCTGCAACGCCTTAAACAAAAAGATGAATCATTGGTTCATTTTTTGGATTTATTTAACCATCGCATGGCTTCATTTTTTTATCAGGCCTCTACCAAATATAACTTACCCATAGAGTATGAAAGGAAAAAGCTAACTCTTACTACGAAGAAAAACCGCGATACGCAAACGCAGCTTTTACTATCGCTGATTGGTTTGGGCACCAAGGGATTAAACGAGCGCTTAAACATAAAAGACGAATCACTATTATTTTACAGTGGCTTATTTACCCAACAGGTGCGAACCACTAACGGCCTCAAACAAATATTGCAAGATTATTTTGCTATACCGGTAAAGATCCAAGAATTCATTGGCCAATGGCAAGAGCTAATTCCGGACATTCGCACCCGCGTGGCATCGCGAGCTCAACCCAAAGGACAAAATGCCAGGCTCGGCCAATCGGCGATGATTGGTCATAAGGGTTGGTTTGCACAAGGTAAAATCCGGATTTCTCTCGGCCCATTGAACCATGAACAGTTTTATAAATTCGCCCCCGGCACCAAAGCCCTGCGCGCATTAAATGATATGGTGCGGATGTACGTTGGCATTGAGCATGATTACGATTTTATTATCGAAGTTAAACGCAAAGACATTCCTAAACAGATCACTTTAAATAACAAAAAAAGCCCAATCATGGGTTGGAATACCTGGCTATCGAGCCCGGCTAAAACCACCTATGACAATAATGAAACGTTAAAAATTACGGTATCAGCGAATCGATTAAAGTAAATTTACACAGAATAATCAGATGTTTACATTTCTATAGGATTATCCAGCGATGAACGTCGTATTATATAGAGTTGCTTTTTGTTTTCTAATTATTGTGCACTCAACCAAAGTAGTAGCCGTTTCGTTGAGCACTATAAAATTTGGATTTAAGAAAAATTTAAGAAAATGTTAAATTATGTGTTACCAATAAACAGGGGCTTAAGTGAATAATAACCTTAATAAAATAAACGCGAGATACTTATTTATCTTCTGTTTTCTCATTTTAACTTACTCAATGAAAGGAGTTGCTATGTCGATATTGTCTGGTACAGAAGTTGTTTTGTTTTCACCATTGGAAGGAAAAATAACCTACCAGGGAAAACCAGTAGCGAATGCGAAAATAACCAGATTAACCGTTTGGAAAGATGAGACTGGTGAAACCGACGTTTTTAATACCAATGAAAAAGGTGAATTTAGCTTACCGGTCAAAGAAACCAAGTTACGGCTTTCTCCCTTAGCGGAATTTAGAGTCGCGCAGGAAATTCGAATTTTTTTCCAAGATGAAGAATTTTTAATTTGGGTTAAATCCAAAAGAAATATAGAACTCTATGGAGAGTTAAATGGGAAGCCTAAAAATTTGCGCTGCGAGTTAACAGACAAGCGCGAACGCCAGGAAAATCATAATGGTTTGTTTAGTACATCATGTAAGTGGGATTCTATTGAAAAACAGGGGAAATAATAATGGGAAACATAACTCCAAAATTAGCGGCAGAATTGGCTTCTGATATATACGACGTGCAAACACAATCGCTTGTTGCGACATTTCTCGAACATCCTTTGTTTTCGCAAAAAACTGACAATGCCAAACATCTTAAGGCTGAAGTCGGTTTTCGCCTTATTAATGCTAGCGATGGTTTTGGTATTTGCGTGCGTGGCGGAGTTGGATTTGAAAAAGATATTTTCATGATGTTTCGCGGCACCACCGGTGCAAACTATGGCGCGGATATTATTACTGATTTGCGTTTTGGCGTAGAGACTTCCAAAACCGGCTTACCGGTACATATTGGCTTCAATACAGCTTTTTGTAGCATGCTTCCCGGCATTCAGGAATTTTTAAATAAACAAACTGATGCAACGGGAACTATTCATATTATTGGCCATAGTTTGGGTGGTGCCGTAGCCGCGATTGCAGCTGATTGGATAAACTCTGCGAAAGCTAACACCGTTAAACTTTATACTTTTGGTGCACCCAAGCCAGGACTAGAATTTTTCGCAAAAAGACTAACATCCAATCTGAAGCCTGAAAATATCTATAGGGTTTATCACGCTACAGATGTAGTGCCAATGGTTCCCGTTTATCCATTTGCTCACGCGCCTTTTGCTGAGTGTGCCTATCAATTACCCAGTAGCTCTTTTATTTCTCCTGCTGCTCACAAAATGGTTAATTATACAAACTCTGTGGCAAAATCATCCTGGAAGACCCTCAAAAAAACCGGCATATCAACTGCTGACGATAGGTCTATTGAACGCTGGATAAAATCCGATAAACCGCTAAACCCCGCCAACCCCAAAACCTGGGAGTGGATCAATGCGGGCTTAGCTTGGGTATTGCGGAGAATTATTGGCGGTGCTGCCGTTTATATGCAAGCGCCATTAGTTTCGGCCTTCTCATTAGCCGATAAAATCGCGTGGGTACTCCGCAAAGGCATCGACTTGTCAGTAGATGCAGGAGGCTGGGTGCTGAGTTTAATGCGCAAAATAATGCAATCGCTGGGTATGAAGCTTGCCAAAACAGCAAAAGAGTTAACACAACTATTTATGCGCAGAATTTTGCAACAGCTAATGGAAAGAATGGCTGACGAAGCAAGGCGTGCGATTAAAGGGCTTTTCCAAGACTAATAATTGACTATACAATTTCGTAATGCTTTTGAATAATTTTAACCATTTGTCAGGAATCTAAAATGATTAACATAGACCTAAAATCACTCGTTAGTAAACTCAATGAACCCTGCCGCAACGCACTTGAAGGAGCTGCGGGGCTGTGTTTATCCCGCACCCATTACAATGTCGAAATTGAACATTGGTTATTGAAATTGCTTGAAATTCCTGACAGCGACATAACAGCGGTGTTAGAAAAGTTTGAAATTAATATCGGCAGCTTGATGAAGCATCTCAATCGCGAGTTGGATCAAGTTAAATCTGGTAATTCGCGTGCACCTGCGCTCTCGCCCACCATTGTCGATCTTGCCAAAAATGCCTGGATGCTGGCCTCCATCGAATATGGTCACAGCAAAACCACCTCTGCACATTTATTAGCAGCCCTGATGATGGATGAAAGCTTGCGTCGCGCTAGTGATGTTGCGTCAGCGGGTGAACTGAAAAAAATATCGCCGGAATCTTTACGCGATGTTGTGCGTGGCATTGTGGGCACCACCAGTGAATCAAAAAGCACTAATCAAGGCGATACCTCCAGCGGCGAAGGCGCACCTATGGGCGCACCGAGCAAAACTCCTGCACTGGATAAATTCACGGTGAATCTTACTGAAGCCGCGAAGAATGGCAAAATTGATGCGGTGCTGGGGCGCGATGAAGAAGTACGGCAAATTATTGATATCCTTATCCGTCGCCGGCAAAACAATCCCATCTTAACCGGTGAAGCAGGTGTCGGTAAAACTGCGGTGGTTGAAGGTTTTGCCTTGCGCATTGCTTCCGGCGATGTACCAGATCAACTAAAAAATGTTTCTATTCGCAGTCTCGATCTTGGTTTGTTACAAGCGGGAGCCAGCGTAAAAGGTGAATTCGAAAATCGCCTGAAATCTGTTATCGCAGAGGTGAAAGCATCGGCAGAACCCATCATCATGTTTATTGATGAAGCCCATACATTAATTGGCGCGGGCGGAAAAGAAGGCCAAGGTGATGCGGCAAACTTGTTGAAGCCAGCACTCGCACGCGGAGAGTTGCGTACCATTGCGGCAACAACCTGGGCCGAATATAAAAAATATTTTGAGCGCGACCCGGCATTAACACGTCGTTTCCAAGTGGTAAAAATTGAAGAGCCGAGTGAAGAAAAAGCCATCAATATGATGCGCGCGATTTCCGAAATGTTACAAAATCATCATCGTGTTCGCATTTTAGATGAAGCTATTGTTGACTCTGTGCGTTTATCAAGCCGTTACATCCCTGCCCGTCAACTGCCAGATAAATCCGTGAGCCTACTCGACACTGCGTGCGCACGCGTGGCTCTTAGTCAAAGTGCAACTCCTTCGGCTATCGAAGACACTCGCCGGCGCATTACGCAATGTGAAAAAACCATTTCTTCGCTGGGCAGAGAAAATGCTTCTCTCGGAAATTATGAAGAACGTATTGGCCAACTCACAGTGGAAACACAAGAACTTGAAACACTGTTAGTGACTCAAGAAGCACAGTGGCAAAATGAAAAAGTGAAAGTAGAAGAAATTCATACACAACAAGCACAAATTGAAGACGATTATTACGCGCGCAAAGGTAATGCGGTAAAAGGCAAGCCAGCTGACGCTAGCAAAATATTAAGCGACGAAGATCTTGCCAAAGCTAAAACGTCACTAAAAAGTTTGCGGGAAGAATTAGCTGCATTGCAGGGCGAAACGCCAATGATTCAGGGAGATGTAAACAGCCAGGCTATAGCTGAAGTAGTCGCCAACTGGACTGGTATTCCCGTTGGAAAAATGGTGTCTAATGAAATTAAGGCCGTGATGGATTTACATATCGCCCTGGGCGAACGAATCATTGGCCAGCCCCACGCACTTGAAGCCATAGCGCAATGCATACGCACCTCGCGCGCAGGATTGACCGATGCACGCAAACCCATAGGTGTATTTTTTATGGTGGGTTCGAGCGGTGTAGGCAAAACCGAAACAGCATTGGCATTAACCGATATTCTTTATGGCGGCGAACAAAATATTACCGTTATTAATATGTCGGAATTTAAAGAGGAACATAAGGTTTCTATGCTGCTCGGTTCACCACCAGGTTACGTGGGGTATGGTGAAGGCGGCGTATTAACTGAAGCGGTTAGACGCAAGCCTTACAGCGTAATTTTGCTAGATGAAATGGAAAAAGCACATCCCGGTGTGCAGGACATTTTCTACAATTTATTTGATAAGGGCACTATTAAGGATGGCGAAGGCCGCGATATAGATTTCCGTAATACGGTTATTATCATGACGTCCAACGCTGGCGAAGAACACATTCGTGCCATGTGCGCTGCACAAGAAGTATTACCTGAACCAGATGTGCTGTTAGAAAACTTTAGACCGCAATTGCTAAAACATTTTAAACCCGCATTTTTAGGTCGCACCACAATCATTCCCTATTACCCTTTAGGCGATGAGGATTTGTTAAAAATTAGTGTGATTAATATGAATCGCATTAAGAAACGCGTAAAAAGTCATTACAACGCGGAATTTACTTACGATGAAGATGTTTTATTACATATTGTTGCACGCAGCCAGGAAGTCGATACAGGTGCACGTAACATTGAAAACATTTTAACTCGCACCATGTTGCCCGCATTGGCGAGCGAATGCCTTGCAAGAATCGGCAACAATGAAGATATTACTAAAATTCATGTCGGTACCGATGAGGAAGGCGGCTTTACCTACAGCATTACCTAATCGCTAAAAGTTTTAATGGCGAGTGAAGCAAAAAGTTTTAACAATATTTTAGTAAAACTCAAGATTAAGAAAAGTGTAATGGCTAAAACTAACCCCGTCGTAAACTATTTACGACGGGGTTATTCAATAATACCGACCGTGCAAGTTCTTAAGATTTGCTCAATATAAATGCTTAAACAGAAATAAGAGGGATGGATGCTACAACTATTTGGTTTTTTATTATTAACAATGGTTACGGTTTGCAGTTATGCGGCCACTGGCAATATGGCTGCGCAACAGCAGCTCGATGATGAGTATAAAAAGGTTACCACCCTCGCCTACCGTGAACTTGCCAATACGCCATCCTATAAGCTTCCACAAGCAGACCTAAATACACTGATCAGTGAAGTCGTTCGCGCTGATGAAGATCATAAGTCAGAGCGAGTTATTGCTTTAGTAACCGCCAACATGGCAATCATTCAAAAAAATACAAATGCAAAAGAATTACCCACAATCACCGCAGTCCTGTTAAAGCATCATGCTATTGGCATAGCGGAAGACATTCATCAGCTAATCAATAATCAAGGCGATCGCTATTCGCAAGCAAAACAAAACTTTGAATTTGCAAAATATGAAGCAAATGTGAATCATTGGGACAAGGCATTTGATTGGTTAAAAAAAATTGATATTGCCAATGAGCTATCAAAAGAGAATGGGGATGAAGCCTATATTATTTATGGTGCAGCCTTACAGCATAAGAAAAAACATCGTGAAGCCTTAAGTTATTACGCACGCGTAAAAACAGATTCAGCTTTATACCCTATTGCACAATTAAATACGGCGTTAGGATATATTCGTCAAGATTGGTGGACAGACGCCCACATCTCAATTGAACATGCTCTCAGCACCGCAGGCAAAGATGATGTTGAAATAGTTAACCGACTTTATACCACACTGGGCTTTTCGCAGTTACAGCAAGGCTTTTATCGCAATGCTCGCGATAGTTTTAGAAATGTAAAAATAAAAAGTGCTTACGCCAATCGTGCGCTACTGGGTATTGGTTTGGCTGCACTCAATCAGGAAGATTTTGTTGGGGCTTTAAACGCGTTTAATCAATTGAAAACTCATAGTGAAAACGATATGCCGGTAGCGCAATCCTATTTAATGGCGGCATTTACGCTAACCAGGATCAAACAAAATGAAACAGCCTCGGTAAGCTATACAGAAGCCATTAGTTACTATGAGCAAAAAACGAATTTCTACGATGGCCTGGCCAATGAAATAAAAAGTAACAACCCGGCGAACCAAACCTTGCTAGTTAATAAAATTTTGACGGATATTGAAAAAGAAGAACCAGAACTTAGCCTGCTGGCAGATGAATTAAATACACTACAGCGTTTAAATAACTCGTCCCTTTCTCCCAATACATTAATTCAAATCAGTAAATTATATGGCAACCTGCTGCCCACTTTTCTTGCCAAAGCAAATGATGTTGTTGCCAAGAAGCAACTTGCTTTTAATAGTTACCTTAATCAATCACGCTTTGGTTTAACCAAACTCTACGACACCAATAACTAATATGTTAAAACTATCCCTTAGCATCTTTATTATAGCGCTAGGTTCTGCCAGCTGTAGTACGCCACCACCGCAGGATACCTTGGGCGCGGTTGATATTCGGCAAACAAAAAGCAAAAAAAATGAAGTATTTGTTAAACCAAAATCTGAAGAAGAAATAAAAAACGCATATCTTGATTACATTAAAAATGCTCCCACTACTGACAAGTCGCGGCGCATGGCGTTTAACCGGCTGGCTGAAATAGAATTAAGTCGAATTAATGTGATGTCTAAGAAAGGTGCAAACGATGATATCTCGGAGAATCCGCAATATCTGGCATCCTTAAGAAAATCAATGGAGTTATTGCAAACCTCATTGAAAGAGTATCCCGATGCAAAAACTAACGATAAAACACTTTATCAACTTGCGCGCACCCAAGATCAATTGGGTGAGTATGATGAATCAATTAATACACTCATCCTACTTTGTAAAAAATACCCCACATCAATTCACTACGCCGAATCACAATTTCGCATTGCTGAAAAAGCGTTTAGTGAGGGCAAATATATAGAAGCGGAAGTCGCCTATTCAGAAGTTATGTTTAATGCTAACGGCGCGACTTTTTACGAGCGGTCCTTATTCAAACGTGGCTGGACACGTTACAAACAGGCTCTTTACGCAGAGGCTGCGGATGATTATCTAGCTGCGCTGGACAAGCACCAGTTCGCAGAATACGACTCCCTTTCAACCAGCGATAAAGCACAATTCGATGAATATTTTCGCGCGCTGGCTTTAAGCTTTTCCAGCTTACAAAATACTCAGGAACTGCAAGCCTATTTTTCTCGCCTGACCGATTTCAAATATCTTTATCACAGCTATGAAGTGACTAGCGATATATACCTTGAACAAGAACGCTATTCCGATGCCGCGGAGATCATAGAACAATTTATCACAACCAACCCTAACTCACCGCAGATTCCATTTGCTTATTTGAAGAAAATGGAAGCCTGGAAAATGGGAAAATTTAAAAATCGGTTTGAGGATACGCTGGAAGTTGCCTATACAAAATTTAACGCTAAAAGTAATTATTGGAAAACGTATAAAAGTTTAACGGATCAAGAAAAAGTATTAAACGCAATGCGTGAACATGTGTTGCGTGCTGCCACCTACTACCAGGAAGATTATCAGCTAAGTCGTAGCAAGACCGATTTTAACCAAGCGAATATTTGGTACAAGCGTTATCTTGAAAATTATTCTGCTTACGCGCAGCAGGATAAAGTCTATAACCTCTATGCCGAATTACTGGTTGCCGAAGAACAAAATAAAGATGCTATGCACTTTTTCGAACTGGCGGCCTACGATGGCAATATTGTTTTAAATAAAGAGGCAGCCTACGCAACCATCGTACTGACCAATAAGCTGTATGAACAAGACAAGGCCAATACAACATGGCTAAGCAAACATATTCACTATGCATTAATTTCGGCCCAACTTTATCCACGTGAAGCACGTTATCAAAATGCCGCGCTGAATGCGGCTGGGCTAGCATTAAATAACGGACATTTTGCCGATGCACTGGCACTGGCCAACACTTTACCCGACAATGCCGGCGACAAAATGCTGCACCAGGCCAATATGATTAAAGGGCTTGCTTACATACAATTAAAAGCTTATGCCGACGCTGAAATAATTTTTGGTGATTTGTTAAAACAGAATCAGGACCAGACCGAGCAGAAAAAAATTCAGGATAATTTAGCCCTGAGTATTTATAAACAAGCAGAAAGCAATGCGAGCAATAATCGCATTGAAAATGCAATACAACTGTTTGCTCGCGTCGCACAACGCGCGCCCGCTTCAGACATTGCCCCAAAAGCTTTATATGAAGCAATAGTCTTGGCGATGAAGCACGAACAATGGACTGTTGCCATTCACCATATTCAACAATTCCAACAACTCTTTCCCAAACACGCACTTTATAATGATGCCACCAAACAGTTATCGAGCGCATATTTAAATGCAGGCGAAGGTGTAAAAGCGGCGCAAACCTTTGAACAAATTTCCGCGCAAGAAAACAATCAGGACATCAAAATGGCTACCCTATGGAAAGCAGCCGAGCTCTATGAATCCAAACATAATGTGGATGCCGCCATACGTTCATTCAGTGCCTACGCAGACAGTTATCAGCGCCCTTTTCCGCAGTATATGGAAGCCATGTATAAGCTGACGCAATTGCACAAAGAAATAAAACAACCGGATAAGGTTATTCTCTGGCAAGAAAAAATCTCCGTCGCAGACCAACAGGCCCCCAAGGCCATTAAAACCGACAGAACCAATTTTATTGCCGGTTATGTGCAACTAGACATTGCCAAGCGCATCCAAGCACAATTTGCCGCAAAACAATTGCTGGAACCCTTGCCGGAAAGTTTGCGTGCGAAGAAAAAATTTATGCAAGATGCTATAACGGCATTTGGCCAGGCCTCTACCTACAACAATCCCGACATTACTACTGAGGCCACCTTTGCCATCGGCAATATCTACCAACAATTTTCTACAGCGTTAATTAAATCGGAACGCCCGCGAACCTTAAAAGGCGAAGAATTGGAACAATATAATATTCTTATTGAAGACCAGGCGTTCCCTTTCGAAGAAAAAGCGATAGAGTTTTATGAAATAAATATGTCCCATTCAAAAGAAGGTATTGCCAATCAATGGCTGACGCAAAGCTTTAAAGAGTTAGAAAAACTATTCCCTGTGCGTTACAGCAAAAAAGGCAAACTGGATATCTATCACGATGAAAACTGATCAATTTAATGCATTAATGCGTGGACTACCTTTTCTGGCACTGGTGATTTTTATTGCCAGCTGTACATCCACGCCGCAGGAAAAGCAACCGACCAAATCAACCTTTAATCAAACAGAAGCCACAACCTACCAGGAAGCGCTAAAGAGCATCCAGGCCATTGAGTTAGCTGCCGGTGACTTGGACAAAGCCACAGTAGAATTAACTAAGCTTGCAAAAGCGCACCCTGGCCATTCGGGCGCAGCCATTAATCTTGTCACTGCGTTGTACAAAAGTAAAAAAATTGACGAGGCCAGCCGTGCACTTGATAACGCAAAAAGAATAAATGCCGACATTCCAGAAATTTACAATTTGTCGGGATTAATTGACGTCGAAAAAGGGGCATACAATTCGGCAGAAAAAAATTATTTAGCGGCTATCAAGCTTAAGAAAAATTATGCTGAGGCGCATTACAATTTGGCCCTGGTGTACGATCTTTTCTATCAAGATTTTGGCAAGGCTATTAGCGAGTATGAAGAATATTTGACTTTAACCGGAAATACAGACAAAGCTACTATTACCTGGGTGGCAGAACTTAAACTGAAACAAAAGAGAAAGGGTAACTGATGAAAGCAATCGTTTTTTTATTATCATTTTTTCTATTTGCTTTGCAAGCCAATGCCAAAGAAGAAAATGTGGAAGTTGATGCGACTCGTATCAAGGCCAATAAAGACTTACCCAAAGTCCTTTATGTGGTGCCCTGGAAAGATATGGAAAGCAATAAAAATACTGATCAGAAATTAGTCCTCCATGATTTCTTCGGCGATCTTTATGATCCTGTTTTAGCGTCTAGCACGAATCATTCACCGGAGAAAGAAGCTGTTCCATTGGAAAGTATTAAAAAATAAAATAACAATCTCTCAATACGTTATTTAGCTTTCATCATGCTCCAGGATAAGTAGTAGATCTTTTTAAAGCGCTCATCTGCCATACATGGCAGATGAGCTAGAAGCTAAATCATTTAGTCCCAAAAAAAAGACGCTGCCTCTGCAATCTCCAACTAATTTATCGATTACCTACAGGCTAGTTAATTTTACGCTGTCAGGTGCTGCTAATGTTGTAGTAACAATAGTTCCAGACTCAAGAAAACGATCAATGGATATTTTTCCCGCACCCGCAATTGCCAACCACATAAATAAAACGAGATAAGCTGTTTCAGAAAAGCCAAATAAAGTATCAAGTGAATCTACCTGTTCCCACAACGCACTTTTAATGGCAACTATCATTATCACACCAAGGATGCCTGCCGATATGCGCGTAAACAAGCCGAGCATTATTAATATGCCACAAACAAATTCGGCACCAGAAACGAAGGGCGTGAGAATCTGTGGGAAGGGAATGCCCCAGCCGATAAAATTTTCAATCATGACATCCAGGTTCTGTAACTTCACCCAGCCGCTAGTCATAAATATTTCGCCGGTTATCAAACGCGCCGCTAAGGGTGCAAGCTCAGATAAATAGGCTGCTATTTTTTGAGGCCAATGAATTGTCAAAGTTATAAATGTTTGCGCTATCTTAGGCATAAAATAATATCCTGATTAAATGTTATAAATAAAGTTAACTGTATTCACACAGCAGAGTTCACACAGCAAATGAGTGCGGCAGAAGCGCCTATAAGTTTTTCTTGCCATTACTAGAGATTAAATAATTGAATTTGTTACACGCACACAAATTTTTAATGTGGACTTGTTATTAGCTCGCCCATAGCGAAAACATTGGCGATAGGGAATTGTAATTTCATTTGGCAGGAGTACTTCCACAACATTCCTCCGCTTTTTTCCTCCATCTAGCTCTACTCATAGCAAATCCAAATTGTCAGAATTTAGTTTCAAACCATTCTTTATAACAAACTCAACAGTTTCTTACAGAATTTAGCCAATAATTAACATTGCTTTCTCAAAAAGGTAACGTTAACATTTGTTGGTTGGCATTCGGCGCCATTTCAAGTTCACCGTAATTAAGGGCAGCAATGGAACCGTTCATAAGTAATCCAATTTTAAAAGGCTTTAATCCTGACCCCAGTATCATCTGCGTTAAAGATGTGTTTTACATCGCCACCTCTACCTTTGAATGGTTTCCCGGCGTGCAGATTCATCAATCCCGTGATTTGGTGAATTGGCAGCTGATGGGGCAAGTGTTGGATCGTCAATCGCAGTTGGATATGAAAGGCACGCCGGATTCTTGTGGGGTGTGGGCACCCTGCCTTAGCTACAGCAAAGGAGTTTTTTATCTTGTTTACAGCAATGTGCGTTCCTTTGATGGCCCCTGGAAAGACACGCCGAATTACTTGGTAACCAGCAATGCCATTGAGGGTCCCTGGTCCGAACCTGTTTACCTCAATTCGAGCGGCTTTGACGCGTCACTTTTTCATGACATTAATGGCCAGAAATGGTTAGTGAATATGGTTGTTGATCATCGCCAGGGAAAACTTTTCGGTGGCATTAAATTGCAGGCCTGGGATGAAGAAACTGAAAAATTAATCGGCAAATCTTATAAAGTTTTTGCGGGTACTGAACTTGGTTGCACTGAAGGTCCCCATATTTATCAGCGTAACGGTTGGTATTATTTATTAACGGCAGAAGGTGGAACTGATTACAGTCACTCGGTCACTATCGCCCGCGCAAAAAATATTATGGGCCCCTATGAGTTGCATCCAGACAACCCTATTATCACCGCAAGCCAACAGAGTCATGCGCACTTTCAGCGTACCGGTCACGCTGATCTTATAGAAACACCGCAAGGCGATTGGTATGCAGTTTATTTAGGTAGCCGACCACTGATGCCAACACAGCGCTGTACGCTGGGCAGAGAAACACTCATTGAACAAATTTACTGGAAAAATGATTGGCCCTACCTTGCTACGCCCGATAAAACAACGAGAGTTCAGGTTCCTGCGCCAGCGCTTGAATCTTTTCCATTTGTGCCTAATGCACACATCGATCATTTTGACTCACCTCACCTCTCACCCGATTGGCAATCTTTGCGAGTTCCCGTTGATGAATCCTGGCTGAGCTTGACGGCCAGACCAGACCATTTACGTCTTTACGGACGCGAATCATTAAGCTCTATTCATTCACAGAGTTTGATCGCCAGAAGGCTGCAAGCTTTTAATATAGAAGTTGCCTGTCAATTGGAATTTAAACCGGAATCATTCCAGCAAATGGCGGGATTGGTTTGTTATTACAACACAGCTCACTATTTTTATTTTTACGTATCGGTAGACGACGTTGATACTTCGCGCAATCAATTAAAAATAATTGCGGTGAATAACAACTATGCAACTGAACCTGCCGTAGAAAAAATTTCTTTTTCGCCCACCGATCCAATATATTTAAAGGTGAAGTGGATAAGAGATAAGTTACAATTTTTTTATTCCCATACAAACAAGCCAGACAGTTGGAGCCCTTTTGGCCCCCTCCTCGATGGCAGTATTCTTTCGGACGATTATGTGCGCGATGGCGGTCAACAGTATCGCGCCGCATTTACCGGCGCATTTATTGGTGTTAATTGCCAGGATCTCAGCGGCGATAACGTCATTGCAGATTTTGCCTGGTTTTCCTATGAAGAGTATGAACAGGATTAAATGTCCGGGAAAATTATGTCTATGCTTAACACCCAAAAAATACTGCTGTGTTTATGTCTGGTTTTGTTCACCGGATGTAAAAGTACCAGCAGCGAATCTTTTACAAGCGCATCATCTGCTTCAGTACCCCCACACATTGCTGGAAAAATATTAGCGCTCTCCGCACTTCACTTACCCGATGACAATAAAGTTCTCTTTTTTATGGGTCAGGACACAGAAACGCTCAGTGCATTTAAAAAATCGGTGTTGGATAAAGATTCTACATTTCCAGCACCGGGAGGCGTGACGCTTTATACAAAAATATCGCATTCTTTTAAATACGGTAGCCTCGCCGGGCTGAAGGAAAATGTCGATTATGGTTCTGGCATTAACAATTTTATTGACACTTTAAATGAATTCCCCAAGGCCGCACTCGCAGTAGGCCTTGACATGACCGATGCCCAAGCTGACTGCAAATCCATACCCACAAAGGCGATTGCAGGTCTTATTGATGCGGATGTCACACCAGAATTAATTCGTTTTTATCGCAGCGAAGTAGATAGATTAATTACATTTTTGAAATCGACTGATCGACCCATCTTTTTACGTATAGGTTATGAATTTGACGGGCCCTGGAACTGTTACAACGCGGCGGCTTATAAAGCGAGTTTTCGTTTTATTAAAGCGCGCATCAACGCACTAAACGCCGATAAAATTGCAACCGTTTGGCAGACAGCAGCATGGCTGCGCAATCAGAATTCTTACCAGGTAACCGATAATAATCATCTTGATCAATTCTATCCCGGTGACGATGTGGTTGATTGGATCGCACTCTCAAAATTCTACGGCGAACACTATCGCAAACATCAATGGAGCTGTGATGCATTAAATCCGCCATGGTTTACCCCTATAGTTTCAGCCGTATCCCAACATGATCGAACTCTGGACTTTGCCAGGCTGCACAACAAACCGGTGATAATTGCTGAAGCAGCACCCGCGGGTTATAGCACGTCGACGCTTACTTCCAGCTGTATTTTTACGAATCGTACGTCAAGCATTACTGCTGAAGAGTTATGGGATAAGTGGTATCAGGATTGGTTTGATTACATCGAAAAAAATCGCGACATTATTCGCGCGGTGGCTTACATCAATACACATTGGCATGCCCAGTCAATGTGGCATTGCGTCCTCAATACGATGGCGGGTACTGAGCATTGCAAGCAAGGTTACTGGGGCGATAGCCGCATTGAGGGGAACTCGCTTATTTTGAAAAATTTTTCCAAAGAAATCTCAAAACCTTTTTATGTAAAAATCAATAATCAATAAGACAATTATTTTAGTGAGAAATAGTATGAATTACCAAGCTCTGGCCAAACAATTTTGGCGTGATGGATTTTTAATGATAGAAAATTTTTTTCCCGTCGATTTGATGGACGACTATAACCTTAAAATTCTTGAACATTTTGGCGAGAACCCAGAGTTCTCGCACAACGCAGAATTTTTGTCGCGAGCACAAACGGAAGTTATCCCCTGGTTTCCCCAACGTGAAGGTGACAATTCGTTTGATCTTATCGAACACGACGAGCGCCTCATTACATTGACCAAAGCTATTCTCGGCAATGAATGGTATACACAATATTGCATGGTGATGTTTTCGCGAATGGGTACTAAAGGCCAGGCCTGGCATCAGGATTGTCCGCCGGAAAACAGCACTCAATTTAATCTTAATCGTTTGATGTATACCATGGATATTACTGAAGAGACCGGCGGTTACACTATGGTAGTTCGGGGCTCGCACCGCAAAGGGTTATTGCCTGCCTGCGATCATGATGTAGATTTTCCCGAGCAGCAGGTTTTTATTCCCAGGAAAGGTACATTAATTTTGTTACACGGGCATGCTTGGCATAAGGTGTTGCCGGTCACGGGGAAATATCGGGTATCAACTAATTATCGTTCCGCACCGGCTAGCACCCCGGAAAATATTACCGACATATGCGTGTATCGCAATATGCGTTACCAATTTTCTACCAGTCAGGTGGTAGAGGATAGATTAAGATAAAAAAGTGGTATGCGGGGCATCTGGATAATGGAAAACTTTTATATTTTAGTTGGTTGTTGATGTGCTTCGTAGTCCGTTTGGCATTAGGACCTTTCGTTTCGAAAACGCATGAATACGTCCTTGTAGCTCCCTCAAGTCATCCCTGACTTGAGGGTTTCGAAACGAAAGGTCCTAATCCCAAACTCGTCATGTGCGAACAGAAACTTTGTGTTCAAACTCGAAAAAAAATCAAAGTGTAATATTTTTCCACTCGCGTTTAATTAATTCCATTCGTTCCTGAAATTGTAAGCTACTGCGATGAGGAACAATTTCTGATTCTTTTTTCCCATTGATGATATCCCTGCTTACGCTCTCAATTTGATAATTAAATCCAAGTGTTGTGCGCTCGTCATTGAAAGCGTCTCGCTGTTCATCCAGTTGATATAAATAACAGCAGTTCGCTCGCCAAAAATCGGGAATCGCAATATAACCTTCTGTGCCTATGATGTAAGTCCAATTTTGTAGCTTGGCACTAAAGGAACTGCCAATCGTCGCCATAGCATTCGCATAGGTGAAAATAGTACTCACGTCTGTTTCAACACCATTGGGTGCAAATTTAACGCTGGAGTAATGAGCTAACAGTGGTTCTTTAATAAAAAGATCAGCCATGGCAACGGGATAAATACCCATTTCCAACAGACACCCGCCCGCTAAATTCGCATCGTATTCTCTTCGCTGCGGATCGTAAGCCAAGGGGTAACCAAAATCAGATTTAATGTGTTTTAAGGTACCTATACGCCCCGACTTTACCCATTGTTGAGCCTTGATAATCGCGGGTAAAAAATAGGTCCACATGCCTTCCATAAAAAAACGATTCGCAATTTTGGCGCGGATGATTAATTCCTCACACTCCTTGCCTGAAATTGTCACAGGCTTTTCGCAAAGCACATGCTTCCCAGCAGCCAATGCTTTCTTTACCTGTCCGTAATGGAAATTATGAGGAGTGGCAATATAAATGGCATCCACATCCGGATCAGCATAGAGATCATCATAGCTAAAAGCTTTTTTTACGCCGTAGGATGCAGCAAAGTCAACTGCACTTTGTGCGTTTCGAGCGGCAACAGCAACCAATTCTGCTGATGTTGTATAAATTATATCTTTTGCAAAAGAGTGCGAGATTCTTCCCGCGCCCAAAATTGCCCATCGCACTTTTTTCATAGAATATATTTCTCATGAAATTATTAAAAATTGGATTCTGTTTATAGTCTTCAGCTTAAAAATGTTTATTGACCAGGGATTGCTCCAGTTGCTCCAGGGTTTTACCTTTTGTTTCTGGCAAGTAACGTACAACAAATGCAAAACCAAGAATTGCAAAGATACCGTAAATAATAAAAGTAGTCGTAGAACCCATATTTTCCAACTGCCATGGAAATAAAACTTGCACCAAAAAGCTGACGAAACTATTCATAACGCCAACAAATGCAATAGCAATACCGCGTACATTATTGGGAAAAATTTCTGACAGCAATACCCACATAACGGGGCCAAGCGATATTGCAAAGGCCGCGACAAACCCCAAGATGCCTAGCAAAATCAGATTGGAATTTATTTGCGTGGCTGACTTGAGCAGTTCGCTTTCATACTGTTTTGCGAATTGACTGCCTAGGTATGCGCGCAACGCTTGTTTAAAATCGACATCACTTAAATAAGTCACGTTGAGGAGAGGTTTGATACTTTCTAATTGCGATTCATTAAGTACCGAAGGAATGTTTTGTGCAGTTAATTGATACTTAGCTTGGGAAAAACCATAACCACATAGTCCCATACTGACCATTACGCCAAGCAGCCCTATTATCATTAATGGCTTCCGACCAAAGCGATCAATGGTGGCTATAGCAATCAGGGTAAATATGATATTAACAACACCGATCCACACCGCTTGTGCAAAGGCGGCATTAGTCCCTATACCACTCTGCTCAAAAATTGTCGGGGCATAAAAATAAATTGCATTGACACCCGTTGCCTGCTGAATAATTCCCACCACAATGCCCACCATTAAAATAAACCGTGTTCTGGAATTAAATAGCGAACGGAGTTTCTTTATAAAATGTGCATCATCTAGATTTTCTTGCGGAATCAATAACTGCTCATCCACTTCATCCGGAGGAACCAGTTTATTTAAAAGTTGGCGAGCTTCTTCTTTGCGATTATTTAGAATCAACCAGCGCGGACTTTCAGGAATATAAAATAATAGGAAAAAATAAATGAGGGCAGGAGCAATTTCCAGCCCCAGCATCCAACGCCATAAATATTCTTTTATTGAAAATGCGACGACCCAGGACGCATCTGTATCGACACTCGATAACAACCAAAAATTGGAAAAATAAGCGGCGGAAAAACCAGCCACAATATTTAATTGATTGAAAGATACGTATTTACCCCGCAGCGCAGCGGGTGTGATTTCAGCGATATAAAGTGGTGCTACCATCAACGACGCAAAAGCCAGACCGCCGATAAAACGGCATACCACCAACATGATGTAACCATTGGCTAATGCCGACCCGACTATTGATATGGCGTACAAAAATGCGATTAATAAGAGAATTTTTTTCCGTCCATAGCGGTCCGTAAGATAACCGACAACACATGCCGCAATAATGGCACCAAGGGTCGGTGAGCCTACCACCAGCCCCTGCTCCAGCGGACCGAGTGCATATTGGGTGCTGATCAGGCCAATAGCACCGGAAATTACCGATGCATCAAACCCGAAGATAAATCCCCCCAAAGAAACCAAAAGCGCCAAACCAAAGCTTTTATACTTGTTATATAACATTGCAAATACCACCCATATTAATGATTAACCGCCTTTAGCATCCCCCTCCACTACCTGGCTAAAATTCCTACCATTGTCTAGAAGTGGCGTTTAAAACAAATTCTCTACTGCAACTGTTGCAAATCGCTCAATCAATTGTTAACGTTAACAGTATCGGTAAAGTATATCGATATTTGCTTGAAATAAATACTTAAGGTTTGCAATTTTTCCTGGGAATTTCACCGTTACGCCAAGCTATTGATAAGTGTAGATGCCAGCTAAACACTCTGTTCAGGCAACAACGGTTACACGCGCTAACAAGCCATAAAAACATTTAGAGGACGAAAACAATGAAACAGCTAGACATGAAACAGAAAATCCTATCCTCAACCATCGCTGCACTCATAGGCACCATGTCCAGCGGATTGGTGTTGGCGCAGGAGGAGCAGGTTGAAGAAATTGTCGTGAGCGGTATCCGTAAATCGCTTGAACGGGCGATGGACATCAAAAAAGAATCTTCCGGTGTGGTGGATGCTATCTCTGCAGAAGATATAGGTAAGTTCCCGGATTCAAACCTGGCCGAATCGCTGCAACGGATTACTGGTGTCTCTATTGATCGCTCCGGGGGTGAAGGCAGTAAAGTTACAGTTCGCGGTTTAGGCCCGAACTTCAATATGGTTACACTAAACGGCCGCCAAATGCCGGTGGCCAACTCGCCTGAACAGGAAAGCATCGCATCTGGTACTCAAAGCCGGGGATTTAACTTCGAACAAATTTCTTCGGAGTCCGTTGCAGGCGTCGAAGTTTATAAAACATCTCGTGCTGACATACCAACTGGCGGCATGGGTGCAACGATAAACGTCAATACTTCGCGTCCATTTACTCTAAAAGATACCCAGCTTGTTGTGAACGTAACCGCAACTCACGACGCCTCTGTTATTGATGGAGACGATGTGACACCAGAAATTGGCGGGCTTTTTTCTACAGTTCTAGCTGACGGCAAAGTGGGCCTTTTGGCAAACGTCTCTTATTCTGAGCGCCACTTCGGCGAAGTTTCAACACACACCGATGGCTGGTTGCGCGATAGCACCGCAAGTAAATGGTGTGAAAATGCAGCTGCCGAATGCGCTGGCGCACCACATATTTATCGCCCAGTGACCAATATTTCAGAACTTCAAAATAACGAGCGCGTACGCACTAATGCACAACTCGTAGGCCAGCTCGCCCCCAATGATGACGTGGAAATCACACTTGATTACGTGTATTCAAAATTTGAGAACACCCAAGAGCGCTTTCAAACCGGCCTATTTGGTGATGTCAGCGGCAATACGGTCACAGGTCTGCAACTATCAGACACCTACAGCGTTTTGCATGCTGTTCGGTCAGGTGCAGCGGCAGATGCACTGGTCTACAACAACGAATTGCTCCTGGAAAATAATTCCATCGGTCTTAATCTTAAGTGGCAAGTCAGCGATAGCTTGCAACTCATGTTCGATGGACACAGCTCTTCAGCAGAGAGCCAACCAGATGGACAATTAAATGATGCGTTGTACATGGCCCAAGGCCCTTTAGGCCAAACTATCGATTTAACTTACAGTAGCAATGGATTAGACGCGATTATTGATGACTCTGGTTCCTTCCGCGGCAATCAGCAATTTGGTGGTGGCTCACCGTTACCAGGTGTGGATGGATTCCAAGATCCAACCGGTTTCGCTCCGTTAGGCACAGTCCTGCGTAACATTGCGATCAATAACGAAATTGATGAATTTAAATTTCAAGCATACTGGGATCTTGACACGACTAAAATCGTAGCAGGCATTTCCAGAACTGATTACTCCGTCGAAACCAAAGCAATTGCCTCTGGCTTCGTATTCCAAGGTTTAAATCCTTGCGTTGATTGTGACTCTTACATTTCCGAACCAAAAATTATCGGTGCACCAAGTGGCTTCAATGTATATAACGCCATAAATTCTTTACCCGGTTTTGTTGAGACAAATTTCCCAACTTCAAACGCATCTATTTTGGCCGCAAATCCTCCAACATTCTTTGGGGCAAGAGAAGAGTCCACTGCAATCTACTTCAACCTAAATAATGAATTCACATTGGCAGGGCTGGCAGCAGGTATTAATGCAGGCTTACGCTATGAGGATACTGATGTAGAGGGCTCAGCCTTTCAAACTTTTCCAGTTTCCCTATCGATTACTTCTAATACCGAGGGCAGTGTAAACTTTGATACCGATGCAGAACCGCAGTTCTACACTGTAGCCAGTGATTACTCTGTATTCCTTCCCTCGTTAGATTTCCACATTGAGCCGGCGGAAGACCAGGTCGTGCGCCTGTCTTACGGTGAAAGTATTGCGCGGCCTGACCTGAACGGCCTTCGCCCAACCGTAACCGTAAGCGATTACCGTCCTGGCGTTACAACCGCTGCCACTGGGAACCCGGATCTAAAACCATATGCAGCAGAAAACATCGATTTATCATACGAGTGGTATTACGATGAAGGCTCTTACGTATCTGCGGCCCTCTTCTACAAAAAAATTAATGACTACATTTCTACATCTCAAGAAAATGATTCCATCCCTGACACAAACGGTAATCCGCTGTTAGATCCTCAAGGTCGTTTTGTGCCAGTAGACCCAGGCTCGCCTGCTACAGCGGTCACGAGCGAAGCAGGAGATCCGGTGGCTATTTTCGAAGTCACTCGTTTGCTTAACACCGAACAGCGTGAAGTCAACGGTTTAGAAGTGGCTGTCCAACACCTATTTGGTAATTCCGGCTTCGGCATGCAAGCTAACTACACTACCGTTAGTAGCGATGCAGAGTTTAATTCCAGCAGCTTTACTGTTCAATCACCCTTGATTGGCTTGAGTGATTCTGCAAACCTGGTGGGTTTCTATGAGGCTAATGCTTGGTCTATTCGATTGGCAATGAACTGGCGCGAAAAGTTTTTGTATTCAGTAAACCAGTTACGCGCTACCAATGAGCCAGTGTTTTTTGCAGAATACACGCAGTTTGATTTAAGTTCTTCTTACAACATTAATGATAATTTAACGTTAAGTTTTGAAGTTCTTAATATCACTGGTGAAGATCAATTGCAAACGGGCCGCTATGCAGAGCAGTTCTTGTTTGCAAATGATCAAGAGCCACGCTATGCACTGGGGCTTCGCGGTAAATTTTAATCGCCAAATAAATTCTAATAATTCGAGTCTCTCTTAAGGTGAACAGGACCCCAAAAGTCGGACACTAACCGCCAGGGTTTAATTGAAGGACTGAATTCGGTATTGCACCGGACTCAGCCCTTTTAATTTCGGCTTAGTTCTATCGTAGTTGCAATACCGAACATAGGCTTTCGAATCCTTAACAAAACTCACCAGCGACGCAAATATCCTTCTGTGAAAAATTCCGTTTTGAGTATCCCAAAAAGCCTCCATCAATGGATTGTCTAAACACTTTCCTTTTCTTGAAATACTTTGCACGAAACCTGTTGGACCTAAGGTATGTTAAACATAGGCATTTGAAAACTGGCAGGAAAAAGACAACTTTGTGCTTGCTTTCAGTTTAATTTCAAAATAAAATGTTATCGTTAACGCTGTTCGATAACAGATAACAATAAAAGCGTTTCAAACGATTTATTTCAAAGTATTTCACCATGTATATCGCGCATGGTAATGGATACAACATTACCCCCAATGGGCTACCGATTTCGGGAGACCCAAAAATACAATCGCTCAAGTTTAATTGCGGTTTGCCATTGTGAACTTGTGTTGATTTTATTTGCATACTAATTATTAGTCTTACTTAACTCAGGTAACCTGTATGAAAAATTTAACGAAAACCTTGAAGTCATTACGGGGTTGTCTGTTGCTACTGACAACAGTTTTAATTTCCTCAGACCTCTTGGCGCAAACTGCCAGTATTAACTGGGACGTGAGTACCCGTAAATTCGTGACCAACGGTGGTTATGCGCGCGCAATAAAAATTAGCACTGGTGAGCTGGTGTTGGCTTATGGCGATGGGCCAGGTACGCATATTAAAAAGAGTAGTAATAATGGCGCTACCTGGGGAAATCCAATTTTAGTAGCGCAGACCAATGGATACAATAATGCCAATGCAGAAATCACTCAGCTTGCGAATGGTTGGCTTTTATATTCCTGGAATGGCAGACCCGTGAGGGATGGCACTCTTCCCTATACCATTAAAACCAAAGTATCCCGCGACAACGGTAATACTTGGGGAGACGAGCGAACAATCTACAGTGGCGATGTTGTATTTAGCAACGGTGTGTGGGAACCCATCACCCTGCAAATTCCATCGGGCGAGGTACAGATTTATTTTGCTAACGAAAGCCCTTATAGAAACAGTGGTGAGCAAGAGATCACCATTATGCGGTCTTTAGATAATGGCCTAAGCTGGGGAAGTGCTAAAGCTGCCTCTTTCCGCGCAGGCTCTCGCGATGGCATGTCGGTTCCTGTTTACTTAAAAAATAATAGAGGGATCGCTATGGCGATCGAAGATCCGGGCATAAACGGAAACTTTAAGCCAGTCATTGTGTGGTCCTCGACGGCTGATAATTGGCATCAAGGCGCAATACCTGGTAATAGCCCTAATAGATGGCATGCCTTAAGACCAGATAATCAAATTGCTGCCCCAATCTATGCAGGCGCCCCCTATTTAGTTCAATTGCCTTCGGGAGAAACTCTGCTTTCAATACAATCAGCCGAGGGACGTGCAAACAATGAAGTGCCCATCATGCAGGTCTATGTTGGTGACGGGGATGCTAAGAATTTTGCAAACAAATCAACACCTTTTACCAATATACCTGGCACAGGAAGTGGATTGTGGAATGCTTTGACAGTGATTGATGACAATACGGTTATGGCAATAAGCTCGGTAAATGGAGCTGGCCAAAATGGTGTTTGGACAATTATCGGAAGAGTCGTACGTCCTGATGCCGCAACCTTACCCACCAACGGCTTCTATCAAATCATCAACCAGAGCAGCAACAAGTGTATGGATGTGGCTGGCGTGTCTGCAGCAAACGGCGCGGCGGTTCAGATATGGGATTGCTTGCCCAATCAGCTGAACCAACAGTGGCAGTTCGTGGCGACCGACAGCGGCTACTACCGCATTATCGCGCGACACAGCAACAAGGCTCTTGATGTGGCGGGCATATCCGCGCTCAATGGTGCGCTGCTGAATCAATGGGATTGGTTGAACGGGCAGAACCAGCAATGGAAAGCCGTCGATGTGGGCGGGGGCTACTACAAGTTCATTGCTCGCCACAGCGGTCGTGCTATAGATGTGCTCAACTGCATCAGGGATAACGGTACGCAATTGCAGCAGTGGGATGATCTGAATAATTCATGCCAGGCATTTCGCTTAGTGGCCGTCAACACTAACAACGATCTCAACGTCACTATTCAAGCCGAAAACTTTGCAGTAGCAAGCGCCGTAGAAAATCAAAGCACTTCTGACGCGGGCGGTGGCTTGAATGTAGGCTGGATAGACAACGGTGACTGGATGTCTTACACCAATAACCCGGTAACTATTCCAAGCTCAGGCACTTATACCATCGAATATCGTGTTGCAAGTTTAAACGGTGGCGGCAACCTAAGGTTTGAAGAGGCTAGCGGCAGCCCACTTTATGGCACCCTTGGCATACCGCGTACAGGTGGCTGGCAAAATTGGGTGACCATTAGTCACAGCGTAAACTTGCCGGCAGGTGCTCATAGGTTTGGTATTAATGCTGCGTCCG
Source organism: Pseudomonadota bacterium (assembly GCA_040385335.1). GTDB lineage: Bacteria > Pseudomonadota > Gammaproteobacteria > Pseudomonadales > Cellvibrionaceae > Cellvibrio. Next base: position 84,924 of record JAZKHP010000044.1, read on the forward strand.
GCGGCTGGAATATCAACTGGTTCCGAATTACAAAAACCAAGTAAATATAATTAGGAGTCGTTACCGGAGCAAGGACGCTTCTTAATTAAAAATGCAACATGAAGATGAGCGCAGAAAAATAACTTTATTTAAGCACCACTTTGTAGTTTGTTAAGTTCATAAAACTTGATCCTCCAACTGTTGCAGTTCAGTTATTGGTGGTTCCGTTTACAGCAATATCATTTACCTCCCCTAGTAAACTAATTGTAGTATTAGGCGACTTTGCGCTTGCTTTCAAGATGCATTTCAACATAGAATGTTATCGTTAACATTGCACGATAACAGATAACAATAAGAACGCCTCAGGCGCTTACATTCCCCAGCACTTCACCAGACATAACTTGCTCGCTTTTTTAGTAAATCAAAGCAATAAACTACTCTCTCAAACATGAGGAAAGATGTATGTCTCACTTGCAATCAACCAGACAACGCTTAGGTCGATGGGCGGCGCTCGCCGCTTTATCGACCAGCATTATTTTAGCTGCACCTTCGGCATTGGCTATCACCGGTAAATTTGTTCCGGCCAATGGCATCTTGATGACCATAGGTCAGGATGTGGATAGTATTAACAGTTACACCAGTGCCATGGGTGCGGCTCCTGCAGGCGTGACCAATTATGTGGGCATTGCCAATCTCGACGGTTTAAACAGTAATGGCGATGCCGGTGCTGGACGCAATAACATCAGTGAACTTGCCAACACTTATCCCACCAGTGCGCTGGTGATTGGCGTGTCCATGAATGGCCAGGTCGATGCCGTTGCCGCAGGCAGTTACAACGCCAATATCGACACCTTGCTGCACAAACTTGCCAGCTATAACCGCCCCGTATTTTTACGCTGGGCTTACGAGGTCGATGGCCCCTGGAATGGTCACAGCCCCAACGGTGTGATTCAATCCTTCCGCTATGTGCATGGCCGGATTGCCACACTGGGTTATAGCAATCGCATTGCGATGGTATGGCAAACCATGTCCTACTGCCCTATTGATTCCAATATCGCGCAATGGTATCCCGGCGATCAATACGTGGATTGGATTGGGCTTTCCTACTTTGCACCGCAAGATTGCAATGCACGCGAAGTCAGAAAAACCGCTGATTTTGCCGTGGCCCATAACAAGCCGCTGATGATCAATGAATCCACCCCGCAGCGCTTTGCCATTGGTGAACTCACCTACTCCGCCGATGCGGCGCGTGGTAGCGGTCGCGTCAATAAAACCGCCAGCCAAATCTGGAACGAATGGTTTGTCGGTTACTTTGAATTTATGGATACCTATTCAGCCAATATCAAAGCGGTCACTTACATCAACGCCAACTGGAATGCACAATCACGCTGGGCCTCCGGTAATGAAGGCTACTGGGGTGATAGTCGCGTGCAAGCGAACGCGACCATTAAAGCCAACTGGAGCGCAGAGTTAAACAGCGGTGCTTTAACGGGCGAAACATTTATTCATAAAGCCTCAAGCGATTTGTTCAGCAAACTCGGATTTGGTGGCAGCGTTTCCTCCACGCCTAAAAGCTCAAGTGTTCCCAGCTCCACGCCAAAAAGTTCAGTAGCAACCGGAAATTCTTCCAGCAACACTGGCACCAACGGCGTATTTGGTATGACCAGCAGCGGTACCGTGTATCATCTTGATGGCGGGCAAACCGCTAGTTTTGTTTACCTGTGTGTGAATGGTGATTGTCGCAGCGCGATTAAGGTAGGTAACCGTTATGAGCGCAGTTATAGCCCTGTCAATGCCAGCACAAGCTATTCAATTGAATTTAAAGTGCAAGATAATGCCACCGGTCAGTGCCTGACTTCTGCTTCCGTTAAACCCGGTCAAGCGGTTGCCAGCACAGCTTGCTACAAAGGCTCTGTAGCCATTAGCTCGATTGCAGCTTCATCCAAACCTGCAAGTTCAAAAGCTGCCTCAAGTGTCCTTGTGGTAGTGGCATCCAGCAAAGCAGCCGTGAGTTCTACTCAAGCATCCAGTAAAGCAGCGACTTGTCAAAGCGATACCAATCCCTCACACGTGATTTCCGGGCGCCGTACTGAATTTACACAAAGCTGGTGCGATACAGTCTGCGTAACTTACGTTGGCAACAACACCGCATGTTTGAATAGAGCAGGCACTTTGGTGAGCAACGCCAGCATTTGTAGCGACCCCGCCAATGCCAAAGAAGCCATGATCGATATTGAATACAATCTCGGTATCGATATTGATGATGCGTTTATTGCAGCTTCAGGGTATCAAGGCGCAGTTCCATCACTGAACCCACGCATGAAAACCGAGGATGTCCGCAAGTATTTTGTTGCTCTATTAGGCAGCCAAAAAGGTTCTGAATTTACCAATGCGCTTAACCTGAACGGTGACGGCTGGATTGATCGCAACGAAGCCAGTCAGGCAAAAGGCGCTGATCCACGTCAAGTACTCAATACCGGCTTTGGTTGTGGCTTATCAACCGATGACATCATGGCCTACCTCGGTCTTTACATGGGCGATGGTGCGATTGATAAATATGCTGGCGATTTGGACCCATCGGTGAAAGAAGCCATGCTGAGATTTACCCGCAGCTGGCAGCCAGGTGTGAGCGCGCAAGCCTGTGAATACCGCGGCGGTTGTGGTACCACTCAAAGCAGCGCAAAAAGCTCAGTGGCCGCATCCAAAGCATCATCTAAAGCGGCGAGCAGTGTAGCACCCAGCAATAATTGCCCCGCAAGTCACCCCTACTGGTCAACGTCTTGCCAACGTTGTTTCCTGGATTTAAATCAAGCAAAATCCGCTTCCTGTAATTAATCGGTTCGCCTGTCCAGCACTCGCTGGGCAGGCTTTTAATTTTTGGTACCCCCTATGGAATCCAATAGTTTAATAACCACCCTTGGTATAGGTCTTTTAATTATTTTGCTAATGATGTTATGGGTTGGTGTAAAACCCGGCACTTCAGCAAGCCATCTTAATTCCGCTACCACATCAGAAATGCTTCCCCAAATACGCAGCGATAATTTCCAGCGGGAACATTCTGCAATAGCGAATCCAAACGCTAAAAATATTAATCATTTGCAGAAGTTAAATTCACTAACGAGCAAGCAGGTTAATAACGAACCGCAGCACATCGACCAAAGCGATCAGCATAGAGCGGAAGCCAGGAATATTTTTTTAGCACAGCAAATCAATAAAATTAAACGCAATGAGAAAGGTGAATTTGAAGTTGTCATAGCAACCGATACGGGTGAGAACCCTATCAGTATCCAATCGCACTCACCGATTTATTACCCTAGTGAAACCGATTTAAATTACGGCGTGAAAGGATGTGTCCTGGGTGGCTACTATGTTGAACTAAACCATCAAATTAGCCTGACAATTGGTAGCAAAGAAAGACCTATGCAATATCAATATCGCTGCACCTTCAACAGTGAAACTAATATTTACACATTGGAGGGAATTCAAAAAACTGAGTGAAATCAGAGAGAATTTTTTTCTTGTAGATGTATAAAAGACTCTGCCAAAGGCTCAAAAACCCGTTCATAAATATCTTCTGCATCCAGTGGGTAATAGATCCAGTTAACCTGGTAGCGTGCAGCGCCGCGCAAATAAAATAAATGCAACATTTTAAAATCAATTAACTGTGCCATATTATCAACTGTATCCGGACAATCGATTACGCCTTTCGTAGCTTGTAACGCCGTTAACAGCGCTGCCAGTTGCGGATCATCCCCACGCAAATCATTTAACACTTGCAGCATTAGCATATCCAATAAGTCACCCTCGCCCATACTCCATTCAGGCTTAGCCGGCTCCAATTGCGCAAGTGTAGAAAGCGAAAAAGCTTCCATTGGATCAAGGCCCAGTGTTTGCAATAATTGATAAATATCCTTATTGGGAAATGCGGGAAGTTGAACTAATTTATTACGTAATTGCTGTGGGCGCTCGCCTTGCTCGGTTAACAAACGCTTGCTGTAATAAGCCAACAATAATGCTTTACGCTGCGCCTTAAAATTTTTCGGTTGCGCATTGCTCAGGCGCACAAAAGTGCCGCGCGCCGTTGCTGTGCCCATAGCAATATTGGACATAAGTAGCTCAGCACCAAAGGCATGATGCGCAATTTTTCGTTTGGCACCGCGCGTCAGCCGCTGCGGTGCCCACTGCAGAAAAGCAAAACGTGGAGAATTAAATTCACCGCGCATAAGCGCATTCATTTTTTCTGCATGGCGCCCATCCAGCGCTTCACCTTGCGGTCCAGGTGCAATGTTATCGCCAAACACGCCCGGCCAATCCAAATTGGAGCCCCATACCGGACGCGCATCGCGGGTACCATGGCACTGTGCGCAACTGGGATCATTGCGAGTTAAATGCAATTGCTTGTTGCTGAAATCAAATACTGAAAACTCCCAACGCCCGGTATCTTCATGTAATTGCGCAACATCGAGCATATGATATTTAGGATCATCCGGCTTAGTGCCAATATTTAATAAAAAATGTCCGTCTGCACCAAACAATATAATGCGTGGGAAATCAAGATTAGATTGTCCCTTCGCACGCGTATGCTCAACCAATGAGAAATTATTTTGATAATGCGCAGGAAAATAATGCAAAAGTTCATCGATCGAGGTGATGCCCTTTGCCTGAATAAATGCATATAGACCCTCGACGGTCATCTCAGGTTGATCTGTCAGCGGTGGCAGATTCAAACTTTCGAGCGGGACCAATACATCCAGCGCAGAAGCTGGGCATAAGCCTGCGCGAGTGGCGTTACCACCCGTATGAATTAATCTGGCTTCGAGTTGTTGCTGATGCCCTTTCGATTGACCAGATGGCTGATAACAAGCCGTGAGTATTATTGGCAACATGATTGCGGCAGCTAAAGGATGCAACGGTGAACAGAAATGAGTTGGCCTGGAATTTTTCATTGTTATATCCACGTTATTGCAGTGCCTGCTTACAATTTATTTAAGTAGCGCTTTTTGTATTTACAATGCATTCAACAACAACTAGAGCCTAATATTTTTTACCAATCTCATCATTTTTTCTTTCCTCGCCTGAATTCATCTGAAAATCGACAAATGCTAATTGAATCTTCAATATCACTATGATAACGTTAACATGTGCGATAACAGATAACAATAAGAACGCTTTAAGCGATTCATTTTTTCACAGCATATCACCAGACATAACTTGCTCACTCTTTCAATAAATCAGAGCAATAAAAACTACTCTCTCAAACATGAGGAAAGATGTATGTCTCACTTGCAATCAACCAGGCAACAGCTTGGTCGATGGGCTGCGCTTGCCGCTTTATCGACCAGTGTTATTTTCGCTGCACCTTCGGCATTGGCTATCACCGGTAAATTTGTTCCGGCCAATGGCATCTTGATGACCATAGGTCAGGATGTGGATAGTATTAACAGTTACACCAGTGCCATGGGTGCGGCTCCTGCAGGCGTGACCAATTATGTGGGCATTGCCAATCTCGACGGTTTAAACAGTAATGGCGATGCCGGTGCTGGACGCAATAACATCAGTGAACTTGCCAACACTTATCCCACCAGTGCGCTGGTGATTGGCGTGTCCATGAATGGCCAGGTCGATGCCGTTGCCGCAGGCAGTTACAACGCCAATATCGACACCTTGCTGCACAAACTTGCCAGCTATAACCGCCCCGTATTTTTACGCTGGGCTTACGAGGTCGATGGCCCCTGGAATGGTCACAGCCCCAACGGTGTGATTCAATCCTTCCGCTATGTGCATGGCCGGATTGCCACACTGGGTTATAGCAATCGCATTGCGATGGTATGGCAAACCATGTCCTACTGCCCTATTGATTCCAATATCGCGCAATGGTATCCCGGCGATCAATACGTGGATTGGATTGGGCTTTCCTACTTTGCACCGCAAGATTGCAATGCACGCGAAGTCAGAAAAACCGCTGATTTTGCCGTGGCCCATAACAAGCCGCTGATGATCAATGAATCCACCCCGCAGCGCTTTGCCATTGGTGAACTCACCTACTCCGCCGATGCGGCGCGTGGTAGCGGTCGCGTCAATAAAACCGCCAGCCAAATCTGGAACGAATGGTTTGTCGGTTACTTTGAATTTATGGATACCTATTCAGCCAATATCAAAGCGGTCACTTACATCAACGCCAACTGGAATGCACAATCACGCTGGGCCTCCGGTAATGAAGGCTACTGGGGTGATAGTCGCGTGCAAGCGAACGCGACCATTAAAGCCAACTGGAGCGCAGAGTTAAACAGCAGTGCTTTAACGGGCGAAACGTTTATTCATCAGGCATCTGCCAATCTATTTTCACAGTTAGGTTTTGGTGGCACCACCACCTCATCTGCAGCGCTTAGTTCCAAACGCTCATCCAGCTCAGTTGCACTACAAAGCTCAACTGCAACGCAAAGTTCAACTGCCACCAGCACACCCGCGAGTAATGGTGTTTTCGGACTCACAACGAGCGGTGTTGTTTATCATCTGGATGGTGGGCAAACCGCTAGCTTTGTATATCTGTGTGTAAACGGCGATTGCCGTACGCCGACAAAAAATGGCAATCGTTATGAACGTGTTTTTGGTACGGTGGACGCAGCAACTACCTACGCACTGGAATTCAAAGTGCAGGACAACGCAACCGGTCAATGTATCGCAACAGCAAACGTTAAGCCGGGCACCGGCACTACCAGCGGTTGTTTTACGGGCCCAACACCAAGCTCCAGCAGCGCATCAACCATTAGCTCGAAAGCGCCAGCTTCCAGTATAAAAAGTTCAACGGCTGTACTTGCATCGAGTTCAAAAAGCAGTGTTGTGGTTGTACCGAGTTCAAAAAGTTCAAGTAGTGTTGCACCAAGCTCAAGTAGTGTTGCACCAAGCTCAACTCCTAAAAGCTCAAGCAGCGTAACACCAAGCTCGATTTCTAAAAGCTCAAGTAGTATTGCGCCGATTAGCTCCAGTTCAGGAAGCTCATCTTCACAACCTGTGGCCGGCGGCGATTTTGGCTTGATGTATGTCAACGCAACATCGGGAATTATTCGTCATCGCAACAAACCCTTTACAGCTACCTTTGCCAATCTTTGTTTTAACGGCGCTTGCTCCAGTGCGACTTTAAAAAATGGTTATTGGGAGCGCAATGTCGATGGTTTGGTGTTGGGCACAACCTACAACATAGGCACGCAAATTCAGGACAATGCCACCGGGCAATGTGCAATTAACGTCAACGTTATTTTTCAGGCCAGCAGTACTTATGTTTCCAGCTCGTGTCTGCCACCGGATACGCAATCACCCAGCATTCCGGCAAACTTGCAAGGTACCCAGCGCAACGGTCGTGCTATTTCATTAACCTGGGATCCCGCAACTGACAACCGCGGTGTTACCTACTATGAAATATTCCGCAATGGCACCCGCGTCGCAGCACCTGCGGCTAATAATTACAACGATGCCGGATTAACCGAAAACTCCAGCTACAGGTATGCAGTTAATGCCTGTGATGCAGCGCAAAATTGTTCCGTTAAAACCGCTGAGATTAGCGTAATCACCGGCACCTTTGTTCCCGATACTACACCTCCTACAGTTCCTACCGGATTAATTGGTGAAGCTAAAACCCAGCAACAGGTTTTGCTGAAATGGAATGCGTCGACCGATGCTGCTGGTGTTATTGCGTCTTACGATATTTACAAAGACGGAACGAAAATCAATAGCAGTGTAACAACTCAATACACTGTGGCCGGATTAAGTGCGGGAGAAGCACATGCTTATTCGGTGCGCGCCTGCGATGATTCAGCGAACTGTTCACTACGCACTGCCAATGTGACTGTGGCCTCCAAGGCACCATCCTTTGATCACCTTGATTGGTCGTTCAATTCGCACAACTCCACTGCACCGCAAGATCGTGGCGGACAACCCATGCGACCACACAATGAAGGCTCAGTAGGCCCGGCTGCCTACACCAGTGGTCCTGAGTTTCTGGCAACGCCCATTAACGGTATAGCGCCAACCATGTGGGGCTTTGCATTTGACATTAATGGCGGCACTGTTAACTGGCGTTTTGGTGGAGGTTTTAATGATGGTTATTTCACCGGCTACAGCAACGTTGAAATGTATTGCTCCGCTGATAACAACTTGAGTTTTGATAAGGTTGTTATCTCTGCGGGTGGCATTCCTGGCGGTGCATCAGTCAGCGCACAAATTCCGATTAGATGTGTGACGGCAGGAACCTATACTTACTTTTTCCGCTATAAACATCCAATGCCATTAAACAACGATCCTGCATCGGCCTGGATTTATACAGCAGGTTTTACTACCGCCGGTGCACGCATTGATCCACGCAATTACCCATCATTTACCGATGGTTCGGCTAACTGGATGCGTTACCGTCACCCGGTATCCCACGATGGCACCACTGCAGCAGTGACAGACAACAAACAAAACTCTGACACCATCCGCATGATGGATCGTTACACTATTTGGGTTGACGATAAGCCAGGTAATGTAAAAATAGGTTTTGATATTACTAACCCGTGTAACTGCTTGGTGCGCAATGACACGCTGCGTAATTCCGCCGGCAATACCAATGGCCAGCAACAATTTTTCTTCCAGCAATCCCCGGGGTTTGATAATGCCTTCAGCTACGGGCAAGTGGTGCAATTTGAATTTACCGCTTCGGGTGCAGGCGCTTCTGGCTCGCAAACCTATAACGATTTTTCTTATTACACCATTGGCAAAGGCTTTGGTGCCTATGGTGATCCACGATTGAATTCAGCAGGAAAAGCGGGCTCCACTATGTGGTTCTCTGACAGCGGTGCTTACTCCAAAGAGGAATACAACGCAGTCTTTACCCAACCGCTGACCACCTTGAACTCCGAACAAATGATTGATGATTTTATTGTGGGTCATCATTTATTCCACGGTGTGGATCCGCATAAAAAAGGCTCCCATGTGTTCGACGATCCCGATGTACAAATCGGTGAGCGTACCTGTGGCAATTGCCACTTCCGCGATGGTCGTGGCTCTGAGGTCATCAACACTCCGCGCGGCAAACGCCTGCCACCGCCCACTTACGGTGTGAAATTATTGGAGATGATTGATGGTCGCCAGGCAGGCTTCCGTTGGGATGGCCAGATGCCTAGTGTCGCGGCTCAGGTCAAAGGTGCATTAGCAGAAGATCATAAAGTTAATCCCGATCATTTGCCGGTAGAAATCGTCAATCTGATTACCACTTACACCGAAGTGGTAACCGTGCCAAACCGCAACCCCGGTGCCTACGACCAACCAGGTGTGGCGCAAGGTGAAATAACCTTTACCAATGTAGGCTGTGTGAGTTGCCATACACCGGTACAAAAAACCCGCGCAAATGCACCGGCACACTTACGCAACTTGACCATTCGCCCTTACACCGATATGAAAATATGGAATCTGGGAGAAGGTGCATTCCGCACGGCACCTTTGTGGGGATTGGGCCACAACCTCGATCTATTACGCCGCAACGGTCGCGCAGCCTTATTTATGCATGATGGTGCGTCGACCTCCATTGAAGACGCCATTTCTCGTCATGGGGGCGCAGCGCAAAATGTGATAACAACATTCAATGCACTGAACGCTACTGAAAAAGCCAATGTGGTGAAGTTTGTCAAAACCCTGTAAGGATTATGGATGCAGTAAACCGCCCGGCAACGGGCGGCCTGCAATAGTTAAAAGCGTTGCTAAGAGTTCGACTGGTGACATCCGGTGCGAGACTATTCGTATTGGATGAGCTGTTTGGCGGCTTCTTCTGAAGCCGTCCTTTTTATTCCCCCGCTTCCAATCTATTCTTCTATTTACATTTACTACTTACTCTGCGTTTACTGAGCAATGCATAAACTAGTCATTGATATTGCTAGTTTTAGCCAAGCAATAATCGCGCTATCATATTTAATTATTGCCTCCTAATGAATTAATGGAATCCCGTAATGAGTGAAAGACGTTCTTCTCCTGAAAAAAATAAACAATCAACTATGCGGCAAGTCGCAGAGATGGCCAAAGTGTCGCTCATGACGGTATCGCGAGTACTGAATGAAGAGGGCAAGGTTTCGGATGAGACCCACCAACGCGTCATGAAAGCAGTTGAGGCACTCAACTACAAGCTCAATATTTCCGCACGCAGTTTATCCAGCGCCAAATCGTTTGTATTAGGTTTTTTTTACGACCAAAGCGTTGGTGCCTTTATTCGCGAATACCTCATTGGCACTATGTTGCGCTGCAATGAACTGGGGTATCACTTGATACTCGAACCCTGTGATTTTTCCGAAACTGATATAAAAACGTTCATTAAAAAAATGGTACGTCGCCACGCACTTGACGGGATTATTGTACCGCCGCCGTTGGGTGATAATTCACCTTTGCTGGATGCACTGGAAGAAGAAGGTGTGCGTTATGTGCGCGTCGGTCCCGGTGCGCAATTAAAACGGTCGCTCTGTGTTGTGATTAATGACTATGCGGCAAGCGTGCAAATGACCGAGCATCTCATTAGCAATGGCCATAAAAATATTGGTTTTATCAAAGGTGATTTAAATCAAGAGACCAGTCACAAACGTTTTACCGGTTTTATGGACACTATGCAAAAACATAATCTGCGCGTGAACGCGGGATGGATAGGTGAAGGGAACTTTCAATTTGAAGAAGGCATGCAAGCAGCAGAAAAAATTTTGAAAAAATCCAAAGTCACTGCAATTTTTGCCTCCAATGATGATATGGCGGCAGGTGCTATTGCCGCCGCACGGAAGTTACATATTGATGTACCAGAAGATCTCAGCGTTGTCGGTTTCGATGATACCGCGCTCGCGGTTTCCATGTGGCCAAAACTCACTACTATTCACCAGCCCATTTTCGAAATGTCAAAGTCTGCTGTGGATCTTTTAGTCGAATCCATACGCTCCAATTTTGATGAAAAAATCAGTTCGAAAGTCCAAATTGAATTGGAGCATCATTTAAAAATACGGGACTCAGTTAAACAGATTTAACCTGGAGTAAAAGCCCTCTTGGCGTCGAGATCAGGAGGACTAAACAAGACAGCATTAAAATAAATTAAACTACTTCTGCTAACGGCAATAGCGCTAACATTAGTTTTTTTAGGCGTTCTGGACCGCGATTAAACTCATCACTGAATTATTATTTTCCAGGCAGACATCACCACTAGTATTTAATTCGCAATAATTAAACCAATCAAAATCTGCATGTAATTTCATACCGCTCAAATCCTGGCAACAGATACCCACAAACGCACCCGTAAATGCCGGACGATAACGATCACTCATTTCACGCACATGATCGTCAGATAAAATACTGCCATCCAATTCTGGCCCAACTTTTTTCCACTCATCGGCTCTCACTGTTTCTGCGTAAAAAAATTGCACGCGGTTGCGATGCCATTCCACTTTTAGCATTATTTCATCCTGCGCTGAGAGCACTAGGGGGTTTTGCAGCGGCTCGGTTGCAACGAAGTTATCGCAACTCACCAAATGCAATTCGCGCTGGCCAGTTACCTCGGAAAATGAAATATATAAATATAAATAGTGGCCGGTATTGTAGTAGCAAACCAAGCCAGCCATTTGTTGAAAATTAACCGGTGAAAAATCAATTTTACAACTCGCCGCCATATCAAAGGATTGCACACGCCGTGCAATTAAACTCTGGTCTTTCGTAGAGCTAAGTGATTCGCGCCCTTTCAAACGCACGAATCCCTCTCGCTCGCTTAAACTTAGCCACTGCGCAGAGACTGGAACGCGTAGACTTTGCCAGCAGGCTTGCAATATGGATGCAGTAAAATGATCGCACTCAGCAACACCAGCGAAAAAAAACTCTTGCAGTGCCGGCGCCGGAACTTGCAAACGCGCAGTTTTTTGATTGGTTTTTAAATACAGCCAATCGTCAGCACGCCATTCCATTTGCTCGATCACCGTTTCACGACCAAGCGTACACTGCCCGCGCGTAGTTAAAGGGCGGCCAGCAAGAAACACCGCATACCATTCTGCATTCTGCGTGCAGACCAAATCCGCATGGCCGGTTTTTTGAAAAACCGCATCAGGAAAATCGCGCGCCGAAATAATCGGGTTTTGCGGATGCAATGCATAAGGCCCAACAATATTTCTTGCGCGCGCCAAACTGACAGCATGGCCATACTCGGTCCCACCCTCGGCAGTAATTAAATAATACCAACCATTGCGCTGGTAAAGATGCGGCCCTTCGGTCAAACCCAAATCAGAACCTGTGAAAATATGAAAAATTTCTCCGACTAATTTTTGTAGCCGAAGATCAAATTCCTGCAATTGTATGCCGCCAAAAAATTTTCCGCCGCGATGATCCAGAACCATATTTGTCAGCCATTTTTGGCCGCTACTATCGTGAAATAGCGATGCATCAAAACCCCGCGAGGTTAAAAAAACCGGTTCTGACCAAGGACCATGAATAGAATGACTGGTCACTAAATAGTTAGGAGTGTCTTTCCAGACACCATCAAAGGAGGCAACATTGCTGTACACCAAATAGAACAAACCATCACAATAACTTAAACAGGGTGCCCAGACACCGCAAGAATCTGGATTGCCGCGCATATCCAACTGTGATTTGCGATCCAATACCTGCCCTAGTAACTGCCAATTTTTTAAATCACGAGAATGATGAATTTGTACGCCGGGAAACCACTCAAAGGTGGAAGTGGCTATGTAGTAATCATCACCGACACGCACAATACTCGGATCCGGATTAAAGCCACGCAAAATCGGGTTTTGAATCATGTCATTCATACAGCAACCTTGAACATCATTAAATTAAACACCTCGCCGCAGCAGCGAGGCAGATTTTTGTAATAAAAATCTATTCCGTGGCAAGCCACGGGGGATTTAATCTCGCTTGCGATTAATGTGCGCGCACCAAACTGGTTTCTAACTGCTCCAATGTTTTCCCCTTAGTTTCCGGTATAAAACGCATTACGACAATTAAGCAAAACAACATTGCAATGGCATAGATTACAAGGAAACGAGCCTGCCACAGTAAAACCCGGCACGACTGCTGATTGACAAGTAGCTCAATTAGGATTAATGTTAACGTTAACGTTGTCGATATTCAAGATTTATCTTTTGCCAAATACGGTTAACCCTTAAGGCAACATCAATCATTTACAGTAAAACCTTAATAACATTTTTTAGTTCTGTAGGAGTATTGATCCCGCGCTTGCGGGTTCCCCGGAACCCGCTTTTTTCCTGATCACTTAGTATTTTCCATGAGTTGCTAGCAAGATATTGATCCAATAATAATTATAAAGAAGTGCCGTAAGTAGCAATCATCAATGAACCAGTATTTTAGAAAAGTACACATTTTAAAATAATCACTGCCCAAGCAGTAACCTTACCGGTTAATGAATTACATGAAATTTCTTATATTTCTCAATAATGCAAATTTTAATATTTATGACTTAATTATTTTTATGTTGATTTTTCAATCCATTATTTTTTGTGGATTATTACTGAGTCGACAAAATTTACATGCAAGTCATTATCTGCTTACGGGCTTTATAGCTTCCATAGGTATAGGACAATTTGGTTTTTTTTGCCTCTACAATCCTGTCGCTGCAGGACTATTAAATAATTTTTTGAATGAGACGGGCTTTGCATTGGTTGCTGGCATTTTTTTTATTCAAGGTCTGTTACTTTATTCTTACGTTAAAAGTCTGGCTTACGGATTTCATCGATTCTCGCGCAATGATCTTATTCCTATAGGAATATTTTTATTAGTTGCCTTGGCATCACCCTGGCTCTGGAATGATTTTCTAATCAGGTTTTTCTGGCGGCCCTTTGTATTAGTCAGTGTAGTTGGTTTTTTTGTCTCTGTGATTTACGGTATCAGGTCGCTAATTTTTATCAAACGCTATTCTGAACAATTGAAAAACCACTTTTGCAATCTGGAGCAAATAGAATTTTTCTGGTTGCAATTGTTTGTTGTTGGTTATTTAGCCATCTGGATGCTGCAAATATCACCGCCCTTCTTTTACACCTGGGTGCCCTGGTGGCTGCAGCAAGTGCTAATGCATTCCGGAGGATTGTTAAATTTATTCATGATGAATTTTGTATTCTTTGCCGGGTTAGTTCGGGCACGGAAAATGAAAAGTATTCAGGAGCCCACTGCTGAATCATCCATCGAGTCATCCGCTGAAGCCGTAACGGCTACGGACACTGCCGATATGGCTGCGTTGAAACAACTACTTGACCAACGCATTCGCAACGAGGCTCTGTATGCGCAGCCCAATCTCAATATTGAACGCCTCGCGCGGGTGCTGAATTTGCCTGTTCGGCAATTATCCAATGTTATTAACCGCGAGTTTCGTCAAAATTACTTTGAGTTTATTAATCACTATCGCATAGAGACTGTTAAATCGCGCCTGTCCACTGCGGAATGGGATGACAGAAGTATTCAGGAAATTTACGAGTCCGTAGGTTTTTCCAGTAAATCGACATTTTTTACCCTTTTCCGCAAACAAGAGGGCATGACCCCCTTGGCATACCGCGAGAAAACTCGAGTTTGAGTTTACGTTTTACCTGAACTCGAACTTGAGAAGCTCCACATTAACACCGACTATATCCGTCGCTAAAGCTACTGCCTGTCTTAATAACTCTAACATTTTGCAGTAATCAACCATGGCAATTATTGGGCTAGCGAGTCCCTGTACTCACCTATCGACCATTTGCTCAGCAATGCCGTAAACCTGCCGCACTCTTTTTTTGGCGCCTGCGTCTTTTCCAGATGCCACTCAATCTGAGCGATTGAAGGTTTCAAATGAATTTAGTTCGAACGTATCTTCGAGGATAAAATGAAAAACTATAAAAAAAATGTGGCTAGCTGCGTTGCGCTAATGGGAATCTGTTTGTCTTTGCAATCGCTATCCAGCCATGCCGCTAAATGCGAATATCTTATTAATAACGAATGGAGTACGGGTTTCGTTGCCAATATTCGCATCACCAATGACACTTCTGCACTTATCAATAACTGGTCCGTAAGCTGGGCTTATAGCGATGGATCGGCCAAAACCAGCAGTTGGAATGCTACAGTGACGGGCAATAATCCTTATACCGCAACCAATCTGGATTGGAATAAGGCTATAGCCCCAGGTCAATATGTGGAGTTTGGTGTTCAAGGAAATAAAAGTTCAGCGAATACACCCGCTGCCAAGCCTGCAGTGACAGGTGCTATTTGTTCATCTGGCCCGGTTACCAGTTCTAGCTCGGGAACCAGCTCCAGTAAGTCATCTACACCAGTGCGGTCCAGCCTCGCCTCATCCACACAAGTCAGGTCGAGTACACCCTCCTCCATTGCTTTAAGCTCGCAAAAATCTTCAACGCCAACTATACCAAGCTCCAAACCCGCCAGTAGCCGTGCGCCACAAAGCTCATTCAGCGCTGAAAGTTCTGTGCCGCCCCCATTGCCACCACCGACACCGGTTGCACCTGCTACGGCTGCAAAATACACCATGGTGGTTGATGTGGCGAACAAACAGGGGCCGCTGAAAAAAGCCGGTATTGGTTCGCTGTTTGGTTTCCACAGGGCCATGACAGATATTTCCGCCGAAGACTTCCTCTTGCCTATACAAATGCAGACTTCGCAGTGGCAAAGCCGGATCGGTGAAAATGGCCGCGTAGTCATGTCTATTGAGGCATCACTCGAGGTGGCGCGCGCCAGCAACAGTAAAATGCTTTGTCGTTTTAACGACCTGTTATATGGCTGGCCCTATAACTGGAAAAGCCTGGAAGAGTGGCGCGCACAAGTTGAACAGGCCATGGGCAACGTTAAGAGTTACACCGATGTTGTTTATGCCATTGCCCCTTTCAACGAACCGGACAATAAATTTCTCGGCGCCTTTATGACAGACCCTGCTATTCAGGGTTCCAACTACGATGCGCGCGTAAATTGGCTGTGGACCTACACCGTACGTTTAATTCGCAGTCATAACACTGGCTTGAAAATCCTGGGCCCTAACTATGAACATTACCGGCCCTGGGATGCCGCACGCGGCGATCAAACGCGGATGCGAAACTTCCTGGTTAACGCGATCAACACCAACACAGTTCCGGAAATTATGGGTTGGCACAGTCTGGGCCCAAGCCCCGGCGATGTTCCCGAAGCGCTCAACAAATATTACCGCCCGCTGGAAACTGAGCTGAATGTACCCGGCCGCCCACTGCCGATTGCTATAGAAGAATTCGGCCCGGGTACCGGAGATTTTGAAGGCGTACCAGGAACCTTAATGAAACACTTCGCCGAATTTGAGCGCGCGCATGTGGACTGGGCAGCCATGGCAGTGTTTACCGCCGGTGGTGCTTTGGGCAATACATTGCGCAGCCCCTGGGACTATCAAGGCCCTAACGCGGGGTGGTGGCTGCTTAAATGGTATCGCGAAATGACTGGCGAATACGTCTATGTGGATCGCTGGGATAAACGCTTGTATCAAAGTTTTGATGGTCTGGCGAGTGTCGATACGCAACAGAAAAAAATTCAGGTATTAGTCGGCGGCTCCGATGACGATGGCGATATTTTAATTCGCGGATTAAATACCGCAGGCCTCGGCAGTGAAGTGCGGGTGCAAGTTGAGTTAGCGCATTGGCAAAAAGATTCGCAAGAATTTGATCGCGATATCGAAGCAGCGGGCGATATTAATTTGGGTACCGATATTATTTATGAAAAAGAGTTTACGGTGGGTACTGCCAATGAGTTGCGCGTGCCGATTCGCCGCATGAATAAATACGATGCTTATAGAATTAGCGTGACCTCGATCAATAAATCTGCTGAACCTAATTTAATTGCGCGTTATAAATTTGAACCGGGTGTATTGGCAAAAGATGCGCAAGGCGGAAGGAATATTGGTTTATTTAATGTTAATGGTATTGCTAAAGGTAAATATTTGGACGGCGGTGCAGTGCGTTTAAATGGAACCAACGCTTACGCCAAATTACCTGACGGTATCATCGATCGCGTGACCGATTTTACGGTGGCAACCTGGGTGAAAGTCGATACAAAAACACCCTGGGCGCGCGTCTTCGATTTTGGTAAAAGTGATACCAGTTATATGCAACTCACGCTACGTGATGCGCAAGATAATATTCGTTTCGAAATCGCCAACAACGGCGCTAAAGAAATTATGACGGCATCCGGCGATTTAATAAAACTGGGCGTCTGGCATCACGTCGCAGTCACCTTGCGCGACAGCAATACGCGCTTATTTATTGATGGCAATGAAGTGGCGACCAACAACAGTGTTTCCTTGCGCCCTAATCAATTAATACCCAGCGTCAATAATTATTTGGGTCGTTCACAATTTACCGCAGATCCTTATTTGGCAGGGGCAATGGACGATACGCGCCTCTACGGTCGCGCATTAAGTCGATTCGAAGTGAGCGATTTAATTTCCCATAAATACGAAGCAGAAAAAGCCAGTGTCACTAATGGTGTGTTGCATGCCGGAAATGACGCGCTATTCCAAGCATCCAATAATGCTTACGTCGGGGGTTTGGATTTTGCCAATAGCAAACTTGATTTTTCGGTGAACGTTCAGCGCAAAGGCATTTACGTTATGGCGGTACGTTACGCAAATGGTCTTGATACAAATGCAACGAATCGCGTAACTGTTAATAATCAACTGCAAGAAAATATCAGTTTCGCACCAACGGGCGGTTGGCTGAATAATCAAACACAAATTGCTCGCAGTCGTGTACTTTTAAATGCGGGTGACAACCAAATTAGCATCGCACGCGAAAGCGGTTCGGCGGAGTTGGATTACATTGACCTCAAAGAGGATACCCATCAATACCAGGCCGAATTGGCAAAAATTACAGCAGCCAGATATGCGGCGCTATTTTTTGCGGTGGACGGTGTGAAAGGTTTTGTCGGCGGCCTGGATAACGCGGAGAGTGCTATTGAATTTGCGATAGATGCTCCTGCCACAGGAACTTACCGCTTAAAAATTGCTTACGCTAATGGCACCACCGGCGAAGGCTCGCACGCAGTGCTGGTTAATGGTACTGCAGTTACAACAGCCACTTATTCGCCCTCCGGCGGTTGGTTCAGCTCACCAAATCCCACCGCAGCGCGGCGCACCACTGATGTTACTTTGGAGTTATCGGCAGGCTATAACCGTGTTGGACTGCGGCGTGCGTCAGGTTATGCGGAAATAGACTACGTGCAATTATTCGCTAATTAATTTTTTGTAAACTACAAAAAAATCATTCATCCCAAGACATACTCTGGGATGAATAATTTTTTGTGTCAATCCGTAATCTGTAAAAAAACAATGCATAACTCTCATTTGCGGTATGAATTTCCAGCTATTTAGCTCTGCAAATTGCCACAGTGTGTTTTGAGTTTAGCGATATTCTTTATTCACCTCGTTAGCCGCTTAAAACATGCCGTAAATATATCGAGCTATCGACAAACAAAATAATTTTTTAGTTTGAGTTTGCGTTACACCAAAAATCGAACTTGAAAAGGCATGTGAATTATAATTTATTAACCACAAGCGAAATCGCGTGCGTTAGCAAGATATTTAACCTGTTGTTCATTTTCTGTTTGGATTCATCATATTACCTTTATAACCCGATGATCAATTAGCAAAAATAATTATAAATTTGACTAATTTTTATTGTAATAACGTGATGGGAAATAACCAAAAATTATTTAATCACTGCTGTAACATTCCCATGTTTCGTTGTTGCTTAAAGTGGGTGGCATTTCGTATCTGCTGTGCGAATACTCTCACTCCACCAACAGGTTAAACTGCTGGTCAACTTTGGTAAAAAAATAATAGCTTAACAGCCAATAATTTTTGCCATTTAAACAATCAATTTTTTAGGAAAATTAATAATGAATAATATCTTTCTAAATACACGCGTTGCCTTTAGCAAAGGCAATTTATTATCGACTTTATTAAACACTCTTGGTGGATTTGTCTTGCTGAGCTGCGTCAGCAGCGCCAATGCAGTGCAACCGTTATCGGTTAACGGCAATCAAATTCTCGCAGGCGGCAAGCCGGCAAGCTTTGCTGGTAATAGTTTATTTTGGAGCAATAATGGCTGGGGCGGCGAGAAATTTTACAATGCAGGAACCGTTGCCTGGCTTAAAAGAGATTGGCAGTCCACCTTAGTTCGTGCCGCTATGGGAGTTGACGAAGCTGGCGGTTATTTGCAAGACCCGGTGGGCAATAAAAATAAAGTGAAAGCTGTAGTTAATGCGGCCATTGCTAACGATATGTACGTCATTATTGACTGGCATTCTCACTATGCCGAGCGCTACAGAGACCAATCCATTGGTTTTTTCCAGGAAATGGCACGCACTTATGGGGGCAGCAATAATGTAATTTATGAAATTTATAACGAACCCTTAAACACCACCTCATGGAGCGGAACTGTTAAACCCTACGCACAAGCCGTCGTCAACGCCATTCGTGCAATAGACCCGGACAACTTAATTATTGTCGGTACACCCACCTGGTCACAAGATGTTGACGTCGCCTCACGCGATAAAGTAGCGGGCAGAAATATCGCCTACACACTGCACTTTTATGCAGGAACTCACGGCCAATATTTGCGTGATAAAGCGCAAACAGCACTTAATAACGGTGCGGCTTTATTCGTAACAGAATGGGGTTCTGTGAATGCGGATGGCAATGGCGGCGTAAACAATAGTGAAACTTATGCCTGGGTCGCATTCATGAAAGATCGCAACATCAGCAACGCTAACTGGGCGCTTAACGATAAGGCAGAAGGTGCGAGTGCACTGCGTCCTGGTGCCAGTGGTAACGGTGGCTGGACCAGCAATCAGTTAACAGCATCAGGCGCACTCAGCAAATCCATTATTTTAGGTTGGCCACGCAACGATGATAACAACAACGGCCTCAACGTCACAATTCAAGCCGAAAACTTTGCAGTAGTCGGCGGTGTGGAAACGCAAGGAACTTCTGACGCAGGCGGCGGCTTAAATGTTGGCTGGATTGATAGCGGTGACTGGATGTCTTACACCAATAGTCCCGTAACTATTCCAAGTACTGGCTCTTATACCATCGAATATCGTGTAGCAAGTTTAAACGGTGGCGGTGGCTTGAAGTTTGAAGAGGCTGGCGGCAGTCCAGTTTACGGCACCATTGGTATACCACGCACGGGTGGCTGGCAAAATTGGGTGACCATTAGTCACAGAGTAAATCTGTCTGCAGGAACTCATAAGTTCGGCATCAATGCTACCTCCGGTGGCTGGAATATTAATTGGTTCCGAATTACGAAAAACTAAGTATTGATTAGGATTTATTACCAGTGCAAGGACGCTTCCTGCCAGCAGTTAGGATCCAGCAGTGAACACAGAGAAATAATAATTATAGTAATGAGATTGAGCCACTTATGAATATTCCCAAGCTAAAATTTTCCGTGTTTTTTTTAGTTGCGTGTCTTATCGCTGCCATTTTGTTTTTGCAAAAACCACACCAGCAACTGCAAATTACTGAAGACGTATCACAACACCAAACTGAAATATTAAACCAAAGTACGCCTGTAGTATCAGAATCAAATCCATCCACCTTAAGCGAAAAAACCACATCATTAATGCAGTTAACAACTGCACAAAAAAATATCGGGCTTGAAAGCAGATATCAGCAATTATCTGACAATGAAAATTACCCCACTCTGGAAAGTCGCGTTGCGGCAATGAATGACCGCAACAAAAAAACTTACGAACCAGAAGCAGTATTAGATGCTATGGCAACGCCTAGTATTTGGGCACAGACCACCCTACCCCCTAAAAATATGCATCTCAATGAAAATGAACTAAATGACGGGCGCGAATTTGTTGCCATTAATCGACTGAAGATTGAATCACTTATGCCTGGCGATTCGCTGCCATTACCGGTAGCACAAATGCATGCAGAATTTGACATCAACATTGTTTCCGTCGATGAAAACCCTAATGGCAGCTTTACCTGGCACGGAGAAATAAAACGCGATAACGAAATTTATTTTGTCGATATAACACAAAGCGAAAAGCTGACATTGGCAGGTTTAAGTACACCGAACGGAAATTTTGCTTTGCAGGCAAATGGTGACGAAGGATGGCTGGCAGCCACTGATACATTATTTAAACGGAATGAAAATATCAGTGATGCGTTAATTCCACATGAACATGACTTAGCTCCAAATGACCCAGGCCAAAATGGTAAAGATGCGCAATAAAAATAATGCAAGTTACTCTATTTCAACAATCAATCCGGGGAATTACATGAATCAAAATAACTCAAAAAAAATCCTGATGAAATTAGCGAGTGGTGTTTGCCTATGGCTCACTTCGCAAATCAGTATGGCTGTCACAGTGGATATATTAATCGCTTACGATAACTATTCATCTCAATATTTCGCCGGTGATCCCAGCACCGCAATGTATAGCTGGGTAACTCAAGTCAATAATTCCTATAAAGCCAGTCAAATTGATATTCAATTGCGTCTGGTTGCCGTTGTCGCCCATGAAGAAGATGGTGCGGCTATGAACGATGTATTGGGCAACATCCGCAATGATCAAACCCTGAATGATTTGCGTAACCGTTACGGTGCCGATTTTGTCACTCAGCTACATCGCACTGGCAGTTGCGGCATAGGTTGGTTTTCGGTTGACAAAGGTTGGGCCTGGAATGTGGTGGGCCCACAATGTGGCGCACTGGTTTTGGCTCATGAATTGGGTCATAACATGGGGTTAGCGCATTCTCGTCGACAAGGTGATACCACGGGTGTGCGTTATCGCTATGGTTTGGGCCATGGTGTTGACAATGTTTTTGGTAGCATAATGACTTACTCGTGGTTATTTAATGCGCCGCGAATAGATCGTTTTTCCAATCCTAATATCCAATGCAACGGTGTACCTTGTGGCATACCTGAAGGACGTGGTGACGAAGCCGATGCCGCCAAAGCATTAAACAATGTTAAAAATGATCTGGCGGGTTTTTTCCCTACCGCAGTCAATGCTGGTTTTAAATCCAACATGGTTGCGCTGCACAGCAATAAATGTGTTGATATGGGAGCCTGGTCACTTAATAACGGTGGTGATGCTATCCAATGGGCATGTCATAGCGGGGCAAATCAGCAATGGGAATTCGTTCCTGTAACGAATAAAGCCGATACTTTTTTAGTTAAATCGCTGCACAGTAATAAATGTTTAGACGTAGACGCGGCTGGCACTGCCAACGGTACTAATGTTATTCAATGGGATTGTCATGGTGGTGCAATGCAGCAATGGCGCTTACAAGCTGTGGCGGTTTCGGGTTCTAAAAATTATCAACTTGTGGCTGTGCATTCCGGTAAGTGTTTGGATGTTGCCGGTGTTAGCACCAGTGATGGCGCAAATGTTTGGCAGTGGGCTTGTCACACTGGTAATGAGCTAACAACTTTGCGTAACCAAATTTGGCGATTAGCTGGCAAGCCATAAATTCTCGCGCATTTTCGCTGATACATAAAAAAACCTCATTTAAGTTAAATGAGGTTTTTTTATGTAAACTTTTTCACTTCATTGGTTGATGTAGTATCACAATTACCACACTCCCTATTGCAAGGTTTCAGTTAATTTACTTCAACTTACTTACAATGTGGTGTGAGTATTTTTTAAAATATTTTCTTT
>JAZKHP010000045.1:0-114666 GCA_040385335.1 Pseudomonadota bacterium
ATTCAACAAGCCGGATAAACAGCGGCTGCGCGCTATTTATCCTTATTTATTATGTGTGGTTAAGAGCTGACAAAGATTTTCTAAAAGTGCTATTTTTTCCGTCATTATTTATTTCTTCCCAGCCTAAAATTTTGTACAAGGTTGGAATGCTCGTATAGGCGTACAGTTCTTTTGCATTAATTTTTTTTGCTTCAATCTCGGCAGACTTTATGAGTTGAGACCCTATCCCTTTGTTTCGATGCTCGGGTGCGACTATTAGCGCATTGATCCATAGGCCTAAACTAGCATCCTCGGGAATAGGATAGCTAGTGAAAGCCAAGCCGCCAAGTAAGTGTGAGCTATAAAGCGCAATCAAGGGTGCGGGAATTATAATGCCAGTATTAACATCCGCAAACTGATCTATTTCTCCCCACTCAGCTAAGATCCATTTATGGAGTGTCTCTAAATGCTGAGGCTCGTCATTTGAGCTGACCACAGAGAACATTTATTTTTTCTCCGAATACATAACGCCGCGATAAACGGTGGTTTGAGCAAAGCGAATGCCAAAAAATGCAGCATACAAACTACCGTTGCAGCGCCTTGTTAACTTGCCTACAATTTTTTATTAAAAAAATCAAAAACAATTTGGTTATGCTTTTCCCATCCGTTGCCGCCAGCACCGTGACCACCACCTTTTGCCACATAGAGAGTCACATCCTGCTTTGACTCTAACATTTTTTGTTGCATTAACTTGCTGTGTGCAATCAATACATTTGTGTCATTTTCTCCATGTAGCAAAAATACAGCTCCATGAATTTTTTGCGAGGTGTATAGCGGCGACCTATCTTCCGGAGTACCATTTTTTGCGCACATTCCATATATAATCATCAAGTACCGGCTGAGGAAGGCTAGTGGTGACACCCCACAACCTAAAATCTGTAATGGGGAAATATGCAACTGTTGCTTTGACGGTTTTTGTTAATGCTGCTGCAGAGAGGACAACTTGACCGCCTAACGATTGCCCCATTAATCCAATTCGTTTTGGATTAACCTGAGGCTGCTTAGATAGCCATTCTGCAGCTCTTGCAATATCGCGTGGTTGTGTTAAGCCACAATCATCTTTACCCCCCGTTTCTGGCCAGCCTCTTAATGTTACAGCCATAGCTACAAACCCGTTTTCAGAATACTCTTTTGCAACATATGTATAAGGCTCACCCGCACGAGCACCATAAGGTGTCCATCCATGAACAATAATAACAGCTGGAAATTTTTCATTTTCTTTCTTGGCTTTGGGATAATAAATTACGCCTTGCATTTGAATATCACTGCTTGGGGTTTTTACCACATTACCGCTAGGTGCATCCTCTCCCATTTTGCCCGGATGCCAATCTTGAGCGTAAACACTTGGTAGTAAGGTGAAAGTAAGAAAAAATAGAGCAATGGCCTTTTTCATTTTTATATCCTTTTCTAGTTTGAGTTAACAGCTTATTCAACGGTCGAAGCCATATACTTACGAGCCAAAAAATATTGAGCCCTTTCCAAATCTAATCGTATCAATTGTTTAGTTGCTATCCCAAAATAAAACTGTAAATACACTGCTAGATAAATTTGGAGATATACGGCTTTACTTCCACGGCTGACGTAGGCCGTAGCCGCAAGGCAGGCTATAAATAAACTTTCATACACCTTACTAAAAAACAACGTGCCGAAAGATACCTTTAATAAAGAATTTTTTCCAGCACATTTGGTATACACGGGGAAGGTACCTTGATATCCGGTAACTTCTATTTACGAAAAATCTTTTAGGAAATGCTGAGGTCGCCCCCTTCCAAAATCCATTTCGAAATGAATTTCCCGATCGGGTGCAGTGGCACGCACGCGTGTTGCAAACTCGACCAAAAAATTCTTTTCACTTATCGCGTGAACAGCATCTAATCGCAGACCATCAACGCGGTAATCTTGAACCTTCATGACTGCACTTTACATTTTCGGCGTCAGGTCCCCAGAGTGAAAATTTTACTCCATCAGTAGTTACAATCGCACCGTGCCTTATATCTGACATTGGAGCTTTCCTCTGTAGATATTTATCGGCACGGTGTAAAGTCATGATCGAAAACTCCTCTTCTAGTAATGAGCACGTGATTTTTAAACACTCTTTGCAGATAATTCTCGCGCAAAGAAACGGTGACCGGCGAGTGCCTCTTTAAATTCAATTAAATTTTCAAGTAGAGTCGCTTGGTCTGCGAGGAAAACTCCCTCATCAGTTGCGCAATCTGGCAAGGTTGTCGGCACATCTGCTTCTTGTAATAGATTTATGCCAGCCCCGATCGCTAGTATTGGTTTGCAGTGACGATATTGCAGGCGGACAAATTCCACAGCCTGGTCGCTCCAAAGCAAATCTTGAAGCGCTCCACCCGCGACAATGACAGCGTCATACAAAACTGAAGGCCCTGCCTCAAGGGAGATCTCAATGTTCAAAACTTTTCCGTCGTGCGTAACAACTTTGCCAAGCTGTTTGCCCACGATGCGCGGTACGGCGCCTTCGGATAACAGATCGGAATAAGCTGTAGCCACTGACTCAGCTTCGACATTTTCGCCTACCAAAATCGCTACGCGACGCGTGCTGATACCGGTCACGCCAGGGCGTGAGAGCAATGAGAGCGCGGGTGAATAATCATAAGTTGGGGCTGGTAAATTACTTGCCAGCGGAGCCGCCGCAGGAAGATCCATTCCTAATCCATTGGCAACGCCGGACGCTAATACGGGGTCTACATTGACTAGCAAGGAAAGCACCCGCTCTCTAATTGCCGGAATTTGCACGCGTGTTAATTCAAATCGAAACGCAGCAATAATGTGATCTTGCTCAACCGGAGTTTGGCTTTGCCAAAATAACAGTGCTTGAGAATAATGATCCGCAAATAACTCGGGTTTACCGCGCACTTTATCTTCCGCAATCGGCTCGGGGAAACTGGTGAAACCCGAAATACCCGCTTGAAATGGGCATCCACCGGCTAGGGAATTGGGTTCATAGTTCACACGTCCGCGATGGATAGCTTGACGATGAAAACCATCACGTTGATTGTTGCTAACGGGAACCACCGGTGAATTAATAGGAATTTCGTGGAAATTTGGGCCGCCCAGGCGAGAGAGCTGGGTATCAAGGTAAGAATGTATTCTGCCTTGGAGCAATGGATCGTTGGAGAAATCAATGCCTGGCACTATGTGAGCGGCACAAAAGGCAACTTGTTCAGTCTCGGCAAAAAAGTTATCCGGGTTGCGATTTAAAGTCAGCTTGCCAACGCGAGCCACGGGTATCATTTCTTCTGGAACAATTTTGGTGGGATCCAGCACATCGAACGGAAAGCTGGCAGCTTGCGCTTCGGTAAATATTTGTAGGCCTAATTCCCATTGCGGGAAATTGCCAGACTCAATGGCCTCCCACAAGTCCCGACGATGAAAGTCCGGGTCAGCGCCGCTAATTTTTACCGCCTCGTCCCACACTAAAGAATGGGTACCTGCCAATGGTGTCCAGTGAAACTTACAAAACACTGATTCGCCTGCAACGTTAATCAAACGAAAGGTATGCACACCGAACCCCTGCATGGTGCGGTAACTGCGGGGAATAGCGCGATCCGACATTTGCCACAACAGCATATGAGTTGATTCAGGCATTAACGATACAAAATCCCAGAAGGTGTCGTGAGCGCTTGAAGCTTGCGGCATTGCATGGTGTGGCTCAGGTTTAACAGCGTGAACCAAATCCGGAAACTTCATTGCATCCTGAATAAAAAATACCGGGATGTTATTGCCCACAAGGTCCCAGTTGCCTTCATCGGTATAAAACTTTACCGCAAAACCACGCACATCGCGTACGGTATCAGCGGAACCACGCTCGCCAGCAACGGTAGAAAAGCGCACGAAAACAGGAATTTGTTTTCCCGCTTCAGCAAAGAGGTTGGCGCGGGTTATGTGTGCCAGGGAATCATAGGTTTCAAAAATACCATGGGCTGCTGAACCGCGTGCGTGTACCACACGTTCAGGAATTCGCTCATGATCAAAATGCGTAATTTTTTCACGCAGAATAAAATCTTCCATCGCGGTTGGCCCGCGTAAACCAATCTTCAGAGAATGTTGATTGTCGGCAACTGATACGCCCTGGTTGGTCGTTAATACCTGATCGGTACCATCGACGCGTACCCGATCCAGCGGCCCTACCGTAGGATTAAAACCAATAGCAGGTTCACCGTCACCTACTTTTTCTGATGCAATTATTTCTGAAGAAGTGCTACCTGTGACGGCGTCAGAAACAGGCTCACGGGTTGCGCCGGTATAAGGGCAGCGTGATGCTTTTCCATATTCGTCTGATTTGTTTTTATTGGCAGGCATTTCAGCTGCAAGCTCCTGCGCTCCTGCCATCTTATCTAACAGGCGATCACTAACCGGATCACTATTCCCTAAACTATCCGGTGGAGTAGCGTTTGAAGGACCAGACACAGTACTTAAAATGGATCCTGCCCCCGCAACGTTTTCTGAAGAATTTTCTTTATTTGGCATAGGATCCTCTCAATAGGTAATGACAAGTTTATGAAATGCTAACCATTGGCTTAAAAATAAAGTTGATCACTTTAAAAAATCATCAATGAGTATTAATAAATTTCTGCTGTAGGAGATTGAAAGAAGTTCTGTAAAAAATATGTGCGTCAACGTACGTACAGGCACTGCCTGATGAAATTTATGAGCAATATTTTTTTAACACAACAATGAGTTAGTGAAATCCAGATGCAATTTGATGACTTTCTTATGTCGAAGTATCTCGAACAACACTCAATAAAATCACCATATTTATTTCGTGATTTTATTTGCGTCGAAGATTAGGATCAGTTAATGCGCATCGCGTGGCGCTTGTTGTTTCAACATTTGTTTTGCAACCGCGCTATCTGGCGTAACATAAGGACCGGGGACTTTACCCGCTATGGACGCAACATTTAATATTTTTCCATTTTGGTGAAACTATTATTATTGGTGATAGCGTCAATGTCACCGTTCTTGGAATACAAGGTAGACAAATTAGACTTGGGATAAATGCTCCCAGGGAAATTGAAGTGCATCGCGAAGAAGTCTATAACAAAATTCAACATCAAAAAATCACTGAACCAAGCGATTAACTCTGAAACATCAAAGCATAGTCAACTACTCAAATAAGTGTATTGTCGTGCTTTCTAAATACGTGATTAGATAATCGTGCGCACAAAAGGCAGTTCGGTTTTTAGCTGCTTATAAAAAAAGTGATCATGGCTTTTTTTTTGCAATGAACAGTGCATGACCCATACCCATACAAGTCGTACCATCGTACGTTCTCGCACAGAGTAATGCTACAGCCGGGTTTAGTCTCTACGCATTGTCACTAAAGCAGTACTCTTCGGCTATTTGCCATTCATTACAGATTTGTAAATGGCGTTATGGCCGGTCACTTTTCTAAGGTTAAATAATGGAGATTTATGCGTTTATCTACTTGCAATAATTGCGGGCAACTGGTGTATTTTGAAAACACTTCTTGCACCCGCTGCAGCGCAGTCTTAGGTTTTAATACCGATGTGCTTCAAATTGAGTCATTTACCCCTACACCTGATGGTTTACTCGCACCTATAGATTCTCAGGAGTCCGTTAGATATCGCTATTGTGCCAATGGTTTAACCCATCAAGTATGTAATTGGGTAGTGAAAGCTGACGAGCCGGATGAATTTTGTATCGCCTGCCGATTGAATCGCACCATCCCTGATTTGGGCGTGGCAAATAATCTTCAGTTGTGGACGAAAATAGAATCCGAAAAGCGGCGCTTGATTTACAGCTTACTGGTACTGGGCTTGCCACTTACTCAGGCCGATCCGGAAGCACCGCAACTGGCATTCGATTTTCTGGCTGAAGTAGCGTCGCAGGATGATGAATCTCATCCAGTGCTAACGGGTCACGACAACGGATTGATCACTCTTAATATCAATGAGGCTGACCCGTCCATTCGCGAGAAAATGCGCGTGAATATGGCCGAGTCTTATCGAACTCTGCTGGGTCATTTTCGTCATGAATCCGGACATTATTATTGGGATGTGTTGGTGCGTGATACGCAATGGTTAGCGCCAGTAAGAGAATTATTTGGCGACGACACTCTGGATTACGGCGAGGCGCTTGCCGCGCATTATGCAAATGGTCCGGCGAATGATTGGCAATTAAATTATGTAAGTGCTTACGCAAGCAGCCACCCCTGGGAGGATTGGGCAGAAACCTGGGCGCATTATTTACACATTATCGACACGCTGGAAACTGCGCATGGATTTGGTTTAACCGTTGCGCCGCACATCGCCAATAATCAAGGTTTGAAATCCAATGTGAAAATAAATCCTTATGACAGTAAAGAATTCTCCACCGTCATTCAGCACTGGTTGCCATTAACCTATGCGTTAAATAGTTTGAATCGCAGCGTAGGGCATCAACACGCTTATCCCTTTGTGCTGGCTGAGCCGGTTATTAAAAAGCTCGATCTCGTACATCGTATCGTGCATCAATACTTACCGGATGGCCTTTAAGGTTTCAGGAATTTTCGAAAATCTCCGAAACCTGGGTAATAAAATGTGTGCCCGCATTCCTTGCAGTTTTCTTCACATGTTGAAATTTAAATATCAATAAGTTGGTTCATGTTTTTTGCATAAGCCTAAGTTCAATCGCAATTTTTAAGTTGCGCTTTTTGGCAGACACTCGTTTAGTCTGTCTTAAGCTTTAACGCATCTACAAATAAACGCAGCAGAGGCGAAACGTGACGGCTGGGGTAATACATATAATAACCGTCGTAAGTGACCGCCCAATCATTTAAAAGACTCATTAATTTCCCACTACTCAGTTCATTCTCTGCCATGGCCGAGGGCACCCAGGCCAACCCCAATCCATGCATTGCGCCCTTCATTAATAGATGCGCGTGGTTAACAACCATCGCCGATTGCGGCCTGTAAATGATTGGACTTTGCTGATGGTTTTTATCTGTGTTTTGAAATTCCCAGCTCATGATATTTTCATGGCGCGGTAAACGCAGGGTTAAGCATCGATGATTATTTAAATCTTTAAGTGTATGAGGTGTGCCATGTGCAGCAATATAATCTGGCGAAGCAACCACAATCATTTGCACATTAGGTGTGACTCGAATCGCTATCATATCTTTATCAACATCGCCCCCTAAACGAATGCCTATGTCGAAGCGGTCTTTCACTATGTCGGTCAGCGCATAATCTGTGGTGATTTCCAATAGAACATCAGGATACTCACGTGCGAACTCAGCAAGCTTGTCCCACAACAATATATTAATAACATGCTCAGAGCTGTTGATTCTTATGGTGCCCCGGGGAGAATCGCGAAACTCATTTAACTTCCCCAGTTTTTGTTCAATGCCGGAAAGTAAGGGCTCAATATCTTCCAACAATCGCTTTCCTGCCTGGGTAGGCGAAACACTTCGGGTGGTGCGATTAAGCAGCTTAATCCCGATTCGATCTTCTAATGTTTTGACTGTGTAGCTCAGTGCCGACTGTGAAATACCGAGTTGGCCAGCCGCTTTAGTGAAGCTTCCAACTTGTGCGACCACTATAAATGCTCGCAAGTCATTAAGGTTTTCCGGCATTGACTCCTACCTCTTAGTCCTATTAATTTTGCGCTATTTATGAAATTTGAGTGACAAAGGCCATTGTTTTGTAAGAATTACTCCGAAAATGCGCCCCATTAATCAAATTTACTTATAAATCTATGCGGAATATAGCACTTAATCCACGCGGTGATACGGGCTATAGTGTGGGCAGTTTCAGCAATTCAAAATTAACAACCCAGGTATTGCACATGAATATGAAATTTCCTAAGCCTCTCTTGATGGCAGCAACTTTATATGTAACTTCAATAGCGATGTGTGCAACTTCATTGGCAGCCGCAGGAGAGAAGATTGCGAGCAATCCTTTTGGTTTGGTATACAAGGGTGCAATTACTGAAAACCGGAAAGGAAAAATCAATATCCATTCTGTTACTTATAAGTTAAATGGTTTAGATATAGCGGCAAATGTTTATACGCCTGCAAATTACGATTCAACCAGGAAATATCCTGCGCTCGTTATTGCTCACCCCAATGGCGGCGTGAAAGAACAAGTTGCGGGTTTGTATGCGCAGCGTTTAGCAGAGCAAGGTTATATCGCCATTACCGCTGATGCTGCATATCAGGGAGCGAGTGGTGGTCAGCCGCGCAATGTAGATAAACCCGCAAACCGTATTGAAGATGTACATGGAATGGCTGACTTTATTACGCAATATCCCGGCGTTGATTCCAAACGTTTAGGCTTACTCGGTATTTGTGGCGGCGGCGGTTATTCATTAAAAGCCGGGCAAACCGACAAACGATTTAAATCCATTGCTACGTTGAGCATGTTTGATTCCGGGTTGGTTAGACGCAACGGCTATCAAGACTCACAACTAGACAGCATTCAACAACGTTTAAAACTCGCCTCTGATGCTCGTGCGCAAGAAGTCGCTGGCGGTGAAATTATTTATGCGGGGGATGCGAAACTCACCGACGAACAAATTTCAAAGTTGCCATTTGATTTGTATCGTCAGGGTTTTGAATATTACGGTAAAACTCATGCACACCCCAACGCAACCTTTAGATACACCATGAGTAGCTTGCTTGATTTAATGAGGTTTGATGCAGCTAGCAATATGGATTTAATCGATCAGCCCTTACTGATGATTGCTGGTAGCAAGGCTGACTCACTGTACATGACGGAAAAAGCGTTTAAAGGTGCTACAGCGACGAAAGAAAAAGAATTATTCAAAATTGAAGGTGCTACTCATATCGAAACCTATTGGGTACCGAAATACGTGGATCAAGCGGTGAAAAAGCTGGTTCAGTTTTATGCAAAAAATCTTTAAGCAGGTTTTTATCCATAAAGCTTATAAAACTTTATTTTAAATTTTATTTTAAGCGTTGAACCGACAACCGGAGGTATCCGTGAAAAAACAACTTAGAGCAGCCTTAATCTTTGCGTTATTTTCTGCTGCGGTATTAGCAAAGGAAAATCCAACACAACAAATTACAAAATCCGATCAACACGTTGTTCAACAAGCTCCCACCGATAACTTTTCGGGGCAAGCGCAATTTTCGCGATTGCCAATAATGTCTTCACCCGGCGATATTGCTCCCGCAACAGTAACCTTTGCTCCCAATACGATGACGCATTGGCACATTCACCCAAACGGTCAATATTTAATTGTTATTGACGGTGAAGGTCGTACGCAAGAATGGGGCAAAGCAATTCACAATATTCAAAAAGGTGATGTGATTTGGTGCCCACCGGGAGTGAAGCATTGGCATGGGGCGAGTATTCACAGTGGGATGACTCACATTGCTATTTCACCCGTATCTAAAAATAATGAAAAAGTCAATTGGTTAGAAAAAGTTGAATTGCCGCAGGACGCTAAACCAATACCAGCACAAGCAAAAACACAAACACAAACACAAACACAAACACAACAAAAAACCTTAGCATCGGCTTCGCTTACGCAAAAGCAGCTGAGCTTAGTTCCAATCGCCGCATTTACCGCAACGGGGAATATTGAACGACTTAAACCTGCGCTCGTTAAAGGATTGGAAAATGGTTTATCAGTAAATGAAATCAAAGAAGCGTTTGCACATTTATATGCCTACGCAGGTTTTCCGCGTAGTTTAAATGGCATGCTGGCTTTCAAAAGTTTGCTTGAGCAACGACAGCAACAAGGCATCCAGGATGCTCAGGGTGCAACGCCAACGACATTAGCTAGCGATACAAATTATTACCAGTTAGGAAATGAAACACTTGCCTACCTTAATAAAATTCCGCTGGAGCAAAGCTCTCAACCACTATTTGATAATTTTTCACCAACGATAGATCACGCTTTAAAAGCCCATTTATTTGGTTATTTATTTAGCCGGGATAACCTGGGCTACCTTGAGCGCGAGCTGCTTGTTGTGAGTACGCTTTCTGCATTAGGTAATGTTAATGCACAGCTCAGTTCACATTTACGTATTACAAAAAATTTAGGGGTGGATCAAACCCAAATGCAAAAAATTATGAAGGCTTTGGAGCAAGATGTTGGCGTTGAGATTGCTCGCAATGCGCAAAATGTTTTGCAGAAATTGTAATAAACCCAGAGGAATAATCACCATGAATAAAATAGCAGATGATCGTGGAGAAAACGTTGTGCTCCAGTACTAAATAACACGCGATGCATTTTTCAGTAATGCACAAACTTCATCACCGATCAAAGGAGATCATAATGACCAGGTTCTTAAATTCGATAGTTAGAAAAAACGTAATTTTATTGAGTATTGCTACGTGTATTTCATCCTGTGCGATCGATGCAAATAAATCGAAATTGCTAACAATCGCCGATCAGGGCAATTTTTCTGCCGGTGGAAGTGTTGTTAAAAATGCCGGTGTTTTTGATGGCAAACAATTTACCAATCCTGCAGGGCAAACGCTTCACGGGGATCATGCTTCAGTTTTCTATCAGATTCCTGTTAACGCTCGCCCTTATTCTTTAGTGTTTTTGCACGGTGCCGGGCAATCGGCAAATACATGGGGAACAACGCCCGATGGCAGGGAAGGTTTTCAAAATTATTTTTTACGTAAACATTTTTCGGTTTATCTCGTAGATCAACCTCGACGAGGTCGTGCGGGTCAATCCACCGTGCCTGCAGAAATTACCGCCACGCCGCAAGACCAAATGTGGTTTAATATTTTCCGTTTGGGACAACACCCCAATTTTTTTAACGGGGTACAATTTTCACAAGACCCTAATGCTCTCAACCAATATTTTCGCCAGATGACACCCAACACCGGCCCGTTTAATGAGCAACTTATTAGCGATGCTATGGTGGATACTTTAACGCGTTCTGGTCCATCAATATTAATTACCCATTCACAAGGCGGCGGGCCAGGTTGGTGGACTGCAATAAAATCTGCAAAGGTTAAAGCAATTGTTTCTTATGAACCTGGAAGTGGTTTTGTTTTTCCTGAAAATGAAGTTCCTGCGGAGATGCCAAGCTTAGGCGGTACCTTAAAGGCTACATCCGTCACATTAGAACAATTCAAAAAGCTGACCCAAATTCCGATTATTATTTATTATGGCGATAATATTCCTACGGAAGCTAGCGATAATCCCGGGCAAGACAATTGGCGGGTGCGCTTAAAGATGGCCCGACTTTGGGCAGACAAAATAAATCAACATGGTGGCAATGCCAGTGTGGTTTATTTGCCTGAGATAGGTGTTTATGGGAATACACATTTTCCATTTTCTGATTTGAATAGCCAAAAAATTGCTGAACTTCTTTCAGTATGGCTTAATCAACATCATTTAAATTAATTGACTCAAATTTTCGTAAAATTTCAAATTGTTAGCGTGTACTATTCGAACCGAAAACCTATAAATCAGGAATATATATTTATGAAAAATTACAAACATTTTTACAGCGCTTTGAGAGTGTTAGTTTTATTGACCTGTCTTCCGTTAATGACCTTACAAACAGCACTGGCTGAACCAAATGAAGCCTCCAAAAAAAGCGCTGCTATTACGAAAGAGGAACAGGAACTTATTAGCCTTTCAAAAAAGAAATGGCAATGGATGGCGGAGCGCAACATAGACACATTGGCAGCTCTGTTTCATGACAAAGCAGTATTTGTTCATATGAGCAGAACTATGACTAAACAACAAGAACTTGATGTTATCAAAAGCGGTGGGATTCATTACAAGAAAGCGGACATCCATGAAGTATCGGTGAATATAGTTGGTAGCACAGCAATTCTACTAAATAAAATTACTCTTTTAGCTGAGGTGCGAGGCAAAGAGGTTACTAATCCATTCGTAGTTACCGAAGTCTACGTGAAGGACGACAGCAATTGGAAAATAGCATCGCTATCCTTTACCCGTTTAGTTACTCCAGAAAATAATTGATCAGCTCCTTCTAAAAAAGGCAGACTAATGTTATTGAATAATTTCATACGCATATATTTCAGCGGATCGGTACCAACTCTGTCAGAGGAAAGCTTTATGAATATCCAAAGCAGCACCGTATTGAATTTGCTTTTTTGTTTTGGTGAAAATACGCACTGTAGATTTTATATTGAAAAGGGCGCAGCAAGCGGCGCCCCTACGAATCATACATTTTTGAATTCTCCTGGCTTCACGTTAGCATCAGGAGGTTTTTTTTATTTTTAATCGTCTTTGCTCAATGTTCGAAAATGCGCAATATGCTGATCCAGCTGCAAATTACTGTCGACGCACATTGCGTAATACTCGTCCGATAAAAAACGACCAATACGAGCAAGCGTAGCAATATGAGCTAAAGAATGCTGTTGCGCTACATCCTGAATCGCTTTAAACAAAGTGGCGATATGGTTTAAATTTTCTGTGGCGAGATTGGTGGTATCAAAAGCGGTTAAGGTAAGTTTTAAAGTATCGGATGGGGTTGGAATAGTATGTTGAGACATGATGCAGACTCCTAGTCAAGCATTGATAAATTACAACCCTGAGACCAATCAGGGTGGCAGATATGTAACGAGGTTGGTCTACCGCTCACTAGGAAAACGGCGCACCCGAAGGTGCCCCCACTACATACCTGCCATAACAGACACGCATGAGTGTTCGACGGACATAAAAAAACCGCTAGGTCGCGGTTTGTCCGCCTAGTGAATCGAGAGACCAATCTCGGCAGATGGATTTACACCTGCGGGAACAAGTATGGCGAGGGGGTGGAAAGCTGGCAAGTGATTTTTATCATCACGATTGAAATGTTGCCATTACAGAATATTAAGATTTTTAAATTTTAAATCCTCGGCGTACGCCAAAGGTGCCGCTGTAGGTTTTTTATCTTCATTGCGTTCTCTAGTGCATAACGTTTATCGCGGCGTTAAATACCGGTAAGGAGAAAATCCAAAGCATTTAAAATTTCAGTTCTTGCGTATTCTACATCCGCAATTGCTTTGCCTGGTTCCTTACGTTGAATACCTGCCAATTGCGGTTTAAGCATTAAATAATTCTCACCTTCAATCAAAAGGGTAGGGGTTAACTGAGTTAACATTTTATTTTTATTTGTTTCAAGTTTTTTGAGCGGAACTACAACCGTAATTTGTCATGAATCAAGAAGATTCGTTTGTATGTCTAACAGTAATGGAACTCTTTTTTGCTCTGTGGGTTTTTATTTTGGTAAATTTTATACTGTGCTATTTAAAAACTCCGAAGCGCATCGCCAAACGCACCGTTTTCATCAACAGACTTGTTATAGGCTGCGATTGCATCTTTATTCTGCTCTAACCATTGCTGAGTTTGTTTGGTTTTTAGCTGGTTTGTAAGTGCTTGCTCTAGAGCAGCTGAGAGGTTTATTTCCAACGCTTTCGCTTTTTTTAATAAGTCACTATTTATGCTCAGATTCGTTGGTTTTTTTGGGGCATTGTAGTCGTAAAGTGCGAACATGTTTACCTCCTCAGGCATATGCGTTTACGTTATGCGCATAATATTGTTCGGTCAAGTGCGCAAAAAACATATTTAACAATGCCATCAAATTCACGAGGGTGGTTTGCACCTTTCAATTGACGTTCTGTTGAAAGTTTTTAGAAAGTCCCGTATTAATTGTCAGGGTTGCCTAGGCTGCGGTCACATTTGATAAGTCAAACCCATAGTAATGGATAGCTCCTCTGCAGGTACGCCGTTTTCCGCATTAAACAGGGAAGGTTGAAAATTATCTCGATCGAAAAGATTCCGGATACCGGCGTGCAGTTTGGTCTGTCGAGTGAGATCTTTCAAAACAGATAAATCGACACGCCAATAGGTATCCAGCATTGCAGCATTTTCAGGGTCATTGTTAATTCCCGAACTCGCATCAACATGCACACGATTGGTCAGCGTGATTTGCGTTCCGCCTTGTGTGTGATAACCCAGGCCGGCATTGAGTATTACCCTTGGAAAGGCGAGATAGGCTTCGTCCTGCGTGAGGTTTTCACTTTTCACCCATGACGCTGACAGATCCGTTAGCCAGCGCTGTCCGTGGAATTGCCAGGATGCTTCAAGGCCGCGTGACCGGCTTTCGTCAACGTTGCGAGATTCGAGCCGGTAGGCCGGATCCGCACTCGGCGCACGAATGATGCCGCCCTTCCAGTAACTGGTAAATAGGGTTATGCCGGCAGTCCAGTTACGCGCATATCTGGTCGCAGCCCATTCAATTGTGTCGACAGTTTCCGCTTCGAGATTGTTGTTTCCCTTTAAATTACCTATGCCGTAGATTTCAAAGGCGGTTGGTGCCCGGAACGCTTTCCCGTAAAGTAACTTGTATGTCCAAAGTAGTTTCGGTGTAAAAACAATACCAAGACGCGGTGTTTTCTGGGTGCCAAAATCGTCATATTGATCAACCCTGCCGCCATACACCAGGTCCAATTTTTCTTGCAACAATGACGTTTTTGCTTCCAGTACCAGGCTGTTGACGTAACGTTCCTTGTCTGCAAACGCCTCATCCACTTCCGCCAGGATGCTGTTATCTTCCCTTAGGAGGGTTGTGTGTCCTTCATCTACTTTAAGGGTGTCATGCCCCAATGACAGCGCCCAATTTGTATTATTGTCGGACTGGTTTTGACGAAAGGTGAGGGCAGCACCATAACGCATATCACCAATAGTGGCCCTGTTTGCGCCAATACGGCCGGACGCTCGCAGAACCTTTGTCTCTTGCATAACATCGGTGCGCCAAATATAAGTGCCAAATTCCACATTGATTCCCGTCGGTAGATCTGCACTGACCACTGCATTAGACATTATCAAATCAGTGTTGCTACCAGACAGGTCCTGGTCACCCAGAGCACTTCTGCCGGGCGTGTGTGAACGACCGGGTCCGATAAAGTCGTCTCCGTCAAATCGGTTCCAATATAATCCCCAACGAAATGCAAGCGGTGCATCATCCGGCGCAGAGATATTGATTAGGGCTGTTTGTGAATCGTATTGATTTTTACGGTAGCCGGTAGCCTGATCGCCGCTGCTTGCAGTGGTGTAGTTATAAGCCTGTTGTTGATCACCTTGCCCGTTGGCGGATAAGGCAAATACGGTTCGCACTGACTGAGGTTTGGATAAAGAGAAATGACTGCTGAGGTCGTAAAAGTTGTCACTGCTCGTCGAGATATGAACCTCGTCGGCAGTGTCGTCAACACTATACAAGGACAGCACACCATGAAAGGCATCGCTGCCATATAACGCTGATGCTGGACCGCGCACCACTTCAATTTTTTCCAGGGTATTCAGGTTGATGTTGGGAACAGAAACCACAGCCGCGCCATTACTGAATCCACTTAAAGGGACACCATCCCAGCGAACGGCGACGCCTCTCGGCAAATTGGAGCCACTGAATCCACGCAGCGCAATGGCTTCTGCACCAAAACGAAAAGGCAAAACCTGAGTGCCGGGCAGGCTCTCCACTGCATCGGAAATTCGGCGTGCATTTTTGGATTGCCAGGACTGCCGTCTAACGGTTGAAGTTGTGGACGCGGATACTCGTGCCTTTTCAGGAGATCGCAGGGAGGCCGAGGTAACCGGAATTTCGAGGAGTTCTTCAAGCGTGATCGAAAATAAATCTCGCTTCAGTTGAGGTTCACTTTGCTCATTGGTCTTTGCCTGAATATTCGCGCAGCTATAAATAGATAAAATGATCACGACAACTTTTAAGGATGCATTGAATACGGCTGAGTGAAAATTGGTTTGTATCGTAGATTTATCCAAGGTTTACTTCTCGTGTTGCCACTTAAAATTTATATTTTATATTGACTAAAAAACAAGCCGACGGGCGAGGTTTATCAAGACGATACCTGCGGAAAAATCTGTGATGCAGATGCTCTGGTTCTAATTGCTCCACGTATATGCATTTATCCATGCGATCACCAAGTTTAATAAACGAAAAATGTCACGGTCAGCAGGCTTCTAGTTCATGGACGCCACAGGCCAGGTATTGCAGGACTTATCATCGGCCGCGTCGAGTTATCAATTTAACTCGGTAGTGGCACCAAAAGTTTCATTGGTACTGTAGGCATCAGCTGCCTTGACATAGAGTGTAGTGGACATATCTGGCGATCGCATTGTTATATTTATATGATCCATATTTTGCGAAGAATATTACATGTATTAATTGGACGCTATGACCTGTACAGATTTCTTCAACTAAAGTTGATATAGGCTGAAAGTTAGCTGTTGACGTCTTTTAAATTTTATTTCGTGATTAAAAAAACAATTTTTATATAAACAAGCAGCACAATAATTTTTTATCCTTTATAAAAAATCAACTCCCATTTCTACCATCATGCTTTCGCCAGTTGTATACGTTAAATAACGCATCCCGCGTGGTTGTTTGTCGTATAGCGCCTTCCCCTATCTCATTGGATACTGATTCCGACCACTAACACCAATTTGGGAGCAGGCCGTTGGTGTTGCCTTATGTTGTTTAACTACTCGGTAGGAGTCTCTAGCATGGCTGAAACGATTATCAAAATAGATTTAAAAAAATCGCCTTATGAAAATGACATGATTCATAACCGCTGGCACCCCGATATTCCTATGGTTAAAACGGTTAAGCCCGGCGATGATTTTATTATTGAATGTTATGACTGGACGGGTGGGCAAATTGCCAACAATGACTGCGCAGATGATG
The DNA here is from genome assembly GCA_040385335.1 of Pseudomonadota bacterium. GTDB lineage: Bacteria > Pseudomonadota > Gammaproteobacteria > Pseudomonadales > Cellvibrionaceae > Cellvibrio. The sequence goes on from JAZKHP010000045.1 coordinate 16,712, forward strand.
TGCGCGATGTGGATTTATCGCAGGTACATTTTCTTTCCGGGCCGGTAGGTGTTGAAGGTGCAGAGCCGGGTGATTTGTTAGTGGTGGATATTTTAGATATTGGTGCGTTTGAAGCAAGCCAGTGGGGTTTTAACGGCTTTTTTTCCAAGCAGAATGGTGGCGGATTTTTAACGGAACATTTTCCTGAAGCACAAAAATCGATTTGGGATTTCAAGGGTATGTTCACCCATTCACGCCATGTACCCAATGTCGAATTTGCCGGTTTAATTCATCCCGGTTTAATTGGTTGTTTACCATCGAAAGACATGTTGATGGAATGGAACAAACGCGAAAAAGAATTATACGATACTGAACCCGAACGTGTACCCGCCCTGGCGACACTGCCCTATGCTGATACAGCGCATATGGGGCGAATGCAACCCGATGCTGCAAAACTTGCCGCAGTCGAAGGCGCACGCACTGTGCCTCCGCGTGAGCATGGCGGTAACTGCGATATTAAAGATTTGTCGCGCGGTTCTAAAATTTATTTTCCGGTGTATGTAAAAGGTGGTGGGCTGTCAGTGGGGGATTTGCACTTTAGTCAGGGCGACGGTGAAATTACTTTTTGTGGTGCTATTGAAATGGCCGGCTGGATTCATTTGCGGGTTAATTTAATTAAAGATGGCATGGCTAAATACGCCATTAAAAATCCTATTTTTAAACCTAGCCCCATTGCACCTAAATATGATGATTATTTAATTTTTGAAGGAATTTCGGTGGATGAATATGGCGAGCAACATTATCTGGATGTACATGTTGCTTATCGTCAGGCCTGCTTGAATGCAATTAATTATTTAACGAAATTCGGTTACAGCAAAGCCCAGGCTTATGCCATTCTTGGCTGTGCGCCGGTGCAAGGTCATATCAGTGGTGTGGTGGATATCCCCAATGCCTGCGCGACTCTGTGGTTGCCAACGGATATTTTTGATTTCGATGTAAACCCCAGCGCAGACGGGCCGAGCAATAAAGTGACGCCGGGCTATGAGATTCCATTATCTAAAGATAAATAACTTTGAAGGGGGTTTTTAATTGCGGTATCGATTGCGCTACGTGAGTGATGGGTGGAGCGCGTGACTCACACAAAATGCACAGGATGTGCATTGACGGAAAATATTAACAATGAATTTAACGAGGAATTCTATGCCAGTCTACGATTACAAATGTACAACACACGGTTTGTTTTATGAACTCGCTGCTATGGATGAATCCGGCAAGCCTTGTGCATGCCCAACCTGTGGGCAAACATCTGCGCGCGTAATTATGTTGGCGCCGGAATTTTTATCGATGAAAAGCGAAAATCGAAAAGCCCATGCACGCAATGAGAAAGCAACGCATGAACCCGTATTTTCAACGCCCGAGTATCGCCAGGAGCAACAAGCGAGGCGGGAACATAAGCACGGGAAAGCTTGCGGTTGTGGCGATAAACCTATTCGAAAATCCGCACTTATGTTCACGGCAGGGGGTAACAAGATGTTTCCGTCCATGCGCCCATGGATGATTAGTCATTAGTGAAAAAATATCACTGGCTTAGCAGCTCTTTAGCGTCTAACCAATTATTAATTCTCTGATACCCTGTTTCGTTAATATTACTTTCGGAAGTAAATAACAGCCCTTTACCTTTAAATGCATCAATATGCCTTGAGCTGTCGTCAATAAGATAGTCACAGTTCAACATCCCCTTATAACCACAGAAAATAAAATTCATATCGTTAATAAATGGGAAATGCTTTTTTAGCCATTCGTATTTAGCGGTAAACGAGGACGGATACTCCATGGCGGCGCTGGCGAAATATATTTCGTAGGTTTTTGATAGTTCGTGTATTACCGCAACAGAGTTTTCGATTGCTTCCAAATCCCGGAAAAATTCCGGATTATGCGGAAAAGAACGAACTCTACTTAAATGTTCTTTCTGCACCACATCATATATTTTTTTGCCACGCATATTGTCTTTAGTCAGGCTGATGCCGAATTCATTTTTGTACCAGGATATATGGCGCTGTAAAGTGTCCGCGACTGTGTCGTCCATATCAATTGCTATGCTCTTTCTCATAACTAGCTCTGTTAGTTAACTCTATATTTTATTTTTGGTGCTTGATGTTTGATATTTGTATTGTAAACAAACTGAAATATCAATACCATTTTCCCAGGTTATTTAATCCATAAATTTCTTGTCCTCATAAGCTGTAAAGGGATTTTTTAAAGATGTACCCAGTTACTATTTCCAGGTTACTGGTCGGTTGCGTACATACCGATTTACATTGGATTTAACGTACCCGATACCAGCATCTATTTTTAGCTTATAAGTTAACCAAATAAAAATAAAATCTGTGAAGCCGGTTACCAAATGCCCCATATTCCAACTTGGTAAATTCAATTTGTCAATTTTTATTATTATTGATTGCCATCTCCCATGGTGGATGCTACAAATAACAACACTACCATAAGGAGATTTTTATGGGTAATGATGATAATTATAAAAACGTTAATTTCCATTTTGGTGTTTTTGAATTGCAGCCAATGGAACGCCGACTACTAAAAAATGGAATCGTTATTGAGTTAGGCCCTCGCGCTTTTAGCCTATTGCTATTGTTCGTTGAAAATGCAGATAGGCTTTTGACCAAGGAGCAGATATTTCATCAGCTTTGGAAAAATGTCGTTGTAGAAGAAAATAATCTGCACGTACAAATATCCCTCCTGCGAAAAATTCTCGGCGCGGAAATGATTGCTACCGTGTCTGGGCAAGGTTACAGGTTTACTGCCGAGGTGGTTAAGCGCGAAGTTGCAGTTGCACCTGTATCATCGGCCAACGAAAATAAAGCTTTTTCTGAACTTAATATATTGATCATTGATGACCATGCGCTTATTCGTGATGCATTGAGTGGGGTGATTAGTGAAATTGTCAGTAAAAGTCAGCTGTTTGAAGCTGCTACTATAAAGCAGGCGCAAGAATTATTGGAGCAGCACTCGAATATTCATTACATTACATTAGACTTGCATCTGCCTGATTTTATAGCGCCAGATGAATTATCAGGGATAAGTTATTTAATGGAATTACGCAGCCGCTATCCCGCCATTGGCGTTATTATTGTTTCGGCCGAAAATGATCGAAGTTATGTGTCGTCCACGCTTCATGAGGGCGCCCAAGGTTATATTCATAAATCAATGCCCCGTGCAGATATGGTACAAGCGTTTAAATTAATTTTTTCCGGTGATACCTATATTCCTGCAGAGACTATTTAAAAATACTTATTTTGTTTCTTTAATGTTTCTTTAATGTTTCTTTAATGTTTCTTTAATGTTTCGGAAAATTATTAAAATTAATATGGTGTTTTTCATTACGCGAAACTTTGCGTTCTTCAAATTGTTGAGCAGCATCCGCTAAAGGTACTATTACCGTAAAGCATGAGCCTTTATTAACATCCGATTTTAACCTTATTTCATGGTTGAGAAGGCCACACAACTTCTCAACTATAGATAGACCCAGACCCAAACCGGTATTTTGAATCGAGTTATTTTGCTGAATGCGAAAAAACTCTTTAAAGATATTTTGTTGTTGGTCTTCCGCTATCCCATGGCCTGTATCCCATACTTGAATATGTATTTGGTTATTGCATCGCCGACAACCTACTAATATTTTTCCCGTTGTCGTATACCGCAGCGCATTGGCTATAAGGTTCAATAAGATTCGTTCGAGCAAAATAAATTCACTGCAGGTAAATAAGCGTGTCTTGACAAATCTAATGCGCAATCCTTTCGCTTTTGCCTGCTCGGAAAAGGTGTTTTCCAAGCGCTTGAATAAAGGGTCCAATGCGAATGTAGAAATTTTTGCCGTGGACATTTCCTTATCTAATTTTGAAGTATCAACCAGGTCTTCAAATAAATCATTAATGCAAATAATAGCGGATTCAATTTTTTGGGTTAATTGGATACGTTTATCATTATCCTGGCAGCCGCTTAATTGTTCTACGAATAACTTTAATGCGTAGAGGGGCTGGCGTAAGTCATGACTGGCCACCGATATTAAACGAGATTTAGCCATGCTATCCAGGCTTGCTGCATCAGCGATTTCTTTTTGGTGCACCAGGCTGCTAATTAGTACTTTATTTTCTTGCAGTGTTAATTCCAGTTTTTTTGTATTTTGTATTCTCTCTTGCTGTTTTTTTGCCAAATTAACGCCATCATAAGAGAGCCATGCAATGCCTCCTGCTAAAGCGATCCACTGTAAGATATCGACCGCTAAATTATTATTATTGGATTTTAATATGTATTGAATAGCAATAATGTAGGCGAGTAATAATAAGGGTAACAGGCTAATCCAAAACAATTCTTTAGGTCGCAGGCGCAGTGCTATTGCTATGGGGGCGCCTAGAGACAGCATTAAAAATATACCGCGCACGACGTCGTTGGCAAAGTAAGCGACGAACATATACGCACCTATGGCGTACACGGTTTGTGGAACCATCAGGCTTGGTTCCTTGAAACGCAAATTTAAATTTGAGCGTATTAACCCGTAGAAAATTACATTTGCCACCATAGGAATTAAGTAAATACTCGCGATTGGATAGCCAGGCAAGAGGTTAAACCAAAGTGAGTAGCAAACCAGTAAGGCGGTAAAGATATAGGGGATATTATTGATGAATGCCAAACGTTTAATTCGCATCGCTTGAGAGGGATCATCGCTCAAGAGAATCCTTCGAATATTCATTTTTTTACCTTTTGTAGCTAAATGTTATTTTTATAGAATTTTTTTTACTGTGGTACTTGTCCTGGATATCCACAAACGCAATGAGAGAATTATGCTCGCGCAGATAATCTAAATCCGTTTTTTGAATCTAATCAATAAAATTTTATTGTTGCGGTGGTAATGCGTTAGTCGATAGATACTTGTTTGCTGACACTTTATTAGGGATCAAGCTTATCCTCTGTGGGATAGACTTCATCCGTATGGTTTGGATCTATTTTAAATAATATTTTACTGGATGCGATCCAGCCGTCATTGCCATGCGCTTGTAAAACGTAGTGTCCTTCCGGCGTATCTAATCCACCCAGAGTTAATTTTTCGCCGCGGGTAAAACTGACCTGATAGGTTTGACCATCTTTGCCATCAATGTGGCCATGCCAGCTAATACTGTTGTAATCGTGTTTTTCAATGGAATCCATAATGACGTTGTAGTCGTGTTCACCCGAATCAATAATACTCACCTTGACAGAATCTCCAGGCATCAGTGTTTCGATTTTTAAACTATCCAGTTGAATAAATTGTCTGCCATCCGTGAATTCTTCAGGTTTAAGCGGTAAATGAGTGGGCAATTTTTTTGCGTTTTCCCATGTGTGCTGGCGATTCACTGCTGCTTCCACTGCGACGGGATCGAATTGTAGATTAGGTCTACGTTCGCGCATGGCTTCGAGTCGATCTTGCAGGCGCGCATATGTTTTGCTTTCTTTTTGGCTTGATGATTGCGCTGAGCTTGGCAGGGTAAGTGGTAAGGTCATGTTAGTCATGTCAGTTTGATAGACTGCTAAATCTTTCGGCACGCTACCTGTGTCACTCTTTGTTGTTGCGATAGTATCAGGAAGGGTGTTGAAATTATAAAACGCAATAGCACCTATGCTGATAGCTAAAGCTGGAAGCCAAAAACGTTTGTTCTTCATCGAGAGTTCCGCGATCAAATTAACCAAATACAGAGTGCCAGGATTTTAATCCCATTATTTGAAATATTACACCGCGATAAAAATTATTGCGGCGTAATATTTTCAACTTAAATCGTAAAATTTCTCAATCAAGGCTTAGGTATTCGCTTAACGTTTAATGCGAAACCAATTAATATTCCAGCCGCCTGATTTGGCAAATATTCCAAAATTATAGGTGCCCGCATTGATATTGACAGTTTGCGAAATGGTGGTCCAATTTTGCCAGCCGCCAGTATTGGGAATAGCAATTTCACCTAATTGGATACTGCCGCCGTTTAAATCTAATGACAAGCGTCCCGTCCCATAAATACTCGCAACACGATACTCGATTGTGTAGGTGCCCGATGTTGGAATGGTAATGCTGTTATAGCTCATCCAATCATTTGCATCGATCCAGCCAACGTTTAAGCCACCATTAGTGTCGGATGTGTTTTCGGTTTGTACGCCATTGCTAGCAGAGTAATTTTCTGCCTGTACCAGGGTATTAAAACCAGTGTTGGAAGACACTACAATCGAGCTTGTTTGATCATTAAAACCATCGCTTGTTAAGCAACTTGAGTCTCCGGTTTTAACAATATTGTTGCCGTTAAAATTATCGTCTTGATAAAGGGTTACTGAATAACCACTTTGCACGCGTAGCGAGGAAATATCATTGTTATTAATGCCCAGTGCTTGTAGCTGACTTGAGGTGTATTGACCCACTGGTAGCCCTACTGTATAGCCACTAAAGTCGCAATTTTGTGATACTTGTACCGGGCCACTGGTGCCTGCAGTAGGTCTAAAGTTTGCTATTTCATCACGTACATTATGGATTGCCAGTGCGGCATAGGCTTCCTGATCCTGACCTACCGGAATTCCGCAGGGCAAGTTGCGACACAATAAATTTGGATTGGAGAAACGACTGATACGTGATGCGTTAAATGATTGCGAATAAGCCATGATAGTGACAAATTGATTGTCCACTCCATAGCCAAGGCCGTACCTGTAACGGGTTCCCGTGGTATTGCCCTGGCGGCGGGAATGATGCAACCCCATGTTATGGCCTAACTCATGTGCCATAGTCATTGGCCCGCAATTGGGACCAACTACATTCCACGTCCAGTTTTTATCGACCGCAACATAACCAACGCCACAGCTGCCTTTTTGATGCAGTTGCGATACAAAATCCGCACCCAGCTGATCACGCAATGCGATGACTGAAGCATTCAATCGTACCGCTCCCAACACTGCGCTCATATCTGCAGCCGGCTGTTCATTCGCACGCACCCCAACCAGACGTATTTGAATATCTACTTGACTGTCTCTGTAGGCTGCATTCATTTGATTGACCCAACTATTCATTGCTGTTTGTGGGTCGCCACCAAAATAATTTTTCGAATAGGTATCGTATAAAACCAATAAGTCCACTGTAGCGGCTTGTACTAAGCCCACGCTCAAGGAGCAACTGGTCATGATGACTAATGTTAATTTCTTGATGAATGTTTTTATTGTCGTGCTATTCATTTGCGCTACCTCTATTTATTGTTGAGAGTTAAATGAAAATGCTTAACCATAAACTGCATGAGTTAATGTCTGTTTTGCTTGGCAGCTACCTTTATTAAATTAGCGTCAATCGGGTCAATTGAAATTAGGAAATATGCTTTTTCACATTGCTAATACAAAGAGAAAATAGAACTCCTAATTTGAATGGATGCGTAGCGCCTGAGACCTTGTAACAACTACGACCTTAAAAGTAAAACCAGAGATCGCTAATAATTTTATTATTGTGTATCACTTACTGGTGCAGGGTTGATCGATTATTTTTATAGTTATAATCTAAAAAGCATAATTTATACTTCGTTTTGTGCATTTTACACTCGCACAATTAACGTACATAAACTAATAGGAGGAAGCCTACTATATTTTGAGGAATAGTGCACATGAGTTTTCCGCAAAAGTCATCTATGACTGCGGGTGATGGATCGTTAAATACTATTTTTCAGCTAGCATCGGCATTAATATCGCGGATACGTTCCTGGCTATCAAGGGTTGGGCTTCGGCATTGGGGTGGAGCCCATCGTTCTGAAATAATTCAGTATGCGTTGCTACGCCTTCTAGTAAAAATGGTACCAGCGATAAATTATTTTTTTCTGCTAAGTTTGAATATATTTCGAAAAATTCACGCGTGTAGCGGGGCCCATAGTTAGTGGGAATTCGCATACCCACTAAAACCACTTTTGCGCCAACCTTTGTGCTGGCATCAATCATGGTTTGTAGATTTTGTTTTAACAATGTTAAGGGTTGTCCGCGTAAGCCATCATTTGCACCTAATTCTAATATCACTATGTTGGGCTTGTACTCTGACAGCAGTGCGGGTAACCGCGTTACACCACCACTGCTGGTTTCGCCGCTAACGCTTGCGTTGATAAATCGCCAGTTAGATCCCTTGGCTAAGTGGTTCTGCAGTAATGCAGCCCATCCTTGTTCAACTTTTATGCCGTAACCAGCACTAAGGCTATCGCCGAAGACCAGAATATTTTTTGTTGGGTTATTCGCGTAAGCATGGCTGGCCATTGCGATTAGCACTAATAGAAAAACTTTAATCTGCAGCATAGTGATTAAACTCTGGTTTACTTGACTCGCAAGCTACATAAATCGAAGGTGGCATAAGTCGTTAGTGGGTACAACTTCAAGACTCTCAAGTATATGGGTGCACTGGTAAGGTTTTCCAGCCTGCGCGGGTAAAAACATAATATAGGATTTAATTGAATCTAAATGGTTCATTTTTATCACTAAGCTACAGCATTCGCTGCGTCGTCGTTGTTCTGAATTATTGTCTTTGTAAATCAATATAGTGACAAATGTCAGCCTTGAAATCACGTACACTTTCAGCTTCTTTGTGGCGTTAAAACATTTCACTAATCAAGAAATTTAAAGCTGTATCAGTTCAATCATGCCTGTTTTTTGGGCCCTTATCCGGGTTATTTATATGTCTTCTGTTGCTATGGTTGAGGCGAAAGCGATAACCAAAAGTGTTCGTACCCAAGAGGGTGAATTAATTATTCTTCACGATATGTCATTGGCTGTGATGAAAGGTGAATCCGTAGCAATTACCGGTGCGTCAGGTTCTGGTAAATCCACTTTACTGGGAATTCTGGCTGGGCTTGATGTACCCAGCAGCGGTGATGTCGCCCTCAACGGTAATTTGTTAACCGCATTAGATGAAGAGGGGCGGGCCAAAGTTCGCGCGGAAAATGTGGGTTTTATATTTCAATCTTTTCAATTGCTACCCGGTTTAACAGCGCTGGAAAATGTCATGTTGCCCCTGGAGCTGCGTGGCAATAAGGCCGCAAAATCGCTGTCCATGGATTTTCTAAGCCATGTGGGTTTGGAAAAAAGAGTAAATCATTATCCGCAACAATTATCCGGTGGCGAACAACAGCGTGTTGCGGTAGCACGAGCCTTTGCCAGCCAGCCGCGCATTTTATTTGCCGATGAACCAACGGGCAATCTCGACAGTACAACGGGTGCGCGCATTATTGAATTGTTATTCGATATGAATCGCGCGCAGGGCACTACCTTAATTTTTATTACCCACGAAGATCGGCTTGCTGCGCTTTGTCAAAAACGCATTGAGTTAGCGGCAGGTTCGATAGTTTCTTCTCGTGAATAAATGATGTTGCTTTTGCAGCAAAGGGTTTTATAAATGTTAGCGTTGAAATTATTAGTCCGTAATTGGCGCAGTGGCGAGCTTAAATTATTAGGTGTTTCACTGATTCTTGCGGTGGCGGTATTGAGTGGAATTTCTATTTTTACCGATCGACTTGAGTCAACCTTACTGGTGCAAAGTAACAGCATCTTAGGCGCGGATACCGTTGTCAGCGGCTCCCAGCCACATAAGCCTGTGTGGGCTGAAAAAGCCACTGCGGCAGGTATTAAACAGGCGCAAGCTACCTTTTTCGTAACCGTAGTTTACGCTGGCGATGAAATGTTATTGGCTGCCGTTAAGGCAATAAGCCCCGGCTATCCGCTGCGTGGCGAATTTGAAATCAGTGATATTTCCTACGCGATCGACCCCGCTGATATCAGTGTTGCTAAAGGCATACCGGCGCAAGGTGAAGCCTGGGTTGACTCGCGCTTATCATCATTATTAAAAATAAAGGTTGGCGATAAGATTGCCGTAGGTGAGTACGAATTAACTATTGCCCATATACTGATGCGCGAACCTGACGGCGTGAATCCTTTGAGTTCATTCGGCGCTCGTTTAGTGATGAATGCTGCCGATATTCCCTTAACAAAAATAATACAGCCCGGTGGCAAAATTGATTATCAGTGGTTATTGGCTTCCGACAATACGCAAAAATTGCAAGAGTTTGTTGACGACTTAAAACCACAGTTAAGTGAGCATCAAAAAATAGAGAATATTGATTCCTCGCGGGCGAGCTTGTCCACTACCTTAAAAACCGCAAAAAACTTTTTATTGTTGACCGCCGTTATAGCCGTGCTATTGGCCGGTGTCGCCATTGCCATTGCTGCGCGGCAATTTTCTGAACGTCATACTAATCAAGTTGCATTAATGAAAAGTTTAGGCGTAAGTGCCTGGCGCATTCGCTCATTGTATTTTGGGCAGTTATTTTTACTGGGCGTCTTGGCCGCCGCTATTGGTTTGGGTATTGGTGTGATTATTCAGCAGCTGGTGGCTACCAGTTTGCAGCAGTTGTATCACCTTGTTCTGGTGCAATCGAGTTCTTATCCTTATGTGCTAAGTTTTTTTAGCGGGTTAATTTGCGTTACATTTTTTGCATTGCCCGCACTCTGGTTTTTGCCCAGTGTACCACCGCTGAAAATTTTGCGTCGCGAACTCGAAGTTAACTTACCGCAAATATGGTTGCAGGCCGGGCTTGCGTTGCTTGCGGTAGTCTTGTTGGTGGTGTTGTTTAGTCGCGATATTAAAATTGCCTTAATTATTTCTGCCGCAATTATTGTGATGTTGATCCTAACCTTCGTTGTGGCTTGGCTGCTGTTGCGGTTGAGTAAAAAATTAGCACTTAGCCTGGGCGGAATCTGGCGTCTCGCCTTCGCGAGTATGCAGCGGCGTAAAGGCCAAAGTATGGTGCAAATTCTGGTGTTTTCACTGGCGATGATGTTATTGCTTACGCTGACCATTGTGCGCACGTCGCTTATTGCCGATTGGAAAGTTCAGGTTCCTGCAGATGCGCCCAATCATTTTTTGGGTAATATTAGTGCGGCGGATGTTAGTACTGTACGCACCTGGATTGCTCAGCATGAAGTAAAAGTTGCGCCCATCTATCCCGATGTGCGTGGGCGACTTGTAAAAATGAATGGCGTTGAGCCTACGGAAGAGTTGCGCAAATTAAATAACTCGCTGCGGCGCGAATTGAATTTAACCTGGTCTGCTGATTTGGCAGAAGGTAATAAATTAATGGAAGGTAAGTGGTGGGACTCATGGCAAAAAAATAACGCAAATCTTGTTGGTGTTTCTGTGGAAGAGGACACTGCTAAGAAGTTACAGTTAAAAATAGGTGATCAGTTAGATTTTTCCATCGGTGGCCTGGCACTGCAAGCGGAGGTTGCCAGCTTTAGAAGCGTGGATTGGAAATCCATGAAGCAAAACTTCTTTTTTATTTTTGAGCCCTATTCACTCGATAAATTTTCACCAACCTATGGCACCAGTATTTTTGTACCCAAGGAACATAAAATTGCGTTAAACCATTTTTTGCGCAATCACCCCACCATCTTAATGATTGATTTTGGCCATATTATTGGCAATATCCAAAAAATTATTAATCAGGTAAGCGATGGCATACAGCTGGTGTTGTGGCTAACCTTAGTGGGTGGCTGTTTGGTACTCTTGGCTGCGGTAATGAGCAGTATCGATAGCCGCAAACAAGAGGCTGGCTTGCTGCGGGCCCTGGGTAGCCCACGCAAATTAATTTTGGGTAGTGTGCTAATAGAGTTTGCGATTTTTGGTTTTCTCTCCGGTTTAATCGCCATTATGGGTGCCGAATTTTTAGTGCTAAGTTTGCAATTATTTGTATTTAAAAATCCAATCCAACCACACTATATTTATTGGCTACTTTCACCACTCATAGGCAGTGTATTTGTGGCTGGTTTAGGTGTTATATCCTGTCGCCATGTGGTGACGACACCACCTGCGGTAGTGTTGCGCGAGGCAGCCTGATTTTAAAATGATCCCTGTAGTTTTTTATTGGAATAGTCATGAAGCTTGTGCCGAAGAGTAGCGTTTTAGATAAAGGACTCTGGCGCATGAGCGCGCCCATGTTTCTTGATCAGGCGGTCACTTATACCATTCCCCTGGTAGATATGTTTTTTCTCAGTCGGGTATCGGATAGCGCTGCCGCCGCTGTGGGTGCAATTACACCGCTTGTGTTTGTTGCCAATGCATTTTTAGTTGTCAGTGCTTTTGCCGGCGCCAGTATCGCGAGCCAGCGTATAGGCGCAAACGATTATGCGCGTGGTAATGCCACCATTGCGGCCTACAGTATTTTTGTACTCATGCTTTCATTGATTGCCGCACTGGCGGTGAATCATGGTGGTCCCTGGGTCGCATCAGCAATGTCGTTGAGCGGCGAAGTCGAAAACTTTGCGCGCAGGTATTTAGCTATTATTGGTTGGATGGTAGCGCTTTGGGGCTGTCGTATTATTTATCAAACCATATTAAATATTTATGGTGAGCCTAAATGGAATACTTACAGCAATATTATTTTATGCATTGTAAATATTTTGGGCAACGCCATCGCAGTTTATGGCTTTATGGGAATTCCTCCTAGCGGGGTTGAAGGTGTGGCGATTGCCAGTATTGTTGCCACCGGGGTAAGCCTTCTATTCGTAATGGCCATTGTGCATTTGCAATTACATATCCACATACCCTTGCGTCAGGGTTTTAAACAATTTCGTATACTCATTGCCCCGGTGTTATTGATTGCGGCTCCTGCTATTCTGGAGCCTATGTCGTTTCAGGGTTATATGCTGGTATTGAATTGGGTTGCCGCAGAAGTAGGTGACCTTGCGCTTAAAGCAAAAATTTATGCTTACAATACGTTTCTCTTTTGCTTGATGATTTCAATTGCGTTAAGTATGGCGACTGATGCCATTATTGCGCAGCGGGTAGGGCGACAAGAGTTTGCTTTAATAGATTTACAACTTAAGCAGAGCCTTAAAATATCGTTGATTGGCACAACACTATTAGCGCTCTTATGGTTGTTCTTCAACAAAACAATTTTACATTTTTTCACACAGGACCCAGCCATTATTGCTATAGGTTTTTGGGCATTTTTAATTAGTTTTTTGGCCGAGCCTGCACGCACCACGAATATCATTATCGGCGGCGCCTTACGTTGTACCGGTGATGCAGCTTTTACATCGATATCGAGCATTGCGGTGATATGGCTTTTTTCCGTGCCCTTGGCTTATGTATTAGCGATACCCTTTGGGTTTGGGTTGTATGGTTTATTAATCGCAGCAGTGGCGGACGAAATTATGCGAGCCTCTATAAAGCATTGGCGCTGGCAACAAAAAAAATGGATTCATACAGGCGTAGCTGCAAAAGAGGCGAGAGCATCTTTGCTTAAAACGATTTAGCTTGAGTAAAAAACTAAAAATCACATTAACTGTCAGGAATTTTAATCAGTTAAATAGCTTTAATAAAACCTCCCGATTTTTTCTACAGCTTCAGTAAGGTCACAGATGCATATTGATCATATAAATATTAGTGCTCCGAAAGAATTACTCGAAAAAGTAAAAGATTTTTATTGTGCAATCTTTGGCTTGGTCGATGGTCACCGCCCTAATTTTAATACACCGGGTTTTTGGCTTTATGCTGGAGATAATGCCATTATTCATCTCATCGAAAGCGATGAGCATTATCGAAATGAAAAGCAGGGATATCTCGATCATGTAGCTTATAAAGCTACGGGCTTAAAAGATATGGTCAATAAGCTTAATGCTCTGCGGGTTGAGTATACTTTGAGCTTCAGGCCTGAAATTCAAATGACCCAGGTTTTCTTTAAAGACCCGGCGGGTGTTGGTGTGGAAGCAAAATTTATTAATGAGGTGATCTAAAAATTTTAACAACATTTGATAGCGACACGATTATTCACTGACGAAGCTATCATATGCAAATCCCCTGGCTGAGCCCCTTTCAAAGTGGATATTAGCTCCCGCCCGTTTGAAAAAAGGAGGGCCGGGGTGCCCGGTTAAGTAGGGTTTGAGGTTTTCCTCGGTGGCCTATACGATTTTTATTGCGCAATGCAAAGCTTATTTAGTTTGGATTTCCATAAGCAATTAATTAAAGCTACACTTGGCGGTGGGCCTTTCTAAAGTCTCGTTAGACCTTGCTACTTTAAATATTTTCTTAAAATCATTGTCAATCTTGGGGTCATTAAATGCTTAAAAAATTCATTACAGCTTTTTCGGTTTTTTCCATTATTTGTATTTCTGGTTGTTCTAGTTTAGCCACTATGAAAAAATCCAAATACGTTGAAAAACCGGCGGACAAAATGGGCCTGATAAATATCGTTAGGCCGAGTATATTTTTAGGTGATGGAGTAAAAATGGAGGCTTGGGATGGCAGTACATTTATTGGCACTCTAAGTTCTGGGAGCATGTTGCAATATGCTGCCAACCCGGGAAGCCACTGCATAATGGTTAATCCAACTCAAGGTGGCAAGTGGGCAACTCTTAAGGTGGAAGTAAAAGCAAATACCACATATTTTATAAAACCCAATACAATCCCATTTGTAGGCTTAAAACTTGGGCTCGCAGATGAAACTGATCAACGCAAAGCTGAGTGGATAAAAGAATTAACTCCTTTTGCCATAGATACGGCTAAGACAAAACCTGTTCCAGAAAAAGTCATTAGTAAAGCAAAAGAGTATTCAGCTAACTGTAATTAGTAACTATAGCTTAGTAAGGTGTTGCAGTTTGCTCCCGCGTTACCCTCGTGACTGGACAGCCCTAGCGCCTTACTCTTGTGAATTGATTCCTCTCTAAAAATAAAGCGGCCATTGGCCGCTTTATTTTTATTTAACATGTTTGTCATAAACTTTAAAATGTTTTACGGTGTGGGTTTCCTCGTTGCCAAGCTCCAGCTTGGCAACGAGGAATATGCATACAATACTTTTATTCAATCTTTAAGTCACGCGTGAAAATTATGCCTAAAGAAATTGAAAGAAAATTTTTAATCGATTTGCATTTGTTAATGCTTCCCGCTAATGGGGAAATTATTAAGCAAGGCTATATTCAAACAACATCAAAGACAGTTGTGCGGGTGCGGCGTTACGGGCAAAAAGCTTTTCTCACTCTTAAAGGTGAAAATAACGGCATTAGCAGATCCGAATTTGAATATGAAATCCCGGTTGCCGAGGCCGAATCCATTTTAATTGAACTGTGCCAAAAACCCTTTATAGCCAAAACTCGATATTGCATTAATGTGGGCAATCACATCTGGGAGGTTGATGTTTTTTCAGGTGAAAATGAAGGATTAATTTTAGCTGAAATAGAGTTAAGCTCTGAAACAGAGGCGTTTGAAATTCCGAATTGGGTAACAGTCGAAGTCACTGAAGACCCGCGGTATTATAATTCCAATCTCGTTAATTACCCTTTCAAAAACTGGGTGAAGGTTTAGATTTCTTGCACCAAAACTTCAGATGTTTGCAGTGACTTTTTTCATTAAAGATTTATTGCATAGCTATTTTTGGCTTTTCAGTTGCTGTTCTGCATCCAATAATAGCT
Source organism: Pseudomonadota bacterium (assembly GCA_040385335.1). GTDB lineage: Bacteria > Pseudomonadota > Gammaproteobacteria > Pseudomonadales > Cellvibrionaceae > Cellvibrio. Next base: position 32,195 of record JAZKHP010000045.1, read on the forward strand.
TGGGCCATTTATCTAGCCAGCAACAGTTATGATCAAAGCCTTCAATGACGGTGGCAGATTTTCCAATTTTTTGCAGAAAGGGTTGGTTTATTGTTGCTGGTACGACTTCGTCACGACTACCGAAGAAATGCACTTGTGGAATTTTTCGCAGCGAACTTGTCTTGGCGATATTAATGGATCTATCCAGAGATGAATAATTTTTGTGGCTTGTCCAGGCATCTATATCCATATTCGCGGCGACGGTTATTACGCCGCTCACCATTTGTAATTGTTGTGCGATTAGCATTGCCAGGGTGCCGCCGCCGCTGTGGCCAATTAAAATAATCGGTAGTGTTTGTTTATCGTTTGGCAGCTTTTTAATTTTTTGTTGTATAGCCTCTTTCATTAAGTCTACAACGTCGGCTGAATAACGTGCATCTGTCCAATAGTGAGAATTGCAAGGGCTACTATTAGTTGACTGCCCTAGTGTTTTGTAAAAATCAGTTTGCTGGAAAACTTTTTTTTGTAAATTGCTTTCGCGATAGTAGCTCTCCTGATGATCGCTCTCTTGATAATAGCAGGGGCGGCCCAGATAAAAACTAAGTTGCGAATCCCGTTTCATTAGCTCCAGTGCTAGCGGGTATCTCGGTGTAGGATCGCGCGCAACTAAAAATCGTTTGACCCATGGTGTGCCGTCGCCTTCGATATAAATATGAATGGCATTGCTATTGTTGTGGCTGCTATGATTTTTGGCTGGTTGTTCCAGCAATAGTAAATTGAACTCTTTTATTTGAATCCATTCTGTTTTTAAACCCGCCGACCAATCTGCTAGTTTTATAGGTTGCGGACCAGCACAACTTGTTAATGTCAGCAGTAGCAACGGAAGGAAAAGCCTGTGAACCTTGGGCAAGCTAAACATATTGTCTATTCACTTTGTCGCGGTGGCATCAATGCATGATTTTTTTAAGTTTATACGCGTTCAGTGTGTAACCCTGATAATTGATTTCCTTTAACCAAACAATTTCATAATATCTGGTGATGATATTCAGCTCGTTTGTTTCTTTTGGTGTGACATAATTCCATGGGCGGTAAATATAAATAGCTTCTAGCGGTGTATTGCTCGTCGATAGCTTGTCAAGAGTCAACAAATTGTACTGAAAGGCATTTTCACTGCGCATGGTTTTGCGCAGGCTTTTTTTGTCGATATAAGAAGGTTTTGACATGCCGTAAAAATTATTATCACTGAAGAAAAAATTAGCAATGGAATCTCTGGTGATGAGGACAGTATTTTCATTGATTTCAATTTCCTTATTCATCTTGTTGTAAAGTTTCCCTTTGACAGTCCATTCCGTATTATAAATCCAGCCTTCCGCTGCCTCGGGATAATCTTCAATTTTCAGCAGTTCGTGGTTATTCATTTTATAGATTCCGTAAAATGCCTTTGATACGGGATCCACAGTTCTGAATGTTTGAATCATAAATAAAATAAGAATAGTAGAAAGAATGCCAAGACGCAGATAAGGGTTTACCGAAGGCTTCATTAGTAGCAACGCCAGAGCAAACAGCAGAAAGAACCCGGCCTCAATAACGTATCTGGGAAGCAGGTGGGTAATATAAGAAACGTTAAAGCCTACGAAGAATAAAAAAATCAGAGCAACAATTATGGTAAACCATTTTTTTTCAGCGCTCCAGTCTTGCAGTCTACCTTTCACAAACAATAAAACCAGAATTACGCTGGAAACTATCCAGTGAAAATTTAACCCGAAAATCTGAAAAAGTCTGGTTTTGATGATATTCACATTGTAGCCAAAGGTGTTCCAGTCAGTGGGTGTGGTGGTATTCAGCACCCAGGTTGCACTACCGGAAAGCAAATAAATAAGCATCAAAATTCCAGGTAAAACTATACATATTATTTTGAAAATAAAATGCGGCACACCACTTTTATCGGTGGTGTTGAAGGGCAGGATTTTATGAATTTCTATCTTTTCCTTGTAAGCGATTCTTTGCAATAAGTAAATAGCTGAATACAGTGAAATACCTAAAGTCATTGCGAAGTAGAGCAATATTCCCGGCTCTTTTGAAAACAACAGTAAAAGGCAGGATAAGAAGAAAAGAATTTTACGGTTATATAAAAGGCTGCAAAGCGCAGTGGTCATAAAAATCAGTAGGGGAAAATCCGAATTCAAAAAAACAGTGCTGCCAAAAAACAGGGGGTCAAACGCGTAAATCGCGGTGAATAAAATCAGTTCCGGCATATCTTTGAAGAAAAATTGCAGGATCTTGAAGAAACAGAAAATGGAAAGCAGTGCGAGCAAAATATTGGTCAGGTTTACCAGTAATTCATTTGATCCATCGATTAATTGGGGGATGCTCATGATAAGCGCATAGCCCATGGTTGGATGACCAAAAAAATTAAAATTGTCCATAATGCGAACGGGCAGGTAGGACAGGTCGGGGAGGGTGGTGAGGCTAAAGCTGGCTACGGACAAGGAATTAAAATATTGATAGGCATCCCAAACCGGAAGAGCATCGAGAAAAAAACTGTGAGCCGAAAAAATAGCGATCAGTAAAATATATATGGAATAACGGTTGAGAAATCTTGTGGCCATTAGGCGCTCGCTGTAGGTAGTGTGTAGTTTATTAAATAAGTTATTTAATAAACTTGTTAATAACTGCTGTTCGCACCACTGATATTTGTGATTATGTGGGTGGAGACATTAAGCTGAATGATTGTGTTCTAACTTTATGTTTCTAATTTGCCTCAATAATCGACCACTTCTGGCTATCGGCGGCATGTGACCAAAATGGACCTATATTTGTGCCAGCAGCAACGCCCGCTCCGGTCAGGTCAAACGCCTGGCCGGTTGTGCGCGACACAATAAGATAGAACCCTTGGCGATCTTGCAAGAGGATCCACTTTTGGTCATTTGCTTTGGTGTTGTCGGCGAGTTGGATCATGTCACTGCGCAGTTCCAGGCATTTTCCGGAAGCTTTGGAAATTATTTGGTAGAAGCCATTTTCATCTTTGCTTAGCAACCATTTCTGAGTATTAGTTTTCATATCATCGTTAATTTGAATACCAGCGCCGTTATCGGACGAGCCTCCGCGAACTTCTATATAACGCGGCGCTGATTTAGCGATAATTTGATAAACTTTTTTTTCATCCAGCGGTGACTGACCACAGGCGGAGATGAATATTGTTGATGCTGTGACAGCAAGCAGAGCCATAATCTTTTTCATAAGTTCCTCTTGGTCCATATTGTTTAATGGATTTCCGGTGTTTTTATTTTCCTGAAAGTATACTTTATATGTTTTTAGAAGCTACTAAATAACCCTCGTTATCGCTTACTGAGTCAGTCGTTCCAGGCGGTAATAACGCAGGCTATGACCTAAGGATTTTACGTCAGTTGGCTCAGAAATTTTATAGAGCGAGCGCAGTTGCGCCAGCTCGCTCTCTTCGTCAGAAAACTTTGAAAGCCAGGGCATGTAAACATAAAAAGCATTATTAGGGGCTTGTGCTGCATCCAGGTTGCCAATATGAATAACGTTGTAATGAAATGTATTGTTCGAATCCATAGTTCGATTGAGCGTAACCGGATCAACAAATACATTGCCATTATAAAACCATGGATACCATTCATCGCCATTCCACGCGATTATGACGGTGTCAGCTTTGAGCGGCATCATCTTTTGCATACGATTAAACAGCTTATCTACGGCAGTAAACTCACTGTTGTATACAAAACCATTACCAACCGCTTCGCCGGGGCTGTCAATTTGTAATATGCGGCTGTCGTTAAACGGTGCGGACCCAAAAGCCCATAATGATAATGGATCTATAGTTCTAAACGTCTGCAGGGTGAACAGTAGTAAAATCACACTTAAAATCGCACATCGTTGTTTCACTGCTGTAAATGCGTAGGGCAATACGAGTACCAAAAAGACAATAAGAAAGAATCCAGCTTGCATTACGTAGCGTGGAATAATGAAGGTAATGTAACTTATATTAAAAGCTAGAAAGGCGAGTGCACTCAGTGCAATAGGGAATAGTCCCCAGTCAATATTGCGCGATAAGTTAGGTGATTGTTTGAAGTCTGTATCTGACTTTGTTTCAGCATTATCTTTGCCAACAATTGTATGAGCACCTGCTTGTATGCTTTCCCGCTTGGATTTTTCCATTGACCGCCCAAGCCATATAAACAGTGCAGCAATGATTGCTAATGCTGGAACCCAATGGAAATCCAGAATAAATATTTCGCCAGCGCGATTAGCCATAACCTTGGGATTAAAGCCAAAACAATTCCATCCATCGGAATCAAATTTTAAACCATTATCGTTGGCCCACATTTTTCCTTTTTGTGCCATGGTATAAAACGTAAAAATAATTCCCGGTAACACTAAACACAAAAACCGAAATGCGAGGGTCAGCTTGGTGGGCTCTTGAGTCTTGCTACCTGCGGGAAATGCACCTGCGAGTTTGGGGCTACGCCCAGCGCGTAGTTCGCGAACTAAATAGCACACGAAATTTAAGCCAACGCCTCCCAACATGGTGAGCCAAAACAAGAGCCCCGTTTCTTTGGAGAAAACCAGAAATAAGCAAGCGACTGCGAACCAGCCATAACGTCCGTAAAGTAAACTCGCTATTCCTGCAGTAAAGAATACAAGTACCGGGAAATCAGTATTGAGATAAATAGAGCAGCCAAAGAAGAGGGGCTCTAATGCGTAGGCGGCAGTTGCTAAAAGTACTTCGGGCAAATGCTGCTCTGTTGGCAAAAACCAACGTAAAATTTTATAAACAGAAAATACAGAAAGCATGGCAAGCAATGCATTAGTCATGTTCAGCATAAAAAGATTTGGGTAGTCAATCAGTTGGCCCAGCACTAACAGGCTGTAATAGCCCATGGAGGGATGCCCATAAGCGTTGTAGTGCTCAAGAATGACTTGATATAACCCGGCCCAACCTGAAGCTTCTTTCGTTGCAGTCACTGCCTGTGCCAGGATATTCCAATACATTGCTGCATCCCAGCGTGGCACTGTGTCTAAAAAAAAGCAGCGCAATATAAAATAGGCTAACAACAAAATGCCCAGTAGATATTTTTCCTTGTGTTTACGTAAGTCCACTTTCAGCTCCTGAGGAAAATATAATCACTGTTTAGAGGCTGCCAGGTTTGGCGCGTTGCTAGTACAGGGATAAAATGAATAATTTATTATTAGAGTTTCTAGTTAAGTAAATTTGAAGTTTTTATTTGTGTTAATTAATAACTTTTTTCTTTTTCTGCTTTTATTGTAAAGTTTCTATTTTGGCTAGCAAAGAAGCAATATCAAGCTGATGCTCTTTGATCAGGTATTCATAACTGCCACATTTTTGCGAGAAGCGATCTTGTACTCCTAGGCGAATAACTTTAGCGCCACCGGTTTCGCAGACAATTTCAGCCACCAAACTACCCAATCCACCGGCGATAGTGTGCTCTTCCAAAACGATCATCATATCGGTTGCTTGTGCAAGATTGGTTATTTGCACTTTGTTAATGGGCTTGATACTCGGAACGCTCCACGCAGAGAAATCACCCGCAGTGCCCGCCAATGTCATCGCAGTTTTTACCATGGAACCGGTGGCAACAAACGTTATTTTTGTATCCTTTCCTACACGTACGTTAACAAGATCACCCACAGGTACAGCGATGGAATCCGTATGCACATTACCAATATCAGATTTTCCCATACGCACATAGTGCGGCGATGCAAAACGCAAGGCTTGATCCATAGCGTATTGCATTTCCTGTGCATCACAGGGCGATAAAATACTGATATTGGGAATGCAGCGCAGTACGGCGATATCCTCGGTGGATTGATGACTGCTGCCCAGGCTGCTGTAGACTACACCCGCACCATCGCCCATAAAAACGACTGGTAAATTTTCGTAACACACATCCATTTTAATTTGTTCCAACACTCTGATGGGCACAAATGCACTTAAGCCATACACAATGGGTTTGTAACCGGCTTTCGCCAAACCTGCCGCGACGCCCACCATATTTTGTTCGGCAATACCGGCATTAATAAATTGCTCGGGCAAGACTTTGCGAAATTCGTCAAACAGTGCGTAACCATGATCGCCGGTGAGCAACAACACTTTTTTATCGGCTTGCGCCGCAGCAAGAATAGAGTTTGCAAATACGGTTCTCATTGTGCGTGCTCCGATGCAGAAGTAGACGATGCCGGAGTGGCCAATTCAGCCATGGCCAACGCAAAGGTGCTTTGTGTGAGCCGGGTGTAATGCCATTCGTTTTTATGTTCCATAAAGGAAACACCTTTACCTTTTACCGTTTTGGCAATGATGGCTTTTGGCGAGCCATTTTTTTTATTTTTTAGTTCGATCAACGCGTTATCCAGCGCAGTTTCGCTGTGACCATCAACGGCCAGGGCATCAAAGCCGAAAGCGCTGAATTTTTCTTTCAGATTTCCCAAGCCCAATACCTCGCAGGTTTTACCCATGGCTTGGAAGCCATTTTCATCGACAATCACAATAAGGTTATCCAGCGATTGTTGCTGGGCAAATAACAGGGCTTCCCACATGGTGCCTTCATTCATTTCGCCATCACCGACTATGGCATAACAGTACTGATCCGATTGATTTAATTTTGCGGCGAGTGCCATACCGACACCGACCGATAAGCCGTGGCCTAATGAACCTGAAGTGACTTCACAACCAATCACATGTGCATCCGAAAGCCCCTTTAATTTGGATCCATCTTTAAAATAATTTTCGATATCGAATGTTGTTAGCCAACCTTTTTCATAGAGACACGCATACTGCGCCATAACGCCGTGGCCCTTGCTTAACACCAGATAATCCCGCGCACTTGCGTCAGGGTTATTGTCGGGGTAGCACACATGATTGCGGTAAAGCACGGACATAATTTCAATAATGGAAAAGGCACAACCAATATGCACGGTTGAGCCGGAGTAGGCCATTTTTAATACGGTTTGCCGTAATTCATGGGGGGCAAAATTGTTCATGTTATCAACTCAATGTGGGTGATTCGCCAAGGCCCGATTGTTCATTTCCCAGCTCATCGTTTTACGTATCGCCGTTGGTAAATCGGTGTAGGGAAAAAGATGTAATTCATGGCTAGCTTTTGCAATATTCGGTACATATTTTTGTATGGGTACATTTTCTATGGGCTGCGAAGCTATAGTTATTTTTTTTTCACCATAGATAATCGTGGAAACAGTTTCTGCCAAATCCTTGATTGAAATTGAATCGTCTGAACCAAGATTATAATTCTGTCCAGATTCACCATTGATTAAAATAGTGAGCAACCAGATCGCCATATCTGCCGCATATAAATAAGAGCGGCAGGCAGTGCCATCGCCATTAACAGAAATGGTTTTGTTATCGAGGCCATCGCGAATAAAATTACCTGCGGCAAATTGCGCGTCCAGCGGCAGGTAAGGTCCCAGCAAGGCAAAGCACCGCGCAATTTTCGCGTCCAGTCCATATTGCCGGGCGTGGCAATGGGTTAACCACTCGGAAACCCTTTTGCCCTCGCCATAGGCCGAGTTTTTGTCCCGGGTATCCGGCGCGCCCAGATAATTTTCCGGGATATGGGAAAGCGTTGACGGTTGACGACCGTAAACGGCACCGGAGCTGGTTAATAAATAACGTTTAGCGTTACAGCGTTGGGTTAACGCCAGGGTTTCGCGGGTGCCCTGAATAATGTTATTCAGAATGGCGACTGGATCGGCATCGGCTTTCACGACATCGGTAGCAGCGTGAATCACAATATCAAATAACTCATGAATATTACCGAGATCATTCACATCGCCCAGGATCAAGGTCACTATAGGATGGTTTGCCAGGTGCGGCGCTTTCGCCGTAAACGCTTTCGGGCTGCGGCTTAACACGCTGATGCTTAAACCCAGTTGCAATTGTTCATTCGCCCACAGCAGTGCTTCCAATAACCAGCAGCCCACAAACCCCGTCCCGCCCGTGATAAAAATGCGTTGCCCACACAAGGCGCTCCACACTGCAGCGGGCGTCTTGTCGAGGATCAACTGCACATCATCCAGCGCTACGCCTGGTTGATAAGTTGATGATGGGTTAAGGGAATCTATTGGCATAGGAAATTAAAAATTTAACCCGAAAAATTCTTCCATCTTTTCGGCCACATAATCAAAATGTTCGGCCCCCAACGCGGGATAAATTCCTAACCACAGGGTGTTGTTCATGGTGCGATCGGTATTGGTTAATTCACCCACCACGCGGTATTCCACATCTTTAAAATAGGGCTGACGGGTTAGGTTGCCCGCGAATAATAACCGTGTACCAATTTTGTTTTGATCGAGAAATTTTACAAAGTCGACGCGATTAACACCGGCACTTTCTTTGAGGGTAATCGGAAAACCAAACCAGGAAGGTTCACTGTTGGGCGTTGCTTCAGCGATTTCGATAAAGTCAGACAAGCTGCTTAAACGCGCTTTTAATAAATCATAATTGCGTTTGCGTGTATCAATAAACTCCTGGGCTTTTTCCAGTTGCGCTAAACCGCAGGCGGCTTGCATATCGGTAATTTTTAAATTGTATCCCAAATGTGCATACACGTATTTGTGATCGTAACCTGCTGGCAAGCTGCCAAATTGTTGGCCAAAGCGGTTGCCACAGGTATTGTCGCAACCGGGTGCGCAATAACAATCGCGGCCCCAATCCCTAAATGATTCAGCAATCATTTTTAGTTGTGGATTGTTGGTGAAAACAGCACCGCCTTCGCCCATGGTAATGTGATGGGCGGGGTAAAAACTCAAGGTGGCGATATCGCCAAAGGTGCCGACAAGCTTGCCATCGTATTTTGCACCCAGGGCATCACAGCAATCTTCGACCAGCCACAGATTGTATTTTTCACACAGGGCTTTTACTTTGCCTAAATTAAAGGGATTGCCCAGGGTATGAGCCAACATAATCGCTTTGGTTTTGGGTGTGATCGCGGCTTCAATTAAATCGGCATTAATATTGTGTGTAGCCATGTCCACATCGACAAACACCGGAATCGCACCAAACTGAATAATGGGGTTGACGGTGGTGGGAAAGCCGGCGGCAACGCCAATCACTTCATCGCCTTTTTTAATGGCGCGATCACCCAATTTTGGCGAGGTGAGTGCACTGAAGGCCACGAGGTTTGCAGAAGAACCGGAATTAACCGAGAGCAAATATTTAACGCCTAAAAATTCTGCGAGTTTCTTTTCGAACTCAACGTTGAACCGTCCGGTCGTTAACCAACAGTCCAGGGAGGCTTCGACCATTAATTGCATTTCGCGCGCGCCGACGACTTTGCCTGAGGGCGGGATAACACTTTCACCGGCGACAAATGTTTTGGGTGCGGTGGTCAGCTCTGCAAATTGCTGAACGAGTTTTGCGATTTCTTGACGAAGAATTTCAGGAGTCATTAAAGGTGCCTATGGTTTTTAAATGTTTTCAGTGTTAAATGTTTCTGGTTTTAAATGTTTTTAGAAGATTAAAGCGCTTTCAATTTTATTCAATTAGTGAGCCTTCATGGCCGCTACATAGCTTTCAATTTCATTAATGGTGTAGGCATTCATATTTTCACCGGCAAGCCATGCACGGTGCCACGAAATAATTTTATGCAGTGTTGTTTCGAGGTTCCAGGTTGGCGACCACTGCAAATGCGTACGCGCTTTTGAAATATCCAGCTTGAGGTATTTTGCTTCGTGAGGATGAGTGGCGGAATCTAACTGCCAGCTTGCATCGTCTCCCCAGGCATCGACCATGTTATTGAGTATCCAGGAAACCGGCTCGACATCTTCATCGCGAGGACCAAAATTCCAGCCTTCAGCAAAGGCATGGCCGGATTGGTATAAAGACTGGGCAAGCACTAAATAACCACTCAGTGGCTCAAGCACATGTTGCCAGGGACGTGTTGAATGTGGATTACGAATAATCACAGGCGTCTTCGCTTCGAACGCGCGAAGTATATCGGGAATAAGACGGTCTGCTGCCCAATCGCCACCGCCAATAACATTCCCGGCGCGCGCTGAAGCGAGTGCTGGTTTTGTTGTTTCATTAAAAAAAGAGTTGCGATAGGCCGACGTCATTAATTCAACGCAACCTTTGCTGTTGCTATAAGGATCGTGACCACCCATGGGTTCATTTTCGCGGTAACCCCATTCCCACTCGCGATTTTCATAACACTTGTCGGTGGTAATATTCACGATTGCGCGCAAGCTTGCACATTTGCGCGCGGCTTCCAGTACATGCAATGTGCCCATCACATTGGTGGAATAAGTGTTGACGGGATCAACGTAAGATAAGCGCACTAAAGATTGTGCGGCCATATGAATGACGATATCCGGATTAAAATAACACATGCTAGTTGTCAGCAGATCAAGATCGCGAATATCACCGAATTCGGAATCCATCATGCTGCCGAGTTTGGCCACTTCAAATAACGATGGACTGGTGGGCGGCGCCAATGAAAACCCTTTGACCGTGGCCCCCATGTGGCTGAGCCATAGCGATAGCCAGCTACCTTTAAAGCCTGTATGACCCGTTAAAAAAACGCGTTTGCCTTGCCAGAAAGAAGCATCTACATGTGCTTTCAAAATTTACTCCCAGGTTTTCCATGGTGCAGATTGACTGTTCCAAAGTTCTTCGAGATACACTTTATCGCGTAAGGTATCCATGGGCTGCCAAAAACCTTCATGTTTATAAGCCATCAATTCGCCATCATCGGCCAGTTTCATCAGGGGATATTGTTCCCAGGTTGATTGATCATTTTCGATTAACTGAATCACCTTTGGCGAGAGCACAAAAAAACCGCCGTTAATCATGGCGCCGTCGCCTTTCGGTTTTTCTTTAAAACTTTTAACGCGGCCGTCTTCAATATCCAGCGCACCAAATCGTCCTGGCGGATAAGTCGCGGATAAGGTGGCCAGCTTGCCGTGTTGCGCATGAAATTTTATGGTTTCAGAAATATCAATATCACTCACACCATCGCCGTAGGTAAAACAAAAAGCTTTTTCATCTTTAATATGCTCGTACACTCTTTTTAAACGGCCGCCGGTCATGGAGTTATCACCCGTGTCTACCAGGGTTACTTTCCAGGGTTCCGCACGTTGGTTATGCACGTGCATGGTATTTTCCGACATGTTAAAAGTAACATCCGACATATGCAAAAAATAATTCGCAAAATATTCTTTAATTACATAGCCCTTGTAGCCGCAACAAATAATAAATTCATTGATGCCATGGGCCGAATACATTTTCATAATGTGCCAGAGAATAGGTTTCCCGCCAATTTCCACCATAGGCTTGGGACGAATACTGGTTTCTTCGCTTAATCGAGTACCTAAACCACCTGCGAGTATAACGGCCTTCATAGGGCACCTCTTTATTTTGAAACTCGTTTTATTATGAAACTTGTTATGAACTTTTTTATGCGACTTCTTGTAAGACTTATTATTTTGAACTGACGAATGCGTCAGAAAAGAAATTTTTAGGATTAAGCCCGTAGGCCATCAATAAATCTTTTGCTGCGTGAATCATTTTGTCTGAACCACAGGCGTATACCACAGAATCACTGATATCGATATTGTCTGCAAGCAGTGCATGCTGTACGTAACCGCGGCGACCTTCCCAGTGTTCATTGGCTTGACTCAGGATCGGGTGAAAATGAACATTGAGGTTGGCAAAGATCGGCTGCCAATAAATATCATTTGGTGTACGCCCGCCCCAATAAACGTATATATTTTTTGAATGAGTTTGTGTTTGGCTGGTATCCAAATATTCCAGCATACTTTTAATCGGTGCTATTCCGGTTCCCGTTGCTAAAAATATTATATTTTGTTGGGCTTTTTCATGGAAGCAAAATGTGCCTAGCGGGCCCTCTAAACGGAGGAGGTCGTTAGCTTTTGCTTCATTAAACCAATAGTGGCTCATGGCCCCATCGCTGACCTCGCGCACATGCAGTTCTACTTTATGCGGTGCGTTTTGATTTTCCCCAACAGAGTTTACTGGCAAGGCGTTGGCAATGGAGTAACTGCGGCGGACGCCATTTTTGGCAATGACATCGATATATTGTCCTGCCAAATACACAAAATTATTTTTCGGGGGCAGCCGTAAAAATAGTTGTAACACATCGGGTGCGAGTTTAATGAGTGAATCAATTTTACAGGGAAGCGTCTGAATTGGAATTGCGCCTAATAAACCCAGGTCTTCAATGTCAAGCTCTACATCCTCAATGGCGGCTCTGCAACATGTAAAAATATAATTAGCAGCTTTTTCTTCATCGCTAAGCGCTTCTTCCTCTTTTATGGCTTGCGTGTTTCCGGTTAGAACTTTCGCTTTACAGGCACCACAACGACCGGTGCGACAACTGTGTTCCAATACCAAACCCTGGGCTCTCGCTGCATCAAGCAACGTGACATCAGCAGCGCATGAAAATTGTTTGGCGTTGGCAAGAGTGACTACTGACATGAAAAAACCTGCTGCTATAGTGAAGCACTAATTAAAATTGATTCTTTCTTTTTCAATCACTAAGGGTCTTTTTTTGCTGTATAAATGCACGGACCCAAGGTATTCGCCAAGAATTCCCACAAAAAATAATTGTACCGACGCAAAGAAAAAAATGCCTATTACGACGGGCGCTAGTCCCAAGGTAAATGAGTTCCAAAAAATTAATTTTAAAATAAAATAGACTATGGCTACCGCAATACTAATAAATGAAATGAGGAAGCCAGCCATGGTGGCGATACGTAGTGGTACCTGGGAGTGAGAAATAATACCCAGCATTCCAATGTCATAGAGGGTGAAAAAATTATTTTTAGTAATGCCTCTGACGCGAACGGGTTGATCATAAGGTATTTGGTGGATGCGTAAGCCTATTTCAGCGATAAGGCCTCTAAAGTAGGGATAGGGATCATCAATGCTGCGCAGATGATTCATCACTTCTTTATCATATAAACCAAAGCCGGTGAAATTATCAATTAAATTGACATTCGATAGTTTGTTCACGGTTTTGTAATAAAACTTACGAATGGAAAACATAATGGAAGATTCTTCACTGGACCGCTTGGTGCCAACCACGGTCTGGTAGCCTTCTTCCCATTTTTTAATAAACTCGGGAATCAGCGCGGCTGGATCCTGAAGGTCCGCAACAAACAATATAACCGCATCGCCCTTCGCTTGTAGCAACCCGTAATAGGGTGAGCGAATATGGCCAAAATTTCTGCTATTCACAATGATTTTAACGTGCTCATCTTCACTGGCGATATCTTTTAAAAGCTCAAGCGTTCTATCGGTCGATGCATTGTCAATGAAAATATGTTCATACGAATAATTTTTATATTGTGAGAGAACATTTTTTATAACATTCACGCATTCCTGAACATTATCTTGTTCATTGTAACAAGGCGTTACCACGCTAATAGATTTCATATGCTACCTGTTAAAAACAAAGTATTTATTGAGTAGAAAAGATAATGTCGCTGAAGGAATTAAGGCAACAGCACCTGCGCTGTAAGCGTTTAACCCAAGCCGAATCATGCCATTAATCAACACTAAATTTGCGCCAAAGACAATAATATAAACACCGATAAATCTGATCAATAATGTGTTATCGCTGGATTCGAATACAATCCTGCCAATGGTTTGGAAATTAAACAAAACACCAAGAATAGTTGCAATCCCCAATGCGTAAACATAACTCAAACCAAAAAAGATAAATAAAGCATACAGAGAATAACCAACAAGCGTATTCAGCAACCCGACGGCAATAAATTTTATTATTTGTGCTGATAACATCGGCTTTACACTTTAGGGTAATTGTTTTGGTGGCAGCTATTGGTGTCAGGCCTGCACTCTAACATTCAATTCACGCCAACTCTCTGTTGCTTAACACTTCATTCATTAACTCTGCATCGCTTCAATAGGTTAACTTGGTTACCCCAAGAATGAATGCAATGCTGGATAGCGTAAATAGCATCGCTAGGACTTTACCGATATTGGCGAGACGAATCGCACCGGACTTTTCGAAAGTCATGATACTGAACGCATATAAAGAACAGAAGCTTAATATTATTGGCACTATGTATCTAAAATCGATGTTGGCCGGGAAAGTCATACGCATGTAGGTAATTCCCGCCCACAGGAAAAAGCCGGAAAGCAAAATAACGGCCTGTCGTTTGAAATCATCTTTAGTCATGTGGTAAATACCAAAGCCAATATAAATTAGCATGAGTATCTCAAGCAGACTCGTTAACACAGCGGTATTAATACACAGCAAACTATTGTATTTAAATTCGCCAAATAAACCGGTTTTGCCTAAATAATTCCAGAAGAATTGGCGCCCCATGCGGTCATCATAAGGATCGGTAAAGGGTTCTGTCACAAATGTTTTTACATCAAGCCAGAGATAATTTGCAGCGGTATTACCCACCAGATTTGCTTTGGATAAACCATCAATATCATCAATATAAAGTTTATCGCGCTTGCCTTGAAGTACTAAAATAAATCCGGGTGCAACAGTAATGATAAACGCAATAAATAAAATCAGACACGGCACTATAGAGAGTTTGAAATAGGCCAGATATTCTTTTGATTTTAACATTTTGTATAGACCGGTGATGGCCAATACCGCTATTAATATTTCTCCGCTGGCTTTGGTCAGAATCGCTGCTGCACCAATCAAACTTGCGATTATCAAGTCACGTTTTTTATCGTCGCGATACCATTTTGCAATGTAGTACAAGCTTGCAGTAAATAAAAAATATTCCATTGGATCGTTGCCAATACGAACGGAGTGAATTATGGCTACTGGCCAAAATACAAATAAGGCTCCAATAATCCAAAATAAACCATCACTGTTAAATTTAGCGTATAAGGAGCTCACCGATGGCCATCGAGATGGTTGAGCGTTTTCAGGTGCTGTTTCCAAATGCTGTTCGCATTCTGGGGCAAGGGGTTTACTTCTATATTGATCCGCATTTTTATCTAAAAGCAATTTTTTCGTACGATTAATTGAAGCGCGAAATGGGCGATAAATGATTTTTTTCGGCGCTTCTATTTTCGGTGCTTCTTCTGCTCGCCTTAGGAGATTTAACAGTTGATCGAGAATCAATAAGCCAAATAGTACAAAGCCCATGGAGTAGGCCAGGCTCAACAATTGTTCGATGCGAAAGACGGCAAATTTATTTGTGGGCTCAAAAATCTGCGCAATTTTATAAACAACTGCGCCAGTGTAGTAATAGAGCGGTGGATGAAAAAAAGCACCGCCAACGGCATAATCCACGGGCGGCGGCGCCCAATTTGTCGCGAGGTATTCAATATAGCCAGTATGGTCCCCCAGGTCGTGATCACGTACATCGGGAGGTGTTACGGAAAAATAGATAATGCGAATAAGTAGTGCGCCCATAAATAATATTTTTATGGATGTTTTAAGTTTAGATGCTGTGAGGAATTTATAAGCGAGCAAGAGTCCCATTAATGAAATTAGGCCGTACAAAATTTTATTGTAGGTAGAGCCACCAACTGAACTAATAATCACGCCCATCAAGCCACCGAGGTCGGCATAAGTGATTTCAATGTCATTCGTGCCAAGGTTAAGATAAGGTTTGAGGTCGTATATAAATCCTTTGCTGAAGTCACGGCGCGCGTGGCTTGGAATCATACTCAAATCTAGCGGTGTGTTGTTAATCCTTAACGAAAGAACTTCATCATCGGGAATGACGCGGACTATAGTGCTGGCAAAGCGCCCCAATGTTATTTTGCCTTTAAGTGTGTAAACCCCGTGTTCTGGTGATTGCACAAAAGCTGGATAGTTAAAGGGTTCTACTTTCCCACTGGGTGTGGTTAGGGTAAATTCTGAATAGTTCAGTTGAATTGCTTTTGATGCAAAAAGTATAAGGCCTAAAATAATAATAATTAAGTATGTAATTTTTGATTTTATGAGCGAAAGCATTAACGATTTCATTTACTTTACATCCTTAACAAGAGATTGAAGTTTTTTAAATTCTGCTTTTAATATTCCGACTTCTTGGATAAGGTTTTTATTGCTTTCACTGAGCTTGGAAATAACCACAGAAAATTGAATCAGAATTAAAAATGCTGATACGATTAGCATTAATAACAGGGCGGAAGGGGCATAAATAATCCCTAAGCTATCGGCAAATATTTGCAGCAGTGGCTTAAAAATTGAAAAGAATAAGAAAATAGAGCCGCAGCCAAGCCACAATAGTGAATATTCTTCTTTAAGCTTTTTACGTTTAATTAATTTAAAAATAATTAATATTAATGAAATGCTACCAATAATAGAAAATACCTGGATGCGGTTTTCAATCAGAATATCGACTAAATTAAGCATTTTTTATGCTCCTGCGAATTTTTTGTCGTTGCGCGGTCATTAACATTGCCAAAACAACCTTGATCATATAGTAAGCCGATTTTAAACCCGAAATGGAAGATTCTCCGCCTTGCCGCTCCAGCATTTCTACCGATATTTCTTTTACTTTAAAATCATTTTTACCTAATAAAATAATTGTTTCCGGTTCCGGATAGTCAGTAGGGTAATTAGACGCTAAAAAAGTGATGGCTTCTTTGTTGTAAGCTCTAAAACCGGAAGTGCTATCGGTAATTTTTTGTCCGATAAGCAATTTATTTAATACTTCAAATATTTTTATTCCTACGCGACGCATAAAGGTAGATTGAAAGCCCTGGGTTTTTTGCACAAACCGCGAGCCTATGCACACATCGCATTCATTAGCTTTTATTGGCGCCAATAAGTTTTTTATCTCTGAGGCCAAATGTTGCCCATCGCCATCAAATTGAATGGCGTAATCAAATTTATGGTAGAACGCATACTTAAAACCAGTTTGTACGGCGCCGCCAATGCCTAAATTTGCCGGAAGCTGAATGACTGTTGCTAATCCCGTCGCTTCGGCCATGTGTTGGGTGTCGTCTTTAGATCCGTCATTGATAACTACACATTCGAATTGAAAATTCTCTTCCTTGAGTGAGCGAATCACATTACTAATATTTTTCTCTTCATTGTAAGCGGGGATTATGATAATAATTTTATCTGTAATCATATAAAAGCCTAATTCTACTATTATTGTTGACGCTTATAAGTTTGCTTAATGTTTGCCTGATTAACACATTTTTTAGTGCTCAGCAGGACTTATTGTTTAGGGGGCTGATGCAGGTTGTGACAGTGTAATGACTGTACTTACCCAATTAGCATGATCCCACTTATCTTCTTTGAGCGCTGCTACTTTTAAACTAAGAACTTTTACGCCGCGCACATCAACCTGAACCTCAGTTGCTTCTTCATATCCGTAAAAGGGTTTCGATTCCCAAAGCAATTTGTCATCACCCCATACCGAAAATTGAACATCAGCTACGCCAACTTCATCGTCTAGCCCGGCGATAAAGCTGAATTGAATCGCTCCCTCTGGAAGCTCGTATTTAATATCGGAATTTGCATGGGTACCCAGGCCTTGTGCGTAACGATGATTGCCGATCGAAAGCCGGTTGCCATCATAGCTAAAGTTATTTTTTAAGGTGCCGTGGTCTTGAGTGGCACTAAGCTTTGGTAGTGATGTGAGCAATATTTCATTCTTTTCCAGGGCTACTTCCAGGATTCGATATTTATCATAGAATGAAAAAAACATCACTGAAAACGCGGCAATAAAAACCCATACTGATAACACCGGTATGCGGTATACAAAAAGGCTGGCATTCTTTACTCGGTTAAAAAATGTTTCACCAAAAATGGTTTCTAATAAACCCAGGATTGTTATAGCAACCATTAACCAGGCTAGGCCATGCCATATATTAGAACCATTAACCTCAAGAATAATGAACATATTCAAGCTGCATAGCAGACTTAGGGTAATCGGATAGATCAACTTCTTTTGCGCAGCGGTAGCATAAATCAGGGCAATAATAGCCGCTGGAAACAAATAGCGTTCATGCATTGCTGGTAAAAAAGTGAAGAATGCCATGCAGCAAATCATAGAAGCAAATAGCGCTTGCGATAATGGCTGTTGGATTATCTCTACAGCAGTTGAATTATTTGTAAGGATATCGTTATGGGCAAATGTACTGTTCTTTTGGCGAAGGATATCATTTTCGATAGCCAAGCTACTTTCAAGTGCCGCGGTTTTTTCATGAGCATTATTATTTTCAATAGTAATGTTTTCAAGAGCATCGCTGTTCTTAGGAGTATCGCTGTTGTCAATGCTGTCGGGATTTTCGAGACTAGTCTTATTGTCTTCGTTAGCAGTTTGTTTGTCTCTGATGCTTTTATTAAGCGTTAGGGTATTAATGATTTGTTGGTAAGCACCTTGAACAAAAATCCACAGCGCAATAAGCACAAATAACAGTATGCCGAAGTATTTTGCAGTAAATACTTTTACCAAAGGTGAGCTTTCTGCCACGCCAAAGAGAATTTGGCTATCCGGAGCCGTATTGCTGGTCAGTAGAATCCAAATATTAGCAGCGTTAAATGTCGTCATCGGGTACTGGCCAAGCGTATCAATGTAAGCCAGTTTAAATGCCTTAACGAAATGCCCTGCAATAATGGATGGCATAAAAATAACCGCGCCGACAACAATCGAAATAAGAATTCCAATGAGATTCTTCTTAATGTTGCGAAAAAATAAAAAACCAAAAACCGGTGCAAAAGCGATCATTTGAAATTTGGTTAAGAGCGCCAACACAAATACGGGAATGGCAAGGTAACTAAAACGATCATGAAAGTTGAGCAAGAGCGCAATAACAACAAAAGTTACCGGGATAAGATCGACTTGGCCCCAAATAGGACCATTCACTAAAATAGTGGGATTAAATACGGTTAGCATCATTATCATATGGAGGAAATGACGTTGAGCGTTAAACCGATTTAAAATGGAAAAAACAATTGTGGCAAGTAAGCAATGAGTTAAGGCTACCGGGAGCTGGGTAAGAAATTTTAAAAAATTGTTGGCTTCAAGCGGGATGCCAACAGCGGTATAAAAATTACCTACCAGGTACAACCAGTGAATATAAAAGGGTGGGTAATTACCATTAAAATTACTGTAGCCATTGCGAGTTAATTGGTTTATCCAGTCTTCCCAGTAACCTAAGTCTGCGCTGTAGCCCTTTAAAAAAAGCAGGCTAAAATTAACGATAATAACGGCTGCTAAATATGCATGAAGCACTCGCGATGATTCTTGTTTAAGCATGGGCTGCGGCAAAATAGCTGCACTATCTGCTTTAGCTATTGTCGTTTTTTCATCTGCTACTTGCTGATGCGCTTCAATTATTTCTGCTTGACGAGCTGGCTCATCAGTTGCTGCTAAAGCTAAGTCTTGAAATTGGCTAACACTCTTATCGGTCATGGAAAATATCTCAGTTCCGTAATTATTATTCAGATTTTTTAATAACATCACTAATGTGGTATTTTGGTCGCCGTTTTACTTCTTCATATATTTTTGACATGTATTCGCCAATAATGCCCAGGCAGATCAATTGCACGCTGCCAATAAATAGTAGGGGTAAAAGTACCGATGCCCAGCCTGGAACTGCGTCCTGGGTAAGTAGGCGAACGCCTAATACCCATAAAATAAGCGCAAATGAGGCAATGCCAGAAACGAGACCAAGCACAGTAATCATGCGCAGTGGTGCGGTTGAAAATGCGGTTATTCCTTTCCACGCAAACGATAACATTTTCTTTAGCGGATATTTACTTTCTCCCGCTTCGCGCGCCTGGCGTTCGTATTTTACAACGGAAGATTTAAAACCCACTTCCCGCACTATACCGCGGAGGAATAAATTGGATTCATCATATTGTTGCAGTGCAGTGAGTGCTCGCCGTGAGAGTAAACGAAAATCGGCATGATTAAATACCAGGTCGACTCCCATTTTTTTCATCACATGATAGTAACCTTCAGCAGTAAACCGCTTGAAAAAAGTATCAGTCGTACGTGCAGAGCGAACTCCGTAAACAACCTCATTGCCTTTTAAATATTCGTCGACCATGGCTTCAATGTTGTTTGGATCATCCTGCAAATCGGCATCAATACTGACAGTAATATCTTCGACCGTGGTACACAGTCCCGCATAGAGCGCATTTTGATGGCCTTTGTTGCGCGAGAGTTTTATTGCCACTAATGCAGAATTTTCGTTGGCTGCAGCAGAAAGTAAACACCAGGTAGCATCTTTGCTGCCATCATCCACCAAATAAATTTTTGAGGCGTGGGTAATTTTTTGTTTTGCAATTAACGAGTCACGTAACGCCAATAATGTTGCCAGAGTTTTTGGCAGCATTTCTTCTTCGTTGTAGCAGGGAACTACAATGGCAAGCGACGGAATAATGGCAAAGGATGAATTTGCAGTAGGAAAAAAGTTATCACTCATGTTAGTGGGCCTTATAAATCCACAATTTGTGTACCAGGAAATTTAAAAATACGGTAATTCCTGTGGCCAGGAACTGCGACACTAAATAATTATCAACGAGCAAAAAAAATAGCGCAAATAATGCTGTGTTGGTTGCCAAGCCAAAGCTAACTGCAGCAGCAAACTTAGGAAATGTTTTTGCGTGGCTGGAGTTGCTGGCAAAGGTAAAATGATAATTAGCAAAATAGTTAAAAATAGACGATAAAAAATAAGCCAATGACGATGCAATAACTTCTGCTGCTATGGTAAATGATACAGGGCTAAAAATTGATAATACAAAATACCTATCTGCGGAAATAGTGATTTCCGGGGTGAGTTTGTATTTAACCAGTAGGGCAAGCAGTAAAAATTGGATTAATGTTGAGATGCTTCCAATACCAAGGTATTTAATTAAGTGTGTCATGGCGTCTATTATTCTATTTATTTATGCTAATGCCTTGTCGAAGGTCATATATAACGGGCGGTACATTAGCATATTTTAAATAGAAGTTGCTCTGTTGCCGCAGGCTGTCTTTAAAAGATATTTCCCCTACAAAAGATTGTTGACCTTACAGTTACCGAAGGGTTTATGATTGATTGCGGTGCCAGAGCTGGTTTAAATACCAACAGTGGGTATAAATTTGTACATAGGAGCGGAACAGGCATGAATATCGGACAAGCGGCCTTCGAAAGTGGCTTAGCCACCAAGACAGTGCGTTATTACGAGGAGATTGGTTTGGTCATCCCGGCGCGCTATTCCGGCAATGATTACCGCAATTATTCAGCGACGAACGTTGACCATTTGCGTTTCCTGCAGCGGGCCCGCGCTGTAGGCTTCGGCCTGGAAGTGTGTCGGGAGCTACTGGCGTTATATTGTGACCCGCAGCGTCGATCTATAGAAGTGAAGGCTTTGGTGCTGGATAAAATCCAGCAAATTGAAACACAGCTGCACACCTTGATTGCCCTTAAATCAACTCTGGTGGGGATGGCTAATAAGTGTGCCGGGGATGAGTCGGCCGATTGTTCGATTGTGGAAACCTTCGCTGCACCAATGAAATCCATTATGCCCTTTATGTTGGTGGAGCCTAATCATGAGTAACTGTTGTCCACCCAACTTACCTAAAACTTCCCCTAATCTTATTAAAACTTTACACAAAGAGCCAATCAACGACTGTTGTCCGCCGGTGCCTTCCACCAGTTGTTGTGATGAGGATCACAATCACAGTCACAAGCATGGCGGAAAAATCGACTACTTACTTTGGGGTTCCTTGATTTTTTGTGTTGTGTTTTACGCGTTGCATTTATATGCCTCTGTCTCCGCGCCCATCTGGTTACAACATATTGGCCATAGCGTGTTTGAAATGCTCAATAGTATGTGGTGGGGCGTGTTATTGGGTTTGGTATTTGTGGGCTTATTGGCGAAGGTGCCACAGAGCTTTGTGTTGTCCGTATTGGGTAAGGGCAATAGTCTAAATGGAATTGTGCGAGCCACGCTTGCGGGTGTTTTATTGGATTTATGTAGCCACGGTATTTTAATGGTGGGCATGAAGCTCTATCAAAAAGGCGCGAGCCTGGGCCAGGTTATGGCTTTTCTAATCGCCAGCCCGTGGAATTCATTTTCGCTTACACTAATTTTGTTTTCCTTGATCGGTTTTAAATGGACGCTCGCATTTATCTTTCTATCCATGGTGATCGCTATTATTAGCGGTTGGATTTTTGATCGTTGCGTGCAGAATAAAATTTTACCGGAAAATCCCACTAAGTTTGAACTGGATACAGATTTTAAATTTTGGCCGGAACTGCAAAAACAATTAAAGACAGTAGACTGGTCTTTTGCATTGCTAAAAAATATTGTCAGCGAAGGTTTGGGTGGCTCACGCATGGTGCTGCGGTGGTTGTTGTTCGGCGTGTTATTAGCCGCTTTAATTCGTGCGTTTGTCAGCCTGGAAATGTTTCAACAATGGTTTGGTCCTAGTTTGGTTGGAATGATTTTTACGTTAATTGCCGCAACGGTTATTGAAGTGTGCTCAGAAGGTTCTACACCCATTGCCGCAGATTTATTAAATCGTGCGCTTGCTCCAGGTAATGCCTTTGTATTTATGATGGCTGGCGTCGCAACGGATTATACGGAAGTGATGGTAGTAAAAGACTCCACTAAATCATGGAAGATTGCGTTGTTTTTACCTTTGATCACCTTGCCGCAAGTTGTAGCCGTTGGCTATGTTTTGAATAATTTATGATGTGCTGTAGTCCGTGTGGAGTGAAACGTAATACGGGGAAACGATCTCCCGTATTACGTTTCACTCCATGCGAGCTACTGAACTTTTTTATTTAAATGAGCTTTCAAATTGCTTTCCGGTAATCCCCACAGATTCATCTCCTATTAAATACAGATAATCCCGCATTAAATCTTCCGGTTTTTTAACGGTTGTCGGGTCTTCACCGGGATATGCAGCTGCGCGCATTTTGGTGCGTGTTGCGCCTGGGTTGATGCTATTCACGCGAATTTTTGTTGTTTCATCTAATTCATCGGCAAGTGTCTGCATCAGATTTTCTGCAGCGGCTTTTGATGCGGCGTAAGCGCCCCAATAAGCGCGACCTTTATAGCCCACACTTGATCCAGTGAATAATATCGATGCATTTGTTGCGCGCTCCAATAATGGCAGCATGGCTTGCGTGAGCATAAACGGCGCGTTGACATTGACTTGCATGCAGCGCATCCAGACATCAGGTGCGTAATTTGCGAGAGGTGTGCTTTGGCCTAAATCCGCAGCGTTGTGCAAAATTCCATCGAGATGATTAAATTCGTCGTGGATGGCGTTGCTCATATCAATAAAAGTTTGCTCGGTCGCGATTTGAAAATTTATCGGATAAATCGCTGGCTGCGGATGACCGGCAGCTTCGATCTCATCGTAAACCATTTCTAATTTTGCAAGCGTGCGACCAACTAAAATAACGGTGGCACCATGGGCTGCAAACGTTTTTGCGGCTACGCGACCAATGCCATCACCCGCGCCAGTAACTAAAATAATTTTATTGGCAAGACAGTTTTCGATGGGAATATAATTTTTTGGAGTTTGCATAAATTTTTTTCGTGTTGTGAAAGTAGGTTGGGCCGGGCCACGCTGGGCTGAGGAACGAAGCCCAACATGTCTATGCTGCAGAATAAACCGTAAAACAACATTTGCCCATATTAATAAAGGGCAGATTCAACCGCGATGTTAACTTCGACTTTTAAATTAACTTTGTGCCAAAGGTGAGTGCGAGTGTTGGGCTTCGTTCCTCAGCGCCAACCTACAAATATCGCTCTACAATTGGCCAAATTTCCTCAGCGTGTTCGACGCGATAATCCGCTTGCCAATCATCTATATTATCGGTGCTATCAATGTAGCCATAAGCAGCAGCGATGGTAATACTACCGGCTCGTTTGCCACATTCAATATCACGCTTATGATCGCCGACAAAAATAATTTGTTCTGGTGTGCAGCCGAGTTGTTCGCTGGCCAAAAACAAAGATTCAGGGTGCGGTTTGCTTTCAGAAACATGATCTGGGCAAATGATGCTAGTAGGTGCGGGTTGCATATTCAATTGCGCCATGAGCGGTGTTGTGTAAATCGCTGGCTTATTAGTGGCAATGCCCCAGGCAATATTATTTGCCACTAATTTTTCGATAAGCGCATTAATACCCGGAAATGGTTTTGAAAATACTGCGATATGCGCAGTATAAAGCTCCAATAAGCGCACGCGTAATGCAGCAAAATCTGCGTGCGATTCTTCAATGCTAAATGCCATCATCACCAGCGCCCGAGCACCGTTAGAAACACAAGCGCGGATCACGTCATCTGCTAAGGCTTCGCGATTGTTTTCTACTAAAAGTTGATTTACTACTGCGACAAAATCGGGTGCTGTATCAAGCAGTGTGCCGTCGAGATCGAACATAACGGCACGAACTTTTTTTGTATTTAACATTTGGTACTCTCGAAATTATACTGAATGGATTCCGGTGTTCCTCCTGAGACAATCGGAGACATGGATGTCGACGTTTAGCCTACATGGATGTACTTGCGGCGTGTCCCAGGAGGAATATCGGAATTCATGGCTGTTCTAAACTATTTTCTTCGCATGCAACAAATAATTAACACTCACATCATTTTCATCTAACTTGTAATGCTGAGTGATAGGGTTATAAGTCATCCCACTAATATTTTGCAATTCCAACCCAGCTGCACGTAGCCATTGTGCTAATTCAGAAGGGCGAATAAATTTACTATATTCGTGCGTCCCTTTAGGTAAAAGCTTCAGCAAGTATTCCGCTCCCAAAATCGCAAATGCATAAGCTTTCGGGTTGCGATTAATCGTTGAAAAATAAACATCGCCGCCAGGCTTCACTAAATCGGCGCAGGCTTTTACCACTGAGCTTGGGTCGGGTACATGCTCTAACATTTCCAGACAAGTGACTATGTCGAATTCACCGCGACATTGTTGCGCTTTTTCTTCAGCGGTGATTTTTTCGTAAGTCATTGTTACGCCCACTTCCAATGCATGCAAACGAGCCACTGTTAAAGGTGCTTCGCCCATATCAATACCAGTTACCTCTGCACCGCGTTGTGCAAGAGATTCGGCAAGAATACCGCCGCCACAACCCACGTCTATAACTTTGCGTTGGGCAACCGGTGATCGTGCATCAATATAATTTGCACGCAGT
This sequence comes from Pseudomonadota bacterium, assembly GCA_040385335.1. GTDB lineage: Bacteria > Pseudomonadota > Gammaproteobacteria > Pseudomonadales > Cellvibrionaceae > Cellvibrio. Next base: position 57,304 of record JAZKHP010000045.1, read on the forward strand.
GGATTAATATCATGCAGCGGTTTGAACTCGCTATTTCTATCCCACCAGCGGCTTGCCAGTGCTTCAAATTTTGCGATTTCTGCATTGTCGACGTTTGCGATCATAAATCTCTCTTTAACAGAAAATCTTCGGGATGCTTGGAGGTTGCGCAGTATAACGCAGAGATTAATTGAAAGCTTTGGTGGATGCTTTAAAAAATGTGCTTATGTGTTGCGGGAAGTGTTGTTGTCGTGAATGACAAAGGCTCATCCTTGAGCACTTGCTGTGTTAAAAATGTACGATAAGTGCAGCATATGGGCCTTTCAAATCCAGGTCTGCGGTGATGTCATCTTCATCAATCGTCAACGACATGGAGCGATATCCCGCTTCTAAACCTATGTCAAATGCAGAATCGAACATGTAGCTAATTTTAGCGGTGTAGTCTGTCAATTTGCTGTCTTGGTAACTTACATAGTTGCCTTCTATACCGGCAGAAAAGCCGCTAAAAGGTAGATCAAATTGCGCTTTTAAATAAAGCATCGGTAAGGTCTCATCTACATTAACTCTTTCCGATCTGTTGGATGTTGATGAGGTGGCGCTTACAAAACCGTCGAACTTACGTGCCGTTAAGCCGATATCGAGGTTAACCCAATTGTCGAGAATTTCGTAGTAAAGCGTTGCATCAAGGTGGCTTAAGTCAAAATCAGAAGTAACAACATCAGTACCTGTGAAAGTTGTCTCATCAATAGTGAAGCTTCTGTTGATGTCGGCTGTTTGTTTGCTGCTGATGTCGGTTTGTTGCAGGCGAATATTGGGTATAACAGGAATCGGATGTTCAAGAGCAATGTAAAAAAAGTTATTGTCTTTTTCTTTCAGACCAAGTTCCTTAAGAGTGATGCTTGGGTCACCAGCCTGACCATCATAATCTGCTCTCCAGGTACCTGCGCCTGCATATAGACCTAAGATGGTATCGGCTTGGGCAAGTGAGGTAACGAGCAATGGAGCAGAAATAAGTGCAACCTTTGAAGCAAATGCGAATTTATTCATATGAGTGGTTCCTTATGGCTATTGTTGTTCCCATCGGTGAGTGATGGAGTGACGCAAGTTTAGCTGCTAAAACACAGTGAGTGGTTTGTTTGAAAATTTAGACGACAAGTTTTTGTTTGAGCAAGTCTACAAAAGCGCGGGCTGCATTATTGAGGCTGCGTTGACTGTGATAAATGCAGCCCAGTGAGCGACTAATGGGCGGGCAATTCACATCCAGGATATGGAGTTGGCTATCGATAATACTACTGGGTAAAACGCCCCAGCCGAGGCCAATACTCAACATCATTTTGATGGTGTCCAAGTGGTTGGTCACCATGGTAATGTCCAACGACTGACCTTGCTGGTCAAATAATTCTTTGATAAGACGAGTAGTGTAGGTATTGGTGTCCGGCATTATGGCTTGATGCGGGCTTAGATCGGCCAGCTGAATATTCGCCAGCGCTGCAAGTGGATGGGTGGGCGCGGCGACGAACTGGAGCTGGTCGTGCCAGAGGATGTTGCTGGTGATACGCGCGTCTTGTTCAAGCGCGAGCGTAATAACGGCGATATCGAAGCGCCCTTGGAGGATTTCGTGGTACGCATGTTCAGAGTCCAAAAAGTGAAGATCTAATTTTACACTTGGGTAATTGGTGGAAAATTCACGCAAGTAAGGTGGCAAGTAATGTAAGCCTAGATGATGACTAGTCGCTATGCTAAGTTTCCCGGTCACATCACCCTTCAGGTCAGCTATAGCACGTTGAGCTGCTGCTACCTCGTTGAGGATATTTGTCGCTTTAGGCAACAATAAGTTCCCTGCCTGCGTCAACACAACTTGTCTGCCTACGCGATCAAACAGCTTGGCTTTTACTTGTTCTTCTAATAAAGCAATTCGTTTGCTAATCGCCGGTTGTGTTAGATGCAGGCGTTCGCCTGCCGCCGAAAACGAACCATTTTTAGCGATAGCGACAAAAGCCTGTAAATGCTGCGTATCCATAACACCTCGGTTAATTATTTATGGGTTACTTTAGCATTCCATTTGGGAATGTAAACTATAAAAAAGATAAATTTGTTTTATGGTTTGTTGAGTTATAAACTGCTTCACATCGTTAATTAATACACATCATCTACCAGGAGTAGTGACATGACTGCAAAGACGCTTTATGACAAGCTTTGGGATGCCCACCTTGTGCAGCAGCGGGATGATGGTTCGGCGCTTATTTATATTGATCGCCACATCATTCACGAAGTGACCTCGCCGCAAGCCTTCGACGGTTTACGTTTGGCGGGTCGCAAACCCTGGCGCGTTGACTCTATCCTCGCCACGCCGGATCACAATGTACCAACCACGCAAAAAGAACGTGCCCACGGTGTACAGGGTATCGAAGACCCGGTGTCCTTAATTCAAGTGCAAACATTGGATGACAATTGCGATGAGTTCGGGATTTTGGAATTCAAAATTAACGATGTGCGTCAAGGCATCGTCCATGTTATTGGCCCTGAGACCGGAGCTTGTTTACCTGGCATGACCATTGTTTGTGGCGATTCCCATACTGCTACTAACGGTGCCTTGGGGGCTTTAGCTCATGGTATTGGTACCAGTGAAGTTGAGCATGTGATGGCGACTCAATGTTTAGTCGCAAAAAAAATGAACAATATGTTGATTAAGGTAGACGGCAAACTGGGTGCTGGCATAACGCCTAAAGATGTAGTCTTGGCCATAATCGCGAAAATTGGTACAGCAGGTGGTAATGGTTATGCAGTGGAATTTGCGGGAGAAGTTTTTCGCGATATGAGCATGGAAGGTCGCATGACTGTGTGCAATATGGCCATTGAAGCTGGTGCTCGTGCGGGTATGGTTGCTGTCGATCAAACCACCATTGATTATGTAAAAGGTAGAGCATACGCACCCAAAGGTGATATGTGGGAAAAGGCAGTTGCTAATTGGCGTGAATACGTGAGTGATGAAGCTGCCCGGTTTGATGCGATTGTAGAAATGAACGGTGCGGATATTAGGCCGCAAGTGAGTTGGGGTACCTCGCCGGAAATGGTAGTTTCCATTGCCGATAATGTACCTAACCCAGCGCAAGAAACTGATCCCGTTAAACGCGAAGGTATGTTGCGTGCGTTGCAATATATGGGGTTGCAAGCAGATCAGCCGATAACGTCTATTTATCTTGATCGCGTATTTATTGGTTCTTGCACTAACTCGCGCATTGAAGATATTCGCGCAGCTGCAACAGTCGTTAAGGGGCGCACTAAGGCGGCATCCGTCAAAGAAGCCATAGTAGTTCCAGGTTCTGGTGCAGTAAAAGCGCAAGCTGAAGCTGAAGGCTTGCATCACATTTTTATTGCTGCCGGCTTGGAGTGGCGTGAGCCAGGTTGCTCAATGTGTTTGGCGATGAATGCGGATAAATTAGGGGCAGGCGAGCATTGCGCTTCTACTTCAAACCGCAATTTTGAAGGTCGTCAAGGTTATGGTGGTCGCACGCATTTGGTTAGCCCTGCCATGGCAGCAGCAGCAGCAATTGCTGGCCACTTTGTCGACGTGAGAAATTTTTCCTAATCCCGTAGGGGCGCTGCTTGCCGCGCCCTTGGTTGTCACAAGAATCTAAACAGGTATAGATCATGAAAAGTTTTACACTAATAGCGGGTTTAGCTGCACCTATGGATCGCGCTAATATCGATACCGATATGATTATCCCCAAACAGTTTTTAAAATCGATCAAACGCACCGGTTTCGGCAAAAATTTGTTTGATGAGTTGCGCTATTTAGACGAAGGTAAACCAGATCAAGAGTGCACAAATCGTCCCATTAACACTGAATTTCCATTGAATTTTCCGCGTTACCAAGGCGCTACGATTTTGCTGTCGCGGGAAAATTTTGGTTGTGGTTCCAGTCGCGAGCATGCGCCATGGGCCTTGGATGACTACGGTTTTCGCAGCGTGATTGCGCCAAGCTTTGCCGACATTTTCTATAACAACAGTTTTAAAAATGGTTTGTTGCCGATTGTTTTGAGTGATGCAATTGTTGATCAGTTATTTAAAGAAATGTATGCAGCAGTGGGCTATCAATTAACTATCGATTTAGCGAAACAAATTGTAACAACACCCAGCAGTGAAAGTTTCGCATTTGAAATTGATGAGTTCCGTAAACACTGCTTGTATAACGGTTTGGATGATATTGGTTTAACGCTTGAACATGCTGATACGATTCGTAGCTATGAAGCGAAAAAACGAATAGAGGCTCCCTGGCTATTTGATGTTGTTAAATAGTTGCTTTTCGTCTTACTCATGGTAAGGTATATCGAAATGAGTAAGGCGAACTGATTGGGCGGAATTATGGCAACAGCAACACTCACCAGCAAAGGGCAGATTACCATTCCGGCGGTTGTGAGGGACTCCTTGCATATTAGTGCAGGCGACAGGCTTGAGTTTATTCAGACGGGTGAAGGCAGGTTTGAAATCATCGCTGCCAGTAAGGACGTCAGTAATTTAAAGGGTATGATTCAGACCACCAAAAAAGTCACTATTGAGGACATGAATGCAGCGGTAAAACAGCGAGTGAATAATAAATGATTGGTATCGATACCAACGTGGTTATTCGTTATTTAACACAAGATGACCCAAAACAATCTGCCGTTGCAAACCAATTAATCGAGACTGAACTATCTGAAAAGCGGTTAGGTTTTATATCGCATATTGTGTTGGTGGAAATTCTCTGGGTGCTTGAATCCTGTTACAACCAAAAAAAAGATTCTCTGATTACTGTTATTGAATCATTACTGACTACTAAACAAATTATTATCGAGCGAGCAGAGATTGTTCATCTCGCGTTGAAGAAGTATCGAGCAGCTAATGCAGATTTTAGTGATGCATTGATTCTTACTGTAAATGAAGCAGCAGGGTGTGAGCGCACGGTCACTTTTGACAAAAAAGCAATTCTGATCGGAATGGAAAAAATTTAAACTATTTATTTCCCGGTTGTAAATATTGGTAGGGGCGCTGCTTGCTGCGCCCTGTAAATTTAATACGCGAAAATTGGGCGCAGCAAGCGGCGCCCCTACAGTGCGATAATTTTTTTAATTGGAGAGTTTTGTGGGTAAGCATATTTTGATTCTGGAAGGTGATGGCATAGGTCCGGAAATTGTTAGGGAAGCGCGCAAAGTGTTGGATGTGGTCAACGCTAAATATGATTTAGGTTTCACTTTTGAAAACGAATTAATGGGGGGCTGTGCGATTGATGTGCATGGTGTTCCTTTGGCTGATTCCACGCTTGAGCGCGCACGTCTCGCCGATGCGATTTTGTTGGGTGCTGTGGGTGGTCCCAAGTGGGATAAAATGGATCGCTCCATTCGCCCGGAAAAAGGGTTGCTAAAAATTCGTTCGCAGTTGGGTTTGTATGCAAATTTGCGTCCGGCATTGTTATACCCACAATTAGTCGATGCGTCTTCATTAAAACCAGAAATTGTTTCGGGTTTGGATATTTTGATTGTGCGGGAATTGGCGGGCGGTATTTACTTTGGTGAGCCGCGCGGCATTCGTGTTTTAGAAAATGGTGAACGCGAAGGGTATAACACTTACAAATATTCCGAGAGTGAGATTATCCGCATAGGACGTACTGCGTTTGAAATGGCGCGCAAGCGTAATCGTAAGGTTTGCTCGGTCGATAAAGCAAATGTCCTTGAAGCAACCATGTTGTGGCGTGAAGTCATGGATACATTGCATAAAGAATATCCGGACGTTGAGCTTTCGCATATGTATGTCGATAACGCGGCTATGCAATTAGTGCGTGCACCAAAACAATTTGATGTTTTAGTGACGGGCAATATGTTTGGTGATATTTTGTCGGACGCTGCGGCTATGCTTACAGGTTCTATTGGAATGTTACCTTCGGCATCGCTCGACAAAAATGGTCGCGGAATGTATGAGCCTTGTCATGGTTCCGCACCGGATATTGCTGGCCTTGGTATTGCTAATCCACTGGCAACTATATTGTCGGTGTCGATGATGTTACGTTATTCTCTGGCTTTGCCGGAAGTAGCCGATGCGATTGAAGTCGCGGTGGGCAAGGTACTTGATCAGGGTTATCGTACTGCAGATATTTACACCGAGGGTACGAAGAAAGTCAGCACCTCACAAATGGGCGATGCTGTTGTTGCTGCTCTGGTTTAATATTTCATTGTTGTGTTCGCGTCAAACGCGATTGTGACGAAATAAAAATGTGCAAAGTGAATTGAGAGAGAAAATAAAATGAAGGTAGGTTTTGTTGGTTGGCGCGGTATGGTGGGCTCTGTTCTGATGGAGCGTATGCAAATAGAAAATGATTTTGCAGAAATTGAACCGGTGTTTTTTACTACGTCCAATATCGGTGGTGTGGCGCCAGCCGTTGCAAGCGGTATTCCTGCTTTGAAGGACGCATTTTCAATTGAAGATTTAAAACAGCTCGATGTCATCGTCACCTGTCAGGGTGGCGACTATACCAATGAAGTTTTTCCAAAGCTGCGAGCGCATGGCTGGAAAGGTTATTGGATAGATGCTGCATCCAGTCTGCGTATGGATAAGGACGCTATCATCATTCTTGATCCGGTGAATAACGATGTGATTAAAAATGGCATAGCCAAGGGAGTTAAAAACTTCATTGGCGGCAACTGTACTGTCAGTTTAATGTTGATGGGTTTGGGTGGCTTGTTTCATGCCGGTTTGGTGGAGTGGGTAAGCTCTATGACTTACCAGGCTGCATCAGGTGCCGGTGCGCAGAATATGCGCGAGCTCATAGCGCAGATGGGTGCTCTTCATGCATCTGTTGCAGCTAAATTGGCTGACCCGAAATCGGCAATTCTTGAAATTGATCGCGTCATTGCAGAAACCATGCGTGGCGATGGGTTCCCTAAGGACAACTTTGGCCATCCATTAGCTGGAAGCTTGTTGCCTTATATCGATAAACAATGGGAAAACGGCCAAAGTAAAGAAGAGTGGAAAGGCCAGGCAGAAACCAACAAAATTTTGGGGCGCGATAGCAATCCTATTCCCGTTGATGGTTTGTGCGTGCGAATAGGTGCGATGAGGTGCCATAGTCAGGCGTTAACCATTAAATTAAATAAAGACGTACCTATGGCTGATATTGAATCCATGCTTGCTAACGCTAACCCATGGTCTAAAGTAATAATAAATGATCGTGACAGCAGTATTCGTGATCTAACCCCGACGGCAGTCACAGGTACCTTAAATGTTCCTGTTGGCCGTTTACGTAAGATGAATATGGGGCCTCAGTACTTGTCTGCTTTCACTGTTGGTGATCAATTGTTGTGGGGTGCTGCTGAGCCATTGCGGCGCATGTTGCGTATTCTTAAAGAAGCAGCTTAACGTCGAATTGACGCCACGCTCTTAAGAAACTGCTTTAAGAACCCTCAATAATCATTAGATTCTTGAGGGTTTTTGTTTTCAAGAAAGACTTTTTTTTCGTGTCGCTAAACTTTGTATGTCAAATTTTGGCTTTTTTGTGAAACAACGCCATAAAATGTGTAAAAAATGTTCCATTTGGTTGTTGTTGCAAGGCCCAAGTGTTGATAAAAAGCTATTTATAATGAATACTTACGAAAGATAGTGAAGATAATTTCGAGGTTTTATACCTAATGCATAACATTCAGCCAGTTGCATGTAAACATTAGTCCCTCGATACAACATCCGGTTTAAGTTTTAGCATCTCATATGCTTAACCTCTGTTAACGCAAATGCAGACTTACACCATGGAGATAATAAAGGATCAACCTATGCAGCTTCGTAAATTTGTTTTGGTTTGTAGCTTGGCTTCAGTTGCGCTTTCGAATTTTGCCAGCGCACTTGGGCTTGGCGAAATTACGTTAAATTCGACGCTTAATGAACCCTTAAATGCTGAAGTAAAGCTTGTCGATACACGTGATTTATCTTCAGACCAAATCCTGGTCGCCTTAGCATCACCTGCTGATTTTGAGCGCAATGGTATTGATCGGCTGTACTTTTACACTGAATTGCAATTTCAGGTGGTGTTGAATAATCCCGGTGGGGCCATTGTGCGGATAACTACGCGAAATCCGGTCCGCGAACCCTATCTAAATTTTCTTCTCGAAGCACGCTGGACTGCCGGTCGTTTGCTGCGTGAATACACCGTATTAATGGACTTGCCGACCTTTGACGAGGCTGTTCCGCAACCGGTGCAAGCCGCTGAAACCAACAGATCGACTGTAAAAGAGAGTAGAGCAACCGCTCCTGCTGAACCAGTTCAACAATCTCAGCCACAGCCAGCAACAGAACAAGCTGCTCAATCATCGATCATTGATGAACCGAGTGTGCCTTATGTCAACGAAAAACCTACGGTTGAAGAAAAACCTGCAGTTATTGCAGAGCAGGATCAATCCGCAAAAAAGTTTGAACAGGGTGCTGGTACCTATGGCCCAGTTTCTAAAAAAGACACTTTGTGGGAAATCGCCAAGGCTGTGCGCCCGACTTCTAAAACGTCTATTCACCAAACCATGTTGGCCTTACAGCGGTTAAATCCTAATGCCTTTATTCATGGCAATATTAATTTGATCAAAAAAGGACAAGTGCTTCGCGTCCCGGATGCCAATGAGATATCGAGCGTGCCTAAGTCTGCTGCATTGAGTATGGTAGCGGCGCAAAACGACGCATGGGCTAGTGCCAAAGCTTCGATGGCTGCTAATACAACTGCGTTAGGCGCGCAGTTAGATGCCTCATCTAATGCTCCTCGTGACCGTACTCAGACTGAAACTGTATCTGGGAGAGTAAAATTAGAGACACCTTTGTCGGCAGATGCTGGTGATGGCGGCCAAGGTCGCGGTGCAAAAAAAGGTGCTGGAAAAGCCCTGGAGTCAGAACTGTCTTCAACTCTGGAAGAGTTGGATAAATCCAAATTTGAAAAGTCTGAGCTTTCTTCCCGAGTAAAAGATTTGGAAGAGCAAGCTAAAACCATGCAGAAGTTGACTGAAGCTAGCAATGAAAAATTGCGAGCCATGCAGCTCAACGCAGCTAAATTGGCAGAAGCTAAGGCGGCAGCGGCAGCCGCAGAAGAGGCTAAGCTGGCCGAACAGAAAGCAGCATCAAGCATTGCCACTGTGACAGATCCAGTACCCGAAACTGTTATTCAGCCTGCAGCCGTTGATCAAGCAGCACCTGTTGTCAGTGCGGAAGCTTCTAGCGCCGAGGCGTCTGCCGCTGCAGCACCCGTTATTGCACCCGCATTGCCTGAAAAAAAGGCAGCACGAGTGGTTGCTGAAAAATCAATTGTCGATACCGTTTTAGAAAATCTTTGGGTTGTTTTGGTTGCTGCCGGCTTCATAGGCGTCGCTGTGTTTATGATAAGACGCCGCAAATTTGAAGCAGCAATGCCGGCTTCTCGCTTCGATAATGATAATGAAGATCTATTTTCTTCTGAACCGAACTTTGATAATTTTAATGAAGAACAAGAGCAATACGAACTTGATGCGGAGCCTGAACAAGAAGATGAGGTGGGTCTTTTTGAAGAAGATGAAGCTAGTGCGGTTGCGGAAACAGGTGATGTTGTTGGTGAAGCCGATATCTATATTGCTTATGGCAAATTTGACCAAGCTGAGGAAATGTTACTTAATGGTTTGGCCAAAGATCCGCATTCAAGCGATATACGGCTGAAACTATTAGAAGTTTATTCGCAAACGCAAAATGCTGTTGAGTTTGATAAGCATTATGCTGCACTCTTACCAATTGCTTCTGAATTTACAAAAAATCGGGCATCAGAGTTGCGCACAAATATTGTTGGTGTGAGTGCATTTGCAGCAGCCTCTACCGTCATGCAATCTACGTTTTCAGCTCCGCCACCTCCATCTAAAGCCGAGGATGAATTTAGTTTCGATTTGGATGATGATTCCACAGTTGTAAATTACGATAAAACACAGATTAAAAGTGCACCTTCTAATGCGACTACGCAACGCTACAGTTTGGATTTTGACGATGCGCCAGTAGCCAAGGCTAAAGGTGTCTCCCTCGATGAAGACTTTTCTTTAGACCTGGATTCGGATTCAGATTTTAATCTGGATTTGGACCCGAGCAAAAATAAAGCTGAGAAATCAGAAGCGGAAGATTTGTCAGAAATTTCGCTTGCCCTGGACGGTCTCGATGATGAGATTATTGATGATGATCTAGAGGTTGCTGAAGTTGACGAAGAATTCAGTTTTGATTTTAATGAATTAGATTCTAAATCCAGTAACCTGACTGCGAAAGAAAATACCGGTAAAGCTTCACCGTTAATGGACGGTAATGTCGATGACTTTAATCTTGAATTAGATATGGATGACATCGACTTGGCTGCACTAGATCACGAGATGGAAAGTCTTGATGCCGATCTTGAGTCCCTGGATTTCGATGAGGTTAAGCCTGTAAGTAAAAGTTCTACTGCTAAACTTGAATCAATAGTGGATGACGAAGAAGAGATAAATTGGGCCGAAGATGATGATCTCGATTTGGGATCCAGCACATCAAATTTGGCATCTTTGAATGATTTACCTGCTACATCAGCACATAAAACACCTCAGTCTTCTGTGGATGATGAAATTGCAGATGATGTATTTGATCAAGCATTATCTGATTTCTCTGCCGATAATTTAAATGTTACTGACGCTGATATGTCTGATGCGGACTTGGACTCGGAATTAGATTTTATGGCTGATGCAGATGAGTCAGCTACTAAATTGGATCTGGCTCGGGCCTATATTGATATGGGTGATAATGAAGGCGCGCGTGATATTCTCGCTGAAGTTGCGCATGAAGGAAATGACCAACAACGTCAAGAAGCAGTAGATTTATTAAGTCGAATCGACGTCTAGTCTTTCGCTAAAAAACACAAAGCCTTGCACAAGATATTGTGCAAGGCTTTGTTGTTTCTGGTCCGTTTATTCTTGTTATATCCAGATTACCTGTATGCAGGTGTTATAGATTTACAATAATGTGATGCTGCAATGAACGAAATTTTTTCCCCTAAACATAAATTTTATACTCGCAATGGCGAAGTGCTTGCTGATACTCCCTGGCCGGAAAATATGCGGCGTGTAGCCTTAGCGGTGGAGTATAAAGGTTCGGATTATCACGGTTTCCAAACACAGCCTAACGGCGTAAAAACAGTCCAGCAAGCTTTAGAAAAAGCCTTATCAAAGGTCGCCAATGAAGAAATAACCTTGGTGTGTGCGGGCCGAACCGATGCCGGTGTTCACGCCACAAATCAAGTTATCCATTTTGACACTCAAGCACTGCGTCCCCTTAAAGCCTGGGTTTTAGGTGTGCGACAACACTTGCCGGATACCATTGGTCTTCGTTGGGCGCAAGATGTGCCGCCACAATTTCACGCACGTTTTAGTGCGCTCAATCGTACCTATCGCTATCTTATTTCAGATGCGCAAACTTCATCTGCCTTGCTGCACGATCAAATTACCTGGTCATCTCGTCGGTTAGATGTTGATAAAATGCGGGAAGGTGCAGCCTGTTTGATTGGCCAACATGACTTCACCTCCTTTCGGGCCACTCACTGTCAAGCCAAAAGCCCGGTGCGAACCATTTCCTATATGCACATCATCCGTATGGGCGATTTAATCGTATTGGAAGTGCAAGCCAATGCATTTCTTCATCATATGGTTCGCAATATGGTAGGTGTATTAATGGCTGTGGGGGCTGCTGATAAGCCAACATCCTGGGTTAGAGAGGTATTGCTAGCAAAAGATAGGAGCCGTGGTGGAGTGACTGCAAAACCTTTTGGGCTTTATCTGGTGTCAGTAGATTATCCTTTCCAATTTAATTTGCCTAAATGTCTTCCGGGGCCATTTTTTTTACTGCAACCTATAGGTGGTTTTGCTGCTGAGCTGTGAATACAACTATTTTTTGATCGAGTTTTATGTTTTTTTACATTGGGTGAAAGTATGTTGGGTAGAGTTTTTGATAGTGGATTCTGCTATTATCGCCGCCTAATTTTCCCATTAGTTCCAACAGTATCGATAGAGTTGTAGCCATTTAGGTCGACCAATTTGTGAATTCTATACGCATCAAAATTTGTGGTATCACTTCGATCGAGGATGCGCAGCTAGCTGTTAATGCTGGCGCTGACGCCATAGGCCTGGTTTTTTATGAGCCCAGTCCGAGATCCGTAACCATTGAGCAAGCTACCCTTATTGCCCGATCTGTAGGTCCTTTTGTTACTGTTGTTGGTTTGTTTGTGGATGCTGAGGAAGTCTTTATTAAAGATGTGCTGGCGAAGGTACAGTTACATGTACTGCAATTTCATGGCGATGAACCCCCTGAGTTTTGTCGAATCTTTCAACGCCCTTATATGAAAGCAATTCGCATGCGACCCGAACTTAATCTGCAGGACGCGATAGGCTCGTATCCTGATGCCAGCGCTATATTGTTGGATGCATATCGCCCCGGTGTACCGGGTGGAACAGGCGAAACCTTTGATTGGCAGAGAGTCCCGAAAAACACGCTGTGCCCACTTGTGCTAGCGGGCGGCTTAACGCCGGAAAACGTCGCTTTAGCAATAAGTTCTGTATCTGTGTATGGGGTGGATGTGAGTGGTGGTGTAGAATCTACTCCCGGTAAAAAAGCTGCGCACAAAATCACTGCGTTTATTCGCAATGCCAAAAATGCTTAAATTTGTGAATTCATTCTGACAATAGGTGGTAAAACGGTGAGTGACACTAAACAGTATTCCGCTATAAATTACAGCAGCTTCCCTAATGCTGAAGGGCATTTTGGCCCTTATGGTGGCCGTTTCGTTTCCGAAACTTTAATTTATGCGCTTGATGAGCTTCAGGAAATTTATTTTAAATTAAAAGATGACCCGGGTTTTCAAGCTGAGTTTGATAAGGACATGGCGCATTACGTTGGTCGTCCTTCGCCCCTTTATCTTGCCGAACGTTGGACCCGTGAATTAGGTGGTGCACAAATTTATTTGAAGCGTGAAGACTTAAATCACACGGGTGCACACAAGGTAAATAACACCATCGGCCAAGCGCTCCTCGCAAAATTCACCGGTAAATCGCGCATTATTGCGGAAACGGGCGCTGGCCAACACGGTGTTGCTACGGCAACAGTGGCTGCACGTTTAGGCTTGAAATGTCGGGTTTACATGGGTTCTGAAGACATTCAACGGCAAGCGCTGAATGTGTATCGCATGAAGTTGTTGGGTGCAGAGGTTTATCCGGTGACTTCAGGTTCGCGTACGCTGAAAGATGCAATGAATGAAGCCATGCGCGATTGGGCTACCAACGTTGATGACACTTTTTACATTATAGGCACTGCTGCTGGTCCACATCCTTACCCACAATTGGTACGTGATTTCCAGTCTATTATTGGCCGCGAAGCTCGTCGTCAATGTCTGGCGCAGGCTGGTCGCTTACCTGATGCGCTAGTTGCCTGTGTCGGCGGTGGTTCAAACGCAATTGGCTTGTTCCATCCTTTTTTGACGGATAACGCCGTTAAAATGTATGGTGTGGAAGCTGGCGGTTTAGGTATTGAAACCGGCAAGCATGCTGCACCGTTGAATAAAGGTATTCCCGGTGTGTTACACGGTAATCGCACTTATCTGATGGAAGATGAGAATGGGCAGATCATTGAGACTCACTCTGTCTCTGCAGGCTTGGATTATCCAGGCGTAGGTCCGGAGCATTCCTGGTTGAAAGATATAGGTCGCGTTAATTATGTTGCCATTAACGATGATGAAGCGCTCGCTGCTTTTCGCAAACTGACACTGACAGAAGGCATCATGCCCGCATTGGAATCAAGCCATGCCGTTGCCTATGCTGAAAAACTTGCGCCGACTATGGACAAGGATCAAATTATCATCGTCAATCTTTCCGGGCGTGGTGATAAAGATATTCACACTGTAGCCGGTATCGACGGCATCACCATCTAAGCAAGCATTAGGATATTCAATCCATGAGTCGTATTTCGCAGCGTTTGAACGAAGCCAGAGTTTCAGGTAAGAAAGTATTAGTCGCTTACATTGTAAATGGCGATCCACATCCCGAAGCCACTTTACCGACTATGCTTGAGATGGTTGCACAGGGCGTCGATATTATTGAGTTGGGTGTTCCTTTTTCTGATCCTATGGCGGAAGGGCCTGTTATTCAGAAAGGCCATGAGCGTGCTTTAGCTTACAATACAAGTTTGAAAGGCACCCTGGAAATTGTTAAACAGTTTCGTAAAACCAACACCCAAACGCCCGTAGTGCTTATGGGCTATGCAAATCCCATAGAGCGGTTTGGTTATCAAGCTTTCGCCAATGCAGCGGCAGAAGCTGGTGTTGACGGCCTATTAACGGTAGATTTACCGCCCGAAGAAGTGGTGGTGTTAAAAGACGCGCTGGATGCGGTGGGTTTAGATAATATTTTTCTCTTGGCTCCCACCACAACTGTGGAGCGTGCACGTAAAATTGCTGCTCACGCCACGGGTTTTCTATATTATGTGTCATTGAAAGGCGTCACTGGTGCAGGCCATTTGGATGTTGACGCAGTTAAGGCCAAGCTCGAAGAGTTCGGCCAACTAACTAAGCTGCCGCTGTGTGTCGGTTTTGGGATTAAGGATCCGGCTACGGCAAAAGCCGTTGCGCAATTAGCTGATGGTGTTGTGATAGGGAGTGTGTTGGTGGAGAAAATGGGCTCGCTTGAAGGCCAACCTGCCGCTGCTATCGCCACTGCTGTGGGCGAAATTATTTCCGGTATTCGTAATGCAATAGACACCCTTTAATTTTTATATAAGTATTTTTAACGCAAAATATTCGTTAATCAGTCGATAAATAATATCGATAAGTAGCTAACAAAATTAAAAGAGAGTTTACGATGAGCTGGTTAGAAAAAATTATCCCTAAATTCGATCAAGTCGATGGCAAGCGTACCAATAAAGTGCCAGAGGGCTTGTGGGAAAAATGCGTGAAATGCGATGCAGTTTTATATAAGCCTGAATTAGAAAAAACCTTAGATGTTTGTCCAAAGTGTGATCACCACATACGTATTGGTGCGCGTGCGCGATTAAATATTTTTCTCGATCCGCAAAATCGTCAGGAATTAGCGGCAGATGTAGTGCCCATAGATCGCTTGAAATTTAAAGATATCAAAAAATATAAAGAACGTTTAACCACTGCGCAGAAATTGACTGGCGAAAAGGACGCGTTGGTGGCAATGCGCGGCGAACTAAAAGGTATGCCGGTTGTTGCCGTAGCGTTTGAGTTTGCATTTCATGGCGGCTCTATGGGTTACGTGGTGGGTGAACGTTTTGCCCGCGCTGCAAAAGTATCTCTCGAAGAAAATATTCCCCTCGTTTGTTTTTCTGCCACTGGCGGTGCGCGTATGCAAGAGGCATTAATTTCGTTAATGCAAATGGCAAAAACCAGCGCTGTTATTGAACGTTTAAAAATGCAAGGCACTCCTTATGTCTCGATCATGACTGATCCAGTGTATGGCGGCGTATCGGCGAGCCTTGCACTGCTAGGTGACATCAACGTCGCCGAACCAGGGTCACGGGCAGGCTTCGCCGGTCCTGGAATTATTGAGCAAACGATCCGACAAAAATTACCTAAAGGGTTTCAGCGCGCAGAATTTTTGCTTGATCACGGTGCTATTGACATGATTATTCATCGTCGCGATATGCGCGATAAAATTGCCGGCCTGCTGGCTAAATTTACTCGTCATCCTGCACTTAATTAATTTCCCTTCCGTATGAGACATGCATCATTAGCCGATTGGTTAGGGTGGCTTGAACAAAGCCACCCCAAAGAAATCGATCTGGGTTTAACACGAATTCGTCAAGTTGCTGAACGTTTACAGCTATTAAATCCCGCTGCAAAAACTATCATAGTTGCCGGTACTAACGGTAAAGGATCATGCGTAGCTGCTTGTGCTGCTTTGTTGCAATCTGCACATTATTCGGTGGGTATTTACACTTCACCGCATTTATTACATTACGCTGAACGTATTCAAGTTAATGGCAAAGCAGTTAGCGATGTAGAAATTTGCAATGCTTTTGAAAAGATTGCGGTTGCCGCGGATGTCGCTGCAATTAGTCTTACCTATTTCGAATACGGCACACTTGCGGCGCTAGAGATTTTTAAACAGCGTAATGTTGACTTCATGGTGTTAGAAGTGGGCCTGGGTGGGCGGCTGGATGCTATTAATATTATCGATGCCGATGTTGCCATAATTACCTCCATTGCTTTAGATCACCAAGCCTGGCTGGGAGATACTCGCGAACTTATAGGTCGAGAAAAAGCCGGCATTCTACGCGCGCACAAAATTTTTATTTGTGCTGATGAGAGTCCACCGCAAAGTATTCTTGCTGTAGCTGCAGAACTGAAAACCCATACTTATTTGCTCGGGCGTGATTTTTCTTATGGGGTTGATGCAAAAAAATGGCAGTGGCAAGGAAAAAGCAATCAGGGCGATATCGTCAGCTTTTCTGATCTGGCTGCGCCTCACTTACCCTTGCCTAGTGTAGTTGCGGCACTGCAAGCAATTTATTTGTTGGATATAAAGTTGGATCTCGCTGTCATAGAGACCACACTAGCTTCACTAACCCTGGCTGGGCGATTTCAAAAGATTATTTTTCGTAATCGTGAATTTATTTTGGATGTTGCGCACAATCCAGCGGCTACAGAATATTTTGCGCGGCGCTTAGAAAATGAACCTTGCGCTGGCAAAACTCACGCGATAGTTGCAATGATGGCAGATAAAGATTGCGCAGCCAGTTTGGCAAATTTGGTTGGCCTGGTGGACACTTGGTATCTTTTGGATTTAACCAATATTCCCCGGGCAGCCACACCCAAGGCTTTGACTGAAAAACTAATGGCGCTGGATCTAAAAGTAAAAGCATTGGATAACAATGCCGGTTATAACGGTGATATTAATGCAATAATGCACAGACTATTAAATGCAAGCGATGCGGGAGATCGTGTAATCGTCTTCGGTTCTTTTTATACAGTTGCTGCTGCTTTATTTTACCTGCAAGCAAATACAGAGTTATGTGATGTTAATTAAGCGGGGTATTGAGTGAAATATACTTTAAAGCATCGGTTAATCGGTGCTGCTTTTCTCGCTGCGATTGCGGTGATATTTTTACCGGGTTTTTTTAAAGAAAAACAAGATAATCAAATCAGCACAAAATCGCAAATTCCCGTCCGCCCCGGGATAGTTCCAGTGGAATTCAATGCACCAAAACCGGTTCCAGATATTGTGCCTGCACCCGCTCCCGAAACTATGTTTGTACCCGACGAAACTGTTGAGCAAACCATTATTTCAAGCGCTCCCAGCTCTTTACCAGCTTCAAGTAAACCGTCACAAGTAATAGCCCCTGCGCAAAAAGCCGTTACGGCTATGCCTTTAAATGCGGAAGACTTACCTAACGCCTGGGTTGTGCAGGTGGGTAGTTTTAGCACTAAAGAAGCAGCGAACAAGGTGCGTGACGATTTGCAGGTTGACGGCTTTAAAGCTTATGTCCGGACAGTACCCAGCGGCGCCACCACTATTAGCCGTGTGTATGTTGGCCCCAAGTTGGATAAAGCAGAAGCGCTGACCATGAAAAGCCAAATCGACAAGCGTTTAAAAGTTAAATCAATGGTAATGCAATTTCGGCCATAAATTATAAAACCTGTTTTTATCTCTATTGCCGCTAAATTTTTAAAGAGTGGTTAAAGAGCTGTTTGATGCAAGGCGGCTCTGTTAAAATGCCGTTTTTGTTAAGCCTTGATAGAGAGTTGCTAAGTGGGGAAATCGGGCACATGAATTGGGCAGATTGGGTCATAATAGCCATATTAACAATATCGTGTCTTATTGGTCTTGTTCGTGGGTTTTTCAAAGAAGTTTTTTCTCTTGTCATTTGGATTGCTGCAGTCATCATTGCCAATCTGTTCAGTGATCGCCTCGCACTACTTTTAGTCAATATTATTGCTACTCCGTCGTTACGTGCTATGACCGCATTCCTAGCAATATTTGTTGCAGTTCTCTTAATCGGTATGCTGATAAATTATGGGGTTAATCTTCTGGTCAATGCGACAGGCCTATCCGTTAGCAATCGCCTGTTGGGGATGTGCTTTGGTTTTGTCCGGGGATTTTTTATTGTGATGATTTTATTAATTTATTTACCCTCTTTTATTCCCGTAAAAAAAGATTCCTGGTTTCAGCAATCATTAGTTATTCCTTATCTTGTGCCCTATGAAGCTGCAGTGAAACGTATGACAGGTGAAATTTCTCATTGGTTATTAAATTTCATGGCTAAGCCACCCTCAGTGCAAGTATAAAATTTTTATTCATTTTTTAATTTCTGTAATCATTATCACAAGGTGAGCAAGTATGTGCGGCATTGTAGGAATAGTGGGTAAGCGCGATGTCAATGTGCAATTGTATGATGCGTTAACAATACTGCAACACCGTGGGCAGGATGCTGCTGGAATAGTCACTTGTCAAAATGGTCGCATGGCGCAACAAAAAGCCAATGGCCTGGTGCAAGATGTATTCAGAACTCGCCACATGGAACGTCTAGTCGGTACCATGGGTATTGGCCATGTGCGTTATCCAACGGCAGGTAATTCTGGTCCTGCGTTGGCACAACCTTTCTACGTTAATTCGCCTTATGGTATTGCCTTAGCTCATAACGGTAATCTCACGAATGCGGATAAGTTAAGTGAAGAATTATTTAAAACGGATTTGCGCCACGTTAATACTGATTCTGATTCAGAAGTTTTGCTGAATGTTTTTGCACATGAATTACAAATGCAGGGGAAATTAAATCCCACTGCTGATGATATTTTTACTGCTGTGGCGGGTGTCCATAATCGGGTGAGTGGTGGTTACGCCACTGTTTCGTTGATTGCAAGTTATGGTTTGGTTGCGTTTCGCGATCCCTATGGTATTCGTCCTTTAGTCTATGGCTCGCGCAAAACAGCTGAAGGCTTTGATGAATATATGATTGCTTCCGAAAGTGTTGCGCTCGATGTGTTGGGCTTCACTTTAATTGATGATGTTGCGCCTGGCGAGGCTATTTATATTACCGAAGCTGGCGAGTTGCATCGTCGCCAATGCGCAAAAAATTCGCGTCTGGCTCCCTGTATTTTTGAGCACGTTTATTTTGCCCGTCCTGATTCCATTATGGATGGCATATCGGTGTATAAAGCCCGTTTGCGTCAAGGCGAAAAATTAGCGGATAAAATTTTACGTGAGAGACCTGGCCATGATATTGATGTAGTCATTCCCATTCCCGATTCAAGCCGTGTCGCTGGCCAGGCCCTGGCTTATGGGCTCGGTGTAAAATTTCGTGAAGGCTTGGTAAAAAATCGCTACATTGGTCGTACTTTTATTATGCCCGGCCAACAGCAGCGTAAAAAATCAGTACGACAAAAATTGAATCCTATAGGGTTAGAATTCAAAGGCAAAAATGTTTTGTTAGTAGATGACTCCATTGTGCGCGGCACTACCTGCCAGCAGATTATTCAAATGGCCCGTGATGCCGGTGCCAAGAAAGTTTATTTTGCATCAGCTGCACCAGCGGTAAAATATCCCAACGTCTATGGCATAGATATGCCTACCGTGAATGAATTAATTGCGCATGGCCGTAGTCATGATGAGATCTGTGCGGAAATTGGTGCAGATTGGTTAATCTATCAAGACCTTGAAGATTTAATTGCTGCATCAGCGGAAGGTAATACGAAGGTCACTGAATTTGATTGCGCAGTTTTTACTGGCAAATATATTACCGGAGATGTGACCCCGGAATATTTAGCTAAGCTTGCTAAAGCGCGGAATGATTTAGCAAAAACGGGGAAAAAATCTAGCACCCTAAGTGATGAGCCCATTGGATTGCATAATGGGTCTATGGGTTAAAGATTCAGTGGCAATCATAGAGCCTGGCTTTATAACGCTATAGGTTTGTAATGCTAAAGCATAATGAATTGAAACAGGTTAGGGCTAAACAATGTATGGGATTGCATTATGCATTGTTCAGAGTAAAACATTTGAAGAGTAAACATTTGAGGGGGTGTTGAATGGAAAATCTCGATCAAGAATTAGCGCAATTTGAATTAGATACGCTGGCCGTGCGTGCGGGTCAATCGCGCACGCACGAAGGCGAACACAGCGAAGCATTATTTTTAACGTCTAGTTATGTATTCGCTAGTGCGCAAGAAGCTGCAGATCGCTTTGCCGGTGCGCAGGCTGGTAATGTTTATTCGCGCTACACTAATCCAACCGTACGTAATTTTGAAGAGCGTATAGCTGCGCTTGAAGGCGCAGAGGCAGCGGTGGGCACGTCTTCCGGTATGGCTGCTATTCTTAGCACTTGCATGGCGTTATTAAAATCTGGCGATCACATTGTTTGTTCGCGTAGCGTGTTTGGTACGACTAACGTTTTACTCAATAAGTTTATGCAAAAATTTGGCGTGACCATCACATTTGTTGCGCCCACGGATTACACGGCTTGGCAAGCTGCCTTCACTCCAGCGACGAAATTGGTATTTGTAGAAACACCGTCTAACCCCTTGAGCGATGTGATTGATATTCAACGTTTGGCGGACATCACTCATGCGCATAATGCTTTGTTAGTGGTGGACAATTGCTTTTGTACGCCTGCGTTGCAGCGTCCTCTGGAGTTCGGTGCAGATTTAATCATACATTCTGCAACTAAATATATTGATGGCCAGGGTCGGTGTCTGGGCGGCGTAGTTGCTGGCCCTAAAGTGTTAGTCGATGAGGTGCTTGGCTTTGTGCGTAGTGCTGGCCCTAGTATGAGTCCGTTCAATGCGTGGGTTTTTTTAAAGGGTTTGGAAACCTTACGTATACGCATGGAGGCACATTCACGCAGCGCGCTTACTCTCGCTGAGTGGTTGCATCAACATCCTAAAGTGGAAAAAGTTTTCTACGCAGGTTTACCGAGTCATGAAGGTCATGAACTCGCAGCAAAACAGCAGTCAGCTTTTAGTGGTGTGCTTTCCTTTCGTGTTAATGGCGAACGCGAAGCGGCCTGGAAAGTGATAGATTCAACACGCATTATGTCGCTTACGGCCAATCTCGGCGATACCAAAACGACTATTGTTCACCCGGCAACTACGACTCACGGTCGTTTAACGCCAGAGCAAAA
The DNA here is from genome assembly GCA_040385335.1 of Pseudomonadota bacterium. GTDB lineage: Bacteria > Pseudomonadota > Gammaproteobacteria > Pseudomonadales > Cellvibrionaceae > Cellvibrio. The sequence goes on from JAZKHP010000045.1 coordinate 78,439, forward strand.
ACTTGAAGCCGGTATTACTGAAAATTTAATTCGTGTTTCTGTTGGATTGGAAGATGTTAGGGATTTAATAGCAGATTTAGAGCGTGGTTTAAATTTGCTGTAATTTTTTTATCGGGATTGTCATAACCGCGAAACGGAAGCTATTCTTAAAAGCGCGAACTCCACTTTGCGAATATGACAATTCAATGCAGCAACTAAAGTTTTCCCATTGAATCGCTAGCGAGGGTTACATTCCCCGTGGCTTGCCACGAACTAGATTTTTGGCACAAAAACATGCCTTTCTGTTTGCAGCGAGGTGTTTAATTAAGGATTCACTGTGAGAAAATTTGTTGCAACACTTGTTGATGAAATCGGTCGCGTTCTACTTGGCAAAGAAGACAAAATAAAACTCGCGCTAACCTGTTTATTGGCCGATGGCCATCTCCTTATTGAAGATCTCCCGGGCATGGGTAAAACCACGCTGTCCCATGCGCTCGCTAAAGTATTTGGTTTAACTTATAGCCGTGTGCAATTTACCAGTGACATGTTGCCTGCCGATATTTTAGGTATTTCTATTTTTGACGCGCAGCAACAGCGCTTCACTTTTCATCAAGGGCCCATTTTCACGCAAGTATTATTGGCTGATGAAATTAATCGCACCACACCTAAAACCCAAAGTGCATTACTTGAGTCCATGGAGGAACGCCAGGTCACCTGTGAAGGTAAAACCTATTTTCTACCGCAGCCATTTTTTGTCATAGCCACACAAAATCCCATGTCGCAAATGGGAACTTTCCCGCTGCCAGAATCGCAGCTCGATCGATTTTTAATGCGCATTAGCATTGGCTACCCGGATGCAGAAACTGAAAAAATATTATTTAAGGGTGGCGACACTCGCGAACAATTAGCGCAGTTGCGGGTATGTTTACCGATCGATGAGCTGACTAAAATTAAAATAGAGATTCAGCAGGTAAAAGTCTCGGATAGCCTGGTGGATTATGTGCATCGCCTAGTTGATTTTACGCGAACGTCTGATGACATTGTGGTGGGCTTGTCTCCACGCGGCGCAATGGCGTTAATTAAAGCGGCAAAGACATGGGCATTTATGCATGAACGTGCTTACGTCGTGCCTGAAGATGTGCAGTATTTATTTTCAGCGGTAGTCGCGCATCGTTTACTTCCGAAAGGAAGTGCGCAACTTTTTGCGCAAGAAAGTTTAGTGAAAAAGGTTTTGTCTTCTGTGGCTGTAGTGAACTCCTAAGCTTGCCATTACAATAATTCGTACAGGGGAGCCTTCTCTTGTCACTCTTCAAAAAATATTTTCAGCGCTGGGCGGCCAAACGCTCACCTCGCGCAGCGCAGGTTATTCTGCGTCATAAAACGATTTATATATTCCCTGGTAAACAAGGTTTCGCTTTTTTGTTGGTGGTATTGCTGGTCTGGTTGTTGGGCACTAACTATCAAAACAATTTAATTCTCGCATTGTCTTATTTCCTCATTAGTGTGATGTTGGTATCAACTATTCACGCGTTTAAAAACATGCTCGGTGTGACTTTTTCATCTGCCAATATTCACCACGCTGCAGTGGGTGATGTGGCCCCCTTCGATATTATGATTCGTTCGCAATATCACACCAACCACAATGCCATTTTATTAATTCTGGAAAATTCTGAGCCAGTACAGATTCATCTTTTGGCGGGCAAAACGGATCAGGTCACTTTAGGAGTCGTTGCACAAAATCGCGGTTGGCTAAAATTGCCGCGCATAACGATTAAAAGTTATTTTCCTTTTGGCTTTATTCGTGCGTGGGCTTATGTGGATATCGATCATCGAACATTAATTTACCCGCGTGCTATTGCTTGCGAAAAGCCCCCTTTAGGCGCTGGGCGGGGTTATGACGGGCAATATTATTCTCATCAAAGAGGCGATGAATTTCAGGGTTTCCAAACCTATTATCCTGGCTCACCCTTGTCGCAAGTGGCCTGGAAACAATATGCTCGCGGTGCCGGTTTGCATTTAAAAGATTACCGCGCACAACAAAGTCAGCAGTATTGGCTGGATTGGCAGTATGTAAATACTGGTGATATAGAATTAGGTTTGTCGTACATGAGTTACTGGGTTAACCAATTTTCAGAAAATAATATTGAGTTCGGTCTTATTTTACCCAGTAAAACTATTGAACTAGCAGCTGGTGAGGCTCATCGTTTGCATGCGCTAACCGCCTTGGCATTATTTGGCTTGGCGGTGGACGAATAATGTCTACCAATAAATTAATGAATGATGAAAAACACTTTTTTGCGTCGCCACCCATTTCCCGAAACAGCTTACTGTGGCTATTTGTAATCCAGATTTTTGTTTTGGCTCCACATCTTTTGGGTGCACCGCTGTGGATAGTCGCAGTATGGTTGGGGGTTGTTTTCTGGCGCTGGAGAATTTTTCAAGGTGTTGGAAATTATCCCAGGAAATTACATAAAACGTTTATTGTGTTTATTTGTAGCGCAGGTTTAGTGGTTAGCCTGGGTTTAAGTTTTAATTTTATGAGTATGGTAAGTTTGTTGTTGGTGGGATTTATTTTAAAATTGTTGGAAGTGAAAAATAGAAAAGATTTTATATTATTGGTTTACATTGCATTTTTTATTCTGGCTACACAGTTTATTGAGTTTAATCATTTTGTTGCGGCATTTTATGGCTTCTTTTGTTTGGTGTTGCTATGTACATTATTGTTGCAGCTCTATCAAAATCCTGCCCTGCAAGGTAATGCTTTACAAGCGCACACACTGCAAAAAAAAGGGACTTTGAAAAGTCTCTGGTTAACGTTAAATCCAAGTGTATTTATTTTGTTACAAGCTATCCCTTTTATGTTTATTTTATTTATTGTAATGCCGCGATTAGGTTCTTTTTGGTCCGTGCCTTCGCCTCAACATGCTAAAACTGGTATGAGTGACACTATGTCGCCAGGTGATATCAGTCAGTTAATACAATCGGATGAACTAGCCTTTCGCGTTACCTTTGCCGAAAAAATTCCTGCCAATGAAAAACTTTACTGGCGTAGTTTGGTGCTTTCTGCATTTGATGGTCGACGTTGGTCGCAAGCTTTTCCAACGAAAAGTCCACAACAATTTATACCGCAAACTTCTCAAGCATTAAGTCCACCTATGCAGAGTTGGTGGAAAAAAATTGAATTCCTCGGCGATAAGACGACATACGATATTACTGTAGAGGCCAGTGGTCGGCCTTGGTTGTACGTGCTGACTGCACCTGAAGCCTGGTCGGGTAAATTGATATTGGGAGACGATTTACACTTGCAGGCTTTAGCGCCAATAACTCAGCGAATGAGCTATACAGTGACTTCGGCATTGCACTATCGCCTGGAAACGAGCGGTCAAGATTCGGCCGTGTTAAACCAGAATTTGCAATTGCCGCAGCATGGGAATCCTGAAACCCGTCGAGTAGCACGTGAATGGTTTGCTGAAACAGGCAGCACCGAAAAATTAATTGAAAAAGTGTTTAATTATTACCATGAAAGTTTTTTCTACACTTTAAGGCCGCCAGGTTTGGGAGGAGATTCGGTTGATGAGTTTTTGTGGCAAAGCCGTCGCGGTTTTTGCGAACACTTTTCTAGCAGTTTTGTTTTTTTTATGCGCGCTGCCGGGATACCTGCGCGTGTAGTGGTTGGGTATCAGGGCGGCGAGCTGAACTCAATCGAAAATTATTTAGTGATTCGTCAGCGTGATGCGCATGCCTGGGCAGAGGTTTGGATCAATGGTCGTGGCTGGGTACTGGTGGACCCAACTGCGGCAGTAGCGCCAGAGCGGATTCAGCGTGGTATTGCAGAATCGCTCAATGCGACAGATCAGAAATTACTAAGCCAGCGTTTTGGTTCTTCATTTAAATTTTTAACATCCATGCGTTATCAATGGGATGCCCTGAATTTTCAGTGGATACGATGGGTTATGAATTATGATTCCAGCTTGCAATCCACATTGTTGAATAAGCTTCTACATAATGTTGATCCGTTGCGCGTGGTTCTCCTGATTTTGGGGGCAGGTGGTATTGCAGTGATGTTGATTTTTGCAATTTTGTTTTTTCGTTCTCAGCATAAAAAACTTTCTCCAATGGAGCGTTCAACGCAGTTAATTTATCAACAATTATCCAAAAAATTAAAACAATGCGGTGTTATGGTTCAAGTAGGCGAAACTCCGCGTCATCTTGTATTGCGAGCAGTTCATTTACGGCCAGATTTGGCTCCCGCGCTTCACCGCCTGATTGATTTATACGAGCAACTGATTTATGCGGAAAATGTTTCGGTATTGCCACAGCTAGCGCGGGACCTTGCAAGCTTTTCCCCGGCCAAAGTAAAGGCCCTTAGCGAAGGGTAATGTTAAATAATTGTGCTCTAGGTTTTCTTGGTGCGTTAGTGTGGTGCATTTACTTATTTTTAATCCCCGCAGAAATAAATAACTATCTGATAAATAAAGATAATTTTTTTTGGTATGTTTCATGCTTAACGCGTTTGGAGCGTTATTTTGCGGTATTTATTGCTCTTTTTTGGGTTTCAATAGCGTCAAAACCAAGCATTTTTCATTTCAATTAAAGGAAATTGTCTTTTTTATGGTGATGAGTGTTACAAATTGGGGCATTTATTTCTATCAGGGTTCGCATGAGAGTAGCGAATAAAAATAAAAGGGTGTGATGATGAAAAAGTCCGTTAAGTTTGCTCTTCCATTTTTTGTTATAGGAAGCGGTTTGTTGGTCAGTTCGTTAAGTTATGCGGACGCCCCGGTTGCCAGAATAAACACAGCAAATACTGCGTGGATGCTTACTGCTACCGCCTTGGTACTATTTATGACTTTGCCAGGGCTTGCACTTTTTTATGCGGGCTTGGTGCGCGTTAAAAATGTACTTTCGGTATTAATGCAGTGTTTTGCCATTGCTGCGGTTGCTTCTATTTTGTGGGTTGTGATTGGCTATAGTTTAAGTTTCGGTGAGGGTAACGCTTTTATTGGCGATTTCAGCAAAGTTTTCTTTGCATCTATTACGAAAGATGCAATGTGGGGCGATATCCCTGAAAGTTTATTCGCGATGTATCAAATGACCTTTGCGATTATTACCCCGGCGCTAATTGTGGGGGCCTACGCTGAGCGCCTGAAGTTTTCCTCCATGCTGATTTTTTCTTCATTGTGGTTGCTCGTTTGCTATGCACCGATTTGCCATTGGGTGTGGAGCAGTTCGGGTTGGTTATTTAAAATGGGCTTGCTTGATTTCGCGGGTGGTACCGTGGTTCACATCACTGCGGGCGTGGGCTCGCTGGTAGCCGCGTTGGTGATTGGCAAGCGCAATGGTTTTCCGACTATTGCTATGCCTCCGCACAATATGACTATGGTGGTTACGGGTGCGGGCATTTTGTGGGTTGGCTGGTTTGGATTTAATGCTGGCAGCGCTTTAGCCGCTAACAGTAGTGCGGCCATGGCCATGCTAGTGACCCATCTTTCCGCTGCAGCGGGGGCTTTAGCCTGGATGACCATTGAATGGATCAAGTTTAAAAAACCCAGTGTGCTAGGTATCGTGACTGGCATGGTTGCTGGCTTGGGCACCATTACTCCAGCATCAGGTTATGTTGGCCCAGGTGGTGCACTGATAATTGGTTTGCTGGCGGGTACCGTATGTTTCTTTATGACGCAGCTGGTCAAGCGCGTATGCAAGATTGACGATTCCCTTGATGTATTTCCCGTGCATGGAGTGGGCGGAATTATCGGAACGTTTCTCGCAGGTATTTTTGCTTCAACACAATTGGGTGTGTTCAGCGGTCAAGGCTTTGGTGCGGGGATTGACACTATGGGCCAACAGCTGCAAGTGCAATTAATTGGTATAGTTTCAACCCTGGTTTACACCGCTGTAGTAACGTTTATTTTACTTAAATTCACCAGCGTGTTAACTCGAGGTCTGCGTGTAACTAAAGATGAGGAAGCTTTAGGTTTGGATCTTAGTTTGCACGAAGAGGATGGGTATAAACTTTAAGAATCAGGTTGTCGTGGTTTATAAAATAAAAAAGAGGAGCAAATTTGCTCCTCTTTTTTATTTTCATGTTTAGGCTAGCTTATCAAAAATAAATAGTTTAACGAAAAGCAATTAGCGCGGCAGTTACCGCTACATTTAACGATTCCACGCCATTGTTCATAGCAATGCGAACTTTCTCGTTGCACAACTGCGCAACCTCTTTAGATACTCCATCCGTTTCATTTCCTAGCACATAGATACAAGCTTGCGCTGGAAAAAATTCCTTTAGCTCAATTTTTGCGTGAGAGGAAAGTGCACAAATAATTGTACCTTGAGTTTTAAAGTCTTTAAGTGCTGCGGCGAGCGAATTGCAGCGCAAAATGGGCGCACGAAAAACAGTTCCAGCGCTGGCTTTAATAACCAGTGGATCAATCTGCGCGCTGCCGTATTGTGGCAATAAAATTCCATCGATATTACCAGCGCAGGCGGAACGAATAATCATACCCAGGTTTTGCGGATTGCTAATTCCATCCAAGGCTAACAATGTGAATTTTTGGCCTGCGCTTGTTTGTAAAAAGTTATCGTAGGTTTGAAAGCCGCGACAGATTAAATCTGCGGCAACGCCCTGATCCTGGCTGGAGTTTTTTGATATTCGTGAAAGCGCCTGGCGATTGTGATAAAGAATTTCTGCGCCTTTGTTTTTTGCCAAAGCAATAATATTATCCATGATAGCAGCAGATTTATTACTGTCTGCCAAGTGTAAACGATGGATCTGCGTCGACTTATCTTGTAGTGCTTCCAATACTGGTTTGCGACCATAAACGGTTAGCATGCCATCAAAGAGCTTTTTTTTATCCAGGTAGGCTTGGCTGTCACTGCGTTCAGTTGTCATATGTGTTTTTAATTATGCTCAGTTTATGGAATTAAAATAAAAATTTATTGAATTAAATAAAAGTTTGTTAAATTAAAATAGAAATTAGGTGCTGCAAATATTTTTATAGGCTCGCACGGCTTTATCCAATCCCATTGCAATAGCATCGACAGTAAGTGCGTGACCTATAGATACTTCGAGTAACTGCGGCACCTGACGAAAGTGGGCAAGGTTGTCCAAATTTAAATCGTGACCGGCATTGACGCCAATGCCAATGCTTGTTGCATATTTTGCTGCCTTAAAATAACGTTCAAATAATAAGTCAAAGTTTTCATCCTGGCTTTTAAATGCCGCTGCATAAGGGCCAGTATAAAGCTCGATACGGTCTGCCCCAATGGCTTTCGCTAATTCAATCTGCTCAATGTCAGGATCCATAAATAAACTAACGCGCACGCCGGCAATTTTTAATTGATCCATAATCGGACGTAAGCTTTCGCCGGATTGACGTAAATCAAATCCATGATCAGAAGTCAGTTGATTATTGGCATCGGGCACCAGTGTGCATTGTTCCGGTTTTGTATCGCATACCAATTGAATAAAGCCGGGAAAATTTCCTATTTTTTCAGCAAATGGATTGCCTTCGATATTAAATTCAGCTTGACGGTTGTCTTGTAATAACTCGGCAAGGTCATAAACATCATGCGGACGGATATGGCGTTGGTCGGGGCGCGGATGAACCGTTAGGCCATCTGCACCTGCCGCCAGGCAAATTTTCCCATGTGCAACCACGTCAGGATAATTGCCTTCGCGCGAATTCCTAATGAGAGCTATTTTATTGAGATTAACACTCAAAGCGGTTTTCATTGTAATGCCCTTTAAGATAGATTCTTCGGTGAAGAATCTCCGTTATGCAGTTGTTTTAACAGTAGCCAGATAGGTACAGGTAAGCCTATGTCTGGCTACTTATCCATTAATTCCACTCGGAATGGCGTTTCTTTTTGCCAAACGATTGTAAAATTAAGGATAAAATAATACCGCAAAGAATTAACAGTCCGCCATAGATGCGTTGTTGGTTTTTGTCGTATTTTTTCAGCAAATAGTTTTCCGCTTTCAATACATCCCGTTCAGTTTGTACTAATTGAAATTCACGATGTATTTTTTGATTTTCTTGTTCCATATTGATGTCAGAAGTCGTTGCTGTGCGCATTTCTTCGGTTTCTTTAAGCAGAGTTTGGTAAGTTGCAGTTAAACTTTCCAATTCGGTTTTAAAGGTCATATTTTGTTTTTGTAGCTCAACGATATTGGATGAGCCAGAAGTTAATGCTTCCAATTTGATAGCGGCAGTGGGTTCGTTAATTAAATTTTGGCTACGCACCCAGCCTTCAATGCCGTCAGCGGTGACTACTTGCGACCATTTGTTTTTATTAAGGTCTTCTTCTTCACGAATAAATTTTAGTTTGGTGCCAGTGGTTAAACCACTTTTTAATACACCGGCCTGATTATCTTTATCGCTACGCAGTGGTATTGAAATAATATCTGTTATGTATCTGCTTTCAGCAAAACTGGGTAATGAAAATCCTGTTACGAGTGTTGCAACAACAATTAATGACGAGAGTGCTAGTTTATGGGTATGGATTGTTTGTTTCATAGTTAAGTTATCGCTCGTAAACAAGAGTATTGTTTGTCAGTGGAGTGCTTTTAGTAAAATTAAGGTAATACTTTTTTAAATGGTTTTACGACTACCTGAGCATAAACACCAGTGAGAATATAGGGATCAGCGGCGGCCCAGGTTTGTGCTTCTTGCAGCGAATTAAATTCAGCGACTACCAAACTGCCGGTAAATCCTGCCTCACCAGGATTTTCATTATCAATAGCAGGATGGGGACCTGCTAATACCAGACGACCTGCGTCTTGCAGCAATTGCAATCGCTCCAAATGTGCAGGGCGTGCGAGCTTGCGTTTTTCCAAGCTGTTAGTGACATCTTCGCTAATAATTGCGTAAAGCATACCAGTCTCTCTATTTGCTATTGTCAGTGTCGTTGCCACCATGCATCACATCTTCCATAGTGAGGCTGGTCAGTAAACGAATGCTGCGAAAAATATAAAAAAGTGTAGCGACCATAATAAACATTGAAGGGACAGCTATAACCGGAAAGCTAAGTGCATTCATTTTGCCCACTTCAATATTAAATGCTTCGGTGCCGGTTGGGCTTACCACGATCATTTTGGCAAGAATATAATTGAGCGCCGATGAGATAAAAAATGAAAGAGCTATCAAATAAGAGCCAAGCCGTAAGGTTTTTTCAAATGCGGCGGTATTGTTATGGGCTTTTAACGCAGCGGTAACTTTTTCAACCTGGAGGATACTTTCATTATAAATAAACGTTTTAACCAATGGATAACGGGTTTTAGTTGAAAATAAGACCATCAAGCCAATGATTCCAGGAATTGCCGCTTCTTTAATCGCGTAATATTTTGTATCCAAATGCAAAAGGCTAATGCCGCCCGTTAACAACACGCTGACAATCCCGAGACCGGAAAAAAAATTAAATTTCCGATGTTTCATGAAATCAAAAATGCCATAACTAATGGGAAACGCAAGAGCCACCACCAGTCCCCATTTCGCGCCTAGGCCCCACTGGGTACCCATAAAGTTATCGCCACTCATTTTTGTCAAAATCAAGGTGGGAATGACAATGTTCATCAAAATGTTAATTAAAACATTTTCTTTTTTTGGCTTTTTTTCGTTGGGTTTCACTATTGCATTTTCAGCTGCCGGTGTGGATGATTCAGGTGATGCTGGCTGGGAGTTTGTTGTTTGAGCAGATGAAGCAGCAGAAATATTATCGGTCATCGCGAGTCTCGGTCATAATGGGCGGCGTAATTGCGACAACCCAATGCAGTATTTAAAAAGGTAAACGTGTGAAATTTGATCTTCATTGCCATAGCCATTTTTCGGATGGTATTTTAAGCCCGGAAATGTTGGTGTCCAGAGCTAAGGAGCGTGAAGTTAATGTCTTGGCGTTGACTGACCACGATACCATAGCGGGGTTAATTTTGGCACAACAAGCGGCGGATGCCTGCGGTATTACTCTCATTAATGGCATTGAGTTTTCAAGTCAATGGGGTAAAGGTGGAGCACATATTGTGGGCTTGGGATTTGACGTAGAATCGTCATCGCTTAAAGCTGCCATTGATCACCAGCATGATGCACGGACTTGCCGTGCCGATCAGATTGCCGCACGCCTCGCTAAAGTAGGTATAACGGGTAGCCTTGAAGGTGCGCAAGTAATCGCGGGGGAGGCGCTGGTAGGTAGGCCACATTTTGCCCAATATCTTGTCAACATAGGTGCTGTTAATAATATTAACGCCGCCTTTAAAAAGTACCTTGGTGCGGGAAAGCCAGCGGACGTTAAATATCAATGGCCTGATATGAATACAGTCGTTGATTGGATTCATGCAGCAGGAGGAGTTGCAGTGTTGGCACATCCCTGTAAATATGATCTTACCCGTACCAAAATGTGTGCTTTGATTAAAGATTTCACACGAGCAGGCGGAGATGCGTTAGAGGTTATTAGCGGTATGCAAGCATCGGCCATGACCGAAGACTTGGCCCGTATTGCTACAGCAAATAATTTGGCTGCGTCTTGTGGCAGTGATTTTCATTCGCCCAACCAGCCGTGGCAAGAGCTAGGTAGTTTTAATAGTTTACCTGTGAACTGCAAACCGGTATGGCAATTACTGGGCTTTGCAGCCTAAAAGTTTTATTGTTTTTTATGGAAGTTATTATGGCTCAATTTTTTCAAATCCATCCAGAAAACCCGCAGCATCGTTTGATCGTGCAAGCGGTAGATATTATTCGTAAAGGCGGTATTGTCGTATACCCTACCGATTCTGCGTATGCACTGGGTTGCCAGATTGGCAATAAAGATGCGCTCGATAAAATCCGTTCCATGCGGCAGTTAGATAAGAACCACAATTTCACTTTGATGTGTCGCGACCTTTCAGAATTGGCGACCTATGCCAAGGTAGATAATCGGATCTATCGCCTTATCAAAAACCATACGCCGGGTGCGTACACTTTTATTTTAGAAGCTACTGTCGAGGTGCCACGCCGACTCATGCATCCTAAACGCAAAACTATTGGCTTGCGTGTGCCTGATAATTTTATCGCCTTGGCGCTCTTGGAAGAGCTTGGTGAACCTCTCATGACGAGCAGTTTGTTAATGCCCGGTGAGGAGTACCCGGTTGCAGATCCTTATGACATGCGTGATTTACTGGAGCATCATGTGGATTTGGTCATTGACGGCGGTTATTGCGGCATAGAGACAACAACGATAATTGATTTAACCGGAGATGCGCCGGAGCTGGTGCGTCAAGGCAAAGGTGATTTTTCGCCATTTGCGTGATGGATGTATCTGCCAGGTTTGGTGTTAATGTTTGTAAAAAAGAAAAGCGCCTTGTTGTTGGATTTGAAGGCGCTTCTGAATATTAATTTAAATAGGCAGGTTTTTAGTTAGCGGTAATCCTGGCTGTTGATATTCCGTGACAGGCGTTGCAAGAGCCGTTGGTGACCAAACCCGCCATCTTGGTATCGCTTGCCACGGGCCCATCAATTGCTACATCAACTCCGGAAACAAAAGGTCCTCCTGCAACAAATAATCCGGTAACCGGAGTTGTTGTATAGAAATTGCCGAGGCTGTCTGTTTTTAAGCTGATACTTAGGGTGTTGGTAGGATGGATAAATAGTTTAACGGTGCCCTGGGTTTGCGCAGCGCCACCGGTTTTGTAAACAGTGCCTGCCAGTGTGAAAATCGCTTTTTCTGCACCTGTTCCACCCGCTCTGTGGCAGCTCATGCAATCTTGTCCTGGATTATGGCTCATCCCTAGTACGGCGGTGCTACTCGCCGCCAGGCTGGCCATACTACTTCTCATACTATTGTTAAGGCTGCTAGTGTTGGCCATGATGCTAACTGTACTGGCGGTGTTTGAGGCAGTTTTGCCGACGTAAATTTTTCCACCACCTCCACAAGAAGTCAAAAAAGCCACACTCATTACAGCTCCCAGAAAAAAGTTGCGCAGCATTGTGTTAATCCTCAGCGTGATTATGAAAGCTTATTAAAGGGTTAATGAGATATTGGTGTAAGCCTAGCTTTTATTTTCGAATAATGCGCTTTCATGCCACCTAAAACCTCCTAATAGCTCGCATTTTCGAAAGAATATCGGGTAAGAGATAGAGAAATGGGCTTTGGTATTTTTCACGGTTATAGTTAGCGGTCTTCAAGCGTCTGATAGTTTTGGCGTTGGTAAAGCCTTATATATCTCGTCGTTATGATCAACTGGTCTGTGTTAAAGCTGTCCCCTGATTACCTAATACGGCTATAATGCCCGCCGATTGCGGGCCGCTAATTCCCCCGCCAGGTTTTGTTTAAAACAGGCTTTCCTTGTGAATTCTACAATTGATGAACCCTTTGCCTTAGTGTCTTCTGAGCTTGCTGCGCCTTCGGCAGCGCTTGCTGTTGAGCAAGATGCTACGCAGGAACTTCCCAGCAAACCCTTGCAAAGCGAAATGCCATTTGCAATGGTGCATGGGAAGGCCTATACGCAATTGCCACAGGATTTGTACATTCCGCCGGATGCCCTGGAAGTTTTTTTAGAAGCCTTCGAAGGACCTCTGGATTTATTGCTGTATTTAATTCGCCGTCAAAATATTGATATTCTGGACATAAATGTCTCTGAAATTACCACTCAGTACATGGCCTATGTTGAGCTGATGGATGTTAACCAATTCGAGTTAGCTGCAGAGTATTTGGTGATGGCCGCGATGTTGGCGGAAATTAAATCGCGCATGTTATTGCCACGCTCCAGTGTCGAGGAAGAAGAGGACGATGACCCGCGCGCTTCACTTATTCGTCGTTTACAAGAATACGAGCGCTTTAAGCAAGCCGCTCAAGATGTAGATGCCTTACCGCGTATAGGTCGCAATATATTCCAGGCCTCAGCCGCGGCACCCGACCGCGGTCTAACACGGCCGGATCCGGATGTGGAATTGCAGGAACTTTTATTAGCACTGTCTGAAGTGCTGCGCCGCGCGGATATGTTTGAGAGCCATCATGTTTCCAAAGAGCGGCTGTCTACTCGTGAGCGTATGGCGCAAATATTGGATAAGTTAGCGCAGAATAATTTTGTACCTTTTGTAAGCTTATTTACCGTGGAAGAAGGACGCCTGGGTGTGGTGGTGACTTTTTTAGCAGTAATGGAATTAATTAAAGAGGCTTTGGTAGAAATTGTGCAAAGCGAATCTTTTGGCTCAATTCATGTGAAAGCAAGAACCCAATGACAAACGATAAAGACCAGTTAGAAGATAATATTCAAAAGAATATTAGCGAGGATTCAATCAATGCTATGAATGCGGTTGATGACTTTAATGCTGCAGACGATGTAATTGTTGAAGAAGCAGCCACTGTTGCGATTACACAACAACCAGTGGATCAAGTCATGCTGCAAAAAGTTATTGAAGGCGCAATTTTGGCGGCAGCCCAGCCTTTAACCATCGCCCGTTTGTTAGAATTATTTGATGTTGCGGTAGCCCCGAGTAAAGAAGACATGCTTCTTGCCCTGCAGAATATTGTTGCAGAATCCAGTGCGCGCGGTTTCGAATTAAAAGAAGTTGCCTCAGGTTGGCGCTTTCAGGTACGGGAAGAATTAGCGCCCTGGGTTAATCGTCTCTGGGATGAAAAGCCGCAGAAATATTCGCGGGCATTATTGGAAACTTTAGCCCTGATTGCTTATCGCCAGCCCCTTACGCGCGGCGATATTGAAGAAATTCGCGGCGTAGCAGTAAGTTCACACATTATGAAAACCTTAATGGAGCGTGAGTGGGTTAAAGTAGTTGGTCATCGCGATGTACCAGGTCGTCCCTCCCTGTATGCAACGACTCGTCAATTTTTGGATTATTTCAATCTCAAAAATTTGGAAGATTTGCCTTCGCTGAGTGAAATTCGCGATTTAGATGAATTGATGAATGTGCTTAATCTGGGCGAGGAAGAGGGGCTGGGAGAGAAGGACTCTGACATATTATCCACGGGAAATATCTCAGGGGAAACAATAGTGGCTGTTGTAAACCCGGACACTATTGGCGAGAGTGATTTGGAAGAATTTGTGGATGGTGAAGAGGCGTTTGAGGCTATTGAAGGTGTAGCGGCATCTGCAATCCATGATAATGAAAAGCATACAAAAAATGAGGAAGTCGACGCGGCTGCAACAAACGCGACTTTAAATGAAGGTACTAACAATGACGATACCGAAAATGACGATACCGGCAATAAAAGTACCGATGAAAAACTCAACAACCTATAATCGTTGTAATAGTCCAGGGTAAAAAATTAATCTTATGGTAAAAAAAATTGATCAACAGTCTTTCTCTGCATCTGGTGTAGATACATCAAAGAAAGCGAGCGAGAAATCCGCCAAGGCTGTGAAGCCAGCGGTAGCTAGCAAAGTTGCTAGTAAAAAATTTACGACTGTAAAGCAGGATAAATATACTTCCGTCAAAAAAGAGGCGGGCGCTAAACCAGCTGCCAATAAAGCTGCTGGATTTAACGCAACAAAATCTCCCCGAGCAGAAAAATTTGCTAAAGATGATGCGCCAAAAAAATCACTTGATACAAACTTTGTTGGGTTGGTTAAAGAGCCTGTCGATGAAAAGTTACAAAAAGTATTGGCGCGTGCTGGCGTAGGTTCGCGCCGTGAAATGGAACGCGCTATTGAAGCTGGACAAGTAAAAGTGAATGATCGCACGGCCACGTTGGGTGATCGTGTTACGGCGAATGATAAAATTTTTGTGAATGGTCATCGTGTACTAGCGCGTGCTGATACCGCGCGTCGCCGTGTAATTTTATACAACAAGCCTGAAGGTGAAATTTGTTCGCGTTCAGATCCAGAGGGCCGCCGTACTGTGTATGACGGTTTACCTGCGATAAAAGGTGAGCGCTGGATATCTGTTGGGCGTCTGGATTTTAACACTAGCGGTTTACTGCTATTTACGAATGACGGTGAACTCGCGAATAAATTAATGCACCCGTCATCGGTTATTGATCGTGAATACCTCGTACGAATTCAAGGGAATGTTGATGACGATATGCGCAAAAGACTATTAGCGGGTGTACAACTCGAAGATGGTATTGCACGTTTTACCGATATTGTTGAGGGTGCAGGTGAGTCACGCAATAGTTGGTTTTATTGTGTGGTGATGGAAGGTCGCAATCGTGAAGTGCGCCGTTTATGGGAATCGCAAGGTGTGAAAGTTAGCCGCTTAAAACGTGTGCGTTACGCCAATATTTTTATTCCCTCGCATGTGCGAGTTGGGCAGTGGATTGAGTTGGGTGAGAATGAGATTTTAGATTTATGCTCAACCGCTGGTTTTGATAAGGTCAGTCATACGAAGATAGTCCAGCCAACGCGTGACGAAAGTATGCAGCGTGAACGTCACGAGAAAAAGTTACGCGCGGCATCGGCGCCGCCGAAACGTTTTAAGCCGGCACCGCGAAAAAATAAACCAACGGCAGAGTAAAGTATCACTAAAATAATTTTCGAGAGATTCAAAAAAATTACTATTTGTGTAAAGCACCTTGATACAAAAATAGCCGCTCAAGTAGCGGCTATTTTAATTTAATTTTTTCTCACGCTACCGTTGAGCTGCTCACAACACAATTTCTACCCCGTCTTTTCGCGTGATAAAGCGCTTTGTCGGCGCGATCAAATAATTGATCAATGTGTTCTTTTTGATTTGATGCGCGCGTGCTTATACCTATGCTTACCGTTGGTTGAATGCTGCGGCCATGTTGCTGCATGGTTATTTTACTGATTTCATTGCGTAAACGTTCACCGATAATGCAGGCTCCTGTTTCATTGGTTTTACGCAGCAAGACTACAAATTCCTCACCACCGTAGCGAAAACTAATATCAGTTTCGCGGCATACGTTGGCAATGGTGCGCGCAATCGCTTGAAGTACTTCGTCACCGCGTGAGTGGCCGTGTTGATCATTGATCATTTTGAAATGATCCACATCAATCATTAATAGCGATAACTCATATTGATGTCTTTGCGCAAGTTGTAATTCGCGGTGCAAAGCATTATTTAATGCGGCGCGATTTCCCAGCCGCGTGAGCGGGTCCAGTAAGGCCATTTGCATGGCAGATTGATAACGCAGTGCGTTGCGCAGAGGGTAAATGAGCGCGCCTAAAATAATTTCGAGCCGGCTTTGTTCGGCCTCATTAAACCGCCTCCCGCGATTAAAAATAATTTCACCCAGGTAACCTTCATCGGTCGTTAAGCGGTAATCGCAATGGTGGAGTGCATCGCGTCCTAGCTTAGTGATATCGATATCGTTGGCAAAGCGAAACTGAATGCCGCCGACCGGGATAATAGCTTGCAGATGTTTAAAAAATATATTCAAAATTTCATTGGGTTCGAGCGTCATTTGCAGGGCTTGAATGAGTTTGACGCGCGATTCAATTTCCTGTTCAGGCGTGAGTGGTGGTAATTGGGCAATGGTAATGTTGGAAATACCGTTTTGTCTTGTAATGTCCTGCATGTATGTCTACCCGGGTTTAGTAAAATTAGTCGGCTAAATAATCACTAGCGAAATCTGTGCCAGATATTTTTATAAAAAAAAGCCAATTAAAACAGATAGATATAAAATTTATGCGAAATGTGGCGTCTATTTTTTTAGGCTGGATTCGTCGGTAAAACGACGGGTTGGAGAAATTGATTCCGGGAGTTTTTAACAGCCGCCAAAATTTTGGCGAGCTGTTTCTGCTACAAAATGAGGACTTTTGATGGCCAATGATGTTGTTTTAACCTTAGCGATAAAGCTTTTGCGGTCATTTAGTCGATGCCACAGCTATGAAACTCGCGTTGAAAATCTACGGAAGAATGCCTCATTCTCAACGACTAAAAAGTGCTTATCTGCGTGGCACTGTGGTAAGATCGCCGCCTAAATTTAGGCCGTAAAAAT
This sequence comes from Pseudomonadota bacterium, assembly GCA_040385335.1. GTDB lineage: Bacteria > Pseudomonadota > Gammaproteobacteria > Pseudomonadales > Cellvibrionaceae > Cellvibrio. The sequence goes on from JAZKHP010000045.1 coordinate 95,305, forward strand.
GCGTCGCAAACGTTCCGTATTTGTTGTTAGTCGCGCCCTTGCTATCCATTTGTAGCTGCCACTAAGTTGATTTGCCAAGCACCCTTGGTCAACTCTGACTTTAATCAGCAATCACTGTAATCAACGCCTTGATAAAAAGGAAAGCTGTATTCCCATGGTCGAATTCGCCAAAGAAATATCACCGGTAAGTATTGAAGACGAAATGAAAAAGTCCTACCTCGATTACGCCATGAGCGTCATCGTAGGTCGTGCTTTGCCAGATGTGCGCGATGGTTTGAAACCTGTCCATCGCCGTGTTCTATTCGCCATGAGCGAACTCAAAAACGATTGGAATAAGCCCTATAAAAAATCTGCCCGTGTGGTAGGTGATGTGATCGGTAAATACCATCCACATGGTGATACCGCTGTTTACGACACTATCGTACGTATGGCCCAGCCATTTTCGTTGCGTTACATGTTGGTCGATGGTCAGGGGAACTTTGGTTCGGTAGATGGTGACCGCGCAGCGGCGATGCGTTATACCGAAATTCGCATGGCGAAAATCGCTCACGATTTGCTCGCTGATTTGGATAAAGAAACTGTAGATTTTGTGCCCAATTATGACGGCACAGAAATGATTCCTGCGGTTATGCCAACGCGTATCCCCAACTTATTAGTCAATGGTTCGTCAGGTATCGCCGTTGGTATGGCGACCAATATTCCACCGCATAATCTGGGTGAAGTTGTGCGCGGTTGTTTGGCGTTGATCGATAATGCTGAGATCACTGTTGATGAATTGATGGAATTTATTCCTGGCCCTGATTTCCCTACGGGTGCCATTATTAATGGTCGCGCAGGCATAGTGCAGGCTTATCGCACCGGTCGTGGCAGTATTATCGTGCGTGCAAAAGCAGAAGTTGAGCGCGATGAAAAAACTGGCCGCGAAACTATTATTGTTCATGAGATTCCTTATCAGCTTAACAAAGCACGCTTAATTGAGCGCATTGCCGAGTTGGTGAAAGAAAAGAAAATAGAAGGCATTAGCGAACTGCGCGACGAGTCTGATAAAGACGGTATGCGCATCGTAATTGAAGTAAAACGTAACGAATCGGGCGATGTGTTGCTGAATAATTTATTCAGCCAAACCCAGCTCCAAACCACCTTCGGCGTCAATATTGTAGCGCTGGATGATGGCCAGCCAAAAATTCTCAATCTTAAAGATTTGCTGGAAGCCTTTGTCCGTTTTCGCCGCGAAGTGGTTACACGCCGTACTGTTTATTTGCTCCGCAAAGCGCGTGAGCGCGGCCACATGCTGGAAGGTTTGGCGGTTGCTATCGCCAATATTGATCAAGTTATTGAGTTGATCAAACGTTCGACTACGCCCGCTGAGGCTAAAGATGGTTTGATGGCGCAAGGTTGGGATGCAAGCGAAATGCTTCCTTTCCTTGAGCGCGCTGGTGAAGATGCATGTCGCCCGGAAGAACTGGGTGCAGAGTTTGGTATGCGCGATGGTAAATACTATTTATCAGCTGCCCAGGCGCAAGCAATTCTGGAATTGCGTTTGCATCGTTTAACGGGAATGGAGCATGACAAGCTGCTCGCCGAGTACGATGAAAAATTAATTCAAATCGCCGAGTTCCTTGAAATTCTCGGCAATTCTGTGCGTTTGATGGAAGTTATCCGCGAAGAGCTAATGCAAGTGTTAAACGATTATGGCGATAAGCGTCGTACTGAAATCGTTGCGTCCACATTAGATTTAACAACGGAAGATTTGATCAATGTTGAAGATCGTGTAGTGACTATTTCTCATGGCGGTTACGCTAAAAGCCAGCCGCTGGATGATTATCAGGCGCAGCGTCGCGGTGGTATGGGTAAATCAGCCACGGCGGTAAAAGATGAAGATTTTGTTGAGCACCTATTAATCGCTAGCACTCACGATACTATTTTATGCTTCACCAATTCCGGTAAAGTTTATTGGCTCAAGGTGTACATGATTCCAGTTGCGGGTCGTCAGTCTCGCGGCCGCCCGGTGGTGAATTTATTGCCATTGGAAGAGGGCGAACGTATTACCTCGATTCTGCCGGTAAAATCTTACGACGACGAACATTTTATTTTTATGGCAACCTCTAAAGGTACCGTCAAGAAAACTGCGTTGACACAATTTGCTCGTCAACGCAGCGTTGGCTTGCGCGCAATTGAACTTGATGAAGGCGATACTTTAGTAGGCACTGCGATCACCAATGGCACTTGTGATGTGATTTTATTCTCTACGTCTGGTAAAGCTGCACGTTTCCGTGAAGGGCAAATTCGTTCGAGTGGACGTACCTCGCGCGGCGTACGCGGAATTCGTTTAGCTGAAGGCCAATCAGTCATTGGCATGGTTATTCCGATGGAAGGTGGCCAGGTGCTAACGGTCAGTGAAAATGGTTACGGCAAGCGTACTGAAGTAGGTGAATTCCCGGCAAAAGGTCGCGGTTCGCAAGGTGTTATAGGTATGCAAACCACGGAACGTAATGGTCAGTTGGTGGGCGCAGTACAGGTATTTGATGGCGAAGAAATCATGTTAATTTCTGATCAGGGCACTATGGTGCGTACACGCGTCGATGAAGTGTCCGTATTAAGCCGTAATACCCAAGGTGTGCGCCTGATTAAGTTAAAAGAAAATGAACATATGCAAGGCTTGCAGCGCATCGAAGAAAGCGCTGATGAAAATGCCAAGCGCGAATTAGCACGTGCTGAAGCAGCTGAAGGCGAAGAAGCATTGGACGATGGTGTGGCGGATGATGATATCGCTGTTGTTGATGACGCTATTGACGAGTAAATAAATGCCTAATGAACCGACTCACAAAGAACTCGGAGAAGCTGAAAAGCTTCTCGCGTTGCGTCATAAAATTGATGCAATTGATGATGATATAGGTCGTCTGATTTCAGCGCGAGCGACCTGTGCCCAGGAAGTGGCGGATGTTAAAAAAGCTAGTCTGATACCCGAAGCAAATATTCTTTTTTATCGTCCCGAGCGCGAAGCGCAAGTGTTGCGCAAAGCGATGGAGCGCAATAAAGGTCCGCTAAGCGACGAGGAAATGGCGCGTCTGTTTCGTGAAATTATGTCTGCTTGTCTAGCGCTTGAAAATCCTATAAAAGTGGCTTTCTTTGGGCCAGAGGGCACCTTTACCCATCAAGCTGCATTAAAACATTTTGGCCAATCAGCCGTAGCCTTACCTTTTTCTGCCATTGACGAAGTTTTTCGTGAAGTGGAAGCGGGAGCTGTTAATTACGGTGTGGTTCCGGTTGAGAATTCTACTGAAGGTGTAGTGAATCATACCCTCGATAATTTTATGGGTTCCAATTTAAAAATTTGTGGCGAAGTTGAATTGCGCATTCATCATAATTTATTGGTTTCAGATGTTACCAATACTAATAGCATCAGCCGTATTTATTCCCACTATCAATCCCTGGCCCAGTGCCGCAAATGGTTGGATGCGCACTACCCAAAAGCAGAACGCATTGCTGTTAGCAGTAACTCTGAAGCAGCGAAACGTTTAAAAGGTGAATGGAACGCTGCAGCCATTGCTGGCAGTATGGCGGCCGATTTGTACGGCTTGACCATGCTCGCCGAAAAAATAGAAGACCAGCCGGATAACTCTACGCGCTTTTTAATTATTGGAACTCAAGCAGTTCCACAAAGTGGCGTAGATAAAACTTCCATTGTGGTGGCGATGCGCAATGAGCCTGGAGCCTTACACAATTTACTCGAGCCTTTTCACCGTCATAATATAGATTTAACTCGCGTGGAAACGCGTCCATCGCGCACTGGTGTATGGAATTATGTGTTCTTTATTGATTTTGCCGGTCATGTTGATGATCCGCTAATCAGTGAAGTGTTAAAAGAAGTTGCTAGCCGCTGTGCAGATTTAAAATTGCTCGGCTCTTATCCCAAAGCAGTTTTGTAATTCTTTATGGCTCAGATATCGTCGCCAGTCATTAGCTCTCCGCTTATCAATAAGCTTGTTGTTATTGGTATAGGATTGATTGGCGGTAGCTTGGCATTAGGTTTAAAAAAACGCTTCGCGTGTAAAGAAGTTATTGGCATTGCGCGCCGCGAAAAAACTTGCGAAGAAGCTTTAGCATTAGGTGTGGTTGATCGTGCTTATACTTCGTTAGCAGATGTGGCCAGTGAATTGCGTGCTGGCGATGTTATTTTTATTTCTGTACCCACGCTTTCGGTAAAAACAATTTTACAAGAAATTAAAAGTTGTGTTTCAGAAGCTGTAACGCTTACGGATGGCGCCAGTGTTAAAGGCAATGTACAACTCGCTGCACAAGAAGTGTATGGTGAGGTTCCCGCGCAGTTTGTTTTAGGTCATCCTATTGCCGGTGCTGAAAAAAGTGGTGTAAGTGCTGCTAATCCAGACTTATATGAACTGCATCGTGTCATTCTTACTCCGTTACCCAATACGGGTGCAACGCATTTAGAGTTAGTTACAAAGTTGTGGCAAACCGTCGGTGCGGAAGTATTGACAATGACCGTTGCTGAACACGACGAGGTCCTGGCTGCAACCAGTCATTTACCTCATGCAATTGCTTATTCATTAGTCGATACTCTTGCACAAGATATAGGTAACCCGAATATATTTCGTTACGCTGCTGGTGGCTTTCGCGATTTCACGCGCATCGCTTCCAGTGACCCAATAATGTGGCATGACATTATGCGGGCCAATAAAAATAGCGTGTTACATGCGCTGGATTTATTTATTAATAATTTAACGCGCCTGCGGACCGGTATAGAAACTGAAAACAGTGAATATTTACTGGGGGTTTTTACCCGTGCAAAAGTGGCGCGCGATCATTTTACTAACATGTTAGCCAAGAGAGCTTTTGTAAATTCCATGAGCACACAAAAAATAGATTATGTAGTTCAGCCCGGCGGTAAAGTTGTTGGTACCATTCGCGTACCCGGTGATAAATCCATATCGCACAGATCGATTATGTTGGGTTCGCTAGCCGAAGGAATCACTGAAGTTGAAGGCTTTTTGGAAGGTGAAGATGCATTGGCAACTTTGCAGGCCTTTCGCGATATGGGTGTTGTTATCGAAGGCCCCATTGATGGCTATGTAAAAATTCATGGTGTAGGCTTGTATGGTTTAAAAGCACCGAATAAATCCCTGTACATGGGTAACTCGGGGACCACTATTCGCTTAATGTCGGGCATTTTATCTGGCCAGGTTTTCGATGTGGAAATGAGTGGTGATGAATCACTCGCCAAGCGCCCTATGAATCGTGTTGCAAACCCATTGCGCGAAATGGGCGCACAGATTGAAACAGGTGAGGGTGGTCGGCCCCCGTTAAAAATTCGTGGTGGTGCAGCATTAACCGCGATTGATTACGTCATGCCTATGGCAAGTGCACAAGTTAAATCCTGTGTTTTACTCGCAGGGTTATATGCAAAAGGTACGACACGGGTTACTGAGCCTGCGCCCACTCGTGATCACACTGAGCGTATGCTCACGGGTTTTGGTTACAGTGTAAAGCGTGAAGGAGCAGTTGCTGAATTAACCGGCGGAGGCAAATTAATAGGCACTAAAATTGAAGTCCCTTCTGATATTTCATCAGCGACTTTTTTTATGGTAGCGGCGAGTATTGCACCTGGCTCCGATGTAACACTGGTCCATGTTGGTATCAATCCAACACGTATTGGTGTAATTAATATTTTGCGTTTGATGGGTGGTGATTTAACCCTCAGTAATGAACGCATTGTTGGTGGTGAACCGGTTGCAGATATTCGTGTTCGCTATGCACCCTTAAAAGGTATTCGTATTCCTGAAGATCAAGTGCCGCTTGCGATTGATGAGTTCCCCGCGCTATTTATTGCTGCTGCTTGTGCGCAAGGCGAAACTATTTTAACGGGTGCAGAAGAATTGCGAGTGAAAGAATCTGATCGCATTCAATCCATGGCAGACGGTTTGCAAGTTCTCGGTATTGATGCGCAGCCAACCCACGATGGTATTGTTATCCAGGGTGGCCAGATTCAAAGTGGTGCAGTGGAAACTCATCATGATCATCGTATTGCAATGTCTTTTACCATCGCGGCCTTGCGAGCTAATGGCCCGATTCATGTCAAAGACAGTACTAATGTAGTGACTTCATTCCCTACCTTTGTGCAACTTGCAAAACAAACTGGAATAAACTTAGAAGTAATTAATTGTTAACACTTAACTGACTGCTGTCTATAATTGCTGTCTTTTATAACTATTAAACTCCGGTCTCACTGACCGACATAATTTTGGTAGTCCATTGATGTCGAACTACAAACTAACACACTTGAAACAACTGGAAGCTGAAAGTATTCATATTATCCGTGAAGTTGCTGCGGAATTTGATAATCCAGTCATGCTCTATTCGGTCGGTAAAGATTCTGCGGTGATGATGCATCTCACCATGAAAGCTTTTTTCCCGGGCAAGCCGCCTTTTCCATTAATGCATGTTGATACTACGTGGAAGTTTCACGAAATGATTGAATTTCGTGACAAGCGTATTAAAGAATTAGGTTGGGATTTAATTGTGCATATCAATCAAGATGGTGTTGATATGGGTATTAGTCCCTTTGTGCATGGTAGCGCTAAACACACGGACGTTATGAAAACAGAAAGCTTGAAACAGGCACTGAATAAATATGGATTTGATGCTGCATTCGGTGGCGCACGTCGCGATGAAGAAAAATCCCGTGCGAAAGAGCGTGTCTATTCTTTCCGTGATAAAAATCATCGCTGGGATCCAAAAAATCAACGCCCGGAATTATGGAATATTTACAATGGCCGTGTCGATAAAGGCGAAAGTATTCGCGTGTTCCCTTTATCAAATTGGACCGAGCTGGATATTTGGCAATACATCCATTTGGAAAATATCCCTATAGTACCTTTATATTTTGCTGCGAAGCGTCCTGTTGTTGAACGCGATGGCACTATGATTATGGTTGACGATGAGCGTATGCCGATTGGACCTAATGATAAAGTGGTAGAAAAAATGGTGCGCTTCCGCACTCTCGGTTGTTACCCTTTAACCGGCGCTGTTGAATCAGAAGCGACTACCTTGCCAGAAATTATTCAGGAAATGTTATTAACAACAACATCAGAGCGTCAAGGTCGCGTGATAGATCATGACAGCTCCGGCTCCATGGAGAAAAAGAAACAAGAAGGCTATTTTTAATAAGCCCTATTGCATAGCCGTAAAATGCCTCGGGGCGAGCGTCATGGATGACGTCAGTGAAAAGAAAAACTAAGAATGTCATTTTAAATTTCTTATTTTTTTTGATCAAGAACTTACAAAATTTTAGCGATTGTATAAGAGACTATTATGAGTCATCAGTCAGATTTAATTGCCGAAGATATAGATGCCTATCTCGCGCAACACGAACAAAAAGAATTGCTGCGTTTTTTAACCTGCGGCAGTGTGGATGATGGTAAAAGTACATTGATTGGTCGTTTGCTGCACGACTCTAAAATGATTTATGAAGATCAATTAGAAGCAGTGCGTGCGGATAGTACCAAGCATGGCACTACCGGCGAAAAAATTGATTTGGCATTACTCGTCGATGGTTTGCAAGCCGAGCGTGAGCAGGGCATTACTATTGACGTGGCCTATCGTTATTTTTCCACATCCAAGCGTAAATTTATTATTGCTGATACTCCAGGCCATGAACAATATACTCGCAATATGGCAACCGGTGCATCCACCTGCGATTTAGCCATTATTTTAATAGACGCGCGTGCGGGTGTAATGACTCAAACTCGCCGCCATAGTTACATCGCATCCTTGTTGGGTATAAAACATATTGTAGTGGCCATTAACAAAATGGATTTGAAAGATTTTAGTCAATCTGTATTTGAATCCATCAAAGCTGATTACCTTGCATTTGCCAATAAACTTGAAATGAAAAACGTTTTCTTTGTGCCTATCTCTGCACTCGAAGGCGACAACGTTGTTAATCGCTCCGAACGTTCGCCTTGGTATCAAGGCCAAACATTAATGGAAATTTTTGAATCTGTGCCGATTGCCGACGATAAAAATTTCACTGATTTCCGTTTGCCTGTGCAATATGTTAATCGTCCCAATTTAAATTTTCGCGGATTCTGCGGAAACATTGCTTCCGGTGTTGTTAAAGTTGGGGATGCTATTAGAGCCCTGCCGTCAGGCAAATCAAGTCGTGTTAAATCTATAGTTACCTATGATGGCGATTTGCCTGAAGCATTTGCCGGGCAATCGATTACCTTGACACTCACTGATGAAATTGATGTTAGTCGCGGTGATATGCTGGTATTGGCAAATGACACTGTGCCCCTAACCAATCATTTGCAAGCTCATGTAGTGTGGATGGCTGAAAAATCTTTGCAGCCTAATGCAGATTATTTATTTAAATTTGCCAGTAAAGTTATCAATGGCAAAGTTGAATCAATTCACTATCGCATTGATGTCAATACTCAAGAACATATGGCGGTTTCGCAGTTGCAATTAAATGATATTGCAGTAGTTGATGTGTTATTGAATCAACCGGTTGTGGTCGATGCTTATAAATCAAATCGCGCTACGGGTGCATTTATCATTATTGATCGCATTACCAATATCACGGTTGGAGCGGGAATGGTAATGGGCCGCCTTGATGAAAAAATGAATAGGACACAAACTGATTTTAGTGAGTTCGAACTAGAATTGAATGAGTTAGTACGTAAACATTTTCCTCATTGGGAGGCGCTTGATTTAAAACAATTATTGAAAGAATAGTAAAAAGATTAACGAGTATAGCCAAAAAAGCCTCAGGTAACTGGGGCTTTTTTTAAGTGACGGCGCTGCAATTGTGAGCATTCTCTTACAGAACAAATCGTTTTTTGCCACTAGGGTGGTTTAAATAAATTGCATAAGCTGCTTCGGCTCGCAGCAAAAAGTCGCGGGCAATAACCTACTTTTTAAGTTTTCTTACATGGAGTTATTTTTATGAAAAATATTTTTTCTATTTGTGTTCTTACCCTTCTCGTTTTTTCATCTGCTGCTTATGCTCTTGATCCAACCGCGTCTGATAAGCCTTCCGTTACGACGGAAAATGTGACTGCATCTACAAAAGCTGCTCCCTCTGCGAATTCGGTTGCGCAACAGGAAGTCATTAATCTAAATACTGCTGATGCACAAACATTAACCAACCTCAAGGGCGTTGGATTAAAAAAAGCAGAAGCTATTATTGCCTGGCGCAAAGCCAATGGAGGTTTTAAATCCATCGAGCAGTTTGCAGATGTAAAAGGTATAGGCTTCAAAACACTGGAAGCTAATCGTAAAAATTTACGCGTGAAATAGCCTGCCAAGGTGCTGGACGGTAATAGATGCTAGGTAAAAGGAAATAGTATTAGCAAAGATACTAAAGAAATACTTACCTCTTTTCACTGGGTATCAGCATTAAGGTGCTGCGAAATTATGAGAAGTTTGTTTTAATAGGAGCCTGGACACAAGTGTCCGGGCTTTTTTTATAGAGCTATTAAATAACTACTTAACCGTCCAATCCCAGTGAGGAATTAATGCTAGATATTCAAGGTCCACGCATTGTTGTGGCAATGGATTTTGATAATGCAGACGATTGCTTCTATATGGCTAAACGTTTGTCTCCGCAATATTGCCGGTTAAAAGTGGGTAAGGAACTATTTACTGCCTGTGGTCCGCGCATCATTGAGCAATTAATGCGCTTGGGTTTTGAGGTTTTTCTTGATCTTAAATTTCATGACATTCCCAATACCGTTGCTAAGGCAGTAAAAGCTGCTGCACAGTTCGGTGTGTGGATGGTGAATGTGCATGCCTCTGGTGGTCAACGTATGATGGCCGCAGCGCGGGAGAGTCTCGAGCAGCATGCTATACATCACAACGGTCACAAACCTTTACTCATTGCCGTAACTGTACTCACAAGTTTCGACGCACATGATCTGCAATCCATCGGCGTACAGGAAAGCTTGGAAGAGCATGTGTTACATCTCTCTACCTTGGCTAAAAATAGCGGTCTGGATGGCGTAGTTTGTTCGGCGCGTGAAGCGAGTACTTTACGTACGCATTTCGGTGCAGATTTTTGTCTGGTGACGCCTGGCATTCGCTTGGAGTCCAGTCCAATAGATGATCAAAAGCGTACTTTAACACCGCGCTCGGCAATTGTAGCTGGCAGTAGTTATCTTGTTATCGGGCGCCCCATTACGCAATCGCCTGATCCCGTCGCAACTTGCAAAGCTATTATCCAATCAATTGCTTAATAACTTAATTTAGCTCTTTATTTGTTAAGGTTGGCGATTTTGAATACAGTTAAAAATACTATTGTGGTAATCACTATTGATGGGCCGAGTGGGTCAGGGAAGGGTACGCTTAGTCGGTTAGTCGCTAAACAATTAGGTTTTCATTTGTTAGATAGCGGTGCCTTGTATCGTTTGGTCGCGATATCTGCAGCAAAACAGCAAGCTAATTTCCAGGATGAAATCGCTATCGCAAAAATTGCTAATCACCTTAATGCACGGTTTGATGTTCAGGGAGAATTTACAAAAATCTTATTGGCGGGCGAGGATGTTACGGATGCAATCCGTCACGAAACTGTTGGTATGAATGCTTCCCTCGTTGCCGCTTATCCTGCTGTTAGGGCAGCGCTGTTGCAACGGCAAAGAGATTTTGCGCAAGTCCCGGGTTTGGTTGCTGATGGTCGCGATATGGGCACGGTAGTATTTCCCGAAGCTGCCGTGAAAATATTTCTAACGGCTAGTGCTGAAGCACGAGCTGAGCGGCGTTTCAAACAATTGCAACAAAATGGTGCTAGCGTTGACATGGCTGAACTTGTTAGCGATATTAAAGCTCGTGATGAGCGCGATACTAATCGAAGTGTATCTCCTTTAAAGCCTGCTACAAATGCCTTGATCATTGATAGTACTACGCTAAATATTCAACAAGTTCTTGAGGTTATGTTAGCAAAAGCACATAACACTATAGGCATTTAATATAAAATCCTGTTTTTTTATTCTCAAGCTAATTACGGAATGCTGTAAATGAATTTAACCTGCTTCAAAGCTTATGATATTCGTGGCAAATTAGGAACAGAATTGAATGCGGATATCGTTTATCGCATTGGTCGTGCCTACGCTATTTTTTTAAAACCGAAAACAGTTGTGGTCGGTGGCGATGTTCGCTTAACCAGCAACGATCTCAAGCAAGCCTTTGCCAATGGTGTCCGTGATGAGGGCGCCAACGTTATTGATATTGGTATGTGCGGCACAGAAGAAATTTATTTTGCGACCAGCTATTTAAAAACCGATGGCGGTTGTGTAGTAACCGCTAGCCACAATCCGATCGATTATAATGGCTTAAAAATGGTGCGTGCTGGTTCTCAACCGATCAGCGGTGATACGGGCCTTAATGAAATAAAACGTTTGGCAGAAGAAAATAATTTTGCGCCAGTTGATTTTTCAAAACGCGGCTCCTATCGTCAAGAAAGTACACTTGATGCTTATATTCAGCATTTGTTGACTTATGTTGACGTTAAAAAATTAAAGCCACTAAAGTTGGTTGTTAATGCCGGTAATGGCGCGGCAGGGCATGTGATCAATGCTCTTGAAAAACATTTGCCATTTGAGTTTATTAAAATTCAACACGAACCCGATGGTACTTTCCCTAACGGAATTCCTAACCCGCTATTGCATGAAAATCAACCGGTGACTACCAATGCAGTATTGGAGCACGGTGCAGATTTGGGGATTGCGTGGGACGGTGATTTTGATCGTTGTTTTTTATTCGATGAAAAAGGTCAATTTACAGAGGGTTATTACATCGTTGGGCTGTTGGCTGAATCTTTTCTGATTAAAAATCCTGGTTCAAAAATCATTCACGATCCACGTTTATCCTGGAATACGCAAGATATTGTCCAGCAAAATAATGGCATCGCCATTCAGTCCAAGACGGGTCATGCTTTTATTAAAGAACGTATGCGTTCAGAGGATGCAGTCTACGGTGGGGAAATGAGTGCGCATCATTATTTCCGCGATTTCTTTTATTGCGATAGCGGTATGATTCCCTGGTTGCTCGTAGCTGAGCTATTGAGTCGTAAGGATCAAACTTTATCTTCAATGTTGCAGGATCGTATTGCAAAATTTCCTTCACCCGGTGAAATTAATCGCCATGTAGTAGATGCCAAAGCAGCTATTGATAATGTTTATAATCACTATGTTGATGACGCTATACTTATTGATAAGACGGATGGCATTAGCCTTGAATTTCCACAATGGCGATTTAATTTACGCATGTCCAATACTGAGCCAGTTGTACGCTTAAATGTAGAAAGCCGTGCAGATAAAGGCTTGGTTGATGAAAAAACAGCAGAAATTTTGGCTATGTTAAAATAAATATTTTCACAATAATTAAGTTGGTAAATATTTTCTAAATTTATTCAATATATCGAAGGAAACATAATGCAAATCAAAAAAGCGGTCATTCCTGTTGCGGGTTTAGGTACACGTATGTTGCCTGCGACAAAAGCAATTCCCAAGGAAATGTTGCCTGTTGTCGATAAGCCGTTAATTCAATATGTGATAGAAGAGGCAGCTGCTGCAGGAATTAAAGAAATCGTTTTAGTAACGCACGCCAGTAAAAATGCTATTGAAAATCACTTTGATACGAGTTTCGAATTAGAGGCGCAATTAGAGGCGCGTTTGAAGCGCTCTTTATTAGAAGAAGTGCGTTCCATTACTCCACGCGGCTTAACCGTTATCTCTGTTCGTCAAGCAGAAGCGAAAGGTTTGGGGCACGCAATTTTGTCTGCGCGCTCAGTAATAGGTGATGAACCCTTTGTGGTGTTGTTGCCAGATGTACTGGTTGATAACGTTGAGTGTAATCTCAGGAAAGATAACCTGGCAGGTATGGTTAAGCGCTTCGCGGCGACCGGACACAGTCAAATATTAGTGGAAGAAGTTCCTCATGATCAAGTGGATAAATACGGTGTGGTAGATTGTGCTGGCGTACAAATTGCAGAAGGAAATACAGCACCTGTTAAGGCAATGGTTGAGAAGCCACGTATTGATGAAGCGCCATCCAATATGGCGATTGTTGGTCGTTATGTATTATCGAAAAAAGTATGGGAGCTATTGGCAACTACCCAACCTGGTGCTGGTGGTGAAATTCAATTGACGGATGCTCTCGATGCGCTTTTGGGATTGGAAACAATAGAAGCTTACCAATTAATTGGTCGTAGCCATGATTGCGGTACAAAATTGGGTTATATGACCGCGAATGTAATATATGGTACTCGCCACGCTGCAATTGGTACTGAATTTGAAGCTTTTTTGAGAGATCGTTATTCTAAATAGCGACCCCCATGTGTTGCTTATTTGTTTGGTCTTCACCGCGCAATAGGGATGTTTTCGTTTTTTTAATTATTGGTAAAAAAATATGATCATTCCTGTCATTCTTGCAGGCGGTTCCGGCACACGTTTGTGGCCGTTATCACGTCAACATTATCCTAAACAATTATTAAAACTTTTTGGTGATAGCACCATGTTACAGCAGACCGTTTTAAGGTTAGCTGGTTTGCCTGATCTTGCTTCGCCTATTGTGGTATGCAATGTTGAACATCGTTTTATGGTTGCCGAACAGTTGCACGAAATTGGTATAAAAGATGCGGTAATTATTCTTGAGCCTATTGCCAGAAATACTGCGCCCGCTTTGGCTTTGGCTGCTTTGCAAGCTGATGCCACGAAATCGAATCCCACATTATTAGTGTTATCAGCTGATCACATGATAAGCGATGTTGAAGCCTTTCATCATGCGGTAAAAATTGCAATTAAGGCGGCTGAAAAGGGTCGGCTAGTGACTTTTGGTGTGCAGCCGACACATCCTGAAACAGGCTATGGCTATATAAAAACGCAACAAACCGCTGCCGACACTGAAGGTAGTTATAGGGTTGAGCAATTTGTTGAAAAGCCTAATGAGGAAACTGCGGAACAATATTTAGCTGCCGGTTGTTATTATTGGAATAGCGGCATGTTTGTTTTCAAAACGGACGTGTTTCTGGAAGAGTTAAAAAATCATAGTCCAGAAGTTGTTGCTGCTGCGGAACAATCTAAAAACTGGGCGGTATGCGATTTAGATTTTATCCGTGTCCATAAAGATTCTTTTGCTACTGCGCCTAATATTTCTATTGATTACGCGTTGATGGAAAAAAGCGTTAACGTAGTGTGCGTACCTCTGGCTGCTGGCTGGAGCGATGTTGGCGATTGGAAATCATTCGCGAATATTTCGGCCAAGGATGATTCGGGTAATAGCTTTATCGGTGACAGTATTGATGTAGGTTCATCCAACACCCTGGTTTTCTCTCGCGACAAATTAGTCGCTACTTTAGGTGTTGAAAATTTGATGATTATCAATACCCCTGATGCAATATTGATTGCAGATAAATCACAAGCGCAACACATTAAAGCCATCATTTCACAAATCGAACAACAAAAACGCAGCGAACATATGCAGCATCGCGAAATTTATCGCCCTTGGGGTTGTTACGATGCAATAGATGATGGTGAGCGTTATCAAGTTAATCGGATTCGCGTAAAACCTGGTGCTAGTTTGTCTTTGCAGTTACATCATCATCGTGCTGAACACTGGATTGTTGTTAAGGGTACTGCGCTGGTACAAAAGGGTGATGAGGTATTGTTGTTGTCAGAAAACGAATCTACTTACATCCCCGTTGGTATTAAACATCGTTTAAGTAACCCCGGAAAAATCCCTTTAGAAATTGTTGAGGTTCAGTCGGGTTCTTATTTGGAAGAAGACGACGTTATTCGTTATGAAGATAGTTATGGGCGATCCTAGTTTTAGAAGCAGCCTCTCATAGTTGTATCATTTAGCGAATTTATTAAAGGTATTAGGCAATGAAAGTTACAATATTTGGTACGGGTTATGTAGGTTTGGTTACCGGCACTTGTTTGTCTGATGTAGGGCATGATGTTCTGTGTGTCGATATAGATCAGAAAAAAGTCGACAACTTGAACAACGGCATTATTCCTATTTTTGAACCAGGTTTGGATGCGATTGTTAAGCAGTCTGTGCAGAATGGTTTGCTGAATTTTACGACAGATATGGATCGCGCTGTTAAGCACGCTGAGATACAAATTATTGCTGTAGGTACTCCTTCGGGTGAGGATGGCTCGGCAGATTTGCAATATGTGGTCGCAGTAGCCAAAACGATTGGTCAGCGCATGAGCGCTTACAAAGTAGTCATTAATAAATCAACAGTACCTGTTGGTACTGCTGAAAAAGTGAGTGCAGCATTAAAAGGTGAGTTGGCGACGCGCGATGCAAACATTCTTTTTGATGTGGTATCAAACCCGGAGTTCTTAAAAGAGGGTGCGGCGATTAATGATTTTATGAAGCCGGATCGTATTGTAATTGGTACTGATAGTGAAAGAGCTGAAAAACTTTTGCGCGAACTTTACGCACCATTTAATCGCAATCATGATCGAATGATTTTTATGGATGTACGTTCTGCTGAATTAACAAAATATGCCGCTAATGCCATGCTTGCGACAAAAATTAGTTTTATTAATGAAATGGCTAATTTGGCAGAAAGATTGGGTGCGGATATCGAACAGGTGCGTAATGGTATTGGCGCTGATCCGCGTATTGGCTATCACTTTATTTATCCTGGCTGTGGGTATGGCGGTTCATGTTTTCCCAAGGATGTAAAAGCGTTAATTAACATCGGTAAAGATATTGATTACAAAACGACGTTAATGGAGGCCGTTGATAAAGTTAACCAGGCACAGAAAAGTAAATTATTTGGCTACGTTAGTCAGCATTTTGGCGATAACCTTAAGGGCAAGACTTTTGCAATATGGGGGCTTTCCTTTAAACCAAATACCGATGATATGCGAGAAGCGCCGAGTAGAGTTTTGATGGAAGCCTTATGGGCAGCTGGCGCTAAAGTACAAGCTTACGATCCAGTGGCTATGGATGAAACCCAGCACATATACGGTTCACGAGATGATTTAAAACTTGTAGGCACTAAAGAAACTGCTCTTGAAAAAGCGGATGCACTGATTATCTGTACCGAATGGAAAAATTTCCGGGCACCTGATTTTGATTTTATTAAATCTGCCTTAATTAATCCTGTGATATTTGATGGCCGTAATCTTTACGAGCCGGAACGTATGATTGAGTATGGTTTTGAATACTATGCTGTTGGTAGGGGTAAGAGTATTACAAAATATAATTAAACCTAAAAGCCCGCTTGCGGGCTTTTGTTTTTTGGTGTGGGTTTTCAGTGCATGAATATTTCGGTGATTGGCCGATAGTTGCCTCGACATAGAGTGGCAGCTTGGTGATGAGCTATTCGCCTCAGAAAAAGATCCTACTGCTTCAGCTTTTCCTCCTAAACATCCATAACTGCTTGAAAAATAAGGCTGATTCTGCTAGTGTGCCGCTCCTGCTGAAAGTCTATTGATTTTCAACGGAAAAATTATAGGCGCTAGCATCCAGCCTGAGGAAGCGTCTATCTCCTTTATAATTGACCCGCATGACTGGCCGCGCGGTGTGGCAGGTGTTTCTAGCCTGTTTTAATAAGGTATTCTCATGAGTATGACTGAAAGTTTTGCTGAGTTATTTGAAGAAAGTTTAAAGACTGTTGATATGATGCCCGGTTCTATTATTACCGGCGTTGTTATCGACATCGATAAGGACTGGGTGACTGTTCACGCCGGCCTGAAATCAGAAGGTGTAATTCCTGTTGAACAATTCCGCAACGAAATGGGTGAGTTACATCTCCAAATCGGCGACGAAGTTCAGGTAGCCCTGGAAAGTGTTGAAGATGGCTTCGGTGAAACCAAGTTATCACGTGAAAAAGCCAAGCGCTCAGAAGCTTGGAAAGTGCTTGAAGCCGCTCATTTGGCTGAAGAAGTTATTAAAGGTGTTATTAACGGTAAAGTTAAAGGTGGCTTCACTGTCGATGTTGCCAGTATCCGTGCGTTCCTCCCGGGTTCATTGGTAGACGTTCGCCCTGTGCGCGACACCAGTCACCTTGAAGGTAAAGAGCTAGAATTCAAAGTTATCAAGTTGGATCAAAAACGCAACAACGTAGTTGTTTCTCGCCGCGCTGTGTTAGAACAAACTAACTCTGCAGAACGCGATGAATTATTGGCCACTTTGCAAGAAGGCCAAGCAGTTAAAGGTATAGTGAAAAATCTTACCGATTACGGCGCATTCGTTGATTTGGGTGGTGTAGATGGTTTATTACACATTACCGATATGGCTTGGAAGCGTATTAAGCACCCAGGTGAAATTGTGAATGTTGGCGACGAAATCGACGTTAAGATTCTGAAGTTTGACCGTGAGCGTAATCGTGTATCTTTGGGCTTGAAACAACTCGGCGAAGATCCGTGGATACAAATCACCAAGCGTTATCCAGAAGGTGCTCGCGTTAAAGCGAAAGTCACCAACCTGACTGACTACGGCTGTTTTGCTGAGTTAGAAGAGGGTGTTGAAGGCTTGATTCACGTTTCTGAAATGGATTGGACTAACAAAAACATTCATCCTTCTAAAGTTGTTCAGTTGGGCGATGAAATTGAAGTTATGGTATTGGACATCGACGAAGAACGTCGTCGTATCTCCCTTGGCTTGAAGCAATGCCAGGAAAATCCATGGGATGCATTCGCAAGAACTTGTGCGAAAGGCGATAAAATCAGCGGAAAAATCAAATCAATCACTGACTTCGGTATATTTATCGGTCTTGATGGCGGTATCGATGGTTTGGTTCACTTGTCAGATATTTCCTGGCATGAAGCTGGCGAAGAAGCCGTGCGTAAATACAAGAAAGGTGATGAGCTCGATACAGTTGTATTGGCTATAGATCCAGAGCGTGAGCGCATTTCTTTAGGTATTAAGCAGCTGGAAAATGATCCATTCTCAGAATACGTTACTGTGAATGATAAAGGCGCTATCGTTAAAGGTATTGTCAAAGAAGTTGATGCAAAATCCGCAACTATTACTTTGCAAGGCGACATAGAAGCTACTTTGAAATCGTCTGAATTAAGCCGTGAAAAAATAGAAGATATGCGTACCGCCTTGAAAGTTGGCGATGAAGTTGAAGCAAAAATTATTGCCGTAGATCGCAAAAATCGTAGCATCAGCCTCTCTGTAAAATCTAAAGATGTTGAAGAAGAAAAAACTGTATTAAAAGAGCATAGCACTAAGCAATCTGAACAAGCTGCAGCCCCGACAACCCTGGGCGACTTGATCAAAGCGCAAATGCAGAACAAAGAGTAAGTCGTAATGAAAACAGCCAGCAATATGCTGGCTGTTTTCATTAATTTTTTATCTTGTTGTAAATTTGGTCTAGAATTTAAAAGGATGTAAATAATGTATTGTAAGGCTTCCCTTTTTTCACTTATACCAGACAGATTAAAGAAAATTTACCATCCAGTCGTCTAGCTTAAAACATAAAATTCCAAGCGATTAACTGTAGAGTAAGTGTAATGACAAAATCTGAACTTATTGAACTCATTTCTGAAAAACAAAATCAACTTCCGGTAAAAGACGTTGAGATTGCAGTTAAGTTATTGCTTGATTATATGTCTGATATTTTAGCGTCGGGTGATCGTATTGAGATCAGAGGTTTTGGCAGTTTTTCCCTTCATTATCGTGCGCCGCGCACAGGCCGCAATCCCAAAACCGGTGAGTCTGTTGTGCTTGAAGGTAAGTATGTCCCGCATTTTAAGCCAGGTAAGGAAATGCGCGATCGGGTTAATGAAAGTATTTTAAGCTCCTAAGGTTTGTTGATCCATCTTCCTGCTAAGCACCTTTTCTTAATCAATGACTAAGTTATTTTTCTTTAGTCATCTGTAATTCTTTAGGTCTAATCTCTTTTTGTTCACAAAGGACAGAGCAGCTGTTAAACTTGCGCGTTTTTTTGAGTTTGTCATTAACGCGTAAATAATCTTATGAAGATTTTAGTAACAGGTGGAGCAGGCTTTATAGGCTCTGCGGTGGTTCGTTATATCATCAATCACACGCAAGATAGCGTCATTAATCTGGATAAACTCACCTACGCCGGCAACCTTGAATCCCTTGATTCGGTGAGCGACAGTGATCGTTATCATTTCGAACAAGTGGATATTTGCAATCGTGCTGAAGTAACGCGCGTGTTCAAACACTATCAACCTGATGTCGTGATGCATTTGGCCGCAGAGAGTCACGTTGATCGCTCTATTGATGGCCCGTCAGCCTTTATTGAAACCAATATCGTTGGAACCTATGTGTTATTAGAGGTTGCCAGGGGGTATTGGAAGTCACTGGATGAGACAGCACAAAAAGCGTTTCGTTTTCATCATATCTCTACGGATG